>NZ_BAABWM010000001.1:0-1455762 GCF_040369695.1 Pelagimonas sp. KU-00592-HH | reverse complement strand
TCCTACGTCGAATATCAAATACTTAGCGCCCCAAGGGGCGCTTTTTGTCGTTTGAACTTAAAAGCCTGCAGATGAATTGTGCGTGGATGCCGTTGTGGAGAGGTAGATACTGTAGATACTAAGGGTCGTGTCTGTGGCGTGCTAGGGGAGTTTTCTGGCGTTGCTCCGGGAAAAAGTGATTTGAGAAACGAGAACTAGGGGAAGCATGTGAAAAGAACTTTTTTGAGGGTCATTGTTGTGAATTTTTTCGCTCTAATGTGTTGGGGTGTCACGCCGTCCAGTCGCGTTCATGCGGACGAGTTTAAGAGCAGATTTGCTGCCGAATTCTTCAACGAGGGCGGAAAAAAGATCGACTACGTTCTTTGGGGATTTCCCGAGGGGTTTGAGTCTTCATTTAAAGAACAGGATAAGGAAGGCTTCTTTGGAGAGCAGTTGAGCATCTATGATTTCGATCGCGCAGACATGTTGTTTTTCTCGCTTGAGGCCTGGCGAGATGCGTTGTTGTTGCCACTACTTTTGCTGGATTTTAAAGCAGTGTTTGATCACGCAGCTGAAGAGTCTGAACGCCAAAACCTGTCAGTAGATATTGTTGTGGAAAGAGAGGAGCGTCAAAGCCCAATGCGCGTTTACTTTATCAACACCACGATATCTGGAAATGCAGTGGCGAGCACTTGGTGTTTCGCAGAAACTGTTTATGTGACGTCGACAACAGATGAAGTGTTTGAAAACAGGGATCGTACGATTTGCACGCCGTGAGATTGACTCTTCATTCTGGGTCAGCGGTGGAGCTGCCGTGACAAAGGTGGCCAGTGCTTCCTACTGAGAAAGCTTCCTGCGTTTGGCGGCGCGGGTTTCGCGTTCGGCTTGCTCCTGGCCGAGACGGAAGCACTGTTCCACAAAATCCAGGTGAGCGCGCGCGGCCCGTTCTGCCCGATCAGGATTACCGGACAGGATGGCTTCGACGATCTGTCGGTGCTGGTCCAGGAGCTTCTCGCCGGTACCGTCCATGGTGCGCAGGTATTTGCGATTATAGAACAGGCCTTGGCGCGTGAGGTCATAGATGGAGGCCATCATGTGGATCAACGTGGTGTTCTGGCTGGCGTCCACGACGGCAACGTGCAGTGCGAGGTCGGCCTCCTGACTGGTTTCCGCGTCTTCCTCTTCCCAGGCTTTCTGGAGGGTCTGGAGGATGTCCGACAGGCGTTCCTTGTCGGACTGCGTGGCGCGTTCCGCTGCCAGTCGGCTTGCGAAGGCTTCCTGTTCGCGCCGGTATTCGAGATAGTCGTAGAACGCGCGTCCGTGACGCGTGTAGAGCGCGAGGAGGGCGGGGGACATGGCCCGTCCACTCAGGGCGGCGATGTAAGTTCCTTCTCCGTGACGGACGTGCACAAGCCCGCGTTCTTCCAGGATCTGTAGGGCTTCACGCAGCTTGGGGCGCGAGACGCCAAGGGCTTCTGCAAGGTCCCGCTCTGAGGGAAGTTTTCGACCTTCCTTGAGAATGCCGTCAACGATCATCGATTCGATTTGATCGACCACGGCGACGGCAAGTGATTCGTGTCCAACAGGGTCAAAGGGGCTGGAATGGTCCATGATTTCCCGTTTCTGCGGTTCTGGCGGTGAAAAAAGGTTGTCACTAATATTTACCAGTGAGGCGCTTTCAATCAAGGGGCTGCTACCCAGAAACCCGTATATCAACAGCGTCGGTATGCGATTGAATACAAAAGAAATTCGATTTTTTCTTAAGAAAAACGCAGATTTTTGCCTGTCTGAACGTCGATCTTGAATTCGCCACTTCGCTCATGAATTGGTCAATAAAGTTGTTGACTGAATTTAGAGGTAAACAATATTTACCATGATGTGCCGCGGAGGCGGTGTGATTGCTGGCCGAGAAACCGGCTGATCTGAATTCTGGAGGAGACACTCATGAAAAAGACCCTGACTTCGCTGGCTGTGGCCGCGTCGCTTCTGGCAGCCCCTGCCGCAATGGCGAAAGACAAGATGCTGCTGAAAACCCCGATCGCGTTCTCGACTGCGCTGCCGGGCCTGGGCTCGCCGATCCCGCGTGTTGCCGAACAGCTTGACCTGATGTCGGGCGGCACCCTGAAGATGAAGGTGTACGAGCCGGGCAAGCTGGTTCCGCCGTTTGAAATCCTCGACGCTGTTTCGTCGGGCAAGATCAACTCGGGTTACACCACTGCCGGCTACTGGGCGGGTAAAATCCCCGCGGCACCGCTGTTCTCGGCCGTTCCGTTTGGTCCGGAGGCGGGCGAATACATGGCGTGGCTGTACTATGGCAACGGCATGAGCCTGTACCAGGAGATGTATGACCAGGCTGGTTTCAACGTGAAGGTTCTGCCCTGCGCGATCATCGCACCGGAAACCTCGGGTTGGTTCGCAAAAGAGATCAACAGCCCGGCCGACCTTGAGGGCCTGAAGATGCGTTTCTTCGGTCTGGGTGGCAAAGTCATGCAGAAACTGGGTGTTGCGACTTCGCTGCTTCCGGGTGGTGAAATCTTCCCGGCGCTGGAAAAGGGCGCAATCGACGCAACCGAATTCTCGATGCCTGCCATCGACGCGCGTCTGGGCTTCCACAAGCTGGTCAAGTTCAACTACTTCCCGGGCTGGCACCAGCAGGCCACCGTGTTTGAACTGCTCGTGAACAAGGACGTCTGGAACGAAGCATCTGAGCAGCACAAGGCGATCATCGAGAACGCATGTAAGGCTTCGATGGCAGACTCGTTCGCAGAAGGTGAAGCGATCCAGCACGCGGCTCTGATCGACAACGTCGAGAACAACGGCGTGACCATCAAGCAGTGGGATGACGAGATGCTCGCCACCTTCCGCAAGACCTGGGACGAGGTTGCTGCCGAAGAAGCAGGCAAGGATGCCTACTTTGCCAAGGTTCTGGCTGACATGAACGAGTTCCGCGCGGGCTATGCCGTCTGGAAAGAGAACGCGTTCCTCCCTCGCAAGTAATCCCGATTACTTGCACCCCGGGGGCGGCCTTCCCATGCGCCGCCCCCGACCTTTCTGATTTTCTTTATTTCCCCGACTTTTCCGGCCGCTTTTCCGGCCCCGTGCCAGCATCTTTAGGAGGAGACCATGGCCGAGAACCTGCATCCGCAAGACGACCCGATCGAGGTCTATGAGCACATCCTGGAACACGACGACCGCGACCAGCAGGCGATTGCCGTTGCAATCGACAAGGGGGTCAAGGGCGTCGGCAATGTCGTGATGTGGGCGAACCTGCTTCTGGTGCTTGCCATCGTATCGCAGGTGGGACTGCGGTATCTCTTTAACCAGAACTACCCCAAGCTGGACGAGATCCAGTGGCACTTTTACGGTCTGGTGACGATGATCGGCATTTCCTATGCGCTTGTCACCGACAGCCACGTGCGTGTTGACCTGTTGCACATGCAGCTGTCCGAGCGTGCTCGGCGGGTTATCGAGATCATCGGTATCCTGACGCTTCTGGTGCCGTTCATCTACCTGATGATCGACCAGGGCTATGACTATTTCTATGAAAGCTGGCGGGTGAACGAGCGCTCGGACAGCCCGACCGGTCTGCCGGCGCGTTGGGCCCTGAAAGCGGTGATCCCGATCAGCTTTGTCATGCTGGCGCTAGCAGCCGTGGCGCGACTGATCCACGACGTTCATGCGCTTTGGATGAACCTTGAGGAAGAGCGCGAAGGCAAAGGCCTGCGGCTGATCTTCTGGGCGTTGGTCTGCTTTGCAATCGTTGCGACCGCCTTGACCTTCCTTGTGCACACAACCGAGGAAAAGCTGGTCATCGCGATGTTCCTGACCTTTATCGCGCTTCTGTTCACCGGTTTTCCGGTGGCCTGGACGCTGGCGGGTGTGGGTGTTGCCTACTGTGGTCTGGCCTACCTGTTCGACAATGGCATGATGAACTGGACAGGTCTGGAAGAAACCCTGACCGGTCTTGATTACCTGACATTGGGTGCCGTGGTGAACCGGGTCTATGCCACCATGTCGAACGCTGTTCTGGTCGCGCTGCCCATGTTCATCTTCATGGGGCTGATGCTGGACGAGTCCGGTGTGGCCGAACGCCTGATGTCTTCGATGCAGCGCCTGTTCGGCACGGTGCGGGGAGGTCTGGCGATCACCGTGACCATGATCGGTATCATCCTTGCTGCTTCGACCGGTATCATCGGGGCCTCGGTGGTGCTTCTGGGTGTGTTGTCGTTGCCGTCGATGATGGAGCAGAAGTACAACCCGTCGCTGGCGGCGGGTGTGGTGTCCGCCTCTGGTACGCTGGGTATCCTGATCCCGCCGTCGATCATGCTTGTGATCATGGCCGACCAGATGGCGCTGTCGGTTGGTGACCTGTTCATGGCAGCAGTCTTCCCCGGCGTGATCATCGGTGCGCTGTACCTGAGCTATATCTTCGTGATCGCCCTGATCAAACGGGATGTCGCGCCGGTTCCCGAAGGCGCAAAGGCGCCGGACTGGGCCGCTGTTAAAGACGTGCTGATTGCCGTCCTGCCGACGCTTGGCCTTATTCTCGCGGTTCTCGGGTCGATCTTTGCGGGCCTGACAACGCCGACCGAAGCCTCCGGTGTTGGTGCCTTGGGCGCGACCCTGCTGGCGCTTGGGTATCGCAAGTTGACGTTGCACAAGCTGATCAACGTTCTGAAGGCGACCTTCAACACCACCGCCTATATCTTTGCGATCTTCCTTGGCGCGACCGTGTTTTCCTATGTTCTGCGTGAACTGGGCGGCGACGCGCTGATCGAAGAGATGATCCAGGGACTGGCTTTGGTCCGAATGGCACAGTCTTCATGATCCTGTTCATCGTCTTCCTGCTTGGCTTTGTGCTGGACTGGATCGAGATCACGCTGATCGTGCTGCCGCTGATGCGTCCGATCGTGAATGGCCTTGGTCTTGATATTCCGGGCTTTGGCGTGATGGATGAACCGGCGCTGGTTTGGTTCGTGATCCTTGTCGCGGTGACATTGCAGACGTCCTTCCTGACGCCACCCGTGGGATTTGCGCTCTTCTATCTCAAGGGGGTCTGTCCACCTGAGATCAAGCTGACGGATATCTACAAGGGCATCATTCCCTTCGTGATCCTTCAGTTGACCGGTCTGGCCTTTGTCTTCCTGTGGCCGCAACTGGCAACGTGGTTGCCATCGGTTGCCTACTAAGCGAGGCTTGACCCCATGACCGATGCAGAACTGATCAAGCGTTTGAAATCCATTTGTGGGCGGCGGCATGTGCTGACCGGCGCCCGCCGGACCCAGCGGTTTCGCAAGGGGTTTCGATCCGGTGAAGGGGATGCGATTGCCGTGGTGCAGCCTGCGACCCTTCTGGAGCAGTGGAAGGTGCTTGAGGCCTGTGTCGAAGCGGACAAGATCGTCATCATGCAGGCGGCCAACACCGGCCTGACCGAAGGGTCGACGCCGAAGGGCAGCTATGATCGTGATGTCGTGCTGATCAACACGCGGCGGATGGATCAGCTGCAACTGATCAATGACGGCAAGCAGGTGATCAGCTTTCCGGGGTCGACCCTGTTCGCGTTAGAGAAGCTTCTGGCACCCATTGGCCGGCAGCCGCATTCGGTGATCGGGTCGTCCTGCATTGGTGCTTCGGTTGTCGGGGGCGTCTGTAACAACTCTGGCGGTTCGCTTGTCGAGCGTGGCCCTTCGTATACCGAGCTGTCGCTGCATGCGCGGATCAACGCGGAGGGGCAACTTGAACTATTGAACCATCTGGGGATCGATCTTGGTGACAGCCCGGAAGAGATTCTGAGCCGACTGCAATCCGGCACCTATGGCGATCAGGACATTGCGGTCGACAATCGCAAGGCATCCGACACCGATTACGCGCGTCGGGTGCGCAACGTGGATGCCGACACGCCCGCGCGGTTCAATGCCGACAAGTCGCGCCTTTACGAAGCAGCAGGGTGTGCCGGAAAGCTCGCGGTTTTTGCGGTGCGTCTGGACACCTATCCCAAGAATGATGACGAGCGCACGTTCTACGTCGGGACGCGTGATACCGCCGCGTTGACAGAGTTGCGCCGTCGAATCCTTGCGGATTTCAAGACCCTTCCGGTGAGCGCGGAGTACATGCACGAAGAGGTCTTTGACGTCTCTGATCGCTATGGCAAGGACACCATGGTGATGATCGACAAGCTTGGCACGGATCGCTTGCCGGTGTTTTTCGCGATCAAGGGGGCTGTAGACGCGCGATTGGCAAATGTGCCGGGCCTTGCGAATTTCACGGACAACTTCATGCAGTTCGCGATGAAGTTCTGGCCTGACATTCTGCCGAAACGCATGCGGGCCTTTCGCACGTCGTTTCCGCATCATCTGATCCTCAAGATGCGCGATGGGGGGATTGAAGAGGCGAAGGTGCTGCTGTCGGATATGGCGGGTGAGGGGAAGCTCGACTTTTTCGAATGTGATGACCGTGAGGCCAAGATCGCAGGGTTGCACAGGTTTGCCGCGGCGGGGGCCGCCATTCGCTACATGAAAGTGCATGCTAGCGAGGTGGAAGACATTATCGCCCTGGATATTGCCCTGCGCCGCAATGACACCGAGTGGTTCGAAGACCTGCCGGCAGAGATTGGCGATCAGCTGGTGAGCCGTCTCTATTATGGCCACTTCATGTGTCACGTTCTGCATCAGGACTATGTTGTGAAGAAAGGGGCTGATCCCAAGGCCCTGAAGCAGGCGATGCTGGAGATCCTGGACAAGCGTGGCGCTGAATACCCGGCCGAGCACAATGTCGGGCATCTGTACCCTGCCAAGCCGGACCTTGCGGCGTTCTACAAGTCGGTTGATCCGACCAACAGCATGAACCCCGGTATCGGGAAGATGTCGCGGAACAGGAATTACGGCTGAAGGATGGGGCGTAATTAAATTTGCCTTGTTAATTACTTTCCGTTGGACAGCAGATCAAGTTGTGGCAGTCTCCCCTGAAACGAGGAGGCCCACATGTCCGCGCAATCCCAGGCACCCAACATCCTGTTCATCATGTATGATCAACTGCGGTTTGATTACCTGAGTTGTGCCGGCCATCCGCATCTGCATACGCCCAACTTTGATCGCGTCGCCAAGATGGGAGTGCGGTTTACCAATACATACGTGCAGTCGCCGATCTGTGGCGCGTCGCGGATGAGTTTCTATACCGGGCGCTATTGTGCGAGCCACGGCGCACAGTGGAACGGTTTTCCCCTGCGTGTGGGCGAACAGACCCTTGGCGATCATCTGCGGCGCGAGGGGATGGCGTGTTGGTTGCTGGGCAAGACGCACATGAAGGCAGATGCAGAGGGCATGGCGCGTCTGGGTCTTTCACCGGACAGCGAGATTGGCGCAAGGCAGGCAGAGTGCGGGTTCGACAGTTGGATCAGGGATGACGGGCTTTGGGCCGAAGGGCCGGACGGGTTCTATGATGAGAAGCGGTCCCCTTATAACGAATACCTGAAGTCAAAGGGCTATCCCTCTCAGAACCCTTGGTCGGATTTCGCCAATGCCGGGGTAGATGAGGACGGTGATATTGCCTCTGGCTGGATGTTCAGGAATGCCGACAAGCCAGCGAACATTCGCGAGGAAGACAGCGAGACCCCGTGGCTCACCCAGCGCACGATCGAGTTTATCGAGCAAGCGGAAGGCGCGTGGTGTGCGCATGTGAGTTTCATCAAACCCCATTGGCCCTATATCGTGCCGGCGCCCTATCATGACATGTTCGGGGCCAACCATGTTCCGGCGGCCAGCCGTGACGCGATTGAACAGGATGATCCGCATCCGGTGTTCGGGGCCTATATTGGCAACAAGATTGCTCAGGCGTTCCAGCGCGAGGATGTGCGCCAGAAGGTGATCCCGGCCTACATGGGGCTGATCAAGCAGTGTGATGACCAGTTGGGGGTGCTGCTCGACTATCTGGAAGAGAGTGGTCGGCTGGACAACACGATGATCGTGCTGACCTCGGACCACGGGGATTATCTGGGAGATCACTGGCTGGGCGAGAAGGACCTGTTTCACGAGCAGAGCGTGAAGATCCCGCTGATCATCTATGACCCGCGTCCGAAAGCGGATGCAACGCGCGGCACCACCTGTGATGCGCTGGTTGAGAGCATCGATCTTGCCGCCACCTTTGTGGAGGTGGCCGGGGGCAAGGTGCCAGACCACATTATCGAGGGGCGGTCGCTGGTACCCTGGCTTCATGGTGAGGTGCCGGAGTGGCGGGAGTTCGCGATCAGTGAGTATGACTACTCGGCCACGCCACAATGCGTGAAGCTGGGGCTTGAGCCACGTGATGCGCGTCTGTTCATGGTGTTTGATGGACGTTACAAGATGATGCATGCCGAAGGCGGTTTCCGCCCCATGCTGTTCGACCTAAAAAACGATCCGGAAGAGTTTCACGATCTTGCAAAGGGCGATGCCCATCAGGCGGAAATTGATCGGCTCTATGGCTATCTCGCGCGGTGGGGGCGGCGCCTGTCGCAGCGGGTGACGCGTTCGGAAGATGATATCAAGGCGATGCGCGGCAGATCACTGCGCAAGGGTATCCTGCCGTTCATGTATGACGGGTCAGAGGTGCCTGATGATCTGACAGAGAAGTACCGTGGCAAGGCACCTGCGGACTATACCGAGTAGGTCAGGAGGCTTGGGCGGCGAGGAGGCGTTCTGCAATAGCCGCCGTATCCGCCAGATGCGCATGAACCGCGCGTTCGGCGGCCTCGGGATCGCCGGCGACAATTGCATCGCAGATTGAGAGCATATGGGACGGGCCGGGCTTTTCCCGGTTGGTATCGGACAGGGTCATCATCCTCAGGCGGCTGATGCGGCCGTTCAGGCGCTGGACGATTTCCCAGGCGACATTGTGGCCCGCGCCTTCGAAAATCTCCTGATAGAACCGATTGGTCGCGGCGAACAGATCGCTGGCGACACCGCTGTCGATACCCCTTTGCAGGTCGGCCAGAGCCGATTTGAGACGTTCAGCGCGATCCCCGGTCACAGAAAGGGCACAGGCACGGGCCGCAGCGGTTTCGAGCATGCGACGGATGTCATAAATCTGGCGGGCGTCGGACCAGTTCATCTCGGCGACGATCGGGCCGTGGCCGGGGAGGATTTCCACCAGACCTTCTGCTTCGAGGTAGCGGATGGTTTCGCGCACTACCGTACGGCTTACCCCCAACTGTTCGCAGAGTGGGCGTTCGACAAGGCGTTCGCCGGGTTTGAAATGGCCCGTGATGATCGCGTCGCGCATGCGTTCCTGCACCATGTCCCGCAGGGTTTGTGGAGGTTGCGCGATCTTTTCGAGCGAGGGCGTGTTCATGGCGACGGTAATACCAATGGGTTGGAAGATGGGCAAGCAGATTGACAGACTATATGTTGGTATACCATAAGATCGGAGAGAGATTCCCACAACAGGTGCCGCCATGCCCGCTGACATCCGAAAAACACTTCTGCACGTCGAGAACACGCTGATCGAGGGCGGGAAGGTTGCCGAGACCCCGTTGAAGATGATCGCTGCGGTTGCCGTGATCCGAAACCCATGGGCGGGGCTTGGGTTTGTCGAAGACCTGCGCCCGGCGATTCACGATTGCGCGCCGGGGCTGGGGGCGTTGCTGACCGAGATGATCCTTGAGGCGGCCGGTGGGGGTGACAAGGTCGAAGGCTATGGCAAATCGGCGATTGTCGGTGTGAACGGCGAGGTCGAACACGCGTCGGCGCTGATCCACACGCTGCGGTTCGGGAACCACTATCGTGAGGCGGTCGGGGCGAAGTCCTATCTTGCGTTTACCAACACGCGCGGCCCGGCGAATGCGCCTTTGCAGATTCCGTTGATGGACAAGAATGATGGTGGGCGCCGGAGCCACTATTTGACCATCCAGTTGTCGGTCGCGGATGCGCCCGGACCGGATGAGATCGTGGTTGCGCTGGGCGCGTCGGTTGGTGGGCGTCCACATCACCGGATCGGGGATCGCTATCAGGACCTCAAGGAATTGGGCCATGACCTCGACAATCCGGCAGCTGTATGAGCCCTACGGTAGTCTGTCCTACCGCGAGGTGGGGCATGGCCGCCCTTTGGTGCTGGTGCATGGTGTCGGCATGCAGTCGGCGGCCTGGGGGCCGCAGATCGACGCCCTGTCGCGCAGTCATCGGGTGATCGCATTGGACATGCCGGGGCATGGAGGTTCGTCGCCCTTGCCCGAGGGCGCGGAACTGTCGGACTTTGTGGCCTGGTTGGCGGCGGTGTTTCAGGCCCTTGGTCTGGAAGGCGTGAGCCTTGCCGGGCATTCCATGGGGGCCTTGATCGCATTGGGGTTTGCTGTTGAGCATCCGGAGCGGTTGGCGCGGGTTGCCCTGCTGAATGGTGTCTATCGACGTTCGATGGCGGCGCGTTCGGCGGTTGAAGCGCGGGCGGACGAGATAAAAGCTGGCATCGTGGATTTCGACACACCCTTGTCGCGCTGGTTTGGCGATAGCCCGCGTGAGCAGGCAGCGCGCGCGGATGTGGCGGCATGGCTTGGGCAGGTCGATCTGGCGGGATACGCGACGGCCTATGGCGCCTTTGCGCGCGGCGATCAGGTCTATGCCGACCGGCTTGCCGACATAACGTGCCCCTTCCTTGCGATCACGGGTGACGGTGATCCGAATTCAACGCCTGAGATGACACATGCAATGGCGGACGGCGTCGCGCATGGCCGGGCTTTGGTGATTTCCGGACATCGGCATATGGTGAACCTGACCGCGCCGGATGTGGTGACGGCGGCCATGCAGGAGTGGCTGGACTGGTGTGAGGAGGGAAGCGCAGATGACCGAGATTGATCCGCGCGAATTGCGCAATGCTTTCGGGGCTTTCATGACGGGTGTCACAGTTGTGACAGCGCATGACGAAGACGGGCAGCCGATCGGGTTTACGGCCAATTCCTTTACCTCTGTGTCCCTTGATCCGCCGCTGGTATTGGTGTGTCTTGCCAACACGTCGAGCAACTATGGCCCGCTGTCCCGTGCGCGCGGATTTGCCGTCAACGTCTTGGCCGAAAATCAGAAAGATGTGTCCAACACCTTTGCCCGACCGGTCGAGAACCGGTTTGCGGCGGTGGAGTGGCAGGCCGGGCCGCATGGATCGCCTGTTTTCGACGGTGTGTCCGCCTGGTTCGATTGCTCGATGTTCAACACGGTTGAAGCGGGCGATCACCTGATCCTGATCGGCAAGGTCGAGGCGTTTGAAAACAGCACGCATCCCGGCCTTGGCTATGCGCGGGGGGCCTATGTCACCCCTGCCGCCGAGGCCGAAGCCCTGAGCAACAGCGCCAACCTGATGGTATCGGCGATGATCGAATACCAGGGGAAAATCCTTTTGGTGGACAATGGCGCCGGGCGTTTGGTGCTGCCGGAGATCAAGGTCGGCAAGGCTGGAACAACGGCGGCGCTTGGGCGGTTGATCGACGCCAGCGGCACGGATGCCGAACCCGGTTTTGTCTATTCCGTTTACGAAGATGAAGCGCGCGAAACACAGCACATCTCGTTCCTGTGCCAGGCAAGCGGTGAGGTCGCCTCGCAAGGGGTTTTCACCGAGCTGACGGCTTCGACCCTCATGGATATTGCCGACCCTGCGGTCTGCACCATGCTTGAGAGGTTCGCAGCTGAAAGCCGGATGGGGAATTTCGGGGTGTATTACGGCAATCAGGTCAGCGGCAAAGTCCGTCCGATGACATCAGGGAGGTGAGACATGAAGTTCTCGCTTTTTGCGCATATGGAGCGCATTTCCTCGGCTGAGGATCAGAAGAAACTGTATGACGAGTTCATCGCGCTCTGCAAAATCGCCGACGAGGGCGGTATGCACGCGGTCTGGACCGGCGAGCATCACGGGATGAATTTCACCATCGCGCCCAATCCGATGCTCAACCTTGTCGATCTCGCGCGTCAGACCAAGAACGTGCGCCTTGGGACGGGCACGGTCATTGCGCCGTTCTGGCATCCGATCCGGTTGGCGGGCGAGGCGGCGATGACGGATATCATCACCGGGGGCCGTCTTGATCTGGGGATCGCCCGGGGGGCCTATTCGTTTGAGTACGAACGGCTGATGCCGGGTATGGATGCCTGGGAGGCAGGACAAAGGATGCGTGAGCTGGTGCCCGCGGTACAGGCCCTGTGGAAAGGGGACTACACCCACGAAGGTGAGTTTTTCCAGTTCCCCAAGACCACTTCGTCGCCGCAGCCCGTGCAACAGGACGGCCCGCCGATCTGGATTGCGGCGCGTGATCCGAACAGCCACGAGTTTGCCGTGTCGAACGGCTGCAACGTGCAGGTCACGCCGCTTTGGAACGGCGACGGAGAAATCCGCGACCTGATGGGCAAGTTCAATGCGGCCTGCGAGAAATTTCCCGAACGTCCGCGTCCGAAGATCATGCTGTTGCAGCATACCTACGTGGCCGACAGCGATTCAGACGCCAAGCAGGGCGCAATCGAGTTGAACCGTTTCTATTGCTATTTCGGCGCGTGGTTCATGAACAAACGCGAGATCAACCAGGGTTTGATTGACCCGCTGAGCGATGAGGAAATCGCAGCCCATCCGATCTATTCGCCCGAGGCGATGGAGCGGGATCTCGTGATCGGCACGCCGGACACGGTGATTGCGCGTCTCAAGGAATACGAGGCGCTTGGGTATGACGAGTATTCCTTCTGGATTGACAGTTCGATGCCGTTTGAACGCAAGAAAGCTTCGCTCGAACGGTTCATAAACGAGGTCATGCCAGCGTTCGCCTGAGGCGGGAAAGGAAGAGAGATGCAGAGCTTTCAGCAGTACATCGGTGGGGCATTCGAGGACGCGGCCCAGCAGTTCGAGAGTCTTGACCCGGCCACCGGTACGCCTTGGGCGCGGATGCCTGCTGCATCGGCGCAGGATGTTGATCGGGCGGTTTCGGCGGCGGAACGTGCGTTTCTGGCACCGGAGTGGGCCGGGATGACGGCGACCGCCCGTGGTAAGCTGTTGATGCGACTGGCTGACCTTGTTGCCGAAGCCGCGCCGCGCCTTGCCGAGCTGGAAACGCGGGATACGGGCAAGATCATCCGCGAAACCAGTGCGCAGATTGCCTATGTAGCGGAATACTATCGTTACTATGCGGGGTTGGCGGACAAGATCGAGGGCGCGCATCTGCCGATCGACAAGCCGGACATGGAAGTCTGGTTGCGGCGTGAACCGATCGGTGTCGTCGCGGCGGTGGTGCCGTGGAACTCGCAGTTGTTTCTTTCGGCGGTCAAGATCGGACCAGCCTTGGCAGCGGGGTGCACCGTTGTTTTGAAAGCCTCGGAAGAGGGGCCCGCGCCGATGTTGGAATTCGCGCGGATTTTCGACCAGGCAGGGTTTCCCAAGGGCGTGCTGAACGTGATCACCGGCGGACCGGATGCCGGGGCCGCGTTGACCAGCCATCCGAAAGTTGCGCATGTGGCCTTTACCGGCGGGCCGGAAACGGCGCGGCATATCGTGCGGAATTCGGCAGAGAACCTTGCCTCGACCTCTTTGGAGCTGGGGGGGAAGTCGCCGTTCATCGTGTTTGACGATGCCGATCTTGAAAGCGCGGTGAATGCGCAGGTTTCAGGTGTTTTCGCGGCAACCGGGCAGAGTTGCGTGTCGGGGTCGCGACTTGTTGTTCAGGAAGGCATCAAGGAGGCTTTCCTAGCGCGCCTGAAGGAGAAGGCAGAGGCCGTGGTGATCGGGGCGCCGGATGAAATGGCAACGGAAGTTGGCCCCTTGTGCACCGAGAAGCAGCGGGAGAATGCGCTGCGCCTGATTGATCAGTCGGTTCAGCAGGGGGCGACGCTGATCACAGGGGGCGTTGCGCTGGATAGGCCCGGTTTCTATTTCCCGCCGACCATTCTGGACTGCGACGGCGCACCGGACGCGGCAAGCCTAAGCAACGAGTTTTTTGGGCCTGTGCTGTCGGTGGTCAGCTTCAAAGACGAGGCCGAGGCCATCGAGATTGCCAATGATACGCAATTCGGGCTGGCGTCGGGGCTGTTCACGCGTGATCTGACCCGGGCGCATCGCATGATCCGTGCCATCCGCGCCGGGATCGTCTGGGTGAACACCTACCGTGCAGTCAGCCCGATTGCCCCGTTCGGCGGGCATGGGCTTTCGGGGCATGGACGCGAAGGGGGCATCGAGGCCGCGCTGGATTACACCAAGGTGAAAGCTGTCTGGCTGCGCACCAGTGATGAGCCGATTCCCGATCCATTTGTCATGCGGTGAAGGCTGCATAAGACGGGCTTGCCTCGGTGCATCACCCGTCCGGATTTCCGTTCAGCAGGTTCGTCAGTTTATGGCGCGCGTCCTGCGTGGCCTTGGGATGAGAACTCTGGTCACGCGTGTAGAGGAAGACCTGCCTCACATCGGGCAGGTTCCGGATTGGACGGAACGCGAGACCCGAAGGGGCTAGCCCCAATACGGATTGGGGAAGGACGGTCACCCAGTCCCCCTGAAGAACCATGGCCAGCAGGGACTGCGTATTGTGAACGGTCACATCTGTTTGGCCCAGGTGGTCGCGAAAGGCCTGAGTTTCGATCTGGTCGCAGAGGGCGTTGCGCAGGAACGGCGCGCCAAAGATGTCTTCAATGGCAAGTGGCGTCTTTGATTTCGCCAGAGGATGGGTTTCGGACAGGACCAGCCCATAGTTGTCTGTGGACAGGGGGACCGTTTCTATTCCGTTCAACACGTGGTGCGTGGACGCGATCCCGATGTCGGCCCAGCCCTGTACCAGCGCCTCGATCACACTCGGGCTGTCGGCATCGCGCAGTTCGATTTTGAGACCAGGATGATTGGACGTCAAATGCCGCACCAGAGGTGGAAAGGCGAGGGCCGCGACGGATGGTACGGCGGACACACGCAGCACACCCTGCGGTGCCTGCGCGAGAAGCTCCATGGCGCTTATCGAACTGTCAAAGTGTTTGAGCTGTTTCTCGCCCAGTTGGAACACCTGCTCTCCTAGGGCTGTCAGGCGGTTCTTGCGCTCGCTTTCGAAAAGCGGGCTGCCAAGGTTGGCTTCCAGTTGCTTGAGCGACATGGAGACAGCGGATTGCGTGCGCCCCAGGCGGGAGGCGGCATCCGAGAGGTTTCCAGCCTTGGCGACGGCGCAAAAGCAGCGCAGCATTTCGATCTTTATGGCCATGTTTCAGAAATTCTGAAGTTTACTACAGAAGTTTGAATTTGACTGATGTGACTTGAAATGTCCACCATTGGCCAAATTCCCAAATTCGAGAACTCCCGTGACTCATATGAATCTTATCGCCGGCGAATGGCTGGCAGGCGACACCGAGATCGAAAACCGCAATCCGTCTGACGTGACTGACCTGATCGGCATGTTTGCCCAGGCCACGCCCGACCAGCTTGAGGCGACATTGGATCAAGCCCAGGTCGCGCAGCGTGAGTGGGCTGCCTATGGTCTTGAGCGCAAGCAGGCCGTGCTGAATGCGATTGGCAACGAGATGATGGCGCGGGCCGAAGAGCTTGGCACGCTGTTGTCGCGCGAAGAGGGCAAGCCCTTGGCCGAGGGCAAGGGCGAGGTCTATCGCGCGGGCCAGTTCTTTACCTACTATGCCGCCGAATGCCTGCGCCAGATCGGCGAAAATGCAGATTCGGTGCGTCCGGACATTGAAATCGACGTGCGCCGTGAAGCTGTTGGAACCGTGGCTATCATCAGCCCCTGGAACTTTCCGACCGCGACCGCCTCGTGGAAAATCGCGCCGGCGCTTTGCTATGGCAACGCGGTGGTCTGGAAGCCCGCGAACGTGACGCCGGCCTCTGCCGTTGCTCTGACTGAAATCATTAACCGGCAGGACATTCCGAAGGGCCTGTTCAGCCTCGTGATGGGTGCGGGCGGTGCGATTGGCCAGCGTTTGGTGGAAAGCCCCAAGGTGAACGCGATTTCCTTTACGGGGTCGGTGCCAGTGGGCAAGGGCATTGCCGCTGCCGCGATCCAGAACCTGACCAAGGTGCAGATGGAAATGGGATCGAAGAACGCATTGGCCGTGATGGATGATGCCGATCTTGATCTGGCTGTTTCCCTTGCGCTGGGCGGTGCCTTTGGTGGGACGGGGCAGAAATGCACGGCCTCTTCGCGCCTTGTGGTGCATGAAGCCATCCACGACGCTTTTGTCGAAAAGCTGGTGGCCGGTGCGCAGGCGATGAAAGTTGGGCACGCTTTGGAAGAAGGCACCCAGATGGGGCCGGTGGTCAGCGAACAACAGTTGAATGAAAACCTTGCCTATGTTGATCTGGGTAAATCGGAAGGGGCGGAGCTGGCCTGTGGCGGCGCGCGTCTCGAGATGCCGCACCAGGGGTTCTATATGTCGCCGGGGGTTTTCCTGAACACCACCAATGACATGCGCATCAACCGCGAAGAGATGTTTGCGCCGCTGACTAGCGTGATCAAGGTCGGCAGCTATGATGAAGCCCTTGCCACGGTGAATGACACCAACTTTGGCCTGACCTCGGGGATCGTGACCAAGTCTTTGGCGCGAGCCACGCACTTCCGTCGCAATGCACGAACCGGCGTTGTAACTGTTAACCTGCCGACGGCGGGCACGGATTATCACGTGCCGTTCGGGGGACGTGGTGACAGCTCGTACGGTCCGCGCGAACAGGGCAAGGCGGCAGCCGAATTCTACACAACCGTGAAAACGGCCTATATTTCGGCAGGGAGCCCGGAATAATGCTTATTGATGGCCTGCAATATGCCAATTGGTCGGAAAAGGTTTTCCGCCAGATGCGTGAAGGGGGCGTGGACGCGGTTCACGTCACCATCGCCTATCACGAGACATTTCGGGAAACGGTGCTGAACTTTGAAAAGTGGAACCGCTGGTTCGAACAGTATCCTGATCTGATCATGAAGGGGCAGTGGGCCAGCGACATCGATAAGGCCCGCGAGACGGGGCGTACGGCGATTTTCTTTGGCTTTCAAAACCCTTCGCCGATCGAGGATGACATTGGCCTTGTGGAAATCCTCCACACCCTCGGCGCGCGGTTCATGCAGTTGACCTATAACAACCAGTCGCTTCTTGCGACCGGGTGTTACGAGGCCGAAGACATGGGGCTGACCCGGATGGGCAGGCAGGTTGTCAAAGAGATGAACCGCGTGGGTCTCGTGGTGGACATGAGTCACTCGGGCGATCGTTCGACCATTGAGGCCGCCGAGGCATCAGAGCGTCCGATCGCGATCACCCATGCGAACCCGCATGACTGGCACCCGGCGCTGCGCAACAAAAAGGACGACGTGATCCGCGCGGTAACGGAGAACGGTGGCATGCTTGGGTTCTCGGTCTATCCGCATCACCTTAAGGGAAAATCGGATTGCACGCTCGAGAGCTTTTGCGAGATGATCGCCCGAACCGCCGAGAAATTCGGAGCCGAACATCTGGGGATCGGAACGGACCTGTGTCAGGATCAGCCTGACAGCATCGTTGAATGGATGCGCGTCGGTCGCTGGACCAAGGAAATCGACTATGGAGAAGGATCGGCCGCGGCGCCCGGATTTCCGGATATGCCAAGCTGGTTCGAGGACAACCGACATTTCGGCAACATCAAGCAGGGGCTGTGCGCGACCGGCCTGAGCGAAGATGAGGTTGCCGGGATCATGGGCGGGAACTGGTATCGGTTCTTTGCTGAAAACTTTGGCCCACAAGGATAATCCACATGCACGGTGCCGCGCATACATCTATCCCCCGGCGAGACCCGCAGACAGTCATGCGCCTGTCGCGGTTGGGTTCGCTTCATCAATGTCGTCTGAGTTTCATGCGGGTGCTGACGCGCCGCATGGCGGAAGAAAACTGGAGCTTTTCGCGCCCCAAGTTCGACGTTGACGAAAAGGGCGTGGGGCGTGCGGTTTATACGGCGCAAGGGCCGGAGCGGGCTTATTCTCTGGTGGCTTTTGCGCATGATCTGCCGCCCGAGATGCGTTCGGATCGGGTGATCGCGACGGCGTGGGATGCAACGTTCACCCTGTTTGATGGTATCCCGAACGAGGCGGACATCGACCGCTTGTCGGGCAATGTACCGCTACAGGAAGCCGGTCGGGTGAGTGAACGCGAGATTTCTGTTTCGCGGGCCAACCGGTCCGTGCGGCTTTGGGAGCACATGGTGGATGCGTTGTCGCGTGGGGAACAGCCCGATGCCGCGATGCTGCGCTCTGTTGGCTACCTGATGCGGACCACCGCGGTTTATGGCTCGGGTAAGCTGGGAGCTGCGGATCGCGAGATGATCGCGGATCGACCAGAGATGCAGGCACCTTTTCAAGCCGAGATGCTTTCGGTTTTCCTGACCCGCTGGTTCGTGCGTGATCTTGTTGAACACATGGCAAAGGTGCGCGGCGGAGATGCGGCTGTGTCGCTTGCGCCCGAAACAGCACGTCAGCTTGGGATCGGGAACTCGACCGGCCTTGGTATGGCGCCGTTCATCGTTAACCATCCGGTGCTGTTCAACAACTGGATCATGGCGCGGGAAGAGGCGATTTCCCGTGTCAGGAGTGTTGAGAAGGCGACCGAGGAGGAGATCGCGCATTTCCTTGAACTGCTGGCCAAGACGCGAACCTCGGTGGATAGCTGGATGTCCGAGCATCCCTTGCAGATCGAAAAGCTGGCCCAGTTGAAAGGCGATCTCGATGCGTTGGAAACGCAGGTTGAGACCCATGATTTCGCAGGCCGTTTTCCGTGGGACGGTCTTGTGTCGTGGGCGCAGGAAGCCTTGAGCGAGGAGGGGCAGGAATGTCTGGCCTCGTTGATCCTCGAACCCTATGGCGCATTGGTGGACGGGTTGTCGAGGTGCATGGCCGACAGCAATTCGGACGCCTTCGTGATTGACGGTGCCATGCCGGTTGGCGAAGTGCGCGACCTGATCGAAAACAGCTTTGGCTGGGCCAAAGATGTTGATTGGTCCGCGCGAGAGAATTGCGCGCGTGCCTGGTATGTATCCGAAGAAAAGCTCGAGCCCCGTCTGGGTGAACGGTTTGAAGAACCCATTGCAGACTATGAACAGCCGCTCGCGCCCGCGCGGGATGCAGCGATGGCGTTGCGGGCTTTGGAAGGATGGTCTCCGGACGGGCCGGTTGCCGCCTTCCTGTCGGCACATCCCGAACACCGCCACACGGTGCGCAGGGCGCAGATCACCCGCGTCGCGCCCTATGGTGAAATCCACGACAACACGATTTCCGCCCAGGTCATGCCGATCGACATGCTGCGTGCCAAGCTCTCGTTCTTCGGGGCGACACATTTCGATCCGAGGTCGGATCGCTGGGTGCGCATCTGCATGTACGCAGGGGCGCCCTATCCGCAGGAACTCTCGACCGAGAACTGTGATTTGTGGGTCTATCCGGAGGGTCGGGCATGAGCTTTGCATTGAACGAAGTTGAGGCAACCGCCAAACGGGCGACGCGTGGGGCCGGGTATCCGTGGGGGCTTGCCGAGGAGGCATCAAAGGCAACACGGTGGCTTTGTGCGCAGGGCCTTGATGGGGTGTCTGTATTGGCTGCGGTGCTTCAGGGCGAGACAAAGCCGGTGTCTACGATCAGCCAAGGTGCTGCGCTATCCGACCGTGCCGCAGGGTTGAAACAGGCGGATGCGAGCCTTGGAGAGATTGCCGAACCTTTGATGATACTGCCGTTTGCGGCCATGGCGGCGCGGCAACTTGAACAAACGGTGACGGTCGCCTGTGCCAAGGCTAAGGCTGTTACAGATGGTTCGCTGGTGAGTATTTCGGGAGAGTTTCCGAAAGACGCTAAACTGATTGTGCAGCTTGGAGGGAGGCTTGATGCAGCCCGTACCAAGGTCACACGCGCCACACCCGACAAAGCCGCATGGGAGGCGCTGAATGCGCTGGCCCATCGCACATATGCTCCTGCCACAGAAGAAAGCCGCCGCCTTGGAGCGGGTGCCGGGCTTTCCGACAATGATTGATCCGAGGTTCCGATGATTGAAACGAAAACCCTGACGCTTGCTGAAATCGAAGACCTGTCGCTGCGCGCCCTGATGGCGGTTGGCACGACCGAAGAGAACGCCCGCCCGCTGGCCGTGGCCACCGCCGCGACCGAGGCGGATGGCGTTGCAAGCCACGGGCTGGCCTATATCCCGATCTATTGCGAGCACGTGCAGTGCGGCAAGGTTGATGGCGCGGCTGTGCCAGTTGTCGAACGTCCCCGTCCCGGTGTCGTGAGCGTCGATGCGGCGACCGGATTTGCGCATGCTGCGATCGACAAGGGGTTCGAGGCGCTGATCCCGCTGGCCCGCGAACAAGGTGTGGCCGCCCTGGCCATTCGCAACAGTTATAACTGCGGGGTTCTGGGCTATCACACCTATCGCCTTGCGCAGGCGGGGCTGATGGGGATCGGGTTTACAAACGCGCCTGCATCCATTGCCCCGTCGGGTGGTGCGAAGCCGGTTGTGGGCACCAATCCGTTTTCGATTGCAGCACCCGGAGAAGATGGGCAGCCGGCTGTGTTGATTGACCAAAGCGCCAGCACCATTGCCAAGTCAGAGGTGATGAAACACGCGCGCGAAGGTCAGCCCATTCCCGTTGGTTGGGCGCTGGATGCCGAGGGCAATCCGACCACCGATCCTGAAGTGGGCCTCAAGGGGTCGATGGCGCCTTCGGGTGGCTACAAGGGGGTGGGCGTTGCCCTGATGACCGAGATGATGGCGGCCGCGATGACGGGGGCGACCCTGGGCATTCACGCCTCGCCGTTTTCGGGCACGGCGGGTGGGCCGCCGAAGACCGGACAGTTCTTCCTTGCGATTGATCCGGGAGCCACTTCGGGTGGCGATTTTGCGGCGCGCATGCGCGATCTGGTGGCGGCCATTCACGATCAGGATGGTGCGCATCTTCCCGGCGACGGTCGCCGGTCCAAGCGTGTCAAATCTGCGGACGACGGTGTGGCCGTGAACGTTGCAACGCTGGCGAAGATCGAAGCCCTATTGGGGTGATGTCTAAAGATGATGCGCCGCAGGGAGCTGCGGCGCTCAGATCTTGAGAATGGGCTGAAGCAGGCGCGGGATCAGGCTGTTGAAGCGCAAAGACGCGTCTGTTGCCGCAAGGCAGATACAGGCCTCGCCTTCTTCTGCAATCGGTGTGTGCTCCAGATCGTCATTGGCGATTTCCAGATCCCCGACACCGAAACGGCCGGTGGAGTCGCTGAACGCGCCTTGCAGGACCAGTGTCAGTTCCAGACCATTGTGGCCGTGATCCGGCACGGCCTGACCGGCCGGAATGTAGAGCAGCCGCACCGACCCCTTGTTGTCGTCCGACAAGATCGACTGGCGTGATCCGAAACCAAGGTGTTTCCAGCGGGGTGGCTCGAAATTCAGCGCCTCGAACAGGGGGGCGGGGAAGATGCCTGCACCCTGTACAGGCGGGGCAATCGGAGCCGGTTCGTCAAGCATGGCAAGCACACGTGACTTGAGTCCGGGATCGACATCCATGGCGGCTGTTTCTTCCACGATGAGGCCGGCCATGGTTTCATGGGCGGCAAGGCGGACGCGGCATTCATCGCACATCGACAGATGCGTCGCGACCACGAGGGCAAACGGGTAGGGCAACGCACCAGCGGCGTAGGCTACCAAGAGCTCCTCAGAGACGTGATGATTGATGCGTTTCATTAGCTGCGGTTTCCTTTCAACTCGTGCCGGAGACGTTCCAGCCCGAGCCTTATTCTCGATTTGATAGTGCCAAGCGGCATTCCCGTTTCCGCCTGGATTTCCGTGTGGCTCAACTCGCCCAGATAGGCCTTTTCGAGCATTTGTCTCTGGTTGGGAGACAATTTTTCGAGAGCACTGCGGAGTTGTTGTGTTTCCTGTTCCAAAGCAACGATATGCGCGGCGTCCACTTCGGTTTCTTCTGCCGGCGCGAGCTCCTCTGGGACCGGGCGCCGTTCCTTCCTGATGATGTCGATCTGGCGGTTGCGGGCGATCTGGAACACCCAGCCCGAAACCTGGGCACGATGCGGGTCGAACTGATCTGCTTTGCGCCAAACGGTGAGCATGGTGTCCTGAACGATATCCTCGGCCATGGCCGAGGATGCGCCAGACCGCATCAGGACGGCCTTGATCCGCGGAGCGTAGTAGTCGAACAGCTTGGCAAATGCCCGTTTGTCGCGGTTCGAACGCACCGCGATCATCCAGACCGTTTGCTCGGAAAATTCAGGGCGAGATGGTTCCGCCACGCGGGACACAGTCCTTTCCGCCCCGATCTTGGGGCCCGCAATCCTATGATCATCCAGCACGAACATATGACGACTACGACGCCGCCAGATTTTTGGATCACTTTATTTGATCCGATGTGCTTTTTATCTCGTAACACTCTCAAACAACTACAGGGTTTTCGCAATGTCCTTTGATGCCGCGCCTCCTTCACCACAGCGTATTGCCGTAATCGGAGGCGGAATTTCCGGCCTGTCGGCGGCTTACGAGCTGACGCCGGGTGCAAGTGTCACCCTATTTGAGTCAGAAGACCGTCTTGGGGGTCATGCGCATACCGTTCTTGCAGGGCGCAACGGTGATGTTCCGGTGGATATGGGTTTCATCGTTTTCAACTATGCCAACTATCCGCACCTGACCCGCATGTTCCGCGATCTTGAGGTGCCGGTCGTGCGCAGCAACATGAGCTTTGGTGCGACCATCGATGACGGGCGGGTTGAATATGGTCTGCAAAGTGCCGGCGCGCTGGTTGGGCAGAAGCGCAACCTTGGACGCCCGGGCTTTTATCGGATGGTGAGGGACATCTTTGCCTTCAACGCACGGGCGGAAGACGCGGCCGCCACTGATGAAGTCAGCGTTGGGGACCTGATGAAAGAGTTGGGTCTTGGGGACTGGTTCAAGGAATATTACCTGATGCCGATTTGCGGGGCCATCTGGTCGACACCGCCGAACGGGATCGAAGCCTTTCCGGCGCGTAGTCTGGTCCGGTTTTTCCGTAATCATGCCCTGTTGAGCGCGACAGGCCAGCATCAGTGGTGGACCGTGGATGGCGGCAGTATCGAGTACGTCAAACGCCTTGAGCGTCACTTGCGCGGTTTGGGTGTGGTTATCCACACGGGCACGCCGGTGCAGGGTGTGACGCGGAACGAGAGTGGCGTGGAAGTGTCCTTTGACGGGCGCAGTGAACGGTTCGATCAGGTCATCTTTGCCTGCCACAGTGATGTGGCTCTGCGGCTTATCTTTGACCCGACCCCGGCAGAGACCTCGGCGCTGGGCGATGTGCGGTATCAGGATAACGAGGTGATCCTGCATTGCGATCCGACACAGATGCCGCGGCGCAAGGCGTGTTGGGCAAGCTGGGTCTACAAGGCGGATACGCGGTTCCCGCAGACGGCCATTGGCGTGACCTATTGGATGAACCGGCTTCAGAACCTGCCGGAGGATGATCTTCTTCTGGTCACGCTGAATCCGGCCCAGCCCATTGCGAAAAACAAGATTTATGAAACACGGGTGTTCCGCCACCCGGTGTTCGACAAGGCGGCATTGGATGCCCAGGAGCGGATCAAGACCATGCAGGGCCAGAACCGGACGTGGTTTGCAGGCGCCTGGCTGCGTCACGGTTTCCACGAGGATGGCTATGCCAGTGCCATGCGCGTCGTGCGTCAGATGGGGCTGCAATTCGAAGGCCAGCCCGCATGAACCGCCCGCTTCACATGAAAGGGTCAACAACCCATGCCCGCAAGGGCGGGATCGACAATGCTTTTCGCTATGGCGTTGATTTCGTGATGATTGATCCGGACGAGACGGCTGGTCCTGTGGTTTTTTCGCGGAACAGGTTCAACCTTTATGCGGTTCATGATCGCCTGCATGGCGGTGAACGGAAGAAGGGCAAAGGGGTTGCTTGGGCGCGCGAGGTGTTCGAAGGCGCGGGGCTCGAGACCTGCGATATCCGCTTGCTGACCCAGCCCAGTTTTCTTGGGCACAACTTCAATCCGGTCAGCTTTTGGATGGCGTTTCGCGGTGCGGATCTTGTGGCGGTCATTGCCGAGGTGAACAACACCTTTGGGGATCGGCACAGCTATCTTTGCCATTTGCCGGGTTTTGCGCCCATGAAGGGAAATGACAGGATAGAGGCAAAGAAGATTTTCCACGTCTCGCCGTTTCAGGACATCGCCGGAACTTATGTGTTCCACTTTGATGTGACCCGATCCAAGGTCGCCATTCGCATCCAGCATGACAATGGCGAAGAAGGTTTGATCGCGACACTGGTCGGATCGCTTAAACCTGCCTCAAGTGCCTCGCTGATGGGTGCCGCGATCCGCCGGCCGTTTGGCACGATACGTGTTGTTGCGTTGATCTACTGGCAGGCCCTCAAACTGAAATTCAAGGGCGCGCGCTATAGAACGCGTCCGGTTCCCCCAACAGAGGAGATCAGCGGATGCTGAGCAAACGCGTAAAACACGACTTTCTCGAAAGCTGTCAGCGCATTCGAAAGGGCTCGCTTCGTATTCTGACGCCCGAAGGAGAGGTGCATGATTTCGGCGGAGGGGGACCGCAGGCCGAGATGGTGATCCATGACTGGGCTGTTGTGACGGCAATGGCGGCGCGGGGTGATATCGGCCTTGGCGAGACCTATGTCGCGGGCCTGTGGGATACCCCGTCGATCGAGGATGTGACGACGGTGGCGCTCAACAATCTGGATGAGCTGTCGGAATATGCCTATCCGGGGTTCTGGAATCGCGGGAAATTCCGCCTCGTCGACCGCCTGCTGCGGGCCAATTCGCGCAGGGGGGCCTCGCGCAATATCCGGGCGCACTATGATGTCGGCAATGAGTTCTATCAGCTGTGGCTTGACGACAGCATGACCTATTCCTCGGCGCTGTTTGCCGATGGGGATGCGGATCTTCAGCGTGGGCAGCTGCGCAAGTATGACCGTATCTTGCAGCGTGCGCGGGGCGAGCGGGTTCTCGAAGTGGGCTGTGGTTGGGGCGGTTTCGCCGAACGCGCCGCCGAGCAGGGGCGGGACGTGACCGGCATCACCATTTCGCCAAGCCAAAAGGGATATGCGGATGCGCGCCTTGATGGTCGGGCGCTGATCCAGTTGCAGGACTATCGCGCGACCCAGGGCAAGTTTGACAGCATCGTTTCGATCGAAATGGTCGAGGCCGTCGGCGAGCGGTACTGGCCGGACTATTTCAACATGCTGAACGCACGTCTGGCCGAAGGTGGCCGTGCCGTTGTGCAGGCTATTACCGTTCCCGATGTGTATTTCGACATCTACCGCCGTGGGTCGGATTTCATCCGCCACTATACTTTCCCCGGCGGTATGCTTTTGTCGGATGCGGTGATTGCCGGACAGGCGCGAAAAGCGGGCCTCAAGGTTGTCGAGAGCTTTGCCTTTGGCGACAGCTATGCCCAGACCTGCCGGATGTGGTCGGAGCGTATCAAGGCGCAGGAGCAGAAAATCCTCAGACTGGGCTACGACCAGAAATTCCTGCGCAACTGGCATTTTTACCTCGAAATCTGCGCCGCGTCCTTTGCGGTGAAACAGACCGATGTCGTTCAAGTGGAGTTATGTCATGCATAGAGCACTACTTTTGGCCGTCCTGATTTGTATCGCTTCTGTCGCGAGAGCGGACGCATCGACCATGCCGGGGATAAACCAGGCGCAGCTTGCCGGGCAGGCAACACTGCGATGGTTCGGGGTGAAGGTTTATGATGCAGAGCTGTTCACGCCAAACGGCGCACCCTACAAGCGTGGGAGCGCTGCGGCGCTGCGTTTGCGCTATAACGTGGAGTTCTCGCGGGAAGAGCTGGTGGGGGCGACGATCAAGGAACTCGTGCGGCTGGAGAACACGCAAGCCGACCATGAGGTCCTGCGCCGCAAGCTGGGCAATTGCTTTGCCTCGGTTGGAAAGACGGACCAGTTTCTTGCGCTTGCCCCGAAGGCGGATCAGATCAAGTTTTACCTGAACGGGCGGCAGACCTGTAGCCTTTCGCACCCTGACATTCGGGGGCGTTTCCTTGATATCTGGCTTTCTCCCAACAGTCGAAACCCGCGTCTTTCCGAGCGCCTTCGAGGTTCTTGATGGCCAACGCCTCTGTCTCCCTTTACGCGATGGCGCTCGCTGCGGCGGGGCTTCCGCTCTATATCCACTTGCCGCGATACGCCGAGGTTGAACTCGGCTTGTCGCTGTCCGTGGTGGGCGCGGTGCTGATCGGGGTACGGATTCTGGATTTCGTACAAGACCCCGCCCTGGGGTGGATGGTGGATCGCTGGCCCCGTTTGCGATCGCGGTTTGCCTGGGGGGCAACCATCGGGCTTGGCCTCGGGTTTCTGGCGCTGTTTTCCGCGCCACCGCTTGTTGATTCGGTGACGTGGCTTGTGCTGGTTCTGGTTCTTGTCTTCACCAGCTATAGCCTCGCCGCGATCCTGTTCTACAGTCAGACTCGCGCTCTGGCAGAGAGTGACAGCGCCGAGGACCTAGTGAAGGTGGGCACATGGCGCGAGATTGGCACCCTTGGGGGGATCGTGGTGGCCGCCGTGTTGCCGAGCCTCTTTGGCTACACGGTGTTCGGGTTCGTTTTGATGGTGATCGTGCTAGTGGCCGGTGTCGCCGCCGCGCCGATCTGGCGGCTGCAGACCGAGCGCCAAGCCAAGCTGAACTGGTCGCGGTTTGCCGCCTCAGGGGGGATGTGGCTCCTTGGGTTGGCTCTTGTGAATAGCCTGCCCGTTGCGATCACCTCGACGCTTTTCCTGTTCTTTGTGGAAGATGCCCTGCAGCTTTCCGGCATGTCGGGCCTCTACCTGATCCTGTTCTTTGTCGCCGCGGGGACATCCATTGCACTTTGGTCCATGCTGGCGAGACGTTTCGAAGCGCGAAACGTGCTGGTCGGGGCGATGACGCTGGCGATCTTCTGTTTTGTCTGGGCGGCCTATCTGCCTGCGGGCGCATCCCTTAGCTTTGCCATGATCTGCGTTGCCTCTGGGCTGGCGGCGGGCGCGGATATCCTGCTTTTGCCTGTGCTGTTTTCGGGGGTTCTTGCCCGCGCCGGGCTGCAGGCCGGACAGGCGTTTGGTCTTTGGGCATTTGCCAACAAGATGGCGCTGGCCCTTGCTGCGGCGCTTGTCTTGCCCATTCTTGATGCGTCCGGTTTCCGTTCGGATCAGGGGAATTCGCCCGAGGCGATTGAAACCCTTACCATCCTCTATGCGGTCGTTCCGCTTGGCCTCAAGGCCCTGGCGATCGGTCTCGTTCTTCTCCTTCCTCGAAAGGCGCTTTTGCAATGAAACTGTTGCTTGTGTTCGCGGTACTGTTGGTTGTGGTTCTTTTGTGGGGGCCGGGGAGTGGCTTTCGCCTGAACCGGTTGCAGGACTTTGCGGGGACGTCCCCGAAGCTCGACATTCGCGAGGCGATGGCCGGGCGGATGATCAGCGAAGGCGTGATCTATGGACCCAGCGGCAAGGTTGCCTCGCGGTTCGTGGCCGAAATGCAGGGCGATTGGACCAGTAATTCGGGCGAGATCGGCGAGAGTTTTGTCTATGACACCGGCAACACCCAAGAGCGGCGCTGGACTTTGACGGTCTCGGATGACGGCAAGATCACGGGTACGGCGCCTGATATCGTGGGCAAGGTCGAAGGCCAGCAGATGGGATCTGCGGCGCGGCTAACCTATCGCATTCGATTGACCGAAGAGGCCGGGGGGCATGTGCTGTCTGTCACGGACTGGCTTTATCTGATGGACAACGGAACGCTCATGAACCGTTCCCAGATGCGCAAGTTCGGAATCACCGTTGCCGAGCTGATCGCAACAATCCGACCGGTCGAGTGATGCTGTCGGGCAAACGCGTCTGGCTGATCGGGGCAAGCGAGGGGTTGGGTCGGTCCCTTGCCTTGGCGCTTGCATCAGAGGGATGCCGGCTGGTTCTGTCGGCGCGGACCTTGTCTCGTCTGCAAGATATCGGGATTGAGGGTGCGCAGCTGGTTGAGTTGGATGTGACGGATGATGCCTCTGTTGCTGAAGCTGTCGCGGCGGTAGGAGATGTCGATATCGTTCTCTACTGCGCCGGGGCCTATGATCCGATGGTCGCGCAGAAGTGGGACAGTGCGCGCGCCTTGAAAGTTTTTGATGTGAACTTCCTTGGGGCGATGCGCGTTTTGCCAGATGTTCTGGCGGGCATGGTGGCCCGCGACGCAGGGCGTGTTGTGCTGATTGGGTCATTGTCCGCCTACTACGGTTTGCCCGGTGCCATTGGCTATAGCGCAAGCAAGGCCGCGCTGATGCATCTGGCCGAGAACCTCTATGTCGATCTCAAGAACACCGGTGTCGAGGTGCAGATCATCAACCTCGGCTTCATTGCCACGCGACTGACCGACAAGAACTCGTTCAAAATGCCCCAGATCATGACACCGGATGCGGCGGCGAAACATGTGATCAAGGCGATGAAGCGTGGCAGGTTCCGCACGGATTTCCCAAGGCCGTTTGCATGGGTGTTCCCGCTGATGCGGCTTTTGCCGGACCGGTGGGTTCGGGCGATGTTCTGAATCTACGCAAGATCGTTCAGGACAAGCGCTGCGATCTGCATCGCGGAATTGACCCCCAGTTTGACATAGGCACGTTTGCGTAGCGTGCGAACCGAGTTGTCGGAGATGCCAAGGGCAACGGCCGTGCCGGCGACGCTGACACCTTGGACCAGCATGTCACAGACTTCGGCTTCGCGATCGGACAGGCGTGCGAACTGGCCGACCTGACGTTCCTTGAGGGCCGACACACGCTGTTGCGAAGAAAAGTGAAAGGCTTCCGACCCGATGATGCGGTGGCGTAGCCCGATGAGTTCGTGCGCGAGCGGGAGAATGGCGCTTAGTCGGTTGACCTCTTCCTCGTCCATCCAGCCGTGTTCCTTGCCCCGGAGGTAGAACGACAGAAAGCCGGTGTTGTCCGTGCGCGAGGATACGGTGATGCGTTCGATCACCTCGTCGCGTACGTAGATCGGTGCGCGAGGGTCATCAGGCTGAGGTCTCCAGCGTTCAATGGCGAGGCCCTGTTCCGGCGCGGATTGGATTCGGCGCAGGATGTCCTGTTTCAGGCTGTCGTGAGAGAGGATGGTTCGGGCATTGCGGTTGAACCAATAGCTGCTCATGTCGCCGGCCCAGATTGAAAGAACGGGTTCCGGGCGGCGCAGGTCGGACACGTAGAAGGCGCCGATGTTGGCGATTTCAGCTGCCTCGCGGACGTATTGCATCAAGGCTGCGCTGAACGCGGGGCTTGGGACAGCGGCGGCAAGCGCGGCGGTTGCATCACGAGGCAGGGGGCGAGAAGGGAATGTGTCACTCATTTGGGTGACAGATTGAGGGTTTGGGTATGGGATAGTCAAGACGCCTAGCCACCACTCATGAGCCACCGCCTTGTCCCAGATCTTTTCAACCCGAAATCGCCCTGTCCATCTTGGTCCGTATCCTCTTGAGCGGCTCGCGCGAGGGGCGATGCCGGACCTGAGCAGGGTGGTGGCCTCGGAGCCTTTGAGCTTTCACCGGCCGGAAAATCCCGAGAGCATCGTGAACGCGATGGGCGAATTCCAGGCGATGATGGATGCCATTCGCGATGGCTTTGTGAACAAGGCGACCGCAGATATTCCTGCTGATCCGGTTGAGCGTGCCAATCACCTGAAGGCCTTTGGCTATTTCAACGATGCTTCGATGGTCGGCATTGGGCCGCTGCCGGACGCCGCGCTGTTGAAAGAACCGATCCGCAATCCGGATATTGATCGCCTCGCGCACGCCCTGAAGACGCGGCAGACCAAGACACTGGCCAGCGGCATTGACGTGATCATGGCCGATCTCAAGGAAAGCATGGAGGCCCCGGCGACCACGATTGAGGGGCACAAACATGCAATCGTGTTTCTGTACGAGCATATGCGTGATCCGAAACCCGATGAGCCGGGCAGCGATTGGATCATGGACGCGCAGGACCATCGCGGCTGTATTCGTGCAACCGAAACGGCCGTTGTGATTGCGAACTATATTCGACTATTGGGCTTTGATGCGCGGGCGCATACGGCGACATCCAGTGACGTCGATCTCAACAAACTCACGATCGCCGCCGGATTGGCCAGCTGCGAAGACGGCGTTCCCGTGGTGCCCTGGTTGGGCCGTCGGTTCAGCGTGGCCGTGGTGACCACGGAAATGGACCTTGGCCATGACGGGGCGTTGCTTGAGATGGCCAAGCAACCCAGCCGCGTTTTGGGCGGCATGGGCTGGAAACTTGGTCTGGGGCACGCCAAGGCCGCGTTCAACCGTGATCCCTTTTCCAAGCGCAACTATGCCGACGGGGCGCATCCGTTCGAGCGGTTGAAGCGTGTGGAAACCCCGACGACCTATATCGACGAAGCCAACGTGGCGCGCGTGCCAAAGCGGGCCGACATGTTTGCACGTGCCCAGTTCGGGGATATGGGCAAAGCACTTCAGGACAGTGCGAAGGGGGGATACTATGTTCGCAAGTCCGCGCCGAGCTTTGCGCAGCGCAGAGCCCTTGGCGCATTTGTTCTCTTGCAGGATGGCGCAAGTGCGGATGTGGAGCGGCCGACGGACGCAGAGCGCAATGCAGCGAATGTGAAGGCGGCCACCTATTTCCTTGGGGTGGATGCGGTGGGTCTGTCCCGCTGTCCCGAATGGGCGTGGTACAGCCATGATGCAACCGGAGAAGAGATTGTGCCCGAGCATGATCAGGCGATCAGCATGATCGTCGATCAGGGCTATGAGACAATGGAAGGCGCAAGCGGTGACGACTGGATCAGCGTCGCGCAGTCCATGCGGGCTTACCTTCGGTTTTCCCTGCTGGGCGGCGTGATCGCCCAGCAAATCCGGAATCTGGGTTACAAGGCCAAGGCCCACACGGTCATGGATGGCGAGGTCTTGCAGCCGCCTCTCCTGCTTCTGAGTGGCTTGGGCGAGGTGAGCCGTATCGGTGAGGTGATCCTGAACCCCTACCTTGGCCCCCGCCTGAAAAGCGGCGCGGTGACGACCGACATGCCGCTTGTGCATGACAAGCCGATCGACTTCGGGCTTCAGGCGTTTTGCGAGTCCTGCAACAAGTGCGCGCGCGAATGCCCGTCCGGAGCGATTACGGCAGGGCCAAAGCTGATGTTCAATGGCTATGAAATCTGGAAGTCGGACAGCCAGAAATGCGCCACCTACCGGATCACCACCCAAGGCGGATCCATGTGTGGGCGCTGTATGAAAACTTGCCCTTGGAACCTTGAAGGGCTGTTTGCCGAAGCGCCGTTCCGATGGGCGGCGTCCAACATCCCCGCCGCCGCGCCGGTGCTGGCCAAGTTGGATGACATGGTTGGCAATGGCGGTCTGAACGACACGAAAAAGTGGTGGTGGGACATCGAGTTGCAGGATGATGGTTCCTATCGGCCGACCAAACACCCGTTGAACCGCCGCGATCTTCAGACTGATCTGGACCTGAAGTACGAAGATCAGACGCTTGCCGTCTATCCGGCGCCGCTGGCACCGCACCCGTGGCCCTATCCGTTTCCGATGGATCGGGAAGCGGGCATTCAGGCCTACGAAAAGATGGTGTCGGCGCAGGAATATCGCGCGCGGATGGCCAAAGGCGACATGAGCGTCGTGCATACCTATTCCGTTCCGGATGTGGCCGACGCGCCGGTTATCCGCGTGGCGTTGAGCAAGGCCGAGAAGATGACCGCCGACGTCACGAAATACGAGTTTTCGACCCTTGATGGATCGGAGTTGCCCGAGTGGACGGCTGGGGCGCACCTTGACGTGTTGGTAGCGCCAGAGTTCCTGCGCCAGTATTCAATGTCGGGAAATCCGTCGGACCGTTCCAAGTATCAGATCGGTGTGCTGCGCGAGGATGAAGGGCGGGGCGGATCGTTGCTGATGCACAGGATCTTCAGTGAAGGACGCAAGGTTTTCATTTCCAAGCCGATCAATCACTTTGAATTGGACGAGGGGGCGACAAAAACCTTCCTGATGGGCGGCGGTATCGGGATCACGCCGATGATCGCCTTTGCCCATCGCCTGCATCAATTGGGGGCGGATTTCGAACTGCACTATTCCGCGAGCCGAAAGGACGGGGCCGGGTATCTGGATGATCTGGCCGAAGTGCCCTGGGCGGATCGCGTGCAGTTTCATTTTTCGGATCAGGGCACCCGTGCCGATCTGGATCAGGTGCTGGCGGGGTACAGGGACGGTTGGCACGTCTATACCTGCGGACCGGATCGGTTCATGGAGGGTGTCATGGCTGCGGCTGAACGGCAGGGTTTTCCGGAAGAGGCCTGCCATCTTGAGTACTTCAGCGTGCCTGAACAGCCGGAGTATGAAAACCATCCGTTTACGGCAAAGCTGGCGAAGTCGGGCAAGGAGTTGCATGTAACGGCGGACAAGCTTTTGTCGGATGTCCTGCTTGAGAATGGTATCCATGTGGATGTCAAATGTTCAGACGGTATTTGCGGGGTGTGCAAGTGCGGGGTGCTGTCGGGCGAGGTTGAACATCGCGATTTCGTGCTGTCGAACAAGCAACGTGAAACGACGATCATCACCTGCCAGAGCCGCGCTGCCGAGCCGGATGGCGTTATTGAATTGGACCTGTGACTGGACCTTGCCTGCGAAGCTGCCTAACTTGTTCACCAACAGGAGAGAGGAAACAGTTTCATGCACATGAGCGATCAGCGCGAGATTGCCGCGCCAGTGTCCGAGGTTTGGGCGGCCCTTCTGAGTGCCGACACCTTGCTTGCCTGCGTTCCCGGCGCAAAGGAGGTGATGGGCAACGCGGAAGATGGCTTTGATGCCACGGTCGTTCAGAAAGTTGGCCCGGTGAAAGCGACGTTCAAAGGGCATGTCTCTCTGTCCGATCTGGTGGAGCACCAGAGTTTGACGCTGTCGGGCGAAGGCAAGGGCGGAGCCGCCGGATTTGCCAAGGGTGGCGCAGATGTGAAGCTGTCTGAAACCGAGGGCGGAACGCTTCTGGAATACGAAGTGGATGCCAAGGTTGGCGGTAAGCTGGCACAGCTTGGAAGCCGCCTGATCGACGGATTTGCCAAGAAGATGGCGGATCAGTTCTTTGCCAACCTTCAGGAAACGCTGGAAGGTCCGGCAGAGCCCGAGGACGATGACACCGAGGCGGACGCGCCAGAGGAAAAGAAGGGTTGGGTCAAGCGCCTGACCGGCGGCTGATCCTGCGCGGGCGCACAGGCCCTCCTCTCGAAATATCGGTTTGATCCTTCTGCCACGTTGCTATCCTATGGGCCGGCGATCAGGAGGGGTATGATGTCGGCGATTGTAGAGATTGAAGGCCTGCGCAAGGTCTATGCAGGCGGGTTCGAGGCGCTCAAGGGCGTATCGCTTGCCATCGAGGAAGGCGAAATTCTCGCGCTTCTGGGGCCGAATGGGGCCGGCAAGACCACATTGATTTCAACCGTCTGCGGAATCACCAATCCGGGTGGCGGCGTGATCCGGGTTGGCGGGCATGACGTGGTGCGCGAGTATCGTCAGGCGCGCCGCCTTATCGGTCTGGTGCCACAGGAGATCAATCTCGAACCCTTCACCAAGGTGATTGATACGGTGCGCTTTTCCAGAGGCCTTTTTGGCAAGGGGCGCGACGATGCCTACATCGAGAAGCTCTTGAAACAGCTGTCCCTTTGGGACAAACGCGACTCGCGCACGATGGAATTGTCCGGTGGGATGAAGCGCCGCGTCTTGATCGCCAAGGCGCTGGCGCACGAGCCGCGCGTTCTGTTTCTTGATGAGCCGACTGCGGGTGTCGACGTGGAACTGCGCAAGGACATGTGGGATGTCGTGGCGGACCTCAAGGCAGATGGCGTGACGATCATCCTGACCACCCACTATATCGAAGAGGCCGAGGCGATTGCAGACCGTGTCGGAGTCATCAACAAGGGTGAACTGCTGCTGATCGAAGAAAAGGCCTCGCTCATGGCGCGGTTTGGTCAGAAGCACCTGCAGATCGAATTGCAGACCCCGATTGCAGAGGTCCCTGAGGCCTTGGCCTCGCATGGTCTGAGCTTGGGCGATGGCGGCGATGTGCTGCACTATGCCTATGACACGCGGGGCGAGCGGACAGGCATTACGGCGCTGTTGAATGACATTGCCGCTGCCGGTCTGGTGATGCGGGATTTGCGAACCGAAGAAAGCAGCCTTGAGGAAATTTTCGTGTCTCTGGTCAAGGAGGATGCGGCATGAACTGGTCCGCGATCAAAGCCATCTACGTGACCGAAATGGCGCGGTTCTTCCGTACATTGGCACAGTCTTTCATTTCGCCCGTGATCTCGACGTCGCTTTACTTTGTCGTCTTTGGCGCGGCTATCGGCAGCCGTATCCAGGAGGTCGAGGGCGTGAGCTATGGTGCGTTCATCGTACCGGGGCTGATTATGCTGTCGGTGATCACCCAAGCCATTTCGAACGCCTCTTTCGGGATCTATTTTCCAAAGTTCATCGGGACGATCTATGAGCTGTTGTCAGCGCCGGTGAACTTTCTTGAAATTGTCCTCGGGTTTGTTGGTGCGGCGGCGACCAAGGCTCTTTTCATTGGCGTGGTAATCCTTGGGACGGCCTCATTGTTTGTCGATCTCGAAATCCAGCATCCGATTGCAATGGTCGCTTTCCTTGTCCTGACCTGTCTGAGTTTTGCCCTGTTCGGCTTTATCATCGGGATCTGGGCGCAGAACTTTGAACAGCTGCAATTGATCCCGCTGCTGGTTGTGACCCCGCTCGTGTTCCTTGGTGGGTCGTTTTACTCGATCTCGATGCTGCCGCCGATCTGGCAGACGATCACGCTCTTTAATCCGGTGGTCTACCTGATTTCAGGGTTCCGGTGGGCGTTCTTCGGGCTGGCGGATGTACCCATCGGCCTGAGCCTTCTGGCGATTGCGGGATTCACGGCGCTTTGCCTTGCCGCGATTTGGTGGATCTTCCGGACGGGATGGCGCATCCGGTCGTAAGTGACGTCGCGATATGCGTATCACGAAAACGGGATATTTCTGCCACGTCGCACGTTTCATGGCCCTCATGCCTTGTCTGAGGGCACATGCGCTTTTAAATGGCTCTGCATGGCACGCTGGATCCCCTTCACCAAATCTCCGCCCACGGTGGCTGTACTGCGCCTTTCGGGCGCTATCGGCGCAGGCAATCGTGGGGCGTTGAATGATCGCGCATTGGCGCCGTTGATCGAAAAGGCGTTCAGAAAAGGAAAGCCGGTGGCAGTTGTCCTTGAGGTCAATTCGCCCGGTGGCAGCCCTGTGCAGTCCTCGTTGATTGGCGCACGTATTCGCCGCCTGGCCGAGGAAAAGGATATTCCCGTTCTGGCCTTTGTCGAAGACGTTGCCGCGTCGGGCGGCTATTGGCTCGCTGCGGCGGCGGACGAGATTTACGCGGACGAGAGTTCGGTGGTTGGGTCTATCGGCGTGATTTCCGCAAGCTTCGGGGCGCATGTGTTCCTGAGCCGGCAGGGGATCGAGCGTCGGGTGCATACGGCAGGTAAGTCGAAGTCCATGCTGGACCCGTTCCGCCCGGAGAAACCGGAAGACGTGGTTCGGCTGCGTTCGATGCTGGAGCAGATCCACGCCAATTTCATCAACCACGTTAAGGCCCGTCGCGGACCGAAGCTGTCGAATGAACCAGAGCTGTTCACCGGCGAGGTCTGGATTGGTCGTCAGGCACAGGAGCTTGGCCTGATCGACGGGATCGGGCACATGGTGCCGATGCTGAAGGAACGGTTTGGCGACAAGGTGCGCCTGCGCCGCTATGACACGCGCCGCCCATTCTGGCAGCGGTTCGGGGCGTCGGTGGCAGCAGATGCCATTGCCGCGATTGAGGAACGCGCCGAGTTCGCGCGGTTCGGTCTCTGAGATGATATTCAAGATTGTCACCCTGTTTCTGGTCGGCATGGCAGTGCTGGCGATGTTTGGAAAGCTGACCTATCCGGGCAAGAAACGGCTGCAATCGGCGAAATGCCCCAAATGCGGGCGCTACAAGATCGGCAAGGGCCCGTGCCCCTGCACCAAGGGTAAGGGATAATCCATGGAGTGGCTTTTTGCCGGACTTGGTCTGCTCATTCTGCTTCTGGCAGGCGACTCGCTTGTGCGCGGTGCCGTGAATCTGGCGCTGCGTCTTGGCATTCCTGCGCTTGTTGTCAGCCTGACCATCGTGGCCTTTGGCACCTCTGCGCCAGAGTTGCTGATCTCGGTGCAAGCGGTGCTTCAAGGGGTGCCGGGCATTGCAATCGGCAACGTGGTGGGGTCGAATACGGCCAATATCCTGCTGGTCCTGGGCTTCCCGGCCATTCTGGCTGCGCTGCATACCTCTGCCTGCGAGAGCAGAAAAACCTATATCCAGATGATAGTCGCCACGGTGGTCTTCATCGGGCTGGCCTTCCGGGGTGTCTTTGATTTCTACGCCGGGCTGCTGTTGCTGGCGATGCTGGCCTACATGCTCCTGGACGCGGTGCGCGAAGCGCAGATGCATCGGCGGATGGGGGATGAATGCTGTGATCCGGATCTTGACGAGCCGGAAGGCATGGACCCGGATATGCCCTGGTGGAAGATCGTTGTTTTTCTGGTGCTTGGCCTGATCGGCTTGCCTTTGGGGGCGGATCTTCTGGTCGACGCTGCGCAGGTGATTGCACGTGATTTCGGAGTGAGTGAAAGCGTGATTGGACTGACGCTTGTCGCGCTTGGCACATCGCTTCCCGAGCTGGCGACGACCACCATGGCGGCGCTTCGTCGGCAGGCGGATGTGGCCATAGGTAACGTCATCGGTTCGAACATGTTCAACCTATTGGCGATTATTGGCGTCGCCACCATGGTTGGACCAATTCCTGTCGATCCCGAGTTCCTCAAATTCGATCTCTGGGTGATGCTGGCGGCGTCGCTCTTGCTGATCCCCTTCGTGTTCTTCCGTCGTGACATTGGGCGCACGTGGGGGATCGTGTTGACGGTGCTCTACCTTGTCTACGTGATCGGTGTCCTGACCTGCTGATAACACTGGTTAGGCGTTTTGCTTCCCGAGCGATCTTTTCTGCTTACTGAGCGTTGCTCAGGTGCGTTTCATGCGCGGTAGTGCTTGCCGATAGGGAAGGCATTCTGCCCCTTGAAAAGATGTGGCTGACCAAAGTTTTGCACTTGTAACGGGAGCGTTACAAATGTGTTACGAATTTCCTAATGTTTTCAGTCCTTTGTTAAGGGGTGAAAAAAATATCGTTTAAAGTCAATGCCTTGCATTTGTGCCTATTTTTTAATCAATCACATGAAATGGGCGGAAAACAAGGGAATTTCCCTCGTCACGAAAAGATATCTTCAGACTTATCCACAGGAATGGTGGACATGTTTTTTCTTGCCCTCGGTTTCTGAAGATTGCAGGCGTCGCAAAAGAATCATATTTCGTTAAATGATGACGGATCAGGATAAACAAACGTCGGCAGGACCGTTCGGTCATGACTGTATCAAGGGCTATCTCAAAACTCTGGATGGCTCACCCGGCGTCTACAGGATGCTGGATTCGCAGGCGCGCGTTCTTTACGTGGGCAAGGCGCGGAACCTGAAAGCGCGGGTTTCCAACTATGCGCGCCCCGCCGGACATTCCGGCCGGATTGCGCGGATGATCTCGGAAACCGCGTCGATGATGTTCCTGACGACGCAAACCGAAACAGAAGCACTCCTCTTAGAGCAGAATCTGATCAAGCAGCTCAAGCCCAAGTACAACGTGCTTTTGCGGGACGATAAGAGCTTTCCGAATATCCTTGTGAGCCGGGAACATGCCTTTCCGCTGATCAAGAAGCATCGTGGGGCGAAGAAGGAAAAAGGCAGCTATTACGGACCCTTCGCAAGTGCGGGCGCGGTGAACCGGACGCTGTCGCAATTGCAGAAAGTTTTCCTCTTGCGGAACTGTTCGGACGCGATGTTCGAGAGCCGGTCGCGCCCCTGTCTGCTCTACCAGATCAAGCGGTGTTCCGGGCCTTGTGTCGGCAAGATCAGCGAGGCGGATTATGCCGACAGCGTGCGTGATGCAGAGCGTTTCCTTGCCGGGCGGTCGACCCAGATCCAGGAGACGCTGGGCAAGCAGATGATGGCGGCATCAGAAGCGATGGAGTTCGAGCGGGCAGCGGCGTTGCGGGATCGCATACGGGCGTTGACGCAGGTGCAGACGGCGCAGGGGATCAATCCGCGCGGCGTGACCGAGGCCGATGTAATCGCGCTTCACCTCGAGAACGGGCAGGCCTGTGTTCAGGTATTCTTTATCCGCGCCAACCAGAACTGGGGCAACAAGGATTACTACCCGCGGGTTGGGGCCGATATCGAGGCGGCGGAAGTGCTCGAGGCCTTTGTCGGTCAGTTCTACGACACCAAGGAGCCACCGAGGCAGCTTATCCTGAGCCACCCGATCGACAACCCGGACCTGATGGCCGAAGCCTTGAGTGGCAAGGCGGGACGCAAGGTGGAGATCCTTGTGCCGCAGCGCGGGGAGAAGGCCGAGCTGATTGCCAATGCGGCCCGCAACGCGCGCGAAAGCCTTGCGCGCAAGATGAGCGAGACCGCGACGCAGGCGAAGCTGTTGAAAGGTGTGGCAGAGGCCTTTGACCTGGATGGCCCGCCTGCACGGATCGAGGTTTACGACAACAGTCACATACAGGGCACGAACGCCGTGGGGGCGATGATCGTGGCGGGGCCGGAAGGGTTCATGAAGAACCAGTACCGCAAGTTCAACATCAAGGGGGATGACCTCACGCCGGGGGATGATTTCGGCATGATGAAAGAGGTGCTGACCCGGCGGTTCAAACGGTTGCTCAAGGAAGATCCGGACCGGGCGCAGGGCATGTGGCCGGACCTGTTGTTGATCGACGGGGGCGCGGGGCAGGTGTCTGCCGTGGCCGAGATCATGCGCGAACACGGGGTAGAGGATATCCCGATGGTGGGCGTGGCCAAGGGGGTGGACCGCGACCACGGCAAGGAGGAATTCCACCGGAGAGGCACGCGGCCCTTTGCTCTCAAGCGCAATGATCCGGTGCTCTATTTCATCCAGCGGATGCGGGACGAGGCACACCGGTTTGCAATTGGTACCCACCGTGCCAAGCGGGCAAAGGCCGTTGGCGCGACACCGCTGGACGATGTGCCAGGCGTGGGGGCAACCCGCAAGCGCGCGTTGCTGGCGCATTTCGGATCAGCCAAGGCCGTGAGCCGCGCGAATCTTGCCGATCTGAAAGCCGTAGACGGCATCTCGGACGCATTGGCCGAGACAATCTACGACTACTTCCACGAAAAAGGGTAAACGCATCGGTCTGGCCGGGTCAGGCGGCTTCGCGTTCGCGTTTTCGCAGCACGATGTTCTCGACGATCTGCGCGGCGAAGGGGGCGAGGCCGTGCGGGCCGGATGCGCGGTCCTTGAGGTGAATGCAGACGTCCGGGCGCATCTGGGCAATGAGCCCGACGAGATCGCCGCGCATCCGGTCATCAAGGCCGCCGCCCATGATCACGCATTCGATCCTTGGTTCGGTTTCCAGCTGGCGCACGACTTCGCCGTGATCGTGTGCGCCGAGCCATTCGATTGGCAGGTGATCAAGCTGTTGCGCGATCTCGCAGGATTGCGGCATGTCGGCCACGAGCAAAACAATGGGGTGCATCTTGTCCTCCCGTTCTTTGGTGCAGGCAGGGGAGGCCGCCACGAAGGCGCCCGCCCCCGTTCATTGGCCCAGTATAGCACATTTCGAAAGGGCAGTGCTTTCCACGCCCTGAAAGACAGGTTAGGAAGACCTCATGACTTGGACGATCCCCAATATCCTTTCCGTGCTTCGTCTTCTCGCGGCGCCTCTTGTCGCGGTAATGTTCCTTTATTTCACCCGCCCCTATGCGGATTGGTTCGCACTGGGCCTGTTTGTGCTGGCCTCGGTGACCGATTGGTTCGACGGCTATCTTGCGCGAGCCTGGGGGCAGGAGACCCGGATGGGCGCGATGATCGACCCGATTGCCGACAAGGCGATGGTGGTGATCGCGTTGATGGTGATCGTGGGCTATTCGTCGATGTCGCCCTGGCTGGTGCTGCCGGCCACCGTGATCCTGTTCCGCGAAGTTTTTGTCAGCGGCTTGCGGGAGTTTCTTGGCGACGTGGCTGGGACCCTCAAGGTGACAAAGCTGGCCAAGTGGAAGACGGCGACGCAGATGGTGGCGATTGCCTGCCTGTTCGGGCAGGGTGTTTTTGAACACTACCTTGGCATGTCGTCGCTGGGCATGGATCCACAGATCGTTGCGCAGATGGTGGCCGGAGAAATCGAGGATACACAGGGGCTTGGCTGGAAGCTGACGGGTATGATCTGGAGTGGTTGGGCCGGTTTGATCCTGCTGTGGATCGCGGCGGCGCTGACCGGGATCACCGGGATCGACTATTTCCGCAAGGCCTATCCGCATTTGAAGGACTGACGCGATGAAGCTGGATGTTTTGTATTTTGCCTGGGTGCGTGAACGGATTGGCCTGCCGAAAGAGAAGGTCGAGACGAGCGCCACGACGGTGGCCGAGCTGGTCGAGGAGCTGAAGGCGCGGGAAGAGCGCTACGAGGCGGCCTTTGCCGACCTGGGTGCCCTGCGGGTGGCGATTGACCAGGAGTTGACCGAGTTCGATGCGGCGCTGGATGGCGCGCGTGAGGTGGCGTTTTTCCCGCCGATGACCGGGGGCTGACGGTATGAAGATTCTGGTTCAGGAAGAGGCGTTTGATTTCGGTGCCGAGGCGCAGGCCTTTGCCAGTGGTCACACCGACATGGGCGCCATTGTGACCTTTACCGGCGTTGTGCGCGACCTGCCGGATGACCCGCTGGACCGGATGGAGATCGAGCACTATCCGGGGATGACGGAAAAGGCGCTGACCAAGATCGCGGAAGAGGCGCAAAGCCGTTGGAATCTGGGAGATGTTCTGGTGATCCATCGCCACGGGACGCTGCGCCCGGGCGACATGATCATGATGGTGGCAACCGCTGCGCCGCACCGTGTGGATGCTTTTGCGGCGGCCGAATTCCTGATGGATTACCTCAAGTCGCGGGCGCCGTTCTGGAAGCAGGAATTCACTGCGGATGGCGGTGCATGGGTTGCGGCCAAGGATGAAGATGAGGACGCGCTGAACCGCTGGTGAGCGGTTAACGGGGCGCGCCCTATCGGTATGTGTGGCGCGGGCGCATTTGGGCGAATCGTTCAGGTTAACAAGGCAGAATTGGCAAAAACGGCTGTCGGTGCCACGTCGGTATTACGTCGGTATTACGGAGGTGGGCACAGACGATCTGGCCAGTTTAAGGCACCGTGCGCTCAGGCTTTGTTAAGGAATTTCTTCACCGATTTTGGCCGGGCTTGATGCAGCACCCCGCATCGAAAACGGCTTAGCCAGCGTTCATGCGTTCGATGTGGCTGCGCAGTTCTTCGGCCTCGTGGCGGGCGTCGCGCAGGCCTTCCATGGCGGCAGAGAGTTCGGCTTCGGTCTGGGCCAGCTGGTTGGTCAGTTCGGCCTCGCGCTGTTGCAGGTAGGTGATGGCCTGATCGCGGGTTTCCTCGGCCTCGTGCAACTCCTGGCTCATGCGCTCAAGCTGGTCGACGTCGGACTGCGAAACGCGCGAGAAGCGGTGCACCAGCCAGTTGGCGAACCAGCCCATGCAGAAGGCGACGAACAGGATGATCGCGGTGGCGATGATGAAATCAGTTCTGGTCATCGGTTGTCTCCTGCTGGCCGTCGTCTTGGGGTTGTTCGGCCGGTGCCGCATCCTGTGCGGCGTCGTCTTGTACCGGATTCGCGCCGGTGTCTACAGCGGTTTCTTCACCGGTTTGTGCTTCACCATCCGCATTTTCGCCCTCTGGCGGGGTCTCTTCGGGTTGGATGAGGACAAATTCGATGCGGCGGTTGGCCTCGCGGCCTTCCTCGGTCTTGTTGTCGGCAATCGGCTGGGCCTCGCCATAACCCTGTGCCGAGAAGTTTCCGGTCAGGATACGGCGGTCGTGCAGGGCGTTCAGAACCGATTGGGCGCGGGTCTGGCTTAGGGCCATGTTCATTTCCTCGCGGCCCTGGCTGTCGGTGTGGCCCTGAATTTCCAGCTTGAGGTTGATGTCCTGACAGTCCTGAAGGATCGCGGCAAGTTCGTCGATCACGGGGCCCGCGGTTTCATCCAGCGTGCCGGAGCCGGGTTCGAAGCTGATCTTCTGGGTGCCCTGTACCTCTTGCAGGCGGGCCAGACATTCCTCAGGGGTGGGAAGCTGGGCAATCGGGTCGAGCGCCTCTTCGTAGCGCACGTTGAGGGCATAGTGGTCGCCCTGATCCAGCTTTTCCGCCAGCAGGCGGGAAATGCGGTCACTGGCCTGCGGATCACCAGTGGTGCCGGAGATGTCGAGGGTGTCGGGGGTGACGGTCAGGGCACCGTTGTGCAGCTGTGACAGGGCGTCGAGACCGGCGAGAACGCGAAGCGACCAGGTGCCGGGCAGGTTTTCGTCAAGGCGGGCGGCCATGTAGACGTCTTCCATGCCGAAACGGGCGTTGGCGTAGCTTTGCGCCATGGTGCGGCTGACGTCGTCGCGCAGGCGACCGCGCAGTTGCAGGGTGCCTTCGGGGCTTAGGGTCGCGGTGAATTCCGGGGTGCCTTCGTCGGTTTCCTCGATCGGGACCGGGCGGGTGGCGTGCAGGGCGAAGACCTCGGGAAGGGCGCTTTCGACCTCGCCGATGACCTTGTCGAAGAGATCCTGTTCGGTGCCGATGCGGGCGATCAGGGTGATGTCGGCGTCGGAGAAGGTAACGCTGCCGCCACCCAGTTCGGAGAGGCCTGAGATGGCGGTTTCGACCGCGTCGCCCCAAGACGGAGTAGGCACGCCGAGACCGATGGTGCAGGCGGCACTGCCTTCGAGGCCGGCCTGTGTCGCGGCGGCGAGGATCTGGCTGCGGGCGTCCTCGGTGTCGGCAGAGCAGGCATCGAAGCGCGCGCCAAGATCGTCGATCAGGAAGCGCAGGGTGAAGGGCGTGATGACGGGGCGGGGCGCCGAAATGGTCAGAGCGAGGTCAAGCGTCGGCGGTGCCTTGCGGGTTAGGATGCCTTCCAGCTCGCGGCGAGCTTCGGGGCTGTCGCTCATGGCGGTGACGCTGACGCGGCCTGCCTCAAGCGAGATCTTGGCGCGGGGCAGTTCTTCGAGGGCGAAGAGGGCATAGCTCAGGGCCTGCTGCCATCCTTCGGGAACGTCGTATTCGGCGGTTTCAAGGAAGTCGGTGACCACCGGACTGCCGTCGAGGCCACGCAGATCGCCAATGATTTCGGCGCGGTTGCTGTCTTCGGGGATCAGACCGATGAGCTGGATGCCCGAGTCATTGCGCAGGATCTCGATCGAGAAACGCGGCGGGCCGATGTCGGCGGTGGCCTCGATCTGCATGTTGTCGATCACCCGGGCGGCATCGACAATCTTGCCAGCCGAAGAGATGGCCTTGAACCGCTCGGCCTCGGTCGGGGCGACGCCGGTGATGAAGACCTGAAGGCCCTCGGCATGGATGGTGGCCCAAGTCATGCCTTCCTTGGCCAGCTCGCTTTGCACGCCGCGGCGCGAGGCCTCTTCGATCAGGTCTGCCGAGAACACCGCGGCGACGGCGCTGAAGCCGGCGGCCAGAGTGAAGGTGGTGGCAATGGGCAGGTAGTCGGAAAGGCGCATCAGGAGCGTTCGGAAGCGTTTGTTTTGTTCGAGTTAGCGTTTGATACGCTGCTGCCAGCCTGCATGCAATCACTTGCGCTCAAAGGAAGCAGGCGACGGCGAAAAACAGCAAGGGGATCAGACCGGTGTCGCGGTTCGAGCGGAACAGGTGCAAGAGCACGTCGTTGTCCTCGGTGTTCAGGCGGCGCATCTGCCACTGCATGTGCCAGCCCATCGCCCAGGGGCCGGCGAGGGCGATCACCATCGAGAGCGGGCTGCGGTCGCGGGTGGCAAGGAAGGTGGCGATGGCCATCAGGGTGACGGTGAGGATCAGGAAGGCCTGAAGCCATTGCGGGGTTTTCTCGGCAAAGAGGCGGGCGGTGGACTTCACGCCGATGAGGGCGTCGTCCTCGGTGTCCTGATGGGCATAGATGGTGTCGTAGAACAGGGTCCATGCGATGCCCGCGAGATAAAGGACAACGGCGGGCCATTGCAGCGATCCGGTGTGTGCCGTCCATGCCAGAAGCGCGCCCCAGTTGAAGGCGATGCCAAGGAAGACCTGCGGCCACCATGTAAACCGTTTGGCAAAGGGGTAGACGGCGACGGGGGCGAGGGAGACCACGCCAAGCAGGATGGCATTGGGGTGGAATGTCAGCAGGATGGCGAATGAGATCAGCGCCTGAATGCCCATCCACAGCGCGGCCTGCCGTGCGGTGACCTGACCCGAGGGGATCGGACGGGAGCGGGTGCGTTCGACCTGGGCATCGAAGTCGCGGTCGGTGATGTCGTTCCAGGTGCAGCCTGCGCCGCGCATCAGCCATGCGCCCGCCGCGCATCCGATGGCGATCCAGAGGTCTTCGAGGCGCGCCTGACCATCGTAGAGCATGGCCAGCAGGAGCGACATCCAGCAGGGCAGCAGCAACAGCCAGGTGCCGATGGGACGGTCGGCGCGGCTGAGGCGCAGGTAGGGGCGGGTGGCGTGCGGGGCGAGGTGATCGACCCAATTGCCGCGGACCGCGTCGGAAACCTGACCTTTCGGCTCTGGTGTTGTGGGCGTGTCGCTCATATGAAGGTTTCCATGAAACAGGCAAAAGTCAGGCTGTATGTAGAGCATCCCTTGGGCCAAGGGCAATCGGTTCCTCTTGAACGCGATCAGGCGCACTACCTTTTCGGGGTGATGCGGATGGGCGTGGGGGACCCGGTTTTGTTGTTCAACGGGGTAGATGGTGAGTGGCGCTGCGAAGTTGCCCAAGCCGGCAAGCGCGGTGGTGTTCTTGTGTGCGAGGAACAGACCAAGCCGTTGCAGATGCCGCCGGACCTTTGGTTGATGTTTGCCCCGATCAAGAAGGCGCGGACCGATTTCATCGTCGAGAAGGCGGCCGAGATGGGGGCCGCGAAGATCATGCCGGTGCAGACGGCCTTTACCAATTCCGAGCGCATCCGGCAGGACCGGTTGCAGGCCCATGCGGTCGAGGCGGCAGAGCAATGCGGGGGCACCTTTGTGCCCGAGGTTCGTGACTTGCAGAAACTGGAGCGGGTTCTGGCGGAGTGGCCGGAAGACCGGCAGTTGATGTTCTGTGACGAGGCCGAGGTTGGATCGGCCAAGTGTCTTGGAGCTGCCGAAGGCGGCAAATGGGCGATCCTGATTGGACCGGAAGGTGGTTTTTCCGAAGCAGAGCGCGCCAAGCTGCATGCGCATCCACAGGCGCACGTGGTGGCCTTGGGGCCACGTATCCTGCGGGCGGACACCGCGGCGGTGGCGGCGATGACGCTTTGGCAGCAGGCCCTTGGCGACTGGGCGTGAAGGGGGCGACATGAGCCAGGGGTTTCTTGACCGAATGCTGGAATGGTCAGCACGGGGACAAGAGATTCAGGACCTGCTCGACCGGGTTTACGGGACGAAGACTGCCGAGATCAAAGACGTTGTGAAATCCGATGATCGCGCCACTGTCATCAGGGGCAGGTTGCGTGGGGCGCCGGTGTTTTTCAAACACCTGCGCGTCAAGGATGCGAGCGGAGGTGTGGAGCGTGCTTGCCGCGAGCTTGGATTTCTGCACGAGGCGCTGGGCGATGGGCAGAACCGGGTGATGCGGGTTCTGGATGCCTTTCCCGATCACGGGCTACTGGTGACAGAGAAGGTGCCCGGCAAGACGGTTGGCGAACGGATAAAATCCGCGCCATCGCGGCGGCGTCAGAAGCTGGTGCGCCTGTCGGCGGAGTGGTTGCAGGAGGTGGCGGCGCTGCGGGCTGAGACGCGGGTCTTTCCGGCGCAAAAAAGCCTGACACGGCTTATGCCGCCTGATGCCAGAGCCAAGCCGGAGATCATCAAGGCGCTGAACCGCTTTCGCTCGGAGCTGGATGTCTTGGCGCGGGAGATGGAGGGCCGCGAGGTCATGTTCTCGGTCGGGCATGGGGATTTTAGCCTGACCAACCTGATGTATGATGGCACCCACATGTGGGGGATCGACATTCATGGCAGCCACCAGATGCCGGTTTTGCAGATGGCGGCGCGGTTTTGCCTTGGGCAGGAAATCTGGTGTACCCCCGACGAACTTGCCGCATTTCGCCCAAGCCGGTTTGCCGTTGGTGACGATTACGCAACCGTGTTCCGGTTTTTCATCGGGTTGGAGATGTATCGCAAGTATGGCTCACCTAAGTATCTAGAACGTGACGACCTGATCTTGCCGCAGGTTGATCTGTTTCTAGCAGGATGGGAGCCTGACGCATGAGTTTCATTCGACCAGAAGCCAGCGCTTTTGTTGATCGATGGCGCGAGGTGATGATCGGGATCGTGGTCGTGGCCCTTGGCATCTACTGGGCAAGCGGTTTCGGACTTCTGAAGTGGGTCGGGATCGTGGTGATCCTGATTGGTGCGGCCCTTTTGGTGGCCGGTGTTCAACGCGCCCGGTTTCGAATGGGCAAGGGCGGCCCGGGTGTCGTGCAGGTCGACGAGCGGCAGATCACTTATTTCGGCCCCCTGGATGGCGGGGCCGTTGCGATTGACGAGATGATGGGCCTGAGCCTTGAGGCGCATAGCGTGCCGCCGGTTTGGGTATTGCGCCAGCCCGGACAGGCCGATCTGCGCATTCCCGTGAACGCGGAAGGATCAGATGCGTTGTTCGATGCCTTTGCCGCCTTGCCGGGTATCCGGACCGAGCGCATGCTGGCGCAGTTGAAGTCGAAACCGGATCACCCTGTCGTGATCTGGTCAAAGGTCGCCGCAACGTTGCATTGACACTTTGCGCATTTCCGATCACCACTGACCGGACATGCGCATCCAAAAGGACCGGAGAAACCGCAATGTCCATTCCTCAGTCCGGTGGCGGACCGATCGAGCACCACTCCCAACTTGGTGAATATCTTGAAAGTGGCTGCAAGCCGCGTGAACAGTGGCGGATCGGGACCGAACACGAGAAGTTCGGGTACTGCAAGGAAACCCTCAAGCCGCTGCCCTACGAGGGCGAGCGGTCGATTCTCGCGGTGCTGAAAGGCCTGCGTGATGGCCATGGCTGGACGCCGGTGGAAGAGGGCGGCAAGCTGATCGGTCTTGAGAAAGATGGCGCCAACGTGAGCCTTGAACCGGGTGGTCAGCTGGAACTGTCCGGCGCGCCGCTGGAGAGCATCCACCAGACCTGTGACGAGGTGAATCAGCACCTTGCCGATGTGAAGGACATTGCCGACAAGATCGGTGTCGGGTTCATCGGTCTCGGTGCGGCGCCTGTTTGGTCGCACGAGGAAATGCCGGTGATGCCGAAAGGGCGTTATCGCTTGATGACCGATTACATGGACCGTGTGGGCACCATGGGCAAATCCATGATGTACCGGACCTGTACCGTGCAGGTGAACCTTGATTTCGCCTCTGAGGCGGACATGGTGCAAAAACTTCGCGTGGCGCTGGCCCTGCAACCGGTGGCGACCGCGCTGTTTGCCAATTCGCCGTTCTTTGATGGCAAGCCGAATGGCCACAAGAGCTGGCGGTCGCGCGTCTGGCGTGACCTTGATCCGGCGCGCACAGGCATGCTGCCTTTCGTGTTCGAAGAGGGCTTCGGGTTCGAGGCATGGGTGGAATACGCGCTCGATGTGCCGATGTATTTCGTCTATCGCGACGGTGAATATATCGACGCGCTGGGCATGTCGTTCCGTGATTTCCTGAAGGGTGAACTGCCTGCACTGCCGGGCGAGACCCCGACGTTGAGCGACTGGGCGGACCACCTGACCACGGCCTTCCCAGAGGCGCGGATCAAGAAATACATGGAGATGCGCGGCGCCGACGGTGGCCCGTGGCGTCGCCTGTGTGCGCTGCCTGCTTTCTGGGTCGGGTTGATGTACGACCAGTCATCGCTGGATGCAGCCTGGGATCTGGTGAAGGGCTGGGATGCCGAAACCCGCGAGATGTTGCGCGTGGCGGCCTCGGTCGACGGTTTGCAGGCACAGGCGGGCAACGTGAAGATGCACGATCTGGCGCGCGAAGTGCTGGCGATTTCCGAAGCGGGCCTTGCGGCGCGTGGCAAGGAAGGCGCGGGCGGTCTGGTGCCGGACGAGACCCATTTCCTCAACGCGCTGAAGGAAAGCGTGGAAAGCGGCAAGGTGCCGGCGGATGAGTTGCTGGACCACTACCATGGTGACTGGAACGGTGACCTGAGCCGGATCTACGGCGAGTTCAGCTACTGACCTTGTCTGAGAAGCAACATCTGAAAGGGCGCCTTGGGGCGCCTTTTTTGTTGAGGTGAAGGGGGAGTGAATTGTGTCGTTTTGTTCGGGGGGGTGCGCTAAGCTGGGGTCAATTTCCAGAATATAGATATCTCAGTTGGAGCAATTCATGGCGACGATTACCGAGACGACCGATGCGGCAACCGGTTTCAGCACGATCTATACCCTCAATGTTGGCGATACGTTTTTCGGCTCGGTTGCGGGAAGCGACGAAGTGGATCGCGTACTTGTCGATCTGACGGCGGGGGAGGAATACACGGTTACAATGACCGGCCTTTATGGTGGCACAAGTGCAGGTGTGCTGTTGGTTGCGAATTTCGACAGCGGCGTGACGTCCTGGGTTTTGGGATACGCCGATGGGGCGACAAGCGGACAGATCGGGGGATTGCAGGTCACCGACCTTGGTGACGGGTGGCGCGTTGTGTTTACCGCGCCGGTGACGGGGCAGTATTCGCTGGTGGTTGATGATAACGGGGATGCGCTGGCGGCTGCATATCAGATGTCTATCACCGGGGTCCTGCCGCCGCAGCCGACGCCGGGGGATGATGTGATCCAAGGGACCGCAGGGGCGGATGTGTTCAGCCTTTTGGCGGGGAACGATCTGTTTACGGACTTTGGGGGGGACGACACGGTTTCGGGGAACGGCGGTAAGGACACGCTGCTTGGTGGTGGCGGAAATGACCTGCTGCTTGGGGGGGCTGGAAACGACTCCCTCAAAGGGGGTGGGGATGAAGATGACCTGCGGGGCGGGGATGGCAATGATCGTCTTTTCGGCGGTAGCAAGGATGACAAGCTGCTTGGCGGGGGAGGTAATGATTATGTCGAAGGCGGGGCTGGCGACGATACGATCCGTGGCAACGCCGGGCGAGATACGTTGAACGGCGATGCTGGTGACGATCGCCTTTTTGGCGACAACGGATTTGACCGTCTCAATGGCGACGCTGGCAAGGACCTTTTGTCCGGAGGTGTGGGCGAAGATACCCTGAACGGCGGGCGCGGCCATGACACGCTTGTCGGTGGAAAGGATAACGATGTTCTGAATGGCGGCAACGAAGGCGACATCCTTCGAGGCGATGCGGGTGCAGACCGGCTTTATGGCCAGAAAGGCAAGGACCGGCTTGATGGCGGTTGGGGCCATGACACGCTGGTTGGCGGGGATGGTGCGGATGTCTTTGTCATTGATGGCAAGGGTGTGGATCGCATCAACGACATGCAGATCGGCAAGGACACGATTGATTTGTCCGGGTTCGCAGACGGATCGGTGTATTCAGTGGCCGATGATGGGACCGGTAATACCAGCCTGAGCGTGGATGGTACTTTGGTTGCGGTTCTCAAGGGCATTGATGCCGGGGATTTGTCCGATGCTGATTTCGTTTTGCCTGCGCCGCTGACCAGCAAAATTACCTTTGATGGCGGTGCGGTTTCCGGCAGTACCTACACGGAAGCGGGTTTCACCGGCACGGTTCAGACGCACGCTTTTCAGACGGTGTCACAGGACCCCTTCCAGGATCTTGATGGCGATGGTGATCTCGACTTTGGTGTCACCGACGAAAGTGATGCGGTGACAAATATCGATGTCTTCGCCGCGATCACCTTTACCAAGGACGATGGTGATGCGTTCGATTTCCTGGGCTTCACTCTTGTCGGCGAAGGGGGCGGGGACGCGGATGGGAACCTGATCTTCTCGGGTGAGAACGACACGACGGGTTACGCGGCGACCGCAACCTTTATGGCCGAGGGAGATGGTTTGTGGGACCTGACAATCCGGCCCGATTTTGCCAGCGGGTTCAACACGAACCTTCAGGATGTGTCTGAAGCGGACATGCTTGGGTATTTTGTTGATCTGGATAGCCTGTATATCCGGTCGGCGGATGGCGATGGGAGATTGGCCGTGGACACCGGCAACGGGATCGGTGTGGATGATCTGATTTTCGGATGATACGCAAAACGGCGGCAGGATGCCCTACCGCCGCTCTGATCCGTGAGTGGATTGGGATTTACTGCTCTTGCAGCTCTTCCGGGGTCTTGTCTGCGATGTCGACCCAGTTGGCCGAAGCTTTTTCGATGAAGCCCGGAACGTCGCCTTCCCAGCGTTCTTGAACGCCAGCCGACAGGTTCAGGTAGAGCTTGTTGTCAACGATTTTCCAGATTTCCGGATCGCCGTCGAATTTGAAGCCCATCGCGGTGCCGAAGGCGCAGTAGCCGCCGTAGGCCGGAGCGTATGCTTCGGGGTTGGCTTCGAAGGTGGCTTTGTTCTCTTCCGAGGCGAAGCGGTAGGTCGCGTCGTTGTAGGTTGCGGTGATCTGGAAGTCGCCTGGGGTCGGTTCACCTACGGTATGGTATGCAACCGGATCGTAGCCGCGCAGGGCAAGGCCGGTGGTGGTGGCATTGACGTCGACGCCTGCTGCCAGGGCCGAGGTGACGAGAGCTGCGGAGAGGGCGATGCCGCCGATGAGGGATTTGAAAGCGTTCATTGGTTTTGCCTTTTCAGAGTGCTTGACCTGGCCAGCCGAAATTTCCGGACAGATCGGAGTTGTTTGCGCCGCAAGCGATATTGCGCTGCGGTGACCTCGAGTTAGGAACCGGGTCAATCACGTTCAAAACAACTAAGGGTGATGTGCGCCTTTGCAGAAAGGCTGTGCGTCAGGTGAGGGTGGCGACCCATGCGATGACAGCGGAAACGGTGCCGATGCTAACGACGGTCGAGAGCAGGATGGCGGCCGAAGCGCGGTGGGGGGCGACGCCGTAGTGCTGGGCGAGGATATAGACGTTGCCGGCCACGGGCAGGGCGGCAGCGGAGATCACCACGGCAGCGGAATAGGGATCGATCGGGATGATCCAGAGCGCCGCGATGGCAACGGCGGCCGGATGCAGGACCAGTTTGCAGAACGAGAGCCAGGCGGCGACCTGAACGCGTTCCGCGGCAATGGCGGCCAGCGAGGCTCCGATGGCGAACAGCGCGCCGGGGGTGGCTGCCGCGCCAAGCAGTGCGAGGAATTCATTCAGCGGCGCGGGGATCGGGATTTCGAGGGCTGACCAGATCAGGCCCGAGGAGATCGCCACGATCATCGGGTTGCGCAGCAGGCCGAGACCGACGGTGCGCAGGATGGCAAAGCTCATCCGGCCATCCCGGGAGCCGGTGATCAGGATCACGATCAGAGAGGAAAAGACGATCAGGTCGACCGCGAGGACCAGCATGACCGGACCAATGGCCCGTTCGCCGAGCAGCAGGACAAGCATGGGCACGCCAAGGAAACCGACGTTGCCGATGACGGCGCATTGGGCCTCGATCGCGGCGGTGGGAATGTCGAGGCGGCGCAGAAATGCGACGCCGGTGGCGAGCAGGTAGATCGCCAGCGTGCCCAGTAGGTAGGCGCCGACGAGCGGCCAGTCGAGCACCTCGGCCAGCGAGAGGTTCGCGGCAAAGCGGAACAGCATGGCCGAGAGGGCGAAGTAGAAGACGAACTTGGTGAGGTAGGCGGTGGCTTCCTGGCTGAAGAACTTCGTGCGCCCGGCCCAGTAGCCAAGGCCGATGATCGCAAAGAACGGCAGGGTCTTGAGGAAGATCGCTAACATGGCAACTTGGTAGCATCCCGGCAGGGCAGGGCAAGGGATTTGTTGGCCCGTCGCGCATTCGCGGGGGCGACCGTGTCATTGTCGGGTGTTTTCGAAGCGAATGGCGGGATCAAAAGCGGGTACAGTCCGGATCGGTCAACGGGTTGCAGTTGGAGCTCCAGGTGCCGCCTTGGCCGAGGGGGACCGTCGGACGGAAGGCATGGGAGGGCGTCAAAGGCTGTGAAGGCTGGCGTTTTTCGGCCCAGTACCAGCGGCGGTTGGTCCATATCAGCCCAAGGGAAATGCTGCCGTCTTTTTGCAACCCGCCCCGGAAAGTCAGGATGCCATCGGGGTGGCGTGATACGGGGCTGCTGAAGGACAGGTCGGTAAATCGATCGGGAATGCGACCGGAAAATGCAGGCGGCGGGCATTCGGGGCAATCGCGTATCAGGGGATAGGGCGTGAGGGTTTCAGGATCATAGGTCAGCCCAAAGTCCGAGAAAGGCGGCGTGGTGGACGGGAAAACCGTATCGTCTGCCAGGCTTTGGGCGTGTGCCGCCGAGAGCGACACGCCCAGTAAGAGGCAGCAGGCTACCAGGGGTTTCAGCGGTTTGGCCACGGTCTTTCGGCCCTTTCCTGACGGGCGTCCAGCATAGGCCAAGGCGCGGCGCATGGCAAAGGCGGCTACCACATCCGCGTTTTGGCGTATTCCGCGTAGCCTGCGTCATAGGATTTGCCGTCGAAGTCAGCTTTCATTTCCTGGATGAACTGTCCGGCGGTTGGGACGTTGTCCGGGTGTGGCGTGGTCCAGAGGCCCGAGCGCATGATCGCCTTGGCGCATTGGAAGTACATTTCGGCGAGGGTGAAAACGATGACGGACTTGGGGTGCTTGCCCGCCTGCGTGAACTGTTCGGTCATCTCTGCATCTGTTGTCAGGATCGCGGTTCCGTTGCAGCGCACGACGTTGGTTGTGCCGGGGATCATGAACATCAGGCTGGCGCGCCCGTCGCGTACGATGTTGCGCAGGCTGTCGATGCGGTTGTTGCCGCGCCAGTCCGGCAGCAGGAGGGTGTGATCGTCGGCGATTTTCACAACCGGGCCATCGTCACCGCGCGGGCTGGCGTCGGTGCCCTCGGGGCCAACAGTGGAGAGCACGACAAAGCGCGCGGCCTCGATCCACTGGCGGTACAGCGGGGTCATGCGAATGGCGACCTTGGTCAGCGAGGCAGGAACCGGTTCGCCGTATAGGGCTTCGAGAGAGGCGATGTCGGTGATCTGGGGCATGGGTGTCTCCTGTTCCCCTTGGTTCTAGCGGGTCTTTAGGGAAATGGTGATCGAATTATTCGTTTGCGACGGCCGAAAGGAGCCAGCGGGTTGAAGTGCGGGCGTGGTCTTCGAGGGCGTGGGCATCGGGCACGGGGCGGCCAAGCAGAGCATCGGTGCGATATGCCAGAAGCATACCGGTGTATTGGCGAAGGGCGGTTTCGGGGTCTTCGATGTTCAGCCTGTCGCGGAAGAAGGTGGCAAGGGTTGAGCCCGTGTCATCAGGGCCCACTTCGAAAAAGGCACTGACCAGTTCGGGGGCCTTGGTGCTTTCGGCGATCAGCAAGCGGAAGGTTTCCAGATGCGCGTCACTCATATGTGCCTTCACGAAGCCAATGGCGAACTTCTCAAGTGCTGTTTTGGTATCCGGGATTTGGAGGTGTCGCAGAAAGCTATCGCCGGCGCGTTCACCCATATGGCGCAAGGTGTCCCGGAAAAGATCGCTCTTTGAAGGGAAGTAGCGGTAGACGGTCTGTTTCGTGACCTGTGCCTGGGCCGCGATTCTGTCCATGTTGGCCAGCAAAAAACCGTCTGAGAGAAAGGCCTCTTGCGCGGCTTCCAGGATGGCACGGCGTTTCTGTGCGCGTTTCTCTTCCATTTTTCCCAAGGTTTTCAATTCTCCTGCGGAAAACATCATACCAATAAGTATGATTATATTGACATTTGGGCAAGGGTGAATAAATCACACCAATCAGTATGATTTTGGATGAGCATCATGACCCAGACCACGACCTTTCCGTCCCTTGGACAAAACCCCCGCTCGACGGGGCTTGCGATTGCCCTAGCAGGGGCGATCTTGATGAGCTTTGACCCGATTTTCATCCGGTTTTCGGGTGTCGGAGGATTTGACACCGCTTTCCTGTTCGGCCTGTTCACGGCGATCTCGATGCCGATTTTCATTCACCTGCGCGACGAGAGGGGTGTTCTTGGAACGTTGAAAGCCAGCGGCTGGCCGGTGGTTCTGTCCGGGCTCTTGATGCTTGGCAGTGCCTCGGCATTGGTGCTGAGCATCAAGAACACTTCGGTCGCCAACACCTTTGTCATCCTGAGTACGGCCCCTGCGCTTGCGGCTGTCTTCAGCAGGATCTTCCTGGGTGAGGTGACGCGGAGGGCCACTTGGATTGCCATCGTCGCGGTGATGGTCGGGATCGCAATCGTGGTGTCGGGCTCTTTCGGGGCAGGCAACCTTTATGGGGACGTGCTGGCGTTTTTTGCGGTGACCTGCGTGTCACTGAACCAAACCCTGTTGCGGCGGTTCCAAAGTGTCAGCCGTATGGCCAGCGTGGGCATGGGCGGATTGTTCCTTGCCGTGGTGATGTTCTTTCTTGCCTCGCCGGAAAGCTTCAGCCTGAGCACATGGATCATCATGGCTGCGATGGGTCTGTTTACCGCGCCGTTTGGACGAGTGCTGTCGCAGGTTGCGACCCGCTACATCACCGCTCCTGAAGTAGGGATGATCCTGATGTTGGAGGCCGTCTTTGCCCCGCTTTTCGCTTTTGGTTTTTTTGGTGAGGTGCCGCCGCTGACGAGCTTTGTTGGCGGGACAGTGATCCTTGTGACGGTGTTTGTCTATGCGGTGGTATCCAGCCGGGAGGAGGCATGATGGGACAAGCCGAGTTGACGTTCATTGGTGAAATTCGCACGCCCTACGTGCGGCTGGAAGACTGCCCAAACAATGTGCAGGCCGACGGACCAGAGTGTGTGTTGGAGCTGGACCAGGCTTACGCCCACGGGCTGGTCGGTTTGCGGCCGGGACAAAGGGTGCTGGTGCTTTACTGGTTTGAAGGTGTGGATCGGAATCGTATCAGCCAAAGCCGCGGGTGTCGTGGTGGCGGGGCGGCGACGGGTGTCTTTTCGCTACGCTCGCCGCACCGACCAAACCCGATTGCTGCCGCTGAAGTGCCGATTTTGAGCATTGCTGATGGTTGCCTCTTCGTGCGGGGGCTGGACTGCCTGGATCGAACCAAGCTGTTGGATATCAAGCCCGCATCCCGGTGAAAAAGCGCAGCGGCCGGATCTAGCCGCTGCCGATCAGCACCCCTGCGGCGAAGACGAGGGCACCGCCCAGCACGACCTGGAAGGCAGCACGGAAGAACGGGGTCTCCATGAATCGGTTCTGAATCCAGGCGATGGCCCAGAGTTCGAGGAATACCACGAGGATCGCGATGGTGGTTGCGGTCCAGAAATCGGGGATCAGGTAGGGCAGGGCGTGGCCGAGGCCGCCCACGGTTGTCATGATGCCCGACGCGAAGCCGCGCTTGATGGGAGAGCCGCGACCCGAGAGTTCGCCGTCGTCCGAGGCGGCCTCGGTGAAGCCCATCGAGATGCCGGCACCAACCGACGCCGCAAGGCCGACAAGGAAGGTGGTCCAGGTGTCCTGCGTAGCGAAAGCGGTGGCGAAGATGGGGGCCAGAGTTGACACCGACCCATCCATGAGACCGGCAAGGCCGGGTTGCACCCATGTCAGGATAAACTGGCGTTTGGCGGTGTCTGCTTCTGTCTCGCGGCTGTCATCGTCGAGGTGCTGCTGCTCCAGACCGTGCGCCGTGTCCTGATGGCCGGCCTCTGCGGCGGCGAGATCACCAAGCAGTTTGCGGGTCGCGGCATCCTGACTGCGGGCGGCGGCGGCAAGGTAGAACCGTTCGGCATCGCGTTCCATCGCGGCGGCTTCGGTGCGGATGCGGTCGATCCCGAGGTTTTCAACCAGCCAGATCGGGCGGCGGGCATAATAGCCTGCAACGTGTTCGCGGCGGATCAGGGGGATCACATCGCCAAAACGGGTTTGATGCAGGTCGATCAGTCGCTGGCGGTGGGTGTCCTCCTCGGCGGCCATGCCATCGAACACCTTTGCCGTTGCCGGGAAATCGCTGCGTAGCATCTCGGCATAGGAGCGGTAGATTCGGGCGTCATCCTCTTCCGAGGAGATGGCCAGCGCGATGAGTTCCTGTTCGCTCAGATCCTTGAAGTGGCGTCGTTGAGAGAAAAAACGCATGGGGGGACTCGCATGTTTTAGAATAATTCTAATTTATGTGACTGCGGGTCAGGTGCAAGGTGTTTTTCTTGTGGTAACTGAACCGCTCAGTTTATATTCGAATTCCAAATAGCCAGGAGCGTCAATGAACACGCACAGCCCAGTCATCCGTAGGGGACGCAAATTCGACCAGGTGCTTGAAGGAGCACGTGAGGTGTTCCTTCGCGACGGGTTCGAAGGGGCGAGCGTGGACGAGATTGCTAAGGTGGCCGGTGTCTCAAAGGCCACGCTTTATAGCTATTTTCCCGACAAGGCCGTTCTGTTCCGTGAAATTGCGACCAACCAATGCGACCGGATGGCGGATGAAATCCTTGCCATGCTGACCGAGGACTGTCCTTTGCGTGAAGCCTTGCTGATCGCGGCAGAACGCTTGGCGAGCTTTCTGGTTTCTGATGTGGCCCAGGGGGTGTTTCGTATCTGTGTGGCAGAAAGGGACCGCTTTCCCGAACTGGGCGCGGCCTTCTACGAGGCCGGGCCGCGGATGGGACGGGACCGGATGGCGGCCTTTCTTGAATGCGCGGTGGCGGAAGGCGCTTTGCAGATTGATGATGTGAAGATGGCCGCGGAACAGTTTTCGGAACTGTGCAAGTCGACGATCTGGAACAGGGCGGTTTTTGGGATCCAGAGCGAGTTTTCCCAAGAGGAGATCCGCAACGTGGCGGAGAATGCGGTCGAGACGTTCCTTGCGCGTTATGGGGTGCGGGCGACCTCAAGCTGATTGCCGTTTCCACTTGTGCGGCGGGTTTTGAACCCCTTCAGGCTTTGAACAAGAGTGCTGAGCTTGGCATGCCCATAGGTTCGGGTGTCAAAGTCGGAATGCGCTGCGGCAATTTTCTGACCCAAGGCCCCGAGAGCGTACCATTCGCTGTCCGGATCGATCTTGTCCATCGCGGCTTCGAGCATTGGCACAACTTCTTTGAGGGAACGCTTGCTTTGCTGCTCGGTGCTGTTGGTCGTGGATTGCGGCGTGGGGGCAACTATGTTCTCGATCAGGACAAAGCGATTGCAGACGTTGCGCAGGCTGAGGGGCGCTTTGCTTTCGCCAATGCCGATAACTGTAAGCCCCTGTTCGCGTATGCGGTTGGCCAGTGCCGTAAAGTCGCTGTCGGAACTGACTATGACGAACCCGTCAAAGCGCCCCGTGTGCAGGATGTCCATTGCATCTATGACTAGCCCTATATCGGAGGCGTTTTTGCCTGCCGTATTGGCCGTTTCCTGGTGCGCGACAAGACCAAGGGCGCGGGCCTGCTGCGTCCAGTTTTGCAGGGATGCAGAGGACCAATCTCCGTAGACCCGTCTCAATGCGGGTTCCCCGAAGGAAGTAATCTCCTTGAGGATGGCGGCGGCATGTTTCGCGGGAATGTTGTCTGCGTCGATGAGAACGGCGAAAAGCGGACGGTCAGGTTTTGTCATGTAATTTATCAAGCAATTTCAAAAAGAAAGGCGCGCCAAGGTGGCGCGCCCTGTTGTCTCTAGAATGGGTGATCGAAGATCAGAATTCAACCACCGCGCGGATGGATTTGCCTTCGTGCATCAGGTCGAAGCCTTCGTTGATCTGATCGAGGGTCAGCTTGTGGGTGATCATCTCGTCAATCTCGATGGTGCCGTTCATGTACCAGTCGACGAACTTGGGCACGTCTGTGCGGCCCTTGGCGCCGCCGAATGCAGTGCCTTTCCAGACGCGGCCGGTGACCAGCTGGAATGGGCGGGTCGAGATCTCGGCCCCGGCCGGCGCCACGCCGATGATGACCGACACACCCCAACCGCGGTGCGAGCATTCCAGCGCGTCGCGCATGACCTGCACGTTGCCGGTGGCGTCGAAGGAATAATCCACGCCGCCGAACTGGTCTTCCTCGGTCTTGGTGAGCTCGATGATGGCCTCGGTGACCGACTGGCCCTCGGGCAGGTCTTTCGGGTTCACGAAGTCGGTCATGCCGAACTTCTTGGCCATCTCGGCCTTGTCGCTGTTCAGGTCGACACCGATGATCTTGCTGGCGCCAGCCATGCGCAGGCCCTGGATCACGTTGAGGCCGATCCCACCCAGGCCGAAGACCGCCGCGGTGGCGCCGGTTTCAACGCCGGCGGTGTTGATCACCGCGCCGATGCCGGTGGTGACGCCACAGCCGATGTAGCAGATCTTGTCGAAGGGCGCGTCGTCGCGCACCTTGGCCAGCGCGATTTCCGGCAGGACGGTGTGGTTGGCGAAGGTCGAGCAGCCCATGTAGTGGTAGATCGGGGTGCCATCCAGCATCGAGAAGCGGGTGGTGCCATCGGGCATGAGGCCTTGACCCTGGGTGCCGCGGATCGCGGTGCAGAGGTTGGTCTTGCCCGAGCGGCAGGCAAAGCATTCGCCGCATTCCGGGGTGTAGAGCGGGATCACGTGATCGCCGGGTTTGAGCGTGGTGACGCCTTCGCCCACCTCCAGAACGACGCCCGCGCCTTCGTGGCCGAGGATCGAGGGGAACAGGCCTTCGGGGTCGGCGCCCGAACGGGTGAATTCGTCGGTGTGGCACAGGCCGGTGGCCTTGATTTCCACGAGAACCTCACCGGCCTTGGGGCCTTCCAGGTTCACTTCCATGACTTCGAGGGGTTTGCCGGCCTCAAGGGCGACGGCGGCTCGGGTGCGCATCATTATTGAATCCTCCTTGGTTGACGCGAGGTTGGGCGAAACCGTGCCGCTTTTCAATAGAGGTTGCGACCAAGACTTGTTTCATAGCGACGAGACATCAGATAATTGTCGGAAAATGAAAGGAAATTGTCGGATGAAACATATCGGGCTGGTGGCGCTGGTGGCCCTGGCGGGCTGCATTGGCGAAGACGACGAGGCACAGCAGCGGACCCTTGGGGCGGCTGTTTGCGATCCGGCGGCGTTCTCCTTTCTGATCGGCAAACCGGTCGCGGCGCTGGACGGGGTGCTGACACCCGAGGCCATGCGGATTGTCGCGCCGGATTCGATGTTGACGATGGATCACAACCCGGAGCGTCTGAATGTTTACCTTGATGACAAGGGGATCATTCGCGAGGTGCGCTGCGGGTAGTCAGGGGGCCGCTTAGTTTTTGATTTTGCGGTATTTTTCGTGGCAGTCGAGGCAGGTTGCGCCGAGCTGGATCAGGGATTGCTGAAGGCCACCCAGCGTCTTGGTGTCAACGGCCTGTGCAGCGCGCACCGTGGCCTCGTTCTTTTTCAGAAAATCGTCCCAGTTCTCCCAGATCAGGGGCAGGGCCTCGCTTGTCGGGTCTTTGGCGTGGGTCTTGAACAACTCGGGGGTCTGGCGCGAGAGGGTCACCAGTGCCGATTTGGCCTGTTCCGCCCTATCCGGATCGAGTGGACGCAGGCCTTTGGCCATGTCGCCAAGTATGTTGAGCGCCTTTTTTACTGTCCAGCATGGCATCCATGCGGGCAAGAACGGTTTTGTCCTTGGTGCCGCCGTGGGCATGGACAAGCCCGGCCAGCGCGAGCGTCAGGATAATGGCGGTGGGCAAAGTCGGGCGCATGGCGGATCTCCTGTGAGTGGACATCATCAACTCGACATGCGGGGTAGAATCAAGATAAAAAATAAGAACAAAAAGCGAACATATGCTGCCAATATGCCTACGCGACGTCTGTTATCCCTGTGGTTTCCCCGCTTCGGGGCCGAACGCCTGATCCGGCTGGATCCGGGACTGATCGGCGTGCCGCTCGCGGTGTTGCGGGATACCGGACAGATGCAGGTGGTGGAGTCGCTTTCGGCCGAGGCCAGCGCGGCGGGCGTCCATATCGGCCAGCCGTTTCGTGATGCGCAGGCGATGTGCCCGGAGTTGGTGACGCGGTTGCAGAACCCGCAGGCGGAGGCGGCGTTCCTGTCGGTCCTGTGCCGCTGGGCCGGGAAGTATTCGCCCTGGGTCGCGCAGGAACCGCCTTCTGCCCTGATGCTGGATATCACCGGATGCGCGCATCTGTTCGGGGGGGAGGCAGAGATGCTGGCCGCGATGCAGGCGGATTGCGCGGTGCTTGGATTGCAGGTCGAGGGCGGGGTGGCGGATACGCCGGGGGCGGCCTGGGCGCTGGCGCGGTTTGCCGGGAGTGCGGGGGCCGAAAACCATCGCAGCGGGGATGCCATTGACCAGGAGGCGCGGGCCACGCGGTCGCGGGCGGTGAAACGGCGGCACTGGACCAAGGGCGGCGCGGCACCGGCAGTGCAGGGGGGCGGGCAACCTGTTGCGCGGATTGCACCACCGGGACAGATGCACGGGGCGCTTGCCGCCTTGCCGGTGGCTGCCCTGCGGATCGAACCGGCGACGCGGGAGGCGCTGGCGCGGCTTGGGCTGCGGCAGATCGGGGATGTGCTGGGCCAGCCGCGGGCCAGCCTTGCGCGGCGGTTCGGGCAGGGGTTGGTGTTGCGGATCGATCAGGCGCTGGGTGGGGTGCCGGAACCGATCAGCCCGGCCAAGGCGACGCCGCATTTCGCGGTGCGGATGACATTGCCCGATCCGATCGGGTTGTTTGATGACGTGATGGCGGCGGTCGAGCGGTTGCTGGAGCGGTTGTGTGACCTGCTGCGCGACAAGGGGCAGGGCGCGCGGGTTGTGCGGCTTCAGGCCTATCGGGCGGATCAGACGATGCAGTGGGTGGATGTGGGGCTGGCGCGGGCCAGCGATCAACCGGAGCGGATTCGCCCCCTGCTGGCGATGAAGGTGAGCGAGATCGAAGCGGGCTATGGCATCGACATGCTGCGCCTTGCGGTGGTGCGCTCCGAGGCCCTGCCCAGGCGCAAGCAGGTGGGGCATCTGGATGCGGCCCGCACCGTCATGGAACGGCAGGCCGCCGAGGCCGCAGGGGGGCGGGCGATGGAAGACCTGTTCGGGCGGATCGGAGCCCGGATCGGGCTGGAGCGGGTGGCACGGTTGCATCCGGCCGAGAGCCATATTCCGGAAAAGGAGGCGCAGGTGATGGCGGCGGCGTGGTCGGAACCGCATGAAGGCGAGTGGCCCGCGCCGGTGGCGCAGCGCCCCTTGTGTCTTTGGCGTCCCGAGCCTGTCATGGTGCCGGATCACCCGCGCCTGCCCGAGTGTTTCCGGTTTCGCGGGCGGGATTTGCAGGTGGCCGAGGTGGTCGGGCCTGAGCGGATTGCCCCGGAATGGTGGCTGGATGATCCGCTTTGGCGCAGCGGCACGCGGGACTATTGGCAAGTGGATTGTCGTGACGGAACAAGGCTTTGGCTGTTCTACGCACATGGCGGCACGATGTCCTCTGGCTGGTTCTGCCAGGGGGCGTTTGCATGATCTGGGAAAAAGGGCCTCCGGCGACGCAGACTGGGTGGGGGCAATAACGCCGCGCCGCCGAAGGTAGCGTTTGTGTTTCGCTATGATGTGAATATGCAGGCGGGGTTGGGCGACAAGAGGGAAGGTGCGAGGCCTTTTGCAGAAGAATTTGGGGCAAAAGCGGGGCAGGCTTGATTTATTGAAAATTCAGCGCAACTCTGGAGATATGAATGCACAGCCTCCCATTCCCTTTGCCGGAAGCGCCCCGACGCAGGTCTCATTTCATCGCACGGAACTGAACGTGATCCTTTCGCTTTACGGGCGGATGGTGGCCGCGGGCGAGTGGCGGGATTATGGGATTTCATCGCTGAAGGACGTTGCCGTGTTCTCGGTGTTCCGGCGCACGGCCGAGAACCCGCTCTACAAGATCGAGAAGCGGCCGAAGCTGCGTGCAAAGCAGGGGATGTACGCGGTGATCGGCATGGATGGCCAGATTCTGAAGCGCGGGCATGACCTCAAGACCGTGCTTCGGGTGCTGGAACGCAAGCTGATCCGCGCGGTCGAGTAAGACCCTTCAAACCTCTACGACAGGCAGGCGGCGATGAGCCGTGACCGGGCCGTCGCCCTGTTGCGCGATGCGCTCGATCGCGGCGTCAAGGGGTTCATAGGCCACCGCCATGTGGTGAGCATTGGCGTGAATCAGGGTGTCGCCACTGACCACAAGCGCGACATGGCCTTTCCAGAACAGGAGATCACCGCGTTGTGGTGGCGTGCCTTCGGGCAGCAGCGTGCCAAGTTCAGCGGCCTGCATGTCGCTGTCACCGGGGCAGGGGATGGTGCAGGCAAGGCAGGCGGCCTGGATCAGGCCTGAACAGTCGATGCCGAAGGCCGAGTTGCCGCCCCAGAGGTAGGGGGTGCCAAGGAAAAGCGCAGCGACAGCGGTGGGATCGGTAAGGTGTTCGCCCAGGGGCGTTACGTGCTGTGCCGGGATGAACCCGTCGGGAGTTTCGCAGAAGCGGCCCTTTTGGGAGGTGATCCGAACCCGGCTGCCAAAGCTGAGGGACAGGCGGTCGGCGGATTTGAAATCGGGCTTGGTATAGAGATGTGTGGCCGGGGCGCTGACCCAGTGGGTTGCCTCTTGCGGGGCGGCAAGCGCGGTGTCGGGCAGGTAGCCGACGTAGCCGTCTTTTGCGGCCTGAACAAAGCTGAATCCGTTGCGCGCCTCGATCAGGGTGACCTCATCGCCGAACAGAAGCTGGCGGTCGCGCGCGCCTTCGGGCGCGGCGAGGAGATCGGCGACAGGCACCGAGATGCGCGCGGGAACACCTGCCACGCGCGGCAGGTTGGCCGGGGCCGAGGTGGCGCTTTCAAGGGCGACACGGGCGTTGGCCGGGGTGCGGCGGCGGTCCATCACAGGCCCAGCATGTCCGGCAGGGCATCAAGCAGCGCGCGCGCCCCCATGCCGACGCCGCCCTTGGGGCGTGCCGGTGCCGGGGCGGGGTTCCAGCCGTAGATGTCGAAATGGGTATAGCGCGCATTGTCGACGAAACGGCGCAGGAACAGCGCGGCGGTGATGGAGCCTGCGAAACCGCCGGAGGGGGCGTTGTCGAGATCGGCGATGCCGGGTTCGATCATCTTTTCATAGGGCTCCCAGAAAGGCATCCGCCAGACCGGATCGGAGACGTTGGTTGCGGCCTTGGAAAGGGCGGCGGCGGTGGCGTCGTCATCGGTGTAGAAGGGCGAGAGATCGGGGCCGACGGCGACGCGGGCCGCCCCGGTCAGCGTGGCCATCGAGATGATGGTGTCGGGATTGTCCTCGTTGGCAAGCGCAAGGGCGTCGGCCAGAACAAGGCGGCCTTCGGCGTCGGTATTGTTGATCTCGACGGTCAGCCCCTTGCGCGATGTGAGGATGTCACCGGGGCGGAAGGCGTTGCCGGACACGGCGTTTTCCACTGCCGGAATCAGGACACGCAGTTGCAGCGGCAGGTTCAGCGCCATGATCATGCGGGCGAGGCCAAGAACGGTTGCCGCGCCGCCCATGTCCTTTTTCATAAGCGCCATCGAGCCGCCGGGTTTGAGGTTGAGGCCGCCGGTGTCGAAACAGACGCCCTTGCCGACAAGGGTAAGTTTCGGGCCAGTGTCGCCCCAGTTTATGTCGATCAGGCGCGGCGCCTTGGCAGCGGCGCGGCCAACGGCGTGGATCATGGGGAAGTTGTTGTCGAGCAGCGCCTCGCCGGTGGTGACGGCAATGGTGGCATCGAAGGTGTCGGTCAGATCGCGGCAGGCGGCCTCAAGGGCGTCCGGCCCCATGTCGGCGGCGGGGGTGTTGATGAGATCGCGGGTCAGGGCCTCGGCGTTGGCGATGGCTTCGACGCGCGCGGCGTCGACCCCTTGGGGACAGGTCAGGCGGGCCTTGGCCCCGGATTGCTTGGCGTAACGGTCAAAGGCATAGGCCGACAGGAGCCAGCCGAGGCATTCGGTTTCGAGGTCGCCCGCGGGCAGGTCACTGGCAAGATGATAGGTGCCTTCGGGCAGGGATTTGGCCGCGGCGGCAAGCGGGAAACGGCCGCGGGCGCGGGCCTTGGCATCGCCGTATCCGGCAAGGGCCATGACGGGCGTGCCATCAGTGCCCGGGATCAGGGCCGTCGCGCCGATGGACGGTTTGAACCCCGTTGCGTCGAGCCAGCTGCGCGTGGCATCGGATTGCGCTTCGCGCCAGGTGTCGAAGCTGTCCTTGTCGACGATGTGCAACGGAAGGGTATCGGAAGACGCGGGCGCAAAGCTGAGGGTCATGTGGGGCCTATTCGATCAACGGTTTGATCGCAGGTTAGCGCCTTGGGGCAGCCCTGCAACCCGTATCAGCGCGTCAGGCCCTGCAACTCGCAAATCTCGGACAGGGAGCGTTCGCCGATCCGCAGAAGGCGGGCGGTGGTCGCGGCGGTGGCGATGGGGTCATTGTTTTCGATGCAGGTGGCGACGTCTTCGGCCACCATCGTCAGGGTATCAAGGCCGATCTGGTCGGAGATGCCAAGCAGTGACCGCGCGCAGCGGCAGAGTTCATCGGCGGAGGCCGTTTCAAGGCGGTTTGCCAGATGCCCCAGCCGCAGGGCGGTTTCCTCGACCGCGCGGGCAAGGATGTCATGGGCGGCCTCCTGTCCGGATTGGCGCACCAGTTGTTTCACCCGGTCAGGATTGACATAGACCGGTTCCTTCATTGTCAGGATGGATACCTGCATTTCCTTCACCCACATCGTTTTGCCCCCACAGCACGCCCAAAATGCGGCAAAGGCCTTCGAAAAAGGTTTATCTGCGACACGAAAATAACTCGAATTTCTCTGCAATTGAGACTATTCCACCTTTTCAGAAAAAGAATGGAAGGGACGCTGATGACACATGCGAAGGCTCTGCCGTCATATCTGGTGAAGCGCTATCAGGGCTGGAAGGCCAACACATACGAGGCGAATGCGTCCTGGTATCGCAAGTTGGGCGAGGGTCAGCATCCTCGTGCAATGGTGATTTCCTGTTGCGACAGCCGCGTTCATGCCACCGAATTGTTTGGCGTTGATCAGGGCGAGTTCTTTATGCACCGCAACATCGCCAATATCGTGCCGCCCTATCAACCGGATGGCGGGCAGCACGGAACCTCTGCGGCGATCGAATATGGTGTGACTGCCTTGAAAGTGGCGCACCTGATCGTGATGGGGCACTCGGCATGCGGTGGCGTTCAGGGCTGCATTGACATGTGCGAAGGCAATGCGCCGTCTCTGGAAGAGAAAGAGAGCTTTGTCGGTCGCTGGGTGGATGTTCTGCGTCCGGCATACGCCAAGGTTGCGGAAATTTCGGACCCGGCCGAGAAGGCGCGGGAACTTGAAAAAGTCGCGGTTCTTGAATCAATCGCCAACCTCATGACTTTCCCGTTCATCAAGGAACGCGTGGAACAGGGCGACCTTTCGCTGCATGGTTTGTGGCACAATATCGCCGAGGGCGGGCTGGAAGCCTATGATCCGGCGACCGGAAACTTCAAGCAGGTCTGAAGCACATAAAAGTTTCGCGAAAGCAGCCCATTTCCCGGGCTGCTTTTTTGTTCGCCATGCGGTTATCGGGTGTTACTGCATGGCGCGGCGTTTGATCCCCAGAAAATCAAGCGAGCAGATTGCGGCGCGGGTCTGGATGTCGCGCAGGATGAGACCGCCCGGACCTTGCGAGAGGTAGACGCCTTTCTTGGCGAGGCGCGCCTTGAGGCCGCGGAGTGTATTCGAGGCTTCGAAGGCGGGGCGCAGGCTGGCGCGGAGCCAGACGCTTGTTTCGGTATCCAGTCGCGCGGCGTGGCGGGCGCTGGCCCATGCGGTCTGGCCGAGCGATTGGTCAGAGATTGATTGGTCGTTGCGTGGAGTCTGCATGGGTTTGGTTCCTTTGGCAGAGATGCCCCCAAGGATCATGCTATGCGGTGAGGTCTGTCAGAGTCGGCCCCCTCAAACGGAGAAGGGGCGCCCCTTTCGGAGCGCCCCCCTATCCGGATGTCGAAAGGCTTAGCCTTTCTTGAGAACCTCGCGGCCCAGGGTTTCGGCGATCTGAACGGCGTTCAGCGCGGCGCCCTTGCGCAGGTTGTCCGAGACGCACCACAGGTTGATGCCGTTCTCGACGGTCGAATCCTGACGGATACGCGAAATGAAGGTGGCGAAATCGCCAACGCATTCGCGCGGGGTGACGTAGCCGCCGTCTTCACGCTTGTCGATGACCATGATGCCGGGCGCTTCGCGCAGGATGTCACGGGCCTCGTCTTCGTCGAGGAACTCTTCGAACTCGATGTTCACGGCTTCGGAGTGGCCCACGAAGACCGGCACGCGCACGCAGGTTGCGGTGACCTTGATCGACGGATCGACGATCTTCTTGGTTTCAACAACCATCTTCCACTCTTCCTTGGTCGACCCGTCTTCCATGAACTTGTCGATGTGGGGAATGACGTTGAAGGCGATGTCCTTGGTATAGACCTTGCGCGCATAATCGTCGGTGGGGTTGTACTGGGCCTTGGTCTGATCCCAAAGCTCGTCGATGGCGTCTTTGCCCGAGCCGGAGACCGACTGGTAGGTCGAGACGACAACGCGCTTGATCTTGGCGCGGTCGTGCAGCGGCTTGAGCGCCACAACCATCTGCGCGGTCGAGCAGTTGGGGTTGGCGATGATGTTTTTCTTGGAATAGCCGTGGATCGCTTCGGCGTTACACTCGGGCACGATCAGCGGTACGTCCGGATCGTAGCGGTAGAGCGACGAGTTGTCGATCACGACACAGCCGGCCGCCGCAGCGATGGGCGCGTATTTCTTGGTGGCGTCCGAACCGATGGCGAACAGGGCCATGTCCCAGCCCGAGAAATCGAACTGTTCGATGTCCTGGGTCTTGAGAGTGGTGTCACCAAAGCTGACCTCAGTGCCAAGCGAACGACGGCTGGCAAGAGCGGCGATTTCATCCACCGGGAACTGGCGCTCGGCCAGGATATTCAGCATTTCGCGGCCCACATTGCCCGTGGCGCCTGCGACAACGACGCGATAACCCATTGTCTCTCTCCAAAGTTTAGGACGCGCTCTATTAGCGCCGTTTTGGCAGGGAAAAAAGGGGGAGGTGATGGATTCTTCTTATTTGCCGCATTCTGAAACGCGATGTTTCGCTTCAAAAGTGGGTTACTTGGCGTCGAGAAGGCCCTTGTAGATGGCGACAAGGCGCTGGGCTTCACCTTCGATGCGGAAGTTTTCCTCGACATGGGCGCGGGCTGCGCGGCCGGATTCGGCAAGGGCGGCGGCGTCGGACAGGAAGGGTCTGGCGGCTTCGGCAAGTGCCGCGGGATCGCCGGGTTCGACAACGGTGCCGATCTGGGGCGTGGTCACGATTTCCGAGAAAGCACCCACGTCGGTGGCCACGACCGGGACACCGCAGGCCATCGCTTCGAGCGGGGTGAGGCCAAAGCCTTCCCAGCGTTGCGGGGCGATGAACAGGTCGAGCACCTGATACCACGCGGGGATTTCATCCACGGTGACTTCGGGCTTGAAGAGGATGCGATCAGCGAGGCCTTCGGCGGCGACCTTGTCTTTCAGGTCTTGCAGGAAGGTCTGGTGCTTTTCGGTGGCACGGCCCATGACGATGCCAAAGACATCCTCGCGGTCCTTGCAGAGCGTGATCATCGCATCGACAAAAGCATCGGTGCCTTTCTGGTGGCGGATGCGGCCATAGCAGCCAAGGAGCAAACCTTCGGGCAGACCAAGGTCGCGGCGCAGGGCGGGTTTGTCGGCGGGGATGGCAAAGTTTTCAAGGTCGATGCCGTGCATCACCACGTGCGCCTCGTGATTGAGGTAGCTGCGGGTCTTCTGCGAGGTGGCGATGACGTCGTCCATCTTGGAGATCAGCCACTTGGTATAGCCGCTGTGATGGCGCTGCGAGGCGCTGGTGAACAAAAGCTTGAGCGGCAGGCGCAGGACATTGCGCAGGAACAGGCCCAGCAACATTTCGGTGTTGCGGCGGGCGTGCCAGACAATCGGGGTGCGGCGCGACAGGAAGGGCAGTTTCCAGAGCGGGATATGCGGAACATCCGCTGGCAGACCGGGGCCGGTGGCGCGGATGCCGATCATCGAGGACTGCAGCGGGACAAGGCGCGCGATGGTGGCGGTTACGCCAGAGAGGCGGCGCTTGAGATTGGGGGCGATGACCTCGATCTGTGTTGTGTCGCGCATGGGGGCCTCAATCGGTTCTGTCGGTGGAGAACAGATAGACCAGAAGGCCGACGAGCAAAAGCACCCCGAAGAAGGCAAAGAGGGTTTGGTAGGCAAGCGTGGGAGAGGTGGCGGCAATCTGCCCGTGCAACCGGCCCGAGGCGAACTGCATGACGCCGACGCCACCGATTCCGAATAGGTTGAGGAGCGTCACGCCGCGCCCGGTGAGATGCGGCGGAAAGAAGCTGCGGGCGTGGGCGATGATGACGGGGAAGGCGGCACCGAAGAAGCCGATGACGCTCATAAGGATGATCGACACAAGTGCGGAGGAGGTGAGCCAGAAGGCCAGGGCAAAACAGGACAGGGCCACGATCAGGTTGCCGATCAGGACCACCCATTTGCGGGTGCCGAAGATGCGGTCGGCGGGGCCATAGGCCAGTGTGCCGGCGATCATCGCGAGCCCCATGATCAGGGAGGCGGTGCCGACGCCGGTGGTGGAGGTGCCGAAGACATCGCCAAGGTAGGGGCCGATCCAAAGGCCGCGAATGCCTGCGGCGGGCATGTAGTTCACGAACATCAGCGGGAACAGGCACCAGAGGGCAGGCATTTTGAGAAGGTCCAGCAGCGAGCCTTTTTCGGAGTGATCTTCCTTGGCGGGGTCCTTCACAAGGAAAAACAGGCCAACGGCCGTCAGCGCGCTGAATGCGGCGAGGGCCACGAGGGAAAGGCGCCAGCCGATCATCTCGGTCGCCCAGGCCATCGGATAGGAGGCGACGAGGTTCCCGACCGATCCGACGCCCAGCATCAGGGCGGCGAGCGTTGCAAAGCGGGCGGGGGGATAGGATTTGGCAAAGATGAAGTAGGAGGCCATCAGGACTGGCGAACAGCCGACCCCGATCAGGGCCATCGCAATGCTGATGTGCAGGGGTGTTGTGGCAAAGGCAAACAGCAATGCGCCGCCACCACCGCCGATCAGCAGGAGGGCCGAGGATGTGAGGCGCGGGCCAAAGCGGTCAAGCCAAGCGCCCACGGGGATCTGCATCGCGGCAAAGACGAGGAACCAGAGGCCGGAGGCGGCGGCCAGATCCTCGGGGGTGGCACCGATGTCGGCGTTCAGAACTTGGCTCAGGACCGCGAGGAAGGCGCGGAAGAACTGGCTGAGCACGTAGGCAAAGCACAACAGGATCAGGTCAGGGCGCATAGGGTTGGTCTCCTCCGGCGGTGACAAGAGCGGAGGAGACCGGGAAAGGCAAGGCCCAAGGTCAGATCAGGAAAGCGCGCGGGCGATTTCCTTGATGGTGTCGAAGGCAAAGAGCACGTCTTCGCGGGTGGCATCTACCTGCCCAGCCTGAAAGCGGATCACCAGCTGGCCCTTGGTGCGGGTCTGGGTGATGTAGATGCGGCCGTCGTTGTTGATGGTGTCGACGAGGCGCTGGTTCAGGGCGTCGAGATCGCTGGCCCCGTCCGGGGTGTAGCGGAAGGTAAAGAGCGACAGGACCGGTTCGGTGACGATCTCGAAATCGGGTTCGGCGGCGAGCAGGTCGCGCAGTTCGTGTGCCCATGTAACGTGATTGCGGATCATCTGTTGCAGGCCGTCGAGGCCATAGACCCGCAGGACAAACCAGATTTTCAGCGCACGGAAGCGGCGGCCAAGGGGAACGGACCATTCCGAGTAGTTGATGATGCCGTCCGCGCCGTGGGTTTTGAGGTATTCGGGTCGGATGGCCAGCGTGCGCACGAGATCTTCGGGGTTCTTGACGAAATGGGCCGAGCAGTCGAACTGCATGCCCAGCCATTTGTGCGGGTTGAAGACAACGGAGTCGGCCTTGTCGACCCCCTCCCAGTAGGGACGGTATTCGGGGCAGATCATCGCGGCCCCGGCCCATGCGGCATCTACGTGGACGTAGAGGTCGTATTTGGCAGCAATGTCGCAGACGGCGGAAATGTCATCGCAGCCACCGGTGCCGGTGCCGCCAACGCAAGCGACGATGCCCGCGGGTTTGAGGCCATTGGCGAGGTCTTGCTTGATTGCGGCTTCGAGCGCGTCGGGCTGCATGGAGCGCAGGGGACCGTGGGTCGGGACGCGGCAGAGGTTGTCCTGGCCGACACCGGCAATCCAGATGGCGCGGTCAACCGATGTGTGGACCTCTTCCGAGCAGTAGATGCGCAGGGTGTCGAGGCCGGAGAGCCCCTTTTCGTTGCCCTGCCAGCCAAGCGCGCGTTCGCGCATGGTGAGAACGGCGGCAAGTGTGGCGGTGGAGGCGCTGTCTTGAATGACACCTTCGAAGTGGTCGGCAAGGCCCAGCGACTGGCGCAGCCATTGCAGCATCCGGGTTTCCATTTCGGTGGCGGCAGGGGAGGTCTGCCAGAGCATACACTGCGGGGCGATCACCGTGGCGAGGTAGTCTGCCAGCATCGAAGGGGGCGTTGCGTTGGCCGGGAAATAGGCAAAGAAGCGCGGGTGTTGCCAGTGAGTGAGGCCCGGCATGACGATCTTTTCGAAATCGGCAAAGACCGCATCCATGCTTTCGCCGACTTGCGGCGGGGTGGTGGGCAGTTGCGCGAGAATATCGCCGGGCGCGACCTGTGCGCGGACAGGGTGATCGCGCAGCGTGCGATGATAGCCCTTGGCCCAATCCGAGATACGCGCCCCCCAGGTTGCGAAATCGTCCCAATTCATGGCGAAACTCCCTTTGTTACTATTAACAGGTTAATTAACGGCAAGGTTGTTGACAAGTGAATTGATGTTGCGTTTTTCGCCCAAAAGTGCATGAAAGAACCATGACTACAAGTGTTACTCCCCCGTCGACGGCTCGTTCCCTTCCCATCGTTCTTTTGCGTGCGCGCGAGCGTGTCATGGGGCCGATCAGGGGCATGTTGGCGGATGCGGGTGTGACCGAACAGCAATGGCGTGTTCTGCGTGTTCTGGACGAAGAGGGGCCGCTTGATCCGACCTCGATCGCAGACCGCGCGGTGCTGTTGCTGCCCAGCCTGACACGCATTCTTCAAAAGCTGGAAGAGAAGGGTTATGTCACCCGTCGTCGTGACGAGCATGACCGCCGTCGTCAGGTGATCGAAGCCACGGACACGGGCCGTGCGATCATTGCCGAGAACATGGAAACCAGCCGCCGTATCCTGACAGAGATGAAGGCAAAGCTGGGCGAAGAGAAGCACGAGCAACTGATCGCGCTTCTGGGTGAACTTACCGAACTGGACGTCTGAGGATTAGGCCGCGGCTGCGGTGTCTTCTAGAGACTGAAGATTAGGTTGAGGCAGCATGTCGAGTGCGGCCATGACCTTGTCCCGGCATGTGAAACCGCGCCAGTCTGACGGGAAAAATGTGGCCGGCAGAGGCGGGTGCGCCAGAAGTGCGCGCCGCCAGTTGTGAACAATCACCACGCGCAGGATTGCGGCTTGTAGCGGCGAAGGTGTCGGTGCGCCCTGCATGATGTCAAAAAAGCCGTCGAGCGCGGTTTCGAGATCGCGGTAGGCCTGGGCGATTTCCTCGGGTGCCATGGTTGCGCGCAGCCAGAGCGGGATGTCTGACAGTGTGCCGGTCACGACAAGGTGGTTTTCGAGATCGGCAGGCGCCGGACCCTGACCGAGGTAGCATCCGGGGGCCGCGATGATATAGCCACGGGCGTGCCATGATTTGTCTGCGCCGCTGCGGGCGGTGCCGCGGGCGGGTTCCGCGACAACCACGTGCCATTGTTCTAAAGTAGCCGGGTCGGAGCCATAGATGCGTGGGCTGGCTGCGTCGGACTGTTCCAGACCGGACGCGGTGAGGGAGTAGTGGCTTGCCCGCCCAACCCGCTCGGATGTCAGCCAGCCATCCCCACGAAGGCGGTGCAAGGCCACGCGCATCGCCTCGGGTTTGATGCCCATCGGTTCGGTCAGGCGGGAAAGAACGGCACCGCTGATCCGGTCGCCGGGGGTGCGGGCGAGATCGCCAAAGATTGTCACGAGGATCGACCAGACCCGCTGGTTGCGGTTGTAGGTCAGCGTATCGAGACTTTGCCCGAACCATGTATTTGGGTCACTATTCATGCCCCTTTTATAAGGGGAGGGCAGGAGATTTGCCAGCGATTGGCCCGCGACCCCAATCAGAAAGGGCCGAGGCATTTGCCCCGGCCCAATTCGTGATCAGTAAGCGTTCATGGTGAGGAGTTCGTATTCCGCGACCAGCTCGTCATCCTGATTGGTGAGGGTGACGTGCCAGCGGACCTCGCCGTATTCGTCGTTACGCTTGGTCTTTTTCTTGACCGTGAGGCGCACCTTGATGCTGTCGCCTGCTTCGACGGGCTTCATAAAGCGCAGGTTGTCGAGTCCGGTGTTGGCCAGAACGGGGCCTTCGTTGGGTTCAACAAAGAGGCCGGCGGCAAAGCTGAGCAGCAGGTAGCCGTGGGCGACGCGACCGGGGAAGAAGGGGTTCCGCTCGGCGGCTTCCTGATCCATGTGGGCATAGAAGGTGTCACCGGTGAAATGCGCGAAGTGTTCGATGTCTTCCATCGAGATGGTGCGCGAGGCGGTGTTCAGGGTCTCGCCGATGGCCAGTTCGCCGTACTTGCGGGTGAAGGGGTGGGCCGGACCTTCGATCTCGGTTGCGCCGGGCACCCATTTCTCGCCGATGGCAGAGAGGATTTCAGGGCTGCCCTGGATAGCGGTGCGCTGCATGTAGTGTTTGACACCACGCACGCCGCCCATTTCCTCGCCGCCGCCTGCGCGGCCGGGGCCACCGTGGACCATGTGTGGAAGAGGCGAGCCGTGACCGGTGCTTTCCTTCATGGAGTCGCGGTTGTTGAAGTAGAGACGACCGTGGTAGGCACCGGCCCCCAGAGCGACGTGGCGGGCAACGGTCGGGTCATGGGTGATGACCGAGGCGACCAGCGAGCCTTGGCCCTTGTTGACCAGTTCGATGGCGTGGTCGAGATCGCGATAGCCCATGATGGTCGAGACCGGGCCGAAGGCTTCGGTGTCGTGCACGCGTTGGGCGGCATCGGGGTTGGCGCAATGGAACAGCATCGGCGGCACGAAGGCGCCTTTCTCAGCGTCTGCACCGTCGACATCAAAGGCCTCGGGGTTGCCGAAGACGCGCTCAGCTTCCTGGCCGATGATGGCGGCTTTTTCCAGCACGTCGCGTTTCTGGCCGTTGGAAACCAGCGCGCCCATGCGGGTGGTTTCCTTGCGCGGATCGCCGATCACAGTTTTCGCAAGGCGCGCCGACAGGGCTTCGATCACCGCCTGCACAGTGTTTTCCGGCGCGATGATGCGGCGAATGGCGGTACATTTCTGACCGGCCTTGGTGGTCATCTCGCGCTGGACCTCTTTCACGAAGAGATCGAACTCGGGCGTGCCCGGTTGGGCGTCGGGGCCGAGGATCGAGGCGTTGAGACTGTCCTGTTCGGCGACAAAGCGGACCGAGTTTTCGAGGATCACCGGGTTCGAGCGCAGTTTCATCGCGGTGTCGGCGGAACCGGTGAAGCTGACGACGTCCTGCATGGTCAGGCGGTCGAGCATGTCGCCAAGGCCGCCGGACACCAGTTGCAGGGCACCGGCGGGCAGGAGACCGGAGTCGAGCATCACCTTGACGGCGAGTTCGGTGACATAGCAGGAGTTGGTGGCGGGCTTCACAATCGCGGGGACACCAGCCAGGAGGGTCGGGGCCAGTTTTTCCAACATGCCCCAGACCGGGAAGTTGAAGGCGTTGATGTGTACGGCCACGCCTTGCAGCGGGGTGCAGATGTGTTGGCCGAGGAAGGTGCCGTTGCGGCTTAGCTGTTCGACGTCGCCATCCAGATAGACGTGGCCGTCAGGCATTTCGCGGCGGCCTTTCGAGGCGAAGACCAGCATCGTGCCGATGCCACCATCAATGTCGATCATGTGATCGGATTGGGTTGCGCCGGTTTCAAAAGACAGATCGTACATCGCCTGTCTGTGCTCGCGCAGGTGCAGGGCCAGCGCCTTGAGCATCTTGGCGCGCTCGTGGAAGGTCATGGCACGCAGTGCCGGGCCGCCGACCTTGCGGGCATAGTCGAGCATGGCCTGCGCATCGAGGGCGTTGTTGCCTGCGGTGGCGATGACCTCGCCGGTGATCGCGCTGGCGATGTTGCGGGCACCTTCGCCCGGGGCAAGCCATTCGCCTGCGGCGAAGCTGGAAATCTGCTGGATGGTCATGTCGGTTCCTCCTGTTGCGCCGCGCCGGGGCGCAACACGTTCTAGTGCGAATCTCGTGTCCGGCGTGGGCCGGTTTGAGGGTATGTTATTATTGGCCGAACGGTCGGTCAATCAATTTGCGTGGCAGGGCGGATAGTCGCCCTGATCCGTTTTGTCAGGTCAGACGCGCCGGGAGGCGCGCGTAGCCGCGAAAGCGGACGCGACCACCGCGTTCCGCGCCGGGCTGGATTTCATAGTCCGGATAGCGTTCCAGGAACCGTCCCACCGCGATGCGACCTTCCATGCGCGCCAGGGTCAGGCCGACACAGGTATGCGCGCCGCCAGCAAAGGCGAGGTGCTTGTTGGGGCGGCGGTTGAGTATCATCTCGTCGGGATCGGCGAATTGCTCTGGGTCGCGATTGGCACCGCCCATGCAGAGATGGATGTCGGTGCCTGCGGGGATGGTCAGACCGTGTAGTTCGATTTCGGCCGTGGTGAGCCGGTTGCCAAACTGGTTGGGGCTTTCCATGCGGAGGAATTCGTCAACCGCGGTGTTGATCAGGGCGGGGTTCGCGATCAGTTCGGCACGTTTATCACGGTGCTGATCCAGAAGCGCAAGCGAATTGCCGATCAGGTTGGTCGTCGTCTCGTGGCCCGCATTCAGGATGAAGATGCAGTTCTGGTAGAGTTCCACCTCGGTCAGGTGATCGCCTTCGGTGTGGATCAGGCGGGTCAGCACGTCGACTTCGGGATCGCCGGGGTTGGCCTTGCGGTCCTCGATGATGGTGCGCAGGAAGGCCTTGAAATCCGTGACCGACTGGTTGCCATGCGCTTCCTGTTCCGGCGTCAGCTGGGGTTCCAGAGCGCCAAGGATGGCAAGCGACCAGTCCCGCAGCGGATCGCGTTGATCGCGGGGAATGCCAAGCAAGTTGCCGATCACCTCGATCGGGATGGCACCGGCAAAGGCTTCGATCAGCTCAACCACGGCCTTGCCTTCCATCTCGTCGAGAAGGCCCGCAATCAGGAGTTCGAGGCCCGGTTCCATCTGTGCCAGGGCACGCGGGTTCATCGCGCCGACCATGACCTTGCGCACGCGTGTGTGCAGGGGCGGGTCGTTGAAGACAAGCGAATTGGTGTGGTGCTCGTAAAGCGGCGAGTCGACACCATACTTGGGGCCGAAGACAGCTTTCTTGTCCGAGATGAAGGTGGTGGTGTCGCGGTAGATGCGATCGAGGTCTGCATAGCGCGAGACCACCACGCTGCCATCCGGTTGCAGGCAGGCGGGCGCGTCTTCACGCAACCGCCTGTAGTGCGGGTAGGGGTTCTCGTGGAACCCGTCCGGCAGGTCCGTCAGGATGAACATCAGTGACCCAGCGCGCCCATCTGCTCGGGTAGGACGAGCACGATCCAGGGGATCAGCACGATCAGCGCGAGGCGGAAGATGTCGGCGATCCAGAACGGGGTCACGCCCTTGAAGATGGTGCCGGTGGAGACGTCGCCGACAACCCCCTTGAGGATGAACACGTTCAAGCCAACAGGGGGTGTGATGAGCGAGATCTCGGTCACGACAACCACAACTATGCCGAACCAGATCGGATCGTAACCAAGCGAGGTCACCAGCGGGAAGAAGATCGGCACGGTCAGCAGCAGCATCGAGAGCGATTCAAAGACACAGCCCAGGATGATGTAGATGCCGAGAATCATCAGGATGACCATGAAGTTCGGCACGTCATAGGCGGTGACCATGGCGATCAGCGCTTCGGGCAGGCCCGCGAGGTTGATGAAGTTCGAGAAGATCTGCGCACCGATCAGAACCGAGAACAGGGCCGCGGCGGTGAAGGTGGTTTCCTTGAGAACTTCGAGGGTCGACTTGATGGTCAGGCCACCACGCGACAGGGCGATCAGGAAGGCGCCCATAGCGCCCATGCCTGCGGCCTCGGTCGGCGAGAAGGTCAGGTTCAGCGGGTAGAAATCAAAGGCACCATAAAGGCCGCCGATCACCAGGAAGAACAGCAGCAGTACGGCCCAGACCGATTTCAGGGCTACGAGACGCTCAGTCCAGCTGGCCCGTTCGCCGGCGGGGCCGGAGTTCGGATTGCGCCAAACGGTCCAGCGCACGGCGAAGAGATAGAACAGGATGCCCATCGCGCCGGGCAGGATACCTGCCATGAACAGCTTGCCGATCGAGGTTTCGGTCAGCAGGCCATAGATTACGAGGATCACCGATGGCGGGATCAGGATGCCGAGCGTGCCACCCGCCGCGATCGAGGCGGTCGACAGTTCGTCGGAATATCCGTAGCGGCGCATCTCGGGCATGGCGACCTTGGACATGGTGGCCGCGGTGGCCAGCGACGAGCCGCAGATGGCCGAGAAACCACCACAGGCGGCCACGGTGGCCATGGCGATACCGCCACGCAGGTGGCCGAGGAAGGCGTTGGACACGGCGTAGAGTTCCTTGGCCATGCCGCCCTTGTTCACGAAGAGGCCCATCAGGATGAAGAGGGGCACAACCGACAGGCCATAGTCCTGTGCGGTGTCGGTGATCTGGCGTCCGACCATGGACATGGCAGCCTTGAGGCCGCGTTCGGAGAGGATCGAGCCGCCCCGTTCGTAGGCGAAGCCGAGGGTGCCAACGAGGCCCATGGCAAAGACGATGGGCAGGCGCACCAGCACCAGCAGAAGAACGATGGCGAAACCAATGAGTGCGGCGGTCATGTGCGGCGCTCCGTCAGAAGATGGGGTGCAACGAAATGCAGGATGCCGGTCACGATCATGGCGACAGCGGCGATGGCGGTGAAGACGGTGATGAACCAGCCCACATAGAACTGCGGGATGGCCAGGTATTCGGTCACGTCACCATAGTCACGGGCGCGTTCCGCCAGAACGTAGACGCGCTTGATCGGCCAGTAGAGCATGATGCCCGAGCCGATGAAGATGATGCCGTCACGGATGTGGCTCAGGCGCAGGCGGGCAAAGATGCCGTCGGTCAGGTCAACCGCGATGTGATCATTGCGGGACGACACAACGGGAAGCACCGCGAAGACAAGGATGGCCATGAGGATGCGGGTCAGTTCGGTCGCGGCCTCGATGGGCGCGTTAAAGACCGACCGCAGGACAACGTCACAGAAGGTCATGACCATGAGAATGAAGAGCGCAGCGGAAGCGACAAGAACAGGAATGTTGCTCAGCCTGCGGATGATGTGAAGCAGCGCAGCCATTGGGCGGGCCTTTCATCAAACGGGGGAGTGGAGGAAACGGGCCCGGCAAGGGAACAGCCGGGCCCGCGGGGAAAGCGTGGCTTATTGAGCCGCCATTTCCGCTTTGATCATGTCGTATGCAGCCTGGCCGTCGATGCCTGCGTCGGTGACTTCGGCGATGACTTTGGTGCGTACGTCAGCTGCGATGGCGTTGAACTTTTCCAGGTCAGCGGCAGACGCGGCGTTGATGGCGTTGCCTTCGGCAGTGGTGGTGGCGTCACGACCGATGGTGTCGATCTCGTCCCAGATCTTGCCGATTTCACGCGACAGCGGTTCGCCGAAGACTTTTTCGTCGAGGGCTTTTTGCAGGTCGGCCGGCAGATCGGCAAAGGTGTCTTCGTTCATGATGAAGGCGAAGGAACCACGGTACAGGCCACCCGGAACTTCGTAGACGTTCTTGGCAACTTCGGTCAGTTTGAAGCCCTTGCGCGATTCAAACGGCATGACAACACCGTCGGCTGCGTTCGATGCGAGGGTTTCATAGACTTTCGGGGCCGGAACCGCGATGCCGGTTGCGCCGAGTGCCGCGCCAACGTCGCCGCCAACACCACCGGGGATGCGGACTTTCAGGCCTGCGATCTCATCCATGGCGGTAACCGCTTTGTTCGAGTGCAGCTGGGCCGGGCCGTGGGTGTGCAGGGCGATCAGTTTCACGCCGCGGTGCTCGTTGGCCTTGGACAGGTACTTTTCATAGGCGCGCCAGTAGGCAACCGAAGCTGCTTCGGCAGAACCTTCGTAGCCCGGCAGTTCGATCATCTTGGTGGTGACGAAACGACCAGCCTGATAGCCGTGGAAGATGATCGATGCGTCGGCTGCGCCGTCCATGATCAGGTCCATCTGTGCCGGCGGCGGGGCGATGCCCAGCTTGAGTTCGGCGGTCACCTTGCCGTCGGTGGCTTCCTCAACCATCTCGACGAACTTGGGCCACATCTTGGCGTTGATGCCGTGGGTCGGCGGCGCCCACGACGAGATCACGAGGGTGTGGTCCGCTGCAAAGGCCGCAGCTGCCGACAGAGCCATGGTGGCACCTGCCAGGAGCGAGGTGATTTTCGAGAATTTAGCCATGAGATCCTCCCTAAAATGGCAATTCATTGCTGTGTTAAGTGTTGATTTTGTAACTATCAACACCTTTCGGTTCAAAATTCAAACCACCCCTTTCCAAGAGGCGACTTTCCATGAGCCGGGGCTGTCTGTTGCCACCAGCTGCATGAATTCCTTGGATTTTTCCAATCCGATTTCCTTGGCGTATTGCATCGGGCCGCCGCGCCAGCGGGGGAAGCCGTAGCCGTGGACCTTGACCATATCGACGTCAGCGGCGCGTTCGGCGATTCCTTCCTGCACGATCAGGGCGCCTTCGTTGGCGATGACAGCGAGAAGGCGACCGGCGATTTCCTCTTCGGTAAAGGCGCGGCGGGTGATGCCGTTTTGTGCCGAGTAGGCCTCGACGATGGCTTCGACTTCGGGGTCGCGGAGGGGTTTGCGATTGCCCTCTTCGTAGGTGTACCAGCCCTTGCCGGTGCGCTGGCCAAGGCGGTCCATTTCGCAGAGTTGGTCGGCGATGGTCACATAGCGTTCGTTCGGATCACGCGTGGCGGCCTGACGCTTGCGGTTGGCCCAGGCGATTTGGAGACCGGTGAGGTCCTGCATTTCGTAGGGGCCCATCGGAACGCCCATTTTGCGCATCGCGGCGTCCACCTGATAGGGCAGGGCGCCATCGGCCAGAAGGTAGTCGGCGGCGCGGCGATAGGCGGCAAGGATGCGGTTGCCGATAAAGCCGTCGCAGATCCCGGACAGGACCGAGATCTTGCGTAGGCGTTTGCCAAGGGCAAAGCCGGTGGCGAGGACTTCGGCGCTGGTGTGCGGGGTTTTCACGATCTCGAGCAGCTTCATGATGTGAGCAGGCGAGAAGAAATGCAGGCCGATGCAGCGGTCCTGGTTTTCGATGCCCTCGAAGATCAGCATGGGGTCGAGGTAAGAGGTGTTGGTTGCCAGGATGGCATCGTCGGCCATGACCGCGGCGAGCTTCTGGAACACTTCGCGTTTGACGGCGACATCTTCAAATACAGCTTCGATGGCGAGAGGGGCGCTGGCTGCTTCGGCGTAGTCGGACACGGCGCGGAAGGCGGTCTTGCGCGCCTCGAAGGCGTCGGCAGTCATCTTGCCGCGTTTGACGGCCCCTTCTAGTAGGCCATGGACACGGGTTTCGGCCTGTTTGGCGGCATCGGCATCGCGTTCGATCAGGGTGACGGAAAGGCCGGCGTTGAGCGCGGAGGTGGCGATACCGGCCCCCATGAGGCCACCGCCGACGACGACCAGAGACGCGATGTCACGCGGAGTGGCGCCCTTGATGGCGTCGGGTTTTGCGACCACGCGCTCGGCAAAGAAAGCGTGACGCAGGGCGCGGCTTTCGGGGCTGTGGCGCAGGGCAAGGTGGCGTGCGCGTTCCTTGGGTTGGCCTTCGGCAAAAGGCTCCAAGGCCCATTGCAGGGCTTCAAGGTTTTCAAGAGGGGATTGCTGGCCTTTCGCGCGCTTGGCGAGGGCCGCACGTTTGGTTTCGATCAGGTCATCGGCGAATGCGGGAACCGTGCGGGCGCTGATCGCGGTGGGGCGGGCGGGCAGGTCTGCGATGAAGCTGTTCACGTCCGCCTCAAGGTTGTCGGACACCATGTCGATGCCCCCCAGAGCCAGCATTGCGTCGGCTTTGACGATCTTGCCCGAGCAGGCGATGTCGATGGCGGCGTCCATGCCGATCAGGCGGGGCAGGCGCTGGGTGCCTGCCGCACCGGGGATCAGGCCGACGTTGACTTCGGGGAGGCCAAAGCCGGTGCCGCTGGCCGCGATGCGCCATGCGCAGCCCATCGCAATTTCAAAGCCGCCGCCCAGCACGTTGCTGTGCATCATGGCGACAAAGGGGGTCGGGCTGTCTTCGATCATCTGCACAACGTCGGGCAGGTGCGGCTCGACCGGCGGGGCGTCGAACTCGGACATGTCACCGCCCGCAACAAAGGTCCGGCCCGCGCATTTCAGAACGGCAACACGCGCCCCGGCGACAGCGGCCACGGCGTCTGCCAGCCCCTGACGGACGGCAGTTGAGGTTGCGTTAACGGGTGGGTTGTTGATTTCAACCCATGCCACATCGCCCTTGTGTGTGACCGTGACCACCTGATTTTCCGACATGCCCAAATATTCCGCGCTTTGAGAATCAATCTTGAGGTCTTTTATTGACCAACCGTTCGGTTTATGCAAGATGGGATTGAAATGATCGCCAAGGGAGAGAGCTGTGAGCGATACGATTCTTGCGCAGGACCACGGGACTTGGGTCGAAATCACCTTGAACCGCCCGGATCGGCTGAATTCGTTTAATGACGAAATGCATCTGGCGCTGCGTGCGGCACTGGAAGGTGCGCGTGACAGTGGCGCGCGCTGTGTGCTGCTGACCGGTGCGGGGCGCGGCTTCTGCGCCGGACAGGACCTTGGCGACCGCGATCCATCGAAAATGGAGGGCAAGCCGGACCTGTCGAAAACAGTGCGGACGTTTTACGCGCCGCTGGTGCGGTTGATCCGTTCGCTGGATTTCCCGGTGATCTGTGCGGTGAATGGTGTGGCTGCTGGCGCGGGTGCCAATGTGGCCTTGGCCTGCGACATCGTGCTTGCCGCTGAAAGCGCCAAGTTCATCCAGTCGTTCTCGAAGGTGGGGCTGATCCCCGATACCGGCGGGTCGTGGCATTTGCCGCGCCTGTTGGGTGAAGCGCGCGCGAAGGGTCTGGCGTTTACGGCGCAGCCGTTGCCCGCGAAACAGGCGGAAGACTGGGGGCTGATCTGGAAGGCCCTGCCCGACGAGAGCCTGATGGACGAAGCCCGCAAGATGGCGGAACAGTTTGCCAATGGTCCGACCCTTGGCCTTGGCCTTACCAAACAGTGCATTCAGGCCGCTGCCGTCGACACGCTGGATGATCACCTCGAGATGGAGGCGGACGCGATGAAAACCTGCGGTGAAAGCGATGACTATGCCGAGGGCGTGTCCTCGTTCCTTGAAAAACGTGCGCCGGAGTTCAAGGGCCGATGACCCCAAAGGAACGCGCAGAGAAATCCGCCGCGGCGATGTGGGCGGGTGACGAGGCCAGCAAGTGGTTCGGCATGCAGATCGACGAGGTCGATGAGGGCCGCGCGGTCCTGTCGATGACGGTTGGTCCGGAGCACTGCAATGGCCATGGCACCTGTCACGGCGGTGTCAGCTTTTCGCTTGCCGACAGTGCTTTTGCCTTTGCCTGCAACAGCCGCAACAAATCAACCGTGGGGCAGCACACCTTCATGAGCTATCTCGCGCCCGGCCGTGCCGGGGATCGTCTGACCGCGACTGCCGAGGAAGTTTCCCTGGCAGGGCGCAGCGGTATCTATGACGTCAAAGTCACCAATCAGGATGGTGTCGTCATCGCGGAATTCCGCGGTGTGTCGCGCACCGTCAACGGACAGCATTTCGAAGAATGACCGTGTCGAGGAGGATGCGATGAAAGACCTGACCCCGAACAAAGCCGATCTGGACCCGATTGAAATCGCCTCGATCGACGAAATCCGTGCCACGCAGCTTGAGCGTCTGAAGTGGTCGCTGCGCCATGCGTATGAAAACGTGCCGATGTACAAGCAGCGGTTCGATGAAGCGGGTGTGCATCCGGATGATCTCAAGGATCTGAAAGACCTTGCGAAGTTCCCCTTCACCTACAAGAACGATCTGCGCGACAACTATCCCTTTGGTCTGTTCGCCGTGCCGCGTGAACAGATCATCCGTCTGCACGCCTCGTCGGGCACCACGGGCAAGCCGACGGTTGTTGGCTATACCAAGAATGACATCTCGATGTGGGCCGACGTTCTGGCCCGTTCGCTGCGGGCTGCCGGTCTGCGTGCGGGTGATACCGTTCACAACGCCTATGGCTATGGTCTGTTCACCGGTGGCCTGGGTGCGCATTATGGCATTGAACGCCTTGGTGCGACGGTTGTGCCGATGGGCGGCGGCCAGACCGAGAAGCAGGTTGGCCTGATCACTGATTTCCAGCCTGACGGGATCATGGTGACACCGTCCTACATGCTCAACATCCTTGAGGGGTTCCGCAAGGCGGGCATCGATCCGCGGTCTTCGTCGCTTTCGGTTGGCGTGTTCGGGGCCGAGCCCTGGACCAACGCGATGCGTCTCGAGGTCGAGGATGCCTTTGATATGCACGCGGTCGACATTTACGGCCTGTCGGAAATCATTGGCCCCGGTGTCGCCAACGAATGTGTTGAAACCAAAGACGGCCTGCACATCTGGGAAGACCATTTCTATCCCGAGATCATCAACCCTGCGACCGGTGAAGTGGTTGAGGACGGTGAGGAGGGTGAGCTTGTGTTCACCACGCTCACCAAAGAAGGCATGCCGATGATCCGCTATCGTACGCGCGACCTGACCCGCCTGTTGCCGGGGTCGGCCCGTTCGATGCGCCGGATGGAGAAGATCACCGGCCGTTCGGATGACATGATCATCCTGCGTGGGGTGAACGTCTTCCCGACCCAGATCGAAGAACAGGTCATGGCGACCGGTGGCCTTGCACCGCACTTCCAGATCGAACTCTACAAGGCGGGCCGCATGGACGGGATGCGCGTCTTCGTCGAGGCGACCCCGGATGCGACCGACAACCTGTCCAAGACCGCCGCGGCACGGATGCTGACCAAGCACATCAAGGACATGGTTGGCGTGTCGACCGAGGTGATTGTTGGTGATCCGGGCGATGTGGCACGTTCCCAAGGTAAAGCCGTTCGTGTTATCGACAACCGGAACAAGGAGTAAGTTTTGGCCCGTACGATCGCGAAAGACCACGACCAGAAGCGCGAACAGATCCTGACGAACGCCGCCAAGGTATTTGCAACCGAGGGGTTCGATCGCGCCTCAATGGCGATGCTGGCGCGTGAGTGCGGGATCTCCAAGGCGAACATCTACCACTATTACGACAGCAAGGATGCCTTGCTGTTCGACATTCTCGAGACCTATCTGCGTGAGTTGCGAGACCGGATTTGCGGGATCGAGATTTCGGGAATGTCGCCGCGTGAGCAATTGTGTGCTGCTGTTTCGGAAACCTTGCAAGCCTATCAGGGGGCGGATCACGAGCACCAGGTTCAGATCGGTTCCATGTCGGCGCTGCCGGAGGATCAGCAGAAACTGCTGCGTGGGTATCAGCGGGACATGGTGGTTTTCGTACGTGATATCGTGCAGGCCAATGCGCCCGAGGTTTTCGAAGGCGATGCCGAGAAGCTGCGGGCGACGACGATGTCGGTCTTCGGGATGCTGAACTGGTATTACATGTGGAATACAGGTGCTGGCAGCAAGGCGCGGGAAGACTATGCCGAGTTGGTCTGCAAGCTGACCCTCGGAGGCCTCAAGGGGCTGTAATATTGGGGTAAATTGAGATGCGAAAGCGCCGGGCAGAGATATCTGTCCGGCGCTTTCCTGTTTCAGGCCGCTTTTGGGGCCAGTTTTTCGTCGACGATCTCGGTGGCGACGGCATTGGGGCTGCGGTCGCGCTGTTTCGCGCGGGTCAGGATCTGGGTCAGGGTCTCGTCGAGCGTGGCGAGCTTTTCATCTACAAATGCCGCGCGATCCTGGATCGAGAGGATCTCGGTGGCGACGTTGATGATGCCACCTGCATTGGCCACGAAATCGGGCGCGTAGAGGATACCGCGCGTATGAAGGCGCGCGCCGTCGTCTTCGGTTGCCAGTTGGTTGTTGGCACCGCCACAGACCGCGGCAACCTTGAGGTTTGCGATGGTGGCTTCGTTCAGGATCGCGCCGATGGCGCAGGGCGCGAGAATGTCTGCTTCGGCCCCGAGGATGCCCACCGGATCGGCGGCGGTGGCATTGTAGGTTGCGACGGCCTTGGCAACACGAGCCTCATCGATGTCGGCCACGATCAGTTTGGCACCCGCGTTGTGCAGCATGTCGCAGAGATGCGCGCCAACATGGCCAAGGCCCTGAACAGCAACGGTTTTGCCCGTGAGGTCCGCGTCGCCAAAGCAGTGGCGGGCCGTGGTCTGGATCGACTGGAAGATGCCGCGCGCGGTGATCGGAGAGGGATCGCCGCTGGCGAATTCTCCGTTGGGGAGGCCGGCGACGTATTGGGTGACCTCGGCGAGGGTGGCCATGTCTGCCGGGGTCATGCCCATGTCTTCGGCGGTCCAGTAGCGGCCTTCAAGCGTGTTAATAGCGCGGGCGAAGGCGTGCAGCAGGGCAGGGGTTTTCAGGAGTTTGGGATCGCCCATGATGACAGCCTTGCCGCCCCCGAGTGGCAGGCCGGCGGCGGCGTTCTTGTAGGTCATGCCGCGCGACAGGCGCAGTACGTCCTCGATGGCGTCCGCTTCGGTCTCGTAGGGGCGCATCCGAAGCCCACCGGCGGCCGGGCCGAGGGTGGTGGAATGCACGGCAATGAATCCGATCAGCCCGCTGGCAAAATCTTCGACGCGCAGCACGGTTTCGTGGCCTGGTGCGAATACCTGGGTGATGGACATCGGGGTGGTCATAAGGGGTGTCTCCTCCTGTTAAGTGACCTCCAAAATGACATGAAGAGGGGAGTGGTTTTCTCTAAATTCAGGTGTGTAGCTTGGAAATGTTAGAGGTTTCGTCTAATAATTGGGGGAGTGTTAGGGGAAATCGGCATGGATGCGATTGATCGTAGAATCATAAAGGCGCTTCAGCGGGACGGTCGGATGAAGATTGCCGACCTTGCCGAAAGTGTTGGCCTGTCGCCGACACCCTGTGCAAGGCGGTTGGAAAAGCTACAGGCAGACGGGGTGATCACCGGCTATGCCGCCAAGGTGGATGCGGCCAAGATCGGGCTGCCCGTGACGGTGTTCGTGTCGGTTGAGCTTGAACAGCAGGCACGCGGCGGCATCGACGCGTTCGAGCAGGCGATCAAGGATTTCGACGAGGTGATGGAGTGCCATCTGATGACCGGATCGCGCGACATCCTGTTGCGGATCGTGGTGGCCGATCTGGCGGCGTTTGACTGGTTTCTTGAGAACCGGTTGATGCAGGTTCCGGGCATTCGAAACCTGCGGTCCAACTTTGCCCTGCGCACGATGGTGCGGCGCGAGGTGATGCCGGGATTGGGCTAAAAACCGGTGTCGGTATTACGTCGGTATTCCGACGGTATCGCGGAGGTGCGAAATCCGGATGGGCCGCAAATGAGTCTTGCGCGGGAACCGGCGGGATTCTAGAGTCCTGCACCGGCGGGAATCCTGCCGACACTCACATATTTTCAGGTGCCCCTGAGCCGACAAGGTTGGTGAGGGGGAGAATCGGGAAGGCGGTGCAAGTCCGCCACGTGCCCAACGCTGTAACGGGGACCGATCGTGCAAAGCCCACTGGAGCATTCCGGGAAGGGGCACGGGCGGGACGAACCGAAGTCAGAAGACCGGCCTGAAAAGCGTACCAAACCGCGTGGACGGCGGGGCGGTGGTTTCCATCAAGGGGAATGATATGGAAACACAGGCCATGGCCGATGAGGCCCACGGTTTCGACCGGACCGAGCGCGAGGCGCTTTATAAAACCATCTTCACGCGGCGCGATGTACGCGGGCAGTTTCTGGATCGCGAGATTCCCGAAGACGTTCTGAGCCGCATCCTGCTGGCGTCGCATTACGCGCCGTCGGTTGGTTTCATGCAGCCGTGGAACTTTGTTCTCGTGCGGGGGCAGGAGGTGAAGGCCAAGGTGCATGGGTTGTTCCGCAAGGCGCATGACGAGGCGGCCGAGATGTTCGAGGGCGCGCGCAAGGACACCTATCGCAACCTCAAGCTCGAGGGGATCATGGAGTCTCCGGTCAATATCTGCGTGACCTGTGACAAGGATCGCGCGGGGCCGGTTGTTCTTGGCCGGACGCACCAGCCGGAGATGGACCTTTATAGCAGTGTCTGTGCGGTTCAGAACATGTGGCTTGCGGCGCGCTCGGAAGGGGTGGGTTTCGGGTGGGTCAGTATCCTGCGGCACGAGGAACTGGCCGAGGTACTTGGCCTGCCGGAGAACGTGACACCTGTGGCCTATATCTGCCTTGGCTATGTCTCGCATTTTCACGAGAAGCCGGAGTTGCAGAAGACCGGATGGCGCAAGCGGTTGCCGGTGGGCGAGTTGGTGAACTTTGACGGCTTTGGCGCCGGCGCGGATGACGACTATGCCCGCCGCCTGATCCGCCAGTTGGGCGAAGATCAGACACGGCTGGAAGACAGTGGCTATGACGGGCGGTTCGTGCCGGGGTAGGTCAGTGTTCGGGCTGGCCTTCTTTCTGGGCCATCATCGGCGTGCCGCAGCGCACGGTCTGCACGGTCCGGACCGGGAAGATCACGTCGTAAGCCCAGTTGTAGACATAGGCATAGACCAGGAAGAACGCTGAGAAGCCGAGGTCGAGGATGAAGGCTTCGACAAAGGTGATCTTGAGCCACCAGACGGTGAGGAACAGGCCGGGGATGAGAACGCCGATTTCGAACAGGCAGGCATGGGCGGCGCGCAGGAGCGGGCCGCGCGGGGCCATGTTGCGGTAGCGGCGGTCCCAGAGGTCGAACAGCAGGTTGAAGACAAAGTTCCACGCCATGGCATAGAGGCTGAACATGATCGACAGGCCGCCGATGGCCTGCATCGAATGGCCGGTGATCCAGGCACCGAAGACCGAGACCAGCGCAAGGGCAATGCCTTCGAACAGGAGGGTGTGACGGATGCGATCTTTGACGGTGCGCATGGATGTATCTTTCCGGAAAGGTATTTCATTCCATATAGAGATAATGTATCTTTCTGGCAAGATACATGATGGGGTGGCATGGCCGACAAGCTGACAATTTCCGAAATCCTTGGGCAGATCCGCGAGAACTGGCCCGAGATGGATACGCCGGAGACCGCCGTGATGCTGTCGGTGTTTCGTCTGAATGATCTGGTGATCGAGAGTTCAAGCCGGGTGCTGGCCGAGTTCGGCCTGTCGCAATCGGCCTTCGAGGCGCTGGTGACATTGCGCGCCCAGCCCGAGCCACGGCGGATGACGCCGACCGAGCTTTACCGCGCGGTTCTGGTCACGTCGGGCGGGATGACCAAGGTTCTCAAGCAGCTTGAGGCCGAAGGTTGCGTGCGGCGCGAGGACAACCCGGATGACCAACGCAGCCGTTTCGTGTGTCTGACACGGGCGGGCGAGGTAAGGGCGGAAGAGGCCATGCGCGCGGTGGCCGAGGATGACCGCCGGTTGCTGGGCACGTCTTTGTCCGAGCAGCAGATTGCGCAACTGGGCAAGGTGCTGTTGCGCACGGTTGGCAAGCTGGAAGAGGATTGAAAAACGCCCCCGGCACAGCGGGGGCGTTGATCTGTCAGCCTGCGGTGAGGCCGAGGTTGTCCAGGATTGCCCTGGTTTCGGCTTCCCAGCGGGCCTTGAGATCGGCGTTGGCTGTCTTGCGCAGGCCCATGGCCTTGAGGGTCTCCGCTTTCTCCGAGCTTGCCGAGCCAAAGGAGGCGGCGACGCGGGGCCACCAGTAATCGACAGAAGCCTGAAGCGCGGCCTTGTCGGCGGTTTCCAGGAGCTTGGTGACGCCCTCTTCGGCCAGTTCGGCGTGGCGGGCTTCGATCGGCGCGATGGCGCGGAAGGCCTCGGCGAGGGGCTGGTAGGACACCATCGAGAACTCGGCCATCTGCACGGCCACGGCGCGGCCCATCAGAAGGTTCATGACAACCGCATCGGCCCAGCCATCCAGCGGATAGTTGAACACGGCCAGGCGCATGTCCTGTTCGCTGCGCGAGGTGCCGATGTCGGCGTCGCGGTCGAGACGGGCCGTCCACGGGTGGTGGTTGGCATATTTGTCCTCGTTGGCGCCGAATTCGCCCATGATCTTGAGGACGCGGTCGGCGTTGTCGGTTTTTTCCAGAACGATCTTGGCAGCGGCGATGCGCTCCTTGATGCCGGGGCCCTGGTTGATGATGTCGGCAAAGCCTGCCGCACCGGCCAGTTCGCTGTCCACGAAGGTGGCCATCAGCTTCATCAGTTCGGCGCGGTAGCGCGAGGGCACGTTCGAGGGGTTGGTCAGCACGCCGCCCTGGGCGAGGTAGCTTTCGATGCTTATATCTTCGGCCATGATGGTTCCTCCCTTACTGGTCGAAGTCGACAACGACGTTGTCGGTGACGGGGTAGGCCTGGCACGAGAGGACATAGCCCTTCTCGACCTCGTAATCTTCGAGCGCGTGGTTGGCGACCATGTCGACCTCGCCCTCGATCACGCGGCAGCGGCAGGTCGAGCAAACGCCGGCCTTGCAGGCGTAGGGGGCGTCCATCTTGTTCTCGAGGGCTGCGTCGAGGATGGTGAGATCCTTGGGCATGTCGATGGTCTGGGTCGAGCCGTCCAGCGTGATCGACGCGCTGGCCTGGTTGGCACCCGATGCGGCGTCCTTGGACACGGCCTTGCGCTTGGCGCGGCCGGGTTGCGAGGAGGCAAAGAGTTCGAACTTGATCTGGCTGTCGTCGAGACCTGCGGTGCGCAGGGCGGCGGCGATTCCAAGCATCATCGGCTCGGGGCCACAGATGAAGGCGGTGTCGACGGACTGGATGTCGATCCAGCCAGTGTTGAACAGTTGGGCGCATTTCTCTTCGGTGACGAGGCCGGTGAAGAGGTCGATTTCCTGTGCGTCCGATTCAAGCACGTGGATGACGTTGAAGCGGCCCATGAAGGTGTTCTTCAGGTCTTCAAGCTCTTCACGGAACATGATCGTGTTCACGCCCTTGTTGGCGTAGACCAGCGTGAAGGTCGAGTTGGGCTCTTGGGCGAGCGTGGTCTTGAGGATCGACAGCACCGGGGTGATGCCCGACCCGCCGGCAAAGCCGAGGTAGTTCTTTTCGTTCGCTGCATCCAGCGCGGTGAAGAAGCCGCCCATCGGGGGCATGGCCTGAACCGTGTCGCCGACCTTGAGGTCTTCGTTGGCCCAGGTCGAGAAGGTGCCGCCGTCAACACGTTTGATGCCAACTTGCAGGATGCCTTCGTCCTTGCCGGCGCAGATCGAATAGGAGCGGCGCAGCTCTTCGCCGTCAAAGTCCTGGCGGAAGGTCAGGTACTGGCCCTGGGTGAAGTCGAATTCCTCGGCTGCACCGTTGACGGGTTTCAGGGTCACGACGACTGCGTCGCGGATGGTTTTGTGGATGTCGGTGACTTCCAGATCGTGGAAACGTGCCATGGGGCTCCTCCCTCAGATGCACTTGAAATATTCAAAAGGCTCAAGACAGTCCTGGCAGCGCCATTGTGCCTTGCACGGGGTCGAGCCGAACTGGCTCAGCTTTTCGAGATGGTTGCCACCACAGTGGGGGCAGCGTTGGGGGCCGCCCGCCGGTTGCGGCGGGGCGATCCCGTATTTTTCCAGAGCGGCGCGCGCCTTGTCGGACATCCAGTCGGTGGTCCATGCGGGGGCCAGCTGCTGTTTCAGCTCGATCTTGTCGAGGCCGCAATCCCGCAGCTTGGTTTCGATGTCCATGTTGATCATCGAGGTGGCCGGGCACCCGGAATAGGTGGGGGTGACAGAAACCACGCAGGTTTCGCCGTGGAATTCCACGTTCCGGATGATGCCGAGATCGACGAGGGTAATCACCGGAATCTCGGGGTCGGGGATGGTCTCCAACCATTCCCAGACCTGTTTCACACTTGGCTGGGTCATGTCCTTGCTCCTTGGGGTGGGGCCTTGGCGGGCAAGGCCCCTATCGCATCACCATTCGCAGCCCGGATAGGCGCGTTGCAGCCACTGCATCGTGGCCAGCAGGTGACCGAGGTGTTCGGTGTGCATGTAGCCGGTGCGGCCGCCCTTGTGGGCGTATTTGGCCGCCGGGATGTCCAGCGTGGCTTCGGTCAGAACCTTGCCAACCAGCGCGTCGTATTCCTCGCGCAGGCCTGCCGGATCGGGGGCGATACCCGCTTCGGCCATGGCCGCATCGATGTCGTCGCTTTCGAACATCTCGCCGACATAGGGCCAGAGGTATTCCAGCGCCGCCTGCATGCGGTTGTGGCTTTCCTCGGTGCCGTCGCCCAGACCAACCACGGTGTCGGCGGACCGCTCGACGTGGTAGGCCACCTCTTTCGAGGCCTTGGCGGCAATGGCGGCAACCGTTTCATCCGAGGACTTCATCAGGCGGCCCATCAGAACCGACTGGAAGGCATCGAACAGGAACTGGCGCAGCAGGGTCTGGCCGAAGTCACCGTTGGGCAGTTCGGTCAGAAGCACGTTGCGGAAATCCCATGCGTCGCGCAGGAAGGCGAGATCGTCGGCCGATTTGCCTTCGCCCTGTACTTCGGCGGCATAGCCGAGCCACATCTGGGTCTGGCCGATCAGGTCAAGCGCGGTGTTGGCCAGCGCGATGTCCTCTTCGAGGATCGGCGAGTGGCCGCACCATTCCGACACGCGGTGGCCGAGGATCAGGGTGTTGTCGCCCTGACGCAGCAGGAACTGCAGCAGTTTATCTTTATCGACAGCCATTACATGTGCCCCACTTCTTCGGGGATGTCGAAGAAGGTCGGGTGACGGTAGACCTTGGACTCCGAGGGTTCGAACAGCGGGCCTTTTTCGCCCGGCGCGGTGGCAGAGATGTGCTTGGCTTCGACAACCCAGATCGACACGCCTTCGTTGCGGCGGGTGTAGACGTCGCGGGCGTTCTTGATTGCCATGTCGGCGTCAGGGGCGTGCAGCGAGCCGACGTGGCGGTGGCTCATGCCGTGCTGACCGCGGATGAAGATTTCCCACAGGGGCCATTCGTTTTTCATTTCTGATCTCCTCCAGAGAAATTATTCGGCTGCGACCTTGGCAGCGGCTTTTTTGCGGGCGTGGGCCAGAAGGCCGTCGCGGACCCATTGCCCGTCTTCCCATGCGTTCACGCGATCTTTCATGCGGTCCACGTTGCAGGGGCCGTTGCCCTTGATAACGTTGAAGAATTCATCCCAGTTCGGGTCCGAGAAATCATAGTGGCCGCGTTCCTCGTTCCACTTGATGTTCGGATCGGGCAGGTCGAGACCGAGGTATTCGATCTGCGGTACTGTCTGGTCGACAAATTGCTGGCGCAGTTCATCGTTCGACTTGACCTTGATCTTCCAGGCCATCGACTGGTCCGAGTTGGTCGAGTCCGCGTCAGTGGGGCCGAACATCATGATGGCCGGGAACCAGAGGCGGTTGACCGCGTCCTGGGCCTGTTTCTTCTGTTCAGGCGTGCCGAAGGCCATTTTCATGATGGCGTGGTAGCCCTGACGCGCGTGGAAGCTTTCTTCCTTGCAGATGCGGATCATCGCGCGCGAGTAGGGGCCGTAGGAGGTGCGCTGGAGGGCGACCTGGTTCACGATGGCGGCGCCATCCACCAGCCAGCCGACAGCACCGATGTCGGCCCAGTTCAGGGTGGGGTAGTTGAAGATCGACGAATACTTCATGCGGCCTTCGTGCAGGAGGCGCACCAGTTCATCGCGGCTTTCGCCGAGGGTTTCGGCAGCCGAGTAGAGGTAGAGGCCGTGGCCGGCTTCGTCCTGAACCTTGGCGAGCAGGATTGCCTTGCGCTCGAGCGTCGGGGCGCGGGTGATCCAGTTGCCTTCGGGCAGCTGGCCGACAACCTCGGAGTGGGCGTGCTGGCCGATCTGGCGGATCAGCGTGCGGCGGTAATCGTCAGGCATCCAGTCGCGCGGTTCGATCTTGATATCGTTGTCGATCTTGTCCTGGAATTCCCGTTCCTGATCGGTCATTTCCTCGCGGGTTTTGACACCGGAGCGGGCGGTCTTGATCATCTGTGCATACATCTTGGCTCTCCTCTAGCTCAGACGCGTTCGAGAATAATGGCTGCGCCCTGGCCGACGCCGACGCACATGGTGCAGAGTGCGTAGCGGCCGCCGGTGCGCTGTAGTTGGTAGGCGGCGGTCAGGACGAGACGCGCGCCGGACATGCCGAGCGGGTGACCCATCGCGATTGCGCCGCCATTGGCGTTCACGTGCGGGGCGTCATCTGCCACACCCAGTTCGCGCAGGGTTGCGAGGCCCTGGGAGGCAAATGCTTCGTTCAACTCTATCACATCCATCTGGTCGATGGTGAGACCTGCACGCGCCAGAACCTTTTGCGAGGCCGGAACGGGGCCGATGCCCATGACGCGGGGGGCAACCCCGGCGGCGGACATGCCCACAACGCGGGCCATCGGCTTGAGACCGTTCTTGGCGGCTGCGGCTTCGCTGGCGAGCAGGATGGCAGCGGCACCGTCGTTCACGCCCGAGGCATTGCCTGCGGTGACCGAGAGGTCGGGGCCGTTCACGCCGCGCAGACCGGAGAGTTTTTCGGCAGTGGTGCCGGGGCGGGGATGTTCGTCGGTGTCGACGATGACCGGATCACCTTTGCGCTGGGGCACGGAGACGGGGGTGATTTCGTCGGCGAACAGGCCGGCCTCTTGCGCCGCGGCCCAACGGGCCTGGCTGGTGGCGGCGAACTTGTCCTGATCTTCGCGGCTGATGTTGTAGTCCGCGGCGACGTTGTCGGCGGTCTGCGGCATCGAGTCGGTGCCGTACATCTCGTGCATCTTCTTGTTCACGAAGCGCCAGCCGATGGTGGTGTCATAAACTGCGTTGGCGCGGGTGAAGGCGCTGGTGGCCTTGGGCATCACGAAAGGCGCGCGGCTCATGCTTTCGACACCGCCTGCGATGGCCATGTCATAGTCACCGGCCTTGATGCCACGTGCGGCCATGCCGACAGCGTCCATACCAGAGGCACAGAGGCGGTTCACGGTGGTGCCGGGCACGTCGATGGGCAGACCGGCAAGCAGGGCGGCCATGCGGGCCACGTTGCGGTTGTCTTCACCGGCCTGGTTGGCCGAGCCGTAGATCACGTCGTCAATGCTCGCCCAGTCGACCTGGGGATTGCGCGCGACCAGAGCAGCGATGGGGGCTGCTGCGAGGTCATCCGCACGTACGGAAGAAAGGGCGCCGCCGTAGCGTCCGATCGGGGTGCGGGTTGCGTCGCAGATGAATGCGTCCATGGGTGTTTGCCTTTGTCCTGTTCATCGTCGGTGAATAATCGACCGCATGGTCGGTCTAATCAAGAAAATGATTCGAGGCAAGAAAAACATTACACAAAGCAATCAGTAATGGAAAATTCTGTAACGTATTGGGGTGGGCGCGGGTATGTGGCTGACGCGAAAAGAAAAAGCCGCGCAGAGGCGCGGCTTTGGGATTGTGATTGGGGATGGTTCAGGCCGGTTTGACCTGATCCGGATAGGCGGCGGCAAAGGCCGGATGGTCGGCGCAGGCCTGTTCGACGGCCTGAATTCGGGTGCATTCGCTGAAGTCTGCGCCCCAGCGGCGCGCATTGTAGAGCTGTGGCATCAGGCAGACGTCGGCAAGCGACGGGGTGTCGCCGCAGCAGAAGGGGGATTGATCGAAGTCGGCCAGAAGGGCCTCAAAGGCGGCCAGGCCCGGTGTGATGAAGTGTTTCATCCAGTCAACCTTGGCGTCGGGCTGGTCCGGCAGGAGGCGGGAGACGTGGCCGACAACCCCGAGGTTGCAGACCGGATGCACGTCAACGGCGACGGAGTGCGCCAACGCACGCACCTTGGCGGCGGCGGCGGGATCGGCGGGTAGCAAACCGAGGGTCCGGGTGTCGTTCAGGTAGTCAAGGATGGCCAGTGACTGGGTGAAACGGTGGCCGTCAATCTCGAGCACGGGGACGAGGCCCTGCGGGTTGCGCGCGATATGCTCGGGCGATTTGTGGGTGCCTGCGACCAGATCAACCGACACGGCCTTGTAGTCGATCCCCGCCAAGTTGAGCGCGATGCGCACCCGGTAGCTCGCGGAAGAGCGCCAGTAGTCGTAGAGGATCGTGTCGGTCATGTATCTTTGGTCCAGTCTGATAAAGAACAACCGGCCCCGGGAGGCCGGTTGTTAACATCTTAACGCAATTCAATTGCGATGTTAAACGTCTTTGTTCAGTTCCTTGGCGTGCAGCCAGTCTGCGTGCTTGGGCGCTTTCTTGGTCACGGACCATTCGTTCAGCATGTCCCATTTCACTTCGTCCATGCGCTTGAGCATGGCTTCTTCTTCCGGATCCGGGCAGGCCAGCTCGACGCGGTGGCCATTGGGATCGAAGAAGTAGATCGAGTGGAAGATGGAGTGATCGGTCACGCCCAGCACTTCGACGCCATTGGCTTCGAGATGTTCCTTGAACTCGATCAGGGTGGCGCGGTCCTTCACCTTGAAGGCGATGTGCTGCACCCAGATCGGGGTGTTCGGATCGCGGCCCATTTCCGGCTTGGTTGGCAGTTCGAAGAAGGCCAGAACGTTGCCGTCACCCGCATCGAGGAAGAGGTGCATATAGGGATCGGGTTCGTGGGTCGACGGAACATGGTCCTCGGCGATGGCGAGGATGAAATCCATATTCAGCATCTTGCCGTACCATTCCACGGTCTCTTTCGCGTCCTTGCAGCGATAGGCCACGTGGTGGATTTTTTCGATTTTCATTTCGGGTCACTCCTCCGATTTGAGCGCGGCGGCAGCCAGCGCCTGAGACAGGGTCGCGCGGTCTCCAATGTGGTTTGCCATCACCAGAACCAGGCGCGCGTTGAGCGCGTGGCTGTCCTCGTCGGAGAGGCCTTCGTGGGTGGCGATCAGTTCGGCGTAGAAATCGTCAACGCCATTGATGTTTGGGGTAAGGATCAGATCGGACATGGGGGTTACTCCTTGCCGGTTGCGCGGCGTACGGCTGCGCGAATTTGGTTTTCGTCAAAGGTGGCGCGGCGTGCGGCCACGTGCTGGTCAGGGCGGATCAGGTAGACGGCCGAGGGCGCGTCGCCGAGATAGCGTTCCTTGAGCAGCATGGTCGGGTCGTCATGTGTCGACAGGGCCAGGCGTTTGACGGTGATGCCGTCTTCCTCGAATTCCTCGGGGGCGTCGGTGTCGATGGTCAGCAGGATGAATTCGTTGCCCAGCTTGGAGAGCAGGAAGTCATCGCCAAGCGGCGCGTCGGGGCAGGGCGAACCGGGCCGGGTGCGGGCCGGACCGTCAAGCGCGTCAGCCGAGTTGAGCGGCGAGCCGTCATAGGTGCAGGGCACCGAAAGGCGACCCGAGTTCACCATCGGGCGGGCGAATTCATAATGCTCCGACAGGGCCAGAACCGAATCCCGCAGCAGGGTCGACATGTTCGACTTGGGGGTGATGAAGTCGGTCGAGCGGGTCGAGTTCAGGATGTTCTCGTCCGCGCCGTGGATACGTTCATAGTTGTAGGTGTCCAGAAGGCTTTCGGGGGCTTTGCCCGCCATCACGAGGCCGAGTTTCCAGCCGAGGTTGTCGACGTCCTGCATACCGGAGTTGGCACCACGCGCACCGAAGGGCGAGACCTGGTGGGCGGCGTCGCCGGCAAAGAAGACACGACCGTGGCGGAACTGTTCCATGCGCTTGCACTGGAAGGTGTAGATCGAGGACCAGACCATGTCGTATTCGACACCGCCGAGGAAGGCGTCGAGGCGACGGCGGATGTTTTCCTCTTTCATCTCTTCCTTGCGGTCCACGTCCCAGCCGATCTGGAAGTCGACGCGCCAGACATCGTCGGGCTGGCGGTGCAGCAGCATCGAGGCGCCTTCACCGTGCGAGGGTTCAAACCAGAACCAGCGCTCGGTCGGGAAGTCGACATCGCCCTTCATCTTGATGTCGGCGATCAGGAAGCTGTCCTGGAAAACCTTGCCGGTGAAGTCATAGCCCAGCATTTCGCGCAGGGGCGAGGACGCGCCGTCGCAGCCGATCAGCCAGTCGGCTTCGATGGTGTATTCGCCGTCGGGGGTCATGATGGTGAGGACAACGTGGTCGTCCTTGACCTCGACGTTGTCGATGCGGTTCTTGCCGCGCACCTCGATCGGGGCGCCCTGGGCCTGAAGCTCTTCGAAGCGGTCGAGCTGGAAGCTCTCGTAGTAGGGCTGTTGCAGGTTGATGAAGGCGGGGTACTTGTGGCCTTCTTCCGGCAGCAGGTTGAATTCGAAAACCTGGTCGTCCTTGTGGAAGACCTTGCCCACGTTCCAGACGACGCCCTTGTCGAGCATCGGTTCGCCGCAGCCGTAGCGGTCGGCGACTTCGAGACAGCGTTTGGCGAAGCAGATGGCGCGGGAGCCCATGCCGACGCCTTCGTGGTCATCAAGGACCAGTGTCGGGATGCCCTGAAGTCCAAGATCCAGCGCGGTTGCGATGCCGATCGGGCCGCCGCCCATCACAACAACGGGATGGCGCACGGGGGTGCTTGCGTCCTGATCGGGGGATTTCTTGTAGGGGTAGCGCTTGTAAGCGAGCGTATACCGGTCGTCAAACATGGGTTCATCTCCTCCAAAATTCGGGCGCACGTATCGAAACCACTGCCTCGAGTGGCGCCATTGCAGTCTATTTTATTGTGTTCTGGCCCTTGTGCGCTGATCTGAAACAAGGCGCACAAGGGGATCAGAGCAGTTTAGCCTTGCAGGGCTTCCCACATTTCCAGATCGCGCTGGGCGGTCCAGATACGGGGATGCGCGATGCCGCGGGCTTCGTCATAGGCGCGGGCCACGTTGAACGGCAGGCAGTGTTCGTAGATCGCGTAGTCGGCGAACTTCGGGTCGCACTCGGCGCGCACCGCGTCCCATGCTTCCTTGAGCGAGCCACCGCGCGCGGCCACGCGGGCGGCCGGCAGGTAGGTGCTTTGAACAAAGTCGCGGGTGCTTTCGATGGCGCGTTCCACAGCCTCTTTGCCAACCAGTGCGCCGCCACGGCCCGGTGCGATGGCGTCGACGTCATAGGCCTTGATGTTGTCGAGGGTCTGGCCCCAGTCGGCGAAGTGGCCGTCGCCGCAATAGCAGGCCGAGTGATCCTCGACGATGTCACCGGTGAACATGACGTTCTGGTCCGGCACGTGGATGATGGCGTCACCTGCGGTGTGGGCGCGGCCGATCTGTTTGATGTTCACGCGGCGCTTGCCAAGGAACACGGTCATCTCGTCCGAGAAGGTGGTGGTCGGGAAGGTCAGGCCGGGGATCGACTCGTGGCCTTCGAACAGGCGCGGGAAGCGTTGGAATTCGCTGTCCCAGTCTTCCTGACCGCGTTCCAGAACCATGTTGTAGGCCGCGTTGGACATGATCACCTGTTGGGCGTTGAAGGCCGAGGCGCCAAGCACGCGCACGGCGTGGTAGTGGGTCAGGACAACGTGGGTGATCGGTTTGTCGGTGACCGAACGCACGCATTCGATGACTTTGTTGGCCAGGCGCGGGGTGGCCTGTGCCTCGACGATCATTACGCTGTCGTCCCCGATGATGACGCCCGAGTTCGGGTCGCCCTCGGCGGTGAAGGCGTAGAGGCCCTCGCCGATCTCATCAAAGGTGATTTTCTTTTCGGTCATGTCCCCTTGGGACGCGAATGCTTTTGCCATTGGGGTCTTCCTTATTTTGCGGGCCATGCCACGGAGGGCAGGATTTTGCCGGTGCAGTCGCCGAAGCCGATGGTGTAACCGTCGCCGCGTGCGTTGCCGCGCAGGGTGAGGGTATCGCCGTCTTCGATGAAGGTGCGGGTTTCGCCGGTGTCGAGGGTGAAGGGTTCGCGACCTGCCCAGCTGACTTCCATCAGCGAGCCGTATTCGCCCTTGTTCGGGCCGGAAATCGTGCCCGAGCCCAGAAGGTCACCGACGTTCATGCCACAACCGCCGATGGCGTGGTGACACAGTTGTTCCGCCGCCGAATAGTACATGCGGTTGTAGTTGGTTTTGGCGACAATCGAGGCTTTTTCGGCCCCCTCGGGCTGCATGAGCACTTCGAGGTCGATGTCGTAGAGGCCGTCCTTGCTGCCGTCGAGGTAGGGCAGCAGTTCCTTTTCACGCTCCGGGGTCGGGGCGCGGAATTCTTCCAGTGCGGCGGCGGTCACGATCCAAGGAGAGATCGAGGTGCCGAAGGCCTTGCCCTGGAACGGCCCGAGCGGCTGGTATTCCCAGCCTTGGATGTCACGGGCCGACCAGTCGTTCAGCAGGACATAGCCGAAGATCATGTCGTCGGCCTGATCCACGGTGATCGGCTGGCCGAAGTCCGAGGCGGTGCCGACGATGGCGCCCATTTCCAGCTCGATGTCGAGGCGCATGGAGGGGCCGAAGCTTGGCATTTCGGCGTCGGGGGCCTTGCGCTGGCCGTTGGGGCGGTGGATGTCGGTGCCGGAGATCACCACCGAGGATGCGCGGCCGTTGTAGCCGATCGGGATGTGCAGCCAGTTGGCGGGCAGATCGGGCGAGCCACGCAGGATCGCGCCCATGTTGGCTGCGTGCTGACGACCGGCGTAGAAGTCGGTGTATTCGCTGACAGCGATGGGCATATGCAGGGTGGCATCGGCCATCGGCACAAGGAAGGCCTCGGCGGTGGCCTGATCGGCGCTGCCTTCGGCGAGGATTTCGGTTACGCGGGCGCGCAGTTCGGACCAGGCGTCCTGACCCATGTCCATCAGATCGTTCCAATAGGGCGCGTCGAAGACCGGGATCTCGGAGATCGAGACAAGGCCCGCTTCTTCAGCCGCGGCCATGTCGAGGATCATGTCACCGATGGCAACGCCACAGCGTTCCTCGGTGCCGGCGGTCGAGAAAACACCGTAGGGCAGGTTGTTCAGCGGGAAGGGGTGGTTGGCGTCGTTGGCCGAAGCCACCCAGCTTTTCATCAGAGGCATAGGTTGTTGTTCCTTATTTCTTGCCCGGAGTGCCGTCGAATTTCTTTTCGATATCGGCCCAGCAATCGATGTAGTCGTCTTGCAGCGGAGCCTCGTTCGCGGCGAAGGCGGTGAGGTGCTGCGGGAAGCGTGTTTCGAACATGAAGGACATTGTGTTGTCCAGCTTGTCCGGGCCGAGGTTGGCGTTGGACGCCTTTTCAAAGGCTTCTTTGTCGGGCCCGTGTGGCAGCATCATGTTGTGCAGCGACACGCCACCCGGCACGAAGCCCTGCGGTTTTGCGTCATACTCGCCATAGATGTTACCCATCAGCTCGGACATGATGTTCTTGTGGTACCACGGTGGGCGGAAGGTGTCTTCCATCACCATCCAGCGTTCGCGGAACAGCACGAAGTCGATGTTGGCGGTGCCGGGCTGGCCCGAGGGGGCGGTCAGGACGGTGAAGATCGAGGGATCGGGGTGATCAAAGAGGATCGCGCCAACCGGGCAGTAGGTGCGCAGGTCGTATTTCACCGGCGCGTAGTTGCCGTGCCATGCCACCACGTCGAGCGGCGACTGGCCGATCTCGGTCTTGTGAAACTGGCCACACCATTTGACGGTGACGGTCGAGGGCACTTCGCGGTCCTCGAAGGCTGCGACGGGTGCCTTGAAATCGCGGGGGTTCGCCATGCAGTTGGCCCCGATCGGGCCGCGGCCGGGCAATTCGAACTTCTGGCCATAGTTTTCGCAGACGAAGCCGCGCGCCGGACCTTTGAGCACTTCGACACGATAGAGCAAGCCGCGCGGGATGATGGCGATTTCCTTGGGCTCGAGATCAATGATGCCGAGTTCGGTCGAGAAGCGCAGAACACCTTCTTGCGGCACCACGAGCAGTTCGCTGTCGGCGGAGAAGAAATAGTCATCCTCCATCGAGGTGTTCACCAGGTAGACGTGGCTGGCCATGCCGACCTGGGTGTTGACGTCGCCGGCGGTGGTCATGGTGCGCATGCCGGTGATCCAGTTCAGCGGCTGTTCCGAGTGGGGAACCGCATCCCAGCGGTACTGGCCGAGGCTGGTCACGTCAGGATCGACATTGGGCGCCGACTTCCAGTGCGGCACGTCGATCTTGGTATAGCGATGCGAGTGCTTGACGCTCGGACGGATGCGGTAGCACCAGGTGCGTTCGTTCTGGTGAGCAGGGGCGGTGAAGGCCGTGCCCGAGAGCTGTTCGCCGTAAAGGCCGTAGTTGCATTTCTGCGGAGAGTTCATGCCTTGCGGCAGGGCTCCCGGCAGGGCCTCGGTTTCGTAGTCGTTGCCAAAGCCGGGCATGTAACCTTCGTGCGGGCCGGCCATCGAGGGGGCCATCTGCATTCGGGTCGGAACAGTATGTTTGGTCATTTCGCGCGCTCCTGTTTCGAATTTGGTTGCTTTGGTAATAGTTGTTTTTGTAACTAACAAGCAGGAGGACGCGCAAAATGTCAAAAAATGATGATTTCGATCTTGGGGTCTTTCTGCCGTACTTGCTGAACCAGGCGGCGGAAGAGAGCAGCCTCGCATTCACCCAACTATACAAGAATAAATACGGAATGTTGCGTACCGAATGGCGGGTGCTGTTCCATCTTGGCAGTTTCGGGCAGATGACGGCGACCGAAATCGTGGATCGCGCCAAGATTCATAAAACCAAGATCAGCCGCGCGGTGCAGAAACTTGTCGAAAAGCGATTCGTGGCGCGGGAGCGGTCCGAGAACGACCGAAGACAAGAAAATTTGATCCTGACCCCCTCTGGTAGGGCCGCCTATGAAGACTTAAGTGAGGTCGCACGCGAATACGATGCACGATTATGTGCAAAATTCACCGACGAAGAAGTGCGCCTTCTGCGTAAGATGCTCAGGCGGCTGGGTGAACTGGAATAGGATTACATGGCAAAACGGCGATCCATCGAAGCGCGCGAACTGGCGCGCTGGCTGGTACAAATGGGGCTGGAAGGGGCGGGGCAAGCCGAGCTTCTGGAAGGGTACTGTGCAAAGGTCGTCGCGCTGGGCGTGCCGATCATGCGTGTGCAGGTGGCGCACCGGTCCTTTCATCCCAAGTTTGGCGGGATCGGCTTCACCTGGCGCCCTGAAGGGGGCGTGACGGATGAGCAATACCCCTACATGGAAACGCCGCCGCCGGAATGGCACGAAAGCCCGTTCTACGAGGTGCTGACCTCTGGTATTGATGAATTGCGCGAAAGGCTGACCGAGCCGGGGTGCGTCAGTCGGTTTCCGGTTGTGCGTGGTTTGCAGCAGGAAGGGGCGACGGATTACCTCACGATGGCGATTAGCTTTGGCCGCGAGGAGATGCCTGAGAAGCTGACGCCGAACAACATGCCGGAAGGGGTGATGATCTCCTGGACGTCAGACGGCCCGCAGGGGTTCTCGGAATCCGATCTGGATGTGCTGCGCAACACGGTTCAGGAACTGGCGCTGGCGCTGAAATCGGCAGCGAACCGGCAGACGGCAAAGACCCTGTTGCAGGTCTACCTTGGGCGGGATGCAGGACGGCGCGTGCTGTCGGGAGAAATCCGGCGCGGCAGTGTCGAGGCGGTCAACGCCGTGATCCTGTTCTTTGACCTCGCGGCCTTTACTGCATTGACCGAGCGGTCGACGGGGCGGCAGACGGTTGCCATGCTGAACGACTATTTCGGGCTTGCGGTGGATGCGGTGCGGTCGGAAGGGGGCAATGTCCTGAAGTTCATGGGCGACGGGATGCTGGCCATGTTTGGGCAGGATGACATCGGCGAGGCGGCGCGTGCGGCGCTTCGCACGGCGGATCGGCTGCGGCGCGAGATGAGCGAAGCAAACGAACGTCGCATGGCGGCGGGCGAACCGGCAACGGGGTATACGATGGCGCTGCATGCCGGTGAAATTCTCTATGGCAATATCGGTGCTGATACGCGCCTCGACTTTACGGTGATCGGATCGACCGTGAACACGGCGGCGCGGATGGGGACATTGAATGCGGCGCTGGGCCACCCGATCGTGATCTCTGCCGAGGTGCGCGCAGCGGCGGGCGATGTCGATCACGAGTTCATCCCCCTTGGCGAACATTGGCTGCGCGGTGTTTCCGAGCCGAAGGTGCTTTTCTCGATCGAAGAGAAACTGGACTGATCCAATCCGCTTGATTGGCCTTTACCTTTGCCTGCGATCCGCGCACTGATGCGGGAGTACCCCAACGTCAAAGAGGAACGCAGATGGTGGCCGAGCCCGACAGACCCCTTGCAGCCGGTGGGCTGGACCCTGAAGACTGGGAGGCGTTTCGTGCCCGTGCCCATGCGATGCTGGATGCTGCAATGGACAGGATGCAGGGTGCTGAAGCGGGACGGGTCTGGACACCTTTTCCCGAGGAGGACAAGGCGGCCTATGCGATGCCCGTGCCGCGCGAAGGGCTTGGCGGGGAGGCCGTGAAAGACCGGCTTGAAGCGCTATTGCCTTATGGCGTGGGCAATACCCATCCGCGGTTTTTCGGTTGGGTGCATGGCAGCGGCACACCGGGCAGCGTGGTGGCCGAGATTGCCGCATCGGCGATGAATGCCAACCTTGGCGGGCGCGATCACGGGGCGATCTATGTCGAGAAACAGGTGGTGGCCTGGTGTCGCGAGATGTTTGGATTTCCCGAAGGGGCCAGCGGCCTGATCGTTTCGGGCACGTCGGTGGCGACGGTGGTGGCCCTCAAGGCGGCGCGGGACCGGGCGCTGGACTGGCAGAGCCGCACCGCCGGTGTCGAAGGCGCGCAGCTTGTTGGCTATACCTCTGAACAGACCCATTCCTGTGTGGCGCGGGCGTTTGATATTCTCGGGTTGGGGTCGGATGCGCTGCGGAAAATTCCGACGGACGGGGATTTTCGGGTGGATCTTGCCGCGCTGCGGGCGGCGATTGCGCGGGATCGCGCGGCGGGTTTGCGGCCTTTCGCGGTGATCGGCACGGCGGGGGCGGTGAATGTCGGTGCGATTGATGATCTTGATGCGCTGGCGGATATGGCGGCCGAGGAGGACCTTTGGCTGCACGTGGACGGGGCCTTTGGCGCGATGGGGATGCTGAGCGATGCGGTGCGCCCCAAGTTGAAGGGGCTGGACCGGGCGGATTCGCTGGCGCTGGATTTCCACAAGTGGATGCATGTGACCTATAGCGCGGGGCTTGTTCTGGTGCGGTCCGAAGACGCGCATCGGCGCACCTTTTCGGAGCGGCCGGATTACCTCAAAGGGGCCGAGCGCGGGTTGGCTGCGGGCAATCCCTGGCCGGTGGAGTACGGGCCCGAGTTGTCGCGCGGGTTTCTGGCGTTGAAGGTTTGGGCGCAGATTGCCGAACATGGCACCGACACGCTGGGCGCGATGGTGGCGCGCAATTGTGCGCAGGCGGCCTATCTCGGGTCGCTGGTCGCGGCGGGTAACGATGTTGAGTTGATGGCACCCGTGGCCTTGAACATCTGCTGTTTCCGCGTGGTGCGTGATGGTGTTGCGCCGGAAAAGCTCGACTGGTTGAACGAGGAAATCGTGATCCGGTTGCAGGAAGACGGGATTGCCGTTCCCTCGACCACCAAGCTTGGGGGGCGGATCGCGATCCGGGTGAATATCACCAATCACCGGACGCGGCAGGAGGACATGGATATCCTGCTGGCGGCGGTGCGCCGGATTGCCGGGGAGATCGAGGTGTGAGCCCGCAGGCCAAGGGGCTTTTGATCACGACGCTGGGTGCGCTGCTGGTGGTGCCGGATTCGCTTTTTGTGCGGATCATCGAGGCCGAGCCGCTGGTGATTGCCTTCTGGCGCAACATGATTTCCGGCTTGGGTATCTTTCTTGGCGTGCTGATGTTGCAGGGCACGCAGCCGTTTCGGGCGGTTCTTGGCACCGGCTGGCACGGCGCGGTCTATGTTGTGACGCTGGCCGTCAGTGGGGTGCTGTTCGTACTGGCGATTAGCCTGACAAGCGTTGCGAATGCGGTGTTCATCATTGCCGCCATGCCGATTTTCGCTGCGATCTTCAGCCGGATTTTCCTGCATGAACGGATCAGCCCGCGGATGATGATGACCATCGCGGCCGTGATCGCGGGTTTGGCGGTGATCGCCTATGGATCGGGCGAGACCGAGAATGCCTCGTTGCTTGGTGATTTCGTCGCCATGCTGGTGGCGGCGAGTTTCGCAGCCGGCCTGACGGCGGCGCGGCGGGTGCGGCAGGTGTCGATGGTGCCGGCGATTCCTCTGGCCTATGTCGGCAGCGCGGTCTGCCTGATGTTCTGGGTCGATGTGACGGACGTTCCACGCGAACAGATTTGGATCGTGGCCCTGCACGGTGCCTTTATCGTCGGCAGTGCGACGTTCCTGGCCTTGGGGCCGCGATACATCACCTCGGCCGAAGTGGCGCTGTTGATCCTGCTGGAATCGGTACTGGCACCGCTTCTGGTGTGGTTCGTCCTGGGGGAAGATCCCGGCGTCTGGGCGCTGATTGGAGGCGCTGTCGTGATCGGGGCGCTGGCGGTGTCGAACGCGGTGGTTCTGATGCGCCGCAAGGGCGCCTGATCAGAAGTCGATCTCGACGTCGGGCAGTTCCAGGGATTTCATCAGGTCGCGCAACTCCTGACGGGCGGCGACGTTGGAGATGTTGAGCTGTTTGACACCAATGTCGCGCAGGTCAAGCAGTGTGAGGCCACGCGGGAAGAGTTCGCGGAAGATCACGCGCTCATGAAAGCCGGGGGCGACGCGGAAGCCGATGCGCTTGGCGAGGTTTTCCAGCGCCTTGCCCATCTTTTCCTTGTTGACCATCTGCTGCGCGCCCATGCGGTTGCGCAGGACCACCCAGTCAATCGGCTTGAGACCGGCCTGTGCCCGCAGTTGGCGCGCGTTCCAGACCATCTCGGAATAGACGGAAGGCCCGAGGATCTTTTCGCCATTGGCGTCGATATGGGCGAGCAGGTCGAAATCGACGAAGCTGTCGTTCAGGGGGGTGACCAGCGTGTCGGCCAGCGAGTGGGCGACCTGGCTGAGGCGGGTGTGGGAGCCGGGGCAGTCGATCAGGATGAAATCGCAATCGGGCTCGAGTGTGGCCACGGCCAGCGACAGGCGCTGGTCATAGATGTTCTCGCCGGGTTGCAGGCTCTCTGGGTCGATCTCGGGCAGCTGGTGAAAATCGGGGCCGGGCAGGTCGAGGTTGGCCTCGGCCATGAAGGCCTTGCGGTTGTTGGCATAGCGGCCAAAGCTTTGCTGGCGCAGGTCGAGATCAAGCGCACCGACCTTGTGGCCCATGCGCGAGAGCGCGGTTGCGATGTGCATTGATACGGTGGATTTGCCCGCACCGCCCTTTTCGTTCCCGACAACGATGATATGTGCCATGTCTTCGGTCCCCGCTCACCCTACAGATCTATTGGCGCCCTTTTGGACGCCGCTTGCAGCGCACTATATGTTGTGGCGGGCGCAAGGGGAAGCGCCATGACTGCCTGTTGGGGGCAGTTTCCTGTGGATATCTGCAAATGTCGCCTTTGGCAGGGCATGTCGGGAATGAACATGCGCCCCCGTGGCGGGATTGGTTTTCTGGGCGCAGGAGGCGAGAGATGACACCGAAGAACCTGCTGATCCTGATTTCCGACGAACATCGCCGTGATGCGATGGGCTGTATGGGCCATCCGATCGTGAAGACCCCGAACCTTGATGCGCTTGCGGCACGGGGGGCGGTGTTCGAGAACGCCTATACGCCGTCGCCGATGTGCGTGCCGACGCGGGCCGCGCTGGCGACCGGGGATTGGGTGCACAGCATCCGCAACTGGGACAGCGCGACACCCTATGACGGATCGCGGCGCAGCTGGATGCACGTGTTGCGGGACGCCGGTATGGACGTGGTGTCGATCGGCAAGCTGCACTTCCGGTCGGGCGAGGACGACAACGGGTTTTCGCAAGAGATCTTGCCGATGCACGTGGTGGGGGGGATCGGTTGGCCGATCGGCCTGTTGCGCGAGGACCTGCCGGACTATGGCGCGGCGGCGGAGCTTGCGGCGGATGTGGGCGTGGGCGAGAGCAGCTATACGCAGTATGACCGTGACATCACGGCAGCGGCCGAGACGTGGTTGCGTGACAGGGCGGGGGCAGAGCGGCCTTGGGCGGCATTCGTGTCTCTGGTCAGCCCGCATTATCCGCTGACCTGTCCGAAGGAGTGGTATGACCTCTATGACCCGGCGGAGATGGATTTGCCTGTTGGCTATGGCGCGGGTGGGCCTAAGCATTCCGAATTGAAGAATGTCGCGGGGTTCTGGGACTATGACCGGTATTTCGATGAGACCAGCCTGCGCGAGGCGAAGGCCGCCTACTATGGGCTGACGTCTTTCATGGACGATTGCGTGGGGCGGGTTCTGGCGGCGCTGGAAGAGAGCGGCCAGGCGGAGGAGACGCTGGTTCTGTATGTCTCGGATCACGGGGACATGATGGGGGACCAGGGGTTCTGGACCAAGCAGGTGATGTACGAACAGTCAGCCGGCGTGCCGATGATCCTTGCCGGGCCGGGGGGGCCGGAGGGGCGGCGGGTGACGACCTGCGCCAATCTCGTGGATGTGGCGGCGACGGCTTATGAGGTTGCCAATGTGGATGTGCCCGCCGTTGGCGTGTCGCTGGTTGGTCTGGCGCAGGGTGCGGATGATCCGGAGCGCACGGGGTTCAGTGAATATCATGATGGCGGCTCGACCACGGGCACTTTCATGGTGCGTTGGGCGGATTGGAAATACGTGCATTACGTTGGCCATGCGCCGCAATTGTTCGATCTCGCCGATGATCCTCATGAACTGCACGATCTGGCGGGGGAAGAGAGTGCGCGGGTGCAGGACGCGCTGTCAGAAGGGGCGGCGCGGTTGCGCGGGATTTGTGATCCCGAGGCGGTGAATGCACAAGCCTTTGCCGACCAGCGGCGCAAGATCGAAGCCTTGGGTGGGCGCGAGGCCTGTTTGACGGCCTACCTGTTCAACCACACCCCGACACCGGGCGAGCAGGCCGAGATGTCGGATGCCTCCGGCGGGAGTATTTGAGGTGCATTGAAGCCCTAGCGGCGGCGCGGTTTGCGGGGCGGTTTGGGTTTTGATGTGGGTTTGCCTGTGCGCGGATTTGGTTCGGGTGGCAGGCGGTGCGGTGGGGCATCATTCCATGTGCCGGGCAGGAGGCCGTCGAGGGTCCAGGGGCCGATGGCATAGCGGATCAGGCGCAGGGTCGGGTGGCCGATGGCGGCGGTCATGCGGCGGACCTGTCGGTTGCGGCCTTCGCGGATGGTGAGCCGGAGCCAGCTGTCGGGGACAGACTTGCGCACGCGGATGGGCGGGGTGCGTGGCCAGAGGTTCGGTGGTGCGTCTATGCGGGCGGCTTCGGCGGGGCGGGTTTTGCCATCTTTCAGGTCAACGCCCTTGCGCAGGATTTCGAGGGCCTCGTCGGAGGGGATGCCTTCGACCTGAACCCAGTAGGTCTTGGGCCACTTGTTGCGCGGGTTGGCGATTTTCTGTTGCAGACCGCCGTCGTTGGTGAGCACCAGAAGGCCCTCGCTGTCGCGATCGAGCCGACCGGCGGCATAGACGCCGGGCAGGTCGATGAAATTCGACAGGGTCTGTCGGGGGGTGCCTTCGGTGCCCTTGTCGGTGAATTGCGACAGCACGTCATAGGGTTTGTTGAACAGGATGGTGCGGGACATGCAGGGCCTTTGGATCAGCGGTTGTCCTGTCATAGAGGGCGGCGAGGGGGGCTTGCAAGTTGCAGGCGAATGGCGACAGATGGGCGCGTGACATGACATGGGGTGCGAGATGGAATTCAAGGACATGCAACCGGCGACCCTGGCTGCGCAGGCCGGTGGGGCAATCGACATGCAGAGTGGTGGTGTGGTGCCGTCGATCCAGCCCTCGACAACCTTTGCAAGGGACCGCGACTATGATCCGCTGAACGCGGCGAACACCTATGCCCGCGACCACAACGACGTGGTGCGGCAGGCGGAATCCGTGCTGGCCCAGTTGGAAGGCGGCAGCGAGGCGCTGTTGTTTCCCAGTGGCATGGCGGCGGTGGCGGCGCTTTTCCGGACGGTTCCGAACGGGGGACGCGTGGTTGTGCAGTCGGGCATCTACTGGGGCACGACCAAGTGGATCCGCGAGTTTTGCGAGCGTCGCGAGGTGGAGATGTGCGAGGTGGATGCCAGCGATGCAGAGGCGCTGGCGGGTGCCTGTGCGGAAGGGGCGGCGCATCTTGTGTGGATCGAGAGCCCGTCGAACCCCTGGCTGAAGACGGTGGATATTGCTCGCGCTGCCGAGGCGGCGCATGGGGCGGGGGCGCTTTTGGTGGTGGATGGAACGGCGGCGACGCCGGTCCTGTCAAAGCCGCTTGAGCATGGTGCGGACATGGTGATGCATTCGGCGACCAAGGCGATCAATGGCCATTCGGATGTGCTGGGGGGCGTGCTCGTGACCCGGGACGGCCATGCGGTCTGGGACGAGATCAGGAATGATCGCGCCAGCGCCGGGGCGGTGATGGGGCCGTTCGAGGCGTGGTTGCTGCTGCGCGGGATGCGGACCCTGCCGTTGCGGGTGGAGCGGATGTGTCAGAACGCGATGCAGGTGGCAGAGTTTCTGGCCGATCACCCGCAGGTCGAGGATGTGCTGTATCCCGGGCTGAAAAGCCATGCCGGGCATGAGCTTGCCAAGGTCCAGATGCAGGGCGGGTTCGGGTTCCTGATGTCGTTCCTTGTGAAGGGCGGACGGGAAGAGGCGCTGAAGGTGGCGGGGCGATTGAACCTGTTTCATCGCGCCACCTCGCTTGGCGGGGTGGAGAGCCTTGTCGAGCATCGCCATACGATCGAACCGCATACCGGCATTCCCGAAAACCTGTTGCGGATCTCGGTGGGGATCGAGGATGCCGGGGACCTGATTGCCGATCTGGGGCAGGCGCTGGGGCAGTGATCCGGCGCAAAGGTTAACGTGAAAACCGACGTCGGTATTACGTCGGTATTCTGGCGGTATTGCGGAGGTGCCGGCCGCGCCCCGCGCCATAAGTTAACGGTTTTGCACCTGCGTGTTGATCCAGTCATAGGTTCTGGACATGCCGTCGCGAAGAGGCGCATCGGGCGACCAGCCGAGTTCCTGGTGGATCAGCCTGTTGTCGGAGGTGCGTCCGCGCACGCCCTGAGGGCCGGGGATGTTGGTGATGGTGAGGGATTTGCCCGACAGGTCGATGGCCATGCGGGCCAGATCGTTGATCGAGATCATCTCGTCCGAGCCGATGTTGACCGGGCCTTCGAAGTCAGAGGCGGTAAAGCGGCGGGTCGCTTCGATACATTCGTCGATGTAGAGGAACGAGCGGGTTTGCAGACCGTCGCCCCAGACGTCGATGCTGCCGCCGTCGGGTGTTTCGGCGACCTTGCGGCAGAGCGCGGCGGGGGCCTTTTCGCGGCCGCCTTCCCATGTGCCGTTTGGTCCGAAGATGTTGTGATAGCGTGCGATGCGCACGGTGAGGCCGTACTGGCGGGCGGCGGACAGGTAGAGGCGTTCGGAGAACAGTTTCTCCCAGCCGTATTCGCTGTCGGGATGGGCGGGATAGGCCGAGTGTTCCGAGCAGACCGGGTTGTCCGGATCTTCCTGGTTTTCCTGCGGGTAGATGCAGGCCGAGGAGGCATAGAAGATGCGGCCAAAGCGGTGGTGGTGGGCGCGGGCCAGGACGTTGAGATTGATCTGGGCCGAGTTCTGCATGATGGCGGCGTCGTGATCGCCGGTGAAGATGTAGCCGGCCCCGCCCATGTCGGCGGCGAACTGGTAGATCTCGTCAAAGTCGCGGTCCATCGCTTGCGCGGCGAAATCCTGATGGGTCAGGTCCCCAAGCAGAAACTCGTCGGCCTGCGTGGTCTGGAATTCGTGGGTTTTAAGATCGACGCCACGCACCCAGTAGCCTTCGGATTTTAGACGGTTGACCATCTGGCCACCGATGAATCCGCCGGCCCCCAAAACCAAAGCTGTCTTCATTGTCATCTCCGGGTCGTTCGAGTTCGTAGAGGCAGATGCGCCCCTGTTGTGGTGTGTGGTGCCAGACCTGTTCGGTTTCGCAGGTCACGAGGAACAGCTTGCCGTCCTTTTCATAGAAGGAGGTCGGATCGACGATGCGATATCGTTCCGGGAAATCAAAGGCGCATTCGTAGTAGGCGAGGCTTTTGTCCGGGCGGTAGACGAAGAAAAAGGGGCGGTGGTAGGTGTTGGTGTGCACCTTCGGGCCAATGCGGTCGTTGGTGTGGCCCACGCCGACAATCAGGTCGCCGAACTGAAGCGCGTTGGAGCCGCCGCGCAGACGGGTATAGTTGTCGTCTGCCTTGCGGGTGGGCATCTCGTGTTCCGCGACGGTGTCGAGCAGCAGGAAGCCATCGTTTTCGTGCAGCATACGCGCCTTGAAGACGCGGAAAGGGGAGAACCCGTGGACGAAATAGAGGTCTCCGTCCTTCACGAAGGGGCTCCAGTTTTTGCCTGCGTCCAGGTTGTCCGGAGGCAGCAGGGTGAGCCAGCGGTTTTCCGAGAGGATGTAGATCTTGTTGATGAAGCCGTGCCCCGGGTTGAAAAACGCGGCGCTGATGCAGGGGCTGTCGCGCCAGAGGAAGGCGCGAGGGTCTTCACCACTTCCGACAACCTGCGATCCGTTCATTACGACGGTGGTGTCGACCCAAGGCTGCTGTGAATCTTCGATCTTGCGGGCAAAGTGGACGAGGCCGTGGGTGGGGCAGTTTACATAACTGTCGAAGACGAAATTGGCGTTGTCGGGGGTGGATTTGTCTTCGAGGGTAAACTCTCGCAGAACCGAAACCAGCTTGAGCGTCATGAAACCGACCTGAAAACAAAGTGACCTTTCCGGAAAGGCTAGGGGATTGCAGAGGGGCTCGCAAGCGGTTCGGGGTAGTGGATGGTGTTGTGAAACCGCGCACCTGTATTGCCGGCGGTGCGATAGCCGTGGGGTTGATCGGCGGCGAAGCGCAGGGCCTCTCCCGGGGCAAGCGGGTGCCAGGTTCCGCCATGCAGCACTTCGATTTTGCCGTGTATGGCCACCACGTCTTCGATCACGCCTTTGTCGTGGGCGCGGGATTCATGTGACTGGCCGGGGGCGAGTGTGATCATGAAGCTTTCGTTGCCAAGGGCGGGGTCGAAGGCAAAGAGGGTCTGCACCGTGATGCTTTCGGGAAAGGCGATGGTGTCGTCGGCGGGCAGGCCCGGATCGGAAATGAAGGCGGTGAGGGGCAGGTGGAAGCCCTTGGCCAGCTTCCAGAGGGTCGCGATGGTCGGGCTGGATTCACCGCGTTCGATCTGGCCGAGCATGGCCTTGGACACGCCGGTGAGATCCTGGGTTGCGGAAAGGGAAAGGCCGGCCTTGGCGCGGATGGCGCGCAGGTTGATGGTGATGGGGGCGTCGGACATGCGAGATTTCAGTTGTGCGTTATAACGCACAAAGCCTATAGTGCCTGTTGTTGCCCCAGTTATAGGGGCGGAAATGGCGAAAGGCACGGGAAAGACATGTTGGCGGACTTGCGCATGAGCCATGTGGTGGCGGGTATCGTGGCGGTGCTAGTGGGATATACCGGCAGCGTGGCGATCATCTTTCAGGCTATTGAGGCGGCGGGGGCCTCGCAGGCGCAGGCCAATAGTTGGATGCTGGCGCTTGGGGTCGGGTGCGGGGTGTCGAGCCTGTACCTGTCTTTGCGCCACAGAATGCCCGTCCTCACGGCGTGGTCGACACCGGGCGCGGCGTTGTTGGCGGTGGCCTTGCCGGGGGTGCCGCTGGGCGAGGCGGTGGGGGCCTTCGTGTTCTGCGGTGTTCTTCTGTGGCTGACCGGCGTGACGGGATGGTTCGAGAAGCTGGCCAAGGTCATTCCGGATGCCATCGCAAATGCCATGCTGGCGGGGGTGCTGTTCCAGTTCGGGCTTGGGGTGTTCACGGCCCTGCCGGATGCGCCGGTGTTGGTCGGGGCGATGTGTGTCGCGTTTCTGGCGGGGCGTCTTTTGATGCCGCGCATGGCGATCCCGCTGGTTCTTTTGGTGGGGATTGGTGTCGCGGTGGCCTCGGGCCAGTTTCAGGGCGGCGTGGGGGCGCTTGAGATTGCGCGGCCTGTGTTTGTGATGCCGGAGTGGTCCCTGTCGGTGATGATCGGGGTGGGGGTGCCTTTGTACCTTGTCACCATGTCCTCGCAGAACATGGCGGGCGTGGTGGTGTTGAAGGCCTCGGGCTATGCGCCGCCGGTGTCTTCTGCCTTGTCGGTGACAGGTCTGCTGAGCCTTGCGCTTGCGCCATTTGGGGGTTTTGCGATCAATCTGGCGGCGATCACGGCGGCGATCTGCGCCGGGCCGGAAGCGGGCGAGGACAAGGCCACGCGCTATTGGGCGGCGGCGGTGAGTGGTGTTGTCTATCTGCTGCTAGGCCTGTTCGGTGCGGCGGTGGTGAGCCTGTTCCTCGTGGCACCCAAAGCGCTGGTGGTTACGGTGGCGGGGCTGGCCTTGCTGGCGACCATCGGCAATGCGCTGAACGGGGCGCTGGAGCGGCCATCAGCGCGTGAAGCGGCGCTTGTGGCCTTTCTGGTCACCGTTTCCGGGATCAGCTTTGCGGGGATCGCTTCGCCGGTTTGGGGGCTCTTGTTCGGGGTGACGGTGCTTTATGTCCTGTCGCCCGAGGATCGGCCCTGGGCCTAACCGGCCTTGCGACGGGCCGCGCCGCGCAGGCGTTTTGAGGCCGCGGGCTTTTCCTTGTCTTGCCGGGATTCGCTTGGCTTGATTTCGGTCATTGGGATCGAGACATAGAAGGTCGAGCCCTCTCCCAGTGTGCTTTCGTAGGTCAGTGTGCCGTTGTGCTTTTCGGCAATGAGCTGGGCGATGTTCAGGCCGAGGCCCGCGCCGCCGACCTTGCGCTGGTCGGAATTGTCGAGCTGGGTGAACTTTTCGAAAATCTTGGCCTGTGCCCCGGGGGGGATGCCGATGCCCTGATCGGCTACGGCAAGGCGTGCCATGCCGCCGGTGATGTCGGCAGAGAGGGTGACGGTTGTGCCCTTGTCCGAGAATTTCACCGCGTTCGATACGAGGTTCTTCATCAGTTGCAATAGCCGGGCCTGATCGGCGCGGATGTGGATGCCGGCGGGCCACTGGCCGACGGTCAGCGCCATGTCCGCGGTTTCGACGCGGTCGTGCATGGCATCGCGTACATCGTGCAGAAACTCGCCCAGTTCGAGAGGCTCGAAGCTGAGGGTGAGTTCATCCGACTCGAGCGATTGCAGGGTGAGGATGTCTTCGATCAGGAAGGTCAGGCGCGCGCAGTTGCTTTCGGCGATCTTGAGCATGGCCTGCCGTTTTTCCGGTGCGGCGTCGAGGGCGCCGGAACTGATCAGGCTGAGGCTGCCGGAAATGGAGGTGAGGGGGGTGCGCAATTCGTGGCTGACGGTGGCGAGAAACTCGGTCTTGGCCTTGTAGGCCACCTTGGTACGCTCGTGTTCCTTTTGCAGGTTCTTCAGTTGCCGGAGGTTGTGGCGATAGAGCTTGAGGAAAATGAACGAGCAGTCGATGACGAAGTACATCACGAAGAGGCTGGTGAAGAGTTGCAGCCAGAGGATGTCATCAATCGGGGGCCAGTAGCCGATCAGGTCGTGCAGCGGGATGTAGAGGAAAGACAGCCCATACATCAGCAGACGCAAGAGCAGGACCGGCAGGATCTGGTGGTTGTTCACGGCGGCAAAGATGCCGGCCGCGAACAGGAAGAACAGCGGGGTGAAATAGGCGGTGGGGCCGGCCTTGGTGGCCATGGATATGACGAAGCCGCAGATGGTGACCGAGCTGATCACCGTGCTGCCGAGCAGGTACATCATGAACCGACGGCCATCGGCCAGCGACCACTTGCCGTGACGTAGGATGCGGCGCGAGATGGTGTTGTCGATGAACTCGCTCAGAAGGACCAGCGAGTACCAGAACAGGGCCACGGTTGGATCAAAGTAATAGGCCGAGAGAATGGTTGCAGCGAGGAAGGTTGCCTGACGCTGCCAGATGAGACTCATCCCGCCTAGGATGTAGTCCTTTATCTGTTTTTCCATCCGGAAGCTGCTATGCCACCCGGTTTTCGCGGCAAAGCCGCGGATCCATTTCGCCATGCGTTCGAAGCCTGCTCTTGAGTGTTTTTTGCCCGCGGATTTTTCCGTTCAGGTAATGAAAACATATACTTGTTACGCACCAGTATCGTAATTGAAAGTCCCTATTGGCGTGACTGACATGTCACCTGATACCGCAAATTGGGCATTAACTCAACAAAAGGTTGTTTTTTCTGTGGCGACTCGCGTCCATTTTTGCCATGTTTGTTAAAACAACCATAAGTTGAGGCAGAAAATGACGCGGCGATACGACAAGAGCCGCCTTGAAAAGAAAGGTGCCAGGGTCTTGCCCGGGCTTGCTCCGGCCCATGGGGATGGGGAGAGCGAGTTGGTGGCGGCGCAAGCGGTGCTCAAGGGAAAGGCGGCCACTCACGACAGGACAAGTGAAGTGACAGACGCAGGTCATGTCACCTGTACGGTGTTATCGGTGGCCAACATGAGCACCTATGGCAACCTCTATGTCGACTTTCTCAAGGCGCGGCGACAGATATTCGTGGAGGACAAGGGCTGGGGACTGCCCGAGGTCGACGGGATGGAGTTCGACCAGTACGACACTCCCTTTAGCCGGTGGATCGTGCTTCATGAGTACGGCGAAATCCTTGGTGGAGTGCGGATGATCCCGACGACGGCAGAGTGCGGGATGTATTCCTATATGCTGCGGGATGCGCAGTTGGGGTTGCTTGACCAGATCCCGCCGGACATCCTTTTCATTGACGCGCCGGTGAAAAAGAACATCTGGGAGGCGTCGCGGATTTTCATTACCGGGAACGTGCCGGCGAAACGCCGGTTACAGGTGCAGACCAAGCTGATGGAGGGGATGATACACACCGCCCGCGAGCTGGGGGCGACACATGTGATCGGGATTGTGCCCGCCGTGTGGTCACGCTGGCTGCGGCGGATGAACCTCAAGGGGTTTCCCTGCGGGCCGCGGATGCAGTTTGGCAAGGACAAGTCGCAGGCCGTCCTGTTGAACGTTGTCGAGCAGATGCACTGAAGCCTGCGCCACGATCCGGACAAAGAAAAACGCCGCTCGAAAGAGCGACGTTTCTTTTGAAACCGATGTGGCAGGGATTAGAAGCCCAGGCCTTCGTATTTCTTTTTGAACTTCGACACGCGGCCGCCAGCGTCCAGCAAGCGCGAGGTGCCGCCGGTCCATGCCGGGTGCACGGTGGGGTCGATGTCGAGAGCCAGAGTGTCGCCTTCTTTGCCCCAGGTCGAACGCATCTTGATGATGGTGCCGTCGGTCATTTTGACGTCGATGAAGTGGTAATCGGGATGAGTGTCTTTTTTCATGATACCGCTCCTTAGGCTTTCTTGGCTTTGTAAGTGGTGTCTTCTGCGATACGGGCCGATTTACCACGACGCGAGCGCAGGTAGTACAGTTTGGCGCGACGTACGCGACCACGGCGAACAACGGTGATCGAGTCGATGTTGGTCGAGTACAGCGGGAATACACGCTCTACGCCTTCGCCGAACGAAATCTTGCGAACGGTGAACGAACCGGCAATGCCCGAACCGTTTTTACGGCTGATGCAGACGCCTTCGTAGTTCTGCACACGGGTGCGCGAACCTTCGGTCACCTTGAAGCCGACGCGGATGGTGTCACCGGCTTTGAAGTCGGGGATGTCTTTCCCCAGGGCGGCAATTTGTTCCGCCTCGAGTTGTGCGATCAGATCCATCTGACCATCTCCTAGATTTGCTCGTGGTTGCTCCACGAAGTTGGTGTCGTCCAAGAGCTCTGTGTCTTCACCGGGTCCGCCGCAGCGCCCGCCAGAGGTAAGCCGTCGTTTCTTGCGTCTTCTGCCCTGATCCGGTTCAGAGATGAAGAAATCCCCGACAATGGAATACAGAACAGGTCCGAACGACTCATTTGAGTCCCGGACGGGCGGTGTATAGGGGGGAAATCGGGGTGTGGCAAGGCCAAGAAAACGGAAACGGCCTTGTTTTCAAGGTTGGGCAGGGCTGCCCAACCTGATTGTGTCGTGACCGCTCAGGTCAGGTCTTCGAGCTTGGCCTCGGGGGCGTTGCGCATGACCGAGTCGATGCCGTTGTCGCGGCCCGATGCGCTTGTGTAGCTTTGCGAGGTGCCGATCACCTGGCCGTTGGTGGCCTTGAGGTTGAACATGTACTTGCCGGCCGCGGTTTCCTTGCGCTCGTAGCGGGCATCTTCGGGCGCGTTCTTGCGGACGGACGCGATGCCGTTTTCGGCGCTGGCCTTTTGCTTGTAGCCTTCGCTGGCCAGAATGTTCTCGCCATTGCCTGCCTTGAGGCGGAAGCGGAATTCACCGGCGTTGTCGGTGTAGAGTTCGAATTTTGCAGCCATGTTATCCATCCCTGATCAAATCTGCCTTGAGGCACTAAAGCACTTCGCGGGGCAGGCCGCAACGGATTGGTGTGTCTGCGGTTTTCAGTCCTTGCTGCCATCGGGGTCGAGACCCCTGGCCTTGCAATAGTCCTGCCACATGTCGGGGCGGCGTGTTTTGGTCAGGTCCTCGGCCATCTGTTGCCGCCATTCGGCGATCTTGCCGTGGTGGCCGGACATCAGGACATCGGGGATCTTGCGCTCCATCCATTCGGCGGGGCGGGTGTATTGCGGGTGTTCGAGCAGGCCGTTCGAGTGGCTTTCGTCCTCGATGCTTTCGGCATTGCCAAGGACCGAGGGCAGAAGGCGGACGGTGGCATCGATCATGGCCTGCGCGGCGATTTCCCCGCCTGTGAGGACGAAATCACCCAGCGAGACTTCCTGAATGTTGTAGTGGTCGAGAACCCGCTGATCGACGCCTTCGAAGCGACCGCAGAGCATGGTCACGCCATCGCAGGAGGCCCATTCCCGCGCCATCTGCTGATCGAAGCGGCGCCCGCGGGGGGAGAGATAGACCAGTGGCAGCCTGCCGCGTGCGCCCTTCAGAGTGTGATCAATCGCCTTGCCCAGCACATCGGCGCGCAGGACCATGCCGGCACCGCCGCCTGCGGGCGTGTCATCGACATTGCGGTGCTTGCCTTCGCCGAAGAGGCGCAGATCGGTGGTTTCGATCTGCCACTTGCCATCCTTGAGGGCCTTGCCGGTCAGGCTTTCGCCGAGGACACCGGGAAAGGCTTCGGGGAAGAGGGTGATGATACGGGCGGTCCAGACACCGGCGAGACGCGGGTTATTCGTGACGAGTTCGCGCGGTTTGAACGAGACGGAGATCGACTTGCGGCCATGGGAGCGGGGTTTGTCGGTCATGGGGTGTCTTTCGCGGGTTCGGTTTCTGGTGGCTGTCCCATGCCGGAAAATGCGGGCAAGGTCTAGCCCGGGTCCGGTCAGCTGTTTTGTTTGGCGCGCTGGCGCAAGCGGTAGCGGCGGCGGGCGTTTTCCTTGGCGTTGCGCAGTTCCTCGGCGTCTTCGGTGGCCTCGTTGATCAGCAGGAATTCGTGGCGCAACTCGTCCGGGATGCCGACGTTGGCCGGGGGCAGCAGCTTGATCTCGCGGCGCAGGGGCTCGGGCCAGTCGAGCAGATCGGCGATTGGTTGCAGGGGGCCAAGGGGGGCGTTGGTGAAGTCTTCGAGCCAGGCCGTTTCGACGCGATGGGGTGCGACGGCGATGCGGACCTTGTCAATGATGCGCGGCAGATCGGCGGATTCGGCGTAGGCTTTGAAATAGGCCTCGGGCTGCATGGTCATGCGCACGACGCGCACGTGGTGGCTGTGACAGCTGTGCAGCCAGGATTGCGCCTCGCGCATCGAGAAGTAGAAGATCACCTCGGTTGGTGTTGCCAGCGCCTTTTCCAGGGTGTGGGAGATGGCCTTCATCAGGATCGGGGCGATGTCGTAGGTGACAATATCGCGCCGTCCCGGCATCAGGCCGCAGAGGTCTTCGGAGCTGATCAGGATGTCGCGGGTGTCATCCGACGGAATGTCTTCGAGCAGTTCTGCGAACCGTTGCGTGAGTTCGATCAGATCGGCGGTGGCGACCTCGGAGGAATAGGCGCGGGCCAGTTTGTCGATGCCGTTGAGGTTCTTGTTCAGCAGGACATGGGTTGTCGGGGCAAGAAGCTGGCGGTTCTTGAAGAGCATTTTCTGAACGCTCTTGGTGCCGGTCTTGTGAAAACCGGCATGGATCAGAAGACGGCGCATTTCAGAACAGCCCTTCGGGCGGATCAGCGATGATGCGGCCGCCGGAAATGTCGACGGTGGGTACGGCTTCGCGGGTAAAGGGCAAAAGGACGGTTGCCTTGAGGCCGGGGCCGTGGATTTCCAGAAGGTCGGTTGCGCCGTGGTTCTGCACCGATTTCACATGGCCAAGCACCGTGCCGCCGGTGTCGCGGACTTCTAGGCCCACAAGATCGGTATAGTAGAATTCGTCGTCATCGAGATCGGGCAGTCGGTCGCGCGGCACGAAAAGCTGAGTGCCCTTGAGCGCGTCCGCCTCTTCCTTGGTCGAGACCCCGGACAGGCGGGCAGCGAGGCCATTCTTGATGGCGCGGGTGATGGTCAGGGTAAAGCTCTGCGTGCCGTCCTCGGTGGTTAGCGGCGCATAGTCGGCGATGGCCTCGGCCTCGGCGGTGAAGCTCTTGAGGCGCACCTCGCCCCGGACGCCATAGGCCCCTGCGATTGCGCCGACACAGACCATTTCAGTCATTTCGATCTTCCGCCCCGTTTGCCGTGTTGATCCCTGTTTTCCCTTATCCGGTGGCCAAGGGCAACCCGTTGGCCGGGGTGGTTGGCCTTGCGGGCGAAAAAACTGTGAGCTCAAACGCATCGGGGCGCCCCAGCAAGGAGCGCCCCGTCACCAAAGTGGTGAGAAAACCGGCCTTATTCTTCGGCTGCGGCTTCAGCTGCCTTGGCGGCTTTTTCTTCAGCGCGATCCTTGGCTTTCTGGCCCGGCTCGGCTTTTTTCGGGTTGTTGCGCTCGGTCTTGGCGAGGGTGCCAGCCGCTTCGAGGAAACGTGCAACACGGTCGGTGGGCTGAGCGCCCTGGTCGAGCCAGTATTGGATGCGTTCCATGTTCAGTTTTACGCGCTCTTCCGAATCTTTCGGCAGAAGCGGGTTGTAGGTGCCCAGTTTCTCGATGAAACGGCCATCGCGGGGCATACGGCTGTCAGCCGCAACAACGCGATAGAAGGGACGCTTTTTCGAGCCGCCGCGGGCGAGACGAATTTTCATAGCCATGGTGATTACTCCTGTTCCTAAGCTATTTGAGGGGCCTGGCCCCGTCATTCCTGTTGTTCGATCTACCAGCCTTACTGCTGGTGTTTCTTGTGGTGCCTGATGACCTCATCGATGATGAAGTTCAGGAATTTCTTGGCGAATTCCGGGTCAAGATTGGCCCGGTTGGCAAGGTCTTCGAGGCGCGCGATCTGCTTGGATTCACGGTCCGGATCGGACGGCGGCAGCGCATGTTCGGCCTTGAGCCTGCCAACGGCCTGGGTGTGCTTGAAGCGTTCGCCCAGGGTGTAGACAAGGATGGCATCGAGGCGGTCGATGCTTTCGCGGTGTTCGGCGAGGATCTCGGACGCGCGGATCACGTCGTCGGTCACGGGGTCAGTCAAGCGCGTATCCTTTCGGTTTGAACATCGGGTCGGCGTAGTGGCTGATTTCCATCTCGATGCCGTGGTTGATCTGGCTGTCTTTCAACTGCTCCGCCGAGGGATGGCGGTAGACTACGTCGTGACCATCAACCGAGGCGGCCTCTTTGTCCTTTTGCGCCCCGAGGCGTTCCGCGAGGCGGATCGAGTCGAGGTTCTTGGGATCGAGGTAGGAGACGGCGCTGTCCCAGCCAAGTTGATCATAGAAATACTTGCGGGCGGCGTGGGTGGCCTCGAGCGCGTAGCCGTGGCCTGCCTTGTCGGGCCAGATGATCCAGGCGATTTCGCGTTCGGGCCAGGCGGCGGGCATCCAGCCACCGGCCATGCCGTAGGTTTCATCCGTGTCCTTGTCGTGGATCATCCACATGCCATAGCCGCGGATGTTCCAGTGTCCGATCTCGGCCGCATAGAGCATCCAGGTCTCGTACGGGTTGAGCGGGCCGCCCATGAAGCGCGAGCGGTAGGAGGCGAAGGTTGCCTTGAAGTTCGGATAGTCCTCGGGTTCCGGGCCACGCAGCACGAGGCGTTTGGTTTCGAGGATGGGGATGTTCTTGGTGGCCATTACGCGTATGCCTCCATTCCGCCATTGACGAGGTCTTCGGGGGCCGGGTGGCGCCAGATTTCGATGGTGCCATATTCGGGATCTTCGAAGTGCTGTTCGAAACGGGCCCCGAGGCGTCGCGCTACACCTTTGGAGGGCTCGTTTTTCGGGTCGATCTGGGAGATCGCGGTGTCCCAGCCCAGAATGTCATAGGCATAGGCGCGCGACGCCAGGGCCGCTTCGGTGGCAAAGCCCTTGCCCTGTGCCGCGGGCATCAGGGTCCAGCCGATTTCACGTTCGAACCAGCCGTCGGGATACCACAGGCCGACGCGGCCCATGTAGGTGCCGGTGGCTTTTTCCTCGAGCGCCCAGAAGCCGAAGCCGCGCAGGGCCCAGTGGCCGACCACCATGGCGATGGAGCGCCATGCCCGGTGCGGCGGCAGCGGGCCGCCGACGAATTTCGACGCATCGGAGGCAAAGAAGGCCTTTTCGGCGGCGATGTCCTCTTCGCGGTGGGCCCGCAGGATCAGGCGTTCGGTTTCAAGCGTCGGGATGGTGAAGGTGGTCGCGGTCATCAGGCAGCCCCTTTCGATACGCCGCGCGAAACCGCCGCGCCGGGCGCGGTGGGGAGGGCAGGATGCCTCCGGCGGGAGTATTTGGGGTGCATTGAAGACATGGTCTGCGCTTTACTTCTTTTTACCAAAACCCGAGAGGCCCGGGGGCAGGCCACCCATGCCGCCGCCCAGACCGGGCAGGCCGCCGGGAAGGCCGCCTTTGCCGCCCATGGCCTTGGCGGCCTGTTCAAGTTGCTTGGGGTCCATGCCAGCGGCCATCTCCTCGGGCGAGGGGCCGCCCTTGCCGAACATGCCTTTCATGGCCTGTTTCAGCATGCCGCCTTTGCCCATCTTGCCCATCTTCTTCATGACGTCGGACATCTGGCGCTGCATCTTGAGGAGCTTGTTCAGCTCGGACACTTCGAGACCGGCACCGGCGGCGATGCGTTTCTTGCGGCTGGCCTGAAGGATCTGCGGGTTGGCGCGTTCCATCTTGGTCATGGAGTTGACCAGTGCGATCTGGCGCTTGATCATCTTGTCGTCGAAGCCGGCCTCGGAGACCTGTTTCGACATCTTGGCCATGCCGGGCATCATGCCCATCACGCCTTCCATGCCGCCCATCTTCTGCATCTGTTCGAGCTGCATCTTGAGGTCGTTCATGTTGAAGCGGCCCTTCTGGAAACGCTTCATCATCTTTTCGGCCTGTTCGGCTTCGATGGTTTCCTGGGCCTTTTCAACCAGCGCTACGATGTCGCCCATGCCGAGGATACGGCCTGCGATCCGGTCGGGTTCGAAGGTTTCCAGCGCGTCCATCTTTTCGCCGAGACCGACGAACTTGATCGGCTTGCCAGTGACCGCGCGCATCGAGAGCGCCGCACCGCCACGGCCGTCACCGTCCATCCGGGTCAGGACCACGCCGGAGATGCCGATCTTGCCGTTGAATTCCTCGGCGACCTCGACTGCGACCTGACCGGTCAGGCCGTCGACCACCAGCAGGGTCTCACGCGGTTTCACCACGTCGCGGACGTCTTCGACCTCTTTCATGAGGACTTCGTCAATCTGCAGGCGGCCCGCGGTGTCGAGCATGTAGACGTCGTAGCCGCCCAGCGTGGCCTGTTGCTTGGCCCGCTTGGCGATCTGGACGGCGGTTTCGCCGGCGACGATGGGCAGGGTGTCGACACCGATCTGGGTGCCGAGCACCTGAAGCTGCTGCATCGCGGCAGGGCGGTAGATGTCGAGCGAGGCCATGAGGACCCGCTTGCCGTTCTTTTCCTTGAGGCGCTTGGCGAGCTTACCGGTGGTGGTGGTCTTACCCGAGCCTTGCAGACCGACCATCAGGATCGGGGCGGGCGGGTTGTCGACCTTGAGTTCGCCGGGTTCCTCGTTGTCGCCTTCGAGGACGTTTTTCAGCTCGTCATGGACGATCTTGACGACCTGCTGGCCGGGGGTGACCGATTTGGTCACGGACTGGCCGGTGGCCTTTTCCTGCACCGCCTTGACGAAGTCGCGGGCCACGGGCAGCGAGACGTCGGCTTCGAGCAGGGCAACGCGCACTTCGCGCAGTGCGGTCTTGACGTCGTCTTCGGACAGGGCGCCCTGTTTGGTCAGGCGATCGAAGACACCGGAAAGGCGTTCGCTCAGATTTTCAAACATCGCTTTCTCGGCTCCTTTTCAACCGCTGCTATCTGGCCCGAACATAGGTACGAACCGCCCAAACGCCAATGTCCCCCGTGGGCGCATCGCGCTGACGGGGGGCGATCCCGGCCAAAGGCCATGGGACCGGAAGTTTTGACGGACTCCCGGATTGAGGGGCGTTTAGACTCGGAGGGGGCGAGAGTCAAGGCGTGCAGCCTTGCGATGTTGCGCTTTGAGCGTTGGAGGTGTGGGTTTGTCTTGTTGGTGCATGGCATCATTTGAACGACTTTGTTGAGCGGCGATCAGAGGCAAAGGGCCTGTGCCGACAGACCTATCGCCAAAGGGCCGGATATTGCGGGTGATCCGGATCGTCGCGACGGGTGCAGGGTTTGAGGCATATATTCCCGAAAGCTGTCGGTTTCCGGCTTGAGGAGGGGCGTTGAATGGGCCAAGAGCGGAAGGCACGCCATCAGGGAGACATGTGCCATGGACGCCTCTTCGACTTATCAGGACAGCTTGCCGGTATCATCGGATGCCCTTCTCGAACAGCTTCGGGGCTGGGGGCTTGAGTTCACGTTTCATGAGCACGTGCCGCTGCGCACGGTGGAAGATGCGAAATCGGTGGAAGCGGGGCTTGTTGTCGAAGGCGAGACCGCGTTTCGCGTGAAGAACCTTTATCTGCGGGACAAGAAAAAGCGCAACTACCTGGTGACGCTGGAGCAGGATCGCGAGATTGATCTCAAGGCGCTTGGGGCGCAGCTTGGGGTGGGCAACCTGTCTTTCGGGTCGGCGGATCGCCTTATGGAGAACCTGGGTATCCGTCCCGGCGCGGTCAGCCCGCTGGCGATGGTGAGTGGTGCCGAAAAAGGTGTGACCTTTTTCATGGACGCGGCGGCGAAGACGGCGGACCGTATCTACATGCATCCGCTGGTCAATGATCGCACCATCGGCATGACCTTTGCCGATCTTGCGGTGTTCTTTGAAAAGATGGATGTCAGCCCGACCTGGCTGGATCTGGACTGACACACTGTCGGGAGGGGAAGGCCCCTCGCCGATCTGTTGTCGCTGGTAGCGTCAGGCCGCGGCCAGTTCCGGGGCGTTGCCGTCCTTGTCGAGGATGGTGACATCGGTGATGCCGATGAAGCCAAGCGCAAAGCGCAGGTAGGTCGAGGCATAGTCATAGTCGGAGCCGACCGGAACGCCGCCGGTGGCCATGGTCACGATGACCTTCTTGTCTTCCAGCAGGCCCTTGGGGCCGTTTTCCGTGTAGGCAAAGGTCACGCCAGCACGGGCGGTCTGGTCGATCCATGCCTTCAGGACCGCGGGGATCGAGAAGTTGTACATCGGCGTGCCGATCACGATGGTGTCGGCGGCTTGCAGTTCGGCGACCAGCTCGTCTGAAAGATCAAGCGCGCGGGCCTGGGCCGCGGAGCGTTCGTCCGGGGCGATGAAGGTGCTTTCCACCCAGGCCGCATCCAGGAAGGGCAGGCCGTTGGCGAGATCGCGGGTGATCACCTTGTCGGCGCCGAGCGCTTCAACGATCTTGGCGGATTGCAGGCGCGAGAGCGAGCCTTCGTGGCGGGCGGAGGCGTCGATGTGCAGTACGGTGTTGGTCATGGGATGGTCCTTGTCAGATGCGATGTTTCCGTGTCTTTCTGAAGGGACATTTGGTTATTGCAAAAACAAACACAACTCGCATAATTTGCGCAGAGTATGTTGAAATTTGCACAGGGTGTTGATGATGGATAACTGGGACGAGGTGCGCACGGCCTATCAGGTGGCGCGCAAGGGAACCGTGAGCGGGGCGGCCGAGGTGCTGGGCGTGCATCATGCCACCGTCATCCGGCACATTGATGCGCTTGAAGGCAAGCTTGGGGTCAAGCTGTTCCAGCGCCATGCGCGCGGATACACGCCGACCGAGGCCGGCGAAGACCTGTTGCGCGTGGCCAAGGCGACAGACGATCAGTTCGGTCAGTTGGAAGGTCGCATCAAGGGGCGCGGCGAGGAAATGCGCGGCGAGTTGGTTGTGACCTCGCTGGAGAACATGACACCGCTGATGGCGCCGATCCTCGCGGATTTCCAGGAGGAACATCCCGACATCATCATCCGTTATCTGACCGGCACCCGGTTGTTTCGCCTGGAATACGGCGAGGCGCATGTGGCACTGCGGGCTGGTCCGCAGCCGGAGGAACTCGACAACGTGGTGCAGGGTATCGGGAGCCTGCCGGTGGGGCTTTATGCCAGCAAGGCCTATGTTGAACGGTTCGGGATGCCCAAGGATGAAGAGGAACTGATCAAGCACCGGTTTGTCGGCCCCGACGAGGTGCGTCTGCGCGCGCCGTTCTTGAAGTGGCTGAATGACCATGTTCCGCGCGAGCAGGTGGTGTTTCGCACGATGGACGCGCTGGCGACGGAACGCGCGGTTGCGGCGGGGGCCGGGATCGGTTTCCTGTCGGTGTGGAGCGCGTCGAATTATGACGATCTTGTCGAGATCATGGAGCCGCGCGCAGACTGGAGCGGGCCATTGTGGCTGGTGACCCATGTCGACTTGCACCGCACCACGAAGGTGCAGACCTTCCTCACCTTCCTGAAGGCGCGCATCAAGAACTGGGATTGCATATGAGCCCGATTGCGCGTGGCCATCTGGCCATGCTGGTGTTTTCCGCGCTTGTGGCCGGCTCGTTTTCGCTCGGGTCACTGGCGGCAAATGAGATTGCACCGGCGGCCTTGAATGCCCTGCGGTTCCTGATCGCGGGGGCGGTGATCGGTGTTGCGGCGACGGCCACGACCGGATTGCCGCGCAGCGCGGCGCGTGCGCCCTGGCGGTATCTGGTGCTGGGCGGGTTGTTCGCCATCTATTTCGTCCTGATGTTCGAGGGGCTGAAGACGGCGGCGCCGGTCAGCACCGCCGCCGTCTTTACCCTGACGCCGCTGATGTCGGGTTTGTTCGGGTACCTTCTGTTGCGGCAGGTGACGACGCGCCGGATGGCGCTGGCGCTGTCGATTGGTGCCGTGGGGGCGCTCTGGGTGATCTTCCGGGCTGACTGGGCCGCGTTCCTGCGGTTTCGGGTCGGACAGGGCGAGATCTATTACTTCTGGGGCTGTGTGGCGCATGCGATCTATACGCCGATGGTGCGCAAGCTGAACCGGGGCGAGCCTGCGGTGGTGTTCACCTTCGGGATGCTGGTCGCCGGGTTCGTCATCCTGACGGTCTATGGCTGGCGTGACATCGTGGCGACGGATTGGGCGGCGTTGCCGGGGATTGTCTGGATCACTGTCTTCTATCTGGCGATCTTTGCCTCGGCGGCGACCTTCGTGCTGTTGCAGTTTGCCACGCTCAACCTGCCGAGCGCGAAGGTGATGGCCTATACCTACCTCGTGCCCAGCTGGGTTATCGGATGGGAGATCCTTCTTGGCCATGGGGCGCCGACCGGATTGGTCTGGGGGGGTGTGGCGATGACGGTTGTGGCGCTCTTGCTGCTGTTGCGAAACGAGCACTGAGGGGCAAAGGCTTTTCGAAAAGCCTTTGTTGCGCCGGTGGCGGTGGCAAGCGCCTTCGAAGGCGCTTGCACAAGACGTTTTGAAACGTCTTGTGGGCGCTGCGTCAGGCCTCGTCCTGCAGTTCGGTTTCCAGGAAGCGTTCGAAGGCGTCGAGGTTGACGGCCTCGAACTGTCCGAAGCTCTGCATCCAGACCGAGGCTTCGCGCAGGGCGTCGGGTTCCAGTTTGCACCATTTCACCCGGCCGCGTTTTTCCTGCGAGATCAGACCTGCCTTGGTGAGGATTGTCAGGTGTTTGGAAATTGCCGCAAGAGACATGTCAAACGGCTCGGCCACGTCGGTTACGGCCATGTCGTCCTCGAGCAGCATCGACAGGATCGTGCGGCGCGTGGGGTCGGCGAGGGCGGAGAAGACGGTATCGAGCGGGTTGGACATGATTTCCATAAATAGGGGCGGGGGATAATCGTCAACCATTTGGTTGAATAAGGGTTTTGGCGTGAATCCGGTCCCTGCGGGCCTGCGACGGAATCGACGCACCTTTCGAGATTGATAAAATGTTGTTTATTTACAATGCCTTGAATGGGGTATCGTGAGGGCGCTAACGTTGTTGACTCGGAGGGTGCTGCACCGTAGCAATGCGCCAACGTCTGAATGTGGAATTGCGTGTGACCGATCCCGACCAAAAAGAGCGCATGGCGCAGCTTGAGGAGCGGATCGAGGCGGCCCGACGGGCCCAGGACCCCAAGCCACGTGTGGACGAGCACTATTCGGCAGCCAATCTGGCCTGGCGCATGGTGATTGAACTGGTAGCCGGTCTCGGGATCGGCTTTGGCATCGGATACGGGCTGGATAGCCTGATTGGGACCCTCCCGATCTTCATGGTGCTGTTTACAATGTTGGGTCTCGCGGCCGGTATCAAGACGATGCTGCGCAGCGCTACAGAGATCCAGGAGAAACACGAGGCCGAAGAGGCCGAGAGAGACGAGAGGACGTAAACGTGGCAAGCGAAGCACACGGCGCAGAAGAAGGCGGTCTGGTATTCCACCCGATGGATCAGTTCATCGTGAAGCCGCTGTTCGGCGGTGATCACATCGGCATGTTCACCATCACCAACGTGACCCTGTGGATGGCCCTCGCGGTTATCGCAATCATCGCGATGATGGTTTTCGGCACCTCGCGCCGCGCAATCGTCCCGAGCCGCAGCCAATCGGTTGCCGAGCTGGCGTATGGCTTCATCTACAAGATGGTTGAAGACGTGGCCGGCAAGGACGCGGTCAAGTTCTTCCCCTACATCATGACCCTGTTCATGTTCATCGTGTTCGCCAACTTCCTTGGCCTGCTGCCGATGTCCTTCACCACCACCTCGCACTTTGCCGTGACCGTTGTTCTGGCGCTGCTGGTGTTCCTGACCGTAACCATCGTCGGTTTCGTCAAGAACGGTGTTGGCTTCCTCGGTCTGTTCTGGGTCTCGAGCGCACCTTTGCCGCTGCGCCCGATCCTGGCGATCATCGAACTGATCTCTTACTTCGTGCGCCCCGTCAGCCACAGCATTCGTCTTGCTGGTAACGTGATGGCCGGCCACGCCGTGATCAAGGTTTTCGCAGGCTTTGCCGCGATCGCAGTGGTCAGCCCCGTTTCGGTGGTCGCGATCACCGCCATGTACGGTCTCGAGGTCCTGGTGGCCTTCATCCAGGCCTACGTATTCACCATTCTGACCTGTGTGTACCTGAAGGACGCACTGCATCCGTCGCACTAAGGATCTGGCGGGGGGCTCCCCGCCTGACCCAAGCACACACGTCACACCTCACACATCAAGTTTTAACTTCCAATCGTAAGGAGATACACCAATGGAAGGTCAACTCGCACACATCGGCGCAGGTCTCGCAGCAATCGGTTCGGGCGCCGCAGCTATCGGTGTTGGTAACGTTGCAGGCAACTACCTGGCAGGCGCACTGCGCAACCCGTCGGCAGCCGCTTCGCAAACCGCCACCCTGTTCATCGGTATCGCATTCGCAGAAGCACTGGGCATCTTCTCGTTCCTGGTTGCTCTGCTGCTGATGTTCGCCGTCTAAGCCTACGGAACAATCCTTACGTGCGGGCGCGGGCGCGCCACGACGGCTAGCGCCCCGCCCGTAACCCAACGGAAGTTCCCAGGAGGACGACATGGCGACTCAAACGCACGCCGCAGAGGCAGCCTCTGCACCGGGCATGCCGCAGCTCGACTTCTCGAACTGGGGTAACCAGATTTTCTGGCTGTTGGTCACGCTGGTCGTGATCTACTTCGTCCTTTCGCGCATTGCCCTGCCGCGCATCGCAGCGGTTCTGGCAGAGCGTCAGGGGACCATTACGAATGACATCGCCGCGGCTGAAGAGCTGAAGGCGAAAGCTGTTGAAGCGGAAGAGGCCTATAACAAGGCGCTCGCAGATGCCCGTGCGGAAGCACAGCGCATCGTCGCTGAAGCAAAGGCCGAGATTCAGGCCGATCTGGATGCTGCAACCGCCAAGGCGGATGCCGAGATCGCAGCCAAGGCTGCCGAGTCGGAGAAGGCGATTGCCGAGATCCGCGCCGGTGCCCTTGAAAGCATCAAGGCCGTGGCAACCGATGCGGCTACCGAAATCGTGTCCGCGATGGGTGGCAAGGACGATGCCAAAGCCGTTGCAGCCGCGGTTGAAGCACGAGTGAAAGGGTAAGGACATGCGGAAACTTGCAACCATCCTCGCCCTGACCGCCGCTTCGCCTGCATTCGCTGCAAGTGGTCCGTTCTTCTCGCTGAAGAACACCGACTTCATCGTGCTGCTGGCCTTCATCCTGTTCATCCTTGTGCTGATCAAGTTCAAGGTTCCCTCGATGCTGGGTGGCATGCTGGACAAGCGCGCCGAAGGCATTCAGTCGGAACTGGACGAAGCCCGCGCCCTGCGTGAAGAAGCACAAACCCTGCTGGCCTCGTACGAGCGCAAGCAGAAGGAAGTGCAGGAACAGGCAGACCGCATCGTTGAGCATGCAAAAGCCGAAGCCGCAAATGCTGCGGACCTGGCCAAGGAAGACCTGAAAGCTTCGATCGCGCGCCGTCTGGCCGCTGCCGGAGACCAGATCGCCTCGGCAGAAGCTGCTGCTGTGAAAGAAGTGCGCGACCAGGCCATCACCGTGGCCGTAAGCGCCGCCAACGAAGTGATTGCGAAACAGATGACTGCTGCCCAGGGCAACAAGCTCATCGACGAAGCAATCGCCGAAGTGGACGCCAAGCTGCACTAAGCGCATCGCGAGACTGACGATCGAGAGACCCGGCCCAGGTGGCCGGGTTTTTCTTTTGTGGGGCGAATCATGTTAGGGTCGGAGTCTGCTGCCAAAGGAGACACCGCATGGTTCTCATTCCCTTCCCACGCCGGGCCAAGCGAAGCCCGGAGGAAATTCTTGCCGAAGTCCAGAAACGCCTGTTTTCAGGCCAGCTCTTGCAGGTCGAAGCCCTGACCCAGGATGAGATGGCGGCGGTGGGCACGCTTTTGATGCAGGGCAAGGCGCGGATTGGCAGCGCCGATCACCAGACGGTTGTTCTTGCCAAGATCACCGAGGGGCAACCGGCGCGTGCGCGGATGCCCCGGCGCCCATTACGTCGCGGATTGTTCAGCGGACCGGATCGAAGCGAGCGTCCTTGAGGCTGCAATCGCGGATCACGTCGCGACCGCAGGGCACGGGCTCCAACTCTTTGGACAGGCACACGCGCGCCTCCTGAATGAACCCGTCGCGGCAGGTGATGGTGAGCATGTCGGCATCTAGATCGGGGTTGGCCTTGAGAAAGGCCTGTTCGACAACAGAGGCGGGCAGTTTCACCGACTTATCCAGTTTTCGGAACACGGGTGGCTTGGAGACGTTGTCATAGGCCCTGCGTGACAGGGCATAGTAATCCTCGGCCGAGAGGCCGGAACAGCGCCCGTGTTTCTTCCACTGGTACCAGGCGAGACCAGAGGTGCCCATGATGTCGGCCATCTCCTCGGTCAGCCAGCGCGGGGGATTGCGTTCGATGGTGGTGCAATGCGCGGGCCAGCCCCGGTGGTATTGCGGCCAGAGACCATGCAGCACCCAGCCGAAATCTTCGCGCGGGTCGCATTGCGGCGATCCCTTGGCATCGCCTTCGATGGCGCACCAGTTGGGTGACCAGCTTAAGGCAAGCACGTAATAGTCGAATTCGCCAGCGATGTTGTCCTGCGCCTTTGCAGGGGCGGCCAATGATGTCAGCAAGGCCATGCCGAGGGCCAGAAGGGGGGTACGCATTCACTCTTTCCTTATTCTTCGAAAGTTACTATATAGGCCGCAAGTTCCCCGACAACGGAAACCCGCACCCTTCAAACCGGTGCCGCCTGCGAAGTCAGGCAACGGGGAAGATATGTGTTAAGGAGACATGCAAATGAGCAAGCTGCTGCACCCCAAGGCAACCGCCGTCTGGCTGGTGGACAACACCACGATCAGCTTCAAGCAGATCGCGGATTTCGTAGGCATGCACGAGCTGGAAATCCAGGGCATTGCCGATGGCGACGTGGCCGTGGGCGTGAAGGGGTTCGACCCGATTGCCAACAACCAGCTGACCCAGGACGACATCGACAAGGCGCAGGACAACCCGCTGCACAAGCTGAAGGTCAAGTTCAACGCCGCTGCTTCGGGTGAAGAGAAACGCCGTGGCCCGCGATATACGCCGCTGTCCAAGCGTCAGGACCGTCCGAATTCGATCCTGTGGCTGGTCAAGTTCCACCCGGAACTGTCGGACGGCCAGATTGCCAAGCTGGTGGGCACCACCAAGCCGACGATCCAGTCGATCCGTGAGCGCACCCACTGGAACATCGCTAACATGCAGCCGATCGACCCTGTTGCGCTTGGCCTGTGTAAACAGTCTGAGCTGGACCAGGCGGTTCAGAAAGCCGCGGCGAAGGCAGCAGCTGATGGTGCGGTGATGAGCGATGACGAGCGCCGCAAGCTGGTGTCGACCGAACAGTCGCTGGAAATGGAAGCCGAGCCGAAGATCCCGACCGCCATCGAAGGTCTGGAAACCTTTTCGTTGTCGGGTGACAGCGATGATGACGAAGACACCCGCAAGGACGATGATTTCGCCGACGCGGACAGCTTCTTCAACCTGCCGGGCGGTGATCTGGACGAAGACGAACAGCCCTGATCGACCGCTGATCGGAAAAAGAAAAGCCCGCCGGATTTGGCGGGCTTTTTTGTTGGGTTCGCACTGGGTTCAGACGATCCCGAAAATGTCGTCTAGAATGCCGCTTGTATCGGTCTCATTCTGGATCAGGATGGTGCCGCCCCGTTTCTGGGTCAGGAGGGTATCGTTGCCAACGATCTGTGCGGTCAGGTTTGACTGGGTTGCGAAGAAGAAGTTCAGGTCGTCGATGCCAAGCTGGTAGTCGGTGATCACCTTGGCGTCGGTGTTTGCGATTTGCGCGATCAGGAATTCATCTGCACCCAGTCCACCCGTCATCGTGTCATTGCCAAGGCCGCTTTCGATTATGTCCCGGCCCTTGCCGCCGAAGAGTTTGTCGTTACCGCGTCCGCCCTGAAGGCTGTCAAACCCGTCACCCCCGACAAGGAGGTCGTTGCCCAGTCCGCCAGCCAGAGTGTCGGTGCCGCGCCCACCTTGCAGGGTGTCTGCAAAGGTGCCACCGGCCAGCGAGTCATTGCCGGCCTCTCCGAAGAGGCGATCCTTGCCGCCGCCGCCATCAAGAACATCGTTGTGGGCCCCGCCGCGGATCAGATCCTTGCCGTCTTGTCCCTGGAAGTTGTCATTGCCGGACGCGCCGATGAGTGTGTCGTTCCCCTTGCCGCCCTGAACCGTGTCGTTGCCGCCGGCTGCGTCATTGTCTTGGAACAGGTCGCGGCCATCGCCGAGGAAGGCCGTGTCCGCGCCTGATCCTCCTAGCACGGTATCGTTGCCGGTGTCTGCGTATATGAGATCATCGTCAGCGTTGCCTTGCAGGAGGTCGTTCCCGCTTCCGCCAAAGAGCGTATCGTTCTGATTGCCGCCGAGGATGGTGTCGTTGCCTGCTTCGCCTTGCAGGTAGTCCCGCCCGTCCTCGCCCGATATGTAATCGTTGCCAGCGCCCAGACGGTAGTTGTCGGTGCCGGAGGTGCCGATGAGGGAATCGTCTTCGGTTTGGGAAACGAAGCCGTCGATGTTGGTCAGGGGGATCGTGACACCTTCACCAAAGCCTGTAGGCATGGTGGAAGATAGGGTGGAACTGGCCAGAAAGTTGGCCCACTGGTTGTAGGTTGCGTAGTTCGGCAGGGCGTCTCCGTCGACGAGGACAATGAAGCTGAGGCCATGGCCGGTTTTGCTGACGAGGTCGTTCCATTCGTAGGCGACGTTCAGGACCGTTGATGTCTTGCTGCCCCCTGCCCACGTGATGGTCATCAGATCGGTTGCGGCATAGGAGGGGCCCGTGACCGAGGAGGCGCCGCCCAGACCGGCAAAATCGATGCCATAGTGTGTGCCGAAGCCGCTGAGGCTTACCTCGATGCCGGAGTCGTAGTCGAAATCGATCGAGTAGCGAGTGGAATTGGTTGAGCCCTGTGTGATCCAGTTTATCGGGGTCTGCGCGATCTGGATGCCGGTCAGAACCTGATCATAGTATCCGTTTTGCAGAACGAGATTGTAGGTGGAGCGGGAAGCAAAGCCCTGGAACGTGTAAGTGGCCATGAGATACCGGAACCGAAAACAGATTTATCAAGAAGCTCAGGGCAAGCTTACAGGGGTGAGGTAACAATTCAAAGTCGTGGTGTGGGATATCCGCGAATTGAATGCGTTTCCTAAAGCGTTTTGCGCGCATTCAGGGCGGCCGAGATGGTGCCCTCGTCAAGGTAGTCGAGTTCACCGCCGATTGGCACGCCCTGCGCCAGCGATGTGAGGCGCACGCGGCCTTCGAGTTGGTCGGCGATGTAGTGGGCGGTGGTCTGGCCATCGACGGTGGCATTAAGCGCAAGGATGACTTCGGAGATATCTTCCGAGGTCACACGGTCGATCAGCTTGGGGATAGACAGTTCTTCGGGGCCGACGCCGTCGAGGGCGGAGAGGGTGCCGCCAAGGACATGATAGCGGCCCCGGAAGACACCAGCGCGTTCCATGGCCCAGAGGTCGGACACATCTTCGACCACACAGAGTTCACCGGTGGCGCGCTTGTCCGAGGCGCAGATATCGCAGATGTCGGAGGTGCCGACATTGCCGCAGTTCAGGCATTCGCGGGCCGTGGCGGCGACGGTCTGCATGGCGTCGGACAAGGGCGTGAGCAACAGGGCGCGTTTGCGGATCAGGTGCAGCACCGCGCGGCGGGCCGAACGGGGACCAAGCCCCGGAAGCTTGGCCATCAATTCGATCAGGTTGTCGATGTCGTTGCTGCTCATGAAGGTCCGTATAGAATTTGCCCCGGAGCGTGTCCGGGGCGAGGGGATCAGAACGGCATTTTGAAGTCTGCCGGCAGGCCGAGGCCCTCGGTCAGCTTGGCCATTTCCGATTGCGATTTTTCGGCGGCTTTGGATTGCGCGTCCTTGATGGCGGCGAGGATCAGGTCTTCGACCACTTCCTTGTCGTCGCCGTTGAAGATCGACGGATCGATGTCGAGGCCCTTGAGTTCGCCCTTGGCGGTGGCGGTGGCCTTGACGAGGCCCGCGCCGGACTCACCGGTGACGGTCATGGTTTCGAGGTCTTCCTGAAGTTGGGTGACCTTGGCCTGCATTTCCTGTGCTTGTTTCATCATCTTGGCCATGTCGCCAAGCTGGCCCAGTCCTTTGAGCATGGTGGTATCTCCTGAATTCGGGGCGGCAGAGGCCGCGTGTGTTGGGGTTGGGGTCTATATCGTGTGATCTGCCCACAAGGGCAAGGGGCGCGTCAGTCCTCTTCGAAGGGGTCCCATTCGTCCTCGACCTCGGGAAGGGCCTCGGCCATGGCTTCGTTGGCGATTTCGCGCTGGGTCTTGATCTCGGTGATCTTGGCCTTGGGAAAGACGTTGAAGACGGCCTGCACCATCGGGTGTTTCTCGGCCTCGGCCTTGATCGCGTTTTCGGCGGCGTTGCGTTTCTCGACCACGGTTTCGCCGCCGCCCTGGTTGGCGATGATCACCGCCCAGCGGTTGCCCGTCCAGCTTTGCAGGCGAGAGCCAAGGCGTTGGGCGAGGTCCGAGGGGGCGTTGTCAGTTGGGACGAATTCGATGCGGCCGGGGCGATAGGAGACAAGGCGGACATCGGCCTCGACATCCATCAGGAGTTTGCCATCGCGGTTCTTGCGGATCAGTTCGATGACGTGATCGAAGGTGGCGAAACGGGCCAGCGCGTGTTCGGCATCGTGGGCCAGCGCGGTGACCGTGCCACCCGGGCCGCCCGCCATCTGGGTCGTACTGTAGGCCTGTGCCGTGCCGCCACCATTGGGAGTCGGGGCGCCGCCACCGGGGCCACCGCTGGGTGGCATTGGCGGGACGGGCGTGTTTTGCAGCTTGCGGACAAGCTCTTCCGGGCTGGGCAGGTCGGCGACGTGGGTGAGGCGGATGATCGCCATTTCGGCGGCCATCATGGCGTTCGGGGCGGCGGCCACTTCTTCCAGTGCTTTCAACAGCATCTGCCACATGCGGGTCATCACGCGCATGGGCAGCTGTTCCGCCATCGAGATACCGCGGGCGCGTTCGTCGGGTGATACGGTCGGGTCTTCGGCGGCGTCGGGGGTGATCTTGACGACGCTGACCCAGTGGGTGATCTCGGCAAGATCGCGCAGCACGGCCATCGGGTCGGCCCCGTCGGCATATTGCGCGGACAATTCGTTGAGGGCGGCGCCAGCGTCGCCACGCATGATCATGTCGTAGAGGTCGAGCACGCGGCCACGGTCGGCGAGGCCCAGCATGGCGCGGACCTGATCGGCGGTGGTTTCGCCTGCGCCGTGCGAGATGGCCTGATCCAGAAGCGAGGTGGCATCACGGGCAGAGCCTTCGGCGGCGCGGGTGATAAGGGCGAGCGCGTCGTCGGTGATCTCGGCCCCTTCGGAGGTCGCGATCTTGCGCAGAAGGCCGATCATGTCCTCGGGTTCGATGCGGCGTAGGTCAAAGCGTTGGCAGCGCGACAGGACGGTTACGGGAACCTTGCGGATCTCGGTGGTGGCGAAGATGAACTTTACGTGCGCCGGCGGTTCTTCGAGCGTTTTCAGCAGCGCGTTGAAGGCGCTGGTCGACAGCATGTGAACTTCGTCGATGATGTAGATCTTGTAGCGCGCCGAGGCGGCGCGGTAGTGGACGGAATCGATGATCTCGCGGATGTCGTTCACACCGGTGCGCGAGGCGGCGTCCATTTCCATCACGTCGACATGGCGGCCTTCCATGATGGCGGTGCAATGTTCGCACTGGCCACAGGGTTCGGTCGTGGGACCGCCGGTGCCATCGGGGCCGATACAGTTCATGCCCTTGGCGATGATCCGGGCCGTCGTGGTTTTACCGGTTCCGCGGATGCCGGTCATGACAAAGGCCTGGGCGATACGGTCGGCCTCGAACGCGTTTTTCAGGGTGCGCACCATGGCGTCCTGACCAACGAGATCGGCAAAGGTCTCGGGGCGGTATTTGCGGGCGAGAACCTGATAGGCCTTCTGCTCGGTGTCGCTCATGGGGTGCTCTTTGATCCTGCGGCAGGTTGCGGCGTCGGCCTAGGGTAAAGCGGTGAGGAAGTGAGGTCCACCGTTGACTTTGTTGATCGGGTGGAAACGGTGATTTTCCGCGATCCTTAACTTAGCAGTGGCGCGCGCGTGTCTGGGAAATTAGACATACAGCATAAAGCTTTAGGAGTTGGTTTGATGATCGGTTTGATCCTTTTGATGGGGGCATCCATTGGTTTGGCTGCTTTTCTTATTTCTGATGACGATGATGCGGGTTCGGACGCCGTCGGGAGCGACGGGGTCGATATTGTCTCGGACAAGGACTATGAAGACGAGATCAATGCCGACATTGATGACCTGGTCCAGAGCAACGAGTTGACGGCGGAGCAGGGGCAGGCGGTGCGTGATGCCGTCCAATATTCCGATGGTCCGCTGGATGTTGAAACCAAGGGTGGCAACGACGTTGTGCTTGGTACCGATCAGGATGACAGCGTGCACGCTGGCGAGGGGATCGACCTTGTTCTGGGTGGCGCGGGAGATGATGACATCCACCTTGGGGATGGTGACGACGTTTACGGGATTGATGGCCGCTTTCAGGAAAACGTGAACGATGACATCGTGCGCTTCCCCTATAACGAGGCGGAAGTTGGCGAAGAAAGCACGCATGAGGCGGGCAATGACACGGTCTTGGGGGGGGATGGCGATGACGCCATTGCCGATGGCTATGGCAATGACGAGTTGCGCGGTGGTCATGGCGATGACTTCATCATCTCGGTGGATCAGGACGGCAACTCTCCCGACACGGTTGTTGGTGGTCCGGGGCGTGACGAGTTGGTCGTGGATGAAGGCGATGTGGTGGAGACCGGCGGTTGGTCTGACCTTGTGATCGTGGAGCTGCAAGAGCAGGTCGCGGAAGGCTATGCGCAGGTGCAGGTGACCGACTTTGACAAGGCCGCGGACCGGTTGGGCGTACGTGTCTGGGATGGTGCTGTTGATCCCGAGGTGACCGTGGCGGACAGTGCGGATGGCAAGGGCGCGATTGTCTCGGTCGATGGCATCGAAATCGTGAATGTCGTTGGTGGCCAGGGGCTTACCGTCTCGGATATCCATCTCTTCACCTGATTTCAGCCGATGTATTTGGGAAAGAATCCCGGTTCCTGAAAAGGGGCCGGGATCTTTTGTTTGCAATGTCTGTTGCGGGTTGCAGTATGGCCGCAAGCGGGCGGGCCGTTGGCAGAGGTGAGGGGTGTCATGGGATTTGTTATCGCGTCGTTGCAGGCGTCGAACGGAGAGATCGGGATTTGTCCGGCGCCGGGGCGGTTCGGGGATTATGCCTCTGATCTGGCGATGATTTTCGAATGGAAACCCAGGCTTGTCCTGACCATGACCGAGGCGCAGGAACTGGCGCGGATCGGGGCGGCGGGCCTGGCAGACGATCTTGATGCAGAGGGCATTGGCTGGGCGCATCTGCCAATCCGCGACTTTGGCGCGCCAAGCGGGGAGACCCTTGCGAAATGGCCGGAAACTGCAGCGCAGGCCAAGGCGGTTCTGCGCGATGGGGGGCGGGTTCTGGTGCATTGTTTCGGGGGGTGCGGGCGTTCGGGCATGGCGATTCTGCGGCTGTTGGTCGAGATGGGGGAACAGCCGGAAGACGCCTTGCAGAGGTTGCGGGCGGTGCGGCCCTGCGCGGTGGAAACGGACGCACAGTTCGATTGGGCGGCGAATCGGGGTTAACGCGCTGAAATCGCGGGAAATCGGGTTTCGGTATTTCGTCGGTATTGCGACGGTATTGCGGAGGTGCCGATCTCAGGATCTGGCGCAGTAACGGGCCGTACGGTGCGGCAAGGCGATGTTCAGGACATGCGGGTTGGCAAACGGGGCGCGAGTCGGATCGCGCCCCGTGCCATTGGGTCAGTCCTTGTGGCGGTTCTTCTCTTTCATGACAGAGCGCACCATTTTGCCAAAGGCACGATCACGGGCGCGGGCCTCGTGCAGGGTGGCGCTGTTGTGGGCGTCTTCGCGCAGGAGTTTGCGCCAGCGGTTGAGCCTGTCTTCGGCGAGGGTGCCCTCGGCAAGCGCCGCCTGAACCGCGCAGCCCGGTTCGGTCTCGTGCCGGCAGTCGGAAAAGCGGCACCTGCGGGCCAAGGTCTCGATGTCATCGAAGATGGTTTCAATGCCCTCGGAGGCGTCGGCAAGGCGCAGGGCGCGCATACCGGGCGTGTCGATCAGCCAGCCCCCGAACCGCGTGGCAAAGAGGCCGCGCGCCGTGGTGGTGTGCCGGCCCTTGGCATCGTCTTCGCGAATGCCCTGCGTGGCCGAGGTGATCGTGGTGATCGCGTTCGACAGGGTCGATTTGCCGACACCGGATGAGCCGACAAGGGCCAGCGTCTGGCCGGAGGAACACCACGGCGACAGGGCTTCGGCCTCAAGCGGATCGGTGGCGTTGAGGCTGATGGCGGTGACCAAGGGCGAGAGCCGTTCGGCGCGGCGGGCAAAGTCACGCGGGTCATCGCAGAGATCGGCCTTGGTGAGGATCACCAGAGGCAGGCAGCCCGCGCTGGCAGCGAGCGCGAGATAGCGTTCCAGCCGCGCCTCGTTGAAGTCGGCGTTGCAGGAGGTGACGATACCCAGAGTGTCGACATTGGCGGCAATGAGCTGGCTGTCGGCACCGGTGCCTGCGGCGCGGCGCGCGAGCGAGGTTTGCCGGTTGAGCAGACGGTCAACGCGGGTGCCATCCGGTGTGGTGATCACCCAGTCGCCGGTGGCAAAGGCGCCGGTTGTCATGGATGAGGGCGGCAGAATGGTGCGCGGGCCAGATGTGGTGAGTACGAAGAGGCGGTCACGCGCCACCGAGGTGATGCGGGCCGCAAGCGGAAGGTGGTCCACGTCGATCTGCGCGTGGAAGTGGGCCGACCATCCAAGGTCGGTGTGAGAAAGTTGGGTCAATGTTCCAAGTCCCGATACGAATCGAAATCGGCGCAGGCAGGAGCCTTGCGCGGTTCAAAACGGCCGGGCGGTGACTGTCGGGGTTCAGACAGTGACGGCCCGGAAGGGTGCTACATTCTCCATGTATCCTCCGGCGTCTTAGGGTGTGCCATCTGGCGTTGCGTCGTAACCGTTGAGCGGAACGCGACCGTCGCAACCTGCTTTCAGCAGAACACGACCGCCGCAACCCGCTACGCGGACCGCGACCGTCGCAACCCGCTACGCGGAACGCGACGTTGGTGAGAGGCTGGACATCGACCCAAGCGGGGCTCGTTGTGGCTGCTACCTTCCGGTCCTGACCAGGTTGGCGAGGCGCTTGCCCGCGCCAACCTCTCAAGGGCGGATATAATGCGCTGTTTGCAGAGATGCAAGCGGTGCGAATGCGGCGCTATCAGATCGGGGTGCGCAGGCGCAGGAAGCCCTGATCGGTGAGGTCGAGGTCCTGGAGGTTGGTGTCTTCGAGCAGGCGGCGGGCGGCCGGGCCGGTTTCGAACAGGCCAAAGGCGCCGGGGATCGGGGTAAAGCGCCAGGGGAAGGCGATCTCGGGGTCGCCGTCGAGGGTGGCGATGTAGTTGGCGAGGATGTCGCGCACCTTGGTGTCGCGTTCAAAGACGATCCGATCAGAAGAGACATGCGGGAAGTACCCGCCGCCGCCGGACCGATAATTGTTCATTGCCACAAGGAAATCGGCGGATGGGGAAATGGGGGCGCCGTCGTGGTGCAGCGCGCGGATGCGGCGGCTTTCGGCGTTCAGGAGCGTGCCATCGGTGGCATAGCGCGGCGGTTGGGTGAGGTCGATCTCGTAGGTGAGGCCGAAGATCGTATCGCTGTTGTAGGCGGGGAAGGCGGGATCGAGCAGGGGCTGGTCGCCGCCATGCGGTGTGATCTGGCGGTACATGCTGGCCGACATTTCCAGCCAGTCGGCGATCTCGGCCCCGGTCAGGCGCATGACCGAGATCTCGTTGGGGAAATACTGGATGTCGGTGACATGGCTGAGGGCGACGGGGCCGGCGGGGACGTCGGTGAAATGGTCGGGGCCGCTGCGGCCGCCGTTCTTTTGCGGGGCGCTGGCCGACAGGAGGGGCAGGGTGGCCAGCGGTGTGTCTTTGAGTTGGCGGGCGACGTAGTGGCGCTGGGCCTCGGCGATGAGGCAGGCGGGGTTGCAGTCGGGCAGGACGCAGAAATAGCTGTGCACGGGGCGGGGCAGGGTGCCGACGGGGCGGCGGATGCCCGTGAGGGTGCGTTGGTGGGCCGGTTCGAGAAGCGCGCGCAGGTCTTGATCTTCGCCGTGGGTTTCTGGCGTGGCGGGTAGGAGGGCGGCGGAGGAGTTGGTGACCTGCCATTTGGTGGTGGTGCGGGTCAGGGTGAGGTCGATGCGGCCAAGCTGGCCCGCTTCGGCGGCGGGCAGGACGGCGGGGGTGGCCTTGGTGGTGCTGAAGGGCAGGTGGGTGTGGCCGAAGACGATGGCTTCGATGTCGGGCAGGGCGAGGATTGGGTGGGCGGCGTTTTCCATGCCGTCCTCGTGGGTTTCGGAACCAAAGCCGGTGTGGGCAAGGGCGATGACGACGTCGGCCCCTTCGGCGCGCAGGGCGGTTGTGGCGGCGCGGGCGGCGGTGACCATGTCGGTGGCGGTCAGGCGGCTGCCGATCCGGGTGTGATCCCAGGCGAGAACCTGTGGTGGCAGGACGCCGAACAGGCCGATGTTGAGGGTGTGAGGTGTGCCGTCGGTGTCCTGAAACGTGCGGCGCAGGATCAGGCGGTCGCGCCAGAGACCGTTCAGGGCGGTGCCTGTCGCGGTGGGATGCAGGTTGGCGTTGAGGCGCGGGAAGGTCGCCTGTTGCAGGGCGCCGGCGAGGTCGGACAGGTCGAGGTTGAATTCGTGATTGCCAAGGCCGGCGGCGTCATAGCCGAGGTGGTTCATTGCGGCGATCACCGGATGGGGCATGTCGGTGGGCAGGCCATTTTCGCAGAACAGGTCGGACAGGGCGGTGCCCTGAAGGAAATCGCCGTTGTCCAGCAGCAGGACATTGGGATGGTCGCGCCGGATTTCGGCGATCAGCGTGGCGAGACGCGTGAGGGCGGGTTTTTCGGTGGGGTGGTCCGAGAAGTAGTCATAGGACAACAGATGCGCGTGGACATCGCTTGTCGCGAGGAGCGTGAGCGGGATGGTGGCTAATCGGGCTGGGGTATCCTGGGGCACGGTATCGCTTGGGTTTTGGGAAAAGAAACAAACTACACCAGCACCTTACGTGTTCCGAGATATCTTGTCTCAGGTTGATCTCAACCGGGGTGATGCTTTTCTTTCGATCTGAATCACAAAGGCCACAGGTTGCCGGATGAGGGTGTTGTGATCGGATGTGTCATTGCGCCCGTGGGTGGGGCGTGGCAAGCCTTGGGGGAACAGGAGGGGCGACATGAAACATGCGGAAACAGTGACGTTTGGCGGTTCGGGGCTGGACCGGGCGGCCGAGGTGCGCGGGGATGCTGCGGCGCTGGCCGAGGCGATGGCCGCGCCCTCGACGCGCACCATCCTGTTCTGGCGCGGCAAGCCGCTGGTGCGGGGGGCGGATCGCGGAGAGCTGGTGCGCCTGCCAATGGATCATCCGGCGCTGAAGGAGTTGGCGATCAAGCCGATTTACCTTGGCCGCGAGGACAGCGGACATTGCTTTGCGCACGATATTTCAGGCTGGGTTCCACAGGATCTTGATGCCGATGCGCTGGGCCAGTTCGTGGATCGCAGCGAGCAGCAGCATCCGGATTTGCCCGAGGGCGAGGTGTTTTGTGAGTTGCGGGCAATCATGTCGCGCATGGGATTGCGCGACGCGGAGCTTGCGGCGACGGCAAAGGCGGTTCTGGGCTGGCACCGGTCGCACCGGTTCTGTGCCATTTGTGGCCATGAAAGCGAGATGGCGATGGCGGGCTGGCAGCGCGACTGCCCGTCATGTGGCGGACACCACTTTCCGCGCACGGACCCGGTTGTGATCATGCTGATCACCCACGGCAACAGCGTGTTGATGGGGCGCTCGCCGGGGTGGCCCGAGGGGATGTATTCTTTGTTGGCGGGATTTGTCGAACCGGGCGAGACGCTTGAGGCGGCGGTGCGGCGCGAGGTCTTTGAGGAGGCCGGTATCAAGGTCGGGCAGGTGGATTACCTTGCCAGCCAGCCCTGGGCCTTTCCGTCCTCCCTGATGTTCGGGTGCCGCGGCAACGCGCTGGATCGGGAGATCACAATCGACCCCAACGAAATCGAGGATGCGATCTGGGTGTCGCGGGAAGAGATGATGCAGGCCTTTTCCGGTGCCCATCCGGTGCTCAAACCCGCGCGAAAAGGTGCCATCGCGCATTTTATCCTGCGCAACTGGCTTGCGGACAGGCTGGATTAACGCGTAATTAAAGAGCAGGCATTGAGGGCGAGTTATGAAGTTTAAATCCAAGGAAGATCTGGACGTTCCGATCGCACAAGTTTTCGACATGATCGCGGATTTCGAGCGTCATGAACGTTCGGCGATGCGCCGTGGGGTCAAGATCAAACGGTTGGATTCCCTTGAGGCGCCGGGCCTTGGCGCGAAGTGGGATATCGGTTTCCAGATGCGTGGCCGCGAACGGCAGGCCGAGGTTGAGGTGACGGGGTTCGACCGTCCCAACGAGATGACCTTCGAGGCACAGATTCAGGGGCTAGATTCCACCGTCGAGGTGGTGCTGGTACCGCTCTCCAAGACACGAACACGGCTGAATGTTGTTGGGACGCTGAAGCCCAAGACGTTGTCGGCGCGGCTGATGGTTCAGTCTCTGAAACTGGCCAAGAAGAACATTTCCAAGCGGTTCGACAAGAAGCTGGCCGGCCTTGCGCGGGACATGGAAGACCGCGCGAGCAAGGCGGCTTGATCCTTAGGGCGTTCCGGCCCTGTCTCGGGACGCCATGAAGTCGATCAGGTCACGGGTGTGGGACGGCAGCAGCCGTTTGCCCGGGTATACCACGAACATGTCACGATCGATGGGCGTTGCACCCTTGACTCGGAGCGGCAGCAGATCGCCCTTGATCATCTCGCGCGGGAGAAGTGCGGTGCCAAGGCCGAGCGTGGCGGCCTTTTGCACAAGCTCCAGATCATCCAGTTCATGAGCGATGTTGGTGGGATCGAGGCTTTCGTTCCGGTTGACGATCCACGGCTGCCGCGTGACCAGTGCGGGCAGGTCGAGAAACTGAGCAAGGGCCAGATCCGGACCGAGGCCATGTTTTTCCAACAGCTTTGGCGCGGCGCAGAAATCGTAGGTGAGCGTCCAGAGTTTGCGCGCGACAAGGCTTGAATCTCCCAAGGGGCCAAGGCGGAAAGCGAGATCGATATTGTCGCGGAAGAAATCGAGGTTGGCGTTTGTCGGGGTCAGATCGAATGTGATGTCGGGCCGGGATTGCGCGAAGTCGAGCAGCAGCGGGCCGATGTCGACGCGCAGGGCCAGCGGGGCGGCGGTGACGCGGATCGTCCGCCTGTGGGTGTCTTCGGTAACGCCGGAGAGGTCGAGCAGGGCCTCGATCGGATCCTGACAGCGGTCAAGGAGGCGGCGGCCTTCCTCGGTCAGGCGGACCTTGCGGGTGGTGCGTTCGAAAAGCTTGACGCCAAGGTGATCTTCGAGTTCGGCAATGCGCCGGCTGACCCGGCTGAGCGGGATGTCGAACTGCTGGGCCGCGGCCGAGAAGCTCAGGTTGCGGGCGACAGCGGTGAAGAGGGCGAGGTCGTTGTAGATCATTATCCTGTTGGCGTGATTAAGTATTCTATTTGTGAATATTATCATGAAATGCGCGGATCGCTAGGTTCTTTGGTGAAACGAAACTGGAGAAACCGATGTCAATTGCAATTTCCATTCCCGCAACAGGCGCCCATGACGTTCTTGAGCGCATTGACCTTGAAACAGCGCAGCCGGATCGGGGTGAGGTTCTTGTGCGCAACCATGCCGGGGCGGTGAACTTTATCGATACGATCATTCGCAGGGGAGAGATGCCGGAGGGCATGATGCCCGCGTTGCCGCATGTGCCGGGGGTCGAAGGTGCGGGGATCGTCGAGGCGGTGGGAGCCGATGTCGACGGCCTTGCCGTGGGCGACCGCGTGGCGTGGATAGGACCGATCGGAGCGGGTGGCTATGGCAGCCATTCCGTGATCGGGGCCAGCTATGTGGCGGCGATTGGCGACGAGGTGGCGTTCACCACGGCGGCGGCGATGCCGGTGAACGCGCTGACGGCGTGGCATATGCTGGTGAACCTCGGGCGGGCAGAGGCGGGTGACAGCGTGCTGATCCATGCGGCGGCGGGCGGTGTCGGCACGATGGCGGTGCAGATTGCCAAGCACCTTGGTCTGGAGGTGATCGCCTCGGTCAGCACGGACAAGGTGGCCTATGCCCGCGAACAAGGGGCGGATCACGTGATTGACTATCGCAGCGAAGACATCGTGGCACGTGTCGCCGAGATCACAGGCGGGCGCGGTGTGGACATCACGCTGAACCCGGTGTCGGGCGAGAGTGTGAAAGGGGATCTGGAGAGCCTTGCGCCACTGGGGACGGCGGTGATCTTTGGTTTCCTTGCCGGGCCGCCGCAGGGCAGTTTCGAGGAGGACCTTGCCAGGCATTTCCAGAAGTCGATCGCGGTGCGGGTCAGCGATATCTACACCTATTTCGGGGCGAAACCGACGGCTTTCCACGCCGATTTGCAGAAGGTGTTCGATCTTTTGGGGGAAGGCGTGTTGCGGCCGACGCTGACGGTTTTGCCGCTGGAAGAGGCAGGCGAGGCGCATCGCAGGCTTGAGGCGGGGGAGACCGTGGGCAAGCTGGTTCTGTCCATCGCGTGATGGTGCGCACCGGGCGGGGTGGGCCGCCCGGTGCGTTGGTTCGGATCAGGCGGCGTCCATGCGGATGGTGTCGAGGCCGTCGCGGGCTTGGGCGCTGCTGCAGATGCTGGAGAGTTTGCGCGGTTCCTCGTAAGGCCAGGGGGTGCCGCGGTGCATGACGGCGCGTTGGTCCCACATCAGGACGTCGCCGACGTTCCAGTTGTGGGAATAGACGAAACGGGGCTGGGTGCAGTAGGCGGTGAGTTCGTCAAGAAGGGCCTCGCTTTCAGCCTCGTCATAGCCGTCGATCCGGAAGGCGTGGCTGGCGAGATAAAGCGCCTCGCGGCCATTGGCGGGGTTGGTCCAGATCGAGCTCCAGTGCTGGTCGGGCCACTTGTGGAACATGGGCAGTTTCGACAGTTCCTCGGAGATCTTCTTGCGGGAATGGCTGTAGCGGTGCCAGATCCCGCGACCGCGGATGCGGGATTTCAGCTCTTCCGGCATGTCGGCCCATCCGGCGCGTGTCGAGGCCAGTTCGGTGGCGCCGCCCGTCGAGGGCACGATGCGGGCGGTGATGACGTTGACCAGTGCCGGAGTGGGCAGGAAGGTGCTGTCGGAGTGCCACAGGAAGTTGGATTTGAGGTTCAGCGTGTGCAGGTCCATCGCTTCGCTGACGCTGCCGTCTTCGCGCACGTTGGAAACCTCGGGGACCTTGTAGGCCTCGCCGGGTTTGCGTTCGTCGGCAAGGCGGTCTTCGATCGGGCCGAAGAAATTGGCAATGCGCAGGTGCGCCTCGTCGGTGAGGGTCTGGTTGCGGAACAGAAGGGTCGAGTGTTCGTCAAACAGGTCACGCAGGGGGGCGAAGTCGGCCTCGGTCATGATCTGGGTGAGGTCGATGTCATGAACTTCGGCGCCAAAGGTTTCGGTCAGCGGGGTGGTTTTCGGGGTCCCGTTCGCGGCAGGCATCTGGCTTTCCTTTTGAATTGGATGCAGTTTGTGAAGCGTGGCATTGGGTAGGGTGCAAATAAACTTCAAAAATCTGCATCAATTGCATACGTTGAGTGTATGAAGGCACGATTTCGAAGATTGCAGACACTGATGACACCCCTGCGGGTGTTCGAGGCGGCGGCGCGCCACGGCAGCTTTACGCGGGCAGCGGAAGAGCTGAGTTTGAGCCAGCCCAGCGTCAGCCGCCATATTGCGACGCTTGAGCAGGATCTGGGCGTGGCGATGTTCCAGCGCGATCACAACAAGCTGCGGCTGACGCCCTCGGGCAAGTCTTTGGCGGCGGCGGTGTCGCGGGGGTTGTCGGATATGCTCGAGGCGGTGGAGTTCGTGGCTGCCGCGCCGGAGCGCAAGGGGCTTGTGCTGGCTTGCACGCAGACCTTTGCCCATGGCTGGCTGATGCCGCGGTTCAGCGCGTTGCGGCGGGCGGCGGGGGATGCGCCGATCAACCTCGCGGTGTCGCTTTGGTTGCAGGACATCAATCTTGACGAGGTGGATATGGTGATTGGCTGGCGGGCCGAAGGGCAGACGGGGTGGCCGAAGATGCCGCTGTTCCGCGAAGAAGTGTATCCGGTTGCCGCGCCGCAGGTGTTGTCACAGATGCAGGAGCCGGAGGCGCTGCTTGCGGCGAAGCTGTTGCATTTCGACATGCCGGAGGCGGCCCATGCCTATTGGCCCGAGTGGTTTGCCCATTTCGGCGTGGCCTTTGATGCGTCCGGAGACGGGTACCGGCATTCGAACTACCAGTTCATGATGCAGGCGGCGCTGGACGGGGAGGGGGTGGCGCTTGGCTGGCATCACCTTGTGGCGGATCATGTGGCCGCGGGGCGGTTGGTGCAGGTGGGGCCGGTGTTTGCGCCGCAAAACACCAAATACGCCATCGAGTACCGCCCCGAGAAGGCGGGGCAGGCGAATCTGGAGAGTGTTCTGGCGTGGTTTCGCGCGGAGGCACGGGGGATGGGGGCGTAACACCCCCGTCCAAGATCAGGTGTGGCGCGGTTTGGCCGCCGGATAGACACCGAGGATGTTCAGGTAGTTGGTGAAATAGTCCAGCTCTTCCAGCGCGCGGCGCACGGGGGCGTCGTCGGGGTGGCCTTCGATGTCGGCGTAAAAGCGGGTGGCGGTGAAGGAACCGTCGACCATGTAGCTTTCCAGCTTGGTCATGTTGACGCCGTTGGTCGCGAATCCCCCCATGCCCTTGTAGAGCGCGGCGGGGATGTTGCGGACTTCGAAGACGAAGGTTGTCATCATTTCGATCTCGCCGCGGCGGGTGTGATCGGGTTCGCGGGACATGATGACAAAGCGCGTGGTGTTGTGGCCGTGGTCCTCGATGTCGGAAGCCAGAACGTTGAGGCCATAGATCTCGGCCGCGAGGTCGGAGGCGAGGACACCTTCGTTGCGGGTCTGGTGTTCGGCCAGTTCGCGGGCGGCACCTGCGCTGTCGGCGGCGGCGATGCCCTTGATGTTGTTTTCCTCAAGGAAACCGGCGGATTGCGGCAGCAGCACGAGGTGGGCGCGGACGGTGTCGATTTCGTCAAGGGTCACGCCGGGCAGGCCCATCAGGGCGATGCGCACACGGACAAAGGCTTCGTCGACAATGTGCAGGCCGCTTTCGGGCAACAGGCGGTGGATGTCGGCAACGCGGCCGTAGGTCGAGTTCTCGATCGGCAGCATGGCGAGGTCGGCCTTGCCGGTTTTGACCGCATCGATCACCTCGTCAAAGGTGTGGCAGGGCAGGGCTTCCATGTCGGGGCGGGCCTGCTGGCAGGCTTCGTGTGAATAGGCGCCGGGTTCCCCCTGGAAAGCGATGCGGTTGGTCATGTGTTGTCTATTCCCTGCACAGTCTGCGAATTGGGCGTTTGGTCGCGGTAACTATACCTTGCGTTTGCCAAGAGGAAGCGGATAGATAGCCCGCAAACGCCACGAGATGGAAACGTAGCATGTTTGACACGATGACAATGACCAAAACCCTGGGCGCGCTGTGTGGCGCCCTTCTGATCTTCCTGCTGGGCAAGTGGGCTGCCGAAGTGATGTATCACACCGGTGGTGGCCACGGCGATCACGCCGCTCAGGCCTATGTGATCGAGGTCGAAGGTGGCGATGATGCGGGTGCCGAGGAAGAAGAAGCGGCCCCGACCCTGGAAGAACTGCTGGCGGCTGCCGATGCAGGCAAGGGCGCGAAAGTGTTCAGCAAGTGTAAAGCCTGCCACAAGCTGGAAGACGGTGCGAACGGCACCGGCCCGCACCTGTTCGCCGTTGTTGACCGTACCGTTGGTTCGGTTGACGGCTTTGGCTACTCGGGCAAGCTTGTTGCGGTTGCAGAGACCTGGTCGGCTGAAAACCTGGATGCCTTCCTGACCAACCCGAAAGGCTTTGCGCCGGGCACCAAGATGTCGTTCACCGGTCTGAAAAAGGCCACCGACCGCGCCAACCTGATTGCCTATCTGCAGACCATCCAGTGATCTGACGGATAAGAGAATTCGAAAAAGGCCGCTGCCCCGCGCAGCGGCCTTTTTGATTCCGGGCAGCGGCCTTTTTTGATTCCACCTCTGCGCACGGCGATTTCACGCCTTGTTGAGCCTTTCACGCCTTGAATGTGGGCAGGCAGGCACTTTAGCTTTATGTAAAAGTAACAAGATCGAAAAACCGTCCAGCAGACAGAGGAAGAGCCATGTCCCAAATGCGTGTGAAAGCTGCCGTAACGCCGGATTTCGGCCTGTTCGGGCGGTGGTTGTTAGCCGGGGCGGCGGCGGTTGCCCTGTTGGGCGCGGCCAAGGCGGTGTCGGCCGAGGACGACGGGATCATCCGCAGCCACGGCTATTCCTTTTACGGTGACCTGACCTATCCGGCGGATTACCAGCATTTCAACTATGTGAATCCGGATGCGCCGAAGGGCGGCGAGATTGCCCTGTGGGCACCGGGAACCTTTGATTCGATGAACCCCTACAGCCGCAAGGGGCGGGCCGGGCGCTATAGCTGGATGATGTACGAGAGCCTTCTGGGCGACGCGCTTGCCAGCGGGTCGGCACCGGCGGATGTGTATGGCGAAGGCTATGGGCTGTTGGCGGAAAGCCTTGAGTATGACGAGGGCAAGACCTGGGTCATTTTCCACATGCGCCCCGAGGCGCGGTTTTCGGACGGATCGCCGGTGACGGCGCATGACGTGCTGTTCAGCCACAACCTGCTTTTGGAGCAGGGGCTTCCGTCTTATGCGCAGGCGGTGAAGAAGCGTATTCCCAAGGCCGAGGTGATCGACGATCACACCATCAAGTTCTATTTCACTGAAGGCATTTCGCGTCGTAGCCTGATTGACCAGGTGGGGGGCGTGCCGGTGTGGTCGAAGAAATGGTACGAGGAAACCGGCGCGCGTCTGGACGAGCCGCGCATGGAGACCTCGCCGGGGTCGGGGCCGTACATGGTGGACAAGGTGGATGTGAACCGTCGCATCACCTACAAGCGCAATCCGGACTACTGGGGCTGGGATCTGCCGTTCAACAAGGGGCGGCATAACTTTGACAAGATCCGGATCGAATATTTCGCCGATGATGCCGCGGCGTTCGAGGCCTTCAAGGCGGGGGAATATACCTTCCGCGCAGAGGGTAATTCGAAGAAATGGGCCACCGGATACGAGTTTCCGGGCATCGAAAAGGGCTGGGTCGTGAAAGAGGCGCTGCCTGATGGGACGCCGCCGGTGCCCACGGGCGTTGTGTTCAACCTTGGCCGCGACATCTTCAAGGACCGCCGTGTGCGCGAGGCTGTGGCGCTGGCCTTCAACTTTGAATGGGTGAATGAATCGCTTCAGTTCGGGCTGTTCAAACAGCGCCATTCCTTTGTGCAGGGGGCCGATCATGCGGCCAGCGGCGTGCCGGAAGGTCTTGAGAAGGACATCCTGATGTCCCTGGGCGATCTGGTGCCGGAAGAGATCATGACGACGCCTGCGGTGATGGCGCATTCTTCGAACGGGGCGCGGGAAGTGGACCGTCGCAACCTGCGCAAGGCGATGAAGCTTCTGGACGAGGCCGGCTGGGAAGTTGGCGATGACGGGATGCGCCGGAACGCGGCGGGGGAGACGATGAAGATCAACTTCCCCTATCCATCGTCGGTCTCGGCAACGCTTGCGGCCTTTATCGAGGTGTTCGTGCAGAACCTGCAAAAGATGGGCATCGAGGCCACGCAGGAGAAGGTGGATCCGGCGCAGTATACCCTGCGGGAACGCGAGCGGGACTATGACCTTGTCTATGACAACTATCGCTCTTTCCTGTCGACCGGAACCGGGCTGATGCAGATGTATGGCTCGGGCGAGGCGGCGTTTTCGCTGTTCAATCCGGCGGGGCTTGCCAGCCCGCTGGTGGACGCGATCATCGAGCGTTCGCTGAATGCGGAATCGCGCGAAGAGGAATACGCGGCGCTCAAGGCGCTGGACCGGGTGCTGCGCTATGAGCGGTTCATCATTCCGGTCTGGTACAACGACAGTGTCTGGGTGTCCTATTATGACCAGTATGAATACCCGACCCCGTTGCCGACATTCGCGCTGGGTGAGCTGGACTTTTGGTGGTTCAATGCGGAAAAAGCGGCCAAGCTGAAGGCCGAAGGCGCTTTGAGGTAATCGCGCATGGGCGCCTATATTCTACGACGTTTGCTGCTGATCATTCCGACCCTGTTCGGGATCATGCTGATCAACTTTGCCCTCGTGCAATTCGTGCCGGGCGGGCCGGTTGAGCAGGTCATTGCCCAGATCCAGGGGCAGGGGGACGTGTTCGAAGGCTTTGCGGGCAGTGGGCAGGATGCCGGCGCGCTGGAAACCGATGATTTCGCGGGGGGTGCCAACAGCAAATATGCCGGGGCGCAGGGGTTGCCGCCGGAGTTCATTGCCCAGCTGGAAGAGGAATTCGGGTTCGACAAACCGGCCTACCAGCGGTTTTTCATCATGCTTGGCAACTATATGACGCTGGATTTCGGCGAGAGTTATTTTCGCAAGATCGGGGTGATCGACCTTGTGCTGGAAAAGCTGCCGGTGTCGATCACGCTTGGCCTTTGGTCGACGCTGATTGCCTATCTGGTGTCGATCCCGCTGGGTATTCGCAAGGCGGTCAAGGATGGCTCGCCCTTTGATACCTGGACCTCGGGGGCAATCATCGTGGCCTATGCGATCCCCGGGTTCCTGTTTGCGATCATGCTGCTGGTGCTGTTTGCCGGTGGCTCCTACTGGAAGCTGTTCCCGCTGCGCGGGCTGACATCGGACGGGTTCGAAGACCTGACGATGGTGGGCAAGGTGCTGGATTACTTCTGGCATATCACCCTGCCGGTGGTGGCCTCGACCATTGCCGCCTTTGCGACGCTGACGCTGTTGACCAAGAATTCGTTCCTCGACGAGATCAAGAAGCACTATGTGATGACGGCGCGGGCCAAGGGGCTGACGGAGAACCGGGTGCTTTATGGGCATGTGTTCCGCAATGCGATGCTGATCGTGATTGCGGGCTTTCCGGCAGTGTTCATCGGGGTGTTCTTTGGCGGTTCGGTTTTGATCGAGACGATCTTCTCGCTCGATGGTCTGGGGCGGCTTGGCTTCGAGGCGGCGGTGCAGCGCGACTATCCGATTGTCTTTGGCACCCTGTTCATATTTGGCCTGATCGGCCTTGTGGTGGGGTTGTTGTCGGATTTGATGTACGTGCTTGTCGATCCGCGTATCGACTTTGAAAAGCGGGAGGGCTGAGCCATGGCGTTGTCCCCGCTAAACCAGCGCCGCTGGCGCAACTTCAAACGCAATCGCCGGGCGCTGTGGTCTCTGGTGATCTTCTCGGTGGTGTTTTTTGTTTCGCTGTTTGCCGAGGTTCTGGCCAACGACAAGCCGATCCTCGTGAGCTATCGCGGCGAATACTATGTGCCGATCGCCAAGTTCTATCCCGAGACCGCCTTTGGTGGCGATTTCAAGACCGAGGCGGATTACAAGGATCCGGTGGTGCAGTGCCTGATCGAGACCGGTGGTGTGGAGTTCTGCTTTGACGAGCCGGAAGACATTCTGGCGCAGGTCGCGGCGGGCAGTTATGCCGAGGAGGGCTTTGAGAAGGGTTGGACCCTCTGGCCGCTCATTCCCTATTCCTATGACACGCCGGTGGATCGCCCCGGTGCCGCGCCGTTGCCACCAAGTGCGCAGAACTGGCTGGGCACGGATGACCGCAAGCGGGACTTGGTAGCGCGGGTCTTGTATGGTTTCCGTCTGTCGATTGTCTTTACCCTGATCGTGACCGCCGCGGCGAGCGTGATCGGCATCATTGCCGGGGCCGTGCAGGGCTATTTCGGAGGCTGGATCGACCTTGTGTTCCAGCGGGTGATCGAGATCTGGGGCGCGACGCCGCAGCTGTATGTGATCATCATCATGTTCGCGGTTCTGGGGCGGAGTTTCTGGCTTTTGGTGATCCTGATGGTGCTGTTCGGCTGGACCGCGCTTGTGGGCGTGGTGCGGGCCGAGTTCCTGCGGGCGCGCAACCTTGAATATGTGCGTGCGGCCAAGGCACTGGGTGTCAGCAACCGGGTGATCATGTTCCGCCACATGCTGCCGAATGCGATGGTGGCGACGGTGACCATGCTGCCCTTTATCGTGACAGGCACGATTTCGGTTCTGGCGGGGCTGGATTTCCTTGGCTTCGGGCTGCCGTCGACGGCGCCGTCGCTGGGCGAGCTGACCTTGCAGGCCAAGCAGAACCTGCAGGCCCCGTGGCTGGCCTTCACCGCGTTTTTCACCTTTGCCATCATGCTGTCGCTGCTTGTGTTCATCTTCGAGGGCGTGCGCGATGCCTTTGACCCGAGGAAGACCTTTTCATGAGCGCCGGGGTTTGCGAGTCGAAGTGGCAGTGCCAGGCAAACGGGCTGGCGGGGACTGCGATGGCCCTGTCGGTTGCTGTGCTGGCTTGGGTGCTGTTTGAGGCGGTTGAGGCGGGGGTGGGTGCTGCGGCGGCCGCGTTTTTGGGCCTGCTTTATGCGCCGACCTTTCTTTCGGTGCTTTATGGCGCGCTGCGACGTGTGGGGCGGCAACCGGCGGGCTGGCTTGGGTTTGGCGTCGCGGTCGGTGGTGCGGCCTGGGGTGTTGTGATGTTGAATACGATCGGAAGCCTATGAGTATCCTCGAAGTCAAAGACCTGCGCGTCGGGTTCCGGCAGGATGGCCGGGTGGTGCAGGCGGTGAAGGGTGTGTCCTTTACGGTGGATCGCGGCGAGACCGTAGCGCTGGTGGGGGAATCCGGTTCGGGCAAGTCGGTCACGGCGCTGTCGACCGTGTCGCTCTTGGGGGCGAGTGCCGAGATCGAGGGCTCGATCACCTATGACGGGCAGGAGATGGTGGGCGCGAAGGAGAACCTTTTGCGCAAGGTGCGTGGCAACGACATCTCGTTCATCTTCCAGGAGCCGATGACCTCATTGAACCCGCTGCACACGCTTGAAAAGCAGCTGGCCGAGAGCCTGTCGCTGCACCAGGGGATTGCCGGTGACAAAGCGCGGGAGCGTATTCTAGACCTGTTGCGCAAGGTCGGCATTCGCGATGCCGAGAACCGTCTGGGCGCCTATCCGCACCAGTTGTCCGGCGGGCAGCGGCAGCGTGTGATGATCGCCATGGCGCTGGCCAACAAGCCCGACATCCTGATCGCGGACGAGCCGACAACGGCGCTCGATGTGACCATTCAGGCGCAGATTCTCGAGTTGCTGAAAGAGCTGAAGGATGCCGAGGGGATGGGGTTGTTGTTCATCACCCATGACCTTGGGATCGTGCGGCGGATTGCCGACAAGGTCTGTGTGATGAAGGGCGGCGAGATCGTCGAGGCCGGGCCGGTGGACGAGATTTTTGCCAATCCGCAGCATGACTATACCAAGACGCTTTTGAGTGCGCGGGCGGCGGGAGCGCCGGAGCCGGTGGCCGGGGACGCGCCGGTGATGGCGGAAACCGAGAACCTTAAGGTGTGGTTCCCGATCCAGCGCGGGTTTTTCAAGCGCACCGTCGGTCATGTTAAGGCGGTGAACGAGGCGACGATCGACGTGCGTGCGGGTGAAACGCTGGGCATTGTCGGGGAATCCGGATCGGGCAAGACGACGCTGGCGCTGGCGATCATGCGATTGATCGCCTCGGAAGGCGGGATCACCTTTGACGGGCGCGACGTGCGTAAGTGGTCGACGCGGGAATTGCGCGACCTGCGCAAGGACATGCAGATCGTGTTCCAGGATCCGTTTGGTAGCCTGAGCCCGCGCATGACCTGTGAACAGATCATTGCCGAGGGTCTGGGCGTGCACGGGCTGCGCGAAGGGCGCTCGGAGCGCGAGATGGTGGCCGAGGTGATGGAAGAGGTTGGTCTGGACCCGGCGACGATGGACCGCTACCCGCACGAGTTCTCGGGCGGGCAGCGGCAGCGGATTGCCATTGCGCGGGCGATGATCCTGCGGCCCAAGCTGGTGGTGCTGGACGAGCCGACCTCGGCGCTGGACATGACGGTGCAGGTGCAGATCGTCGATCTTCTGCGGGGTTTGCAGAAGAAATACGGGCTGGCCTATCTGTTTATCAGCCACGACCTGCACGTGGTGCGGGCGATGAGCCACAAGATCATGGTGATGAAGGCCGGCGATGTGGTGGAGCAGGGTGACGCGCAGAGCCTGTTCGACAATCCGCAGACCGAATATACCCGCAACCTTCTGGCGGCGGCGCCGGATCTTTAAGGCGCCTCCGGCGGGAGTATTTTCAGTGCATTGAAGCCGGTCAGAGGCCCGGCAGGTCGAGGACCAGCGCGGCGTGGTCCGAGGCGTGGGGGCGATGTGTGCCCACGGTATCAAGGCGCGGGCCGTGGTAGCGTCGGGCCTCGTAGGGCAGGCCCGAGCGGATCAGCTCTGGCCGGGCCTTTGGGAAGCGCTGGGCCAGTGCCGGGGAGGCGAGGATCGCGTCGGGACGGGCGTAGAAATCATCCATCGTGTCGTGATAGCTCCAGCGGCTGCCTGCGGGCATGCGGGCAACAAGGTCGACGGCGAAACCGGAGGTGAGCGGCGCGGTGGCGGGCAGGTCTTCGTGGCGCGGCTGGTTGAGATCGCCGAGGATCAGCCAGTTTTCCTTGGCCGGGGTTTCGAAGCGGCGCTTTATCAGGGCGCACACGGCGCGGGCCTCGAGGTTGCGCACGGGCCATGTTGCGGCGGCATCCGGGTAGGGGGCCTTGAAGTGACAGATGAACAGCGTCAGCGCGGGGAAGGTGATCTCGAGGCAGTCGCGGCGGAACAGCGGGGTATGGGGAGACAGGCCCTCTGGCGCGTCGAGGCCGAGGTGGGCCGGGGTCAGGTGGGCGTGGCTTTGGATCGCCTGCGGGGCGATGCGGGACAGCAGGGCCACATCAAGGCCGCGTCCGTCATTGCCGGGCAGGCAGATGCGATAGGGATAGGGGGCGATGCCCGCATCGTGCAGGCAGGTGTCGTGGAAATGATCGAGGGTCGGTTGGTCGAAGACTTCCTGAAGCGCGATGATGTCCGCGCCGGTCTCGCCGATCACGGCGGCGGTCAGGGCGCGGTCGTAGTCATCAAGAAGCGGGGCGGCGGGACCGAGATCCTGCGGCATGTCGCGATCCCGCGCGCCGTCGAGGTGATCGGCGCGCAGGCGCATGTTCTGCACGTTGAAGCTTGCCAGTCGCATTGCGGGTGGCAGGGCGCAGGCGTCAGATTGCCGAGCTGTGCCCTGCCGAATCCATGTCGTAGGCGTCGAGCGCGCGGGCCATCATCCGGGTCAGGGGACGGGCCTCGACCGGGATCGAGAGACCTTCGGGGGTGATCTCAACCATGCCGGGGAAGCCTTCGATCACCGGTTTGTAGAGTTCCTGAAGACGGACCGGTGAAATCTTGAAAGTCTGCATGATCTCGGTGCTGTCGATGCGGAAGTCGCACATCAGGGCCTCGATCAGGCGGCCGCGCAGCTTGTCTTCTTCGGTGAAGACGTGGCCGCGGGTGGTGGTGAAATTGCCGTCGCGGATACGCCCGGTATGGGCCGAGGTGGCCGGGGCGTTCTGGGCATAGCCCTGCGGGAAGCGCGAGATCGAAGAGGCACCTACACCGATCAGGGCCTCGGCCAGATCGTCGGTGTAGCCCTGGAAGTTGCGGCGCAGCTTGCCGGCCTTCTGGGCGACCGAGAGGCCGTCTTCCTTGGTGGCGAAGTGGTCGATGCCGATTTCCTCGTAGTTGTCCCAGAGGAACAGCTTGCGGGCGGTCTCGAAGAGTTCGAGACGCTCCTGCGGGGTGGGCAGGGCATCGGAGGGGATCATCTGCTGGCGCTTGGCCATCCACGGAACGTGGGCATAGCCGTAGAGGGCCACACGATCCGGCGAGAGCGACAGGAGTTTCTGAACGCTTTCGGTGATGCGGGCCTGGTTCTGGTGGGGCAGGCCGAAGAGGATGTCGGCGTTGAGGCTGTAGACGCCGTGGGCGCGGATCATGTCGACCGCTTCCTTGGTGACGTCATAGCCCTGGATACGGCCGATGGTTTTCTGAATCTCGTCATCGAAATCCTGCACGCCGATGGAGGCGCGGTTCATGCCGGCCTTGGACAGCACGGCGAGGCGGGCATCATCGACTTCGCAGGGATCGATCTCGACCGAGAATTCGCCCTGGTCCGCCATCGGGGCGACATCGAAGATCGCGCCGGCGAGGTCTTCCATCATGCCCGGTTCGAGCAGGGTTGGCGTGCCGCCGCCCCAGTGCAGGCGCGAGAGGGAGACGCCCGAGGGCAGGTGGGCCTTGAGGATGGCGAGTTCCTGCTTGAGGGTCTCGACATATGCTGCGACCGGCGAGGCGGAGGCGGTACCCTGGGTGCGGCAGGCACAGAACCAGCACAGGCGCCGGCAAAAGGGGACGTGGATGTAAAGAGATATCTGCGAATCAGGTTTGATTGCAGAAATCCATTCCCCGAAAATCTCGGGGGTTACGTCGTTCTTGAAGTGCGGTGCCGTTGGGTAACTGGTATAACGCGGTACCTTCGCGTCAAATAATCCCAGCTTTGCCAATTGTGTTTTCGTCGTCATGGATTTACGCTTATGCACACAGGTCCAGGCCAATCCTTGACCCAGATCAAGCGCGAACATGAATATGCTAAATGAACCGTCCTTAATCAGTTCGCACGAGTGTGCGGATTGTCCGATTCGCCACAGGGCTGTGTGCGCACGCTGCGACGCAACTGAACTCGAGGCGCTGGATGAGATCAAGTATTACCGCAGTTTCGAGGCGGGACAGACCGTTATCTGGTCTGGTGACCCGATGGATTTTGTCGGCTCGGTGGTGACCGGGATCGCCTCTTTGACGCAGACGATGGAAGATGGACGCACCCAGATGGTGGGCCTGTTGCTGCCGTCGGATTTCGTTGGACGTCCGGGGCGCGAGGGCGCGGCCTATGACGTGGTGGCGACCACTGACCTCGTGATGTGCTGTTTCCGCAAGAAGCCGTTCGAGCGGATGATGATCGAGACGCCGCATATCGCGCAGCGCCTTCTGGAGATGACACTGGACGAGCTGGATGCGGCGCGTGAATGGATGCTGGTGCTTGGTCGCAAGACCGCGCGCGAGAAGATCGCGAGCCTGTTGTCGATCATCGCGCGGCGTGATGCGTCTTTGAAGCTGTCGGGGATGCAGGGGCCGCTGGTGTTCGATCTGCCGCTGACCCGCGAGGCGATGGCCGATTATCTGGGCCTGACGCTTGAGACGGTGAGCCGCCAGATGTCGGCGCTGAAGCGGGATGGTGTGATCCAGCTTGAGGGCAAGCGGCATGTGACCATTCCCGATTTGTCCCGCCTTCTTGAGGAAGCCGGCGACGATGCGGACGGCGGTATGATGGCCTGAGCCAAACCCGGTTTCACAGACGAGAAAAGCCGCCGAGGATTTCGGCGGCTTTGGTTTTTTTGGGGTGTCTTCAGTGTGCCATGAAGACGGGAATATCGGCCTGTTCCAACATGTTACGGGTTGCGCCGCCGAGGATGGCCTCGCGGAAGCGGGAGTGGCCATAGGCGCCCATGACAACCATTTCGCACTCGGTGTCCTTGGCATGGCGCAGCAGGACGTCGGAGACGCGCGGCAGAGTTTTGGACAGGACGTCGATCTCGACGCGGACGCCGTGGCGCGACAGGAACTGTGACAGAAGGCCACCCGGGTCAGACCGGTGCGGGCCGTGGGTGGGCGGATCGATCACGACAACGCGCACCGCGTCGGCCTTTTGCAGGAAGGGCAGGGCCGCGCGTACGGCGACAAGGGCTTCGGCGCTTTCGTTCCAGCCGATCGAGATGCGTTTCGGGGTGGCCATCGGCGGGGTGTTGTCGGGGATGACCAGCACCGGGGCCTGACCTTCGAACATCGCGGCCTCGATGGTGGGCTCGAGTTCGGCGCCGTGATCCTTGCCATAGGGTTTGGGCAGCACCACGAGATCGGCAAAGCGGGCGCGGGCGGCAACGTGGCGGCCGAGATCGGCGATCTGGGCTACACCGGATTCCGTGCCCCAGCGGATGCCCGCGGCGCGCAGGTGTTCGATGGCCTGTTCTTCGAGGTCTTTGCTTTCCTTCTGGGCGCGGTTCAGGGTTTCCTGAAGGATCATCGCATTGGCACCGGCGTAGTAGTAGCCGGTCTGGCTGCGGTCCACGCCGAGGCAGAGTGCGTCAAGATGCGCCTCCTGGCCGCGGGCGAGTTCAATGCCCTGCGCCAGCGTGCTTTGAACAAAGGTTTTATCGGTCAGAACCGACAGAATTGATTTATAGGCCATTTCTTGAGCTCCGTGGCACGGGTCTGCGGGTGATTTCAGAACAGATTTGGGGCCTGTCCGTCCCATTGCCTTGATTAGGAGACCTTTTGAAAAGAAGTGCTTTGACACAGATCAATGCGTTTCTGCGACTGCGAAAGCAAAACACACTCAGTCTAAATCCGCCGAGGCAAAATCCGAATCGTGCCCGGCAAGACGAAGGGACGCAAAATGTTGAATTATATCAAGCTGATCGCGCTTGCTTTGGTCACGCTCTTCGCGTTGATCGCAGCAAACTATGCGCGCGATGTGGCTTACCTGGTCCATGCCGTGATCGTGGCATTGGTCTCGGGTGGCCTCTTTATCTGGACCTTGCGTGGGTTCGGGGATGCAAAAACCCCGGCGCCGCAGAACGAATATCTCGACAGCGTGGTCCGCGCTGGTGTTATCGCCACCTCCTTCTGGGGTGTGGTCGGGTTCCTGGCGGGCGTTTTCATCGCGTTCCAGCTGGCGTTCCCGGTGCTGAACTTTGATTGGGCACAAGGCTATGCCAACTTTGGCCGCCTGCGTCCGCTTCACACTTCGGCGGTGATTTTCGCATTTGGCGGCAACGCGCTTCTGGCGTCGTCGTTCTATGTTGTTCAGCGTACCTCGGCTGCCCGTCTCTGGGGCGGCAACCTCGCGTGGTTCGTGTTCTGGGGCTACCAGCTCTTCATCGTTCTGGCGGCAACCGGCTATCTGCTGGGCGGCACCCAGTCGAAAGAATACGCGGAACCCGAGTGGTATGTTGACCTCTGGCTGACCGTTGTTTGGGTGGCTTACCTGGCCGTGTTCCTGGGTACCATCATCAAACGCAAAGAGCCGCACATCTATGTTGCGAACTGGTTCTACCTGTCGTTCATCGTGACCGTTGCGATGCTGCACGTCGTCAACAACCTGACGATCCCCGTGTCGATCTTCGGTTCGAAGTCGGTCATCGTCTGGGCCGGTGTTCAGGACGCGATGACCCAGTGGTGGTATGGCCACAACGCTGTGGGCTTCTTCCTGACCGCAGGCTTCCTGGGCATGATGTACTACTTCATCCCGAAACAGGCTGAACGCCCTGTGTTCTCGTACAAGCTGTCGATCATCCACTTCTGGGCCCTGATCTTCATCTACATCTGGGCGGGTCCGCACCACCTGCACTATACCGCGCTGCCTGACTGGGCTTCGACGCTGGGCATGGTGTTCTCGGTTGTTCTGTGGATGCCTTCCTGGGGCGGCATGATCAACGGTCTGATGACCCTGTCGGGTGCATGGGACAAGCTGCGCACCGACCCTGTGATCCGTATGATGGTGATCTCGGTTGGTTTCTACGGCATGTCGACCTTCGAAGGTCCGATGATGTCGATCCGCGCCGTGAACTCGCTGTCGCACTACACTGACTGGACCATTGGTCACGTGCACTCGGGTGCGCTTGGTTGGAACGGCATGATCACTTTCGGTATGCTGTACTTCCTGGTTCCGGTTCTGTGGAAGCGTGAGCGCCTGTATTCGCTGCAACTGGTCAGCTGGCACTTCTGGCTCGCCACCATCGGTATTGTTCTCTATGCGGCGTCCATGTGGGTGACCGGCATCATGGAAGGCCTGATGTGGCGCGAAGTTGATGCCAACGGTTTCCTTGTGAACTCGTTCGCTGACACCGTGGCAGCTAAGTTCCCGATGTACGTTGTGCGCGGTCTGGGTGGGGTCATGTTCCTCGCTGGCGCCGTCATCATGTGCTACAACCTTTGGATGACTGTCCGTAAGGCCCCGGCTAAAGAAGCCAGCCTGTCGGTTGCAGTCCCGGCTGAATAAGGAGGGCCGGAGCAATGGCAATTCTCGATAAACATAAAATCCTCGAGACCAACGCGACCCTCCTGCTGATCTTCAGCTTCCTGGTCGTAACCATCGGCGGCATTGTGCAGATCGCACCGCTGTTCTGGCTGGAAAACACCATCGAGGACGTAGAGGGCATGCGCCCCTACACCCCGCTGGAAATGGCCGGCCGCGAGGTCTACCTGCGTGAAGGCTGCTATGTCTGTCACTCGCAGATGATCCGTCCGATGCGCGACGAGGTGGAGCGCTATGGTCACTACTCGCTGGCAGCGGAGTCGAAATACGACCACCCGTTCCAGTGGGGTTCCAAACGTACCGGTCCCGATCTCGCCCGTGTAGGCGGCCGTTATTCGGATGACTGGCACGTAGACCACCTGCGTGATCCGCAGTCGGTTGTTCCGGAATCGGTGATGCCGAAGTACGGCTTCCTTGAAAAGAAGAAGATCGACGGCAAGTACATCGGTGACATCATGAGCACCAACGCTCTGTTGGGTACGCCCTACACCGAGGACATGATCGCCAACGCCCAAGCCGACTTTGCGGCCCAGGCGGATCCGGACAGCGACTATGATGGTCTGCTCGAACGCTATGGTGAGAAAGTCAACGTACGCAACTTTGACGGTAAGCCCGGCGTGTCCGAAATGGACGCAATGGTTGCCTACCTGCAAATGCTGGGTACGCTGGTCGACTTCTCGACCTTCACGCCGGACGCGTCGCGGTAAGGAGTTAGGAACATGGAGACCTATTCCCTACTGCGAGAGTTCGCTGATAGCTGGATGCTTCTGTTCCTGTTTGCGTTCTTCATTGGTGTTGTCGTCTGGGTTTTCCGCCCAGGCGCCACCAAGGAGTACCGCGACACCGCAGACATCCCGTTCCGGCACGAAGACAAACCCGCCACGGAATGAGGAGGCGAGGACATGAGTAAAAAACCTGTTCAAAAAGGAAACCAGATCGAGACGACTGGTCACTCCTGGGACGGCATCGAAGAATATAACAACCCTCTTCCCAAGTGGTGGGTCTACATCTTCTATGCCTGTATCGTTTGGGGCATTGGCTATACCATCGCGTATCCCGCATGGCCCGGTATCAAAGGCGCAACCGCCGGTGTTCTGGGGTATTCGACCCGGGGCGAAGTGGCTGCCGAGATCGACCGTGTGAATACAAGCCTCGCGCCGATCAACGCCAAGCTGGAAGCGGCGGAACTGACCGCGATCACAGAGCCTGGTGAATTGAATGACTATGCAAAGTCTGCCGGTGCCGCCGTGTTCAAGACCTGGTGTGCCCAGTGTCACGGTTCGGGTGCTGCCGGTGCGGTTGGCTATCCCAACCTTCAGGATGATGACTGGCTGTGGGGTGGTGACATCGAATCGATCCACACCACCGTTAGCCACGGTATCCGGAACGAAGAAGACGAAGATGCGCGTTTCTCGGAAATGCCTGCCTTTGGCGACGACTATCTGGAAGACGAGCAGATCGAAGCTGTCGTCAACTACGTGATGTCGCTGTCGGGTGATGCGAAAGACGCATCGCTTGTTGCAGATGGCGCAGTTGTCTTTGCGGACGAATGCTCGGCCTGCCACATGGATGACGGTACCGGTGACCGCGCACAGGGTGCGCCGAACCTGACCGACGCCATCTGGCTGTTCGGCGGTGACTATGACTCGATCAAAGAGACCGTCACCTATAGCCGCGCAGGCGTTATGCCGAACTGGAACACCCGTCTGACCGAAGCGCAAATCCGCGCCGTGTCGGCCTATGTGCACCAGCTGGGTGGTGGCGAATAAGCCATCCTGACATTTCCGGGGGCAGGATTTGCCCCCGGCTCAAGCGCCAGTCTCCGTCATGTTCGCGCGTTTCCCGGGGGCTGGCGTTTCCTTTTGGCCCAATCAATTTTCAACACGCCTTGCAGGGTGACGCAGGGCGAGACGTTTCATAGACTGGTGGCAGAATGGCCCCTGTGTCGGGCCGGATTGCCGAAAGGATATTTCATGTTTCGAATTTTCGCGGCGCTGGCCTGTGTTGTCGGCCTGAACGCCTCACCCGCCCAAGCCCAGCAGGTGATGGGCGAATACCTGACCTGGCTGGGCCCTCGGGATCTTGTCAATTCGAGCGGAACTCCGTTGACCACCTTCGGGGCGGTGCTGGCGCAGGATCGGGCCAATTTTCACCGTTTTGGCAAGCGGGATGACTATGATGGGAATGATCCGTTCTTTCACCGTCGGGACCTGCGTGCCAACCTGCCGGCTTATTATCGGGCGGGACAGCCGGTGGCGCGTTATATTTTCGAGGACGTGATGAGCGGGCGCGGGCATTACGTGTTTGTCCGCATCTTTGGCAGCGGGGGGCGGATCACCCATGTGAACGTCTATGAAGGGGCCGGGTAAGGCCGCCTGCGGGATCTGTCACATTAGTGTCGTACAGCAGGTTTAGAAATTGGTTCACCGGCATCCGACCCTACAGGGGTGCCGGGAATTTCAGGCCAGAATCATGCCCGCCCTTCCAGGCGGGCTTATTCTTTTGGGGCCATCAGTCTTTTTTGCCTGTGCTGCGGGTTTGCGGTTTGGGGGGCAGCTGGCCAAGGGGGGATTGGCGGGTTGCGATGTTGAAGACATCTGAAAGTAGAAATAGCATGTCAGCCTCCTTTGGTGGTTCGTTTCTGTCTTGAAACATGGCGTTTCGGGCGCGAAACTGCGACTCAGGAATGAAAGCAACATGTAAGCCCTGATTACATATGGACTGGACGAGACTGCCCCCGATGAGCGCGCTTCGTGCCTTTGCCGCCTTTGCCGAGAAGGGATCGGTGCAGGCGGCGGGGGCGGGGCTGAACGTGAGTCACGCGGCTATCAGCCAGCAGATCCGCAATCTGGAGGCGCATCTGGGCGTGCCGCTTCTGGATCGCGCGGGGCGCTCTGCGGTCCTGACGGTTGAGGGGCGGCGTCTTGCGGATGCCTTGCTGGACGGGTTCACGACGATCGCGGAGCGGGTTGAGGAACTGTCGATGCAGGAGGGGGGGCGCCCCCTGCACGTGGCGACAACACCGCAGTTTGCCTCGAACTGGCTGGTGCACCGGCTGCCGGCGTTTCGCGCCAAGCATCCAGAGATCGATATCATGATTGATCCGAACCCGGCGCTGACCGATCCGAGACCGGGCGGCATTGATCTGTGTATCCGCTATGGCGACGGGAACTGGCCGGGGCTGGAGGCGCAGGAACTGGTGCATACGCCGATTGCCGTGGTGGCGGCGCCCGAGTTGATCGGGGACAGGAAGGTGGAAAGTGCCCTGGACCTTGCCGACCTGCCCTGGTTGCAGGAGTTGGGCACCTCGGAAGCAAGTCTCTGGCTGGAAGAGAACGGCGTGGCCGAGGGCGCCACGAAGGGGGGCATGATCCATCTGCCCGGCAACCTGTTGCAGCACGCGGCGCGCAATGCACAGGGGGTTGCGGTCAGTACGCGGATCTGGGTCGAGGATGATCTGGCGGCGGGGCGGCTGGTGCAGCTGTTCGAGGGGGCGTTCGAGAAGGGCTATCACGTGGTCAGCAACCCGGCCGCGCTGCGACCGGCGGCCAAGGCATTCCGGGCCTGGGTTCTGAGGCAGGCCCGGAGTGAACGTTAACCCATTGCGCTTTCGGTTTTGCGGGCGCGGGCGCGGCGGGCGTCGTCGCGATCGCTCCAGAAGGCGAGGAAGACCCAGGCAATCATGTAGACGGTTCCGAAACCGATGATCACCTCGCCGGGAAGCGGGCCAACATCGGCGCGGCGGAAGGCCTCGTCCCAGGATTGCACGGCGGTGGGGTGAACGGCGATCTTGCCTGCGAAAGCGAGGGACTGGATCAGCAAAATCCACAGGTAGTTGCGGCGGATGCGGCGTCCGACGGCGACCATGTAGGGCACGTGGTATTTGGGGCGCATGTAGTCGTTGGCGAGAACCTTCTGCCAGTTTTCCTCGAGGTGAAGATCTCCGTCATACAGCATGGGGGCGTAGAAGTGGGTTTCCAGCCACCGCGCCCTTGCACGCCAGACGTTGAAATAACGGTAGCGGCGGGCTTCGAGCATCAGGAAGAAGATGATGAGGACACCAACCAGCACGAGGGGCAGGGGAGAGGCGTCAGGTGATGCAAAGGAAATCGACAGGGCCACGCCAAGGGTGACAACGGCCCAGTTCGTGGTCGTGTCCAGCCGGGTGCGCCAGATGGTGCTGCGATAGACTTCGCCGCGGTAAAGGTGGGCCACGGCCCCGATCTCGGCGGCGTTGAGCGACTTGCGCTCGCTTTCTTCTTGGGAAATCGTCCTGCCTCCACTTCAAGATGATTTTTCCCGCTCCCTGACAAGGATAATGCACGCAGTTTGATCTGGGTCAAAGGCCGTAAGGCGGGAATCGGTGAGAGTGAGGGAAGAAATTGGTCCTTTGGCCGTACTCACGGAATGGACCTGAAAGTTGCCCGCGGCATTTTGGCGTGGAGCAAAAGTGCCGGCTTTCCGTCCTGTTCGCGCGTTTCCTGGAAAGCCGGCACTCATTCCTCCCCGATATAGCACCTGAAACGGCGGTCGCAAGGTGTGTGCGGCGCAGTTCCTGTTTTTGTGAGCCGTGGCGGATGGCCGCGTTTAAAGCTACATTTTTAATACAATATTTGACCCATATCAAAGTTCCGAACGGCTTCAGAGGCCAAAAGAACATCAGAGAATTCCCTATGCGCGAGTGATTCCAGTGAGCACTACTGATCAAGAACCTGGCCTTTACGCTGCCCGAGAGCCGATTTTCCCGAAGCGGGTCAAAGGCAAGTTTCGTAACCTGAAATGGTACCTGATGGCCGTCATGCTGGGTATCTATTACCTGACGCCGTGGATCCGTTGGGACCGCGGTCCGAGCTTGCCGGATCAGGCAGTTCTGCTGGACCTTGGCAACCGCCGCTTCTTTTTCTTCATGATCGAGATCTGGCCGCACGAATTCTATTTCGTTGCGGGTTTGCTGGTGATGGCGGGCCTTGGCCTGTTCCTGTTCACCTCGGCACTTGGGCGTGTGTGGTGTGGTTATGCCTGTCCGCAGACCGTTTGGACCGATCTTTTCATCCTCGTGGAGCGATGGATCGAAGGGGACCGCAACGCGCGCCTGCGTCTGCATCGTCAGAAGAAATGGGATCTGCGCAAGTTCCGCCTGCGGATGATCAAATACCTGAGCTGGATTCTGATCGCCCTGGCGACCGGTGGGGCCTGGGTGTTCTATTTCACAGATGCGCCGACGCTGATGGTGGACCTGTTCAAGGGAACGGCGCACCCGATTGCCTATACCACCATCGCGGTCATGACCTTCACCACGGTATTCTTTGGGGCCATCGCGCGGGAACAGATCTGTATCTATGCCTGCCCGTGGCCGCGTATCCAGGCGGCGATGATGGACGAAGACACCCTGACCGTCGGGTACCGCGACTGGCGCGGTGAGCCGCGCAAAGGATCGCAAGAGGTGCGTGACGGCGAAACGCAGGGTGATTGCATCAACTGCATGGCCTGTGTGAACGTCTGCCCGGTGGGTATCGACATTCGTGATGGTCAGCAGCTGGAGTGCATTACCTGTGCGCTGTGTATCGATGCCTGCGACGAGATCATGGACAAGATCGGCAAGCCGCGTGGCCTGATCGATTATCTTGCCGTTGGTGACGAGGCCTGGGAGACCGCTGGCAACGCACCGCGCAGCATCTGGAAGCACCACTTCCTGCGTCCGCGCACGATCCTTTACACCACGTTGTGGTCGCTGGTGGGCGTCCTGCTGGTGGTGGCCCTGTTCCTGCGGACCGATATCGACATGACGGTTGCGCCGGTTCGGAACCCGACCTTCGTGACGCTGTCGGATGGGACCATCCGCAACACCTATGAGATCCGTCTGCGCAACAAGCATGGCGAGGACCGTCCGTTCCGCATCTCGGTCAAGGGGGATCCGACCCTGCGTATCGATCTGGAAGGCACGCCCTATGAGACCGTAACGGTTCCGGCGGATACGATGAAGTTGCAACGTGTCTATGTTCTGGCGCCGAAGGGATCGCTTCCGGCGAACGGCGAAGCCACTGATTTCCGTTTCTGGGTCGAAGATGCGCTGAACGGTGATCGCGTGTATAAGGACACGGTGTTTAACGGGAAGGCCAACTGATGAGTTCAGAACGTAAATTCACCGGCAAACATGCCGCCATGATCTTTGTCGGCGCGTTTGGTGTGATCATCGGGGTAAATGTCCTCCTGGCAGTCTCGGCTGTCAGGACCTTCCCCGGCCTTGAGGTCAAGAATTCCTACGTGGCCAGTCAGGAGTTTGACGACCGTCGTGATGCGCAGGAGTCGCTGGGCTGGAAGGTTGCGGCGCGGCACACTGGCGGGTTGTTGATCCTTCAGATCTCGGACATCAACGGCCGTCCGGTAGAGGCCCGCGAGCTGGATGCGGTGCTGGGGCGGGCGACCCATGTGAAAGATGATGTTGTTCCCGATTTCGAATTCGACGGCACCGCTTATGTGGCGCCGATGGCTATTGAGAAGGGCAACTGGAACATCCGGATGAAGGCTGTTGCCAAAGACGGGACCGAGTTCAACCAACGGGTTGTTCTCTATGTGACGGAGTAAGTTCATGACCGCTGCCATGCGCCCCGGAACCTCGGCCTGTCCTGCCTGCGTTGCTGCGCCTGCCGCAGAGTCGCTGGCCGAGCAGGAGGCCCATGAAGAGGCCCGCCTTGCCCTTTCTTTGCCGACCATTCACTGCGCGGCCTGTATCTCGGCGGTTGAACGCGAGTTGCATCGCCAACCCGGTGTGAAATCGGCGCGGGTGAATCTGACGCTGAAGCGGGCGACGGTTGAGGCCGAGGCGGATGTGACGGCACAGGACCTTGTGAAGGTGCTGGAGGGGATCGGTTACGAGGCGCACGAGCTGGATGCGGGGACGCTTTCGGCAACGGCGTCGGACAAGGCGGGGCGTGATCTGCTGATGCGTCTGGCGGTGGCCGGGTTCGCCTCGATGAACGTGATGCTTTTGTCGGTGTCGGTCTGGTCCGGCGCCGAGGCGGCAACGCGGGACATGTTCCACTGGATTTCGGCAGCGATTGCCCTGCCGACCATCGTGTTTTCGGGCAAGCCGTTTTACGTGAATGCCTGGTCGGCGCTGAAGAACAAGCGCCTGAACATGGATGTGCCGATTGTGCTGGCCATTGTGCTGGCGGTTGTGACCTCGCTTTGGGAGACCATGCTGTCGGGGGAACATGCCTATTTCGATGCGGCGCTGACGTTGGTGTTTTTCCTGCTGGCAGGGCGGTATCTTGATTATCGCACGCGGGCGGTGGCGCGCTCTGCGGCCGAGGAGCTTGCGGCGCTTGAGGTGCCGCGCGCCATTCGCGTGGTCGATGGCGTGGAAGACACCGTGCAGGTGTCCGAACTGGCGGTGGGCGACCTTGTGCTGGTGCGCCCCGGCGGGCGGATGCCGGTGGACGGTGAGATTGTCGAAGGCCAGTCTGAGCTGGATCGCTCGCTTCTGACGGGCGAGACCCTGCCGGTCTATGCCGAGCCGGGGCTTGGCGTAAGTGCCGGGGAAGTGAACCTGACCGGGCCGCTGGTGGTGCGGGCGACGGCGGTGGGCGAGGAGACCTCGCTGCATCGCATGGCCGATCTGGTGGCGATCGCGGAATCGGGGCGGTCACGCTATACCTCATTGGCGGACAGCGCTGCCAAGCTCTATGCGCCCGGTGTGCATATACTGTCGGCCTTGGCCTTCGTGGGCTGGTTCCTTTACACTTTTGACATGCGCACCGCGCTGAACATCGCGGCGGCGGTTCTGATCATCACCTGTCCCTGTGCGCTTGGGCTTGCGGTGCCTGCGGTGACGACGGCGGCCTCGGGGCGGCTGTTCAAACAGGGGATGCTGATCAAGCATTCCACGGCGCTGGAACGGCTGGCGCAGGTGGATACGGTGGTGTTCGACAAGACGGGCACCTTGACGGCGGGGACGCCGGAAGTGACCAACCTCGGGGATTTTCCGCGCCGCGAGGTCGAAGTGGCCATGGCGTTGGCGATGGGCTCATCGCACCCCTTGTCGCTGGCGCTGGTCGATGCCGCGCGGGAGGCGGGGATCAAACCGGCCCAGTTGAGCGACATCGAGGAAGTTCCGGGGTTCGGGACGCAGGGCAAGTTGCATGGCAAGCTGGTGCGCCTTGGACGGGCGGCCTGGGTCGGGGCGCAGCCTCTGGCGCAGACCTCGGCTTTCCTGTCGATGGGTGAAGATGCATCGCGGGCCTTTACCTTCTCGGATGCGCTGCGCGATGGCGCGGAAGAGTCGGTTCGCGCGTTGCTGGAGGATGGCAAGGACGTGATGCTGATCTCGGGCGACAGCACCGGGGCGGTTGAAGCCTTGGCCAATCGTCTGGGCATCCAGAAGTGGGTGGCAGAGGCGCTGCCGGAAGACAAGGCCGCGAAGGTGCAGGCACTGGCGGAGCAGGGCAAGCATGTGCTGATGGTGGGCGATGGTCTGAACGATACGGCGGCCCTTGCGGCGGCGCATGTGTCGATCTCGCCGGCATCGGCGCTGGATGCGGCGCGGGTGGCATCGGATATCGTGTTGCTGGGCAGTGACCTGAGCCCGATTGCCGATGCGCTCAACACCGCGCGCAAGGCGACCAAGCGGATCCGGGAGAACTTCCAGATCGCGACGGTTTACAACGTGATTGCCGTGCCGCTGGCGATTGCCGGTCTGGCGACGCCGCTGATTGCCGCCTTGGCCATGTCGTCCTCTTCGATTACAGTCTCTCTCAACGCGTTGCGCCTGAGGTAATCCATGTCTGTGCTGTCCTATCTGATCCCGATCTCGCTAATACTTGGGGGCGTGGGCCTTCTGGCCTTTCTCTACACGGTGCGGTCGGACCAGTATGAAGACCCCGAAGGGGATGCGCAGCGTATCCTGAGCGGCGAGTGGGACGACCGCCCGAAACCGTGAGGAATGGCCGCGGGGGCGGGATGCCTCCGGCGGGAGTATTTCTGTGTGCATTGAAGCAGGGCTGGTTTTGTGACCGGCCCTTTTCTTATGGCTTGAAGATGACTGTCGCGGGGGAGAGGCCCGCGATTTCGACGCGGCAGGTTTGGCCGGGGGTGATGGGGCCGACGCCTGCGGGGGTGCCTGTCATGATCAGGTCGCCGGGGGCGAGGGTGACGAGGCGTGAGAGGAAGGCGATCACGTCACTGGTGGGCCAGATCATTTCCGAGAGATCGCCGGTCTGGCGCAGGTCGTCATCGACATGGGCGGTGATCGCGCCCGAGGTCAGTGGTCCGGTTTCGGTGATCGGGTGCAGCGGGCCGATGATGGCGGAGGCGTCAAAGCCCTTGGCCATGTCCCAGGGGCGGCGCATCTCCTTGGCGCGGGCCTGCATGTCGCGGCGGGTGAGATCGTTGCCGGTGGCATAGCCCCAGATGTGGCGGTCTGCGTCTTTTGCCGCAATATCGCGGCCGCCGGTGCCGATGGCGACGACCAGTTCCGCCTCGTGGTGGAGGTTTTCGGTGGCGGGTGGGAAGGGCAGGGTCAGGCCGGAGGGCACGGCTGCATCGCCGGGTTTGGTGAAGAAGAAGGGCGGCTCGCGGTCCGGGTCGTGCCCCATTTCTCGGGCGTGTTCGGAGTAGTTGCGGCCCACGCAGAAGATGCGGCGGACAGGGAACAGCGCGTCGCTGCCGTGGACCGGCAGCAGCGTCGGGGCGGGGGCGGGGATGATCGTTTTGCTCATGTCGCCAGTCTTGTCTCAGACGGGCGGCGGGGGCAAGCGATCAGGACGGGCCGATGGTGAAACAGGCGATCTGGCGGGCCTGAAGGCGGCGGCAGGCGAGGTCGGCGGTTTCGCGGGTCATGCCGACGAAGTTGGCCTCGAAGCCGCGCGAATTCTTGACCACCTTGCGCAGGGTGCCGTCGAGCGTGCTCATCTCGGTGAGCGCGGTTTTCAGGAGCACCTTTTCGGCGGCGTAGCGGCTGGCGTAGCGACCGACGTTGATGCCCCAGTGACGCCCGCCGGAGGTGGAGATACGTGTCACGACCTGCGGGGTGTCGATGTCTTCCTCGGGGAGGGCGGCGGCAGGTTTGTCGCCCTGGGCTTCGATGAGGGCGGTCTGGATGTCGAACTCGATGCTGCTGGCGCTGGCGACAACCGTATCCTGTGTTTCGGGCGTCTCGGGCTCGGTGCGGAACAGGGTTTTGGGGCGCAGTTGTGGGCGCAGGCTTTTCTTGACGGCGGTGGCGACGCGGATGGTTTTGCCGGCTGGCGCGCTGGTGCCGTAGTTCGGCAGTTTCGGTTTGCGCAGGGCGACGCGGCTGGGCGCGCGGCGGAAGCCGAGGTCGAGGAGTTCGGCGACCTTGGCGTTGCGCGAGGCGGTGGAGCGACCGCCGAAGACGGTAGCGATCACCCGTTCGCGGCCACGTTCGGCGGATGCCACGAGGTTGAAGCCCGCGGCGCGGGTATAGCCGGTCTTGATGCCGTCGGCGCCGCGATAGGCGTTCAGCAGGCGGCGGTTGGTGTTGTTGACGGTTTTCACGCCGGCGTGGGTCGAGCGGCGCGAGAACAGGTTGTAATACTGCGGGTAATCATAGAGCAGGTGCCGCCCGAGCGTTGTCATGTCGCGGGCGGTAGACAGGTGCCCCGATTCGGTCAGGCCGTGGGCGTTCTTGAAGGTGGTGTTGGTCATCCCGAGTGCCCGCGCGGTGCGGTTCATGCGGCGGGCGAACTTGGCCTCGGAGCCGGAGATGGCTTCGCCGATGGCGGTGGCGGCATCATTGGCGGACTTCACGGCGGCGGCGCGGATTAGGTAACGCAGGGCGATGCGTTGACCGGAGCGCAGGCCGAGTTTCGATGGCGGTTCGGCGGCGGCGTTCTTGGAGATGCGGACCTTGGTATCAAGGGAGATTTCGCCGTTTTTCACCGCCTCGAAAGCGATGTAGAGCGTCATCATCTTGGTCAGGGAGGCCGGGTGCAGACGGGTGTCGGCATTGCGGGAATGGAGGACTTCGCCCGAGCGCGCATCCACGACCATCGCGGCATAGGGTGCTGCGATTGCCGATAGGGGGAGGGTTGCCAGGCTCATCAGGAGCACTAGCGCAACGACACCGAAACGAGCCGGCGAACTGAGCCGAACCTTCACGATAAACTGCCTTCTCTGCCTCAAGCCGCCGGTTCTCCGGTTCGGCCTTATTATTTGACGTCACGCTAACACAGGGTGTCTTTTCGATAAAGCCTTTGTTTTCAGCAGGTTTGGCAGCGTGACCGGAAAAACAACCAAGATGTGGGGTATTTTTTCGGGGCGACCACTAGAGCGGGGGGAATGTGGCGGGAATAAGGCAGGTCAGCCGATGTCGTTTACGAGGTCGGCAAGCCCGGCCAGTGATTCCAGTTCGGCAAAGCGGGGCGCGTCGTTGGGGGCTTCGGCATGTTCGAGGGCCCAGACCAGACCGTGCGGGACGTAGACGCCCCAGCCGCCGGCCTCGATTGCCGGGACAACGTCGGAGCGCATGGAGTTGCCGACCATCATGGCGCGGTCAGGGCCGTCGCCGTGGCGGTCAAAGAGCGTGCGGTAGATGTCGGGTGTCTTGTTGGAGACGATTTCGACCCAGTCAAAGAGATCGCCAAGGCCGGATTGCGCCAGTTTGCGTTCCTGATCCAGAAGATCGCCCTTTGTAATCAACACGATACGGTGGCTTCCGGCCAGTGCTTCGACGGCCTCGCGGGCGTGCGGCAGGAGTTCGATGGGGTGTTGCAGCATGTCGCGTCCGGCGGCCATCAATTCGGCGATGACGCTGGCGGGAACCTGTTCTTCGGTGACCTCGATGGCGGTTTCGATCATCGACAGGACGAAGCCCTTGATGCCAAAGCCGTAGTGGCCGATGTTGCGCTTTTCGGCTTCGAGAAGGCGTTCCTCGAGATGGTCCTTGTGGGTGTAGTCGGCCAGCAATTCGGCAAAGCGATCCTGGGTGATGCGGAAGAATCGCTCGTTGTGCCAGAGGGTGTCATCGGCGTCGAAACCGACAGTGGTGAGGGTTCTGGACATGTTTCGCCTTGATTTCGTGGCCTGAAGCTCTTTTCTAGAACTAAAGACAGGTTATATAAACCCGCTAAGGCGACACCCTTAAACCAGACGCGGATACCCATGCACGATTATGCTTTGCACATGAGCGCCGATAACGGCGATGACGACGGCGATTTCGGCGTCGCGCTGCAGACGCGTACGCGCACGCGGCGTCCGCCTTTGTACAAGGTGCTTTTGCTGAACGACGACTATACCCCGATGGAATTCGTGGTTCACATCCTTGAGCGGTTCTTTGGCATGACCCACGCGCAGGCGTTCGAGATCATGTTGACCGTGCACAAGAAGGGTGTGGCGGTTGTTGGCGTGTTCAGCCACGAAATCGCGGAAACCAAGGTGACACAGGTGATGGATTTCGCCCGTCGTCACCAGCATCCGCTGCAATGCACAATGGAAAAGGAATGATCGGCGACGCGCCGGTTATCTGACCTCTGAATGTCCCATTCCCGTCTGACCCTGGCCATTGAGGACAATGGCCTGACCCTGCCCGAGGCGGGGGAGATCGCAGTTTTTGCCCCGCGTGCGGGGTTTGACCTATCGGCCCTGCCGCGCGAGCGGTGTCGGGTGATCCAGCCCCTGCGGCCCGACTATGAGGCCTATGAGCGGGCGGGATATGCCTGTGATGTTGCCGAGAACGGGCGCTATGCGGCTGCGCTGGTGTGCCTGCCGCGCGCCAAGAAACAGGCTCATGACCTGATCGCGCGGGCGGTGGCCTGTGCGGATGTGGTGATCGTGGACGGCCAGAAGACGGACGGGTCGGACAGTATCCTCAAGGAATGCCGCAAACGTGCAGAGGTGGCCGGTGTGGTCGCCAAGGCGCATGGCAAGCTGTTCTGGTTCTCGGGTGGCGATTTTGCCGATTGGGCCGCGCCCGAGTGGCAGGAGGTGGATGGTTTCCTGACCCGTGCCGGCGTGTTTTCGGCGGACGGGATTGATCCGGCGTCGAAGATGCTGGCGGCGGCCCTGCCTGCCAAGCTGGGGCGCAATGTTGCGGACCTTGGGGCCGGATGGGGATACCTGTCGCGTGACATCCTGAGCCGCGAGAGTGTCGAAACGCTTTACCTCGTGGAAGCGGATCATGTGGCCCTGGACTGCGCGCGAAAGAATGTCGAGGACGCGCGGGCCGCGTTTCACTGGGCGGATGTGACCCGGTGGGAGGCGCGGGCGCGGATGGATTCGGTGGTGATGAACCCGCCGTTCCACACCGGGCGGTCGGCCGAACCTGCGCTGGGCGTGGCCTTTATCGAGGCCGCGGCGCGGATGCTTGCACCGTCCGGTCAGTTGTGGATGGTGGCAAACCGTCATCTTCCCTATGAAACCGCGTTGAATGCGGCCTTTGGGCAGGTCGAGGAAATTGCGGGCGATGGTCGCTTCAAGGTGCTTCATGCGTCGCGTCCGTCTCGCGCGAGGCGGTAAAACCGCGTAAGGTCGCGCAGAATCATCGGAGGCGCAGATGTCTTTTTCGATTGCAGGCAAGACCGCGATTGTTACCGGAGCGGCAAACGGCATTGGATTGGCCGTGGCGCGTCACTTTGCGGATCACGGGGCCAACGTGATGTTTGCCGACATGGATGAGAGCGGTCTCATCGAAGAGGTTGGCGAAAACCGTGAAGAGGGCAATATCCGCTACTTTGCGGGTGATCTTCGCGAAAAGCTGACGATTGCGAACCTGTTGTCGGCGACGATCGACGCCTTTGATACGGTCGATATTCTTGTGAATGGCTGTCGGCAGGTGGTGCATTCCAATGCGCTTGATCCCGAGGACGAGTCGGTGATCACCATGCTGAATCAGAACCTCATGACCTCGCTGCGGCTCTCGCAGTATGTGGCCAAGCGGATGGTCAAGCAGGCCGAGGGCAAGGAAGAGGGCATGGCAGGGTCGATCATCAACCTGTCGTCGATTGCCTCGCGCCGGTCGCACCCCAACCTGTTGGCTTACTCGGTGTCGACGGCGGCGCTTGACCAGATGACCCGATCCCTTGCGGTTGCGCTTGCGCCGCATCGTATCCGGGTCAACGCGGTGGCGTTTGGATCGGTGATGTCGGCCAGCCTTCAGAGCACGCTGAAGGACAATCGCGATTATCGCAATCTTATCGAGGATAACACGCCCTTGGGCCGGATTGCCGGGCCGGGCGAGTTGGCGGATGCGGTGCAGTACCTTGCGTCGGAAGGGTCGGGTTTCATGACCGGGCAGATCCTGACGGTGGATGGTGGGCGCACCCTTGTTGATCCGGTGCCTGCTCCGGCGCACTAGATGCGTTGATCTGGCGCTGGCCCTTGTGGGGCGGCCCTGATAGTTGATCAGTCAAGACTGTTCAGGGAGAGACCGGATGACCGATCAGATGGAAAGCCAGAAGGCACGCGCGTCGGCGTGGTTCCGCGAGTTGCGCGATCAGATCGTGGCGGCGTTCGAGGGGCTGGAAGACAGCCATGCCGAGGGGCCGTTTGCCGATCAGGCCGCGGGCCGTTTCGACGTGAGCGAAACCAAACGCGCCAGTGCGGACGGATCGGATGCCGGTGGCGGATTGATGTCGGTGATGCGCGGTGGTCGCGTGTTCGAAAAGGTCGGCGTGAATATCTCGACCGTTTACGGCGAATTGGGTGAACGTGCGCAGGCGGCGATGGCGGCGCGCAAGGGCATTCCCGGCATGAAGGACGATCCGAGGTTCTGGGCCAGTGGCATTTCCCTCGTGGCGCATATGCAGAACCCGCATTGTCCCGCGGTGCACATGAACACGCGGATGTTCTGGACGCCGCATGCGTGGTGGTTTGGCGGCGGGTCCGACCTGAACCCCTGTCTTGAGTATGATGAGGACACCGCGCATTTCCACGCGGTTCAGAAGGAACACTGTGATCGCCACGACGAAGCGCATTACCCGCGCCTCAAGGAATGGGCGGACGAGTATTTCTATGTGCCGCACCGGGGCCGCGCGCGGGGTGTTGGCGGTATTTTCCTTGATGACCACAACAGCGGCGACTGGGAGGCGGATTTCGCCTTTATCCAGGATGTGGGCAAGGCGTTCCTGCCGGCCTTTGTGCCGCTGGTCGAGAAACGTCGGGTGGATGGATTTGGCGAGGCCGAGAAGGATGCGCAGTTGGTGCACCGTGGTCTCTATGCCGAGTACAATCTTGTTTATGACCGTGGCACCAAGTTCGGGCTTGAGACCGGGCATGACGCCAACGCGGTTCTGATGAGCCTGCCGCCGATGGCGAAGTGGGTGTAGGGGCAGATAGACCTGCCCCTCGCGGTTACTTGTTCTGAAGAATGTGGATGTGCCGGCAGAGGGTGCGGTGCATCATCTCGACCTCTTCATAGGGGCCGCGGATCGCCGTGATCTCGTTGCTGCTGTTGATCAGGCGCAGTTGCATGCGGGCAGGTGCGCCGGGCACTTCCGGTTTCTTGACGTAGATGCTCTTGATCTGGGTGAGCGGGAAGCTCTTGCTGCTGCGGACATTGTCGCGGCGATCAAGGCGGGTGAGGGTGAGGTCGCGGCGGCTTGGGTCGAGACGCAGTTCATGGCGCGAGCCGCGCAGGGCCGAGGTGTAGATCGCGATCCCGATGAGCGAAAAGGCCACGGCCAGCCCGGTCTTGGTCATCAACGACGGGAAGCCATCGGCGTTTTCCGGTACGAGCCACTGGATGAAGGCACCGAGGATCAGCACGATGCCGATAAAGCGAATGATTGCCTCGCCATGCGAGGTGTGGCGGAAGTATCCATCCATTTCCCGCGCCGTATAGGCATAGGCTTTCTGCACTTTGACTCGGGTAGGGGTCGCGGTTACTGCCAGTGATCCCGTCATTGCGTTCATAAGGTTATCTCCATTCGCCATGTTTCCAGCATGGGTTGTGAAGATGGCGGAAATGGGGAAGGCAGCGTTCCGAAATGGGGTTCTTGAAACGAGAAACGGCGGGTAATCCCCGCCGTTTTCGTGAATTGTTTCGAGATTGGAAACTTACTGGCGCCAGTCGAAGAAACCTTCGCCTGCCTTGGCCAGAAGGCTGGCCGCCATTTCGCGGCCAAGTTCGGCACCGTCTTCGATGGCGCAGGTCTTGTCTTCGCTGAGGCTCTCGGAGCCGTCGGGGCGCAGGACTTCACCGCGCAGGCGCAGGGTGGTGCCATCCAGTTCGGCAAGGGCCGCGATCGGGGTTTCGCAGGAGCCGTCCAGTGCCGCCAGAAAGGCGCGTTCGGCGGCGAGGCGCTGGCCGGTGGCGGTGTCGTGCAGGGCGGCGAGCATGTCGGCGGTGCGGCTGTCGTTGGCGCGGCGTTCGATGCCGATGGCCCCTTGCGCCACGGCGGGCAGCATTTCTTCGGGCTGAATGGCAGAGGAGGCCACGTCATTCATGCCGAGGCGGTTGAGACCAGCCATGGCAAGGAAGGTACAGTCGGCCACGCCGTCACCCAGTTTCTTGAGCCGGGTCTGTACGTTGCCGCGGAATTCGACGACCTTGAGGTCTGGCCGGTAGTTCAGCAGCTGGGCGCGGCGGCGCAGGGACGAGGTGCCGACAACGGCGCCTGCGGGCAGGTCTGCCAGGGTTTTCACGTTGGGCGAGACAAAGGCATCGCGGGTGTCTTCGCGCGGCAGGTAGGTATCGAGCAGGAGACCTTCGGGTTGCAGGACCGGCATATCCTTCATCGAGTGAACGGCGATGTCGATGGCACCGGACAGGAGGTCTTCTTCGATCTCCTTGGTGAACAGGCCCTTGCCGCCCAGTTCCTTGAGCGGGCGATCCTTGGCGATCAGCGCGGCATCGTCACCGGTGGTCTTGATGATGACGATCTCGAAGGCGGCTTCGGGCAGGTCGAAAGCGGCCATCAGGCGGCTGCGGGTCTCGTAGGCCTGTGCGAGGGCCAGCGGAGAGCCACGGGTGCCGATCTTGAGGGGCGAGTCGGGGGAAGGCAGGTTCAGTGTCATATTTACGGGTCTAATCCTGACGGTTTGGCCTGACAAGCGCAGAAGGGTTGACATCCTGCCGCTTGCACGCGACCTAGCTTGTGGCAAATGGCCTGGCTGTCGTGGAACAATCGGGGCCTTGTGGTTCCCGCTGAAAAGGCATGGATCGCCACATGGTTTCCTTGACCCATGTCAACGCTGAGCCAAATGGGCAGAGCTAAGAGGTGCATCATGACTGAGAAGAAGAAAATCCTGCGGGCTCTGGCCGGCGAAACGCTCGACACCCCCCCGATCTGGATGATGCGCCAAGCTGGGCGCTATCTGCCGGAATACCGTGCAACCCGCGCCGAGGCCGGGGATTTCCTGTCGCTTTGCTATAACAGCGAGCTGGCAGCGGAAGTGACCCTGCAACCGATCCGGCGCTATGGCTTTGATGCGGCGATCCTGTTTGCAGACATCCTGCTGTTGCCGCAGGCGCTTGGTGCCGACCTCTGGTTCGTGACCGGGGAAGGGCCGCGTCTGTCGACCATCGAAAGCCAGGAAGATTTCGACAAGCTGAAACCTGTGACCGAGATCGACGAGGTGTTGAACCCGGTTTACGAGACCGTGCGCATCCTGTCGCGCGAGTTGCCGAGCGAGACCACGCTGATTGGTTTTGCGGGGATGCCCTGGACGGTGGTGACTTATATGATTGCAGGCCGTGGCACGCCGGATCAGGGTCCGGCACATGCGTTGAAGGATTCCAATCCGGCGTTGTTTGATCAGGTGATTGACCTGCTGACTGCGGGCACCATCGAATACCTGTCGAAACAGATCGAGGCCGGGGCCGAAGTGGTCAAGCTGTTCGACAGCTGGGCCGGATCGCTCAAGGGCGCGGATTTCGACAAATATGCGCTTGAACCGGCCAAGAAGATCATTGCCGCGCTGAAAGAGCGCCATCCGGATGTGCCGATCATTGCCTTCCCGCGTGGTGCGGGCGAACGCTATGCCGGTTTTGCCGAGGCAACCGGTGCGGATTGCGTTGCGCTGGATGATGGTGTGACGCCGGAATGGGCCGCGGCCAACGTTCAGAAAGACGGCTGTGTGCAGGGCAACCTGAAGTCGTCGCATATGGTGACGGGTGGTGAGGATCTGGTGCGCGAGACCCGCAAGATCGTGGAGGCCTTTGGCAAGGGGCCGCATATCTTTAACCTGGGCCACGGTATCACGCCGGACGCCGATCCCGAGAACGTGCAGCTGATGATCGACACGGTGCGCGGCAAGTAATTCCGCGTGCCATGCGCAAAGTTTAACGGCGTGGGTCTGCACCCACGCCGTTTTTTGTTTCCTGATGTGTGGCGACGCCGTCAGAGCGGCCAGATGACCGGGATCAGGGCCGAGGCCAGGAGGCCGATGCTGAGGTTCAGGGGGATGCCGACCTTGAGGAAATCGGTGAACTTGTAGCCGCCGGGGCCATAGACCATCATGTTGGTCTGGTAGCCGATGGGGGTGGCGAAGCTGGCCGAGGCGGCGACCATGACGGCAATCACCAGCGGGCGGGGGTCAATGCCCAGCGAGGTGCCGAGGCTGATGGCCAGCGGGGCGATGACCACGGCGACGGCGTTGTTGGAGATCAGTTCGGTCAGGATCGAGGTCAGCAGGTAGAGCGACCAGATGATCAGGAAGGGCGGCATTGTCTTGAGAAAGGGGGCGGCGGCCTCGACCACGAGGGTGACGGCGCCCGCGGCTTCGAGACCGGTGCCGACGGCGAGCATCGAGAAGATCAGCACGAGGAGACGGCCGTCGACAAAGGAAAAGGCCTCTTCGGCTTCGATGCAGCGGGTGAAGAGGACAAAGGCCACGGCGAGGATGGCCAGAAAGAGGATCGGCGCGATGCCGAAGGCCGCCAGAAGCACGATCCCGGCGAGCGCGAGCGCGGCGAGGGGGGCATGAGAGCGGCGATAGGGGCGCACGGCGGGTTGGTTGACGCTGACTGCGCCAACATCCGAGGCCATGCGCGAAATATCTTCGGGTGCGCCTTCCAAAAGCAGCGTGTCACCGATTTGCAGGACCAGCTGGTCAAGTTGGCCCGAGATGTTCTGATTGCGGCGGTGGACGGCCAGCGGATATACGCCATAGCGCCGCCGCAGGCGCAGTTGCCCAAGCGATTTGCCGACCATCGTGGTGGTGGGGGTGATCAGGATTTCGACGGTGGCGGTGCCGCGCGAGGTGAGTTTGTCGACGCTGCGGATGTCGTTGTTGTCCTGCAGGCCGAGAAGTTCTTCCATCTGCGAGCGCAGGACGACCCTGTCGCCGGCCTGAAGCGTGACGGTCTTGAGGTCACGCCGCAGCGAGGCTTCGCCGCGCAGGACGTCGACAAGGCGCACGCCGCTGCGTTTGAAGAGATCGACCTCGGTTGCGGGTAGGCCGATCAGACGGCTGTCTTCGGGGATGGCGACCTCGGTCAGGAACTTTTTCTTCGCACCATCGGACAGAAGGGCGGCCATGCTTGCGCGTTCGGGCAGCAGGCGGGGGGCGACAAGGCGCAGGTAGAGCGTGCCCCAGATCACGATGAAGATCGCCAGGGGGGTGACTTCGAAAATCGAAAACGGGGCGAGGCCGTGGGTTTGCGCTACCCCGGCCACCAAGAGGTTGGTGGATGTTCCGAGGAGCGTGAGCGTGCCGCCGAGGATGGAGGCATAGGAGAGCGGGATCAGCAGTTTGCTGGTGGGGATATTCAGCTTGCGCGACAGCTGAACGAACACGGGGATCAGGATCAGGACAACGGGGGTGTTGTTGACAAAGGCAGAGGCGATGACGGCAAAGCCGATGAGGCCGGCGACGGCGCGTGCGGGGGAGGCTTCGGCCCAGGCCTCGGCGAGGCGGGTGAAACGATCCAGCGCGCCGGTGCGGACCATAGCCCCGGCGACGATGAACATGGCGGCGATGGTCCAGGGCGCAGGGTTGGACAGGGCCAGGAGCGCGGCCTCGTAGGGCAGGATGCCGGTGGCCAGCATCGTGGCCGCCGCGCCAAGGGCGACCACCTCGGGCGGCCAGCGTTCAGAGACAAACAGCGCGAACATCAGCGCGAGGATGCCGAGGGCAATCAGGGCATCAAGCGTGGCTGGTTGGGCTAGGTCGGTCATCTGGTCTCCCACGGGCAGAATGGCAGGGGGCGTTGGTGGGGGTCCAGCTTAACATGGGGCCGAAGCAGGCCTCAAAGGCTGATTGCAGGGATATGTCTGAAAATAGGGCGGAAAACTTTTCGGTAAAAGTTTTCTGCCTGCAATTTTTCTAGAAAAATTGGTTGGTTGCGAGGGGGTCAGAGTTCCGCGCGCAGCTCTTCGGTATGTTCGCCGCGTTTGCAGGGGGCGTTCACCCTGCCGACCTTGCCGTCAAATCGCGGGGCAGGGGCGGGTTGGAGGGTGCCACCCGGAGTTTGCCAGATGTGGCGGGCCGAGACATGTGGCGCGTTGGCGGCTTCGCCCGGGGACAGGACGGGGGCGACACAGGCGTCGGAGCCATCAAACAGGGCATCCCAGTGGCTGCGTGGTTCGGCGAGGAAGATGTCTTCGAGGCGGGCTGTCAGCTTGGTCCAGAGGCTCTGGTCGTGCTGTTTCTGGAATTCCGGATCGTCGGAGAGGCCGAGGCGGGACAGGAACTCGGCATAGAACTGGGGTTCGAGGCATTGCACCGAGACAAACCCGCCGTCGGCGCAGGCATAGGTGCGGGACCAGTGCGGGCCGTCGAGCAAGCCCTGACCGCGGGTGTCGGGCATCATGCCGGTCTGGCGGATCGCCATCAGGAGCGACATCATGTGCGCCGAGCCATCGACGATGGCGGCGTCGACCACGGTGCCGCGTCCGGTGGTGCGGGCGTTGAGGATGCCGGACAGGAGGCCCACCACGAGGTAAAGCGCACCGCCGCCGATGTCGCCGACCAGCGTGGCCGGGGTGATCGGTGGCGCGCCGGGTTCGGAGGCATAGTGCAGGGCGCCGGAGGTGGCGATGTAGTTGAGGTCGTGGCCTGCGGTTTCGGCGCGGGGGCCGGACTGGCCCCAGCCGGTCATGCGTCCGAAGACAAGTGCGGGGTTGTCTGCGTGGCAGACCTCGGGGCCGAGGCCAAGGCGTTCCATCACACCGGGGCGGAAGCCTTCGATCAGCGCATCCGCCGTGGCGATGAGCTTGCGGGCGGTGGCGAGGTCGTCCGGGTCTTTCAGGTCAAGCGCGATGGAGCGTTTGCCGCGATCCAGAACCGAGCCGTCGGCAGTGACCTGCCCGCCCTTGCCCTTGCGGTGGATGGTGATGACATCCGCGCCCAGATCGGCCAGCAGCATGGCGGCGAAGGGCCCCGGGCCAAGGCCCTCGATTTCGATGATGCGAATGCCGTTCAGCATGGGGATCTCCTTGGTCTGCGTTGTCCGCATTGGCGGGGTGTCGGGTGGTTTAGCCGAGGGTGAAACCGCCGCCGACTGTCAGTACCTGACCCGAGACATAATTGGATTCGGGGATGCAGAACAGGTAGACGCCGCCCGCGGCTTCTTCGGGGGTGCCGCCGCGCCCCATGGGAACCATCGAGGCAAAGCCGCCCGCGACCTTCGTGGGGATGCCGATGCCGACTTCGTTGCCATCAACCGTGATGGTTTTCTTTTCATCGGTGGCTTCGGTCAGGCGGGTTTCGATATAGCCGAAGGCGACGCAGTTGACGCAGACCTTGGAGCGGCCCCATTCCTTGGCCATGGTCTTGGTAAGGCCGACGACGGCGGCCTTGGCCGAGGAATAGTTGGCCTGGCCGATATTGCCGCCAAGGCCCGCGACCGAGGAGATGTTGACCACCTTGCGGAAGACTTCGCGGCCTTCTTCGGCCTCCTGCTTGGCGGCGCCCTTGATGAAGCCGCTGGCGGCGCGCAGGATCTGGAAGGGGGCTTTGACGTGTACGGCCATCATGGCGTCGAACATGTCATCGGTCATGTGGCCGATCATCGAATCCCAAGTGTAGCCAGCGTTGTTGACGATGATGTCGACGCCCTTGAAGGTTTCGATGCCGGTGCCGATGAAGCGTTCGGCAAAGCCGTCTTCGGTGACTGAGCCGGGCACGGCGACGGCGTTGCCGCCCATGGCCTTGATCTCGTTCACCACGCTGATCGCGGGATCGACTTCGAGGTCATTGACCACGACATTGGCGCCGTCGGAGGCGAGTTTCAGGGCGACGGCGCGGCCGATGCCGTTGCCTGCGCCGGTGACATAGGCGGTTTTGCCTTCGAGTTTCATGTGACTGTCCTTCCTCAATCCGCGTCGAGCGATCGCGCGATTATTTCCTTCATGATTTCGTTGGTGCCGCCGTAGATCTTTTGCACGCGGGCGTCGGTGTAGAGTTCCGAAATCAGGTATTCGTTCATGTAGCCGTAGCCGCCGTGCAGTTGCAGGCAGTTGTCGACGATCTCGCATTGCACGTCGGTGGACCACCATTTCGCCATCGCGGCCTTTTCCGGGGTCAGGAGGCCCTGATCCAGTTCGGCGAGGCACTGGTCGACGAAGGCCGCGAGGATTTCGATCTTGGAGGCGGCTTCGGCGAGTTTGAAGCGGCTGTTCTGGAAATCCATGATGCGCTGGCCAAAGGCCTTGCGTTCCTTGACATAGGCGAGGGTGGTATCGAGGGCGCATTGTGCAGCGCCCAGTGCCGAGTAGGCGAGGATCAGGCGTTCCCACGGCAGCTGTTTCATCAGCTGGTAGAAGCCCTGGCCTTCGTCCTGCCCCAGAAGGTGGGTTTGCGGCACGCGCACGTCCTGGAACGAGAGTTCGGCGGTGTCGTTGCGCTTCATGCCCATCTTGTCGAGGCGGCGGCCGACGGAGAAGCCTTCGAAGCCTTCGGTTTCGATGATGATCAGCGACACGCCTTTGGAACGCGAGGTGGGATCGGTTTTGGCCACCAGCACGATCAGGTCGGCGCTGCCACCGTTGGTGATGAAGGTCTTGGAGCCATTGATCAGGTATTCGTTGCCGTCCTTGATGGCGGTGGTCTTGACCGCCTGAAGGTCCGAGCCGGTGCCGGGTTCGGTCATGGCGATGGCGGCTACCTTTTCTCCGCTGGCGAGGTCGGGCAGCCACTTTTCCTTTTGCTGGTCGGTGCCAAAGGCGGTGATGTAGTGGGTCGCGATATTGTGGACCGAGAAGCCCCAGCCGCTGTCGCCGATCTTGGCCTGTTCAAGGAAGGTGACGGCGTCGAAGTGGCGCGAGAGGCCAAGGCCGCCGAAGTCTTCGGGGATGGTGGCGCCGAGGATTCCGATCTCCGCGGATTTTTTCCAGAACTCCTTGGGGACGAGACCGTCTTTCTTCCATTGATCGCGGTTGGGTTGGAATTCGTCTTCGAGGAAGCGGCGAACGGAGCCTGCGAAGGCGTGATGCTCTTCCTGCATCCAGAGATGTGTTGGCATGTGGGGGTCCTTTGGGATCAGGCGGCGGAGATCAGGGCTTCGCCGCGCAGGGTCTGGGTGCCGTCGTCGATGGTTGCGGTCAGGGCAACGCGCAGCAGCGGTTCGCCCTCTTTCTCAAGGCGTTCGGCAATCCGGCCTTCGCAGGTGACTGTCGCGCCGACGGGTGTGATGGCGGTGAAGCGGCTGGAGAGGCCGCGCAGGCGGTCGATCCCCGCCCAATCGGTTGCGACACGGCCAAGTTGCGCCATCGACAGCATGCCATGGGCAAAGACATCGTCGAGACCGGCCTTGGCGGCGAAATCGGTGTCGATGTGGATCGGATTGTGATCGCCCGAGGCCCCGGCATAAAGCGCCAGTGTGGTGCGGGTGATCGGGCCGAAGGTGACGGGGGGCAGCGTGTCGCCCACTTGTGCGGTTTGCGGAGTCATTTGCCCCCTCCCAGACGGTGGATCAGATCACGACGCGCAACAGAGAGCGTGCCGCGGTCGGGGTGGCGCACTTCCATTTCGAGATGGGCGATTTCCAGCGCGCCGCCCTTGGCGTCGGTGAAACCCTTGACACGGCTGATGATCTCGACGGTTTCGCCCGCGAAGATCGGGCCGTGATAGTCATAGGTTTCGGTGCCGTGCAGGAGCACGCGCATGTCGGCGTTGATGCGCTCAAGAAGCGGGGCGATGCCCTTGCGGGCACCGGCCTTGGCGGCGGCCATGTCGAGGACCACGGGGTATGTTGCCGGGGCCATCACGTCAGGGTGGCCGGCGGAGCGGGCGGCATCGACATCGCTGTGGATCGGGTTGGTCTCGCCGATGGTTTCGGCAAAGAACGCCACCGCGCCACGTTCGACAGTGATCTCGATCGGCGGGCTTTCATAGCCTTCGGAGCTGCGGTCGAAAATTCCCATGTCATGCCGCCTGATAGAGGGTGACGACACAGGCGCCGCCAAGGCCGAGGTTGTGTTGCAGGGCGGTTTTCGCACCCTCCACCTGTCGGCGTTCAGCGGTGCCGCGCAGTTGGTGGGTGAGTTCATAGCATTGGGCAAGGCCGGTGGCCCCGAGGGGGTGGCCCTTGGACAGAAGACCGCCGGAAGGGTTGGTCACTAACCTGCCGCCGTAGGTGTTGTCGCCATCGGCGATGAACTGTTGCGCGCCGCCTTCGGGGCAGAGGCCAAGGCCTTCGTAGGTGATGAGTTCGTTGTGGGCGAAACAGTCGTGCAGTTCCACGACGTCGACGTCTTCAATGCCGATGCCGGATTGCTCTTGTACCTGTTTGGCGGCCTCGGCGGTCATGTCGTAGCCAACAACCTGCATCATATCGTGGGCCTCGAAGGTCGAGGTGAAATCCGTGGTCATGGACTGCGCCTTGATGGTGACGGTTGTCGGGATGTTGTGTTTGCGTGCGAAATCTTCGGAGCAGAGGATTGCCGCCGCGCCGCCACAGGTGGGCGGGCAGGCCATCAGGCGGGTCATCACGCCCTCCCACATCATCGGGGCGTCCATGACCTGATCTTCGGTCACTTCGGTGTTGAACAGGGCCAGTGGGTTGTTGACCGCGTGGCGCGAGGCCTTGGCGCGGATCCTGGCGAAGTCGTTCAGAGTGGTGCCGTGTTTTTCCATGTGCGATTTGCCCGCGCCGCCAAAGTAGCGCAGCGCCAGCGGCACCTGACCGTTGCCGACAAGCGCATCGGTTTCCGCGTCGAAATCATCGAAGGGGGTGGGGCGGTCTGTCCAGTGACTGGTGAGCGCGCCGGGCTGCATCTGTTCGAAGCCGACGGCAAGGACACAGTCGGCAACGCCGTGTTCGATGGCCTGACGAGCAAGGAACAGGGCGGTTGAGCCGGTCGAACAGTTGTTGTTGACGTTGACCACCGGGATGCCGGTCATGCCAACGTGATAGAGGGCTTTCTGACCACAGGTGGAATCGCCGTAGACATATCCGGCGTAGGCCTGCTGGATGTCATCATAGGACAGGCCCGCATCTGCAAGCGCGTCGCGGATTGCGGCTGCGCCCATCTGGTCATAGCTGTCAGAGGCGCCGGGCTTGGCGAATTTGATCATGCCGACGCCGGCAACGATGGTGGATGTCTTGCTCATGGTGTCCTCCCCGAATCCCAATCACTTTACTTGCTTTGGACGAAGTATGGGATTGACGCAGGCCATTAGGCAAATTCAATATTATCCAAAGGTATTCCTTGGGGGAATGGGTGAATCTGATCAAGCTGAGATATGTTGTGGCGGTGGATCGCGAGGGATCGATCTCGGGCGCGGCGCGGGGGCTGCATATCACGCAGTCGGCGGTGACCAAGGCGGTTGCCGACATGGAGACCGAGTTGGGGGTTGCCCTGTTTGACCGGCGGGCGCGCGGTGTTGTAGCGACGGCGGCGGGGCGGGATTTCATTGACCGCGCGGCGCGCATCCTTTCGGACATGGATCAGTTGGTGATGGACGCCAAGAGCGGGCGCGATTCCCGCGACAGGGTGCTGCGGATCGGTATTGCGCCGCCCTCTCTGGAGGGGGTGATGAACCGGGCCGTGCGCCATCTTGTGGTGAACCATCCGGAGGTGCGGGTGCAGTTGCGTGGCACGCCTTATGAGGCGGGGGTGCAGCTTTTGCGGCAGGGTGATCTCGATACGATGATCGCGCCGGAACATACGCTGTTCGGCGAGGCTGGGTTCGTGACCGAACCCCTGCCGCCCCTGAAGGCGCGGATGTTCGCGCGCAAGGGGCATCCGCTGAGCGGACGACGGGTGGTGGCGGCCGAGCTGGCGCAATTTCCGATCATTTCGCCTGATATTACCGGGCCGCACGTGATGCCCCTGATGGGGGTTCTGGATCACCTTGAGGGGGATCCGGCGCGGGGGCTGCATATTCTTGAGAACTTCCCGATGGCCTCGGGGATCATCGAGCGGACGGATACGGTGGGTGTGGTTGTCGAAACCTATACCCACAGCCAGGCCTTCCAGAGCCGGTTCGAGGTGATTGACTTCGATATGGGAGCGCCCTTGCCGATGGTCTTTGCCTATCGGGCCGAACGGGTTCCGGCGCGGGCGATGCGGTGGTTGCGCGAGGCGTTGAAGGCCTTTCCGCCGACGGCGTCCTGACGGGTGCGCTGATTTGCGGCGAAAAACCGTCGCAGTCTGGTTGTGAGGGGCGCATCGGGCCGGTTATATTGGCGTATCCAGATATGTAGAGGAACGAGATGAGCGAAGGACTGGTCCCCAAAGGCGTGGCCCATGTGGATCTTGGCGTGACTGCCGAGCCTGAGCATTTCGTGTTCCTGCTGTTGCCCAACCTGTCCATGCTGGCCTTTAGCGCGGCGATCGAACCGTTGCGGATTGCCAACCAGCTGACGGGGCAGGTATTGTATCGCTGGACGATGATGTCCGAGGACGGGCAAAGCGTGCGGGCCTCGAACGGGGTTGAGCTTGGGGTGGATTGCGCGATGGGGGATACCCCCGCAGGTGCCAAGGTGTTTGTCTGTTCCGGGGTGGAGCCCGAAAAGGCCGTTTCCAAGAAGGTTGCGGACTGGGTGCGTTACCAGTGGCGCACCGGGCGCACGGTGGGCGGGCTGTGTACCGGGGCCTATGCGCTGGCGCGTGCGGGTATCCTCAAGGGGCGGGGATTGACGCTGCACTGGGAGAACCAGTTGCCGTTCCGCGAGACCTATCCCGATCTGGACGTGCGCGAGCAGCTGTATGTGATCGACGACCGGATCATGACCTGTGGTGGCGGGGCGGCGGCGACCGATCTGTTTCTCAAGATGATCTACGAAAAGCACGGGCCGATGCTGAGCCAGGCGGTGCTGAACATGTGCCTGCATTTCGTGCATCGTTCGGAGGTGGACAGCCAGCAGTCGTCAAAATCGGCGTCGCTGGGGATCAGAAACCAGAAGCTCTTGCAGATCATCAGCATCTTCGACGAGGAGATTGATCAGGAAATCCTTCTGGATGACATTGCTGATCGGGTCGGGGTGTCGCGGCGGCAGATGGAACGGCTGTTTTCGCATCACCTTGGGCGCACGCCGAAGCGGTATCTGATGGACCTGAGATTGCAACGGGCGCGGGCGCTGATGGCGGAAACCGATCTGCCAGTGAGCGAGGTGGCCGTGGCCTGTGGGTTCGAGTCGACCTCGCATTTTTCCAAGCGCTTTCGCGAGCGTTTCGGTGTCTCGCCCTACTCGTTCTCGGTGACGACGGGGTAGATCACAAAATCTGCATGGGCCGCGCATTTCCCTCTTGACCATCACCGGCGAGTCCCATAAATCCCCCCTCACTCAAGGCGGTATAGCTCAGTTGGTTAGAGCAGCGGAATCATAATCCGCGTGTCCGGGGTTCAAGTCCCTGTACCGCCACCAAGAATTCAGGCCCTGAAAGCACCCGCTTTCAGGGCCGTTTTCTTTTTGGCGCTAGTGAAAGCTGTCCCAGTGAAGATCGGCGAAGCAGGGGCCCTGAATGCCCTCGGCAAAGCTGACGACGCCACCTTCCCATTCGAGAAACTGCGGGCGCTCTTCGCGGTCGATGGCGAAATCCCAACAGATGAACCGCGCCAGTGGCATCTTGTCGTGCAGGCTAAGGGCCATCTGGGCGGCCTTGTCGAAGCCGGGGATGGGCTTGCCTGCGAAGTCTGTGTGTGAGTCTGGATGACGGTCCACGCGGGTCCAGTTGGAGAGGTATCCCAGATCGGACAGGTGGCCGGAGTGCAGGTCGATCGCGATGCGCAGCTGGTTCTGGGCGACGACGTGTTTCTGGCCATGACGTCCGAGTTTCAGATAGGCCATGCGCAGTTGGGCCGGGCCGGTTGCGGGCAGGACGGTGCCGAGGCGGATGGTTGCCAGCGCGTCCGAGCCAAAGCGGGAGAAGTCCGAGTGGGGCATAATCCTTGGTTGGAAGACGCCATTGCCAAGGCGGATGAGATCGGGGGCCGTGAGGCTCTGGGTGGCGAGGATTTCGACACCGTTGCCAAAACCGGAGCCATCGGATTTGAAGACGATTTCAGCGTGGTCCTTCAGGCGGGTGAGCGCCTCGGTGGGCGAGAGGGGCTCAAGCCGTGCGGAGAGGAAGCGGCCGTTCAGGGCATAGGCGATGTCTGGCAGGTCGACGTTGGCCATGAACAACGGGTTGGTGGCGCGAATGCGGCCGAGGCGGTGGGCTTCGCCGTTCACATTGCGCATGGTGTGGGCAAGGTAGTAGCATTCCGGCAGCCAGCCTTCGCGGTATTCTCCGGCAAGCGCGGCAAAGGCGAGAAGCCAGTGGGCGTGGTAATCGTTCCCCAGCCGTTCAACCGCGTCTTCGCGTGCCCGTTTGCGCATGGCAGAGGTGAGCGGGCCGTCAGATTGTTCGACGGCGTCGACAATGCGCCGGGCCTCGCGGACGCTGAGCCACTGGCGGCGTCGGGCCTGAAGGTTGGCGATCCCCTGTTTTCCGAGAGTTTTGATCCGGTTCGACATCATGCTGCCTTTTGACTGATGGCGGCGATACGCCGGCAGGCGATCAGGGTAGAGCCGAGATAGGCCACGCTTGAGAGGACGAAGGTCCAGGCTGCGCCGAATGTTCCATAGACGGGGATCAGAAGCAAAGCCACGAGGCAGGCGGCCAGAAGGCTTGAGCCGGAGATGACAATCCGCCAGCGGAAGGCCTGGGCCGCGGTGACGGCGGTCACGAGGGGAGAGGCCGCGAGCGTTATGGAGGAGGCAAAGACGATGATGGTGAAGAGATTTCGATCCGCGTACTCTGCGCCGAAGAGCAGGGTGAGGAGTTGCGCGCCGAAGACCCATGCCAATGCGGTCGAGAGTGCGCCGAAGAGGGCGGCGTATTTCACGAGTGACCAGGAGAGGCGGGTGAAATCCTTGTGGCGGCCTTCGCGCAGGTAGCGTCTGAGGCGTGCGGCAGAGGCGCTGCCGAGGGTGTTGGCGAGCATCGACAGCGCGGTATGGACGTAGAACAACGCGCCGAAGAGGCCGACGGCCTGTAGCCCATAGTCGCGTTCCAGCATAAGGGCAGGCACGGAAGAAGAGGCCCGAAGCATCCAGAGGGCGATGCCCACCGGCAGGACCCAGAGGAAGAGTTTTCCGACCCGGCGCAGGCTGGCGTTCAGCGCGCTTTCGAGCGAGACATCGGATTGCAGGCGGCCCAGGAGATTACGGTCGACGATCCAGAAGCTGAGCGCCCAAGCGAGGGCCTCGCAGGCGAGGGCGGCAGGCAGGTTGCGGGTTTGCCAGAAGATCAGTGTAAAGGCGATGATCCCGGCAGAGCCGCGCACCAGAAGCGACAGCGCGACATAGTCGAGCCGTTCGGCGCGCTGGAACATGGCGTGGTTCATGCTGGCCTGGGCGCCAAAGAATTTCACAAAGGCAAAGGCGGTGACGCTGAGCAGAAGGAAGGCGCCGTCGGAGCGATAAAGGAGAAAGGCGGCAAGGATGCTGAGGACCACGGCGAGACAGCCGCCCAGCAGGCGGAGCGCCACATAGTCCTCGCGTTTGAAATGATCGAGGTCGTCGACGGTCAGCACGTCGCGCGTGCCCATTGTGGCGAGAAAGAACAGCGGCGTCACGATTGCAGCGGCAAGGGTGAGGGCACCGACGTCTTCGGGGCTGCCAAGGCGGGCGGCGATGGCGACGACGAGAAACTGTGTGAGGGCGTAGTATCCGCGTCCGGCAATCGCAAAGCCGATGTTCCTGCGTAGCGATGGTGGCCGGGATATCTGGGGCGGGGCAGAGGTCGTCACGGCGCGGCCTCGTATATCGCTATGTCCGGGGCGCAGAGGTCCTGAACCTTTTGAAGCTGTGCTGTGGTCAGGCTGGATCGCTGTATGCCTGATCTCGGTGCGCTGGCGCGGTTTTCGTGGCCGATGCGAACGCGGAAGCCCAGCTTATCCGAGATGTTGCGTTCGAAGCGCGCCATGTCGTCAAGGCGGCCGACGACGTCGAACTTGTTCAGGTTGCAGATGGCCTTGGCAATGGCCTTTGGGGTGGCGATGTCCGAGATCGGTGGGCGCCCTGCGAAGTATTCCACGTAGGTTGCCCCCATGCGTTTTGCCCGCTCGGTTTCCAGAAAGGTGTCGAAATCCTCTTCGATACGGGCGTGTGCGCCGTCGCGTGCGTAGCTCCAGTTGAAGTGCGACAGGAAACGGGACACCGGCTCGCGCAGGATGGTGACGAATTTGTAGATGTCCGAGAAGCCGCTGTAGGCGATGTCGGAAAAGGCGACATGTGCAGACACGCAGCGGGTATCTGAATACAGGTGGTAAAGCAGCATCTGTTCGCGCAGATCCAGCACATCGACCAGCATCTGTTCGCGGTCCCGCCGCCCGGTGAAGGCCTGATAGGCCCTGAAGCTGGCTTCGGGCGAGATTGTGGCCTGGCTGAGCAGGTAGCGTTTCCGGAAGGCGCGCCCGACCGAGGTGCCGCCGCATTTCGGGACGTGGTGAAACACGAAACGCTGGGGCAGGGTTGCGTTCAGAATACGACCGCGCAGACCTTTGGCCCGGTCGACAAAGGCGGTGCCGGTTGCCTTGCCTTCAAATCTGTCGTTCGTCCTGTTCAATGGGCGGCTCTCAGGGTCTGGCTCGTCGTCCAAGCCGTCCGGTTGCCTTGCGCCAGACGGTTGAGGAGCAGGATGGTGAAAAACGAAAAGAGCGCAATCCATTCCGGAAAGCCCGGATGGCCTGCGTCACCGCCGATCCAGACACGGAACAGGGGCAGGACCGGCAGCATGGCCACCCATTCGGGGCGCAGGGGAAGGGCGAAGTTTGCGCCATTTCGCGCGATGGTGATCAGGAAGTTGATCCATGTGGCGAGAACGGCAAGGTAGAAAGAGGCGACCAGCAGGAAGGCGAGCAATCCGGAGTGGAGCCACGCGCCGAGGAACAGGTTGTGCACCAGTTGTCCGTTGATCTCTTGCAGGCCTGTGCCCGACCAGATGGCGTGTTCGATCCGGGACAGGGCGAAGGCAAGCTGATCCAGGCGGCCCTGGGTTGAGGCGTCATCAAAAGCGAAACGATCGCCGAAGAGGGACACGGCGGCACCGCCGGAAGTGAGGAAGAGGAGGGCGCAGGCGATGGCGAAGACAGTCACGAGGGTCTTCACGATGAGGCTGGTGCGGTTGAAGCGGGGTTGGTTGAGCTTTGCGATGAATGCGGTGACCGGCAGCGTTACCACGGCGACGAGCACAACCGAACGCGTGTTGAGAACCAGCAGGATGGCGATAATGAAGAGGGTCATGGCCTGGCCGATCCGATCCGGTTTCTTCGCGGTATGTGCGGCGCGAAACAGGACGAGGGCCGTGAACAGGGCGATTGCGATAATGTTCTTTTCGGAGGCCGCAGCATCGGCGCCGCTGGGGCCGGCAATGCGGAAGAGTTCACGCAGGAATCCGTAGACGACAAAGTCCAGATCGCCGTGCAGGAGCAGGCGTTCGATGGCGATCAGCCAGCTAAGCCCATTGTTGCGGGCGACGACTTCGGAAATGACAAGAAAGCTCAGGATCGCGAAGAGGGCGCCGCGCCGCAGGAGGCGGGGGGCTGCGCCCGTGACCATCAGGGCGGCACCGAAGGTCAGGCCGCACAGAAGAAAAAAGACCTGCCGCACGACGATGCCATTGTCGGGCAGGCCGGCGAGGCTGATGGCGAGAACCATGAGGTAGAAGAAGTAGGGCAGAAGGATGAGGGCACACCAGCCGGGCAACTGCCAGGTTCGGGAGGGCAGCTTTGGCAGCAGGCAGAACAGGACCAACCCCAAGAGAAGGGTGGCGACGTAGGCGAGGTTCAGTTTGAAACCGCCGATTGTCGCGATGTGAACCCATGTCAGCGGCAGCGCGGCCAGCGCGAGAACCAGAAGGGATGCGACGAGCCTTTCGGAGAGGGAGGTTTCCTTGCTGGCGGGCATGGGATCAGCTCTTTTCCCGACGATCCGGAGTCTGGAGGTCATCACCCGTGTTGTGCAGTTGGTAGAGTTTGGCCGATTGCTTGTAGGTCGCGGCATAGACACCTGCGTTTGACCAGATGCCGGCCTTGTCCGAGGGCGAGACGGCATTCACGATGGCACCCGCGATGCGGCGTCGTGGCAGGCGTTGAATGGTGGAGCGCACCGCTTCGACAGAGGTGGAATTCAGTTGCAGAACCAGCGCGATGTCGGTGCTGCGGTCTGCGAGAATGGCCGTGTCGGCCAGGTGCGCGACGGGCGGGCTGTCGAGGACAACCAGATCATAGTGCGCGCGGGCGGTTGCGATGAAGTTGCGCAATTGCGGTCCGGACAGGAGATCGGAAGGTTGCCGCCCGTTCAGTTTGCCTGCCGGAACGATGTCGAGGATGCTGCTGTCATCGGCCTTGACCGGCGTCCAGCTCTGGCCCTGCAGGATTTCGCAGAGACCTTCCTGATCATCGAGTTTGTAGATCTCTGAAAGGCCCGCGTAGCGCAGGTCGGTATCGACCAGCAGGACCTTCTGTCCGCTGGAGCTTGCCGAGGTTGCAAGGGCCGCCGCGATCGAGGTTTTGCCCTCGGTTTCGCAGGCGGAGGTGATCAGGACAACCGGGGTTTCTCCGCTGCGACGTGCGACGGATTTGCTCCAGAGGTTCTGACGCAGAACGGACGTTGCGTCGGTGAATAGCGAGAAGGGTTCCTCGTTGATCACGTTCTGAGCTTTCTGGCCCTCTTCGAGAGTGGGCAGTACGGAAAGCACTTTCATGCCAAGGTCGCGTTCGACCTGTGCGATGGACGTGAACCTGGGGCGCAGGATGTCGCGCAGCAGCGACTGGACAACGGCAATGGCGGCCCCGAGCAGGAAGCTCAGAATGACCAGAACCTTGGTCGGTGGGTAGAACGGCAGAAGGGGCCAGGTTGCCGCGCTTATGATCTGGGTGCCGCTGGAGGCGAAAGTGCTGAGTTCCGTGGCGATCCCGGCGTTGTTGAGGTAACGCTCGTGGCGTTGCCGGTAGGCTTCGGCGATGCGTTCAAGATCGCGCAGTTCCGCCTGCGAACGGGTCTCGACTTCGGACTGCTGGCTTGCCTTGGCGACTTCGGCCTGCAACAGGCGAATCCGGCTTTGCAGGGTTTCGGTTTCATTGGCCAAAACTTCGGTAATACGGGCGATTTCCCCGGTCATCTGGTCTTCGATCGCCGCGAGGCGACGCAGGATCTGGTTGACCCTCGGGTTGTCGGAGGAACTTAGAAGCGTCGCCTCCTGCGCGCGTCGTTGCTGTTCAAGCTGCTGTTCGCGCAGGGCGGTGTAGATAACCGAGGTCTGCACCTCGGGAATGCTGCTGGCGTCGGTGTTTCCGGCCAGAACGCCCTTGGCCAATTCGAAAGAGGCCATCTTTTGTGCGAGTTCCGCGCGCGAGCGGATCAGTTCGGCATTCAGTTCGACAAGCCTTTGATCGCCAAGCGTCGGGCCGTCAAATTCGCCGATGAGATTGTTGTCGATCCTGAACTGTGTAACGGCGGCTTCGGCCTGTGTGACCTGCGCGCGCAGTTCCCCGGCGCGGGCATCAATCCATCCGCTCAACTCGCGGGCCTGGGACTGTCGCTGTTCGAGACGGATCTCGGTGTAGACACCGGCAAGGGTGTCCGCGATCGTGTGTGCCAGACGCGGAGAGACGGTGCGGACGTCGATGCTGACGACGTTGGTGTCCCCTTCGCGGGAGACGAAAACGGCTTCGCGCAGGATCTTGAGGGCCGAGAGGGTTTTCTTGTCGGGCACATTTGCCGGCAGGGGCGTGTTTGTCTGCGGCGTGGCGGACAGGGTGCTTTTGACCCAGCGGACGGATTGCGTGAACAGGCCGGGCTGTTGCGACTGGAAGCCGGGTTCGTCCAGCAGGTCCAGCTTGGTGATGACGCGTGACAGGGTGTCGTCGGATTCAATCAGGAGGATCTGGCCGTCCACATAGCCGGTGTCGGGCAGAACCAGACCGGATTTCCCGATTTCAATCGGGCTGGTTGCTGGCCGTTCGATCATCAGCTGGACCGAGCTTTTGTAGAGGCGGTCCATGCGCGTTGTCATGTAAAACGCGATGCTTGCAAACAGGAAGCCATAGGCAAGGATGCGCCAGCGGCTTTTCCAGAGGAAACGGGTGGTTTCCCGCAGAACTTCGGCGAAGGTTTGTGCGTTGCTGTCAGCGGATTGGTTTAAGCCAGTCTGTTCGTTCATGTGCCGGTCCTTTTCACAATGACCGAGGCGGTTTGGAGAGCCAGTTTCAAATCGACCCAAAAGCAGACGCTGTCGGCGTAGGAGCTGTCCATCCAGATGCGCTCATCATAGGTGGTCGTGCCGCGCCCGTGGACCTGCCAGAAACCGGTGAGGCCGGGTTTGAGGGACAGGTATGCGGGCAAGTGCGGGCCGTAGAATTTGAGCTCGTCTTCGGTGACCGGACGGGGGCCGACGAGGCTCATTTCACCGCTAAGGATGTTCAGAAGCTGGGGGAGTTCGTCGATGCTGGATTTCCTCAGGAAACGGCCAAGGCGGGTGATCCTCGGGTCGTGGCTGAGTTTTTGCTGGGTTTCCCATTCCTCGGCGGCAAGCACATTCGTGCGTACGATGTGGCGCAACAGGCGCTTGCTTTCGCTGCGCATGGTCTGAAGTTTGAAGCAGGGGAAGGGCCGGCCGTTCTGGCCAACGCGGCTGTGCGAGAAAAACGGTTTTTCCCCCGTGAGCGCGATCAACAGGGCGGCGATCACGATTATCGGTGTCGTCAGGACCAGCAACATTGTTGCCCCAACGATGTCAAAGATGCGCTTACCATACCTCTGGTAAAAGCCATGCGAGCGGCCATCTTGGGACCACTCGGTCAGTTGCACGTTGTCTATAAATCGTGCCGAAAACTCATGACGCTTCATCGGTACCCCCCGCTTCCATCCCTACGAGTGCCCAAATTCGGCATAGGAAAGATTGACATAAATTTGACACAATTCCTAGTAGAAGGGACATAATCCCTTGTTTCCCTTGGTTTTACGCATTCAAAAGAAACAATCTATCGAGCCAATGGCCTATTGGTTCGCGGGAGGATACGGTGAGGACGAAAAAGCCCGGCGCATTGATGGAAAACTCGGCAGGTCGTCTTGGAAATGAGGCGAAAATGAGACGTGGCAATGCGGGGTGTTCAACGGATTCCCGGAAAACGATTCTCAGTATCTGTGAAACCGCTCAGGGTGGTGTGGGGCGGTATCAAGAGAGTTTGCGGGCGTTGGGGGCGCAGGGTTTTGATTTTCATATCCTGTTGCCGGATGCCCATCGCGAGATTTTGGAAGACCGGCGAAACGTCGTGACATTCTCACGCGATCGCAGGGGGCCTGGGGCGATCTATCGGCTGATCCGCGCGGTTTTTGAACAGAAGAGGCGGCTGGGGCCGGATGTTCTGTTCTTCAACAGCACGTTCTCTTTGCTACCGCTATTTGCCCTGCGACTTGCGAGGGATCGGACACCCGCCGTTTATTGTGCGCATTGCTGGGCCGTGTCGAATTATGAGCCGACGAGCCTGAAGGGGCGTTTGGTTCGGTTCCTGGAAGGGCGGCTATGTGGGCTGGCCGATCTTGTGGTGAATGTCTCGGAAGGGGATGCGCAGCTGGCCCGCACCTTTGGCTACCGGGGACGGCATGTGGTGGTGGCCAATGCCACGCCGGATGTGGCGGAGGTGCAGCCCGTCGCGTTGACCCGGACAAATGACGACGAGGTTCAGCTGTTGTTCGTTGGGCGGTTTGACCGGCAGAAGGGGTTAGACATTCTGCTGGACGCCTTTGGCAAGGCCCGCCAGCGCGGCGCGAATGTACGGTTGCACCTTGTTGGCGCGCCGGTTCGCGGGAGCGATTTGCCGGTGATCCCCGAAGGGGTTGAGCAGCATGGTTGGGTGGAGCCCGGCCAGATCGACCGGTTCTTCAAGGCCGCAGACGCGGTTATTGTGCCTTCGCGGTGGGAAGGCTTGCCGCTCACGATTCCGGAGGCGCTTCGAAACGGGACGCCGGTTTTCGTCTCGGACAGGAGCGCGATGCCCGATCTGATCGAAGACGGCGTGAGTGGGGGGAGTTTCGATCTGTCCGTGGAGGCCCTGGTAGACTGTCTTGGCAGGATGGAGCGAGGTGAGCTGGTGGAGATGCGCGCGGGCGCGCGGGCCACTTATGAAGCGCGATTTACGATGGATCGGTTTTCGGATGCGCTGGCGCGGCATTTGCGGCAGGTTTTGAAGGATTGATCATGGCAGGCCCTCTTCCGAATTTCTTCATTGCTGGGGTTCCAAAGGCCGGAACGACCGCCTTGTTCAACTGGCTTGCAGCGCACCCTCAGATGAATGGGGCCTATGAAAAGGAAACCTGTTTCTTTGCCGATCCGGACAGTCATGCCTATCGGGCAGATTTCTGTGTTGCGCAGGGGCTTGATACCTATTCGTCGGCTTTTCCCGCGCCCACGCCGTCAACGCGGGTGACCTTCGAGGCGACGCCGTTCTACATCTACAGCCGTGCCGCGCTGGAGCATATTCCCGGCTTGGAAACTTGCCCGAAGGTGTTGTTCATCCTGCGTGATCCTGCGGATCAGATTGCATCGGTTTTTGACTACTTTCAGAACAATTTTTCCCATATTCCCGCCGGGCTGACGTTTGAGGCGTTCGTGTCGGCGGTTCATCAGGGCAACGGGGATTTCAAAGGCAACGAACTTGCGCGTAATGCGCTGGGCTATGCGGATTATCTTCCGTGGTTGATGGCGTGGCGCGAGCGGGTTGGCGAGGCACGTATGATGGTGCGCACCTTTGATCAGTTGCGGGACAATCCACGTGCGATCTGCAAGGAGATCGCGGGGTGGCTGGATGTCTCGGCAGAGTTCTTTGATGACTTTGTTTTTACAAAAGAAAATGAAAGCTATCGCCCGCGGAACAGGGCGCTGCAGACCCTAAATATTGCGGTGCGTGAGCGTCTTCCGAAAGGCAGGGTCTATGACATGGCGCGGCGTTTGTACCGGAAGGTGAACACGAGGCCGGTCGACAGGGCGGGCAAGGCAGAGACCAAGGCGCAGCTGCGGGCGGAGTTTGCAGCACGCAACCAATTGTTGGCCGAGACGTTTGATCTTGATCTGACGAACTGGGGTGGCTGAGGGCTATCCGGGTGTCGGAGCGAGCATCTCGCGATAGATTTCCAGAAGGCGCGCGACGTGGTTTCGAGGCGACACCAGTTCGGCGAGTTCGGGCGTTTCGAAAGGGGGAATCCGGGTAACGTCGAGCAGCGCCTGTGTCAGGGCATCCACGGTCGGGGCGTCAAAGATCACGCCATTTGTGCCATGCGACACAGATTCGCTTGCGGCGCACCATGATCCGCAGATCACGGGCACGCCACGCAGCAGGGCTTCGATCGGGACGAGGGGCTGGCCCTCGTACCAAAGGCTTGGGAAGACGACGGCACGGGCCGTGGAGATGTGGTGCTGAACTTGTTCCGGGCTGACCCATCCGGTGATCACCGCGTCGGGGTTGACGGCGCGGATGTTGTCGGCCTCGGGGCCGTCGCCGACGAATATGGCGGGGATATTGGCCTTTCGCGCGGCCTTGGCAAAGAGCGTGCAGCCCTTTTCGGGCGCGAGCCTGCCGATGAAAACGTATTCGCTATTGCGGGAGGCATCGACCTTTTCGCCGCCCGTGGCCACAGGATTGGGAAGGGCGTGAAGGCGGGTCGATGCGGGAAGATAGGGGGCCATGGCCGCGCGCTGGGTTTCGGAAATATAGGCGATGTGTTCGAGCTTGCCCGGCATCCGGCCAAGCGTGTTTGCGATCAGGGTTCTTAAGGACCGCCAGGCCTTGTGCGCGGGGTGGCGGGCGTCACAATTCGTGGACAGGCAGGCCGCTGACAGGGGCGATCGGTGGCAGATTTCCTGCTTGCGAAAGTCGAAGAAACCACCGTTGGGGCAGGCGAGAAAATACTCGTGCATCGTGTAGAGGGTTGGAATGGGGCTGGCGCCTAGCACGCGTCCGATGGATGGCGAAAGTGCCTTGGCCCAGCCGTGGCAGTGAATGACGGTGTGGGCGGGGTCGCAGGCGCCCAGCGTGTCTGCAAGTGCCCGGGCGGCAGAGGCGTTCCACAGGCCGGTCAGCATCGCGTTTACGCGGCTGGGGTTGTCCAGAAGGGTGTGCTGATCAAGGCAGACCGTTTCGATCCCTGTCGCGTTAAGAAGGGGATGAACTGGGCCGGTTGCCGCGAAGAAGGTGACTTTGATCCCCGCGTCGGCCAGCAGGCGGGCGCTGTCTATGGCAACCTTTGCTTGTCCGCCGTTGATGTCGGCGAAGTCGCTGACGATGACAACATGCCGGACTTGCATGTGTTGTATGTCGTCGGCATTTTTCATCTGGTTTCCAAGTATCTGAGGGTCGCCAGACCCGATCAGGATGGAACGTCGATACGGACTGTTCCGCCCCCGAGGTGCTGGATTTCGCTTGGGACTTGAGGCTAAGCTGTAGGGTAAAGCCTTGCAACCGGGCAGGGAACAAATTTTGGGATCGGCATATGAGTCCGCATATTTTGTTTGTTGCCAATGAGGTGTTGGGCTGGCGGACCTATGCGGACCAATTTGAAGCGGCGGCGTTGGACAGGACAGACGTCAAAGTGACGGTGTATCGCAGGCGTCCTGCCAAGATGCTCATGAGATTGGCGCGTCGCCATGCGGATACGGCTGTATCGCGGTGGTTTCGGCCATTTGATCCGATCACCTTGCATGGGGGGCGTCTTGGAAAGGACATTCGCCAGCAAGTGATGCTGCATCGGCCAGACCTGGTGCATTTTGCGGCACATTGGCCGGCGGGGGCGTTGCCGCGCGGTGATGGCGCGCCGCCCTTTACCCTCGCACTGGATGCAACACGCGCCTCGATCAGCAGGGACTTGCCTTTGGCGGGGTGGCGCGCGGGTGAAATCGAGACAGAGGCGAATGTGTGCCGCCGCGCCCGTCGGGTCTTTCCGATGAGCCGGTGGGCGGCGCGGTCGCTGGAGGCGGATTATGGGGTGCCGTCTGACCGCGTCGTCGTTGCGCCGCCTTCTTTGGGCCGGTCGCGGTGGCCCAAGCCCGCCGCATGTGACGGCGCGCCGGCGCAGATCCTGTTTGTCGGAAATGATCTGGCGCGAAAGGGGGCGCATCGTCTGGCGGAATGGGTTGAGGGGCCGTTGGCAGGCCGCTGTCATCTGACGATTGTATCGGGCGACACGGCCACGCCACCAGACGGGCCGAACATCACGTTCCTCGGGCGGGTGGACCATCAGAAGATCATCGAGAATATCTTTCCAAAGATGGATGTGTTCTGTCTGCCAACGCGGCTCGATATGTCGCCGTTTGTCGTTGTCGAAGCTGCGGCGGCTGGGCTTCCTGTGGTCGCGAGCAGGATCGGGGGCATGGAGGATCTGGTGCTTGACGGGCAGACGGGGTTTCTGCCGGATGCGGGAGATGACCAAGGATTTCTGGAGGCGTTGACGACTTTGATCGGGGATGGGGCAAGACGGCGTCAAATGGGAAGGGCGGCGGCAGAACACGCCGAGCGGCATTTCAACGGAACGCGAAATTTTCACGCGCTTCTGGATCAGCTGGCAGAGATCGCCACGAGGGAGGCGCGCGCGTGAGCACTTCCGAGACGGTTTCGCGTGAAGAGCTTCGGGGGCGGGTGGAGCCGTTTCTGATCGAGCGGCTGAACCCGCACGCCACAGCCTTTGACGTGCACCGTTTCATCCCAGAACCGACGTGGAACCGTTTCGACCTTGGTTTCAAGCTGCTTTACCTTGATGCGCTTGAGCACGGGGGGAGCGCCTATGCCGATGAGGTCTATCAGGCGCATATCGCGGCGTTTTCTCTGGGCGACATGGTGGAACCGGGCAATGAGGGCAAACTGGGGTTCGACAGGTTCAGGGCGGATTTCCAGAAGCTAAACACCGAGATTGCGATCAAGGGGTTTGACGCATCGGTCAGCCTTGTGCCTCTGGCCGAAGACGGGAGCATCCTGAACGCGGCGCATCGTGTGGCCTGTGCGATCAGGGCCGGGAAGGAGATTGCGGCGGTGGAGACCGGCCTTGATCCGATGGTGTTCGACTATCGGTTTTTTGCCAAGCGGGGGATGGACGAAGGAGATCTGGATGCCTGTGCCGTTCGCATGGTTGAGGCCATGCCGAATGCGGCGGTGGCCTTGTTGTGGCCTGCCGCGCAAGGACAGGACAAGGCGGTGGATCAGCTGATTGGGCCGCTTGTCTATCGTCGGCGTGTCGAGTTGACGATGGCGGGGGGGCACAACTTGTTGGCGCGGGTCTATCAGGGGGAGCCGTGGCTGGGTGAGGCGGAGGCGCATTTCCCCGGGGTTCGCCGCAAGCTGATGGCCTGTTTTTCGGGGCGCGATCCCCTAAGGGTTCTTGTCTTTGATGCCCCGCCCGAGCGGGACCGTGTGGCCCTGAAGGACGACATTCGCGGGATCTATGGCATCGGCAAGAGTTCGATTCATATCACGGATACCCACGCGGAGGCGGTCGAGCTGGCGCGGTTGCTGTTCAACGCGAATGCCCGCCATTTTCTGGATCACGCAAAGCCGACGGCGTTTGCCGAAACCGGGGCCAACGTGCAGGTGGTGCGGGATTATCTGCGAGATGTTGGAGGGGCGGCAGGAGAGGTCGCCTTTGACACGGGGATGGTGATGGGGGTCTATGGACTGCGGGCGCCGGGGGACATTGATGTGGTGACCGCCCTAGATGAGGCCGGTGCGCCGTTTGAGGCGCATGACGCCGCGTATCGCGATGTCGGGACGCAAGACCTGCTCAATGACCCGAGGCACCATTTTTATTTCCGTGGGTTCAAGTTCCTTAGTCTCGATGTGGTGCGCGATCTCAAGAAGCGTCGTTTGGCGGGGCGTGACAGGGAAGACCTGTTGCTGATCGAGCCGCTGTTGAAAGGGCAATCCGGCAAGCGGGGGGGATTGTCGCTTTCCCTGCGTGTGCGCATGGCCTTGCTCAAGGTGAGGCGGCGGGCGATCAAGATCTTGTTCCGGCTTGGGGTGGGCGAGACGCTGCGGCGCTGGTACCGGGCGGTTCTGCGGAAGTAGTGCCGTGTTTGGCGGCCTGATGTTCTGGCCGCCAGATTTCGTGTCTCAGGCCGCTTTGAGGCCAAGGATTTCACGGGCTTGTGCCGGCGTGGCGACGGGCCGGTCGTATTTGGCGCAGAGGTCGGCGGCGCGTTGGATCAGGGCGGCGTTCGAGGGGGCAAGGGTGTCTTTATCGAGGCGCACGTTGTCTTCGAGACCGGCGCGGGTGTGGCCGCCTGCGGCGATGGCCCATTCATTGACCACGATCTGGTTTGCACCGATGCCCGCGGCACACCATTCGGCATCGGGCGCGCGGGTCTGCATGGTGTGGACGTAGAAATCGAAGATTTCCTTGTCGCAGGGCATGGCGTTTTTCACGCCCATTACGAATTGCACGTAGAGCTTGCCGAACAAAAGCCCTGCTTCGCTGCGTTTGATGGCATGCAGGATGTGGGACATGTCGAAGGCTTCGATTTCCGGGGTGATCTCGTATTTGATCATCTCGGAGGACAGCCAGTCGATCAGTTCGGGCGGGTTTTCATAGACACGTGTCGGGAAGTTGTTGGAGCCGACCGAAAGCGAGGCCATATCGGGGCGCAGGGGCAGCATGCCACCGCGCTCGGCCCCGGCGCCAGAGCGGCCACCGGTCGAGAACTGGATGATGACGCCAGGGCAGTGTTTTTCGAGACCTTCCTTGAGCAGCGCGAACTTGTCGGGGTCGGAGGTCGGCGTGCCGTCGTCCATGCGGACGTGGGCGTGGATGATGCTGGCCCCGGCCTCGACGGCGGCGTGGCTGCTTTCGATCTGTTCCGACACCGTGATCGGGACGGCGGGGTTGTCCGACTTGCGCGGTACCGAACCGGTGATCGCGCAGCAGAGAATGCAGGGTTTGGTCATTGTGGGTCCTCGTTGCCACGCCCCGGTGGGGCGGGCGCTCAGATGTCGAAGAAGACGGTCTCGTCCTCGCCTTGGATCTTGATATCGAAGCGGTAGACGATTTGTCCATCGCGTTCGCCGCGCTTGGCCAGAAGGGTGGCGCGGCGGCGTTCCCACTCGATCAGGTTGATGACGGGATCGGCGGCGTTGGCCTCGGTTTCGTCGTCGAAATAGAGGCGGGTGTTCAGGCCGAGATTGATGCCGCGTGCGACGATCCAGAGGGTGATGTGGGGGGCCTGTGTGGTGCCATTGCGCCCCGGTGTGGCGCCGGGTTTCACGGTGTCGAAGCCCCATTTGCCGGTGTCGAAGTCGGTAATGACGCGACCCCAGCCGCGAAAGCCTTCCTCAACGTCACCAGCGTGTTCGGGGTGGGCGTAGATGCCTTCGCTGTTGGCCTGCCATGCCTCAAGAAGCACGTCCTTGATGGGAGAGCCGGTGCCGTCGATGACACGGCCTTCGACGCGGATACGTTCGCCCCTGGCATTGGGGCCTGCGATGTCCCAGCCGAGTTCTTCGCGGTAGATGTCAAAACCCGCCGCGCCGGGGGCGAGGCCGATGTGGACATAGGGGCCTGCGGTCTGGGAGGGGGTTTCTTTCAGATAATTCAGGTCTTGAGCCATTGGATCAGTTCCCCTCCAGACGGTTTTCAAACAGGGTCGAGCGGCGACCGCGCAGGACGATGTCGAACTTGTAGGCGATGGTATCCAGCGGGATGGTTGCGTTCATGTCGAGGGCGGCGATCAGTTGGTCGATGGCCTTGGGGTCGGGGATAGTGTTGACGATGGGGCACTTGGCAATCAGCGGATCGCCTTCGAAATAGAGCTGGGTGATCAGGCGCTGTGCAAAGCCGGAGCCGAAGACCGAGATGTGGATATGGGCGGGACGCCAATCGTTGACCCAGTTGCGCCAGGGATAAGCGCCGGGTTTCACGGTTCGGAAGTAATAGTAGCCGTTTTCGTCTGTCAGCGTGCGTCCGCAGCCGCCGAAGTTCGGATCGATCGGGGCAAGGTAGGTGTCTTTCTTGTGGCGGTAGCGGCCGCCTGCGTTGGCCTGCCAGATTTCCACCAGGGTATTCGGCACGGGGCGGGCGTTTTCGTCGAGCACGCGGCCATGGACGATGATGCGCTCGCCAATCGGGCTTTGGCCCGGTTGGGCGTAGTTCGACAGCAGGTCATTGTCGATGGCGTCGATGTCATTGTGGCCGAAGACCGGGCCGGTGATCTCGCTTAGCGAGTTTTCAAGCGAGATCGGCGCGTATTGCGGGGAACGGGCGACAGAGGTCTTGTAGCGTTCATCAAGGGCAGGGGGATGCCAGCGCCTGTCGCGTTGATAGAATTCCGCAGGTTGGGTCATGGCTGTGTCTCCTGTTCGGGTAGGGCGGCGTCTGCGTCCATTTCGGCAAAGGTCTGCTTGGCGAGTTTGAGCGCGTGGTTGGCGCGCGGGACACCGGCGTAGATGGCGACGTGCTGAAAGGCTTCGAGGACGTCCTGTTTGCTGGCGCCCGTGCGGGCCGTGGCGCGGATGTGCATGGGGATTTCCTCGAAGTTGCCAAGGGCGGCGAGGAGGGCGAGGGTGAGCATGGAACGCTCCCGGTCGCTGATGCCGTCTGAGGCCCAGACCGTGCCCCATGCCCCTTCGGTGATGAGGTCCTGAAAGGGCGTGTCGAAGTCCGTCTTTTCGGTTTCGGCCCGATTGACGTGGGCATCGCCAAGGATGTTGCGGCGAACCTGCATACCTGTTGCGAAGCGGTCGGTCATCTTGGTGTCTCCTTCGGCCTTAGTAGGGCAGGCCGACATAGTTCTGTGCAAGCACTGTTTGCGCGGCGCGGTTGTCGCGCAGGAAGGCGATGTCGGCGGCCTGCATCTTGAGATCGAACTCGGATTGGTCGGGGAAGCGGTGCAGCAGGTTGGTCATCCACCAGCTGAAACGCTCGGCTTTCCAGATGCGGGCGAGGGCCTTTTCGGAATAGGTGTCGATGCCGGTGTCATCGCCGTCGAGGTAGTGCAGGATCAGCCCGTTGTAGAGGTAGTGAATGTCGCTGGCGGCGGTATTGAGGCCCTTGGCACCTGTCGGGGGCACGATGTGGGCCGCGTCGCCGCAGAGGAACAGGCGACCCCAGCGCATCGGTTCGGTTACGAAAGAGCGCAGGGGCGCGATGGATTTCTCGATCGAGGGGCCGGTCACCAGTTTGTCGGCATATTCCGACGGGATGCGGCGCTTGAGTTCCTGCCAGAAGGCATCGTCGCTCCAGTCTTCGGGGCTGTCGGACAGGGAGCATTGAATGTAGTAGCGGCTGAGGTTTTCGTTGCGCATCGAGCAGAGGGCAAAGCCGCGGCTTGAGCAGGAGTAGATCAGTTCTTCGTGGACGGGCGGCGTTTCGGAGAGAATGCCGAGCCATCCGAAGGGATAGAGCTTTTCGTATTCGCGGCGCACGGTGAGCGGAATGGTCTGGCGGCTGACGCCATGGAACCCGTCGCAGCCCGCCACGAAATCGCAGTCGATCCGGTGTTCGACGCCATCGGTGGTGTAGGTGACGTGCGGCGTGTCGCTGTCGGCGCCATGTATCTGAACGTTTTCGGCGTTGAAGATGACCGTGCCGTCCATCGCTTCGCGCGCATCGTAGAGATCGCGTGTGACTTCGGTCTGGCCATAGACCACGACGGAGGTGTCAGTGAGGTCTTTGAAGTCGATGGTGAATTGGGTGTCGCCGTGCGAAATCACCGTGCCGTCGTGGACGAAGCACTCCTTGTCCATGCGATCGGCAACGCCCGCTTCGCGCATCAGGTTCACGAAGCCGGTCTCTAGGATGCCGGCGCGGATGCGGCCAAGCACGTAGTCCCTTGTTTTGCGTTCAAGCACGACGGTGTCGATGCCCTTGCGGTGCAGAAGTTGGCTTAACAACAGGCCGGATGGACCACCGCCGATGATGGCTACTTGGGTGCGCATGAATTCTCCTCCTGTGGGCATACTGCTTTCCAAATTTCTGGATGTAAAATGATGATGCGTGCTAGTTTGTTGCCAAAACGGATAAGTAAATGATCGATCGACGCATCAAGTTTCGCCACATCCAGTGTTTTGTCGAAATCTGCCGGGAGAAAAGCCTGAAGCAGGCGGCGGAGAAGCTGTTCCTTACGCAGCCCGCGATTTCCAAAACGTTGAAAGAGCTGGAAGAGATCCTTGGGGCGGCGCTATTGGTGCGCAATCGTGCGGGCGTTGCATTGACCAAAGAGGGCGAGGTGTTCCTGCATTTCGCCGAACAATCGCTGGCTGCGTTGCAACAGGGTCTGGCGGGGGTCGAGCAGGTTGGTGCAGAGGGCAAGGTGCGCCTCGCCGTCGGGGCGTTGCCCTCTGTGGCGGCGCGGTTGATGCCCGAAGTGGTGCGCGAAATGGCCGAGATCGCGCCGGATGTGGAAATCCAGATCATGGACGGGCCGCATGCCTATCTGGTGGATCGACTGCGGCTGGGGATGCTGGACGTTGTGATCGGACGACTGGGGCAGCCGGAAACCATGCAGGGGCTTTCGTTCACGCAGCTTTACGAAGAGCGGGTCGAGTTCATCGTTCGGGCAGGGCACCCATTGCTGGACTCGCCCGATCTCAAGCGAATCGGAGAGTGGCAAGTGATCTATCCGCCGGCGGGGGCCGCGATTCGGCCGCTTGTGGAACGCTTTCTGATCGCGCATGGCGTGGGGGAAATACCGGACCGATTGGAGAGCGTTTCGGGCGCTTTCGGGCGGGTTTATACGCGGCGGTCGGATGCGATCTGGATCATCTCGGCCGGGGTGGTGGCGAATGAAATTGCCGATGGCTTCCTTGTTCCCTTGCCTTTTGAGACAGGCATTACCCGCGGTCCGGTGGGGTTGATGTCACGCCCTGATGAAACGCTTTCCCCGCAGGAACAGCTTTTCCGGCTGGCGCTGGGGCGGGCGATTGCGCGCAGCGGGTTGAAAGAAAATATATCCGATTAAAAAAGTCGGAATTGACATTGCTGATAAAAAGAGTCAGAAATAAATCCGTGAACAGGAATCTGGCAACTCAGGATGTGACTATGTTTATGAATGCGAATATCTCGACGGCTGACGCTTACCCGGTGCATGACGCGAAGGAACTGACCGGTGGTCAGGTGCAGGCACGTATCGTTCTGGATGGTCAGGTCTACACGCTGCGCATTACCCGCGCGAACAAACTTATTCTTACAAAATAACACGGTGATGGGTCGCGTGTTCGCGGCCCATTGAGGGACAAAGGAAACCCGCAATGAACACGATGAAGCTTGGCGTGGCGGTTGCTGCGCTGTGCGCGGCGCAGATGGCGTTCGCGGATGAACGCGCTGTGCTGGAACACTATGCCGACATCGCTGCCGCGAAATATGCAGACAGCCTGACCACGGCGCAGGCGTTGCAGGCGGCGGTTGATGCGCTGCTCGCAGACCCGAATGAGGCCTCGCTGGCGGCGGCCAAGGATGCCTGGCTGGCGTCGCGCGTGCCCTATCAGCAGACCGAGGTTTACCGTTTCGGCAACGCGATCGTTGATGACTGGGAGGGCAAGGTCAACGCATGGCCGCTGGATGAAGGCCTGATCGACTATGTTGATGCGTCCTATGGCGAGAGTGATGAGAACCCGCTGTCGCTGGCCAATGTGATCGCCAACCCGAAGTTCAACATGTCGGGCGCGATGGTGGATGCTTCGGCCATTACCCCGGCGCTTCTGGAAGAGACCCTGCACGAGGCGGATGGCGTGGAAGCCAACGTTGCAACGGGGTATCACGCGATTGAGTTCCTGCTGTGGGGCCAAGACCTGAACGGCACGGATGCGGGCGCGGGCAGCCGTCCGGCGACCGACTATGCGTCGGGGGATGCCTGTACCGGTGGCAACTGTGATCGTCGTGGCGAATACCTGAAGGCGGCGACCGAGCTGCTGGTTTCCGATCTTGAATTCATGGCGGCGCAGTGGGCCGATGGTGGTGAAGCGCGCGAGACGGTTCTGGCGGACGAGACTGCTGGTCTGACCGCGATCCTGACCGGTATGGGCTCTTTGTCCTATGGTGAGCAGGCGGGTGAGCGGATGCGTCTTGGCCTGATGCTGAACGATCCGGAAGAAGAGCACGATTGCTTTTCGGACAATACCCACAACAGCCACTACTATGACGGGCAAGGTATCCAGAACGTCTATCTTGGCACCTATACCCGCATTGACGGCACGGTCCTGAGCGGCGCGTCGCTGTCGGATCTGGTTGCTGCGAAGGATGCGGCGCTGGATGCGGAAATGAAAGGCAAGCTTGACGTGACCATGGCGGCGCTGGGCGAAATGAAGGCCGCTGCGGATGCAGGCTTTGCCTATGACCAGATGCTGGCCGCGGGCAGCGAGAAGGGTGAGGCGCTGATCATGGGCGGGGTGAACGGCCTTGTCGATCAGACCAAAACCATCGAGCGCGTTGTTTCGGCCCTTGGTCTGAACGGCATTGCGGTCGAAGGGTCGGACAGCCTCGATAACCCGAACGCCGTCTTCCAATAAGATCTCGCACCCAGCCCATTTAGCCAATGGGAGGACAGCCGCTGGGCTGGGTGCTTAGACCTCCTCAACAAAAAGACTTCAGGAAAACAAAATGAACTATCTTGCGATGGGTGCTGCGGCAGCATCCGTTTCTCTTGCCGCGTCCGCAGGTCTGGCGGAAAGCCGTTTTACTTGGGACGGCGAAGTTGAACTCGGTGTCGACTCGGTTGTGAATTCGGATGTGGCGGCCAATGAACTCAGTGATTTCTATGGCACTCTCGAACTGAACGGGGAATTCGCGCTGACCGATAACCTCTCGGTTTTTGGCGGGATCACGGGCGAGTCGGTGACTGACCCGACCGGGGATCGCGTCTTTGGCGATCTGGGATTCTACTTTCACGAATTGGGTTTGCGGTATTCTATCGGCGAAAGCGCGGTGAGCTTCGGTAAGATCACGCCAAGCTTTGGGTCAACCTGGGATTCCGCTGCCGGGTTTTATGGTGACGCGCTGGCCGGAGATTACGAGCTGACCGAAATGATCGGTGCGACCGCGGACTTTGCCGTTGCAGGCGGTACGCTGTCGTTCGGGGTGTTCCACGCCGACGATACCTATCTGTCGCAATCGGCCGGTTTCAACCGTGGCCGCAACCGGGCCTCGGACGGTGGGGCAGGCAACACCGGCAAGTTCGACAACTTTGCGGTGCAGTGGTCGCAGGAGCTTGGCGATACCTTCTATCATGTCGGCGCGCGTCGGCTTTCGGCCAGTGCGGGTGATTTGAAGGACGAGACCGGTTATGTGGCGGGTATTGGTCATCAGGTGAACGACCAGCTTGGCTTGTTTGCCGAGGTGGCGCATTTCGACGGGTTCGGCGGGACTGCGGATGACGCGACCTTCGTGACGCTGAACGCGGCCTATACCGTTGGTCAGATCACCTATTCGGGTCTGATTTCGCAACGTGATGTGGATAGCGCGGGCCAGACAAACCTGTATTCGGTTGGTCTGGACTATGAGCTTGCCAACGGCATGGTGCTGGGCGCGGCGCTGGCCCATGTTGACGATGCAGGAACCAACAGCCAGCAAATCGGTCTGAACCTGGTCATCCCATTGGGCGGGTGATCCGAATTCCCTCGAAAGGCGCGTGTTAAAGGTGCCTTTCCGCCCGGATCGTCCCCAGCGGTCCGGGCAAAATTGCAAGCCGAGGCGAATTGCGCCAGACAGGTGCGTGCCTCATGCCAACAAGGATTGACCATGAAAGTGGTACGCTTACTGCCTGTTCTGATCGGGGCTGCGAGTGTTGCAGCTGCGGAAGGATCGTTCGAACCCCATCTTGATATCGTGCCACGCACTCAGAGCGAGGAGGCGCGGGTTGTGTCGGTTCTTGAGGCCGACCCGGGCACGTTGTCGCCTTTTGAACACCTACCGCTTGGGGCGGCGACGGTTCTGGATACCGAAGGGGATGAGGCCTTTACGCGGGCGTTTGCCAATCTGCCGGAAGACAGGGAGCTTGATTTCCTTGTCGGGCGCAGCCTGTTTCGCAAACTTTGGGTGTCGTCGCCGAGTTCGACAAAAGCCTCGGATGGCCTTGGGCCGCTTTACAACGCGCGATCCTGTCTGGCGTGTCATCCGGGCAACGGGCGCGGCGTTGTTCCAGAACCCGGAGAGCGGCCACTGTCGCTGGTTCTCAAGATGACCGATGGGGCGGGGGGCAAAGATCCGATCTATGGTTTGCAGTTGCAGACAAATTCGGTGTCTGGTTTGGCCGCAGAGGCGGTGATGCGGGTGGAAGCCCGGCAGGAGATCGTGACGCTCGCGGACGGTACAGAGGTGGTGATGCACCATCCGACCTATCAGGTGAGCGATATGGCGCAGGGGGATTTGGCCGCGCCTGACCGGATCAGCCCGCGCATTGCCCCGCAGGTGCCGGGGCTGGGAATGGTCGAGGTTATCCGGGCAGAGGATATTCTGGCACTGGCCGATCCGGAGGATACGGATGGCGACGGTATTTCTGGGCGGGCGCGGATCGTGCACTCGCTTGAGTACGACCAGCCAATGATCGGGCGGTTCGGGCGTAAGGCAGGCACGCCAACCATCAAGCAACAGACGGCGGATGCGTTTTCGCATGATATCGGGATCAGCACGCCGATGTTTCCCGCGGCTTGGGGCGATTGCACGGCGGCGCAGGCAGACTGTCGCGGGCTGCCGCATGGCGACAAGGATGTGCGGGGCTTTGAAGTGGATGGCAGGGCGCTGGACCTCGTGACGCTTTATGGCGTGCGTCTGGGGATGCCGTCGCGCAGGGATGCGGGCGATGCACGGGTTCTGGCGGGTAAGGCGCTTTTCTCCGAGATCGGCTGTGCGGATTGTCACCAGCCGGCGTTTGTGACGCATCGGCTGAAAGATGACCCAAGCCGGAGTTTTCAACTGATCTGGCCCTATTCCGATTTTCTGTTGCACGACATGGGCGCGGCCCTGGCGGATGGCGGTATCGAAGCGGATGTGGATGCCCGAGAATGGAAGACACCGCCCCTTTGGGGCATCGGGCGCACTGCCGAGGTGAGCGGCAGGGCGAGCTATTTACACGACGGGCGGGCGCGGTCCCTGCTGGAAGCTGTGCTTTGGCATGGCGGCGAAGCGCAGGCTGTGCGAGACAGGGTTGTTGCCTTGTCGACGAAAGACCGCGAGGCCCTGATCCGTTTCCTGGAGAGTTTGTAAGATGAACCGGCTTCTGGCTGTTGTTGCCCTTGTTTTGATGATGTTTGCAGGCGTGTCCGCGTCGGCTTTGGAAAAGACCGATCTCGTGGCGCGGGTGGTGGATGACCATGTCCTGCCCCGCATGGCGGAGCTTGCCGAGACGGCGGTGGCGCTGAACGACGTGGCCGAGGGCGCGTGTGCGGGCGACTCGGACGCCCTTCGCACTGCGTGGGGCGCGGCGTTTGATGCCTGGATTGCCGTCAGCCATTTGCGGTTCGGTCCGAGCGAGGTGGACAATCGCGCCTTCGCACTGGCGTTCTGGCCGGATACGCGGGGCAAGACGCCCAAGGCGTTGATGCAACTGATTGGGAAGAGTGACCCGGTGGTGCGGGATGCCGAAGGATTTGCCGAGGTGTCCATCGCCGCGCAGGGGTATTACGCGCTTGAGTTCCTGTTGTTTGATCCGAAGGTGTCGATGGCGGGTGACGCAGAGTATCGCTGTGATCTTGTGCAAGCGATTGCCCGTAATATCGCGCTCAATGCCACGGCGATCCATGCCGATTGGCAGGCCTATGCCGATGTGCTGAAGGTGCCGGGCAACGACATTTACCGCAGCGAGGACGAAGCGGTTCAGGAGGTATTCAAGGCGCTTGGCACCGGGCTTCAGTTCACGGCCGATACCCGGCTTGGCCGCCCCTTGGGGACGTTTGAGCGCCCGCGCCCACGGAGGGCCGAGGCGTGGCGGTCGCAGCGGTCCCTGCGGCATGTTCTGGTGGCGAGCGAGTCTCTGGCCGAGCTTGCCGATATCCTGTCGGAAGGCGGGACCGAAGGTCTGCAACAACGGCTCCGGGATGGGTTTGCCTATGTGCAGGAACACGGCGCTGGGCTGGATGATCCGGCGTTTCAGGGTGTGTCTGATCCGGTTGGCCGCCTGAAGGTGGAAATCCTGAAGCTAAGCCTTGATGACATGCGCGAAATTGCGGCGTTGGAATTGAGCGTGCATCTTGGCGTGACTGCCGGGTTCAACGCACTGGATGGGGATTGAGCTGGTGGTTTCGCGACGGGGATTCATGGCAGGCGCGTTGGCCTTGGCGACACCGGATTTTGGCTGGGCCGGATTGGGGAGCGTGCGGTTTCTGAATGCGGCGCAACGACCGGATGGGGCCTATGCGCTGTTCGGGATTTCGGCGTCGGGAGAAGCGCTGTTTTCGGTTCCCTTGCCCGAGCGCGGCCATGCGGCGGCGGCCCATCCCGAGGTGCCGGAAGCCGTTGGCTTTGCCCGCCGGCCCGGCGTGTTTGCTTTTGTCCTCGATTGCGTGAGCGGGCGGGTGCTGCATCGTCTGGATGCGCCGGAGGGGCGGCACTTTTACGGGCATGGCGTGTTTTCGATGGATGGCCGTTTCCTGTTCACCACGGAAAACGACTATGAGGCCGGAGAGGGTGTGATCGGCATCTGGGATCGCTCGCTCGGGTATGTGCGGGTTGGCGAGATGCCGTCAGGGGGCGTGGGGCCGCATGACATCCGACGCCTGCCGGGAACGGATGTTCTGGTGGTGGCCAATGGCGGTATCGAGACCCATCCCGACAGCGGGCGTGCCAAGCTGAACATCCCGATGATGGAGCCGAATCTGGCCTATTTACGCGGTGATGGCGTTGAAGAGATCGTGGAATTGCCGCGTGCGATGCACAAGAATTCGATCCGGCATATGGCGGTGCGGGAAGATGGGCTCGTCGCCTTTGGTATGCAGTGGCAAGGCGATGTCGCACAAGCGCCGGTCTTGTTCGGGGTTCACATGCGAGGAGAGGCGCCGCGCCTGCTTTGGCCTACCGAACAGGAGAAGGATGCGCTTCGGGGCTATGTCGGGAGCGTGACGTTTTCGCAGGACGGCGCGCAGGTGGCGATCTCGTCACCGCGCGGTGGTGTCGTGCAGGTGATCGATGTGGCAGAGATGCGCGTGGCGCGCAGCGTCGAGATGCCGGATGTCTGCGGTATTGGAGCGGATGAGAGTGGGTTTGTCCTGACCTCCGGGGATGGCCGCGTGGCACGTGTTGATGAGAATCGGTTTGTCGACCTTGGTCGCCAAGACCTTCGCTGGGACAATCATATGGTTGCGCTCTAGGGGGCAGTTCATCCAGTCGCGCGGAAAAAGGTGCAGTTTTCCAAATGTTTGAGAAATCCTGAGAGCGATCTTAGGGGAAGCCTAATCACGGCTGAACGAGAGACTTCTTTTCCAAACCGTCAATTCGGCGGAATTCTTTTGTCATGGATGCGCGAAAGACGGTTTCACCGAAGCCGGAGTCTTTCCTGCCTCCCTGATGAAATTGACGTATCCCGCGCGCGCGATGCGGGTTCCTGGAAAAGGAGGATATCATGGCAAAAGACGGTGTGGAGATGTCTGCCGTAGATGCCCTGCGGGCCAATACGAGCGTGCCGTTCGAACAGGCGCGGGCGATGCCGCCGGAGGTGTATACTTCGGATGAGTTCCTTCAGGAGGAATTGAATCAGATCTTCGCCAAGGAGTGGTACTGCATTGGCCGAGCCAGTGCGCTGGCCAATCCGGGCGACTATGTGAGTGCGGAGCTGGCCGGGCAACCGATTGCGGTGATCCGGGATCGGGATGGCACGCTTCGGGCGGTTTCGAATGTCTGTATGCACCGTATGTCGACCCTTTTGCACGGACGCGGCAACACGCGGGCGATTGTCTGTCCCTACCATGCCTGGACCTACAACCTTGACGGCACGTTGCGCGGCGCCCCGGCGATGACGCTGAACGAGGGGTTCTGCAAGGAAGCCTATTCGCTGCCGAAGGTGCGTTGCGAAGAATGGCTGGGGTGGGTGTTCGTGACGCTTAACGCGGATGCCAAGCCGGTGACCGAGGTGCTCTCGCAGGTTGAAGAGCTGATCGGTGGCTATGACATGGCCAACTATACCGAGGCTTTCTATGAAGAGCATGTCTGGGACACCAACTGGAAGGTGTTGGCCGAGAACTTCATGGAGAGCTATCACCTGCCGGTATGCCACGCGGGCACCATTGGCGGGTTGTCGAAGCTGGAAGACATGATCTGTCCGCCGGGCCTTCCGGCGTTCAACTATCATACGATCCTCAAGGAAGAGTCGCTCAGGATTGCCATGGCGCATCCGGATAACACCCGGCTTGAGGGGGATGAGCGGCGCACGACGTTCCTGCTGGCGATCTATCCCTCGCTGCTGATCACGCTGACGCCGGGGTATTTCTGGTATCTGAGCCTGCATCCGAAAGGTCCGGGGCAAGTGCACATCCGCTTTGGTGGCGGGATGTCGAATGACTTTGCCGACGATGCCGACCTTGACCAGAACTTTGCCGATCTGAAGGCGCTTCTGGACGATGTGAACGTCGAGGATCGCGGGTGCACGGAGAAGGTGTTCAAGGGGCTGAGTTCGCGGCTTGCCGAGCCGGGGCACCTCTCGCATCTGGAGCGTCCGAACTACGACTTTGCACAGTACCTGATTGCAAAGATCGACGAGGGGCGGGCCTAGAAAGGGCCACACATCAACGGCCGTGTCTGGCGCATGAAGGCTTGGCGCGGCGCTTGTTCTTATGGCGTGTTTGGAGGTGTTTGATGGACATGCGTCAGAAATTGCAGGAGTTGGCGGCGCTGCCCGCGGATCGTCCGATGTGTATGCCGGGGGCGTTCTATACGTCGCAGGCGCAGTTCGAACACGAGGCCGCCGGCGTGCTGCGTCGGGGCTGGCACTGTCTGGGGCGCGAAGACGAAATCCCGGAGGCGGGTGATTTCTTTACCGTGCAATTGCTGAATGAACCGCTGATCGTTGTGCGCGGCGATGACGGTGATATTCGCGTGCTGGCCAATGTGTGCCGTCACCGCGGGATGCCGCTTGCCGAGGGGCGTGGCAAGGTGAAACGCTTTGTGTGTTCCTATCACGCCTGGGCCTATGGTCTCGACGGTGGCCTTTTGCGGGCCGCGCGTATGGAGAATGCCGGGTTTGACGCCAAGAACTGCCGCCTGCATGGGCACAACGTGCAGCTTTGGAAAGGGTTCATCTATGTGAACCTCGATGTGGATGCGGCCCCGTTTGAACATCCGGAACTTGATGCGCTTCTGGAGCCATACGAGAGCGAGAAGCTGCGGCTGGTCCATGTTGCGGAGGAAAACTGGCAGACCAACTGGAAGTGTCTGGTTGAGAACTTCATGGAAGGATATCACCTTTCGGTCGTGCATCCGCAGACTCTGCATGGCTATACGCCCACCGGATTGGCGCGCAAGCTGATCACCGGAGAGGGGTATACGTCATATGCTGCAAACTATCCGCAGGACATTCCCTCGCGTGGGCTTGGGGCGCCGAACCTGAGCAAGGAAGAACGGGAACGGTCCACGCTGTTTTCAAAGTTCCCGTGCCAGGTGGCCAGCCAGGCCGCGAGCCTTCTTGTGTCGATTTCGATTTTCCCGCTGAGCGCCGGTGAAATCCGTGTGAAATGGACGATGTCGGTCTATGGCGATGATCTGGACGACGAGACCATCCAGCAGCGCATTGGCCTGTGGGAAGAGGTGAACCGCGAGGACCGCGAGAAGCTCGAGAAGATGCAGGTTGCCCTGTCGTCTGCCCATGCGCTGGAAGGGCCTTTGGCGGGGGATGACTATGAAGGCACGATCCGCGACTTCCAGCTGTGGCTGGCCGCGCAGGACCGTCAGGAGATGGCGGCGGAATAATGCGTTGGACCGATGTCGGTTCGCGACATCGGTCCGGTCGTATCGGGCTTGAACCTGTTTCAACGGCGGTGAATAGTCGTTGGATGGCAACGCGTTTCACTCTTCGACAACTGGAGTATTTCATCGCAGTGGGTGAGGCCGGGTCTATTGCCCAGGCCTCGGACAGGGTGAATGTGTCTTCGCCTTCGATTTCGACTGCCGTTGCGCAGTTGGAGGACGAGTTCGGCCTGCCGCTGTTCGTGCGCAAGCACGCGCATGGGCTGTCGCTTACGCAGGCGGGCAAGCGGTTCATGGAGCAGGCCAAGAAGGTGTTGGCCGAGGCGGACGCGCTGAACCACCTTGCCGGGGATATTTCCGGGAACGTGCGCGGGCCTTTGGCGATTGGCTGTCTGCTGACCTTTGCGCAGGTCGTTTTGCCCGCGATGCGGCGGCTGTTTGAGGCCAACTATCCCGACGTGCGCGTATCGCAGTATGAGCTTCACCAACTGGAGATTTTCGAAAAGCTGCGGCGGGCGGAGATCGATGTGGCGATCAGCTACGATCTCGATATTCCCGCTGACCTCAAGTTCATCCCTCTGAGGGAGTTGCCGCCCTTTGCCATGCTGGACGAGGAACATCCTCTTGCGGGCGAGGCCGTGGTGTCGGTCGAGGAGTTGCAAAAGCACCCAATGGTGCTTTTGGACCTGCCGCATAGCAGCGAATACTTTCTGTCCTTCTTCACGAAAATCGGTGTGAAGCCGAATATCGCCGAGAGGACCCGGGACATGGCTGTTTTGCGCAGTCTTGTGGCGAACGGGTTTGGCTATGCGATTGCCAACCTTCGGCCGCAGATCGACCAGTCACCTGACGGTCGGCGGTTGCGGTTTGTGCCGCTGGTCGGGAGCGTCCGGCGGTTGCGCATGGGGCTGGTGGTGCCGGAAGGGGCGACCAATGTGCTGACGGTGCAGACCTTTGTCGAACACTGCCGCAACGTGGTGGATGACTGGGGGTTTCCCGGCCTGCCCTTGCCCAAGGACGAGACCTAACCCCTTTTCAGGCAGTTGTGTCGCTGCTCTGACATGACGGACCTGTCCTTTGTGGAGCAGGCCCCATTATTCATATTTCTGTTTCAAAATGTTCAGTTGGACGTTTCATTTTGCGACTAGGCCTGCTTCGGAATTTCTAGAGTTGGACCTGTTGTTGCGGAAACTGTTCGTGATCTCCCTGCGTTTTCATACCCTTCGGCGGGCCAGCATCACGCTTTCGCTGCGTGATCCCAATGCCTCATCTCATGGCTGACACGAAAACCGCCTTTCTCCGTTCGGAGGGGGGCTTTGCGCCTTTGCTCGTCCGGGGCTGTCCCGTGTGAGCGCAAAAAAACTGAACAAGGATGATTTGACATGACACCTCTCACGACAACACGGCTGAATACCCTTGGCTTTGAGGAGGCCGTGACTTTTGACAGCGGCGCAGGCGAAGGCGGCTCGGAGGTCGTGTCGTTCCATGACGGCAAGCTTTATGTGACCAACGGCGAACAGGACCGTGTCGACATCATCAACGCGACGACCGGCGTTCTGATCAGCTCGATCGACCTGTCGACCATCCCGGGCTTTGATGGCATCAACTCGGTTGCAGCTTCGGCGGCTGGGGTTGCGGTTGCCGTTGAGCGTGACATCGCAAGCTTTGACAATGGTGTGGTCGCCCTGTTTGCGCTGGACGGCACGCCGAATGGTACCGTGGAAGCCGGCAACCTGCCGGACATGGTGACCTTTTCGAAAGATGGCACCAAGATCTTTGTCGCCAACGAAGGTGAGCCGACCGACAGTGTTGATCCCGCCGGTTCGATCTCGATCATCGACGTGGCGACCAAGCAGGTTCAGACCTTTGATTTTTCCGCCTTCGACACGCAAGTTGCTGCGCTGAAGGCTGCCGGTGTGCGTATCTTCCCGGGCAAGCTGCCGTCGACCGATTTTGAGCCGGAGTACATTGCCGAGGGCGACAACGGCAAGCTGTACGTGACCTTGCAGGAGGCCAATGCCGTTGCCGTGTTTGATCTTACCACCATGCAGTGGGACGAGATCCTGCCGCTCGGCACCGTGGATCACTCGGTTGAGGGGTTCGGTATGGATGCCAATGACAAGGATGACGCGATCGACATTAAGGTTGTGAACACCCTTGGCCTGCGTATGCCCGACGCCCTTGCGACGGCGGAGATCGGGGGCAAGACCTATTTCCTGACGGCCAACGAAGGCGATGATCGCGGTGATTTTGACGAAGGTGGCGATGCGGCCCGCGTCAAGGATATCCTGGACGGCGATGTTGCGGGTGTGTCGGTTGACGCTTCGGTGGACACCACCGGCCTGGAGCGTCTGAACGTGTCGATCATCGATGGTGACACCGACAATGATGGCGATATCGACGTCCTGCATTCCTACGGATCGCGTTCGTTCACCATCTATGATGCGGACGGCAATGTCGTCTTTGACTCAGGCGATGATTTCGAACAGTGGATCGCCGCCAATCGTCCAGCAAACGCGTTCAACAACGACGATTATCCGTCGGATGACGCAGGCACCGTTGACGAGAACCGTTCCGACAACAAGGGCCCCGAGCCGGAAGCCATCGCGGTGGGTGAAGTCGAGGGTGTCACCCTTGCCTTTATCGGCCTCGAGCGTGACAGCGGCATCATGATCTATGACATTACCGATCCGGCGAACGCCTCGTTCCTGACCTATATCGAAGGCCAGGGCAACGGGAACCTCAGCCCCGAAGTCATCGATTTCATCCCCGCCAGCGAGAGCGCGACCGGGCTGGCGCAGATCGCGGTGTCCTATGAGGTTTCGGGCACCACCGCGGTGTTTGACCTGCAATTCGGCCAGAGTATTCTGGGCACCAATGCAGGCGAGATGATCAAGGGCGGTATCGGTGCCGACGAAATTCTTGCAGGGTTCGGGCACGATACTGTCGTGGCCGGCAGCGGTGACGACTTTGTGCGCGCGGGCTTTGGTCATGATGACATCAGCGGCCGGGCGGGCGATGACAACCTGCGTGGCTTCTGGGGACATGACACCATTCGCGGCGGTGCGGGTGACGATACCCTTGGCGGTGGTGTCGGCAAGGACCGCCTGATTGGTGGTACCGGCGACGATGTGATGAAGGGTTTCATCGGCAAGGACGTCTTTGTGTTCGATCTGGGCGCCGGTGACGACGTGATCCTTGACCTGACACGCAAGGACCGCATCGATCTGAGCGCGACCGGGCTTAGCTTTGCGGACCTGACCATCACCGACAACGGTTCGGAAAACTATACGGTTGAGTATGGTGTGCAGGGTGACAGCATTGATGTCACTCTGGCTGGCAACCTGACCGATCTGACCGAGGACAGCTTCCTGTTCTAGGAACCGCAGGCCGCGACAAGCGGTATGCGCATTAAGATTAAGGGCACCGGCCGTGTTTTTCGGCCGGTGCCTTTCGTTTGTCGGGGGGCGTATCCGGCAGGTCGAGACCGGGCCAGACGTGGGTGCTGGTCACAAAACATTCATTGAACTGACAAGAGTCTTTATCAGATGGCGCCTATCCCAACGGCTGACTGTGCCGGGGGAATACTGTGCTACAAATAACGAACCTGACCAAGAAATTCGGTCCAAACACGGCTGTTGATGCGACAAACATCGACGTCCAGAAATCCGCCATGATCGGCATCATCGGGCGTTCGGGGGCAGGCAAGTCGACCCTGCTGCGCATGCTGAACCGTCTGAGCGATGCGACGTCTGGCAAGATTGAGTTTGAAGGCCGTGATGTGACCGGGCTGACAGGGGCAGAGAAGCGCCGCTGGCAGTCTGAATGCGCGATGATCTTCCAGCAGTTCAACCTTGTTCCCCGTATGGACGTGGTTTCGAACGTTTTGCACGGCACGCTGAACCGCCGTTCGACGCTGGCGACGGTGTTCAACCTTTATCCGAACGAAGACATCCACCGCGCGATTGATATTCTTGACCGTCTCGGCATTGCCGAGCATGGCCCCAAACGCGCCGAGGCGCTTTCGGGTGGTCAGCAGCAGCGAGTGGCGATTGCCCGTGCGCTGATGCAGGACCCGCGTATTATCCTCGCGGACGAGCCGATTGCCTCGCTTGATCCGATGAATGCGCAGGTGGTGATGCAATCGCTGCGCCGTATTCATGAAGAAGACGGCCGCATGGTCATTGCCAACTTGCACACACTGGATACCGCGCGCCGCTATTGTGACCGCGTGATCGGTATGCGCGACGGCCGCATCGTCTTTGACGGTACGCCGGAGCAACTGACGACTGGTGTGGCGCGCGACATCTACGGTGCGGATGACAGCTTTAACGAAGCCTACACATCCACCGAGATCCAGACGCTTACCCGCGTTCCTGCCTGAATTTCATCTGCCCCGTCCTGATCCGACGGGGCTTTATCAACTGGAGAGAAAGAAGATGAAAAAACTGATCGCTGCCGTCCTGGCAACCACCGCTCTGACCGCACCGGTCATGGCTGAAGACATCAAAGAGTTCCGTATCGGCCTGCTGGGTGGTGAAAACGCCCAAGACCGTCTGAACAACAACGAGTGCCTGCGCGCCAAAACCGAAGAGCTGCTGGGTGTTCCGACCAAGCTGTTCGCGCCGGCCGACTATAACGGCGTTATCCAGGGCCTGCTGGGCGGTACCATCGACATGGCGTGGCTGGGTGCCTCGGGTTACGCGAAGACCTATCTGTCGGACCCGGAAGCGGTTGAGCCGATCCTCGTGAAAGTGAACACCGATGGCGGCTATGGCTACTATTCGGTTGGTTTCGCCCGCAAGGACAGCGGCATTAAATCGCTGGAAGACATGAAGGGCAAAGTCTTTGGTTTCGGCGATCCGAACTCGACCTCGGGCTTCCTGATCCCGTCGATCGAAATCCCGGAAGCAACCGGTTCGACCATGACTTCGGGTGACTACTTTGGTGAAGTCAAGTTCACCGGTGGCCACGAGCAGACCATCGTTGCCGTGAACGCGGGTGACGTTGATGGCGGCGTGACCTGGGCCGACGGCCTTGGCAACTGGGAAGACGGTTACAACTCGGGCGCGCTGCGTCGTGCGGTTGATGCCGGTCTGATCGACATGAACGACATGGTCAAAATCTGGCAGTCGAAGCCGATCCCGGAAGGCCCGATCGTTCTGCGCAAAGCTCTGCCGGAAGACGTGAAAGTCAAGTTCACCGCGCTGATGGCTTCGATGCCGTCGATTGACCCGGATTGCGCCTATGGCGTTCTGGCCGGTGAAGCAAAAGGCCTGCAGCCGATTGGTCACGACGCCTACGAAGTGATCGTCGAAGCACGCAAACTGAAGTCGAACTAAGGTTCTCTTCACCCTTTTTGGCAGGCCCCGCGACATTTGCGGGGCCTGTTTTTCAGAACGAGAGGCAGCAATGGCAGAACTCACGGGCGGTATCGCCGAGATGCGCAGCGACTACATGGCGCAGGTGCGGCGCAAGCGCATGATGGATGGCATTCTTCTGGTCATTTTCATCGCGTTGATGGTTTCGGGTTTCATGATCGCCGATGATCGCAACGCCGGTGGTTTCTGGGAAGGGCTGCATCGTTTCTTTGATTTCCCGAAGGAAGTTCTGGGCGAGGCCGTTGAGAAGATTTCTGAGCTTCCCGCGCATTTCGTGACCTTCCTTCCCTCGTTGATCGAGACGATCAACATTGCGGCGGCCTCGACGCTGATCGGTGCGATGCTGGCGATTGTGCTGTCGTTGCTGTCGACCCGTGGCATGGCCCGCTGGCCGCGCCTTATTCCGCTGTTCCGCCGCATCATGGATATCATGCGTGCGATGCCGGAAATCGTGATCGCGCTGGTGCTGATCTTTATCATGGGCGGTGGCCCGGTGCCCGCGATGGTGGCGATTGCCTTCCACACGGCGGGCGCGCTGGGCAAGCTGTTCTCGGAAGTGAACGAGAACGCATCCTTGAAGCCGGTTGAGGGCCTGCAATCTGTAGGTGCGAGTTGGGCGCAGCGGATGGTTCTGGGCGTGATGCCGCAGGTCGCGCCGAACTATCTGAGCTATGCCCTTCTGCGTTTCGAGATCAACATTCGCGCCTCGGCCATCCTTGGCTTCGTTGGCGCTGGCGGTATCGGCTACGAGCTGAAGAACGCTATGAGCTGGGGCAAGGGGCAGTACGACGAAGCTGCCGCGATCTTTATCCTGCTGTTCCTGTCGATTGTCGTGGTTGACCAGGTGTCGAGTGTTTACCGCGACCGCCTGACCCATGGCAAAAAAGAGAAAGTGAAGGTGTCGGCATGACCATGACCGCGACCGATGTGACCACGCTGAGAAGCGGCGCGAACACGCTTTTTCGCCGCAAACGGATGATGGCCTTTGGCCTGCCGCTGATGGTGCTGGCCTATCTGACTTACATCTTCTTTGCCTTCGATATTCTTGGGCTGGCCAAGCGTTTCGATGTCGACAATGCCCGCGCTCTGGTGGCGGACAGCTATAGCTACAAGACGCATGTGACCCGCGACAATCGTTCGGGTGACGTGGTCATCGCCATCGAAGGCGAGCGCAAGGGCACCTATGCGCCGGGCACCTCGCCCGATTGGGTTGCTCTGGGCAGCGATACGGTGATTGACCTTGAAGGCGGATATCTGGTGACCTTCGGGGCCGAGAATTTCGTGTCGTTCGATATTCCTGGCTACGGGGTGATCACCGCACAGCCGGATCGGCGGAAGGGCGTTCAGGCGCAGTTGCCGACGGATGAGGTTCCGGAGTGGATCAACCTGTCGAAGAACCGTCTGGCGATCACGACGGACGCGGGCCGCCTGACCGTGACTCGGAACCGGACCGAGGTGTTCCGCTATTTCACCGGTTGGGAGCTGTTCTTCTTTACCCTCGACAGCCCCTATCACGGCATGGGCGTTGGCGAGGTCATGGCGCGCGCCTTTGACGGTGAGGCCGGTGCGATTTTCAATGACATCTGGACCAACAAGATGTGGCGTCACCAAGAGGTGGTCTGGGCGATCTTTGAAACGATCCTGATGGCCTTCCTTGGCACCATGGGGGCCGCGATTGTCGCCCTGCCGCTGGCGTTTCTGGCGGCAAAGAACTTTTCGCCACTGGTTACGGTGCGTCAGGTGACCCGTCGTTTCTTTGACTTTTTCCGCGGCGTGGATGCGCTGATCTGGACCATCGTATTGGCGCGGGCGTTCGGGCCGGGGCCGCTTACCGGTGCCTTGGCGATCCTGATCACCGACACCGGCAGCTTCGGCAAGATGTTCTCTGAGGCTTTGGAGAACGTGGACAAGAAGCAGATCGAAGGTATCCAGTCGACAGGGGCGAACCCGATCCAGCGGTATCGTTTTGGCGTGATCCCGCAGGTGACGCCGGTGCTTTTGAGCCAGATCCTGTACTATCTGGAATCCAACACCCGCAGCGCGACCATTATCGGTGCGATCACGGGCGGTGGTATTGGCCTGATGCTGACGCAGGCGATGATCACCCAGAAGGACTGGGAAGAGGTGAGCTACTATATCGTGCTGATCATCCTGATGGTGATGCTGATGGACTGGTTCTCGGGCTGGCTGCGTCGGCGTCTGATCGCCGGCGATGAAAGTGGCCGCTGATGCATAATCCGTTGAAAGCCGATGGTCCCGTGATTGCGGATGACTGTATTGTCGTCGACAGCGATTTCGGGGCCTATACATGGATCAACAGCGGCACGCGGGTGCAGCATTCGGTCTTTGGTGACTACTCCTACTGTGACCGAAACTGCGACGTGGCGAATGCCCAGATTGGCAAGTTCGCCAATATCGCAAGCGGCGTGCGGATCGGGGCGACAGACCATCCGCTTGAGCGGGCGAGCCTCCATCACTTCATGTACCGGTCGTCGGACTACTGGCCCGATGCCGAACCCGATGCGGCGTTCTTTGAACACCGCCGGTCACGGTTGGCGGTCGTGGGGCATGACACCTGGATCGGCCACAACGCGCAGATCAAGCCCGAAGTCACGGTGGGGCATGGTGCGGTTGTTGCCGCGGGTGCCGTGGTGACCAAGGACGTTGAGCCCTATACGATTGTCGCGGGGATGCCAGCAAAGGTGCTGCGCCTCCGCCAGCCAGAACCAATCGCCGAGCGCCTGATGGCGCTTGCGTGGTGGGATTGGGATCACGATAGGATCAGAGATGCGCTTGAGGATTTCCGCAATCTGGACGCGGATGCTTTTCTTGAGAAATACGAATGACAAGGGCGCCGGTTGGCGCCCTACTTTTTCATTCTGCGGCCAGTTGCATCGACGCGCTTGAATAGAAGAACCGGTGCGCGGCTTCGCCCACCAGGTGGGTGATACGCCCCCCGGAAATGGTGCCTTCGATTGCGCGGGTCTTGGCGTTGACGATGGCAACGTCGGCGCGACGCCCGAAATCGAAATGACCGCGATCCGCCAGACCCATGATGCGGGCCGGGGTTTCGGAAATCATCTTCCACGCCTTGGGCAGGGTCATGATGCCGTCGTCGACGAGGCGGAATGCCGACTGGGCCAGCGCCGGATAGTAGTAGTCGGACACCAGCGCATCGCAGAGGCGGGCCTCGACCAGGTCCGAGGCCGCGATGTTGCCCGACTGGGACCCGCCGCGCACGATGTTTGGCGCGCCCATGACAACGTGATCGCCCACGGCCTTGGCCAAGGCAGCCGCAGGGCGGGCCGTGGGAAATTCGCAGATCTTGGCGCCGATCATCGAGAAGCGTTCGCGGGTGTCGCCGTCGGGATCGTCATGCGATCCGTAGCGGACCCCCAACTGATCAAAGCGTTCGGCCAGTTTGCAAAGATAGCGCGGAACCCGCGAAGTTTGTCCCTGCGCACCATGCACAAGCGCCATGTGCTCTTCGGGGGTGCGGCCTGCCTTTTTGGCCCAGAGGGTGATTTCCTCGGGTCGCAGGCGGGCGAGGTGCAGGGCCTCGTCGAGGTGGTTGTTGAAGACAACGTAGTCGATCTTGTGGCGTTCGACAGCCGACAAGAGCCGCTCGGCCGTGTCAACGGTATGGGTTTCGCAGCGGATCTGGATTCGCAGATCGCTGAGGGCGTGGCTGCGATAGTGGTCGAGACCGGTCAGTAGTTTCTCGGCAAAATCCGGGCCGCGATGGCCGCCTTCCCAGCTCCAGCTCTGGGCGAGCCAGGCGGTTGTGACCCCGTTGACGGCTGCGTCACGATCGGTGGCGCGCAGGCCGGTTTCCAGAGGGAAGGGTGCTGATGGGCGCGGTGCGATATGGCGTTCAAACGCATCGCCGTGCATGTCGATGATACCGGGCAGCAGCAGGTAGCCCGTGAGGTCAACTTCGGGGAGCGGGCCTTTGGAAATGCGACCCTGTTGGATCACGAGGGACCGCTTTTGCATTTCGCCGTCGCGCAGGACAGTAGCGCCTTTGAGGCGAAGGGAGAGGGGGCGTCTGGGCATCGATCTGCTCATTTCCGAGGTTTTCGATATGTCTAGCTGTCTAGTATGTCGCCTACGTGACAGGACGCCCAATGTTTTATGGCGCATCCGCCTCTGCAAGGGTCAGGGTTACCCGGTCTCCGGCGAACCACGAGACGCCGTATTCGATCGGGTTTCCATCGGGATCGACGTTGATGCCGACGGTGCGCAGGATCGGATCGCCTTCTTGAATGCGCAGGTGCAGCGCCTGGGTTGCGGTTGCCCGTTTCGCGGTCAGGCGCGTGGAAATGCGAGTGTAGTCAAGGATGCCACAGGCGTTCAATGCCGCCGTAACTGAATTCGAAAAGGTGATGTGATCGAGCATTTCGGGGAAGCGATCGGCGGGGAAGGCGCTTTTGAAGACGCAGATCGGCTGACCGTCTGCAAGGGACAGGCCTTCGTAGACATGAACCGGATCGCCCTTGTTCAGTTGCAGGGCCTCTGCCTCGCGCAGATCGGCGGCGCGTGTCTCGACCGAGAGCGTCTGTTTGGAGGGCAGGCGGCCTGACTTTTGGAGATTGCGGTGAAAGCGGACCCGTTTGCCGATGGGATAATCGGTGGGAGTTTGCGCCACGAAGACACCGGAGCCCCGCCGTGAATGCACAAGGCCGGATTCGGCCATGTCCTTCAACGCATGGCGCACGGTGTGGCGGTTTACGCCAAAGCGCGAGGAAAGCTCGGCCTCGGTTGGCAGCTTGTCGCCGGGGCCATAGCGGCCTTCGGCGATGTCGGCGGTGAGGCTGCGGGAAATGGATTCCCAAACGGGTGTCTTTTTCTGGAAGCGGTTCATGTCATCAAAGTTTCACGGATGCCGGGATTGTGCGACTCATCGGTCTGGGGTTATTATTTGTCTAGTTGTATAGTAAAATAGACAAATCGACAAGGTGTCTAGATGACCCCAGAAACAAATCGTCGCGCATGGATGAGCCTCTTGGCCAAAGCGCCTGCTGAACGGCTCAGGGTGTTGTGGGATGCGCAATCCTTTGCGCCGGAATTCAATTGGCTTCGTGCGCCGGAAATCGGCGCGACCATGGTGCGTGGGCGTACCGGCGGGACCGGGGCGCCCTTCAATCTCGGAGAAATGACCGTGACCCGGTGTTCGCTGCAGCTTGCCAGCGGTGAGGTCGGGCATGGCTATGTTCAGGGCCGTGACAAGGACAAGGCCAAGCTTGCCGCGCTGGTGGATGCGTTGATGCAGGGGGACAAGGCGGATGTCGTGAAGGCGGCGGTGCTCGAGCCTCTGGAGAAAGCGATGCTGGACGCCAGGGAAACGCGGGCAGCCAAGGCCGCGGCCACCAAGGTTGATTTCTTCACGATGGTACGGGGGGAAGACTGATGAACGCCGATGTATTGAAAGGCGGTTTTGCCAATGCGCCGGTGGATTCGGCCCATGCCTTTCGCGTGCTGATGAACGTGATGGCACGGCCGGGCACGATCGAGGATTTGGCGGGGGCCGTTCCGCCGGCTCCGCTGTCTGTGGCGGCGGGGGTTCTGATCCTCACGTTGTGTGATCCCGAAACGCCTGTTGCCTTGTGCGGTGCCGTGGATTGCGCGGCAGTACGCGACTGGATTTCGTTCCACGTCGGTGCGCCGGTTGTGGCGCCGGAACAGGCAATGTTCGCGGTTGGGCGCTGGGAAGACCTTGGGGTGCTGGATCGGTTTGCAATCGGTACGCCGGAATATCCGGACCGCTCGGCCACTCTGATTGTCGAGATGGACACTTTGGACAGCAACGGCGCGACACTGAGCGGGCCGGGCATCAAGGAGACATCTTCGCTGTCCCTGCCTGACGTGGCCGTGTTCCAGAAGAATGCGATGCTGTTCCCGCTGGGGCTTGATTTCTACTTTACCGAAGGCAGCCGCGTTGCCGCGCTGCCCCGCACAACAAAGGTGGTTGCCTGATGTATGTTGCCGTGAAAGGTGGCGAGCGCGCCATTGACAATGCGCATGCCTGGTTGGCCGAGGAGCGCCGTGGCAGTCTGGATGTGGCGGAACTTTCGATTGCTCAGATCCGTGAGCAGCTGGCGTTGGCCGTGAACCGGGTGATGGCGGAAGGGTCGCTGTATGATCCTGATCTTGCGGCCCTTGCGATCAAGCAGGCGCGCGGGGACATGATCGAGGCGATCTTTCTGATCCGGGCCTATCGCACGACCCTGCCGCGGTTTGGCTACTCCAATCCGATTGATACTGCCGGGATGGCTTGTGATCGCCGGATTTCCGCGACCTTCAAGGATGCGCCGGGCGGGCAGGTTCTTGGGCCGACTTTCGACTATACCCACCGTCTTTTGGATTTTGCATTGGCGGCGGAAGGCGAGGTGCCCGAAGCGCCGCAGGGTGAGGCGCGTACGGAGCCGACGCCGCATATCACCGGTTTCCTGAACCGCGAAGGCTTGATCCAGACTGAAGACGAAAATGATGACGTGCCGGGTGACCTGACCCGTGAACCGCTGGAGCTGCCGGCCGATCGCGCCTTGCGCCTTCAGTCGCTGACGCGTGGGGACGAGGGGTTTGTGCTGGGCATGGCTTATTCGACCCAGCGTGGCTATGCCCGCAACCACGCCTTTGTCGGCGAATTGCGCATCGGCAAGGTCGAGGTCGAGATGGACATCCCCGAGTTGGGCTTTGCCATCGACATCGGCGAGATCGAGGTCACGGAATGCGAGACGGTGAACCAGTTTGCCGGTTCAAAGACCGAGCCGCCGCAGTTCACACGCGGCTATGGGCTTGTGTTCGGTCAGTCCGAACGCAAGTCGATTTCGATGGCCCTGGTTGACCGGGCGCTTCGCTGGAAAGAGTTGGGCGAGGACAACATGGGCGCGCCGGCGCAGGACGAAGAGTTCGTTCTGTATCACTCGGACAATATCCAGGCGACGGGCTTTCTCGAGCACATCAAGCTGCCGCACTACGTGGACTTCCAGTCTGAACTTGAACTGATCCGCAAGCTGCGTCGCGAGGCGATGGGCGAAGTACAGGAGGCTGCGGAATGAGCGACTATAACTTTGCCTATCTGGATGAGCAGACCAAGCGGATGATCCGTCGGGCCATCCTCAAGGGGTTGGCCATTCCCGGCTATCAGGTGCCGTTTGCCAGCCGCGAGATGCCGATGCCCTATGGGTGGGGCACGGGCGGCGTGCAGGTGTCGGCGGCAACGCTGACGCCCGACGACAACATGAAGGTGATTGATCAGGGGGCCGATGACACGACAAATGCCGTTTCGATCCGCAAGTTCTTTGAAAAGACTGCCGGAGTTGCGACGACCGAGGAGACGGCCGAGGCAAGCGTGATCCAGACCCGTCACCGCATTCCGGAAGAGCCGCTGCGCGAAGACCAGATCCTTGTGTATCAGGTGCCGATCCCGGAGCCCTTGCGGTTTCTGGAGCCGTCCGAGGTGGAAACCCGCAAGATGCACAGCCTTGAGGAATACGGGTTGATGCATGTGAAGCTTTACGAGGACATCAGCCGCCACGGTGCGATTGCGACCTCTTATGCCTATCCGGTGAAAGTGGAGGGGCGTTACGTGATGGACCCGTCGCCCATCCCGAAGTTTGACAATCCAAAGATGGAAATGGCGGCCATTCAGCTGTTCGGTGCAGGACGAGAGCAGCGCATCTATGCGGTGCCGCCCTATACGCAAGTCGTCAGCCTTGATTTCGATGACTACCCGTTCGAAGCCACCAAGGCCGATGCGGCCTGTGATCTGTGTGGGGCTGAGGATAGCTATCTTGATGAAGTGATCATGGATGACGCGGGCGGTCGCATGTTTGTCTGCTCTGACACGGATTACTGTTGTTCGCGCCGCAAGGCCGGGTTCGTGGGCGCAAAAGGGACAGCCTTTGAGGAGGACGCAGCATGACACCGCTGCTCAAGGTTCAGAATATCGCAAAGTTCTATGGCGGGCGGATTGGTTGCACCGATGTGAGCTTTGATCTTTATCCCGGCGAAGTTATGGGCATCGTTGGTGAGAGCGGGTCAGGCAAGTCGACCCTGCTCAACTGTCTGGCGGGGCATCTCGCGCCGGATCGCGGCGAGGTTTTGTTCGAAACCCGCAGCGAAGGCATGAAGGACACGGTCACCATGTCCGAGCCGGAGCGGCGGATGCTGTCGCGCACCGATTGGGCCTTTGTGCATCAACATGCGCGCGACGGTCTGCGGATGAACGTGTCGGCAGGTGGCAACGTGGGCGAGCGGCTGATGGCGGTTGGCGCGCGTCACTATGGCGACATTCGTGACCAGGCGATTGATTGGCTGGGGCGGGTCGAGATCAACGAAAGCCGTGTTGATGACCGCCCGACGCAGTTCTCGGGCGGGATGCAGCAGCGATTGCAGATTGCCCGTAACCTTGTGACGGGGCCGCGTCTTGTTTTCATGGACGAGCCTACCGGCGGCCTGGATGTTTCCGTGCAGGCGCGCCTCTTGGACCTTTTGCGCGGGTTGGTGCGCGAGATGGGGCTGAGCGCGATTATCGTGACCCACGATCTGGCGGTTGTGCGCCTTCTTGCGGACAGGTTGATGGTGATGAAGGACGGTCACGTGGTTGAAACCGGCCTGACTGATCAGGTTCTGGATGATCCGCAACACGCCTATACACAGCTGCTTGTCAGCTCGGTTCTGCAAGTCTGAGGGTGAGATCATGATTGAAATTACCAATCTTTCCAAAACGTTCACGCTGCACAATCAGGGCGGTGTGGTGATCCCTGTGATGCAGGGGGCAAACCTTAGCGTGGCGCGCGGGCAATGCGTGGCGCTGACGGGGGCTTCGGGGGCCGGCAAGTCGACCCTGATGCGGATGATCTATGGGAACTATCTGGCGGCGTCGGGCAGCATCCTTGTGGATGGTGTGGACGTCACCAAGGCCGAGCCGCGAGAGATCCTGCAATTGCGGCGCGAAACGCTTGGTTATGTCAGCCAGTTTCTGCGGGTGGTGCCGCGCGTGGCGACCATTGACGTGGTGGCCGAGCCGCTTTTGGCGGTGGGCGTGGATGGGGATGTTGCAAGAGCGCGGGCGCGTGACCTTCTGAGCCGGTTGCGTATCCCCGAGCGCCTGTGGTCGTTGAGCCCGACGTCGTTTTCCGGTGGGGAACAGCAGCGGGTGAACATCGCACGCGGGTTCGCGCACGAATATCCCGCGATGCTTTTGGACGAGCCCACGGCGAGCCTTGATGCGGCCAATCGCGAAACTGTTCTGACGCTGATTGAGGAAGCCAAGGCGCGGGGGGCTGCGATCGTTGGTATCTTCCACGACGAAGCCGCACGTGACCGTGTGTGCGACCGCGAGATCGACGTGTCGGTCTATACGCCGCAGGCCGCCTGATGACGGCGCGATTAATAGCGGTGGTCGGCCCTTCCGGGGTGGGCAAGGACACGGTGATGGAAGCCGTGGCCAGCGCCGTGCCCGGCGTGTCCTTGGTGCGCCGCGTGATTACGCGACCGAGCCAGGCCGGTGGCGAAGATTTTGACGGTGTCAGCCGGGAAGAGTTCGACCGCCGGGTGGCGTCTGGCGCTTTCTGTTTGTGGTGGGATGCGCATGGCCTGTCCTATGGCATCCCGCGCAGCGAAGTTGAGGGCAAGCCGGATGGCAGTGTGGCGCTCGTGAACCTCTCGCGGGCCGTGCTGGACAGCGCGCGGGAGACGTTTGACGGGTTCCGCGTGTTGTCATTGATCGCGTCGCCCGAAACGCTTGCCGCGCGGCTTGGCGCACGCGGCAGAGAGAGCGCGGAAGACATCGCGCGTCGTCTTGAGAGGGCAGGGCTTAACCGTCCCGAAGGGGACGACGTGATCGAGGTTTGGAATGATGGCGCTCTGGAAGAGACCGTCGCCACCATCCTTGCTGCGCTCTACCCGGAGAGGGTGTAGCGGTGGATTTCGTGGAACATCCCATTCTCGTCTTCGCCAACCAGCGTGAGGTCGCCAACCGTGAAGGGCGTGGGCAGACATGCCGCGATGTGAGGCTGAAGAGCGGCTTTCGTCGTCTCGGCATCCTTGCGTCCCAAACGGCCGGTGAGGGTGATGTGAAAGCGGAATTCGTCCATCACGTAAGGATAGCCCCATTGCATCAGGAGGTCTTCCTGTCGGGGCGAGAGGTTGGCCTTGCGGCGGCGTTCAAGTTCGGCCTCGGACGGGCTTGCGCGGAAGGCGTCAAGCTGTTGCACCACGGACCCCGCGAGATCGGCCAGCGGGGTTTGATTGCCCTTGATCGTCAGCGCCAGGAAACCGCCGAGGCGCGTGAGTTCAAGACCCTCAAGAGACACGGCTGGCAACTGCGCGGCGAGGTCGGAGAAACCCGCCTTGAGCCCGTCTGCGGTCGTGCCTTCGGCCAGTCTGAATGGGGGTTTGATCGTCCCGTGAAGACCATATTTGCGCGGCGTGGCCGTTATCTCGGAGATTGGGGCGGGCAGCCCGGCAATCTCGGGATGCGGCACGGCGCAACCCGTTTCAATGTCCCAGCCCAACCATTGCGCGCCAAAAGTGGCAAGCGCGCCATTGGGGGGCGTGTAATAGATAGCGTATCTGCTAAATTGCGGCTTATCGTGCACCGGGGCCTCCATTGTTTACCCGCCACTGCCAAAACAGCGTAACATCCTGATGACACAAGACATGATCCTCGCCAATGCCACTTTGGTTCTGCCTGATGAGACCATACGGGGCAGTATCGTTGTTAAGGACGGCATGATTGCCGCGGTCGATAGCGGCACAGCGGTGCCTGCCGGCGCGGAAGACTGCGAAGGCGATTTCGTCGCGCCCGGTCTTATCGAACTGCATACCGACAACCTTGAGCGCCATATCCATCCGCGCCCCAAGGTTGACTGGCCACATCAGGCCGCGATCGTCGCACATGATGCAGAGCTGGCCAGTGTCGGTATCACCACGGTGTTCGATGCGATCCGGGTTGGGTCGATCATTTCCGATCCGAACAAGAAGTACGGCAAGTACGCGCGCCAGATGGCGAGCGAAATCCTGTCGATGCGCGAACATGGCGGGTTGAAGATCAGCCACCACCTGCATCTGCGGGCCGAGACCTGTTCGGAGACCCTGATCGACGAGCTTGCGGAATTTGGCCCGGAGGATCGTGTTGGCATCGTCAGCCTGATGGACCACACGCCGGGGCAGCGTCAGTTCACGGACATGTCCAAGTTCGAATCCTACATTCGCGGCAAATACGCGATGCCCGCTGACGGGTTTTCGGAATATTGCGATTTCCTGTTCGGTCTGCGCGAGAAGCTTGGCGAAAAACACGAGAAGGCGACGGTGGATGCAGCCAAGCGGTTTGGCGCGGTCCTGGCAAGCCATGATGACACCACCTCGGAACAGGTGGCGGTTTCGGCAAGCTATGGCATCCATTTGGCAGAGTTCCCGACCACGGTTGAGGCGGCGAAAGCATGTCGCGAGAACCAGATCGCCAATATCATGGGCGGACCCAACCTTGTGCGGGGCGGTTCGCATTCGGGGAACGTGGCGGCGATTGATCTGGCGGATCTCGACCTGCTCGACATTATTTCGTCGGACTATGTGCCTGCTTCTCTGTTGCTGAGCGCGGTTCAGTTGGGGCAGCATTGGGGCGATATGGCCAAGGGGCTGGCGACGGTGACGGCGACGCCCGCGAAGATGACCGAACTGCATGATCGGGGGCGTCTTGAGACCGGGATGCAGGGGGATTTGATCCGTTTCCGACTGACCGAGGGCGTTCCAGCGCTGCGTGCGGTCTGGAGCAAGGGCAACCGCGTGGCGTGATGGCAAGCCCCGCCAAAGGGCGGGGCCTGTCTTATTCCGCGGCGATCTTGGAGTGGGCCGCCTGTAGAATGGCCGCGAGCTCGGGGCGGCATGAGCCGCAATTCGAGCCCGCTTCCAAAGCGATACCAATCTGTTCGACGGTCATCAGGTTCTGTGCGGTGATGGCATCGGTGATGGTGTTGATACCCACGTTGAAACAGGCGCAGACGGTTGCCCCGGGGTCGGGCTGATCGGCACCGGGGAAACCTGCAAGGACGGCGGTGTCCGCATCACCCAATCGGCCGGAAACCCAGCTGCGCGCCACGGAGACCGGGGTTGGCGACGCGAAAAGGGCGCCGACCAGTTGGCCATCCTGATGGAGGGCGACGCGGGCCGTGCCTTTCTTCGGGTCGATCACGCTGGAGACTTCGGCATCCGTGGCGGCGAACAGGGATCGCGCATAGGCCTCCCAGTCGTCGGGGATGGTGTTGTCGGCCAGTTCCGTGCGCCAGCCGCCGGAATGGCGGGCCTTGGCCCAGTAGGTGGTGTCGGGGTCGATCGACTGCGCCGAGATTGCGAACCCATACCAGGCCGGGTTCAGCGGTTCGATGTGCACACGGGCCGCCTTGGAATCGGGCTGGCCCGAGATGGCATCGGTCTGGTTGTTCACGAGGCTGCTGATGCGTCCGTTGCCGGTGTATTCCGACGTCCAGTGGATCGGTGCGAAAACGCTGCCCTGTTGTACGCGGTCCGTGACCAGCACACGCAGGATCGCCGAACCCTGCGGGGAAGAGGCACGGGCGAGCGAGGCCGGTGACAGGCCGATGGCCACCGCGTCTTGTGGGTGTACCTCGAGAAAAGGTTCGCCCATGTGGCTGTTCAGGCGCGGCGACTTGGCCGTGCGGGTCATGGTGTGCCATTGGTCGCGGATGCGGCCTGTGTTGAGGCGGAAGGTGTTTGCCGTTTCCGATGCGGCCGGCGATTGCGAGACCGCCAGCATGTTGGCGCGGCCGGAGGGGGTGAAGAACTTGCCATCGCTGAACATACGCGAGCTTTGGCTGTCTTTGGTGGGGATGGGCCAGCGCGTAGGCGCGAACAGCGCGTAGTCTTTGTCGCTCAGGTCGCTTAGTCCCGAAATGTCAAAATCACGTCCGTGGCCAGCGGCGAGACCGGAAAGCGCCGCGTATTCGCGGAAAATTTCCGCCGGGGTTTCGTAGGCGAAGGCATCCGCCCACCCCATGCGGCGGGCCACGTCGCTGATGATGTCCCAGTCGTGGCGGGAGTCTCCGACCGGCGCGGTGATCGGGCGCTGGCGCGAGATCATGCGTTCCGAATTTGTGACGGTGCCATCCTTTTCCCCCCAGCCGGTGGCCGGAAGCACCACATCGGCAAGGCGGGCGGTGTCGGTTGTGTTCGAGAGGTCGGAGACGACAACGAAGTCGCAGCCGGAGATGGCATCGCGCACGGCATCTGCATCGGGCATGGAAACCGCAGGGTTGGTGCACATGACCCAAAGCGCCTTGATGTCTCCGCGCCCGACGGCTTCGAAGAGATCGACAGCTTTCAGACCTGCGACCTCAGGCATGGCGGGGGCATCCCAGAAATCACGCACGGTCATGCGATGGGCCGGGTTTTCAATGTCGAGGTGGCAGGCAAGCATGTTGGCCAGACCGCCAACTTCGCGCCCGCCCATGGCGTTGGGCTGGCCGGTTACGCTGAACGGTCCCATGCCGGGCTTGCCGATGCGGCCGGTGGCCAGGTGGCAGTTCAGGATCGCGTTGACCTTGTCGGTCCCCTGCGAAGACTGGTTTACGCCCTGGCTGAAGATCGTAACGGTTTTTTCGGTACCGATCCAAAGGCTCAGGAAGCGCGTGATGTCTTCGTGGCGCAGGCCTGTGGCGGCTACGGAATCCGAGCTGGCGGCGTTGAGGGCGTCTTCGAAACCGGTGACGTGATTGGCAATGAATTCGCTGTCGAGGGCGCCTTGCTGGTGGATTTCCGACAGCAGGTGATTGAAAAGCGCGACATCGGTGCCGGGGGCGATTGGAAGGTGCAGATCGGCAATGTCGCAGGTCGCGGTGCGACGCGGGTCGATGTTGATGACCTTCATCGACGGGCGCGCCTTTTTGGCCGCGACAATGCGTTGATAGAGCACCGGGTGGCACCAGGCGAGGTTGGACCCGACAAGCGTGATCAGGTCGGCCTGTTCGAGATCTTCATAGATGCCGGGAACGGTATCGGTGCCGAAAGCGCGTTTGTGGCCAGCAACAGTCGAGGCCATGCAGAGACGGGAATTGGTGTCGATATTGGCCGAGCCGATGAAGCCTTTCATCAGCTTGTTGGCGACATAGTAATCTTCGGTCAGGAGTTGTCCGGAGACATAAAACGCGACGCTGTCGGGACCGTGTTTGGCGATGGTGTCCTTGAACCGGTGGGCGACAAGATCAAGCGCGCTGTCCCAGTCGGTGCTTTGTCCGTCCACTTGCGGTGCAAGGAGGCGGCCGTCGGGTGACAGAGTCTCTCCGAGAGCCGAGCCCTTCGAGCAGAGACGGCCCAGATTGGCAGGGTGTGCAGGGTCGCCCTTGATCTTGGGGTCGCCGGCATCGGATTGGGATGCCAGAACCCCGCAACCCACGCCACAATAGGGGCAGGTGGTGCAGACCGTTGTGCCAGCAGTAATGTCCGAAACGGCGGCGGGAAAGTCTGCACCGTCCATCATGCGGCGACCCGGTTGGAAAGTTGCGAAACGTCCAGAAGGATACGACCGTCAACAACGCGGGCGGCGTAGGTGTCGATCTGGCCTTCGTCCGCACCCTGTGCTTCGCCGGTTTCAAGGCTGAAAACCCAGTTGTGCAGTGGGCAGGTGACCTTGCGGTCGTGGACGATGCCTTCGGACAGCGGGCCGCCCTTGTGGGGGCAGCGGTCCGCTGTTGCAAAGACTTCGTTTTCTGCCGTCCGGAACACGGCGACGCAGCCAACCTTGGTTTTCACGATGCGGGCACCGCGCTCGGGGATGTCGTTGATGCTTCCGATGTCGAGCCAGGTCATTCTGCGGCCTCCAGTGTCAGATCAGCCAGCGGCGCATAGGTCGCGGCCTTTTGGGGTTGTGCGTGTTCGGCCCAAGGGTCCGTGCGATAGACGCTTTGCGAGAGGTCGAAGCGGGCGACGAGCGCCTTGCGGTTCTCGAGGTCGTCGACCACCTGTTCCTTGCACCAATCAAGGCCGACCTTGGCGACCCACTTGAACACGCGGTCGAGGTACTTGGCCTGTTCGCGGTAAAGCTGGGTAAAGGCCGTGATGATCTCGATCGCTTCTTCCTCGGTGTCGACCTTGGTCAGGGCTTCGGTTTCCTTGACCTCCATGCCGGCCGCGCCAGCCACAGAGATTTCGTAGCCGGAGTCGACACAGATGACGCCGATGTCCTTGCAGGTGGCTTCGGCGCAGTTGCGCGGGCAGCCGGAAACGCCGAGCTTGAGTTTGTGCGGTGTCCAGGACCCCCAGAGTTCCTTTTCCAGCTTGATGCCGAGGCCGGTGGAATCCTGGGTGGCGACGCGGCAATGGTCGGTGCCGACACAGGTCTTCACGGTGCGAAGGCCCTTGGAATAGGCGTGTCCCGAAACCATGCCTGCCTGATTGAGGTCATACCAGATTGCCGGGAGGTCTTCCTTGCGCACGCCGAGAAGGTCGATGCGCTGACCACCCGTTACCTTGACCGTTGGCACGTTATACTTGTCCGCAGCATCGGCAATGGCACGCAGTTCGTCCGGCGTGGTGACGCCGCCCCACATGCGGGGGACAACGGAATAGGTGCCGTCTTTCTGGATGTTGGCGTGGTTGCGTTCGTTCACGAAGCGTGATTGCGGATCGTCCTGATATTCCACGGGCCAGTCGGCGAGCAGGTAGTAGTTGATCGCCGGGCGGCAGACGTGGCAGCCATTGGGCGTGGACCAGCCCAGCTCCTGCCAGACCGCGGCCTGCGACTTGAGTTCCTGCGACTTGATCAGGCGGCGCACATCTTCGTGGCTGAGATCGGTGCAGCCGCAGACAGATTGTGCTGCGGGGATGACGAAATCATCGCCAAGCGTGGAGGCAAGCACCTGTTCGACCAGGCCGGTGCAGGTACCGCAAGATCCGCTGGCCTTGGTTTGGGCGCGCACGTCTTCGAGGGTCGTAGCACCGCCATTGATGGCGTCAACGATCTGACCTTTGCATACGCCGTTGCAGCCGCAGATTTCTGCGTCAGCCGGTAAGGCTGCAACGGCCGCCATAGGGTCCACGGCGGCTCCCCCCTGGTAGGCGGGGCCAAAGATCAGGGTGTCACGCATGTCCGAAACATCGGTGCCATCCTTGATGAGACCGAAGAACCAGCTACCGTCAGCGGTGTCGCCGTACATCACGGCACCGATCAGCCGGTCGTTTTCAAGGACCAAGCGCTTGTAGACACCGCGGGCGGGATCACGGAAGACGATGTCTTCGCGGCCTTCGGCATCGGCAAAGTCGCCTGCGCTGAAGAGGTCACATCCCGTTACCTTGAGCTTGGTGGAGACCTCCTTGTTCACGAAGGCGGCGTCTTCCTGCATGAGGGTCTTGGCGATGACCTTGGCCTGATCATAGAGCGGGGCGACGAGGCCGAAGATGGCACCGTTGTGCTCCACGCATTCCCCAACAGCGAGGATGTCGGGATCAGAGGTGACCATCTGGTCGTTGACGAGGATACCCTTGTCCGTGTCCAGGCCGACCGATTGTGCCAGCGCGACATTGGGGCGGATGCCCACGGCCATGACCAGAAGGTCACAGGGCAATTCCGTGCCGTCATCAAGTAGAAGCGCCTTGACCTTGCCATCCTCGCCAAGGATTTCCTTGGAGTTGGCCGAGCACATGACGGTGATGCCCTTGTCTACCAGAGCCTTGCGCAGCAGGTACCCGGCGGCTTCGTCCAGTTGGCGCTCCATCAGGTGGCCCATGATGTGCACGACAGTGACCTCGACCCCGCGCGCTTTCAGACCGGCGGCGGCTTCAAGCCCGAGAAGGCCGCCGCCGATCACCACGGCGCGGGCGCCGGGCTGCTCGGAAAGGGCGATCATGCGGTTGGTGTCTTCCAGATCGCGGTAGGCGATGACCCCGTCGAGATCATGTCCGGGAAGCGGGATGATGAACGGGTTCGAGCCGGTGCCGAACATCAGCTTGTCGTAGGCCAGCACATCGCCGTTTTCCGCAGTGACGGTCTTTGCCTGACGGTCGATCGACACGATACGCTCGCCGAACCGGCAGGTGACGCCGTTTTCCTCGTACCACTCGGCGGTATGGGTGACGATCTCTTCGAAGGTCTTCTCGCCGGAGAGGACGGGCGACAGCATGATGCGGTTGTAGTTGCCGCGCGGTTCCGCGTTGAACAGGGTGACGTCGTAGGCGTCGGGTGCCTGTTCGATAAGGTGCTCCAGTGCACGGCCCGAAGCCATGCCAGCACCAATGATGATCAGTTTCTTTTTCATGATTACTCCGCTGCCGTCTTGTAGGCGGCACTTGTCATCACGCCTGCAAGGGTCGTGTAGGCGGTTGTCCAGGCGGCTTCGGTTTCAGCGTCGAAATCGTCGCCCAGCCCGGTTTTGAGCGTGTAGAGCAGCGCTGCCCCCACGGGTTCATAGTCTTCAGCTTTCACACCGTATTCGACATGTTTGATCGCCAGTTGCTCGGCAACGGGTACGATCTTGTCCAGATCGCGCAGGCTATTTACGACCACGCCAAGGGTGGTCATCAGCTTCATGCCCTGTTCGTCTATGTCACCCGTGAAATAGGGCTTCACATTCGGGGCGATCTCGAACAGGCGCGCATAGAAAATCTCTGCGGCTTGTGCTGTGATCGGGGCGACCTTTTTGAAGCTGTCCTGGACCAATGCGATCTGGGTTTCTTCCATGTGTCTTACTCCGCTGCGATGGCTTTGCTTTCGGCCTTTGGCTTGGGCTTTGCGCCGTGTTCATACTCCTCGAGGAAGTCGAGCACTTCCTGGCGGAATTCGTAGTAGTCGGGGTGTTGCAGCAGGGCCTTGCGGCTGCGCGGACGCGGCAGGTCAACATCGACGATCTTGCCGATCGTGGCCTGCGGGCCGTTGGTCATCATGACAACGCGGTCAGCCAGAAGGATGGCTTCGTCGACGTCGTGCGTGACGCAGATCGCGGTTACCTTGGTGCGGTCCCAGACTTCCATGAGAACTTCCTGCAACTCCCAGCGGGTAAGGCTGTCGAGCATGCCGAAGGGTTCGTCCAGCAAGAGCAGTTTGGGGGAAAGGGCAAAGGCGCGGGCGATGCCGACGCGCTGCTTCATGCCGTTCGACATGGAGTGCGCGGGGCGGTCCATCGCGTCGCCCAAGCCAACGCGTTCGAGGTAGTATTCTACCACGTCCTGACGCTCTGCCTGGCTGGCGCGGGGATAGACCTTGTCGACGCCAATCGCCACGTTTTCCTTGGCGGTGAGCCAGGGGAAGAGGTTGGGGGATTGGAAGACCACCGCGCGTTCGGGATCAGCCCCGACAACGCCGCGACCATCAAGATTGATCACGCCTTTGGAAATCTCGTTCAATCCGGCGGCCATCGTGAGAACCGTCGATTTACCGCAGCCCGAGTGACCGATCAGCGAGATGAACTCGCCTTTTTCGAGCTTGAGATCGAAGTCTTCGACAACGGTCAGCGGGCCCTTGGGGGTCGGGTAGATCTTATGCAGCTGCGAGAACTCGAGATACTTGTCGGTCCGCGTGCTTTCCTTGGCCTTCACGTCGGCCTGAGCCTTGGGCAGGTTGTGGATGGCGGTGACATTGGGCAGTTCCTTGGTCACGTCGGCCTTGGCCTCGATCCCCACGTCCATCAGGTACTTGGTGATGTCGGCGCGCAGTTGCTTGAAGCCGTCGTGGTGGTTCATTTCCATCCGGTCGCGCGGGCGGGGAATGGACACGCGGAACTCTTCGCCCAGGGTGCCGTCCGGGTTCAGGGCGATGATGCGGTCGGCAAGGATGATGGCCTCGTCCACGTCATTGGTGATGAGAACGCAGGTTTTCTTGTCGGCCTGCCAGATCGCTTCGATCTCGTCCGCGAGATTGGCGCGGGTCAGGGCGTCAAGCGCCGAGAGCGGCTCGTCCAGCAGCAGAACCTCGGGGTTCATGGCGAGTGCACGGGCGACGTTCACGCGCTGGCGCATACCGCCCGACAGTTCGGCGGGGCGACGTGCGGTGGCGTGGGATAGGCCGACCATGTCGACATAGTGGGCAACCTTTTCGGCTTTCTCGGCCTTGGGCATGTTCGGGAAGACCGAGTCGAGCGCCAGGGAGACGTTGCCGTTGACCGTAAGCCAGGGCATGAGCGAGTAGCTTTGGAAGATGACACCGCGTTCAGGGCCGGGGCCGGTGATCGGTTGGCCCTTGAAGGTCGCAGCGCCGGTCGAAGGTTGTTCGAGGCCTGCCATCAGGTTGATCAGAGTGGTTTTGCCGGTGCCGGAGAAGCCCAGCAGAACCAGGAATTCGCCTTCCTCGACCTCGAGATTGATGTTTTTCAGGACCTCGGTGCGGGCTGTGCCCTCACCGAAGCTTTTGCTGACGTTGTCGAATTTCAGAATGCTCATTGCGATCACCGGTTCGAGCTGAAGGTGAAGAGCGACTGGATGGCGTACATCAGACGATCAAGCAGGAAGCCGATGATGCCGATGGTGAAGACGGCCACCATGATCTTGGCCAGCGAGCTGGACGAGCCGTTCTGGAATTCGTCCCAGACGAATTTGCCGAGACCGGGGTTCTGGGCCAGCATTTCGGCGGCGATCAGCACCATCCAGCCAACACCGAGCGACAGGCGCAGGCCGGTAAAGATAAGCGGCAGGGCAGAGGGCAGGACCAGCTTGGTGATCTTGGTCCAGGTGTTCATTTTCAGAACCTTGGAGACGTTCACCAGATCCTTGTCGATGGAGGCCACACCTAGGGAGGTGTTGATCAGGGTCGGCCAGAGCGAACACAGGGTCACGGTGATCGCCGAGTTCAGGAAGGATTTCGAGAACAGGCCGTCATCCACGGTGTAGGTCGCCGAGACAACCATCGTCACGATGGGCAGCCAGGCCAACGGGGAGACCGGTTTGAAGATCTGGATCAGGGGGTTGATGGCGGCGTTGGCGGTCAGGCTCAGACCTGCGAGGATGCCCAGCGGGATCGCGACAATCGAACCGATCAGGAAGCCGAAGAAGACGGTTTTGATCGAGGTCCAGATCTGATCGTAGTAGGACGGCGCGCCGGTGTAGGCGATGTTCTTGACCTTCTCGGGCTGGCCCTTCTCAATGTATTTCTGGTTGCGGGCTTCGAGGCGGTCATAGAATTTGGCCTCTTTCGCGGCCTTTGCCTGCGCGTCCTCGTGCAGGTTGACGGCTTCGGACCAGACCTGTGCCGGACCGGGAACCGCGCCGAGAGATGTTTGAACGGTGGGTGCGAGCGACCCCCACAGGAACAGGAAGGCACAGATCGCCAGCAGCGGAACTCCAAGCAGGCGCCAGATTTCCTTGACCTGGGCGCGCGGGTTGTCACCGGCGAGGGCTTTCAAAACGGGTGTGAGGAAGCTGAGGCCAAGGACCTGGAACCAGGTGTCGGCCTTGTTGATGCGGGTAAACAGACGGGCGCGGCGGGCTTCCCGTTCTGCGAAATCGGGATCTACGGTTGTCATGGGCTTGCTTTCTGTTGGGGGAGGCGCGGCTCCCGTCGCGGGGCGGGTCAGACCCGCTCGCTTGCCCTCCCCCTGTGAGGGGGAGGGAATTGTGGCTCGCTAGAGATCAGCCTTGGACCTCGGTGCCGACGACTTTCTGTTGGCCTTTCAGACCAATCGGCAGGCTGTCGAGGTAGGCGTTCGGGGTTTTGCCGTCATAGGCAATGCCGTCGATGATGTCTTCGGCCGGGGTCGGTGCCTTGTAGCCGTCGCTATCCCAGGGGAAGTCGGCTTCATTGGCGAGACCTTCTTCAACCAGGAGCTTGGCAGCTTCGAGGTAGATTTCGGGCTTGTAGACCGATTTGGCGACCTCGTCATACCAGCTGTCCGGCTTGGCCTCGGCGATTTGACCCCAGCGGCGCATCTGGGTCAGGTACCAGACGGCGTCCGAATAGAACGGGTAGGTCGCGTTGTAGCGGAAGAACACATTGAAGTCAGGAACTTCACGCTTGTCACCCTTTTCGTATTCGAAGGTGCCGGTCATCGAGTTGGCGATCACTTCATAGTCGGCGCCCACGTACTCCGGTTGCGACAGGATCTTCACGGCTTCGGGACGGTTGGCGTTGTCGTTCTCGTCAAGCCACATCGCGGCGCGGATCAGGGCCTTGACCACGGCGAGGGTGGTGTTCGGGTATTCTTCGGCGAATTCTGCGGTGATGCCGAAGACTTTCTCGGGGTTGTTTTTCCAGAGTTCGTAGTCGGTGATGACCGGAACGCCGATGCCTTTGAAGACGGCCTGCTGGTTCCAGGGCTCACCTACGCAGTAGCCGTAGATGGTGCCGGCTTCCATGGTGGCGGGCATTTGCGGCGGCGGGGTCACCGACAGGAGAACGTCTGCGCCGATCTGGCCGGTGATGTTTTCGGGGCTGTAGAAGCCGGGCTCGAGGCCACCAGCTGCGAGCCAGTAGCGCAGTTCATAGTTGTGGGTCGAAACCGGGAAAACCATGCCCATGTTGAAGGGCTTGCCTTCGGATTTGTACTTTTCGACAACCGGTGCGAGCGACTTGGCCGAGATCGGGTGGATCGGCTTGCCTTCGGCGTCATGGGGAATGTGCGGCTTCATCTCTTCCCAGATCTGGTTGGATACGGTGATGCCGTTTCCGTTCAGGTCCATCGAGAAGGGGGTGATGATGTGCGCCTCGGTACCGAAACCGATGGTGGCCGCCAGCGGCTGGCCTGCAAGCATGTGCGCGCCGTCGAGTTGGCCGTCGATCACACCATCCAGCAGCACTTTCCAGTTGGCTTGTGCTTCCAGCGTCACGAAGAGGCCTTCGTCGTCAAAGAAGCCCTGTTCATAGGCGACGGCCAGAGGTGCCATGTCGGTCAGCTTGATGAAGCCGAAGGTCAGTTCGTCTTTTTCGAGTTCCAGTTCTGCCATTGCGGGTGTGACCATCATGGTGGTCGCCGCGAGGATGGATGCAATCCGTTTCATGTGTCTTTCCTCGATGTGGCCCTGTTCGCGGGCGGTAAAAAAACAAAAAAGCCGCTGACGCACACTGCCCTTCGAAGGCAGCGGGTCGAGCGGCTTTGCTCAGCGTTCCCAAGTCTATGGGAGGAGGTGACAACGGAACGCCATTGCTCCGTCTTGGGACCATTAAGGCGATTGAAGTGTCGGCGAACAAGGTTGGGGGATGCTGCGAGTGCGAATTTAATGCTGCAATGCCGCAATGTGCGAGGGATTGCATAATTTTTAATCAACTCGTCTGGCTCGAGTCGAAGATTGCACCGTTGAAAAAGCGGTCCGGCTGAAGAATCAGGGTGCCCGCCTTGGAGGCCACAGGGGTTGGGACAGAGATTGCGCCTTCGACTTTTTGGGATGCGCCGGGCATTTCCGCGCCGGTTGAGGCCAGGTGTTTTCTGTAGAGGTCGGAGCGGAAGACGTCCGATGCGGCCTTTGCGGCTTGCACGCGGTCCAGTCCGAAGCGCGTTGCCATGCGGTTGCCGATCCAGGCGGCCTGGGATTTCCACGGGAAGCTTGCCGCGCCTTCGAAAAAGCCGATCATGCGCGGAACACGGCGGGTTTCGCCTCGCTGCGAGATCACCATCTGCCCGGACAGGGCGCGTTCGATGATTTCCGCGCTGACCCCGAGGTATTCCGGCCACGACAGCACTTCGGCAATCGTCGACAGTTTGGTTGGATCACCCAGCCAGCGACCCGCTTTCCAGACCGCCCGCATAAGGCGCCCCGTCAGATCCTGTTCGGCTTCGGCCCAGTCATGGCGCACGGCCAGAACTTTTTCCGGAGCGAATTGCCAGATCGACTGGCCCGGCAGAATGAGTTCTCCATGTCCGTTTTCGACGGCAATGGACCCCCAAGGTTCACCGACGCAGAAGGCGTCAATTTCACCGGCCGCGATGGCCTGCGACATTAGCGGTGGGGGGATGGTGCGCACATCGAGGCCCTGCGGCGAGGGTAAGCCGATGCTGTCGAGCCAGTAGTACAGGAGTTCGGCGTGCATCGAAAACGGGAAGGGAACACCGATCCGGATGTCCTTGTTTAAGGCGGAAAGGGCCTGACCGGTTGTTGTGGCGTCGAGGAAATCGAGCCGAGCGCCGTTTGCCATGAGGTCCTGGGCCATCTCGCGAGAGACGCCGATGACGTTGCCGTTGATGGACAGAACGCACAGGGCATCAAAGCGCGTGGCCATTCCGCCGAGGCCGAGGGCCATTGCAATCGGAACCGGTGACAGCATATGCGCCGCTTCGATCTGGCCAAGCGCCAAGCGGTCCCGCAGGGTCGACCATGAAGGTGCGCCTTGAAGCGACAGGTCGAGCCCCTCTTCTTCTGCAAAGCCCAGTTCCCGCGCGATGACGAGGGGGGCGGCATCGACAAGGGGCATGAAGCCGACGTTCAGTGAAACCGTCCTCATGACAAAAGCTCCGCCGCAGTGACGAGGGCCTGGGCGACATCGACAAGCTTTTTCCCCTGATCCATCGCGGTCTTGCGGATCAGGGCATAGGCTTCGTCTTCGCCAATGCCGCGGTTGCGCATGACGATACCTTTTGCGCGGTCGATGATCTTGCGTTCTTCGAGGGCGCGTTTTGTTGCCTCGAGTTCGGTGCGCATGCGCTGGAAGACGTGAAACCGTGCAATGGCCGCATCCATGACCGGTTTGATCCGGTCGGCGCGCAACCCGTCTACGACATAGGCCGAAACACCGGCGTCGATGGCGGCCTTGGTCAGGCTGTCGTCGGAGCGGTCCACGAACATGGCGACGGGCCGGTCTAAGGGAGAGGAGGCGAGCGCCAGTTCTTCGAGCGTGTCGCGGGACGGGTTGGCGACATCAACCAGAACAATATCCGGGTCGAACTCGGCCACAAAGCGGGCAAGGCCGGTTGGTTCCGACAGAACCCGGATCTCGTGAGCGCCGGTTTCCAGAATGCTGTCAACGATGGCTTCGGCGCGATCCTTGTCCTGTTCGACAATGATTATGGAAAGAGATTCTGGCACGGCCCCGTTCTTGCCCCGCTTGTTCGCACGCTACGAGGCTAATGAGAGGAGCTGGGTGGTACCAGAGGTTCCGCTGCGATGCAGCATTCCCTTTCCGGAAATGTCTGAAATTTTAGGCGATCTGCTTGCTGGATGAGCGATTCTGAATCGCTAGATACAGCGCCCTCCGTCGACCTCCATGCAGGTTCCGGTGATCATCGAAGCTTCGTCCGAACTCAGGAAACAGGCGGCATTGCCCATGTCTTCAGGAGTGGAAAAACGTCCAATCGGAATTGTCGACAGGAACTTGCGGCGCATTTCGGGGGTGTCTTCCCCCATGAAGGACTTGAGCAGCGGGGTTTCCCCTGCCACCGGATTCAGGGCGTTTACGCGGATGCCAAAGGGGGCGAGTTCCACGGCCATGGTCTTGGTTGCGGTGTTCATCCATCCCTTCGAGGCGTTGTACCAGTTGAGGTTGGGACGCGGGCTGATGCCTGCGGTCGAGGCGACGTTGAGGATGGCCCCTTCGCCACGGGATTTCATCAATGGCACGAGATGGCGAGCCGTCAGGTAGACCGATTTGCAGTTCACGGCGAACACGGTGTCGAAGTCTTCTTCGCTGATAGTGTCCAGCGGTGCTGGCAGGTGGGTGACGCCCGCGTTGTTGACCAGAATGTCGACCTTTCCCCAGGCCGATTGGGCCGCGCCGATCATGGTGCGCACGCTGATGTTGTCGGCGACATCAACTTCTTGCGCCAAACCCCCGACCTCGGCAGCCATGTCTTGCGCCGCTTCGGCATTGATGTCCGCGATCATGACGGTGGCACCTTCGGCCACGAATTTCCGTACGATGCCCGCACCAAAGCCGGAAGCTCCGCCAGTGACGATGGCGGTCTTGTTCTCTAGTCTCACGATGTTCCTCCCTTGCGATCCGTTTCTCGGATCGTCTTGTGATTTCAGGCTAGGGGCTGTCGCGGCTTGTGGGAAGGAAAACATGGAAGGGCGGCCCGTTGGACCGCCCGCAACCTCTTCAGCCTTTCAGGAAGGACGGGCGCATCCCGGTATCCGGTTCAACGCCCATGCGCTCAAGGATCGTGGCGGCGATGCCAAGCTGGCTCAGGACCGTGTCGCCATCAGGGCCTTCTGCATCCCCGAAATAGTAGAAGGCGACATCCCGCATGATGTCTTCGGTGCCACCGTGGTGTTTGTCGGCGTTCATGCCGTGGTCAGCGGTGACCATGACCTCGTAGCCAAGTTCACGCCATGTCGGGACCGCGCGGGACAGGGCGTTGTCGATCATCCAGACCTGAAAGTGATACTCGGCGCTGGTGCCGCCATAGGTGTGGCCAAGGGTGTCCGCCGCGCATGTGTGCAGCAGCAGGTAGTCAGGCTGGTGGGCTTCGGCGAGGATCGTCATCTGCGCGCAGAGGTCGATTTCGGCGGGGGCAACGGCGTTGACCGGTCCATAGCCCTCCATCGAGTAGAAACGGGCGTGCTGGATGTCGGTGTCGGGATCGTGGTGTTCGATGGAACGCAGCCGATCCCAGGGGCGATCGACATAGAGGCGGTGATAGTATTCCTGGGCAACGGCAGCCGTGGTCTTGCCCGCGGACCGCGCAAGCGAGAAGACATTGGCCGAGGTCGATGCGCGCATGCCTTCGTTCGAGGCGATGCCGTGTTCGTGCGGCCATAGTCCGGTGTGAATGGTCTCGTACATCGGTCCGGACAGCGTAGGCAGGGCCGTCTGCATCTTCCAGCGCCGCGCCTGACCAAGTTCGACGGCGCCTTCGAGGTAGCCGCATTGGGACAGGGCAGCGTTGTAGCCAGTGCCGTCCATGATGACGAGGATGACTTTTCGATCCATTTGCGCGTTCCTTTTCGAGCTTCTTCCTGAAGAATGAATGGCGAGTGTGTTTTCCGGCTGGCCTAACTGCGACAGACCAGCCGTTTTCGTGCCGTGCGCTAGAGAATTTGGATGAAGAATTTGTGTCATGGGCGGGTGATTTCATCAATTGAGGGTGTTTTTTGCTATTAGGATTAAAATTTTAATGGCTTGCACTTGCTTATCGATGGCTTGCCTTTGCGCCGTACGTAACCGTCGGAGAATCGCTTGTTGATTGGAGAGGGGCAGGCTATTTCGGCCAGTCTTTTGCTCCGCCGAAAGGGACTCCTTTCAGGGCGATCGTGTTTCTTAGGAAAACAGGGGGATTCTGGTAATAAAATTGCCGTTCCGGCTTGCAAATGCGCATTTCTGATGGCACCCGTCGGGATCAACCCCATATGCAGGGAAACAGCTATCTCAAGGAGAGCCGCAATGCCTGATCTTCGCTCTAAGACGTCCACGTTTGGCCGCCGTATGGCAGCTGCGCGCGCCCTGTGGCGTGCGACCGGTATGAAAACCGAGGATTTCGGCAAGCCGATCGTGGCAGTGGTCAACTCGTTCACCGAATTCGTGCCCGGTCACGTCCACCTCAAGGACATGGGCCAGCTGGTTGCGCGCGAGATCGAGAAGGCGGGCGGTGTTGCCAAGGAAATGAACACCATCGCGGTGGATGACGGTATCGCAATGGGCCATGACGGCATGTTGTATTCGCTGCCCTCACGCGAAGTGATCGCGGACAGTGTCGAGTACATGGCCAATGCGCACTGTGCCGACGCGCTGGTTTGTATCTCGAACTGTGACAAGATCACCCCCGGTATGCTCATGGCGGCAATGCGCCTGAACATCCCTGCGATCTTTGTTTCGGGTGGTCCGATGGAAGCCGGTAAGGTGATCCTTCAGGACGGCGAGCACAAGGCCGACCTCGTGACCGCGATTGTGGGCGCGACCGATGAAGATCGTTCCGAAGAGGAAGTTGAAAAGCTCGAGCGCTCGGCATGTCCGACCTGCGGGTCCTGCTCGGGCATGTTCACCGCGAACTCGATGAACTGTCTGGCCGAGGCGCTGGGCCTTGCGCTGCCGGGCAATGGTTCGCTTCTGGCGACACACTCGAAACGTCGTGGTCTGTTCGAGGAAGCCGGTCACAAGATCATCGAACTTTGCGAACGCTGGTACAAGCACGGTGACGAGACCGCCCTGCCGCGTGGTATCGCCAATTTCGAAGCTTTCGAGAACGCGATGGCGCTGGATATCGCGATGGGTGGCTCGACCAACACGGTTCTGCACCTGCTGGCGATCGCGCATGAGGGTGGCGTTGATTTCACCATGGCTGACATGGACCGGATGAGCCGCCAGATCCCGCATCTGTGTAAAGTGGCGCCCTCGACGCCCAAGTACCACATGGAAGATGTTCACCGCGCCGGTGGTATCGCCCGGATCATGGGCGAGTTGGATCGCGAAGGCAAAATTCACCGCCACTGTGCCACGGTACATGAAAAGACCGTTGGTGAGTTCATCGACAAGTGGGATGTGCGCCGTGAAAGCGCAGGCAACGAAGCGCGTGACCTGTTCATCGCCGCGCCGGGTGGTGTGCGCACCACCGAGGCGTTCAGCCAGTCGCGCATGTATACGGAGCTTGATCTCGACATCGAAGACGGCTGTGTGCGTGATTTTGACAACGCCTATTCGGAAGAGGGTGGGCTTTGCGTGTTGTTCGGCAACATTGCCGAGCAGGGGTGTATCCTGAAGACCGCCGGTGTGATCAAGGAAATGTATGAGTTCGAAGGCACTGCGAAGGTGTTCGAATCCATGGAAGACGCGATGCACGGCATTCTGCAGAACGAGGTTCAGCCTTATTCGGTGGTCGTGATCCGGTATGAAGGTCCGAAAGGTGGGCCGGGTATGCAGGAGATGCTCTATCCGACCGCTTACCTTAAGTCGAAGAAGCTGGATACGACCTGTGCGCTGTTGACGGATGGCCGTTTCTCGGGCGGTACCGCTGGCCTTTCGATTGGTCACGCTTCGCCGGAAGCCGCCGAGAAAGGCGTGATCGCGCTTGTGGAAGACGGCGACAAGATCAAGATCTCGGTTCCCAACCGCACGATCCATCTGGATGTGAGCGATGAGGTTCTGGCCGAACGCCGTGCCAACCACCCGCAAGCCGACAAGAAGGTCTGGAAGGCCGAGGGTCGTCCGCGCGCGGTGTCGAAGGCCCTCAAGGTCTATGCCGCGCATGTTTCGAACGCGTCTTTGGGCGCGGTTCGTATGCTCGACGAAGAAGACTAAACACTTCTGAAGCCATGATTGGAACGGGGTCGCCTTGGCGGCCCCGTTTGCGTTTTCCGCGCCTTGTGCCAAGCGGTTTACCTAGGTGGCTTCCGTGCACCGGCATCCAGAAGAAAACCTAGGCGGGGCGCTTTGTCGTAAAGGCGTTGCTTGCCCCCGTGCAGGGCATTGGGTAAACGCACGGGCGAGTAAACCCGAAAGGACCATGAGACATGGCCAAAGTGAAGAAAGCCCCCCGCCCCAAGGCAGAGACGCCAAAAGGGTTCCGCGACTATTTCGGTGCCGAAGTGACCGAGCGCAGCCATATGCTGCAACAGATCGCCGGGGTCTATCATCATTACGGGTTCGAGGCGCTGGAATCGTCGGCGGTTGAAACCGTTGAGGCGCTGGGCAAGTTCCTTCCGGACGTGGATCGCCCCAATGAAGGCGTGTTCGCCTGGCAGGAGTTCGACGAGAACGACAAGGGCGACTGGATGGCCCTGCGCTATGACCTGACGGCGCCGCTGGCGCGGGTCTATGCGCAGCACCGCAATGATCTGCCGACGCCCTATCGCCGATATGCGATGGGGCCGGTCTGGCGCAACGAAAAGCCGGGGCCGGGGCGCTATCGCCAGTTCTATCAGTGTGATGCCGATACTGTCGGTACGGCGAGCATGGCGGCAGATGCCGAAATCTGCGCGATGCTGTCGGATACGCTTGAGACCGTTGGCATTCCGCGCGGCGACTATCTTGTGCGGGTGAACAACCGCAAGGTCATGAACGGTGTTCTGGAGGTCATGGGCCTTGGTGATGATCAGGCCGCGCGCGACAACGTGCTGCGCACCATCGACAAGTTCGACAAGGTGGGCGAGCAGGGTGTGCGCGAATTGCTGACCAAGGGACGTCTGGATGCCTCGGGGGCTTACATTGATGGCGTGGGTCTGAGCGCGGATCAGGCCGGGCCGGTGATTGCTTTCCTCACCTCGAAAGCGGCCGATGTGACCAAGACATTCGAGAACCTGCGCGGCGCGGTTGGTGCGTCGAGTGTGGGTGCCGAGGGTATTGCCGAGCTGGAGCAGATCGCAGAGCTGCTGGAGGCTGGCGGCTATGGCTCGGACCGGATCGAGATCGACCCGAGCATCGTGCGCGGTCTTGGCTACTACACCGGACCGGTCTACGAGGCCGAACTGACCTTTGAGATCTTCGACGAGAAAGGCCGCAAGCGGCAGTTCGGATCGGTGTCGGGGGGCGGTCGCTATGACGATCTGGTTAAGCGGTTCACCGGTCAGGCTGTGCCTGCGACCGGCGTGTCGATTGGCGTGGATCGCCTGCTGGCGGCGCTGCGCGAGAAAGGCCGCATGGGTGGCCGCAGTGTTGGGCCGGTGGTCGTGACCGTGATGGATAAGGGCCGGATGGCCGACTATCAGGCGATGGTGGCGGAACTGCGTAATGCAGGCATTCGCGCGGAAGTATACCTCGGCAACCCCAAGAACTTTGGCAACCAGCTGAAGTATGCCGACAAGCGCAACTCGCCCATTGCCGTTATCGAAGGCGGCGACGAGAAAGACCGCGGCGTGGTGCAGATCAAGGACCTGATCCTTGGCGCCAAGATCGCCGAAAGCGCGACGCTGGAAGAGTGGAAGGAACGCCCGAGCCAGTTCGAGGTGCCGCGCTCTGATCTGGTCGCCAAGGTGCGCGAAATCCTGGAGGGTCAGGAGAGCTGATGCCGAGAAAGGCGAAAATTCGCGCCCGGGCTGCCGGGTTGAAAGCCATGTTCGAAGCCGAGGGCGCACGGTCGGTCGAGACCAACGTATTGCAGCCTGCGGACTTGTTGCTGGACCTTTATGGCGAGGACATCCGCGGGCGTGCCTATGTGACGTCGGATACCTTGCTGGGCGAGCAGATGTTGCGCCCGGATTTCACGGTGCCGGTGGTGCAGATGCACATGGAACATGGCGCAGAACCTGCCCGCTATACCTATGCCGGGCAGGTGTTCCGGCGTCAGGAAGACGATATCGATCGCGACAACGAATATACGCAGGTAGGCTACGAGGTTTTCGAACGGGACAACCCCGCGGCGGCAGATGCCGAGGTGTTCGACGTGATCCGCAAGGCGCTGCGCGGGGCCGAGCTGAAGGCGTCGACCGGTGATATTGGCGTGCTGATGGCTGCCGTGCAGGGATTGGAGACAACCGAACGACGCAAGGCGGCGCTGATGCGCCATGTCTGGCGGCCGCGCCGTTTCCGCGCGCTGATGGATCGGTTCTCGGGGCGAAGCCCGGTGCCTGCAACGCGCAAGGCGCTGTTGGAAAACCCGGCACCGATGGAGAATGATTTCCCGCAGATCGGTTTGCGGTCGGCTTCGGAGATCGAAGCGCGGATCGGCTGGCTGCGTGAAGATGCCGAGGCGGCACCGCTTTCTTCTGGTCAGGTCGAATTGATCGAGGCGCTTTTGAACGTGCGCGAAACCATGCCGTTTGCGCTTGAGCAACTGCGTGACATTGCTGTCGACATGCCCGCGATCACCGAGGCCGTGTTCCGGCTCAAGGATCGCATTGATGCGCTGGCAGCGCGCGGTGTGGATGTGGATAACCTCGACTTTGAAACCAGCTATGGCCGGACGTCGATGGAATATTATGACGGGTTTGTCTTTGGTTTCCATGCACCGGGACGGCCGGACTTGCCGCCGGTGGCGACGGGCGGACGTTATGATGCGCTGACCCGTGCGCTGGGTCAGGGGCGCGAGATTCCGGCTGTCGGAGGCGTGATCCGTCCCGGTCTGCTTCTGGAACTGGAGGGTGCGCTATGACGATCAAGTTGGGTGTGCCGTCCAAGGGGCGGCTGATGGAAAAGACCTTTGACTGGTTTGGTGCGCGTGGGGTGTCCATGGCGCGAACCGGTTCGGACCGGGAATACGCCGGTGCGGTTGAAGGTGTCGAAGGTGTCGAACTGGTGCTGCTGTCGGCGGGGGAAATTCCGCGCGAACTGGCCGCGGGTCGTATTCACCTCGGCGTGACCGGTACCGACCTCGTGCGCGAGAAGTTGGGCCAGTGGGAACAGCAGGTTGAAGAGCTTGCGCTGCTGGGGTTCGGGCACGCTGATCTGATCATCGCCGTGCCGAACTGCTGGGTTGATGTGGATACGTTGGATGATCTGGATGCGGCGGCATCGGCGTTTCGTGCCGAACACGGGTTCCGGATGCGGATTGCCACCAAGTACCACCGCCTCGTACGCGAATACCTGATGGATGCAGGCGTGGCGGACTATCAACTGGTTGACAGCCAGGGCGCGACCGAAGGGACGGTGAAGAACCTGACCGCGGAAGGGGTGGCGGATATTACCTCGACCGGGGATACCCTGAGAGCCAACCACCTGAAGATCCTGTCGGATGCGCTGGTGCTGCAATCGCAGGCCACGTTGTTCCGGTCGCGCAAGGCGCAGATGGATGACGAGGAGCGTGCGGTTATGCAGGCGCTCAAGGTGAAGTTGGGATTGTCGTCGGGGCGCGTTTAACGCACCCCGATTTCCGCAAGGGCGGCGGCAAGTTCGACGGGGAGGTCGTCGTCCTGTTTGCGTGCATCTGAGAGATCAGCAGGGCTGTCTTCGGGTTTGAGGTAGCGCCAGCCCTGAAAAGGGCGGCGCAGCGCGGTTTCGGTGCGCACCAGTTGCGGATCAAGGACAATGGCGCAGCGGCGGATGCCATCGGCACCGATGACTTCGTCCAGGCGAAGAATTTTTTGCCGGCACTGGATCACGCCCTTGATTACCCAGTAGATCGAGCCACCTTGAAGGATCTCGGTCTCGCGTTTTGGCCACATGCGGGTGACGTGGCGGGGCAGGCCGTCTTCAGATTGCGCGACGCGGGAAGCCTGCCATTCGGCAAGCGTATCGACGCTTTCACTGCCGACGCTGAGCTTGATGAGATTGACGAAACCAGCCAAGATGTACCTGCTTGAGTGTGACTCGTGGGTGTCTGTATATAGTATATTTCAGTTTGGTAGATGCAAGGTGTTGTGTTACGCTAGGGCTTCGCGCTGATTAACTTTCTTTTTGTCAACCGCATCTTTTGCGTTGATGAAGACCCGAGGCGCGGATAACCAGACCGCCACTTTGCTGCCATCAAGACCATACAGGATTCGCACATGACTCGCTTCGCTGCCCCCATCGCCGAACAGATCTGGGATATGAAGTACCGCTTTAAACAGGCGGACGGAAAACCGATCGACATGACGGTGGAGGATTCGTGGAGGCGGATTGCACGGGATCTGGCGAAGGTTGAGAAAGATCCGGAAGCCTGGGAAGAGCGGTTCTATGGCGCGCTGGAGGATTTCAAATTCCTGCCTGCCGGACGTATCACCGCCGGTGCGGGCACTGCGCGCAACGTGACCCTGTTCAACTGTTTCGTCATGGGCACCATCCCGGACAGCATGTCGGGCATTTTCGACATGCTGAAGGAAGCCGCGCTGACCATGCAGCAGGGCGGCGGCATTGGCTATGATTTCTCGACCATCCGTCCGCGTGGCGCGGATGTGAAGGGCGTTGCGGCGGATGCGTCAGGCCCGTTGTCGTTCATGGATGTCTGGGATGCGATGTGCCGCACCATCATGTCGGCCGGGTCGCGTCGTGGTGCGATGATGGCGACCATGCGGTGTGATCACCCCGATATCGAACACTTCATCACCGCCAAGTCTGATCCGGCGCGTCTGCGCATGTTCAACATGTCGGTTCTGGTGACCGATGCCTTCATGGAAGCGGTGAAGAACGATGGCTCGTGGGAGCTGAAGTTCGACGATCGTGTCTATCACACCGTCGAGGCGCGTGATCTTTGGAACAAGATCATGCAGTCGACCTATGACTATGCCGAGCCGGGCGTGATCTTCATCGACCGTATCAACCAGAAGAACAACCTTGGCTACTGCGAAGAGATCGCGGCGACCAACCCCTGTGGTGAACAGCCGCTGCCGCCTTATGGCGCCTGCCTGCTTGGGTCGATCAACCTTGCGCGTCTGGTGAAAGACCCGTTCGAAGGTGGCGCGCGTCTGGATGAAACCGAGCTGACCGAACTGGTCGCGATGGCCGTGCGCATGATGGACAACGTGGTGGATGCCTCGCGCTTCCCGCTGGATGCCCAGGCTCAGGAAGCGCAGGCCAAGCGCCGGATCGGCCTTGGGGTGACTGGCCTTGCCGATGCCCTTTTGATGATGGGCCTGAAGTATGGCAGCGAGGATGCCGCTGCGCAGACCGAGGCTTGGATGAAAGCGATTGCGCGCGCGTCTTACTTGGCGTCGGTGGAACTGGCCAAGGAAAAGGGTGCCTTCCCGCTGTTTGACAAGGACAAATACGTCAACGGCGGCCTTGTGGCTGATATGGACGAAGACGTGAAGGCGGCGATTGCCGAGCATGGCATCCGCAACGCGCTTTTGACCTCGATCGCCCCCACCGGCACGATTTCGCTTTATGCCGGCAACGTTTCGTCGGGAATCGAACCGGTCTTTGCCTATGCCTATACCCGCAAGGTTCTTCAGAAGGACGGCTCGCGCACCGAGGAAGAGGTGGTCGACTATGCGGTGCAAATGTGGCGTGACAAGTTCGGCGACAAGGAACTGCCCGACTACTTCGTGAACGCCCAGACGCTTGACCCGCAGGCGCACGTGCGGATGCAGGCGGCGGCGCAGAAGTGGATCGACTCGTCGATCTCCAAAACCATCAACTGCCCCGAAGACATCTCGTTCGATGCCTTCAAGGATGTCTACATGCAGGCATGGGATACCGGCTGTAAGGGCTGCACCACCTATCGCCCGAACGACGTGACCGGATCGGTTCTCGCGGTGTCCGAAAAGTCCGAGGATGCGCCGGGCGAGAAGCCGGCGGATCACGTGGCGGACGGTGAAGTGATCTACATGTCCGAGCCGCTGCAACGGCCGCAATCGCTTGAAGGGGCGACCTACAAGCTGAAGTGGCCCGACAGCGAGCACGCGATTTACCTGACCGTGAACGACGTGATCATCAATGGTCATCGTCGCCCGTTCGAAGTGTTTATCAACTCCAAGAACATGGAGCACTATGCCTGGACGCTGGCGCTGACCCGGATGATCTCGGCTGTCTTCCGTCGCGGTGGGGACGTGTCCTTTGTCGTGGAAGAGCTGAAAGCGGTGTTTGATCCGCGCGGCGGTGCCTGGATGGAAGGCAAGTACATTCCGTCGATCCTCGCTGCGATTGGCGGTGTGATCGAGCGCCACATGATCGCCATCGGGTTTATCGAAGGCGAAGGCATGGGCCTCAAGACCGACCCTCAGGCCGAGGTGATGGCCGTGGGTGAAGCACCGCGCGGCAAGGCCTGCCCGAGCTGCGGCCAGTTCGACATGCGCATGGTCGAAGGATGCATGACCTGCGGCAGCTGCGGCCATTCCAAGTGCGGCTGATCGCAATGGATGATTTGAAATAGAAACGGGCGGGGAATTCCCCGCCCGATTTCGTTTCCGAGAAACCGTTGTTTAGCGCATCCCCACCGTGGCGCGTTGCATGGCGGTTATCAGGGCGTCACGTTTCGCGGAGAGATCAGCCGGGGTTTGGCCGTTGGTCGCCTCGGTGATCCCCGCGATGAGCCTTTCCGCAACTTCGGGAGTGAGATGGATCTGGCCAAGATCGTCCCACCAGCCGTTGAACGTGTCGGTGAAGTGATCGCAGAAGGCGCGCAGGCCGCCTTCTCCCGCCCCCAGATTGAACAGCATGGTTGGCCCCATGGCCGCCCACCGCAGGCCAGGACCAGCCCAGACCGCCTTGTCCACGTCTTCGACACTTGCGACCCCCTCCATCACGAGGCTGATTGCCTCGCGCCAGATGGCGGCTTGCAGTCGGTTGGCGACGTGGCCGTTCTTTTCCTTGTGCAGGCGGATGGTGACCTTGCCAACGGCCTCGTAGAAACGCTGGGCCTTTTCCACCACGCCCTTGGCTGTTTTCTCGTTGCCCAGAACTTCGACCAGCGGAATGAGATGCGGCGGGTTGAAAGGGTGGCCGAGAACAAAGCGGTCGGGGTTCTGCCAGCCGCCCTGCATCTGCGAGAGCATGAGGCCGGAGGCGGAGCTGGCGACTATGGCGTCGGCATTGAGGGCAGGTTCGATCTCGGCAAAGGTGGCGTGTTTGATCGGCAGGCGTTCGGGGACGTTTTCCTGAACGAATTTGGCCCCGACGACCGCGTCGGCCGCGCTTGGGTGGAAGGTGATGGCGTCGGGGGTGCCATGGTCGGTCAGGCCCATTTCGGTGAGTGTGGGCCAAGCGCGGTCGATGTATGCCCGCACGGATTTTTCGACATCCGGTGCAGGATCGAAAAGGGCGACCGAACGGCCCGATGCGAGAAAGAGCGCGGCCCAGCTGGCGCCGATGACGCCGCCACCCAGGCAGGCGGTGTGTTGGAAATCCATCAGAACAGTCCCGGATTGAGAGGGGAGGCGGCGGTCATGCCGCCGTCCACGGTGATACATTCGCCCGTGAGATAGGCGGATTGGTCAGACGCCAGCCACGAGACGATATTGGCAATATCGTCGGGTTCGCCAAAGCGGCCAACCGGATGGCGGGCGAGGGCATCGGACATGGCCTTGGCCGGGTCATTCGCGAGGGCAAAGCCGTCTTCGGCCATTTCGGTCATGATCCAGCCCGGGCGGATGGCATTGCAGCGCACCTTGGGCCCGTGATCCACGGCAATGGAGCGTGTCAGGCCATGCACGAAGGCCTTGGAGGCGTTGTAAAGCGCCATGGAAGGGTCGGAGACCATGCCGGAAATGGAGCCGATGTTGATGATATTGCCGCCATGGTCCGACATGTCGACCAGAGCAGCCCGGCACATGTTGAAGACGCCCTTGCAATTGACGTTCATCACCAGATCCCAGTCGTCATCATCACTTTGGGCGACGGTTTTTTCGACCTGAACGCCTGCGTTGTTCACAAGCAGGGAAACCCGGCCAAAGACGGTATTGGCATCCTTGATCAGATAGGCGGCGTCACCGGTCAGGGAGACATCGGCCTGTACCCAGTGAACGGCGGCATCAAGGTCATCCGGGCGTGGGCCGCGACCACAGGTGACGACGTTATAGCCGTCGGCGAGAAGGCGGTTGACGATGGCGCGGCCGATGCCGCGGCTTCCGCCGGTCACGATTGCTGTTGGCTTATCCATGGGCCACCATCACGTGACGGATCGCGGTATAAGCATCGAGGGCATAGACGCTCATGTCGCAACCTGTGCCAGAGCCTTTCATGGCGGCCCAGGGCATTTCGGGTGTTCCGACGCCGTGGGTGTTGACCCAGGTGAACCCATAGCGCAGGCGGCTGGTCATCTCCATGGCGCGCCCGACATTGGCCGTCCAGACCGAGGAGGCGAGGCCGTAGCTGCTGTTGTTGGCGATCTTGAGGGCCTCTTCGGCATCGGAGAAACGCGACAGCGTGACAACAGGTCCGAAGATCTCGTTGCGGGCGACTTCGGCGTTGTTGTCGACGTTAGCAAGAACGGTTGGGCGATAGAAGAAGCCGTCGCCGTCGCCCGCGCTTCCTCCGGTGACGACCTCGCAGGAGGTCGAAGCGCGGTCGACGAAGGCGGCGACGCGGTCACGCTGGGCGGCGGAGACCACGGGCCCCATCTCGGTTCCCTCGGCCCTTTGGGTGCCGATCCGGATTTCCTTCACCTGTGCTTCGACGGCGGCGACAAGCTTGTCATAGACCCCGTCCTGAACCATCACGCGGCAGGGCTGGGCGCAGTCCTGACCGGCGTTGAAGAAGCTGCCATAGCGGATTGTCTCGGCCACGGCGGCGATGTCGGCGTCGTCAAAGACGATGACCGGGGCCTTGCCGCCGAGTTCAAGGTGAACATGGCGAATCTGCTGGCTGGCGGCGCGCATGGCGGCCATGCCGGTCGCAGGAGAGCCGGTCACGGTGATGGCTTCCATTTGCGGCGCATTGATCAGCTGGTCGCCGATCGAGGGGCCACGGCCGTGGATCACATTCAGAACCCCCTTGGGCAGGATGTCGTGCAGGAGTTCGGCGGCGCGGAGGGTCGAAAGGGGGGTGATCTCGGAAGGTTTGAGCGTCACCGTGCAACCGGCGGCGATTGGGGCCGCGAGCTTCCATGCGGCCATCATGAGGGGATAGTTCCAAGGCGCGATGGCGGCGACGGGGCCAACCGGGTCACGGCGGATCATGCTGGTGTGACCGGCGACATATTCCCCGGCCGCTGAACCGGACATGGTACGCGCAGCACCGGCGAAAAAGCGGAAGGTGTCGATGGTCAGCGGCATCTCGTCATCGCGCGCCGAGGGCCAGGGTTTGCCGACGTCGCGGCTTTCCAGTTCCGCCAGTTCGTCTTGGTTGGCTTCCAGGCAATCGGCGATTTCGAGAAGGAGTGCGGCCCGCTCTGCCGGGGTGCTGCGCGAGAAGGTCTCGAAGGCGTCCTCGGAACTGCGCACGGCGGCATCGACCTGTTCGGCGCTTGCCTCGTTTACAGCGGCGATTTCAGCGCCGGTCGCGGGGTCGATCACGGCTAGGGCCTCGCCGTCACCCGCGACGCATTCGCCGTTGATTAGCATCTTGGTTTGCATGGTTTCCTTCCCTCGCTTCAGAACGCGACCTGATCGCCGCCCTTGAGGCCAAGGCGCTGGCGGGCCTCGTCGGGGGTGGCGACCGTGAGGCCGAGGTTTTCGATGATCTCGCGGATTTTGCGGACCTGCTGTGCGCTTGAGACGGCCTTTTGCCCGGGGCCGATATAGAGGCTGTCTTCGAGGCCGACGCGGACGTTGCCACCAAGCAGGGCGCTTTGGGTGGTGAAGGGCATCTGGTGGCGTCCGGCGGCCAGCACGGACCATTCGTAGCCATCGCCGAACAGCTTGTTGGCGATGGTGTGCATGTGCATGAGGTTGTCGAGATCGGCCCCGACGCCGCCGAGAATGCCAAAGACCATCTGGACGAAAATTGGGCCTTCGATCCATCCCTGATCCAGAATCCAGGCGAGGTTGTAGAGGTGGCCGAGATCATAGCACTCGAATTCAAAACGGGTGCCGTGCCCCTGACCCAGTTCCTTGATGCAGTATTCGATGTCTGCAAATGTGTTGCGGAAGATGAAATCGCGCGTCATGTCGAGGAACTCGGGTTCCCAGGCGTGTTTCCAGTTCGAATATTTGTCCTTCATCGGGAAGATGCCGAAGTTCATCGACCCAATGTTCATCGAGGCCATTTCGGGGCTGGCACGCGTGGCCGCGCGCAGGCGTTCTTCGCGGCTCATGCCAAGGCCGCCGCCCGTTGAAACGTTGATGACGGCGTCCGAGGCCTGCTTGATGCGCGGCAGGAACTCCATGAACAAGTCGGGGTTCGGATCGGGACGCCCATCCTCGGGGTTGCGGGCGTGCAGGTGGATGATGCTCGCACCTGCCTCGGCGGCTTCGATGCTGGCCTCTGCGATCTCAGTTGGTGTGATCGGCAGGTGTTCGGACATCGTGGGGGTGTGAATGCCGCCGGTTGGGGCGCAGGTGATTATGACGGGTTTGCTCATGTGTCGGACCCTTCGGGCAAAGCCCCCCACGCACCGCGATCATCGCCATCCACGATGGTGATCTCGTCGCCGGGGGTGGAAATGGCGATGTGGGAAAAGGCGCTGTCGGCGGTTGCGCCGTGCCAATGCGGATGGCCGGCAGGGATTACCGCGACATCGCCGGGTTCCATGACGTGCTCGCCGGTCGCGTCTGCCACGATGCCCCGCCCTGAAGCGCCGATCAGAACCTGATCGTTCTTGTGGATGTGAACGCGGTTGCGCGCTCCGGCGGCGAAATCAACCATATAGATGTCGAGCTGGCCGGTGTCGGGTGCGCCGGCGAGCAAGGCTGCACCGATGTCGCCCATCACGTAGAGATCACCTGTGGCGGGGTCTCGCGGGGCCTGACCGGACTTGATGAATTTCATGACAGCCTCCATGTTCAGAGCTTCATTTGCTGAACCTGCGCCGACAGGCCGCCGTCCAGCACCCAGAGTTGCCCGCTGGCATAGCGGGCTTCGTCCGAGGCCAGCCAGTTGACGAGGTTGGCGATGTCGTCGGGGGTCCCGTAGGTGCGCATCGGGTGCACGTCGCGCACCGCCTGTTGCAGCTGGTCGATGGATTTGCCGCCCGCGCCCGAGCCGTCGCCGGTGAAGAAACTCTGCAACATGGGCGTGTCGATATAGCCGGGGCAGATGGCGTTGACGCGGATGCCTTCGGGGCCATGATCGCAGGCCATGGCACGGGTCAGGGCGTGCACAGCGCCCTTGGTGGCACAATAGGCGGCGAGGCCGGGGTCAGCGATGAACCCATCATAGGAGCCAAAGTTGATCAGGCTGGCACTGGAACCGGATTTGGCCGCGGCGCGCAGGAGCGGCAGGGCGTATTTCGAGGTGAGGAAAGTGCCGGTGACGTTCACGGCAAAGCTCTGGTTCCATTCTGCAAGCGAGGTTTCTTCGATGGTCTTCTCGATCTCGATCCCGGCGGCGTTGACAAGGATGTCGAGTTTACCTTCCTCGGCTTGCACCCGTGCCATGGCTGCCTGCACTTCGCCTTTGTCAGCCACGTTCATACGGATGAAACGGCTGCCGTCATCGTCGTGCTGGTCCAGTGAACCGTTTTCCGAGAGGTCGTTGGCATAAACTGTGGCACCTTCGCGCAGAAAGCGGGCGACGATGGCGCGGCCGATGCCGCCACGCCCACCCGTGACAAGGGCGGTTTTTCCTTCAAGCATCATATTGCGGTGTCTTTCCTGTTCAGTCGGTAGTGTTCTGCGGCCACCGTCCAGTCCATGTGGTTGCGCACATATTGCTGGCTGGCGTCGGAGGGTGGGTTGTAGTCCCAGTGTTCACCTGCCCCGGCTTCCATCGCGGCGTGCAGGGCGCGGCGGGATTTCTGGGTGGCGATGATGTCGGAGCGCAGTTTCTCACTGTCCCAGCGGGTGGCGACTTCGGCAGCGAAAGCCTCTGACGCTGTCTCGTAGGCAGGGTCAGAGGCGCGGTTGGTGGTTTCCAGCGGGTCGATGGCGAGGTCGTACAACTGCGGAGGATCAGGATCGCAATGGATGTATTTCAGCGGGCCGCGCCGGATCATGAACACGGGATAGGGGGTCATCTCTGCGCAGTATTCGCCGATGGCCTCGTCGATGGGATCGTCTTCGCCACGGGCCAGCGGCATCAGGGAGCGGCCGTCGATGGGTTCGCCGATGATCGCACCGTCATTGCCCGCGATGTCGAGGAACGTTGGAAGGAGATCGACAAGCGAACAGGCGTTGGAGGCGGTGCCGCTGGCAATCCCGGGGCCGGCCATGATGAGGGGGACGCGGGCGGAGTTTTCAAAGAAGTTCATCTTGTACCACAGGCCACGTTCGCCCAGCATGTCGCCGTGATCGGCGGTGACGATGACCACCGTGTTGTCCAGTTCGCCGATGTCCTCCAGCGCCTTGACCATCGCGCCGACCTTGCTGTCGAAATAGCTCACGTTGGCGAGATAGGCGCGGCGGGCGCGGCGGATTTCTTCTTCGGTGAGGGGAACGTAGCTGGCTTCGATGCCATCCATGACCCGGCGCGAGAAGGGATCCTGCTCTTCTGGCGCGAGCGTGAATTCCGGCATGTCGATTTCATCGTCGGAATAGAGGTTCCACCATTCGGGCTTGGCGACATAGGGGTCATGGGGATGGATGAAACTTGCCACCATGCAGAAGGGGGCGTTGTTTCCGGCGGTGCGGTCGCGCCCGCGGTCGATCAGCCAGCGGCGGGCGGCGAATTCGACTTCGTCGTCATAGTCGGTCTGGAAGGTGGCAATGGCTTCGCCGCTTTCCTTGACCGTCTGCATGTTGTGATACCACTTGTCGATGCGTTCGTCGTGGGCTTCCCAATCCGGGGTCCAGGCGAAATCGGCGGGGTAAATGTCGGTGGTGACCCGGTCTTCGAACCCGTGTTTCTGATCCGGGCCGACAAAATGCATCTTGCCCGAAAGGCAGGTGCGATATCCGAGGGATTTCAGGTAGTGGGCAAAGGTCGGGACAGTGGCGCGGAATTCTGATGCGTTATCATAGGCGGCGATGCGGCTGATGTGCTGTCCGGACATGAAGGAAAACCGCGATGGTGCGCAGAGCGGCGAGTTGCAGTAGGCCGCGTCAAACCGCATTCCGCCATTGGCAAGCGCATCGATGTGTGGGGTCTTGGCAACCTTATGTCCGTAGGCACCACAGAAGTGCGGTGCCAGCTGGTCTGCCATGATGACTAGGATATTGGGGCGTCTGGCCATGTGTTTCCTCCCTGTTCAGCCAATGCGTTCCATGGGCCGCCCTTGGGGGCGGTTCGAAACACATCGGCTTTGGGCAGGGTGGTATCATCCGGCGGCCCGTTTGTAGGCGTCAAGAACTAGGCCATGGAAGTGATGCACCGCGTGTTCGGACATGCCCGATCCGTCGGGATCATTGACGATGCGCCCCTGCGTGAAGGCGGGGGTCATCATGCCTTTCTGGACGCTTTCGCAGATGGCGATGTCTTCGACCTGAAGCACTTCGTCGAGGTAGCGGATGCTTTCGATCTCGGCTTCGTTCGGTGTCTTTTCCTCAAGGAAGAAGTCATAGGTTTCCAGTGTCCGGTCCGGACCCGCCGGGATGATGTTGAGGATGATCATCGAGGACCGGCCGGGATAGCGCATGATGCAGGTATTGGGCCAAAGCCACCAGACCGCATGGGTTTTCACGGTGGCGTTGGAGACATCATAGGCGCTGTTGGCGCTTTGTCCCGCGTCTGCCATGTGGCTTGAGTAGATGCCGTGGGTTGTCACCTTGTAGGTGTCCATGTCGACAAGGGTGCAGAAATCCTTGTGCGCGGTGGGGCAGTGGTAGCACTCGAGGAAGTTGTCGACGACGTTTTTCCAATTGGACTTGATGTCATAGGTGAGGCGGTGCGCGAAGGTCAGCTCTTCGATGTCCGGCGCCCAATGGCGGATTTCGGTTTCGAGATCGCCTGAAAGGTTACGCAATGGCGGGGCGCTGCGGTCGAGATTGACATAGACAAAGCCACAGAATTCTTCGACTTGAACCTCGTCCAGGCAGATGTCTTTGGGTTGGAAATCCACCAGGGTTTCGGTGTGGGGCGCACGAACCAACTGACCATCCAGCTTGTAGACCCAGGCGTGGTAGGGGCACATGATGCGCGTGATGTTGCCTTCTCCGGAAAGAAGTTCGTGCGCGCGGTGCTTGCAGACATTGTAGAAGGCGCGCAATGCGCCTTCGCGGTCACGGACGATGGCGATGGGATGGCCCGCGATCTCGATAGCGACATAGCTGCCCGGATCACGCAGTTTCTCGACGTGACAGACCCATTGCCAGGTCTTGGCGATGATCTCTTGCAGGTCGACCTGATGCCAGGCGGGATCGGTGTAGGCTTCGGCCTTGAGCGAAAGCGACGCGGAGGCGTTTTTGTGATAGCCCCCGGCAATGGCATCGAATTGTTGCTTGGACGGCAGTTCCGTCATGGCTGACCTCATGTTCTGAAACTCGGTGGCACATCGGCCCTGTTCTCAGAATTGCGGCAGCTTGGAATTGACGGGAAACTTTTTTCGCCAGAAGTTTAGCAATATTGGACGTCAGGTTTTGGATTTGCTTTTGCGATGCATCGGCCACGCACGGAATTCGAAGGGAATGCGGCCTTCGCTTCGATCCTGAATCGGGGGCAGGCCAAAGCGGTCGCGGTAGGCGCGGCTGAAATGGATCTGGCTCGAGAAGCCGCTGGCAATCGCAATCTGGGCCATTGAAAGGGTCGTCTGGGTAACCAGCCCGCGGGCGCGATCCAGGCGGATGTCACGGTAGTAGAGTGCAGGTGTTTTGCGCAGGTATTGAGAGAAGAGACGGTTGAGCTGGCGATGAGAAATACCGGCCTTCTCGGCAATCTCCGGAATGTTCAGCGGTTCTTCGAGGTTGGTTTCCATCAGCTTGATGGCTTGGCGTACAACGTCGGGCACGGTTGCCCCCATCGGTTCGTTCCCGCTGGGGTTCTGAGGAGCTCCATGACCGCGGAATTCAGGGTGGAATATATAGCGGGCGGCGGCATTGGCGATATCGCTTCCGTAGGTGCTTTGCAGGATCTGGAGCCCGAAATCGACAGAGGCGACCCCGCCGCAACAGGTGATGCGGGGGCCGTCAAAAACGGTCAGGTCCTCGCTGAGTTCGATATCCGGATAGAGTTCCTGGAACGCGTCCATGTGCTCGTAGTGGACGGTGGCCTGACGCCCGTTGAGAAGACCGGCCTTGGCCAGGACAAAGGCACCGGTGTCGATGGCGCCGAGGGTGATGGATTGGCGGGATGCCGTCCGAAGGGCAGAGAGGATGGCCGGAGTTCCGTGTTCGTCGGGCGTCCAGCTGGATGAGACGATCAGGAAGTCGGTGCTGGTTGCGGGCAATTCGGCGAGGGCCTGAGTTTCGAGACTTGCGCCGTTGCTTGCCGTACAGGGGCCGCCGTGTTCCGAAGCGAATTCCCATTGAAACAGTCCCCGGCCTTCAAGGTAATTGGCAGCGCGAAAGGGATCGATGAAATTCATCGTGGCGGCCAGATTGAAATTCGGGGTCAGGATGAGCCTGATGCGAATATGGTCGGGAAGCGGTGCCATGCCGTGCCTGCGCTGGGTTTCGATTCCAGTCTAGCAAGTTCGGCAATCATTGCAGCCGTTGAAAGCGACATGGCTGCGTAAAAAAGAAAACCGCAGTCGTGTGACTGCGGTTTCTTTGATCCGAAGATCTGAAAACGGATGAAAACGTGTTTCGTTTCCCGTCAGCGGATGTTGTCGACGTCGAAGCGCGACAGACCGATGTCTTCGAGTTCGCGTTCGGTCAGACCGTTGAGGGCGTTGCGGGTGACGCGATCGTCGTTCCATGCAACGACGGCTGCTGCCAGGGTTGCGAAGGTCTGGCCAATACGGCCAGCGAAGCCAGCAGTTTCAAACTGCGCGCGGGTGGTGTCAAAAGCGGCCATATCAATCTTCCTTCTGTTTGGGTGATGGTCGTCGTTTTCGTGAAACCGCATTTAGGAGCCTATTTATTGCGCAACAAGGAGAAAAAACTGCATAGGTGATATGCAGTTTGTGCATGGATGAAAGATGCCGCAAAGGCCTTAAAAACATGGCGGAAACCGGCCTTGAAAGTGTCGCGTTTGACCCGCGGAATGGTCGTAATCAGACCTCGAAATGCAATGCCGACATAGCGGGCAATTTCCTATGCAATGTGTGCAAGGGTCTTGGCGAATGTTCCGGTTTTGTGCTAGTGGTTCAAAAATGCAACAAAACACGAGCAGTTGGATAAAAAATGCGGGTTTTGGGAATCGATCCCGGTTTGCGGAACATGGGATGGGGCGTGATTGACGCTGAGGGCAGCCGACTCAGTCACGTCGCGAACGGTATTTGCCACTCGGATGGCGAAGACCTGGCGACTCGGTTGTTGTCGCTTCACGAGCAGCTGACCGATGTTGTGGCCCGGTTCGAGCCGGATCATGCCGCCATCGAGAATACCTTCGTCAACAAGGATGCGGTTGGCACCCTGAAGCTGGGTCAGGCGCGGGGCGTGGCCCTTTTGGTGCCTGCGCAGGCGGGCTTGGTGATCGGGGAATACGCGCCCAACAAGGTCAAGAAGACGGTGGTTGGCGTTGGTCACGCGGAAAAGCATCAGGTGGAGCACATGGTCAAGCTGCAACTGCCCGGCGTGAAGATCAACGGGCCGGATGCCTCGGACGCGCTGGCGATTGCGATCTGTCACGCGCACTATGCCAAGGCGGGCGCAGGGCTTGAGGGCGCCTTGAGGAGGGCAAGCGCATGATCGGCAAGATTACCGGACGGATCGAATACCGCAGTCTGGATCATGTTCTGATTGACGTGCGTGGTGTTGGCTACATGGTATACGTCTCTGAGCGGACGCTGGCCGGGCTGCCGGGCAATGGCGAAGTCGTGGCGCTGTATACAGACATGTTGGTGCGCGAAGACCTGATGCAGCTGTTCGGGTTCACCACGCTTGTTGAGAAAGAGTGGCACCGCCTGTTGATGGGGGTGCAGGGCATTGGTGCCAAGGCGTCGATGGCGATCCTAGGGGCGCTGGGCGCAGAAGGTGTGAGCCGGGCAATCGCGCTTGGCGATGTGAATGCGATCAAGGCGGCCAAGGGCGTTGGGCCAAAGACGGCGCAGCGCGTGGTGATCGAGTTGAAAGACAAGGCACCGGGTGTGATGGCGCTGGGGGGAACGCTGGACGAGGCGGTTGGCGTGGCGGAGGCAGAGGCCGACGTGCTCGAGCCGGCAGCGCCCGCTCCGAAGCGGGTCGCGAAACCCAGGGCGTCTTCGAATGCCTCGGCGCAGGCTGAAGCGTTGTCGGCGCTGGGTAACCTTGGCTATGGTCCGGGAGATGCCGCCGCTGCGGTGGCCGAAGCGGCGGGCGAAAACGAAGGGGCGGATACCTCGACGCTGATCAAGGCGGCGCTGCGGCTTCTGGCCCCGAAGGGATAAGGCATGAGCGAACCAGATCCGACATTGCGCCCCGAACCGCGCCCGGAAGATGCCGACAGGGCGTTGCGCCCCCAGGCGCTTGGGGATTTCATCGGCCAGGCCGAGGCGCGGGCGAACCTGCGGGTGTTCATTGAAAGCGCGCGCCGCCGGGGCGAGGCGATGGATCACACGCTGTTTCACGGCCCGCCCGGATTGGGGAAAACTACGCTCGCACAGATCATGGCGCGAGAGTTGGGCGTGAATTTCCGCATGACCTCGGGGCCGGTGCTGGCCAAAGCGGGGGATCTGGCGGCGATCCTGACCAACCTTGAAGCGCGTGACGTCTTGTTCATCGACGAGATTCACCGTCTGAACCCGGCGGTCGAAGAAGTGCTCTATCCGGCGATGGAAGATTTCGAACTGGACCTTGTGATTGGGGAAGGTCCGGCGGCACGGACGGTGCGGATTGAATTGCAGCCTTTCACGCTGGTTGGGGCGACGACGCGATTGGGGCTGTTGACAACGCCGTTGCGGGACCGGTTCGGCATTCCGACGCGGTTGCAGTTCTATTCCGAGGACGAGTTGAACGAGATCGTGACCCGCAACGCGCGCAAGCTGGGCGTCCCCGCCGATGATGGTGGCGCGCGGGAAATTGCGCGGAGGTCGCGGGGGACGCCCCGAATTGCCGGACGGCTGTTGCGGCGTGTCGTCGATTTCGCACTGGTCGAGGGGGATGGGCACATCAATCGCGATCTGGCCGATGGGGCACTGACGCGGCTGGGGGTGGACAACCTTGGCCTTGATGGTGCGGACCGGCGGTATCTGCGGTTCATTGCCGAGAATTATGGTGGGGGGCCGGTCGGGATCGACACGATCTCGGCGGCGCTGAGCGAGAGCCGGGATGCCATTGAGGAAGTGATCGAGCCGTTCCTGTTGCAGCAGGGCCTGATCCAGCGCACGCCGCGGGGGCGGATGCTGGCGCAGAAGGCCTGGCGGCATCTGGGGCTTGAGGCGCCGCGGCGGAGCGATCACGGCGATCTGTTCAAGTAGGGGCCTTGCCCCTCTTGCCCCGGTCGGGGCAATTCCCCCCAGAGTATTTCATGTGCATTGAAGCCTGGTGTGCGGCCTGCCCGAGGGGTTGCTTTCCAGGGGCTGTCGGTGGAAACAGGGCGACGGAACCCAGAGGAGATCATTATGACGCCCGAGGCCGTGGAAGCCCTGTTCACCCGCAATGACGGAAGCTATGCCTTTGCCCGCTGGGGGCGACCGATTGCGCCGATTGTGTTCGGTGTGCAGGATCAGACGCTGTCGACGGTGAAGGGCGCGATCGAGGCTGTTGCGACGCTGGCCGGGGCGCAGATGGCCGAGACCGATCCCGAGCTTGGGTCGAACCTGATGTTCTTTTTCTTCCGCGAATGGGACGAGTTGCTGGGCGTGCCGGATCTGGATCGGTTGATCCCGGATCTGAAGGCACTGGTCGGGCGCCTGTCTGCGGCGGATGCGGCGCAGTACCGCGCGTTTCGGTTTGATGCTGCAGGGGCCATTCAGGCCGCGTTTGTTTTTGTCCGCATGAGCGGCGAGATGGCGAAGCAGTCGGCAGATGCGGTGGCGCTTGCACAGGCGGTTCAGGTGATCCTCATGTGGGGCGACCGGGCCTTTGCCGAAACGTCGCCTCTGGCGATCCTGCCCGACAGTGGCGCGACCGTGTTGCGCCCCGAGATCGCGGCGGTGATTGCGGCCGCCTATGACCGGATGATGCCGGTCTCGGCCGATGACGCCAGCCATGCGCTGCGCCTGTTTGCGCGGCTGCGGCTGGACGACTGATGCGGGCCTTTGTGGCCATCGACCTGCCCGAGGAGGTGCGGGATACGGTGGCCAGTTGGCAGGATGGACTTCGCGTCGGGCGCAGGGTGCCTTGGGAGAACTTGCACCTGACGCTGGCGTTTCTGGATGATCAGACCGAGTTGGACCTGCGGGCTTTGCATGAGCGGCTGGCCGAGATCGAAATGCCTGCGTTCGATCTGAGGCTTTCCGGTTTGGAGCTGTTTGGCGGCAAGCGGCCCCGGGTTCTCTACGCGAAGGCAGATGGTGGCACCGCCTTGATGGCCCTGCACAAGGCGGTGCGACGGGCTGCCGAAGAGGTTGGGATCGACATGCCGCGGGAACGGTTCCGCCCGCATGTGACGCTGGCGCGGTTTCGGCGTGACATGATGGAAGATGAGGCGATCAAACTCGGCCGGTTCATGGTATCGCATGGTGATGTGCAGGTGCCCACATTCGGGGTGGTCGGGTTCTGCCTGTTCGGGTCAACCCTGCACCCGGAGGGCGCGGTGCATGAGGTCCTTGCGAGATATGACCTGACTTAGGCTTGCGCAGGGCAGCGCTTCTTGGTTTGGTGCGCTCAGGCAAAGAGCAGCAGGTAGTATCATGACCCACAGGTTTCCCATTCGCGTCTACTATGAAGACACCGACATGGCGGGGATCGTCTACTATGCGAATTACCTGCGTTACATCGAGCGGGCACGCAGCGACTGGGTGCGCGAGATGGGGATCGATCAGAATGCGATGAAGGACGATGATGGCGTCGTCTTTGCGGTGCGTCGGGTCGAAGCGGACTATCTGAGCCCTGCGCATTTCGATGATGAACTGGTGATCGAGACCAATACGATCAACGTGACAGCGGCGCGTCTGGTGATGGATCAGGTTGTGAAACGGGGCGAGGAAGAGCTGTTCCATGCTGTTGTGACCATCGTTTGCATTGGTGAAAGCGGTCAAGCGGTGCGTTTGCCGGCAAATATTCGCCTGATGTTGCATTAAATGGCGGTGGAAACCTGCCAATGACGCCTATTTGATGGCTTTCCCCCTGCAACTGCTGTAGTTTTCCTGACAAAACAAGGCCCACAAACGGGCCAACAAGGCAGAGCAGGCATATGGAAGCAGCAGTCGACTTTTCGATGTGGGCGCTTTTTGCGCGCGCCACTCTTACCGTGAAACTCGTGATGCTCCTCTTGGTGGCATCGTCGTTCTGGTCATGGTCGGTGATCATTCAGAAAATCATCAGTTACCGCGCGGCGCGTGCCGAGGCGGCGCAGTTTGATCGCGCCTTCTGGAGTGGTGAGCCGCTGGACGGATTGTTTGACCAGATCGGCACCACGCCCAAGGGGCGGTCGGAACGGATTTTTGCCGCTGGGATGATGGAGTGGCGGCGCAGTCACCGTCAGGACGGGGGGTTGATTGCCAATGCCACCAGTCGGATCGACCGGTCGATGGACGTAGCCATCGCCAAGGAGGCCGAAGACCTACAGCGCGGCCTGCCGGTGCTGGCGACGGTGGGTTCGACCGCTCCTTTCGTGGGGCTGTTCGGGACGGTTTGGGGCATAATGAATGCCTTTATAGAGATCGCGGCGCAACAGAACACGAACCTCGCCGTTGTGGCACCGGGAATTGCAGAAGCCCTTCTGGCGACGGGACTTGGCCTTCTGGCGGCGATCCCCGCGGTGATTTTCTACAACAAGCTGAGTTCGGACAGTGACCGGATCATCGCGGGCTACGAGGCCTTTGCTGATGAATTCGCCACCATTCTCAGCCGACAGTTGGATTCCTGAGCCATGGGGGCCGGAGTGATCCAGGGGGCAGGCGGAGGCCACAAGCGGCGGCGCAGGACGCGACGCCGCTCTGCGCCGATGTCCGAAATCAACGTCACGCCTTTTGTAGACGTGATGCTGGTGCTGCTCATTATCTTCATGGTGGCGGCGCCTTTGCTGACGGTTGGCGTGCAAGTTGAACTGCCCAAGACCGCCGCCACGCCCCTGCCGGGCGAACAGGAAGAGCCGCTGACCGTGACGATTGCCGCCGATGGGGTGGTTTCGATCCAGACCACGCAGACAGAGATCGAACAGCTTGTGCCAAAGCTGCGCGCGATTGCGGCGGAACGGTCGTCGCAGCGGGTTTACCTGCGGGCCGATGGCAATCTGCCCTACGAGATGGTGGTGCAGATCATGGGGGCGCTGAATGCTGGCGGGTTTACGGATATCGGTCTGGTTACTGACATTGGAGGGCCGGGCCTGAACGGGCGGGGCGGCTGAGGTCACGGTGCATATCGGGCATTATATCTCTGGTGCAGCCCATGTCGGGGTGATCGGCTGGGTTATGTTCGGCGGCGTGTTCCGGTCGGATCCGCCGCCTTTCGAGGTGACGGGAGTGTCCGTCATCACCTCAGAGCAGTTCGATGCGCTGAATGCCGTGCAACGGGCGCCGGGACCGGAGACGGAAGTGGACGCACCGGTGGCACCGGATCTGCGCGAGGATGCGCCCGAGGTGCCGTCGCAGGTTGACCGCGAGGTGCCGACGGATGCACCGGACAACGCGCAGGTGCCCGAGCCGGATGTGACGCCGGACCTGAGCGATTTGCAAGCGCCGCAGCCTTCGGATGTGACGGACGATGCGCCCGATATTGAAGCGCCGGCCGAGGAAATGGCCGTGTTGATCCCGCGCGACGAGGTGCGGCCCGTGCTGCGCCCCGCCGATCGTGTCGCGCCCGAACCTGTGGCGCCGCCCGAACCTGATGTGCGTATTGATGATGCGGTGCGCGAAGCCACGGTTCCGGATGAGCAACCGGGCGAGGCGGTTGAAGAGCCGCAGGATGCAACGGCACCCGAGGCCGCGACGACAGAGATTGTTACTGAAGCCAAGGATCAGGTGGCCCTTGCGCCGAAACGGTCATTGCGCCCCGTGCTGCGGACACGTTCGCAACCCAAGCCATCGGTTTCGGCCGGGGCGGATGCGGCAGTCGCGGCGGCATTGGCCGAGGATACGACCCCGTCTGTGCCAAGCGGACCTCCCCTCAGTCAGGGTGAGAAGGATGCACTGCGGGTTTCGGTACAGAAATGCTGGGTCGTGGACGTGGGCAGCCAGTCAGCCAACGTCACCGTGACGGTGGGCCTGTCGATGACCCGCGAAGGTAAGGTGGACGGCGCGATCAAGCTGCTGAGCAGTGAGGGTGGCGATGAACGGGCCACGAAAACCGCCTATGAGGCGGCGCGGCGTGCTATCCTGCGGTGTCAAAGAGGCGGCTATAATTTGCCGATCGAAAAATATGATCATTGGCGTGACATCGAAATCACGTTTAATCCGGAGAAAATGAGGCTGAAATGATACGGGTTCTTGCAGCACTTCTAGTTGGTTTGTTTGTGGTTGGGCAGGCGGCTCAGGCGCAGAATGGGCCTCTTCGGATTGAAATCACGGATGGGGTGGTCGAGCCACTGCCCTATGCGGTGCCAAACTTCGTGCCGGAAAACAGCGCGTCGGGTGGCTATGCCAAGGAACTGGCACGGGTGATCGCGTCGGACCTGAGCGGGACGGGGCTGTTTCGTGAGATTTCCGAAAAAGCACATATCAGCAAGATCACCAATTTCGCGTCGCCCGTACAGTTCGCGGACTGGAAGGCCGTGAACGCACAGGCCCTGATCACCGGGGCCGTCAAGGTTTCGGGCAACCAGTTGGAAGTGAAGTTCCGTGTCTATGACGTTTTCGCTGGACAGGAGCTTGGCAACGGATTGCGTTTCAAGGGTACGGTCGATGGTTGGCGGCGCATGGCGCATAAGGTGGCGGATGCGGTTTACAGCCGGATCACCGGTGAAGGCGGGTACTTCGACAGCCGTGTTGTTTTCGTGAGCGAAACCGGCCCCAAGAGCGACCGCAAGAAGCGCCTTGCGATCATGGACTATGACGGCGCGAACCTTCAGTACCTGACGGATTCGAGCGCCATCGTGCTGGCGCCCCGGTTTTCACCGATGGGCGACAAGGTGCTTTACACCAGCTACGAGACCGGCTTCCCGCAGGTCTATATTCTGGATGTCGGCAGCGTGAAGCGCCGCGTCCTGCACAACGAAGAAGGTAGCATGAGCTTTGCGCCGCGGTTTGCGCCGGATGGCAAAAGCCTTTTGCTGTCGATCACGCGGGGCGGCAACACGGACATCTTCAAGATGGATATTGCCAGCGGGCGGCAGACGCGCCTGACCTCGTCACCGGCAATTGATACGGCCCCGAGTTTCAGCCCCGACGGCAGCCAGATCGTGTTTGAAAGCGACCGTTCCGGCTCGCAGCAGCTTTATGTCATGCCCGCCAATGGGGGTGAACCGCGTCGGATCAGCTTTGGACAGGGGCGCTATGGTACGCCCGTCTGGAGCCCGCGAGGCGACCTTGTCGCCTTCACCAAGCAGAACAAGGGGCGCTTCCACATCGGCGTGATGCGCACGGATGGTAGCGAAGAGCGTCTGTTGACGGCGTCTTTCCTTGATGAAGGGCCGACCTGGGCACCAAACGGGCGGGTGATCATGTTTACCCGCGAGACGCAGGGCGCGAATGGCTCTGCCTCGCTGTTCTCGGTTGATGTGTCGGGGCGCAACCTTAAAAAGGTAAAGCTGGCAGGTGGCGGATCTGACCCGGCGTGGTCGCCGTTGCAAAAGTGAGGCGCGTTTCAAAGAAGCGCACGGTGTGGTAGAACAGAAGAAATAAAAACATTTGGAAACGCGAGGCAAAGCGATGAGCAGTTTGACGAAGGTAGGGGCCTTGCTGGCAATGCTGGCACTGGGGGCCTGTTCGAATTCCGGTATTTTTGGATTGGATGACACGTTGGGCGATGGCACCGGCGCAACCGGCGAATATGCCGAGGGCAGCCCGGATGATCCGCGTTCGATCGCGCATTTCCAGGAACGTGTCGGAGACCGCGTGTTGTTTGCCGTGGACCAGTCTTCGCTGACATCTGATGGTGAGCTTGTCCTGCTGGGGCAGGCCAACTGGCTGCTGGAAAATTCGGCCTACAAGGCGGTGATCGAGGGGCACGCGGATGAGCAGGGCACCCGTGAATACAACCTTGCGCTTGGGGCGCGTCGGGCCAGCGCGGTCAAGGAATACCTTGTGTCGCGTGGTGTTGCCTCGAACCGTTTGACCACCGTCAGCTATGGCAAGGAACGCCCGCTTGAAGTGTGTTCGGCCGAAGCCTGCTATGCGCAGAACCGCCGTGCGGTGACCGTGCTGCAAGCGGACCTGAACTTCTGATCGGAGAAACGAGATGCGCTTGATTGCGGTTTTGCTTGTTGGGTTGGCGGTGATGCCGCGTTTTGCTGCGGCGCAGGATGCCGAAACGCTGGCGGATATTCGCCAGCAGTTGACGGTTCTTTATGTCGAGATCCAGAACCTGAAACGCGAAATGTCGACAACGGGCGCACCCAGCGGCGTGGACACCAGCGGCACCACCCTGAACCGCGTGAATGCCATCGAGACGGAACTGTCGCGACTGACGGGCCGGATGGAGCGGCTTGAGCAGCGGGTTCAGCGGGTTATCGAAGATGGCACCAACCGCATTGGCGATCTTGAGTTCCGCCTGGTCGAGTTGGAAGGTGGCGATGTGAGCGATCTTGGAGAAACCACCACGCTTGGTGGCGATCCCGAGATGCCCTCGTTTGGCACACCCGGAACCAGCGATCCGGTTGATGGTGGATCGGAACTTGCGATTGGCGAGACATCCGATTTCAATCGTGCCAAGGCGGCCCTTGATGGCGGTGATGCCCGCAGCGCGGCGGATCAGTTCGCGGCCTTTACCGATGCCTATCCCGGTAGCCCGCTGGAAGCCGAGGCGCATCTGCGGCGTGGGCAGGCGTTAGAGCAGCTTGGGGAAATCACTCCGGCGGCTCGAGCCTTTCTGGACAGCTATTCGCGCTATCCCAACAGCCCCGTTGCCGATCAGGCGCTCTATCACCTTGGCAAGTCTCTTGGCGCTTTGGGCAAGATTTCAGAAGCCTGTGTAACGCTTGGTGAGGTGCATGCCCGCCACCCCGGGTCGGACATGGTTGTTCTGGCCCAGAGCGAGATGCGCAATCTGGCGTGCAATTGAGCCGGGGGGATCAGACGCCGTCCGAAGCTCTGACGGCGTTTCTTCGTGACTTCGGGGGCAAACGTCTTGGTGTCGCCGTGTCAGGCGGCAGCGACTCGCTTGGCCTTTTGCATCTGGCGAATGACTGGGGCAGGGCGAACGGGCGAACCGTTTTTGCGGCGACAGTGGATCACGGTCTACGTGAAGAGGCAGCGGCCGAAGCGGCGCGGGTCGGAGAGATTTGTGCCGACCTTGGTGTCGCGCACCGTGTTCTTGAATGGCGTGATTGGGATCGGGAAGGCAATCTCCAGGCCGAAGCACGCGCCGCACGCTACCGGCTGTTGGCAGACTGGGCGCGGGAGTTGGAGTTGGACACTGTTCTTCTTGGCCACACGCAGGATGATCTGGCGGAAAACCTATTGATCCGCTTGTCGCGGCGGGCCGGGGTCGACGGGCTTTCGGCGATGGCCTCGTGGTTCGAAAGGGACGGGCAAGTGTTTGCAAGGCCCCTGCAGGGGGTGTCGCGTGAGGCCCTGCGTGAGGATTTGCGGTCACGGGGTATAGAATGGCTCGATGACCCTTCCAACGAGAACGCGGCCTTTGATCGCGTAAAGGCGCGGCAGGCCCTGTCTGTTCTGGCGCCTTTGGGGATTGATGCCGATGCGCTTGCCGATGTTAGCCGAAACCTTCGCGATGCCCGCGAGGCTTTGGAGTGGCAGGTCAACGTGCTCGCGGCACAAGCCGTAGCGCAGGACCGCGGTGATCTCGTGATGGATGTTCCGGCGATACAGGTCGCGCCTGTCGAGTTGCGTCGAAGGCTGTTGGTTGCGGTGGTTCGCTGGGTCTCTGGCGCGGATTATGCGCCGCGCAGGGCAAGCCTTTGTCAGGTCATGGCAAAAATCGAAGCAGGCGAGGGCACGACACTGTCGGGATGCCTTATGACCGTCGCCAAAGGACACCTTCGGGTCACACGCGAATATGCGGCCGTCGCGAAGAGTGTCGCGGCTGGGGAGGTTTGGGATGGTCGCTGGCAACTGGACGGACCGTGGCAAGACGGAATGGAAATCCGCGCCTTGGGCGAGGAAGGATTGCGCCAGATAGACGATTGGCGGGCGGCCAACATGCCTCGAACCAGCCTTCTGTCCACCCCATCCGTTTGGATGGGTGAGACACTCGTTGCCTCGCCAATATTAGGCTTTGGAGTAGGGTGGACGGCCAATATATTGGCGGAACGGGCGGATTTCCCGCCCGGGAAGGCGCCCTGACCGGAATATCGCATTGAACATGCTGACTTGATCTCTATTTATCAAGGAACACCGCTGTGCTAGGACACGCGGCAGTCGACGATTGGGAGTTTTTGCCTTGGGCAACGCACGCAATATTGCATTCTGGGTGGTTCTGTTTCTGCTGATCCTTGCCCTCTTCAACCTGTTCAGCGGCGGCAACAGCAGCCTGCAAAGCCGTGAAATCGGGTATTCGGAATTCGTGGCAGCCGTGGATGGCGGCAGCGTCAACAGCGTCACACTTGATGGCGAGACCGTGCGCTACAAGACATCTGACGGTGGTGATTTCGTCACCATCAAGCCGGAAGACGCGGAACTGACCGGTATGCTGATTGAAAAGGGCATTCCCGTGAAAGCGGAAAGCCAGCAGCAATCGGGCTTCCAGTCGTTCATCATTTCCCTCCTGCCCTTCCTGCTTTTGATCGGTGTCTGGATCTACTTCATGAACCGGATGCAAGGCGGCGGCAAAGGTGGCGCGATGGGCTTTGGCAAATCCAAGGCCAAGATGCTTACCGAGAAACATGGCCGCGTGACCTTTGATGACGTGGCGGGCATTGATGAAGCCAAGGAAGAGCTGGAAGAGATCGTCGAATTCCTGCGTAATCCGCAAAAGTTCTCGCGCCTGGGCGGCAAAATCCCCAAGGGGGCGCTGCTTGTTGGCCCTCCGGGTACTGGTAAGACGCTGCTGGCTCGTGCGATCGCGGGTGAGGCGGGCGTACCCTTCTTCACAATTTCGGGTTCGGACTTTGTCGAGATGTTCGTCGGTGTGGGTGCTTCCCGTGTCCGTGACATGTTTGAGCAAGCCAAGAAGAACGCACCCTGTATCGTGTTTATCGATGAGATCGACGCCGTGGGCCGCCATCGTGGCGCAGGCTATGGCGGTGGTAACGACGAACGCGAACAGACCCTCAACCAGCTTCTGGTTGAGATGGATGGTTTCGAGGCCAACGAAGGTGTGATCATCCTCGCCGCGACCAACCGGAAAGACGTTCTGGACCCGGCACTTCTGCGTCCCGGCCGTTTTGACCGTAACGTCACCGTGGGCAACCCGGACATCAAAGGCCGTGAGAAGATCCTGGGCGTACACGCCCGCAAGACCCCGCTTGGCCCCGATGTAGACCTGCGCATTATCGCGCGTGGTACGCCGGGTTTTTCCGGTGCTGATCTTGCCAACCTCGTGAACGAGGCTGCGCTGATGGCGGCGCGTGTGGGCCGTCGCTTTGTCACCATGGAAGACTTCGAGAACGCCAAGGACAAGGTGATGATGGGCGCCGAGCGCCGGTCGATGGTTCTTACGCAGGACCAGAAGGAAAAAACCGCCTATCACGAAGCAGGTCACGCCGTTGTCGGCCTCGAACTGCCCCTGTGTGATCCGGTCTACAAGGCAACGATCATTCCGCGCGGTGGTGCGCTTGGTATGGTCGTTTCGCTACCCGAAATGGACCGCCTGAACTATCACCGCGATGAGTGTGAACAAAAGCTGGCGATGACCATGGCGGGCAAGGCTGCCGAAGTTATCAAGTACGGTGAAGATCACGTTTCCAACGGTCCTGCCGGCGATATCATGCAGGCCTCGCAACTGGCACGTGCCATGGTGATGCGCTGGGGCATGTCCGACAAGGTTGGCAACATCGACTATGCCGAGGCGCACGAAGGCTATTCGGGCAACACGGCTGGATTCTCGGTCTCTGCCAGCACCAAGGAAATGATCGAGGAAGAAGTAAAACGCTTCATTCAGCAGGGCTATGACCGCGCGTTGCAAATCCTCAAGGACAAGAACGATGCGTGGGAACGTCTTGCGCAGGGCCTTCTGGAGTACGAGACCCTGACCGGTGACGAGATCAAACGCGTCATGAATGGTGAGCCGCCGCAGGCGGGTGGTGACGAAGGTGATGACGCTGACGAGGGCAACGCCCCGAGCGTGACCGCGATTCCAAAGACCAAGCCGCGCAGTAAACCCAGCGGCGATGGCGATATGGAGCCGGAACCCAGCGTATAAGAGACAGAAGGCCGGGTACTGACCCGGCCTTTTTTCTTGCTCTGATTTTTGGTATGCAATGGTATGCAAATCTTGAGGTGGGAGAATGACGGATTGGAACCCGGAAGACTATGGGCAGTTCGCGGATGTGCGGCTGCAACCGGCGTTGGATTTGCTGGCGCGTGTCGGAGCATTGCCCGCGGGTTCCGTGGTTGACCTTGGATGCGGCAGCGGTGTCATGGCTTCGGCTTTGAAGCACAGGTTCCACGCGCATGATCTTGTCGGTGTAGACAGTTCTCATGCCATGCTGGCCAAAGCAGAGGGCAAGGCATTTGATCAACTGCAATTGGCCGACATTGAAAACTGGCAGGCCAAAGAACCCGCTTTGATCTTTTCCAACGCGGCGTTGCAGTGGGTCAGCAACCACTCTGAATTGATGCCGAGATTGGCCGGCATGTTGGCAGAGGGTGGCACGTTGGCGGTGCAGATGCCGTTTCAGCATGGCGCACCGTCACATCGGGGATGGTCACAAGCCGAGCGATCGGTTTTTGGCGCGGAACGTACAGAGAGCAGGTTGAACGTACTTGCCCCAGAGAGGTACTTTGACCTCCTTTCTCCGTTGGGCGACATCAATGTGTGGATGGTGGAATACACGCAGCACCTGGCCGCAAGCGTCATGGGGCACCCGGTTCGGATGTTCACGCAAAGCACCTTTGGCAAACCTTATCTGGACCCATTGGCGTATGAGGACAAAGCGCGGTTGATCGCAGCCTATGAAGCCGCTATGGCCGAAGCATACCCGCTGCGGGCGGATGGATCGGTTTTGTTCCCGTTCCGGCGGCTGTTTTTCACCTTGCGCTGATAGAGCGCCCAAGGAGACAGGATACGATGCCAGCTTTGAAACCGACCGACTATTTTGCCGAAGTGCTTTGGCTGGGCCGCGTGGCCGATAGTGTCGAGGATCTGCGTGCCGAGCCAATGGACAGCATGGTCCTGCGCTACGAGGGTGTCGAAGGCGATTGCCATGCGGGTTTGACGCGCCCCTCCTGTAGCCGGGTCAAGGCGCAGCATCCGCGCGGAACCGAGATCGCCAACGTGCGCCAGCTTTCGATTCTGTCGGCCGAAGAGTTGGAAGAGATTTCCGATGCCATGGGCATTGAGGAGTTTGATCCGGCCTGGGTTGGCGCCACGATGATCCTTAAGGGGATTCCGGATTTCACGCATGTCCCGCCGTCTTCGCGCCTTCAGGCAGATAGCGGGGCGACGCTGGTGGTGGATATGGTAAACCGCCCTTGCGTTCTGCCAGGGCGGGTGATCGAAAAGGAAGAACCGGGCAAAGGCAAGGCCTTCAAAACCGCATCAGAAGGCAAGCGCGGTGTGACGGCATGGGTCGAACGCGAAGGTGCCGTCAAGGTGGGTGACATCCTTCGCCTGCATATCCCGGATCAGAGGGCCTGGGCCGAAGCAGGTTAATTCTGAAGATTGAGCCAAAGAGAAAGAGCCGCCTTTGGGCGGCTCCTGCTTGTTTCAAATTGTCTGTGTGACATCAGACAACCACGAGATCATCGACCAGAAGAGACAGATCATCGATCCCCCGAATGGTGATCTCGTCACTGCCGAAATCGAGCTTGACGTACTTACCCATGTCCTGACCGAAGGTGTCGAGAATGTCTTGGGCATTCGTAACGCCGCCGGTGAGACCGCTGGTAAGCCGGATGGTATCGATGTCATCCTGAAAGCCAAAGATCGTATCCACCCCGTCGCTCTCTCGGAAGGAGAAAGTATCAGCGCCCAGATTGCCGTTCAGGGTGTCGTTGCCGCGCCCGCCATCCAGCGTATCTCTGCCTTTACCGCCCAGAAGCTTGTCGTTTCCAAACGAGCCCTCGAGATGATCATACCCCTTGTCGCCATTTATTGTGTCGTTGCCAAATCCGCCATTCAACTCATCAGCACCCTTACCCCCCATAAGACGGTCACTTGTGGAGTTTCCGACGATGGTATCATTGCCGATCCCGCCGCTCAGGGTTGTATGTCCTGTTGCGCCGCGGATGTAGTCGTGTTGGGAGATCGAAACGCCGCCGAAGTCGGAGAGATTTATGGTTTCCCCCGGGGCAAGATCACCCGTGAGAAGCTGAGCCGTCGCACTGTTTATCCAGTTTTGGTATCCCGCGACACTCGTGAATCTCGGGAGATCGGCGCCTTCGAGCGAGAAAAAGCCCGCGTCATTGTCGTCAATTACGCTCAGGACAACTGTCTTGCGGAACCCGCCCCACGTGTATTCGCTCAACTCGGTGATAGAGTTCGAATCAATTTTAGACGAGTTGCCCATGTACATGTGGTAAAAATCACCGGAGATATTAGCGAGCGCGTTTAATACCAAACTGTAGGAAATGGTCGCATCGTTCCTTGGGGTCGTGATGCTGAATTCTGTTTGCGAAAACGATACATCATCAAATGTACCGTTCCTATCCCGATCAATGAACGTGAGTTTTGTTCCGCTGAATGTATATGTGGTCATGGCGATTTTCCGAAATGAGATTCAAAATCCTTGCCCCGGTTCTATCGGTTCATAGCTGACTCTCAATAGAGAAAAACCATACCTCGTACGCCTCTATCGTGTCTGTTGCGATCCGTTTCTCACTTGTTCCAAAGTTTCCAAAAAGCGACGTGACAGAGCTCCTTCGACGCAAGGAGTATTGGAAATGTCGGAATTGCAACCTGAGTCGGGAAGGCGAGGCGGTATGCAATGGCAGACTGAAATTTCGACAGCTGCTGGGACAGGGATTGCCATGAGCTACAAAACCGACATCGAAATCGCCCGCGAGGCGAACAAGAAACCGATCCAGGAAATCGGCGCCAAAATCGGCATCGACTCTGCTGATCTGCTGCCCTATGGCCACGACAAGGCCAAGGTGAGCCAGGAGTTCATCAACTCGGTTCAGGGCAAAGAGGACGGCAAGCTGATCCTCGTGACCGCGATCAACCCGACCCCGGCAGGTGAAGGTAAAACCACCACCACCGTTGGCCTGGGTGACGGCCTGAACCGCATCGGCAAGAACGCGATGATCTGTATCCGCGAAGCCTCGCTCGGCCCGAACTTTGGTATGAAGGGTGGCGCTGCAGGTGGCGGTTACGCGCAGGTTGTTCCGATGGAAGAGATGAACCTGCACTTCACCGGCGACTTCCACGCCATCACCTCTGCTCACTCGCTGCTGTCGGCGATGATCGACAACCACATCTACTGGGGCAACGAGTGCGAGATCGACGTGCGTCGCGTTGCATGGCGTCGTGTGGTCGACATGAACGACCGTGCCCTGCGTCAGATCACCGCCTCGCTGGGCGGCGTTTCGAACGGCTTCCCGCGTGAAACCGGTTTTGACATCACCGTGGCTTCGGAAGTCATGGCGATCCTCTGCCTGGCCACCGACCTGGCCGACCTCGAGAAGCGTCTGGGCGACATCATCGTGGCCTACCGCCGCGACAAGACCCCGGTTTACTGCCGCGACATTAAGGCAGAAGGCGCAATGACCGTTCTTCTCAAAGACGCGATGCAGCCGAACCTGGTGCAAACCCTGGAAAACAACCCGGCCTTCGTGCACGGCGGTCCGTTCGCAAACATCGCGCACGGCTGTAACTCGGTCATCGCAACCAAAACCGCGTTGAAAGTTGCCGACTACGTTGTGACCGAAGCGGGCTTTGGTGCCGACCTTGGTGCCGAGAAGTTCATGAACATCAAGTGCCGCAAGGCAGGCATCGCACCCTCGGTCGTGGTTGTTGTGGCCACTGTCCGCGCGATGAAGATGAACGGTGGCGTTGCCAAAGCCGATCTCGGTGCGGAAAACGTTGCAGCGGTTCAGGAAGGTTGCGCAAACCTTGGCCGCCACATCGAGAACGTCAAATCCTTCGGTGTTCCGGTTGTTGTCGCGATCAACCACTTCGTCACCGACACCGACGAGGAAGTTCAGGCCGTGAAAGACTATGTGGAAGCACATGGTTCGGAAGCCATCCTGTCGCGCCACTGGGAACTGGGTTCGGAAGGTTCGGAAGACCTGGCCAAGCGCGTTGCGGAAATCGCAGACGCCGATACCGCCAACTTTGCACCGATCTACCCCGACGAAATGCCGCTGTTCGAGAAGATCGAAACCATCGCCAAGCGCATCTACCGTGCCGACGAAGTTCTCGCCGACATGAAGATCCGCAACCAGCTGCGCGAGTGGGAAGAAGCCGGTTACGGCAACCTGCCGGTCTGCATGGCGAAAACCCAGTATTCGTTCTCGACCGACCCGAACCTGCGCGGCGCGCCGGTTGGCCACTCGGTTCCGGTTCGTGAAGTCCGTCTGTCGGCTGGCGCCGGTTTCATCGTCGTTGTTTGCGGTGAAATCATGACCATGCCGGGCCTGCCGCGCAAACCTGCAGCAGAATCGATCCGTCTGAACGAAGAAGGCCAGATCGAAGGCTTGTTCTAAGACGCAAAATGCGCTTTCTGCGGCCCGGAGAGCCTTCGGGCCGCAGGAGACAAAGATGACCGAATTGACCCCGCCACGTGATTGTCAGGATATGACGGCGCTTCGTGCCGAGATAGACGCCCTTGACCGGCGTCTTGTTGCGCTTCTGGCGACACGTGCGACCTATATCGACCGCGCGATTGAGCTCAAGCAAGAGAATGGCTGGCCGGCGCGCATCCCCGATCGGGTGGAAGAGGTGGTCAGCAAGGTTTGCCAGGAGGCCGAGGGCAAGGGGCTGGATCCCAAGCTGATCGAGACTCTCTGGCGGGAATTGATTGACTGGTCGATTGCGCGAGAAGCGCAAGTGATCGTCGCCGAGTGATGCAGGGGCTGCTTGCCCTTGTCAGTGGAAAAGGAAGCAAGAGCTATGGCAGCTAACATCATCGACGGTAAAGCCTTTGCGGCAACGGTTCGCGAGAAGGTCGCGGGCCACGTAGCACGTCTCAAGGAAGAGCACGGCATCACCCCCGGTCTGGCGGTGGTTCTGGTGGGTGAAGACCCGGCCAGCCAGGTTTACGTCCGTTCGAAGGGCAAGCAGACCGTCGAAGCGGGTATGAACTCGTTCGAGCACAAGATGGACGCGGACACTTCGGAAGAGGATCTGCTGGCTGTCGTCGAGAAGCTCAACAACGATCCGTCTGTTCACGGTATCCTGGTTCAGCTGCCGCTGCCCGGTCACCTGAACGAAGACCTGATCATCAACTCGATCGCGCCGGAAAAAGATGTTGACGGTTTCCACATCTCGAACGTTGGCCTTCTGGGCACCGGTCAGAAGTCGATGGTGCCCTGTACTCCGCTGGGTTGCCTGATGATGCTGCGAGACTACCACGGCTCGCTTTCGGGCATGGACGCCGTTGTGATTGGCCGTTCGAACATCGTTGGCAAGCCGATGGCGCAGCTGCTGCTGGGCGATAGCTGCACCGTCACCATCGCGCACTCGCGCACCAAGGACCTGCCGGACGTCGTGCGTCGTGCAGACATCGTTGTCGCTGCTGTTGGTCGCCCCGAGATGGTGCCCGGCGACTGGATCAAGGAAGGCGCCACCGTGATCGACGTGGGCATCAACCGCATCGAACGCGATGGCAAGAACAAGCTGGTTGGCGACGTGGACTTTGCTTCGGCAGTTGAACGTGCCGGTGCGATTACCCCGGTTCCGGGTGGCGTGGGGCCGATGACCATTGCCTGCCTGCTGGCGAATACCGTAACTGCCTGTTGCCGTGCAAACGGTCTGGCAGAGCCGGAAGGTCTGACCGCGTAAGCGCCGTTAGTTTCAAGGTTTTTAAGGGCGGTCCAATCGGGCCGCCCTTTTTCGTTCAAACCTCGACCGGAATCATGCTGCCGGTCAGAAGGGCGATGTGGCGGGCGCTGCCGTCTTCCTGATCAGCGTAGACATCGGCCTGCACAATGACCAAACGGCGCCCTGGTTTGATGACCCGACCCTCAGCGCGAAGTTGCACACCCATTGCCGGGGCAAGGAGGTTGATCTTCATTTCGGTGGTCAGGACTTCACAATTCTCGGGCATCACAGACAGTGCCGCATAGCCCGCCGCCGTATCCCCCAGGGCGAACGTCAGCGCGGCATGGCCAAAGCCCTGCTGTTGTTTGAAACCGTCCCGTATCGGGCTTGTCAGGGTCGCCACGCCGTAGTCGATTGATGCGATAGACGCCCCGATCGAGCCCATCAAAGACTGATCCGCAAAACTCTGATTGATTTTCTTGACGATTTCGGGTGACAAGGCCACGGAAATTCCCCTTATTTGTTTTGTGGGATAAGCGCATTTTCAAGATCGGGTGGAAACCGCGAACAGGTCAAGCTGGTCGCAACGTCACGAATTTTGGGCATGACGAAAGAAAACGAAAATAGACTTGCAGTATTTCTGAATACCTTTGACACGCTCGGGACCCCGCGTGTTCTGGCCTTGGTATTCTTGGGTGCAACGGTCGCGGCAGTGGCCGGGCCTTTCGGAACATTTTCGGCAATGGATTTGCCGACGCGGATTTTCTATTGGAGCCTGATCTCTACCTCTTCGGTACTGTTCGGCTATCTCGGATTTGCCCTGGCACGCGCGATTGGGTTCAACAAGGATGATGTGCCTCATGCAGCTGTCGGTTCGCTCATCGCGTCATTCTTTATCACGGTGGATGTGTGGGCGATTTCAGTGACTAAGCCCTGGGGCTCGCAGTCGATGATCGGGTTCTGGGAACTCTTTGGCTATGTCTTCGTTGTGACCGCCGTTATCGGAACGTTGCGGTATCTTCTGATCACTTTCCTTGAGCGGGAAACCTCGATTGCGGAAGAGCGTGACCAAGCCCTGACGCTGCGGGAGCAGCCGCGGTTGGCGCGGCGGTTGCCGGATGAGATGGGGGAAGACATCCTTTATCTTTCGGTGCGCGATCACATGGTGGACGTGTTCACAGAAGCTGGTCAGACCTCGCTCAGAATGCGGTTTCGCGATGCGCTGGACGAAATGGACGGGGTGCCGGGCTATCGGGTGCACCGGTCGCATTGGGTGGCGCATCATGCGGTGCAGGGCGTGGAGCGGGATCAGGCGCGCGTGTACCTGCGGTTGCCCGATGGCCGCAAGGTGCCGGTGAGCCGGAACTACCGTCCCGAACTGGAAGACGCGGGCTTGCTCTGACGGGGCATTGGCACGAGGCGTGGCACCTGTCCGGTGACGATGGCGCGTGCCTCCTTTCGCATCAGACCATCAAGCGCCTCGTCGGTTGAGCGCAGACCGCCGGTATAGGTGCCATAGGCGGGCAGGATCACCCTATCGGAATCAAACAGGAAGGCCGGGCGGGAAATGCTGCGCAGGCGGGTCTGGATACGCACCTTGGGGTGGTAATGCCCTGAAATTTCGCCGCTTTTTCCGGGTTTTGCGATGTGTCGGAACGTCAGGGGCGGCAGCGGAAATTCGGCGAGGTGGCTGCCTCCGAATTCCACGGGGCCGGGATCGTGATTGCCTTCGATCCATATCCACTGGCGGCCTGCCTGAAGGCGGGAAATCCACAGCCTTTCGGCGTCGGACAGGGCGTCGGCGGCTTCGAGGTCATCAAAGCTGTCGCCGAGGCAGACAACGGTTGAGGCATTGGTCTGGCGCAGGTCGTTCTCGAGCCGCAAAAGCGTGTCGCGGGTGTCATAAGGGGGCAGGGTTGGACCCTTGCGGCGGGCCACCCTTTCGGACTTGCCAAGGTGCAGATCAGAGACGCAGAGAATACGCCGTTCCTCCCACCAGAGAGCGCCGGAGCCGAGGGCATCCAGCCGTGTGCCGGCAAGGGTGAAGGGAACAGTCTGCATGGGATATTGGTGGCGCAAATCGGGGGATCGGGCAAGGGGCCAGACCCGCGAAAATCAACGTCGGTATTACGTCGGTATTGCGACTGTATCACGGAGGTGCGTCAGGCGGACAATCCGGCATCGTTAAGAAGCCGTTCACTTTCTTCGGCCAACAGCCGTTCCTCGGCCTCGCCGTCAACGCGGACCTTGCCAACCTCAAGGAAGAGCGGGGCAGAGAGGGGCGTCACGTGATCCGTGCGCACCAGATCAATGCGCCCGTCAATGCGGGCCAGCATTTCCTCAATCCGCGAGAAATCGACAAGGCCGCGCATGGCTTCGTCGCGGGTGATCTGCATCAGCAGGTGATCCGGATCGTATTTCAGCAGCGTTTCATAGAGGATGTCAGAGGAGAATGTGGCCTGCCGCCCGGACTTGCGCCCTTGCGGGCTGTTGCGTTCGATCAGGCCTGCGATGGTGGCGGCCGAACGGAAGCTGCGTTTCATCAGGGCATTGCCGGCAAGCCAGCCATCGACACCTTCGCGAAGGACATGCGGGTCAAACAGCGGCGTCGGGTCGGTGACGGCATCCAGCCCCCAGATCAGGGTGGCATAGTCGGTCGAGACAAACCCCATCGGCGCGAGGCCAAGGTCTTCCATGCGTTTGGTAAGCAGGAGGCCAAGGGTCTGCTGTGCGTTGCGACCGGCAAACCCGTAGACACAGAGGTTCTCGCGTCCGTCACGTGGAAAGCTCTCGACAAGGAGCCTGTCATGGCTGGGCAGTTGCGACATGGCGCGTTGCAGGTGCAGCCAGTCGGCCGTGTGTTGCGGCAGGTCCGGCCAGTCGTCCTGTCGGAAGAGCTTGAGGATACGGTGCGAGAGCTGCGTCGAGGTGGCGAACTTGGTACCGGAGAAGGTGGCGATCTTGGGTTTCTTCGCGGCATTGCGCGAGACCTCGACCGTCATTTCGCGCAGCCCCTCGTAGCGCACGATCTGGCCACCGATGAGAAAGGTATCGCCGGGGGTGAGCGAGGCGGCAAAACCTTCTTCGACTTCGCCCAAGGGGCGGCCCCCCCGTGACCTCTTGAGACGGACCTTGAGAGTGTCGCTGTCCTGAATGGTGCCAGCGTTCATGCGGATCTGGGCCGCGGCGCGGGGATCGCGCAACTGCCAGAGACCGTCGGGGCGCTGAAGTAGGCGTTGCCACCGGTCATAGGCCCTGAGCGCATAGCCCCCGGTGGCACAGAAATCGAGGCAGGCATCGAATTGGGATCTGGGCAGGCCGGCATAGGCGCCTGCCGATGTCATCTCGTCGAAAAGCGCGTTGGCGTCGAATGGGCCGGAGGCGGCGGCGAGGAGGATATGCTGACAGAGAACATCGCGCGGGCCGGGGCCACGAGGATCACCATCAAGATCATGGTCGCGCACGGCCTGTAATGCGGCAACGCATTCGATCACCTCAAAGCGGTTGGCAGGCACAAGCAGCGCCTTGGAGGGGGCGTTGTATCGGTGGTTGGCGCGGCCGATCCGCTGGACAAGACGCTTGACGTTCTTGGGGGCACCCACCTGGATCACGAGGTCGACATCTCCCCAGTCGATCCCGAGGTCGAGAGAGCCGGTGCAGACAATGGCCCGCAGGTCTCCCCTTACCATCGCGGCCTCGACCTTTTCACGTTGCTGGCGATCAAGAGAGCCGTGGTGGATGCCGATCGGCAACGCGTCTTCGTTGGCAAGCCAGAGGTTGTGAAAGAAGATCTCGGCCTGGGCGCGGGTGTTGTGAAAGATCAGCGTGGTCTTGTGCTGTTTGATCTGTTCCATCACCGCCGGAATGGCATATGCCGCGCCGCCACCCGACCACGGCGGATGCTCTTCGGTCTGAAGCATGGCAATGTCGGGATCGGGGCCGGGATCAGCCATCAGGATGTTGCAGGGATCGGGATTGCGCGCGAGCAGGCGGGCGATGGCCTCGGGATCATCGACAGTGGCCGAAAGGCCCACCCGCCGCAGATCGGGACAGAGGCTTTGCAGGCGCGCGAGGGCGAGCATCAGCTGATCGCCGCGTTTGCTTTCGGCAAGGGCATGGATTTCATCGACGATGACCCGCTTGAGCCCTTTGAAGGTGCGGGCGGCATCCTCGTAAGAGGTGAGCAGCGCGAGGCTTTCCGGGGTGGTCAGCAGAATATGCGGCGGGTCGGCGCGTTGCGCCTTTTTCCGGGTATTCGAGGTGTCGCCCGTGCGGTCGTCAATACGGATGTCGAGACCCATCTCCTCGACCGGGGTGCGCAGGTTGCGCTTGATGTCAGCGGCCAGTGCCTTCAGCGGCGAGATATAGAGGGTGTGCAGACCCTGGTGCCGGCTGTCGGCCAGATCGACAAGGGAGGGCAAAAAGCCCGCCATCGTCTTGCCGCCACCGGTGGGGGCGATCAGCAGGGTGCAGGGATCATCTGCCCGCGCCAGCATGTTGAGCTGATGCGGGTGCGCCTGCCAGCCGCGGCTGGCAAACCAGTCGTGAAATTGCCTGGGCAGGGCGCCCTGAGCCAAGGGGTTACTCCTCGGCCGGTCCGCAGAACAGGCGGTAGAGCATTCCGATCACCTCGGCGGTGTTGTCGTCGGCAAGGCTGTAGTAGATGGTCTTGCCGTCGCGGCGGGTCTGGACAAGGCCCTCTTCGCGCAGGCGGGCGAGCATCTGGCTCACGGCGGCCTGGCGGATTTCCAGAAGCTGTTCCAGTTCGCCCACGGATTTTTCACCCGAGCCGAGGTGGCAGAGGATCATTAATCGGCCCTCGTGCGCCAGGGTCTTGAGGTAGGCAGCGGCCTGTGCGGCGCTGCGCGCCATTTCGGCGGGCGGTGCTGGGGTCTTCTGCATGTTCACGTGCACGTTTCCTCGGGTCTTTGGACCCATATAACACGGCTTTTGAGAAAGTGCGAGATCAGTCCGCAGGGGCGGGTGCGCCTCCTTGGAAACTGTTGCCATTTGCATAGTCGCAGGGCGCATCCTGCATCTGGAGGTGCAGATCCTTGCCTGTATAGGGGTGCGCGCGGGCGAGATCTTCGTCGACCTCAATGCCGAGGCCCGGGGTTTCGGGCGGGATCACAAAACCGTTATCGACGCGGATTGCGCCCTTGATCAGGTCATTATGGAAGTCGGTCTCGATGGTTTCGATCATCAGGAGGTTGGGGATCGAGGCCGCGAGGTGGATGTTCGCGGCCCACTCGACGGGGCCGGCATAGAGGTGCGGTGCCATCTGGGCGTTGAAGGCTTCGGCCATGGCGGCAACCTTCTTCATTTCCCAGATGCCACCGGCGCGGCCAAGGGCGGGTTGCAGGATCTCGGCGGCGCCGGCGCGCAGCACGGCACCGAACTCGGCCTTGGTGGCCATACGTTCGCCGGTTGCGACGGGGATGCGCACGTTGCGGGCGACGCGGGCCATGTCCTCGATGTTGTCGGGGGGCGTGGGTTCTTCGAACCAGAGGGGCGAATAGGGTTCGAGCGCCTGGCCAAGCCGGATGGCCCCTGCGGTGTTGAACTGGCCGTGGGTGCCGAACAGCAGGTCGGCGCGATCCCCGACCGCTTCGCGGATGGCCTTGCAGAAAGTTGCGGACATGGTGATGTCGCTCATTGCGGGCATGTGGCCGCCCCGCATGGTATAGGGGCCAGCGGGGTCGAACTTGACGGCGGTATAACCCTTTTCGACCATCGCGGCGGCTGTTTCGGCGGCCATTTCGGGCGAGGTCCAGAACTCTGACATTGCATGATGCGGCAGCGGGTAGAGATAGGTGTAGGCGCGCAGCTTTTCGTTCATCAGCCCGCCAAGCAGAGCCCAGACCGGGCGTTCGCAGTGTTTGCCAAGGATATCCCAGCAGGCGATCTCGAGACCGGAGAAGGCCCCCATGACGGTCAGGTCGGGGCGCTGGGTGAAACCGGAAGAATAGACCTTGCGGAACAGGCGTTCGATGTTCTCGGGGTTCTCGCCAAAGAAATGCCGCTCAAAGACGTCGCGGATCACGTGGGTCATCGCCTCGGGGCCAATGGTCGAGGCATAGCATTCGCCCCAGCCGGTGATGCCGGTGTCGGTGGTCACTTTCACCAGAATCCAGTAGCGCCCACCCCAGCCCGGTGCGGGCGGTGCGGTGACGATGACATCGAGGTCCATGAGGCGCATCGGCTCTCTCCCTGTTGGTTTCCGGAGAGGGTGACCGTGGCGAAGGGGCAAAGCAAGCGTGAATGCGTCAGGGGATGTCGGAAATGGGCGTTGCCTGCGCCAACGTAGCGGCAGGCAGGTTCCGCCTCCGGCGGGAGTATTTCGGGTGCATTGAAGACAGGCTGGCCTTCAATGCACGAAAAATACCCCGGGGGTGCGGGGGGCTGGCCCCCGCGGGAAAGGTCAGCCGCAGTGGGCATCGACAATGCGCTGGATCATCGGTGCAAAGTGCCAGAAATCCGGGGTTTCCATGCCTGCGCGTTTGCCGGCCTCATCCAGATAGCGCACCTGGATGATCTTTTCGAGGTTGGGGTTGGTCTCGAACTCTGCCACCTCGTCTGGCGACATGGGGCCGCCCTGTAGTTCGAGCGTGTGGATCGAAGCCTCGGAGAGACGTTTGAAATACTCCGGTTTGGTCGCGCAGAGATAGCGTTTGGCGGCGACGTGGTAGAGCACGCAGTCGGTGATCAGAGTTGGAAAGAAGGGGGCCAGAACCTCGGCCCCGGCGTCTTCGTGGTGGCGGTCCTCGGTATCGTCGGGGCTGTAGGTGCCGAATTCCGAAGTGAAGTGGCCGATGTCATGCAGCAGGGCGCCGACGATCACGTCTTCGGGCATGCCGTTCTGTTCGGCGATGGTGGCACCTTGCAGCATGTGTTCGGCCATGGTGACGGCTTCGCCGAGGTATTCCTCGCCGCCGCGGCGGTCGAAGATATCGCCGAGGAAGGCCACGATGTTGGTTTTGTCGAGGGTGGAGAAGTCTGGTTTGGTCACGTGCGGGCCTCAAGGCTTGCGAGGGTGGAGAGGAGGCCGTCCTTGTCGGCGTAGCAGCCCTGGAGCCAGCGGGAGCCTTCGCCGGAATAGCCTTTGCGGGCGTGCAGGACGCGGGTGTTGTCGACGATGAAGGCTTCGCCGGGTTCCAGCTTGAAGGCCACTTCCATTGCGGTGTCGTCGATGATGTCGGACAGCTGGCGGTAGGCGGCGTAGTAGGCCTGCATGTCCTCGAATGGGATGTCGGTCAGGGGGGCGATGGAGCGGGAATTGAACCGCACCGCTTGCAGCGTGCCGTCGGGGGCGAGTTCGATCATCGGGCGGCGCGATTGCAGCTTTACGCCGGAGCTGCCGGTGTAGGAGAAGCGCGCGGTGTATTTCGACAGGAGGTCAAAGCCTTCGGGGTTTTCATCCTTGAGGCGCAGGGCGCAGGCGAAGCCGTCGACGACCATGTTCTCGCCACCGGCGGCAGAGTTGTCGAGGCAGGACAGGACCTGCAATGTCGGCACCGGGTCGCGGTAGGGGTTGTCGGTGTGCGCCTGCAATCCAAGGCCGGTGTAGGCGAGGTTGACAGGGTTGACCTCGGTACGAACTTCGAAGTGGCGGCCATAGTTGGTTTCCCGAACAAAGCCGAAAAGATCGACGATTTTGAACAGGTTACCGGATTCCACCGGCAGGCCGGTGACCTTGGCGAACCCGTAACGGCGGATCAGCGCGAGCCAGTTGCGCCGCGCGGTTGGATCCTCCAGCAGAGCGGGGTAGTGGCCGGTCGGGACGTCTGTGTTCAACTCGGAGGTCCAGGCGATGGCGGCCTCGGGAAGGCGGCCTGCGAGGCGGGGTTGCCTGCGGTCGTAGCTGTTGGCGAGGAGCCAGTTCAGATCATAGGTGGCGCTGTGATCTTCGGGGGTGAAGGTGAGGTGTAGCTTGTCCCCTTCGAGGGTTGCGGCGTTGATTTTGGTATCGCGCGACAGGTCGGCGAGAGTGATCAGGCGCTGGCCGTTATCGGGGTCGCGGGTCTGGCCGTCGATGGCATTGTCACGCAGCCAGATGGCGTGGAACCGGGTGGTGGCGCCGTCGTCTGCGGTGAGGGTCAGGACGGTGCCGTTTTCGGTGATCGAAGGGGTGAGGGGCATGGTGTGTTTCCGGGTCAGTGCTTCCTGTGTTTCAGGGTGAGGCCGGGGGTGGGGGTGTGTTAAGTGACAAATCTGTAAAAATCGGGTGATTTTTCAGATTTTTTCGTCCATTCATTAAAATACTCATTCTGGAAATGAATAATCTGATCGTTTTATCAAAAAATTCAGGTGAAGGGCCGGCGGCCGATCTTCGATAGAGTGATTCTCTGGCGTCAGAACAGGTCGAAATTCCACGTCGGTATTCCGTCGGTATCGTGACGGTATTGCGGAGGTGTGAAAACGCCAAACCCCGCCGGGAGGGCGGGGCACAAGGTTTCATGAAGATTGGGTGACTGGCCCGTGCGCCGCTAGCCGGCGGTGGCCTCGTCAAATGCGATCAGTTCGCGATCGATCTCGGCGACGGTTGCGTCGGGGCCGAAGAAGGTGAGATCGGGGGCGTCGATGTCGTCCATGAAGGCCTCGATCTCGATCATCACTGGCGCGCCGTCGAAATCGCCTTCGACCTTCCAGCGGCGGGTCTGGTCCAGTTCCATGCCTGACAGATCGCTGGCGATCTGTTCGGCAAGGTCGGCGGGAAGTCCGAAGCGCGGGTTGTTGGCGAGCCGCGTGAGGAAGGGCGCGACCTCGGGAGCATCGAAGTTCATCGAGGTTTCCGAAGTGATCGGCGGGGCCTTGGGCGCTTGCGGTTTGAACAGGTCGGTCAGGAAGGTCAGCATGGTCCTGCTTTTATCCTGCCGCGTCAGTCAAAGACAATCACGTTGCGTTTGGCCGATCCGGTTTTGGTGTCGGCGATGGCCTCGTTGATCTGGTCGAGGGTCCAGCGGCCCGAGATCAGCTCGTCGAGTTTCAGGCGGCCCTGCTGGTAGAGATCGACCATCCAGGGAATGTCGCGCTTGATCACAACGTCGCCCATCTTGGAGCCCTGCATGCCCTGGCCGATGGCGGCGAGGATGACGGGTTCGTAAGTGGATTTGGCACCGGAATGCGGCATGCCGACCATGATGACCTTGCCGCCAGGGGCGAGGTAGCGGGGGGCTTCGTCGTAGGCGGGGATGGCGCCGACGGTGACGATCACGGCGTCTGCGCCGCGGCCCATCGCGCGCATGGCTTTGACGAAGGGTTTCTTCTCGGTTGCGAGGACGCCGTCGGTGGCCCCGAACTGTTTGGCGATTTCGAGCTTTTCCTCGCTCATGTCGACGGCCACGATGCGGCGGGCCCCGGCGATGCGGGCGCCCTGAATCGCGTTGAGACCAACGCCGCCAGCGCCGATGACCACCACGTCCTGACCGGCGCGGAGCTGGGCAGCATTCACGACCGAGCCGACGCCGGTGATCACGCCGCAGGCCACGAGCGCGGCGGAGTCCATGGGAATGCCTTCGGGGATTTTTACAACCTGGCTTTGGTCGACAACCACCTTTTCGGCGAAGGCACCGCAGGCCATGGCCTGATGCAGGGTGCCGCCCTCGGCGGTTTTCAGCGGCCCCTTGTCACCATCGTAGGGGGTGCGGCAGATCACCGGCTTGCCTTCTGAACAGGAGGGGCAGGTGCCGCAGGCGCGGATCAGGGTGACAACCACGGGGTCGCCTTCGGCAAGGCCTGTGATGCCAGCGCCCACGGAAGTGACGCGTCCAGCGGCTTCGTGGCCGTAGACTGCTGGCAGGGTGCCGCCCCATGCGCCGTCGGCAAAGGAGATGTCGGAATGGCAGACGGCGACGGCGTCGAGGGTGACTTCGACTTCGCCCATTTCGGGGCTGCGGAGCTGAACATCTTCGACAACGAGGGGCTGTCCGAATTCGTGGCAGACAGCGGCTTTGATTGTTTGCATGGTGCCCTCCCTTTGGCTGGCATCAGCGTTGCGGGGCGCGGCACGGTTACGCAAGGGCAAAATTTCGGGACGTGCCGTCAAATGCCTGACATTTTCTGCAAGTGCGGGGTTCAGAGCCTTTTGCGGACGCGGGAAAACAGCAGGAGGCCGATGCCGAGCAGGCAGGCGGAGAGGATGAAGGGCGCGCCGGGGGCATAGACCGGGGCGGCGGGTTTGGTGAAATAGGCGAAGGTTTGCGTCATCATCAGCGGCGCGAGGATGGTGGCCAGCGAGGTGAGCGAGGTCAGGACGCCCTGTAGTTCGCCCTGCGCGTCATCGGGGACGCGGCGGGACATGATGGCTTGGAGGGCGGGCATTCCGAGAGCGCCGAGGGCGGAGACCGGGACGGCGGCGAGGACAAGCAGGCCGGAGGTGACGACGCCGAGGAAGATGAGCGAGGCGAATTCGATCACGAGGCCGAAGGTTACTGTGCCGCGGTTGCCGAAGATGCGGATGGATGGTGCGACCAGCAGGCCCTGAACGATGGCAAAGCCGAGACCGTAGGCGGCAAGGGACAGGCCGATCATGCCGGGCGACCAGCCGAGGCGTTCGGTGGTGAAATAGGCCCAGATCGACGGATAGACGGCGGTGGCGATCTGGTAGAAGAAATAGACCGCCAGAAGCGCGGCAAGGCCCGGCAGGTGGGTGACGGCGCGCAGGGCGCCAAGCGGGTTGGCGCGTTTCCACGAGAACGGGCGGCGGATCTTGTCGGTCACGGTCTCGCGCAGCACGATCCAGCCCAGAAGTGCATTGGCCCCGGTGAGGCAGGCTGCGGCCCAGAACGGTGCGCGGGAGCCGAATTCGGCGAGCAGGCCGCCAAGTACGGGCCCCAGCACGAAGCCGACGCCAAAGGCTGCGCCAATCAGGCCGAAGTTGCGGGCTTTTTCCTCGGGTTTGGAGATGTCGGCCATATAGGCAGAGGCGGTGGAATGGGTTGCGGCCGTGATGCCGCCAACGATGCGGCCTGCCAGCAGGAGCCAGATCGAGCCGGCCACCGCCATGACCACGTAGTCGAGCGCCATGACCACCAGCGAGACCAGCAGCACCGGACGACGGCCGTAGCGATCCGAGAGATTGCCGATGATCGGGCCAAAGAGGAACTGCATCAGGGCAAAGGCGGCGGAGAGCACGCCGCCCCAGATCGCCGCATCGGCCAGGGTGCCGTCCGATACCTCCTGAATCAGCGTTGGCATGACTGGAAAGATCAGGCCGATACCCATGGCGTCGATCACGACGGTGATGAAGATGAAGAGGATCGGCAGGTTGGGACGCATGGGGGGCTCGGGCACTGGTACTGTGCCGCCTAAGGTGGCGCGGGCGCGCCGGTTTGGCAATTGTGGCGCGACGTTACTTCAGCGTGGCGACCTGTGCGGCGAAGGCACGGGCATCGGCGGGGGCGGTGCCCAGTTGCGTGGCGGGATCGAACAGGGCGCTGTCGATCTGCGGGTAGTCGCGGGCCGTGAGTGTCGAGAGAGGCGTCTGGCTGGCGTTTGCCTCCTGGCAGAGCGCCTTGGTGGCGGCCTGCGCGTCGGGGCGGGGCATGTGGGCCGCCAGCGCGAATGAGAGCGCCTCGGCGTGGATCAGCTGCAGCGGCACATTGACGGATTGGGCCATCGCATCAGGGCGTGGCGCGATCAGCGGCAGTTGTTTGGCAGCAAGCGTCAGGGCGGAGGCCGCGCCGAGGGCGATCTGCGGCAGGGTCAGCCATTCGGTGAACCATGCGGCCCCGTCGCGCTGGTGTTTGTGGATGGCAGCCCCTTGCATGGTGGAGAGAAGACCGCGTGCCTGATGCGACAGGGCAGAGAGGGCCGAGGGCATCACCGGGTTCTGTTTTTGCGGCATGGTCGAGGAGGACCCGCCTGCGCCAAGGTCGATTTCGCCGATGCCGGACATGGCCATGGCGATCAGGTCTTCGCCGATCTTGCCAAGGGCGATGTTGCTGCGCACCAGCCAGTCGGCAATGCGCAGCACCGGTGTGCGGTCGGTGTGCCAGCTTTGGCCGGGGTCGCGCAGGTTGAGGCCCTTGGCCAGCGCGGCGCGAATGTCGACGGCCTGTGGGCCAAGGGCACCGGCGGTGCCTGCCGCGCCTGAGAGCGAGACCATGAGACAGGAGGCGCGCAGGTCCGGCAGTTCCTTGAGCAGGCCCAGCAGTGGGGTGCCCCATTCGGCGGCCTGCGCTCCGAAGGAGGTGAGGGTGGCGTATTGGCCATAGGTGCGCGCCGTCATCGGGGTTTCGGCGTGGGTCTCTGCAAGGGCGGCGAGGGCAGCGAGGCAGGTCTTGAGGTCTTTCTCGGCGAGGGTCAGCAGCGAGCGCAGGCGCAGCATCAGGCCGGTGTCGATGATGTCCTGCGAGGTTGCGCCCCAGTGGATGTACTGGGCGTGTTCCGGGGCTTCCATGGCCTTGCGGAAGGCCGCCACCAGACCGGGGACGTTTACGCCGTTCTGGCCGGTGGGTTCGGCAAGGCCCGCGGGGTCGATCTGGACCTCCATGGCAGAGCGGTGGATGAAGAAGGCGCTGTCCTGGGGGATCAGGCCCAACTCGCCCTGCACCTTGGCCAGTGTTCCCTCGACCAGCAGCATCGCGCGGACCTCGGCTGTGTCGGTGAACAGGCGGCCTGCCTCGCCGGTGGGAAACAGGCGGGAAAACAGGGGGCTGTCGAAGACGGAACCGGCCATTTGGACTGTCCTTTGGTTGGGTAATCAGGGCGCGGCCAGTGGTAATCGCAAACGTCCCGAAAGTCAGCAGGGAAGCGGGGGTAATGTGCTAATGTCTTGAATTTGTTAAATACAATCCCCATATTCTGGTTGTTGAGGGGGCGATCCATGCGCCCGTTTCTTTTAAGAAAACAATACCACAGGGGGATTTACATGCTGTTTTGGCCAATCCTAGGACTTTTCATCATTGCGGCGGGCTATGTCATACGTCGCAACTTCAACTTTCCGGACAATGCCAACCTTGACGGGGCCGTGAACATGGCCGGTTGGGGCATCAAGGCAGGGGGCTTTCTGATGGTCGTCGTGACGGCGTTCAACGGGATGTTCTTTTATGCCGAGCCGGGGTTCAAATACCACGTGCGCACCATTCTGGGCGAAGAGAAGATGGTGTCGGATACCGGCTATAACCTCTATCTGTTCGGGCGCTATAATGCGTGGAAGAACGCGATGTCGGTGCAGGCGTCATCGTCGGGACGTGGCGAGGTTGTGGCCGAGGCCGAAAGCGCGCAGATGAGCGCGAACCTTGCGCCGAAATCGCTCGTGTTCCTGGATCAGGTGGATGCCTTCGTGTCGGCGACCTCGCGGTTTGAGCTGCCAAGTGACGAGGATGCCTTTTTGCGTCTGGCCCGCCAGTACCGCACGCCCGAGAACCTGTTGCGCACGGAACTTGTGCCGGCCTTCGAGGAAACCCTTGGGGCGACGGCGGCGCTGATGTCGGCAGAGGATTATTTCCAGGGCGGCAAGACCGAGTTCAACAACGAGTTCCAACGCCAGATGGAGGACGGGATTTACCTTGTGCGCCGGATCGAGACGCAGGTGGAAAGCGGGCAGAGGCGCGCGGGTTCGGCCAATGCGGCGCTGGGCGAGGATCAGGAAGACTTTGGCGATGATACCAAGACGGTTTTCGTGGTTCAGAAGCTGCTGGATGCCACCGGTCAGCCGCGCCGCAAGCAGCAGTCATTTACCAAGTTCGGGATCTCGGTGACTTCGGCGCGGGTGACGGATGTGAACCCGAACCAGAAGTTCAAGGACCGCATGGCGCTGCGCCAGCAGGCAGCGGCGGATCGTGCGATTGCCCGTGAACAGCGTATCCAGGAAGAGGAACAGAAGCTGTTGGCCGTGGCCCGCGGGGAACGCGAGGTGGCCGAACGTCAGGCGGCGGCGAAGGTGATCCAGATCGAAAAGACCACCGATGCCGAGACCGAAAAGCAGCTGGCGATCACCGCGGCCGAGCGTGAGCGGGAAGCGGCGCGGATTGCAAAGGAGCAGTCGGAGATCCTTCTGGAGAAGGCGCGGATTGATGCGGAGGCGGTGCAGGTGGCCGCGGATGCGGAGGCCTATGCCAAGACGCAGATCCTCGAGGCGGACAACGCGCTGGCGCAGAAGCTGGATGCCGAGGTGGAAATTCAACGCCTGTGGGCGGAGGCCTTTGCCCGCCGCAACGTGCCGACCTATGTCTTTGGCGGCAGCGGGTCATCGGACGGTGGCGCGCCGGTCGGATCGGACGACGAGGCCTCGCGCCTGTTCCAGATCCTGACGTTGCAGGCAGCGGAACGGCTCGACTACAACCGCTCGATTGCAACCGGCCAGTAAGGCATCGGGAAACACGGAAGGGGCGCGGGAAAGCCTGCGCCTTTTCCTGGGTCTGTTGCGGGGGCAAACACAGCGGCGCAATCGAGCAAGACTTAGACGCTCAACGACCTCACTGTTGCTGAGATGGAAAGCGTCGCGCCATTGGGGCTAAGGTTTATCGAGTATCTTATGCTCGATGTGATCGGCTTCACTGGGGTCTGTGTAGTGACGGATGAGCCTTTCAAATACTTCAGCGGCTTTCGCAGGATTGCTTGGTGCTATTTCCATGATCAAGATACGTCCGAACACTGCGTTGCTATCAATCGGCATCTCATAACATGCACCATCTTCAATCATTCGGTCATATGCAGCTTCAAGTGCTTCAAGATCAGCGAGACTCGTGTTCCACAGAAACGTATATTTCGCGGTTTGTAAGTCGCTTCCGAAATCATTTGATCGACAAAGTCTAATGATGTCATTTACGCTTTCAAGGAGTTGGGTTTGGACAAAGTCACGTACAGAACTCCTGATCTCCGTAGATTTGCTCACGGTATTTTCTTTCATGTTATCGAGACAAACTCTTCCACCTTTGAAACGGTGAGACAACGCAATCAATCATTTGTTGTACCGCCGCAACGGACATTCATGCGCGGCATGGCATCGGTCACTCTAGGCTCAAACCAGACGTAAGGTGTTGCGGGCCATGCGCTTTTGATCGGCGGCGCATTGGTAAGGAGCTTGGGGGAGACTGTGCGCCCTTCTGTCCTCAGGACGGGGTGTTGAGGATGTCGTGGATCAGGGTGGCGAGGCTGGTGGGGTTGGCGAAGAAGGGTGAGTGGCTGGTGGCCAGCAGGTGCCGGTTGGTGGCGGGAAGGGCGCGGGCCATCTCTTCCTGGAATTCGGTGGGAATGGCGTTGTCGAAGGCGCAGCGGATGTAGCTGCGGGGGATGGTGGTGTGGCCGGTGCCAAGCCGGGCGGGCGTGGTTTGCGGCAGGGTGGCCTGTGGCGTGATGTGCGCCTGTGCATAGGCGACGGTGCCGGGGGGGCAATCGGCGTAGAAGACCTCTTTGGCGTGTTCCGGGAAGACGGTGTAGCTTTGACCGTCTTCGGCGCGGTTGATGGCCTTCAGGATCGGCTGGCGCGGGGCGAGTTTGCGCATGTCGACCAGCGAGAGGCCGTCGCGCGGGATATACGCGCAGAGGTAGATCAGGTGGCGGATGCGGTCAGGCGCGATGTCGGCGGCCAGCGTCGCGGGGAAGCCGCCCCAGCTGTGGGCGACAACCACGGTGTCCTTGTTGAGCGCGTCGACAACAGAGCGGGTGCAGCTTTCCAGTGTGACCTCGGCGATTGGTGTGGGATCGTCGCCGTGGCTGGGCATGTCGATGGCGCGGGCGGTGTGGCCGAGGGCGGTGAGTGCGGGGATGGTGTCGCGCCAGCACCATGCGCCGTGGCAGGAGCCGTGGACCAGAAGGATGTCAGCCATTGGTGCCTCGCAGGTGGCCGGTGTCTTCGATGAAGCGGGTCAGGAGGGCGGCGTATTCCTCGGGTTTCTCGACGCAGGGCAGGTGGCCGGCGCGGCGGATCAGTTCGAACTTGGAGCCGTGGATCAGGTCGACGGTTTCGCGCACGAGATCGGGGGGCGAGGCGCCGTCTTCGCTGCCGGCGATGCCGAGGGTGGGCAGGCGCAGGCCGGAGGTTGGGGTATAGAAATCGGTGCCCTTGATGGCGGCGCAGCAGCCGGCGTAGCCTTCGGCGGGCTGGCGCACCAGCATGTTGCGCCAGAGCTCCATGTCGGGTGTGGCGCGGAAATCGCGGCCGAACCAGCGTTCCATGATGGGATCGGCCAGCGCCTCGATCCCGTCGCGTTTCACGGTGTCGATGCGGTCCTGCCACATCTTGGGCAGGCCCATCTTGGCGGCGGTGTTGGACAGGACGAGGGCGCGGATCAGGTCGAGGCGTTTCACCGCGAGGCCCTGTGCTATCATGCCGCCGATGGAGAGGCCGACAAAGAGCGCGTCTTTGACCGCGAGCATGTCGAGCAGGCGTTCGGTGTCACGCACCAGCGCGCCCATCGAATAGGGGCCGGGCGGGCAGGAGGAGAGACCGTGGCCGCGTTTGTCGAAGCGGATGATCCTGAGCCCCTTGGGCAGGTGCGGCAGGATCGGATCCCAGAGGCGCAGATCGGTGCCAAGCGAGTTGGCAAAGACCACGGGCGCGCCATCGGGGTCGCCGTCGATGCGGTAGTGAAGGCGGACGTCGCCAAGGTTTGCGATGTTCATGCTCAATCCTTGATCTGCATATGCGCCATCACTTGTCCGTGGTCCGACGCCAGCTTGTTGTAGGGCGCTTCGGCGTGGCTGCCATCGGTCAGGTGGTCGTTGAAGACGCTGAAATATTCCATCTCGCCGATGCGGTCGGCGTTGTCAGGATGGAAATGGCGCGACATGTAGATCTGGTCAAGGCTTTCGTAGACGCCGCCGAAGGCCGAGGTGTAGATCATGTCGCGCAGGGACTTGCGGACAAACAGGCTTTCGGCGCTGGTCAGGCGATGGGAGAGAACGGCGTTGGTGATCGCGGTGTTTTCCTCTTTCGAGTAGCGGTCGTTGCGGTCCTTGGCGTCGTGGCGCAGCATCCATGCGTAGTTGCGGAAGGGCTGTTCGCCGGAGATGATTTCCGAGCTGACCGCATGTTCGCCGTCGTTGAAATCGCCCAGCACCATGACCGGGTGCCCCTGTTCGAGTTCGGCGACGATCTCACGGCGCAGGACCCAGGCTTCGGCCATGCGGCGGGTTGCGGCGCGCAGGGCGCCGAGGGCACGGCCGACGGGATCATAGTGGGTGAGATCGGCCTCGGGGGCGAAGTCGGCGCCGGGGGCTTTGGCGAATTCGCCGAGTTTCGATTTCAGGTGGCAGTTGAAGACGGTGATGACCGTGTTGCCGACGGGCACGCGGGCCTTGAGGATCGGGCGCGAGGTGCGGGTGAGACGGTAGGATCCGGCGTCTTCGCCGGTGAGATCGCGGAAGGGAATTTCGAGCGGTTCGTCAAGCTGCTGGATCACCTCGGGGGTGCCGACAAACCCTTGGCGCGAGAGAATGGCGAGGCCGGGGCGACGCTGGCCGGGCAGGCCGTTGTCATTCACGTTCGGGGCAAAGGCAAGGCCTGCGTCGCGGTAGCTGTCGTAGCCAAGTTTCCGGAAGATCGCCTTTTTGCGGTAGCTCTTGGTTTTCGAGGGCAGGACGGCATCGTTGCTTTCCTGTCCGATGCGGTCGGCCTCGGCCACGACATCGCGCAGGGCCTTTTCCTCGAAGATTTCCTGAAACCCGATGATGTCGGCGTCCATCGAAAAGATCTGCTGGGCCATCCAGTCTTCTTTCCAGGCGTATTCCTCGGGGGTGTAGGTCTGGAACTGGTAGTATTCCTGATCCGGGCCGATCAGGTTCTTGACGTTGAACGAGGCGATGGTGAAGCGGGTCATGGGCAAAACCTCAGGCGAAGCGGGAGAGCGCGGTCTGGAACATTTCCGGGTCGACGTTGCCGCCGGTGCAGATGGCGATGACGTCGTCGCCTTCGATCTGGTCACCGTGGAACAGGGCGGCGGCGAGGGCGGCAGCGCCGCCGGGTTCGACCACGATCTTGAGGCGCAGGAAGGCCAGGGCCATGGCGTGCAGGCATTCGTCATCCGTCACGACAAGGCCGGGGCCGCAGAGGCGGTGCATGATCGGGAAGGTGATCTGGCCCGGTGAGGGGGTCACGATGGCATCGCAGATGCTGCCGGAAGGGGCGTTGTTCTGTTCGATGCCGCCGGAGGTAAGCGAGCGGGCGACATCGTCAAAGCCCTGCGGTTCGCAGGTGCGGGCGCGCAGGGTGGGGGCCTCGGCCTCGAGCGCGAGGGCGACGCCGGATGTCAGGCCGCCACCGCCGCAGCAGACGAGAACGTCGGCGTTTTGGATGCCTGCGTCGCTGGCCTGTTCGGCGATTTCAAGGCCGCAGGTGCCTTGGCCGGCGATGACCTGGGGTTCGTCGTAGGGGCGAATGAGGGTGAGGCCACGGTCTTCGGCGATGGCAGAGCCAACCTCTTCGCGGCTTTCGCCGCCCGCGCGGTCATAGAGCACGACCTCGGCGCCAAGGGCGCGGGTGTTGGCGATCTTCAGTTGCGGCGCGTCTTCGGGCATGACGATCACCGCCGGGGCGCCGTGTTGGGCGGCGGCATAGGCGACGCCCTGTGCGTGGTTGCCTGAGGAATAGGCGATCACGCCGCGTTTGCGGGTGTCTTCATCCAGCGCGGACAGGGCCGACCAGCCGCCGCGGAACTTGAACGATCCGGTGTGTTGCAGGCATTCGGGTTTGACCCAGAGGCGGCGGCCCGCGATCTCGTCCAGAAAGGGCGAGGACAAGAGGGGCGTCCGGCGTGCGTGGCCCTGAAGGCGGGTGGCGGCGGCGCGGATCATGTCGATGTTCATGGCGTCTCTTTCAGTTGCGCAATCCATTCCGTCAGCACGGTGACGGATTCCTTTTCGTCAAGAAAGGGGACATGTCCGCGATTTGGCACCGTAACCGCGAGCAGGCCGGGCGTGTGTTGCGCCATGGTTGCAAGGGTGTCGGCGCTCAGGAGATCCGAGTTCGCGCCGCGGATGGCCGCGAGGGGCATCCCGTTCAGGGTGGCGTAGAGCGGCCAGAGATCGGGGGGCGTGGCCTTGGGGTCGTAGGTTGCCAGCACCGCATCACGCAGTTTGGGATCGTAGTTGATGGTGAGGCCGGTGTCGGTTTCGACAAAGTGCTTCTCGACCTCTTCGCGCCAGCGCGATTGTGGAACGCCATCAAAGCCGATCATGCGGTCGCCGAAGACGGCGGCGGCTTCGTCGTGGGTTTTCCAGACCGGATTGCGCCCGAGATAGCCCATGATGACATCAAGGCCGCCGGTTTCGATCACCGGGCCGATGTCGACGAAACAGACGCCCAGCATCCGGTCGCGGGCCAGGGCGGCGAGGGTGAGGGAGATCAGGCCGCCGCGCGAGGTGCCGAGGAAGGCTGCCTTGTCGATCTGGAGGTGATCCATCAGTTCCAGCACATCCTGCGCTTCGCGCGGGACAGTGTAGGTGAGGAAATCCTCGGCCCAGTCGGATTGGCCCCGGCCGCGATAGTCGGGGCGGATGATGCGCGTGCCCTGCAAGGCGGGCAGGGCATAGTCGAAATCGCTGCCATTGCGGGTGAGACCGGAGAGGCAGATCACGGGCAGGCCGGTGCCTTCGTCGGTGTAGTGAAGGGACAGGCCGTCCGTGGTGGTGAAGCGGGGCATTCAGCCTCCTGTCAGGTCGGGGATTGTGGTGAGGTCGGAAAGAATTGTGTGCGGTGTCCACGGCAGGCGGTCGACGGGATCGCCGGCGCGGTTGACCCATGCGGTCTGAAACCCGTAGCCGGAGGCCCCGGCAGCGTCCCAGCCGTTGGATGAAACGAAGAGCACCTCGTCGCGGGCGCAGCCGAACCGCTGGCCGACAAGGTCATAGACACGGTGGTCTGGTTTGAAGATGCCGACGCTTTCGACGCTCAGAACATCGTCGAGGACATCGCCGACGCCCGCGCTCTGGACCGCGCCGTTCAGCATGTCGGGCGAGCCGTTGGACAGGATCGCGGTGTTCATGCCCTGCGCCTTGAGGGCGGCGAGCATGGCGGGCACCTCGGGGTAGGCCGAGAGTTCCCAGTAGAGTTGCAGCAGGCGTTCGCGCAGCTCGGCATCGCCCTGAAGGCCGCTGGCCTCGAGCGCCCAGTCGAGGCCGTTCTGGGTGACCTCCCAGAAATCGGTGTGGGCGTCGGTGATGGCGCGCAGCCATGTGTATTGCAGCTGTTTCAGGCGCCAGTTCTCGGCAACCTTGGGCCAGTGGGTCGCAAAGGTTTCGCGGCCCGGCTCGGTGGCGGCTTCGCGGGCTGCGGCGGCGACGTCGAACAGGGTTCCGTAGGCATCGAAGATGCAGGTTGTGATGGCCATTTTGTCTCTCCCCTCGTGGACATAGTGGCGATTGGAAGCGGGCTGTCAAAGGGTGAATGACCTGCCGTTGTGTTTGACAGGGTGATCGCATAGGGTGCGCCAATTCAATTCGGTAGAAATACCTGCCTGCCGGACCGCAAAACCAGAACTGGACAAGACATGAGTGTTGCAAAATCGGGCGATAAGGTCCGTATCCACTATACCGGAACGCTGAGCGATGGCTCGGTTTTCGACAGCTCGGAAGGCCGTGAGCCGCTGGAATTCACCCTTGGCTCGGGCCAGGTGATCCCCGGTTTCGATGCGGGCGTGACCGGCATGAGCGTGGGTGAGAAGAAGACCGTCGAGATCCCCTGTGACCAGGCCTATGGCCCGTCGCATCCGGAAGCGATCCAGGATGTCCCGCGCGAGCAGATCCCGGCGGAAATCCCGCTGGAGGTGGGTCTGCAACTGCAGATGCAGGCACCGACCGGTCAGGTTGTTCCGGTGACCGTGGTGAAGATCACCGAAGAAGCGGTGACGCTGGACGCCAACCACGCGCTGGCGGGCAAGGACCTGACCTTTGCTCTGGAGCTGGTCGAGATCGCCTGATCCGGTCTTGCGCCGAGATTTTGGAAAGACCCGTGGCGTGGCTGCGGGTCTTTTTGTTTGGGATGAGGGTATGCTCTGGGCACGGGCGGTTCGCCCGGGCCGCGCCCGACCCTCCCCCCGGGAGGGCGCATTTGCGCCCACCCAGGCTCGGGCGCGGCCCTGAGGGTCTGGGCGCACGCCGTAGTTTTGCGGGCTTTCTTTTTGTCGGGGTGCGGGGTTTGCTGGGCGTCAGGAGGATTTCATCATGACGCATTGGTTGCAGGACAGGCTGGGCGTGGCCCATCCGATCATTCAGGCCCCGATGGCGGGGGTGTCGACGCCCCGCATGGCAGCGGCCGTCTGTGCGGCTGGTGGATTGGGATCGCTGGGTGTTGGCGCGGCCAGTGCCGACGGCGCGCGGGAGATGATCCGGGAGCTGCAGGCGCTGACCGCGCGGCCGTTCAACATCAACCTGTTCTGTCATGAGCCCGCCGAACGTGACGGTGCAGTTGAAGGGCGCTGGCTTGAGGCGCTGGCACCGGAATTTGCCCGGTTTGGTGCCGAGGCGCCGGAGGTATTGTCGGAGATCTACAAGAGCTTCCTTGTGGATGATGCCATGCTTGAGGTGCTGCTGGAGACACGTTCCGCGGTTGTCAGCTTTCATTTCGGCCTGCCGGATGCGGGGCGGATCGCGGCTCTGAAAGAGGCGGGCTGTGTGCTGCTGGCCTCGGCGACCTCGGTGGACAGCGCGTTGGCCTGTCAAGCGGCGGGTGTGGATGCGGTTGTGGCGCAGGGTATCGAAGCGGGTGGCCATCGCGGTGTGTTTGATCCGGACGCCGACGACGCGGCGCTGGGCACGGAGGCGCTGGTCGCGCAGCTTGTCGGGGTGTTGGAGGTGCCGGTGATCGCGGCGGGTGGCCTGATGGAGGGTGCCGACATCGCGCGTGTTCTTGGACTGGGGGCCGTGGCGGGTCAGTTGGGCACGGCCTTTGTGGCATCGGACGAAAGCGCGGCGGATGCGGATTACCGCGCCTCCCTGCGCGATCCCGCCTGCCAGCCGCCGGTTCTGACCAAGACGATTTCGGGGCGACCTGCCCGCTGTTTGCAGAATGCGCTTGTGGGCTGGGGGGCGGTTTGTGGCGAAACGGTGCCGGCCTATCCGGTGACCTATGACGCCAGCAAGGCGCTGATGGCGGCGGCCAAGAAGGCCGGAGCCAGCGGCTATGGCGCGCAATGGGCCGGAAGCGGTGCCATGCGCGCCCGCGATGGCGGCGCGGCCGAGATCATGGCGCAGCTGGTGGCGGAGATGCGGGCGGCCTAGAGGTTCTCCGACTGCGGCATCCCGAGGACGTGGTAGCCGCCGTCAACGCGGATGATTTCGCCGGTGGTGCAGGCGCCGGACTCGGAGGCGAGGTAGACGGCGGTGCCGCCGATGGCCTCGAGAGTGGCATTGGCGCGCAGGGGGGCGTTTTCCTCGGTCTGGCGGAAGGTCTTGCGGGCGCCGCCGATCACCGCGCCGGCGAGGGTTTTCATCGGGCCGGGCGAGATGGCGTTCACGCGGATGCCGTCGGGGCCGAGATCGTTGGCAAGGTAGCGGGTGGTGGATTCCAGCGCCGCCTTGGCCACGCCCATCACGTTATAGAACGGCGTCACGCGGTTGGACCCCTGGTAGGTCAGGGTCAGGATCGTGCCGCCGTTTTCCCGCATCATCGGGTGCGTGCGGCGGGCCACGTCGATCAGCGAGTAACAGGAGATGTCCAGCGAGGTCTTGAAGTTGTCACGGCTGGTGTCGAGGAACCGCCCGGTCAGCTCATCGCGGTCGGAAAAGGCGATGGCATGGACGATGAAATCGAGGGTTGGCCATTTGGCCGACAATTGTTCAAAGGCCGCATCCAGCGAGGCATCGTCGGTGACATCGACATCTACCATGACATCCGCGCCAAGGCTTTGCACCAGCGGACGGACCCGTCTGCCAAAGCCTTCGCCCTGATAGGTGAAGGCCAGCTCCGCGCCGGCCTCGGACATGGCCTTGGCGATGCCCCATGCGATGGAACGTTCGTTGGCGACACCCATGATGAGGCCGCGTTTGCCGGACAGTGGCTGCATGTCGTCAGGTCCTTTGTCTTGGTAAGACCGGAATGGCGGCTTTGCGGGGGCGGGTCAAGTCGGAGGCTTGGGCTGCGCGGCAATGGCGGGCATGGATGGCCGTGGTCTGTTCCCCAAATGAAAAGGGCGGGGAAATCCCCGCCCTGATGTTGGATTGGCCGGATCAGCCCTTGTATCTGGACAGGATCATCGAACCGTTGGTGCCGCCGAAGCCGAAGCTGTTGGTCATGACACTGTCGAGGCCCGCGTTTTCGACCAGCTTGGTGGCGATTTCGCCGTCGTTGATGGCCGGGTCCTGGTTTTCGACGTTGATCGACGGGGTGATGAAGTCGCCGTCGAGCATCAGCAGGCAGAAGATGGCTTCGAGTGCGCCAGCGGCGCCCTGTGCGTGGCCTGTCATCGACTTGGTCGAGGAGATCGGCGGCTGTTCCTTGCCTTCGAAGACACGGCGCACGGCCTCGACTTCGCCGACGTCGCCGACCGGGGTCGAGGTGCCGTGGGCGTTGATATAGTCGACCTTGCGGCCTTCGGGCAGGGTTTGCAGGGCGAGGCGCATGGCGCGTTCGCCGCCCTCACCGGAGGGGGCGACCATGTCGTGGCCGTCCGAGGTGGCGGCAAAGCCGGTCACTTCGGCATAGATTTTCGCACCACGGGCCAGCGCGTGCTCGAGGTCTTCGAGAACCACGATGCCACCACCGCCGGAGATGACGAAGCCGTCACGGCTTTCGTCAAAGGCGCGCGAGGCGGTTTCGGGGGCGTCGTTGTATTTCGACGACATCGCGCCCATCGCGTCGAACAGGCAGGACAGGGTCCAGTCGAGTTCTTCGCCACCACCGGCGAACATCACGTCCTGTTTGCCCATCATGATCTGTTCTGCCGCGTTGCCGATGCAGTGCAGCGAGGTCGAGCAGGCCGAGGTGATCGAGTAGTTGATGCCCTTGATCTTGAAGGCGGTCGCGAGGTTGGCCGAGATCGTCGAAGACATGCATTTCGGCACCGCGAAGGGGCCGATGCGCTTGGTCGCGCCGGTTTTCAGCACGGTCTGGTGCGCGGTCAGCATCGCCGAGGTCGAGGGGCCGCCCGAACCGGCAACGAGGCCGGTGCGTTCGTTCACCACCTGGTCTTCGCTGAGACCCGCGTCGGCGATGGCCTGGCTCATGGCGATATGGGCATAGGCCGCACCGTCGCCCATGAAACGCAGGGCGCGTTTGTCGACATGTTCCTTGATGTCGATCTTGAGGGTACCGGCGATCTGGCTGCGGAAGCCATGTTCCGCCATTTCGGGGCTGGCCACGATGCCCGATTTACCCGCTTTCAGCGAGGCGGTGACCTCTTCGGCATTGTTGCCGATGGACGAAACGATGCCCAGTCCGGTGACGACGACACGACGCATACGTGCTCTCCCTTATTTGCTTATGCCTTACTAGGCGTTGAGGGGGGGAGGTGCAAGGTGGGTTGGTTGGAGTGACCGTTTCCTGATTTGGAAGAGAAAACTGTTCGTTGGGCAGAAATAGTACTGGAAGTAGCTAAGCTAAGAGATCAGTTTACAGTGACAAAGTAATTCAAATGAAAAATTGCGGCCTACTTCGACATGTTGAACCTCAATGCAGATCACTTGGACTTGCCAATAAACTATCAGTTCAATCAATTCGTTTGTTTTGAGTTTTTGAACGTGGGAATGGAACAGATGGCCAAATCCTCCCAAGCAAGGAACCATCCGGACGGCAGCTATCATTTTGTCGCTTGTGGTGCTGTTGGGATCGCATGCTTCGCTCAAGGAACCGAACTCCTCCTTAAGGCCGTGTGCCAAGCACGTGGCATGAGGGAGCCGGGAGGCAATCACCCAATCGTGGAATTGTACGAACAATTGACTAGCTGCGAGCGTTTTGTCGAAAACCTCGAAGCTCTATATGGTGCCGAAGGGATTAGTGTAGCGCAAGTTGAAGCGATTGAGACTGTTCGCAAGATTGAGACAGCATGGATGAATGCTCGGTATTTGGGTTTGAAGTCAAAGACACTTGAGCTTCCGTCCCCGAGGAAAGCCGGTCTCTTAGTTTTTGCTGTAGTGGTCTCTTTCTTTGGTAAATGGTCCGGCATTGTGCAAGAACAGCTAAACCTCAATTTGAGATTCATTTCCCCTTAGAAACTACAAGCAAACGTACCTGACCTTTTGCTGGTTCTCTGGAGCTAAAAGAGGCCCGAAAGCCTCTTCTCTTGTCGTGGTGTGATAGGTTTGTTTGCCCAGTCTTCGGGCTCAAAATTCGGAGAGCGCCAATTTCATGTCCTTGACCTGATAGATCACTTCGACGCGGCTTCGGCGAGACAGAAGGCAACAACTGATCAGTCTTGAGGTGGCCTAAGGACATTACGGCGCTGCCGCGGTGGAGTGCAGCAGCGTTGTGATGACCTGAAGTTTTGCGTCAGCCCGTCACCTCGCGGATTGCGTCGGACATGGTTTGCATGATGGTGTCGATGTCGTCTTCGGTGCAGATGTAGGGCGGGGCGATGGCGAGGACGTCGCCGATGATGCGGAAGAAGACGCCGCGGTGTTCGGCCTCCTGTCCGATCCGTTTTGCAAGGTCGGGGCCGTAGCGGCCGTCGGTTTCGAATTCGACGGCGGCCAGCATGCCGTTGCAGCGGGTGTCGAGGACGCCGGGGAGGGATTTGATGTCCTTAAGCTGGGCGGCGATGCGGGCCCCAAGGGATTTCACGTGGGCCGGCAGGTCCATCTCTTCATAGATGTCGAGGCATTCCAGCGCGACGGCTGCGCCGACCGGGTGGCCGCCGTAGGTGACCCCGTGGCCGAAGGTGCCATAGTCGCCAGCACGTATCGCGATGGTGTCGCGCACCGTGTCGGTCATGGCGACGGCGGACATCGGGAAGACCGAAGCGGTCATCTGTTTGGCCATTGTCATCATGTCGGGCGCGATGCCGTAGGTTTCGCAGGCGAACCATTCGCCCGTTCGGCCGAAGCCGCAGATGATCTCGTCGGCGATCAGCAGGATGTCGTGGCGGCTGAGGACCTCCTGGATCTCGGCCCAGTAGCCCTCGGGCGGCAGGATCACCCCGCCCGCGCCCATCGCCGGTTCGCCGATGAAGGCGGCGATGGTGTCGGGATCTTCGCGGCGGATCAAGTCGTCGAGTTCACGTGCGCGGCGCTTGGAGAAGTCGATTTCGCTTTCACCCGGATGGGCGTCGCGCAGGTGGTGGGGGCGTCCGGTGCGCAGTACGTCTGCCAGCGGCAGGCCAAAGCCGTCGTGGCAATAGGTGAGACCGGTGAGGGCGGCGCTCATCTGGCCGGAGCCGTGGTAAGCCCCCTCGCGGGCGATGAAGCGCCGCTTCTCAGGCTTGTCGCGGGCGGCCTGATAGTAGCGGGCAAACTTGGCCGCGGTCTCGACCGCCTCGGAGCCGGAGGTGCCGAAGAAAAGGTGGTTCAGGGCACCGGGCAGGCGCGCGGCAAGGCGTGCGGCCAGCCGGTCTGTGATCTCGGGGGTGCGGCCCATGAAGGAATGGTAGTAGGCAAGCTCCTGCATCTGCGTGTCGAGGGCGCAGCGCAGGCGGTCCGGCGTAAAGCCAAGCGAGGTACACCAGAGCGCCGAGACCGCATCAATATAGGCCTTGCCCTCGGTATCGAAGACGCGGATGCCGTCGCCTTTGGCGAACCGCTTGGGGGGAGAGGTTTCCGCTGCGATGGGATCGGTGAAGGGGAAAAGCTGTGTCACGGGAGGCTCCGGTCGGTCGAGTGTTGGGATGAGCTTTACGCAGTCGAAATATTCAGTCAAATTCGAAAAAGTTGTGCTTTTAAGTCGGTTTGCTCATGTCTAAATTCCGCCTTCCCAATCTGAACGCCCTGCGGGTTCTGGCCGAGGTGGCCCGCTATCGCAGCTTTACCAAGGCAGCGGAGAGCCTTGGCGTGACGCAATCGGCGGTCAGCAAGCAGGTTGCCGCGCTGGAGGCCGAGCTGGGGCAGCCGCTGTTTGTCCGGTCGCATCGCAAGATTGAGATCACGGCCTTCGGGCGGCGGGTGGCGGACCTTGCGGACGGGGCCTTTGCGCAGATCCGGGCCGGGCTGCGCGAGGAGGAGGCCGGGGCACCGGATCAGATCGCGCTGTGGGGGGATGCGGATTTCATCGAGCTGTGGCTGTTCCCGCGTCTGCATCGTTTCGAGGCGCTGCATCCCGAGATCAGGATTTCCATCTCGGTGCAGGTGGGCATGAACAGGCCGCCCCAGGGACGGTATGATTGCGCGGTGATCTGGGGACGTGGCGGCTGGGCCGGGTGCCGATTTGCGCCTTTCCTGACAAACAGTGTGTTTCCCGTGGCCGCGCCGGGGTTCTTTCATCACCTCGACCGGGCTCCGGCGCTTTCGGACATTCGGGAACAGCATCTGATCCACGACCAGAGCGCCTATTGGTGGCGGGCCTTCCGCGAGGCCGCCGGGGCGCGGTCGTTCAACCCCAACGCGGGCCGGATCTATAACCGGTCGGCGCTGTGTCTCGAGGCGGCGGTGCGGGGGCATGGCATCACCATCGGCGACGAGGTCACGACGCGCGAGCATATCGAGCAGGGCACGCTGGTCTGCCCGTTCGAGGCGCGCCTGCCGTCACCGGATGCCTACTATATCGCTCAGCCGGAAGGCGGGCGTGAGACGCCGTCGCTGACCACATTCCTGACATGGCTGGAGCACGAACGGGACGCGCACCGCCAGTTTTTCCAGAGGTTCTGGGAGGGGCGGGGGTGAGAGGCAGGTGCGTGTTTCCCGCGTGCGTGAGCCCGCAGCTTGCAATTTTTCCTGCGACGTGGTCTTCGCACCCGGTGCGAAACGAGGCATCGGGGCCAAGCGGAACGGATGCCGGACAGGAAGGACTGTGCCGATGACGGCTTTGATGATTGACCCGAACGCCCTGAAGAGCGTGCGCAAGGCACGCAAGCTGGGCCGCCCCCGTGTGGCGAAGGAAACCGGTTTGAGCGAACGGCAGATCGCGCGGCTGGAAGGTGTTGGCTCAAAGGGCGGAGACGTGCCGCTCGCGGCAGCGCTGCGTCTGGCCCATGTGTTGCAAGTGCCGGTGGAGACTCTGACCGGTGAGTTGCAGGTGTCGGATGCCTATCTCGCGCCTGCTGCGAAGCCGAGTTGTAGCTGCTGCGGGTGAGGCTGGCCACGCCGCGTGCTTGGCACCGTGTCTCGTGTTCGGTTGCATGGTGAACACAAAGAAAAAGAGGCCCGTGGACCTCTTTCTCGATGTCTCTGTGACGGGGTGGATCAGCTCTCGGAGAGCGCCACTTTCATGTCCTTGACCTGGTAGATCACTTCGCCATCTGCTTCGACGATGCCGTCGGCGACGCCCATGGTCAGGCGGCGGGTCTGGATCGCCTTGGTGAAGTCGATCTTGTAGGTCAGCATCTTGCGGTCGGGGCGGACCATGCCGGTGAGTTTGACTTCGCCCACACCCAGCGCATAGCCGCGACCCAGCCAGCCGCGCCAGCCGAGGTTGAAGCCGGTCAGCTGCCACAGGCCGTCAAGACCAAGGCAGCCGGGCATGATCGAGTTGCCGGGGAAGTGGCAGTCGAAGAACCACAGGTCGGGGGTGATGTCGAACTCGGCCAGAACGTGGCCTTTGCCGTGGGCACCGCCATCTGCGGAGATCTCGGTGATGCGGTCCATCATCAGCATCGGAGGCGCCGGAAGCTGTGCGTTGCCGGGGCCGAAAAGCTCGCCGCGCGCGCATTTCAGCAGGTCTTCTTTGTCGAAGCTGGTTGGATAGTCGGCCATGCTGGCTGCCCTCGTTAGTCTGGTTTTCTCAGGTTATGTCCCCTCTAACACCGCCCATGGCGCTCCTGCAAGTGTGGCCGTGTCATGAGGGTGTCATGAAGAGGGCGAGGGGTGCAGGCTGGATTGCGAGTGATTTTCAATTGAAAATGGGGGGCGTGAGGCTTTATATTGGCGTGTGAACAAAGGAAAGCCCGCATGACCACGCAAGCGATCGACAATGGAACCAACTGGCTGGCCAAGGCCGGTTTGCGCCCCACGCGACAGCGCGTAGCCCTGGCTTCGCTTCTGGTTGGCGACGGGATGGACCGCCATGTGACCGCCGAGAGCCTGTTTGCCGATGCGCGTGAACATGGCGAAAGTGTTTCGCTGGCAACGGTTTACAATACCCTGCGGGCGTTTTGTGATGCCGGTCTGATGCAGGAGATCACGGTGGATGGTTCGAAGAGCTATTTCGATACCAACACCCATGACCACCCGCATTTCTTCTGGGAAGATGACCGGGTGCTGACCGATGCGCCGGCCGAGCAGCTCGAGATTCAGCGCCTCCCGGATGTGCCGGAGGGGGCCGAGATTTCCAAGGTCGATGTGGTGATCCGCCTGCGTCGCAAGTGATGTGATCGCGGATTTGCGATGGGAAGGGGCGCTGGGCGTCCCTTTTTTGTTGCGCCCGGTGAGGCGGAACGCCGCGTCTGTCTTGGCAGTCCGCAAGGGGCGTGCAAGGGTGCGCCCAACAGGAGGAGTTTCCCATGAAAGCAGTTGTTTACCGCGCGTTCGGATTGGCAGAGACGGCCCTTGGCCTGGAAGAGTTGGATACGCCTGTTCCCGACACGGGCGAGGTACTGGTGCGGGTGGCCTTTTCGGGGGTGAACCCATCGGACTGCAAGGCGCGGGCGGGGACGCGCCCGGGCGTGACCAAACCGGCGTTTGAGGAGATCGTGCCGCATAGCGACGGCGCTGGCGTGATCGAAGCGGTGGGTGCGGGCGTTGATCCGGCCCGCGTGGGAGAGCGCGTGTGGATCTGGAACGGCCAGTGGCAGCGGGCCTTTGGCACGGCGGCAGAGTATATTGCCCTGCCCGCGGCACAGGCAGTGGCCCTGCCGGAAGGTGTCTCGCTGGAGGTGGGCGCGGTTCTGGGCATTCCCGGCCTGACGGCGGCGCATTGCGTGTTTGGTGCAGGTGATGTGGCGGGCAAGACGGTGCTGATCAACGGCGGTGCGGGCACCGTGGGGTATCTGGCGGTGCAGCTTGCGAAATGGGGTGGTGCGACCGTGATCGCGACCGGATCGCCGCGTGATTTCGACCGGATGCGGGGGGCTGGTGCGGACCACGTGATCGACTATCGCAGCGCGACGCTGGCGGCGGATGTTCTTGCCGCCAATGGGGGCGCGCTGATCGACATGGCGGTCGAGGTGGAATTCGGTATCAATGCAGGCATGCTGGCCGAGGTGATGGCCCCGAACGCGCGGGTGGCGATCTACGGGTCGGCCAAGGACATGGCGCCGGAACTGCCCTTCGGGCCGATGCTGTTCAAGGCGCTGACGCTGGATATCGTGCTGATCTACATCCTGCCCGATGCCGAACGCGCAGAGGCAATTGCCCGCCTGCACGGCGCGCTTGCGGATAGCGCTCTGGAGGTGCCTGTCGAGACCGTCTTTGCGCCAGAAGACGCCGCAAGGGCGCATGAGGCGGTGGAAGCCGGCGGGCGCGCAGGCGCGGTGTTGGTGCGGTTCTAAAGGGGGTAAGGCCTTTCGAAAGGCCTTACCAAGCCGTTTGGAAACGGCTTGGGGTGTTTTGTTGAGAGGAACGTTCTTGGGTGAACGTTGGTCTATTCTGGTTTTGCGGGTACACAATCGTGCGGATTGGGCAAACCGTAAAAGGGCTCGAAGCGGTTTTTATGGAAGCTGAAATGCACATAACATCCGTCAATCATGGCGATGGCATGTGGCGATTTGCCGAATTCCTTTCCGTGGTCCGACAGGGTTTTGAAAACGCTTTTCCGGAGAAGTCTTTCAGCTTGCAGCTCGGCGGCCTTCGTTTCTATGTGTCGTTTTAGAGTCTGATCGGCAACCCAGAGGGCGGAGTAAAAGGCCGCGATGGCGATCAGGGGCCAGATGAGGCCGAGTTTCCAGCCAAGTGCTTTTCGGGTGAGGAATGCCGCGCCAAGCACGATTGCGCCGAACGACAAGAGGAAGGTCCAAATCAGAGCCGGAAAGACTCTTGTTGTATCGAAGAGAACACCGAATACAAACAGGGTGCTCGGGGGGAATAGAAGAATGCCGGTGCTAAACGGCGTGTAGAGAAACCATGTGGTCGCGCCCAAGAAAGCCGTGCATTGAGCGAGAAGAAACCACAACGTGTAAGGTTTCGGAGCGATGCGTCCCTTGTTGCGTAGGAAAGATACGATCAACGGGCACCACCACAGCGGAGCGAGTAGCATGCAGCCAAAAATGTAGATCACTTCGCCCATTTGCTATGAAGCTGTGTTCAGAACCACTGTCCCGGTTCCATCAGGCCGAGGTCGAGGAGCTGGCGGGAGTGCCATTCGAATGGCACGGAGTTGTGCCAGGTGAAGGAGCGGATGTCGAAGGTGCTGCCAGGGTTGGTCTTGAGCGCCTTGGCGGTGCGGAAGGAACAGACGGCGGCGGTCAGGTTGTTGTGCCATTCGCAGCTGTAGGTGTTGTATTCCTCGTCACTGAAGGTGAAATCCGGGCGTAGCTGCAGATCGGGCTTGGACATGAACAGCGAGATCCGGTCGATCTTGCGGCGTTCGGCGGGGATGTGTTCCTCGTAGCGCCAGCGCAGGCCGCCGTAGAAATCGAGTTGCCGTTCCTTTGGGTGGTTGTGGTTGGCCGTGTCGGGGCGTGCGAGGGCGTAGTAGCCCGATTTGTCGAGCATCGCGTGATCCAGCGAGACGGCGTCAGGGTAGCTGTCGAGGTCGTTGGCATAGAGGTCGATCACGTAGGTGAGCATGGCGTAGCGGCGTTCTTCCATGTGGAAGGTGGCCATCTCGCTCACGTTACGCGATTCGCAGAAGGGGAAGAACAGGTATTCGGCATTGAAGCAGTAGTAGAGCCAGATGCCCGGTGCGGCCTCGATGATGGTGTTCACGGTGTCGATCATGACCTGCCCGGTGGGACGGTCTTCACGGATGCGGATCACGCGATCGGTGATGTCTTCGGGCAGGGTGTAGGCGTCAGGCATGAACACCAGGACTGCCTTGAAGCCAAGCTCAAGGTGATGGCGCAGCGTGGTTTCCAGCTCGATCCGGTCTTCGGCAAAGATCAGGGCGACCGGACCCTTGGCCAGGGTCTTGGTGTCCGTGTCCAGAAACTCTTTCAGGGAACCGTATTTCATGAATGCCTCTGCTCTTATTGGCGACAGATTCGGGGAAATCGTCGTGCATTGCAAGCCATACCCTTTTTGATGTAGGGAAGCGCCCTGAAACCGCGATGGGACCGGGCACATGGCCGATACGAAGAAGCTTTATATCAAGACCTATGGCTGTCAGATGAACGTCTATGACAGTGAGCGCATGGCAGAGGCCATGGGCGGGGCGGGTTATGAGACCACCGAAAGCCCGGATGACGCGGATATGATCCTGCTGAACACCTGCCACATTCGCGAAAAGGCGGCAGAGAAGGTTTATTCCGAGCTGGGCCGCTTCAAGGGTCTGAAGGCCGAGAAGCCGGACCTGAAAATCGGGGTTGCGGGCTGTGTGGCGCAGGCGGAAGGCGAAGAGATCATGCGGCGCCAGCCGCTGGTTGACCTCGTGGTTGGTCCGCAGGCCTATCACCGTCTGCCCGAGATGGAAGCCAAGGCGCAGGGTGGCGAAAAGGCGCTGGACACGGATTTCCCCGAGGAAGACAAGTTCGAGAAGCTGAAAGGCCGTGCCAAGGCCAAACGCGGACCGACCGCGTTCCTGACGGTTCAGGAAGGCTGTGACAAGTTCTGTGCCTTTTGCGTGGTGCCCTATACCCGCGGGGCCGAGGTCAGCCGTCCGGTTGAGCGGATCGTGGGTGAGGCGCGCGACCTTGTGGAGCGGGGCGTGCGCGAGATCACCCTGTTGGGGCAGAACGTGAATGCCTATCACGGGGCCGGCCCCGGTGGCAGCGCGTGGTCGCTGGCCAAGTTGATCTGGGAGCTGGACAAGGTGGATGGCCTCGAGCGTATCCGCTTTACGACCAGCCATCCCAACGACATGATGGACGACCTGATCGAGGCGCATGGCACCTGTGAAAAGCTGATGCCCTATCTGCACCTGCCGGTGCAGTCGGGATCGAACAAGATCCTGAAGCGGATGAACCGCAGCCATGACCGAGATAGCTATATCAAGCTGATCGAACGCATCCGTGCCGCGCGTCCGGATATCCTTTTGTCGGGCGATTTCATCGTTGGCTTCCCGGAAGAGACCGAAGCGGATTTCCAGGACACGATGGACCTTATTGAAGAGGTGAAATACGGGCAGGCGTTCAGCTTCAAGTATTCGCCGCGTCCGGGCACGCCGGCGGCGGAACGGGATAGCGTGATGGTGGATGATGCGGAGGCTTCGGATCGCCTTTATCGCCTTCAGGCGCTGATCACCAAGCAGCAGCGCGAGATCCAGGACAGCATGGTTGGCCGCGAGGTGGGTGTGTTGTTCGAAAAGGCGGGCCGTTTCGAAGGCCAGATGGTGGGCAAGTCCGACTATCTGCACGCGGTGCACGTGGCAGATGCGAATGCAGCGGTTGGCGATCTCAAGCGCGTCAGAATCGTTGAAAGCGGTGCCAACTCGCTCAAGGGCGAAGTGATCGGCGATTGATCGCGGGCTGGAAACAATCGCGCGGCCTGCGCGCGGTTGTTGTTTAAGCGTTGGTTAATGATCCGTGAAAACCGCTGTTTCGGCGGGCGCGGAAACACAATGTTGCCACATTAACCTACCAGATGTTGTGAATAGTTCTTCACAGACTCTCTAAATTTGCTACAGTAGGGGCCATTAAGATTAGGGTCGATTTGCGCTTTTTCCAGCCGCAGTTGACCAGAGTATGGCGAGGATATTGCTGTGGCGAACAAGACGATTAAGAAGGCGCGGGCCACACTGGGAGGAGCGGCAGCCATCTGTTTGGCGCTGGTGTCTCTTGCTCAGCCCGCAGCTGCACAGAACACACGGACCGTTCTTGGTCAGGAGTATGTGCCGACGGTCTGGATTGATCCGGATGGATGTGAACACTGGGTGATGGACGATGGCGTCGAGGGCTATATGACGCCCCACGTGAACCGTCAGGGTATTCCGGTGTGCCGTCGCGGCAATGTCTGCGGCGTGATGAACTCGGATCAGTTCTTTGCAACCGACCGGTATTCGATCAATTCGGCGAACCGCCAGCGCCTGGCGCAGTTCTTCCAGAACGCGACCGCCTCGGCCTTTATCATCGCGGGACACACCGACAGCCGCGCGAGCGACGAATACAACATGCGTCTGAGCTATAACCGCGCCAACGCGGTGGCCAAGATCGCCCGTTCGACAGGTGCGCGCGTGATTGACGTGCGTGGCTATGGCGAGCGGATGCCGCGGGCGTCGAACCGGTCCGCCGGTGGCATGGCGCAGAACCGTCGCGTTGAAATCATCTGCATCCGCTAAGGGGACACTGAAATGAAACTTGTACGTGGACTTCTTCTGGTTGGGGCAGTTGCCGCCGTTGCGGCCTGTGACAACAAGGTCGACAAAACTGTCGACCGCGGATTTGACAGCAAGCACCTGAGCCAGCTGAAAGGCGGTATCTGGGTTGATCCGAACGGCTGTGACCACTGGATCATCGACGACGGTGTCGAAGGGTATCTCTCGCAGCGTCTTGACCCTTATGGCAAGCCGGTCTGTTCGGGAACGGCCCCTCCGGGCGTCGCCACCGGGCCGTTCAAGAAGGGCTCGGCGTTCAAAGACCAGATCTGATGTCTGGTGCTTCCCATTCCAAAGGCCGCGTGTTTCGACACGCGGTCTTTTTTTGTGACCTTTCCGTGAAAAGTGATGCCGCGCGACTTGCGTATCCGCGCGTGAGTTGGCACCATTTTGGAAAGTCGTTTGCCAACAGGAGAGTTGATTGGCCACTGGTGTTCTGACCCCGCCGCCCGCATCCGAAAATCCAGCCGAGGTATTGGTCGAATTTCCGGACAACAGATTGCTGATCGACCTGTGCGGAGAGTACGACCGCAACCTTGCAGACATTGAACAAAAACTTTCGGTACAGATCGTGCGCCGTGGCAACCAGCTTGCCGTGCATGGCGAGGAAACGGCTCAGAAAGAGGCCGTTGAGGTACTTGAGGCGCTGTATGAGCGGCTGGAAAGTGGCAAATCGGTCGAACATGGCGATATTGATCGCGAAATCCGCATGGGTGGCTCGGAAGAGGGCACCGGTGCGCGCGAGGGCGACCAGCTTGAGATGTTCAAGGGCGGCCCTGTCGAGATCAAGACGCGCAAGAAGCTGATCGAGCCGCGCACGGATGCGCAGAAGGCCTATGTGCTTTCGCTGTTCAACAACGAGCTGGCGTTCGGGATTGGCCCTGCCGGGACCGGCAAGACCTATTTGGCGGTGGCCGTTGCGGTGGCGATGTTCATCGAGGGGCATGTGGATCGCATCATCCTGTCGCGTCCTGCGGTGGAGGCGGGCGAGAAGCTGGGCTATCTGCCCGGTGACATGAAGGATAAGGTCGATCCCTATATGCAGCCGCTTTACGATGCGCTGAACGATTTCCTGCCGGGCAAGCAGTTGGCCAAGTTGATCGAGGAAAAGCGGATCGAGATTGCGCCGCTGGCCTTTATGCGGGGGCGGACGCTGGCGAATGCCTTTGTTGTTCTGGACGAGGCGCAGAATGCCACGACCATGCAGATGAAGATGTTCCTGACCCGTCTTGGCGAAGGGTCGCGCATGGTGATCACGGGCGACCGCAGCCAGGTTGACCTGCCGCGCGGGGTGCCGTCGGGGCTTGCCGATGCAGAGCGGCTGCTGAAGTCGATCCCGAACATCAGCTTCAACTATTTCACCGCCAAAGACGTGGTGCGTCACCCGCTGGTGGCGGCGATCATCGAAGCCTATGACGCGGATTCGCAAAAAGAGATGGCGAAGCGCGCGCAGAAGGCTTAGGGGCTGCCTCGGATTTGTAGGACGCAAGGGGGCGTGCCTTTGTGCGCCACCGAGAGAGGCTCTGGATGCTGACCGATACGATTTTCGAGGATGACCGCTGGCAGGCGCTGGGCTTCGAGGCGCTGGCCGAAGCGGCGGCGCAGGCGACTTTGGCGCATCTGGAGATTGACGCGGCAGACTTCGAGATTGCGGTGCTGGCCTGTGATGATGCGCGGATTGCAGAGTTGAACGCGGATTTTCGCGACAAGCCGACGGCGACCAACGTGTTGAGCTGGCCTTCGGAAGAGCGCGGCGCGCAAGAGGATGGCGGGGTGCCCGAGCGGCCCGAGGTGTCGTTTGAAGGCATGCCGGAAGAGCTGGGCGATATCGCGATTTCCTATGACACCTGTCTGCGCGAGGCCGAGGCGGCGGGCAAACCCGTGGCCGATCACGTGACACATTTGATGGTGCACGGGGTTTTACATTTGCTGGGGTATGACCATATCCGTGACCTTGATGCCACTCTGATGGAGGGGATCGAAAGCGTGATACTTGGCAAAATGGGTCTTCCTGACCCATATAGAGAGTGACCGGGGGCAAACCCCTTGATGGAAAGGTAAAATGGGCGACAGTACCGACGGGTCTTCTAACGCAGCGCTGAGCGCGCAGCCTTTGGCCCCAACACAATCGAAACCCGGTTTCTTTGGCCGGATCGTCAAGGCGCTGGGTGCCTCTGACGAAAATGATATCGAGCCCCAGGAGACCGCGGATACGCCGCGCCCCCAGACCCATGGCATGATCAACCTGCGCCGGATGCGGGTTGAGGATGTTGCCATCCCCAAAGCCGACATCGTTGCCGTACCCGATGACATCAGCAAGGAAGAGCTGGTGCAGATTTTCCGGGACAGCGGGTTTACCCGTCTGCCGGTCTATTCGGGCACGCTGGATACGCCGAGCGGATTTGCGCACCTCAAGGACGTGGCGCTGCGCCACGGATTCAACGGGTCGGGCGGGTCGTTTGATCTTGAGGCGATGTTGCGCCCGTTGTTGTTCGTGCCGCCATCGATGTCGATTGGCGTGCTGCTGACCAAGATGCAGACCGAACGCCGGCACATGGCGCTGGTGATCGACGAATATGGCGGCGTGGATGGGCTTGTGACCATCGAAGACCTGATCGAACAGGTGATCGGCGAGATCGAAGACGAACACGATGTGGACGAGGCCGAGCACTGGGTGCAGGAAATGCCCGGCTGCTATCTGGCGCTTGCCAAGACGCCGCTTGAGGATTTCGAGGCCGAAATCGGACGCCACCTGACCACCCATGACGAAGTGGATGCCGAGGATGTGGAAACCCTTGGCGGGCTGGTCTTTACCCTGTCGGGCCATGTGCCCGCGCGGGGCGAGGTTGTGGCGCATCCGGACGGGACCGAGTTCGAGGTGGTGGACGCAGACCCGCGCCGGATCAAGCGCCTGCGGGTGCGACTGACCGAGGCGCAGGATGGCTGAGAGCCGGGTGGCGCGATGGTGGGCTGAGCGCACGCCGCGCCACAGGTTCGCACTTCTCCTTGGACTGGGGGGCATAACGGCGCTGGGACAGGCGCCGTTTTCGCTGCCGATTTTCACCTTTGTCGGCCTTGCTCTGGGGATGCTGTGTTTTTCTCGGACAACGCACGTGTGGCAGGCGTTCTGGACGGGGATTGCCCTTGGCACCGGGTATTTCGCGGTGGCGCTGCACTGGATCGTAGAACCTTTCCTTGTTGATCTGGCGCGGCACGGGTGGATGGCCCCTTTTGCGCTTGTTCTGATGGCGGTGGGTATGTCGCTGTTCTGGGGCTGGGCCTTTGCGTTGGCGCGCGGGGCGGGACGGTCGCTTTGGTTGCTGGTGGTGGCCTGGGCGGGGATGGAGCTTTTGCGCGCCTACCTGTTCACCGGGTTTCCGTGGGCGATGCCCTCCTACGTACTTGTAGATGGCATGCTGGGGCAGGGCGCGGCCTGGCTCGGGTCACACGGGATGAATCTCGTGATGTTCGCGGCGCTGTCGCTTGTGGTGCAGGTGCGTGCGGTGTCGGTGGTTGGGGCAGCAGTTCTGATTGCGGGGCTGTGGCCTGTGCCGCAGGGGACGTTGATTGCCGAGGACGCGCCGGTTGTTCGGGTGATCCAGCCCAATGCACCGCAGCGCGAGAAGTGGGATCCGGCGCATATGCAGCGGTTTTTTGATCGCGCGATCCTTGGCACGGTGGCCGGACCGGAGCGGCCGGATGTGATTGTCTGGCCGGAAACCTCGGTGCCTGCGCCCCTTGGGCGTGCGCCGAATTCGATGGCCGCGATTGCCTCGGCGGCGCAGGGGGTGCCTGTGGTTTTGGGGATGAACCGTATCGACGGTCAGCGGTTTTTCAACGCGGCGGTTCTGATGGGGCGCGATGGTGCGGTGGCGGATGTCTATGACAAGCACCACCTTGTGCCCTTTGGTGAATACGTGCCCTTTGGCGACCTGATGGCGCGGTTTGGCATTCATGGCATGGCGGCGCGGGACGGGGGCGGTTTCTCGGCTGGCAGCGGACCGCGGCTGATCGAGATCGAAGGCGTCGGCAAGGCGCTGCCGTTGATCTGTTACGAGGTGGTGTTCCCGCAGGATGTGTTTGCCGTGGATGAGCGGCCCGAACTGCTGTTGCAGATTACCAATGATGCGTGGTTCGGGAACTTCTCGGGGCCGTTCCAGCATTTGCAGCAGGCGCGGGTGCGGGCGATCGAAATGGGGCTGCCGCTGGTGCGGGCGGCGAATACGGGGGTGTCGGCGGTGATTGATCCGCGCGGGCGGGTGCTGGATTTCCTGCCGCTCAACACGCATGGACACCTTGATATCGCCCTGCCCACGGCAAGTGCGGCGACGCTTTACAGCCGGACGGGGGACATGCCGCTTATGGTGATCTTGATTTTGCTCAATGCCGGTTTGCTTGGGATCGCTATACGCAATAGGCATTGACCTATTCCAACTTGGCGCGTAAGGCCTCAGATGGTGTTGTCACAACGGCTTCCTGGCGTGGCGACGGATTTCTAATGGAGCACATCTCATGAGCAGACAGAACTACACCTTCACCTCGGAGTCGGTTTCCGAGGGGCATCCCGACAAGGTTTGCGACCGCATTTCCGACGCGGTGCTGGATGCCTTCCTCGCGGAAGAGCCCGAGGCGCGTGTCGCTTGCGAAACTTTTGCCACCACCAACCGTGTGGTGATTGGCGGCGAGGTTGGTCTGTCTGACCAGGACAAGCTGCATGAATACATGGACCGCATCGACGAGATCACGCGGGCCTGTATCAAGGACATCGGCTATGAGCAGGACAAGTTCCACCACGAGACCGTGGAAGTGACCAACCTGTTGCACGAGCAGTCGGCGCATATCGCACAGGGTGTGGATGCGGCGGACAACAAGGACGAGGGCGCGGGCGACCAGGGCATCATGTTCGGCTATGCCACGACCGAGACCCCGGCGCTGATGCCCGCCCCGATCCAGTACAGCCACGCGATCCTGCGTCGTCTGGCGGAAGTGCGCAAGAACGGCACCGAGCCGGCGCTTGGCCCGGATGCGAAATCCCAGCTGTCGGTGGTTTACGAAGGCGGCAAGCCGGTTGGCGTAAGCTCGATCGTTCTGTCGACCCAGCACCTTGATGCGGCGCTGTCTTCGGATGACATCCGCGCAATTGTCGAACCCTATATCCTTGAAACCCTGCCGGAGGGCTGGGTGACTGCGGATACCGCATGGCACGTGAACCCGACCGGCAAGTTCGTGATCGGCGGTCCGGATGGCGACGCGGGCCTGACCGGCCGCAAGATCATCGTGGACACCTATGGTGGTGCCGCGCCGCACGGTGGTGGTGCGTTCTCGGGGAAAGACCCGACAAAGGTTGACCGTTCCGCAGCCTATGCCGCGCGTTACCTTGCCAAGAACGTGGTTGCCGCTGGCATGGCCGAGAAATGCACCATCCAGCTGTCCTACGCGATTGGTGTTTCTGCACCGCTGTCGATCTATGCCGACACCCATGGTACCGGTTCGGTTGAGGCGCGTGACATCGAGGCCGCGATCCCGCAGGTCATGGATCTGACCCCGCGCGGCATCCGGACCCACCTTGGTCTGAACAAGCCGATCTACCAGCGCACCGCTGCCTATGGTCACTTTGGCCGTAACCCCAGCGACGACGGTGGCTTTAGCTGGGAGCGCACCGATCTGGTTGAGGCGCTGAAAAAAGCGGTCTGATCTTTCAGACAAACTGACATTGAGGGCCAGAGTGTTCCGTAGCGGAATGCTTTGGCCCTTGTGCTTTCCTGTGGCAGGTTGTCCCGGAACAGGGAGGAAATCACATGTTGCTTGACGTGGCTTTGCCGCTTTCGCTGGCGTTCATCATGTTTTCGCTGGGCTATGGCCTGACGTTTGCCGATTTCGGGCGGGTATTTGCCATGCCCAAGGCGGCGCTGTCGGGGATTGTGTTGCAGGTATGCGTGGTGCCTGCGGTGGCTTATGGGCTGTTGCAGTTGGTGAACCTGCCGCCTGCGCTGGCTTTTGGTGTGATGATATTGGCCTTTTGCCCAGGTGGGGTGACATCGAACATCCTGACCAAGCTGTCGGGGGGCAATGTGGCGCTTTCGATTACCCTGACTGCGGTGGTGAGCCTGATGTCGGTGGCGACGGTGCCGGTACTGGTGGGATGGGCTTCGGATGCCTTTCTGGGGGCGGCGGCGCCGGATCTGAACGTGACGGCGATTGCCTTCTCGATGTTCGCGATTACGGCGATCCCTGTGCTGATCGGCCTTCTGGCGCGGTTTCTTGCGGGATCAATCGCGGATCAGACAGAGCCGACGGTGACGCGGGTGGCGCTGATCCTGTTCGTGGTGATCGTTGTGGCGGCACTGGCGACGAACTGGCAGCTGTTCCTTGAGAACGTGGCGTTGTTGGGGCCGCTGTTGATGGCGATCAACGCGATCCTTCTGGTGCTTGGCGTTGTGATCTCGCGGGTGATCGGGCTGTCTGGCGCGGACGGGCTTTGTATCTCGGTCGAGATGGGGGTTCAGAACGCGGCGCTGGGCATCACGGTGGCCGGTCTTGTGGCGCAGGTGGGGGGTATCCCGGAATTTGCTGTGCCCGCCGCAGTATATGGGATCACCATGTATATCGTGACCATTCCGGGCATGTTCCTTTTGCGCAGGATTTTCGGCAGAGCTTGACTGGGGCTGCGCAAACGGGCACATGCCTTCCGGATTTGCACAGGTAGAACGATGACGAACGGTCAACACCCCTCGGGCGCCCCGTGGCGCAACTTTTATGGTCGCTTCAAGGGCAAGGGTCTGCGCAAGACGCAAGAGACCTGGCTTGATGAGGATCTGGCGGGGCTGAGCCCGGGCAAGGTGAGCTGGGAAGAAAACCCCGAGCGCGAGAAGATCGACCTGGAGGCGCTGTTTGGGGGCAAGGATGTCTGGCTGGAAGTTGGGTTCGGCGGCGGCGAGCACATGGTGCATCAGGCCGTCCAGAACCCGGACGTCGGCATTATCGGCTGTGAGCCTTATATCAACGGCGTTGCCATGCTTCTGGGGAAGATCCGCGATGCCGGTGCGGACAACATCCGTGTGCATCCGGGGGATGCGCGCGACATGTTCGACGTGCTGGAAGACGAGAGCATCTCGCGGGCCTTTCTGCTGTATCCCGATCCCTGGCCGAAGAAACGCCACCACCGCCGCCGGTTCGTGACGCCGGAACATCTGGCGCCGCTGGCGCGGGTTCTGAAGAAAGGCGCGATCTTTCGGGTGGCGACGGACATTCCTGATTATGTGCGCCAGACATTGGAGCAGGTGCCGCAGCAGGGATTTGAATGGCTGGCCGAACGCCCCGCAGATTGGCGCGAGCCGTGGGACGACTGGATTTCCACCCGTTACGAGCAGAAGGCCTTCCGCGAAGGACGCACGGCGCACTACCTGACCTTCCGAAAGACCTGAGTGCAGGGTTGCCCCGAATGTGGGGCTGAACCGTCGTAGGGCAAAACGCGGCATGGACCTGTGCCGCTGCTTGCGGTAACAGCGAAGTCAACGAAATAACATCTACTGGGTGTCCTGATGCGGTGTGCGGGCAAACCCCGCGCCACGGGACATCCTTTCAAAGGAACGCGCAAATGTCCGGACATGGCACCCCCATCCCGATGACCTCCACCCCCTGTGGCCCGCTCAAGGGCGAGGCGCATGTGCCGGGGGACAAGTCGATCTCGCACCGATCGCTGATTTTCGGGGCGATGGCCGTGGGCGAGACCAAGATCACCGGTCTGCTTGAAGGCGAAGATGTTCTGGATACGGCCAAGGCGATGCGGGCCTTCGGGGCCGATGTGGTGCGGGACGAAGACGGCACGTGGCATGTGCATGGGGTCGGTGTTGGCGGGTTTGCCGAACCGGACAACGTGATTGATTGCGGCAACTCGGGCACGGGTGTGCGGCTGATCATGGGGGCGATGGCCTCTTGCCCGATCACCGTGACCTTTACCGGCGATGCCAGCCTGAACAAGCGCCCGATGGCGCGGGTGACCGATCCGATTGCCCTGTTCGGCGCGCAGTCGGTAGGCCGTTCGGGTGGCCGTCTGCCGATGACCATCGTGGGCGCGGTTGATCCGGTGCCGGTGCGTTATACGGTTCCGATGCCCTCGGCGCAGGTGAAATCGGCTGTTTTGCTGGCGGGTCTGAATGCGCCCGGCGAGACGGTGGTGATCGAGAAAGAGGCGACCCGCGACCATACCGAGCGGATGCTGGCAGGGTTTGGTGCGGACATCCGCACCGAGGAGACCGAGGAGGGCCGGGTGATTACCCTGACCGGTCAGCCTGAGCTGAAACCGCAGACCATTGTTGTGCCGCGCGACCCGAGTTCGGCGGCGTTTCCTGTCTGTGCGGCAGTGATCACGCCGGGATCGGATGTGCTGGTGCCGAATATCGGGCTGAACCCGACACGGGCGGGCCTGTTCACCACGCTGCGTGAAATGGGTGCGGACCTGACATACGAGAACGAGCGCGAGGAAGGTGGCGAGCCGGTGGCAGACCTGCGCGCGAAGTTCTCGCCGGACCTCAAGGGGATCGAGGTTGATCCGGCGCGTGCCGCCAGCATGATCGACGAGTATCCGGTTCTGTCCGTGGTTGCCGCGTTTGCGCAGGGTGACACGGTGATGAAGGGCGTCAAGGAGCTGCGGGTCAAGGAAAGCGACCGGATTGACGCGATGGCCAAGGGGCTGCGCGCCAATGGTGTCGAGGTGGATGAAGGTGAGGACTGGTGGATCGTGAAGGGCCTTGGCCATGGCAACGTGCCGGGCGGCGCGACCTGCGAGAGCCACCTGGATCACCGGATCGCGATGTCCTTCATGGTGATGGGCATGGCGACACAACAGCCGGTCAGCGTGGATGACGGCGGGCCGATTGCCACTTCCTTCCCGATTTTCGAGCGTCTCATGGGAGACCTTGGCGCTCAGCTTTCGAGCGCGGCCAAGTGACGGCCTATGCCAGAGTTTTCGCGCTTCTGAGCGTGGCGACAGGGGCTGTCTATGTCATCTCGATATGGCTTGGAGCACAGCATCTTGTCGTCGGCAGCGAGAAACTCTGGCCGTTTGATCAGCGCCCGCTGGGTTACGGGTTCTTTGATGCCAAGACCTACCTGATGCTGCTGAAGGAAGAGGGGTCGGCCTTTTACCTTGGGCCGATGCGCCTTCTGGACACTGCGTTTCCGATTCTGCTCGGGTTCTGGATGGGGATGCTCTGGTGGGGGCTGACTACGCGGATACACCCGTGGTCGCGGGTGATCATGCTGATTGCCCCGGCGGCGTTTACCATGATGGATCTTTGCGAAAACGCCCTGATCGCCGAGATGGTGCGCTTGGGACCGGAAGGGATTGATCGTGATCTCGTCGTTCTGGCCAGCAGCTACACGGTGTCGAAATATGTGACCTTGCTCGTGGCCATCCTTGTTCTGGGGGGCATGGCCTTGCAACGCTCTACGCGGGTGGGGTAGGGCTTGGGCCCCGATAGGAAGAGAGTTCGAGGAAAAAGATGCCTTTCACGATTGCGATTGATGGCCCTGCGGCGGCGGGAAAGGGAACAATTTCCAAGGCGGTCGCTGCACATTTCGGGTTCGCGCATCTTGATACCGGGCTGTTGTACCGGGCGGTTGGCGCCAAGACGCTGGACGGTACGGACCCGATTGCCGCGGCCTTGGCATTGATGGCGGATGATCTGGAAACGGACAATCTGCGCACGCCCGAAGTGGCGCAGGCGGCCAGCAAGGTGGCGGTGATTTCGGAAGTACGCGCGGCGCTGGTGGACTTCCAGCGGGCCTTTGCGCGCCGGGCCGGTGGTGCAGTTCTGGATGGGCGCGACATTGGCACGGTGATCTGTCCCGATGCCGAAGCCAAGCTGTTCGTTACGGCGAGTGCCGAGGTAAGGGCAGAGCGGCGCTATCTTGAACTGGCAGGCAAGGGCATGTCGGTGAGCCGGGAAGAGGTTCTGGCCGACGTCAAAGAGCGGGACACGCGAGATCGCGAACGCGCCGAGGCGCCGATGGTTGCGGCCAAGGATGCGGTTGTGATCGACACCAGCAGTCTTGGGATCGACGAGGCGGTGGCCGAAGCGATTGCCGCGATCGAGGCGCGGCGCGGGTAGCATCGCGTTTCAGGCAAATTGCGTGGGCGGTGTGTTGCGCTCTTTTTGATATGTTATTACATATCGAATTTATGATGGCCGGACCGGAATGAAACGCATGCACCAACGCAATATCTCGACCCGTCTGAAGCGCCGCCGCGCGGGTGACCCGATGCGCGAGTTTGATGCCCTGCCGCCGGAATTGCGGCGGTGGCTGGCGGAGGCCTCCTTGCCGTGGTCGCCGCGTTCGGCCCGGCGCATCTGGCGACAGGGGTTGAAGACCGGTGGGATCGACGAGGCATTGCGCCGTCTGGAGAGTGCAGAAGTCGCGACCTTGAAACGGGATCGTTTGGCGCAGCTTTAGGGGGCCGGTTCGGGGCTCAGGCCGTCAGGATGATTGTGTCGCGCGGACAATGAGGCGATTTGCCCATCGTCCGCGCAGAGCGGATCATTACGGGCGGGTGACCGACAGGACGCCTTTCCAACCGGCCTCGTTCAGGTCGAAGGGGAGGTCACGGATGGCGACTTTGCCGTGGGCAACGCCGATCAGACCTTCGCGCACAACCAGTTCAAGGGCTTGGGTTTCCCCGGTCGGGAAATTGGTCATCTGGGCCGCAGCCGCGGTGCCGACGATACCGGCAAGATAGGGCAGGCCGGTTTTAGGGCCCATATCGACGGCCTTAACCACGTCTTCAGGGGCGATGGGAACTGTTCCGGTTGCCCCCTGGGGATCGGTAAACATAAAGGTCAGGCGGAAGTTGGCGTCCGCGAGGATGGGATCGTCCTCGGCAAACATCGCGGAAGGCAGGGCGGTCAGGGCCACAAGATTGGCCAGGAAGATGCGTTTGGTGAGTTTCATGCGTAGCAGTCCCATTGTCCGTTCGAGTTTTCCTTCCATAGCGGAGCGCTGGACGCGGGGACTTGTCTTAAATCAAGGGATGGCCTTGCATCATTGCGCGAAACGGTCTAAACGCGCCCTGTCCAGAGACCGTCAAGAGTCGCGGATGTGGTGAGTAGGGCCCGAGGAATTCCTCCGGCCCTTATTGTTTGTTTGTGACACCGCGTCCGAATTCTTGGTCAAACGGCCCGGGACGTAACGAAACCAAGACCGGCGGAGACAACCGCGCGGCCCGCAAAAACGTTAGTAAAGGAACCTGAGACCACATGGCTCAAAACGTATCGATGGAGGAATTCGAAGCCCTCCTTAACGAAAGCTTCGAAATGGACACCCCGAACGAGGGTTCGGTTGTCAAAGGCAAAGTCATCGCTGTTGAAGCAGGCCAAGCCATCATCGACGTAGGCTACAAAATGGAAGGCCGCGTTGATCTGAAAGAATTCGCAAACCCCGGTGAAGCTCCTGAAATCGCTGTTGGCGACGAAGTAGAAGTCTTCCTGCGCGCAGCTGAAAACGCCCGTGGCGAAGCTGTTATCTCGCGCGAGATGGCCCGTCGTGAAGAAGCATGGGACCGCCTGGAAAAAGCATACGCAGACGATGCACGCGTCGAAGGCGCGATCTTCGGCCGCGTCAAAGGTGGCTTCACTGTCGACCTTGGCGGCGCTGTTGCCTTCCTGCCCGGCTCGCAAGTTGACGTACGTCCGGTACGTGACGCTGGCCCGCTGATGGGTCTGAAGCAGCCGTTCCAAATCCTGAAAATGGACCGTCGTCGTGGCAACATCGTTGTTTCGCGTCGCGCCATCCTGGAAGAGTCGCGCGCCGAACAGCGTGCAGAAGTCATCGGCAACCTGTCCGAAGGTCAAGCCGTCGAGGGTGTTGTCAAGAACATCACCGAGTACGGTGCATTCGTTGACCTGGGCGGCGTTGACGGCCTGCTGCACGTCACCGACATGGCATGGCGCCGTGTGAACCACCCGTCGGAGATCCTGTCGATCGGCGAAACCGTCAAGGTTCAGGTCATCAAGATCAACAAAGAAACCCACCGCATCAGCCTGGGCATGAAGCAGCTGCAAGAAGATCCGTGGGATCTGGTTGCTGCCAAGTACCCGCTGGAATCGGTACACACCGGCCGCGTGACCAACATCACCGACTACGGTGCGTTCGTCGAGCTGGAGCCTGGTGTCGAAGGTCTGGTCCACGTTTCGGAAATGTCCTGGACCAAGAAGAACGTTCACCCCGGCAAGATCGTTTCGACCTCGCAGGAAGTCGAAGTCATGGTTCTGGAAATCGACGGTGCCAAGCGCCGCGTTTCGCTGGGCCTCAAGCAGACCATGCGCAACCCGTGGGAAGTTTTCGCGGAAACTCACCCGGAAGGCACCGAGGTCGAAGGCGAAGTCAAGAACATCACCGAATTCGGTCTGTTCATCGGCCTCGACAACGACATCGACGGCATGGTTCACCTGTCGGACATCTCGTGGGACGAGCGTGGCGAAGACGCCATCCAGAACTACAAGAAGGGCGACGTTGTCAAAGCCGTTGTTTCGGAAGTTGACGTTGACAAAGAGCGTATCTCGCTCTCGATCAAAGCCCTGGGCGGCGACAAGTTTGCCGAAGCAACCGGCGGCGTGAAGCGTGGCTCGGTCATCACCGTAGAAGTCACCGCGATCGAAGACGGCGGCATCGAGGTCGAGTACGAAGGCATGAAGTCGTTCATCCGTCGTTCGGACCTGTCGCGCGACCGTGCAGAGCAGCGCCCCGAGCGTTTCTCGGAAGGCGACAAGATCGACGTCCGCGTCACCAACGTTGACAGCAAGACCCGTCGTCTTGGCCTGTCGATCAAGGCACGCGAGATCGCCGAAGAGAAAGAGGCCGTGGAACAGTACGGTTCGTCGGACTCGGGTGCATCGCTGGGCGACATCCTGGGTGCAGCACTGAAGACCGGCGACTAATCGTTCGCGTCTTTGCATCCGTGCAAAATTGGAACCCCGCACCATCCGGTGCGGGGTTTTTCGTTTCTCGTTTGGTCGAAACACCCAGACCTTTTTCGTTCCGAATCAATGAGTTCTTTCTGCAGGTGCAGCGCGAATTTGTTGGGCTGGCGTGGAGAATGACCGGCGGGGAACTGCCGATCCGTGCAAAAACCTGTCGATTTCGGGCGATTTTGCGACTTGCCCCCGTCGTATCTGTTTCCGTTTTGAACGATTGTTCCTATAGTTCCTGTGATGCAAGCGACAAGACGTGCACGCCCAGGGAGAGATAACCGATGATCCGTTCGGAACTGATTCAGAAGATCGCTGATGAGAACCCTCACTTGTACCAGAGGGACGTTGAGCGGATCGTGAATACGATCTTTGAAGAGATCACCAACGCAATGTCGCGTGGCGATCGTGTTGAGCTTCGTGGCTTTGGGGCGTTCTCGGTGAAGAAACGGGATGCCCGCGTGGGCCGCAACCCGCGCACCGGTGAATCGGTTGAAGTCGAAGAGAAACACGTGCCCTTCTTCAAGACGGGCAAACTGCTGCGTGACCGTCTCAACGGACAATAATTCATGCGATACATTCGGTATGCGTTTCTGGCTGCGCTCGCGATCGTTCTGATCTCGGTGGCGATGGCCAATCGTGACTTTGTGACCCTGAGCCTGTTGCCGGCCACGCTGGCGGATCTGATTGGCTTTGGCTATTCGATCACCCTGCCGCTTTACGCGGTGATCTTTGCCAGCATTGCTGTTGGTCTGCTGATCGGCTTCGTCTGGGAATGGCTGCGCGAACACAAGCACCGCGCCGACAAGAGCAAGACCCAGCGTGCCCTGAAACAGACCGAACGCGAAGTGCGTCGCCTGAAAGGGGGCGAGGGCAAGCCGCAGGACGAGGTTCTGGCAATCCTCGAGTAGGGGGTTGGATTTTTAAGTTTTGGAACAGCGACGGGCGGAGCGTGATTTGCGTTCCGCCTGATGCACGTCTAGAGAACTGTCATGGATATTCGCGTCAAGATCTGCGGGCTGCGTGAGCCCGAACATGTGGAAGCGGTGGCCGAGGCCGGGGCGGCCTATGCCGGCCTTGTCTTTTTCGAAAAATCGCCGCGTCATGTGAGCGTTGAGCTGGCGCGTGATCTGGCGCTGGCGGCGCCGGTGGGGCTTGCCAAGGTGGCGCTGACGGTGAATGCCGAGGATGCTTTTCTGGATCGGCTGATCGACACCGTGCCGCTTGATATGTTGCAGCTTCACGGCAAGGAGAGCCCGGCGCGGGTGGCGGAGTTGCGCGCGCGCTATGGTCTGCCGGTGATGAAGGCCGTGGGGATCGCCGAAGAAGCCGATCTGATTGCGCTCAAGGATTACGGCATGGTGGCCGATCAGTTGCTGGTGGATGCCAAGCCGCCGAAAGGGGCCGATCTGCCGGGGGGCAATGGGCTGGCGTTTGACTGGCGTCTGGTGAACCGCAAATACTGGCCCTGCCCGTGGATGCTGGCCGGAGGATTGACGCCGGAAAACGTGGCCGAAGCGGTGCGTATGACCGGTGCACGGCAGGTTGATGTGTCTTCGGGGGTGGAAAGCGCACCGGGTGTGAAGGACGTGGAGAAAATCCGCGCCTTTGTTGCGGCGGCCAAGGGACAGGATGCGGGGGCCGTGCCGATCCTGCGGTGAGCGGCGCCTGCTTTACGGTATCTTTCCCAAGGTCTGATGAGGGGCTGCCACGGCGGCGCCCCCCGATCGCCTCGCGGATAGTCCTATGGCTGAAGTGGGTTCCTGTCTCGCTTCCAATGCGGTTTGAAACGGAACGTGGTTTATAAACCGCGCACGCAAAGCGTTTCGAAACGCTTTGCGCTTGCCCCGACGCGGCCTGCGTTCTAGGTAAAGTGGGCGCAACGGAAGGGCGAGAGTATGGCCGAAGATCTTTTCAACAGCTTCATGAATGGTCCCGATGAGAAGGGCCGTTTTGGTGACTTTGGGGGCCGCTTTGTGTCGGAAACCCTGATGCCGCTGATCCTTGATCTGGAAGCCGAGTATGAAAAGGCCAAGACGGATGCAAGTTTCTGGGCCGAGATGGATGACCTGTGGAAGCACTATGTGGGCCGTCCGAGCCCGCTGTATTTCGCAGAGCGCACCACCGAGACGCTGGGCGGCGCGAAAATCTATTTCAAGCGTGACGAGCTGAACCACACCGGCGCGCACAAGATCAACAACGTGCTGGGCCAGATCATTCTCGCGCGCCGCATGGGCAAGACCCGCATCATCGCCGAAACCGGCGCGGGCCAACATGGGGTGGCCACGGCCACCGTTTGTGCCAAGTTCGGTCTGAAGTGCGTGGTCTACATGGGCGCGCATGATGTTCAGCGTCAGGCGCCGAACGTGTTCCGGATGCGTCTTCTGGGCGCCGAAGTGGTGCCTGTAACCTCGGGCCGTGGCACGCTTAAGGACGCAATGAACGATGCGCTGCGTGACTGGGTCACCAACGTGCGCGACACCTTCTACTGCATCGGGACCGTGGCGGGCCCGCACCCCTATCCGGCCATGGTGCGCGACTTCCAGTCGATCATCGGCAAGGAAGTGAAGCAGCAATTGCCCGAGTTCGAAGGTGAAGGCGCGTTGCCCGATACCGTGATCGCGGCGATTGGTGGCGGGTCGAACGCGATGGGCCTGTTCTATCCGTTCCTTGACGACACATCGGTGAACATCATTGGTGTCGAAGCCGGTGGTCGTGGCGTGGACGAGAAGATGGAGCACTGTGCTTCGCTGACGGGTGGCCGCCCGGGCGTTCTGCACGGCAACCGCACCTACCTGTTGCAGGACGATGACGGCCAGATCCTCGAAGGCTATTCGATTTCGGCGGGTCTGGATTATCCGGGCATTGGACCGGAGCACAGCTGGCTGCATGACACCGGCCGTGCACAATATGTTTCGATCACCGACAAGGAAGCGTTGGAGGCGTTCCAGTTCTCCTGTGCGCAGGAGGGGATCATCCCCGCGCTGGAGCCCTGCCACGCGCTGGCGCATGTGATGAAGATCGCGCCGACCCTGCCCAAGGACCACGTGATCGTGATGAACATGTGTGGCCGTGGTGACAAGGACGTGCAAACCGTGGCGCGTTACCTTGGTTTTGATATGAGCGATACCGAAGGTCGTTCAGCGGACTAAGGGCTTTGCCGGATTGGTTATCAAGGCGTCCCATCGGGGCGCCTTTTTCATGTCGTGAGGTAACTTGAATGCCGGTTCAATTTTTTGATTGACGGATCGTATCTGGCGGCGCAACGCTGGGCGTCATGAAAACGATAACCGAACCCGCCCGCGACATTGATGTGATCCACGAAACCGACGTGCTTGTTGTCGGCTCGGGCCCCGGTGGGCTGTCGGCGGCGCTGGCAGCGGCACGAGCTGGTGTCGAGGTGACACTGGTCGAGCGGTTTGGTTGTTTCGGGGGCAATATCACCGTGGTGGGGGTCGAGGGGATGCATTGGTATCGCCACGAACAGACCGTGGAATCCAACGGCATCGCGCGCGAGTTCGAGGAGGCCGCCAAGACGGCCGGGGCGGCGGTGCCGGAGAGCCAGTCTCTCAGCTACGAGATCGACTCGGAAGGGTTCAAGCTGGTGGCGGACCGCATGGTGGAGGAGGCGGGTATTCACGCCATGCTGCACCGGTCGTTCGTGGCGCCGATCATGGAGGGAGATCGGATCACCGGCATCATCACCGAATCCAAGGCCGGGCGCGAGGCGCTCTTGGCCAAGGTCGTGATTGATGCGACGGGCGATGCGGATGTGGCGCATCGCGCCGGAGCACCGACCGAGAAGGCGCCGCGGGAAGACTTGATGGCGGCCTCGGTCATGTTCCACGTGGCCGGTGTGGATCGCCAGAAGTTCCTGGAGGGGGTCAAGGCCGATCCGCAGACCTATGCCGACTGGGGCGGTGGTGGCGAGTGGAACATCGAGACCACCGGCAAGGAGGACGAGATGTTCTCGCCCTTCCTGCACAAGCCGTTTGCGCAGGCCATCGAGGCGGGGATGATCCCGCCGCATCTGAACACGATTGCGGGCACATGGGGGGCAGCGCATGAAACGGGTGAACTGACCTATATGAACTTGATCCACCTCGGGAATTGCGATGGCACCGATCCGGATGACCTGACCCGCAACGAGATCGAGGGGCGGCGGCAGGCGATGCTGGCGATCGAGGCCTTGCGCGCCTTCACGCCGGGCTGTGAAGGTATCAGGCTGCGGAACTTCGGCATGACGCTGGGTATTCGCGATACGCGCAAGGTCGACACCGCCTATCGCATGACCGAGTGGGACGTGCGCGAACAGGGGCGGTTCGAGGACAGTATTGGCATTTTCCCGGAGTTCATTGACGGCTATGGCGTGCTGATCCTGCCGACAACGGGGCGGTATTTCGAAATCCCCTATCGCAACCTTTTGCCCAAGCGCATCAAAGGGCTGTTGGTGTCGGGACGGGCGACGGGCGGTGAGAAGATCGCCCATGCCGCCACCCGCAACATGGCCTGCTGCGCGGTGATCGGACAGGGCGCAGGCGTTGCGGCGGCGCTGTCGATCAAATCGAACCGTGAGCTGGAGGACATCGATATCGGATCAATCCAGCGGGAGTTGGAGCGACAGGATTCCCGGGTTCACTGACCATTCGGAGCGGTGTCTAGGGCCTGCGCAGGGGAATGGCGGCAATGCGGGACCAATCTGCCAATCCGCCTATATACCGCTGGGTCCGTTTCCGTCACAGAACTGCCATTTGAGTGTGGGCAGTGATTTGCACACATTTCAAAGCTACTAATGGCGTGCCCTATAAGAGATTGATTTAGAGCAGCGCCGTAGCACGATCAAAGCTGAGGTCCGCAAACGTTAGATCATTGGCACCGATCACCGTCGCGATCACCGTGCCCGAAACCATTATGTCGCTCCCTTGACCATCTGCTCGCGCCGCAACCGTGACTTGGTCGCTTCCGGGCCCGGAGAAACCAGAAAAATCTCCCAAATTGCCGATTACGATCACATCCTCTTTGGGATCGAAGTCGGTGATTACGATTGGTTCTGGGGTAAGGTTTTCACCAGTGTATGTATCGTTATCAATATAGCGCATGTTTTGATTGACCACGAAAACATCTTCGTCTGCGCCACCCGTCAGAATGCCACCGTTCGTTGCAATCAAAGTGTCGTTGCCTTCCCCACCGTTAAGCGTGTCGACATGTAGGTCGCGCTCGACGTCAATCGGATAACTTCCATCGTTGTATGCAAAATAATCGCCGCCTTCGGCTACGATATAGTCATCCCCCGCACCGCCGTTCAAAACGTCACTGCCACCGTGATAGTTGTTCCAATTACTCTGGTATCCATTACCGGTTCCGGCGTAAATGCTGTCATTCCCGCCCTCACCATTGATCACATTGTCAAAATGATTGCCGACGATGAGTTCATCGGCATCAGAGCCAGTATAGCTAACATGCCCGGCGTTTTGTTCGATAATGAAGTTGACGTCCAAATCATCCAGCGTGAGACCTTGACCACCAGCAATTTGAGCTATCAGCATATCGCCCATGCGCACCTCGGCACCTGTGCCATCAGCCATATCTTGAATGCTGAGCGAGCCCGTGTCGCTTTCGCTAAGGACGATGTCAAAAGCAAGTCGATCTTCGCCTTGAACAAAATCCGTGATTTCGGTGACACCTTCGATACCGATGTCAGCATGAACATAAAAGCTGTCGTTGCCGGAGCCGCCGGTAATGGTGCTTCCGCCGTCAACACGGATGTCGTCATCCCCCGCGCCGCCGTCAACGAAAGAGCCATTATCGACGCCTTCATTTCGGCTTAGATCGTAATCCCTTATCAGGTCGTTGCCGTCCCCCCCGATCAAAGTATCAATGCCGCCATTGCCATATATTGAATCGTTGCCCGCGCCGCCGTCCAAAAAGTCATCGCCATCGGTGTCGCTAGAAGTGCCTACCTGCCTTGCATCGCCGAACAGCTGATCGTTCCCAACACCACCGTAAAGCGAATCTGCACCATTCCCCCCTGATGCCACATCATTTCCTAAGCCGCCGCGTGCCAGATCATCCCCTTCACCGCCACCTAAAGTGTCTTTGCCAGCCCCGCCCGACAGGGTGTCATCGCCTGCGTCACCGAGTATTAGATCAGACCCGTTGTCCCCATTGACCTGGTCGTCACCATCACGACCACGCAGTTGGTCCGATCCATCATCACCACTAATGATGTCATCTCCTTCATCACCCACCAGGGTATCTGCACCCTCAGTCCCCAAAAGGGTCAGTGGCGCGACAGTGACATCTTCAATTGGCTCTATAGGATCATCGGTTTCAGGATCATCTTCGCTATTGGATGATGCATCATCGTTTGGAACTATCACGGAAAGACCCGTTATTGCTGCAAGCAGTAGTAAAACTTCCATATGTAAATCTCGCTAAGAAAAGTTTTGTCATTTAGACGGTTTCTCGCCAGCAGCAATTGGAAGATAAATTCGTTTATCTTACAAGCCTGTTGACGCGGAGAAATCTGGAGAAAAAGTCTTCTTTAGGCCCCTTCGCTGCCAATTGTGCGCAGCGCGGCATCTGTCAGAAAGGGCTCAAAGCGACCATTTAAGCCCTTTTGACCGCCTCAATGGTCGAAACGTCCCGGTACAAAACCATGTCTATGTTTTCTGCTGAGGGGCCCCCTTCCTATCACTCCGTCGCGTGCTGTTTGAGGATGCGCAGGGGGACGATGTCTAGGGTGCGTTGGTGGGTGGCGGCGAGGTGGACCTTGGGGGCGCAGCCTTCGTCGTGGGCTTGCAGGAAGCGGGCGGCGCAGAGGCACCATTGGTCGCCGGGGTTCAGGCCGGCAAAGCCATAGTCGGGGCGCGGGGTGGAGAGATCGTTGCCGACGTATTTCGAGAAGGCGAGGAATTCGGCGGTCATGATGGCGCATACAGTGTGGGTGCCCTGATCCTCGTAGCAGGTGTTGCAGTGGCCATCGCGGAAGAACCCGGTTAGGGGATCGCGCGAGCAGGGCTCGAGCGGATCGCCGAGTACGTTGATCGAAGGCTCCATCTGCATCGGTTTGCTCCTGTCGGCAATGGCTGCCAACAGGTTATTGCAAAACGCTTTCAGGTCAACTTATTGCAGGCTGTCCGCGATCTCGCGGAACTGGGCGATGTTGCGGGTGGTCACGCCGCCGGACTTGAACTGGCGATCGGCCGAGTTCACCGCGATCACGATGCCTGCGGGGCGGTTGATATAGATGTACTGGCCGTAGACGCCGATGCCGAAGAATTCACCGTCGCGGGCGTCTTTGGGCATCCACCACTGGTAGCCGTATTGCAGTTCGCCGGGTTGCGTTCTGGCGCTTGGCACGGTGCTTTCCGCGACCCACTCGGCGGGGACGACCTGTTGGCCGTTGTAGGCTCCGTTTTGCAGGAACATCTGGCCAAAGCGGGCATAGTCGCGGGTGCGGATGTTGAGACCGCCCAGAACAAAGGCCACGTCAACGCCGTCGGTGATGTAGTAGGGCGAGACCTCGTAGCCGAGGGGCTGGATGATCTTTTCCGACAGCAGGCTGGCGACGTCGCGACCGGTTGCGCCGCGGATCACCATGCCGATGACATGGGTGTCGATCGAGACATACTGCCATTGGCTGCCGGGGGCGGTGAAGGTTTCGCTCAGGCCTTCGGCAAAGCCGTCCATCGTGCCACCAAGGGCGATCACGCGGCCCATGCGGTTGATGTCGGAATGGAAGTCGAGATAGTCCTCGTTGAAGGTGACTCCAGAGGACATTTGCAGCACGTCGCGGATGCTGGCGCCGTCATAGGCGCCGCCCTTGAGGGAGGGGGCATATTTGGTGACCGGATCGTCGAGGCTGTCGAAGTGGCCCTCGGCCATGATCACGCCGAAGAGGGCCGAGAGATAGGATTTGGCAACCGACCACGAGATGCGGCGATCTTCCGGCGTGGTGCCCTTGTAGTAGCTTTCGTGGACCAATTGGCCATCCTTCAGGACGACAAGCGCGGTGACAGAGCGGTCTTCGACCCAGTCAGCGGTGGAGGCCGGCAGGGGTGCGGTCTCGCCTTGGGGCAGGTCGGACACGGGGCCATCGCCACGGGGCACGTCACGGGTCAGGAAGGCCGCATTCATGTTCGAGAAATTGGTGACGATCTTGTCTTCCGAGAACAGGGTGTTCACCGCCATCAGGCGGGTGATTTCCTCGCGTTTCCAGACGTAGAGCGCTGCCGCGGTGATGATCAGGACCAGCAGGATGCGGCCCAGCCATTTGCCAAATGTACGCATGTTTGTCTCCCTTTCGGACATACGACAGGGGGGCGGGGGGCTTTGGCAAGTCTGACGTTAGGGCAGGCGGGGCGGGGCCTGCCAATCGACCCAGCGGCCGTGGAAGTCGATGCGGCCAAGGGCGATGGTATGATCGCCGGGCCAGAGGCGCAGGGAAAGTCCGGCACCGGGCGTGTCGCCGTCCGCCTCCATGCGTAGCCAAGCAAGTGGGGTGGTTTCAGTGGCCTTGGCACCGGCGGCTTCGATCAGCTGTGTGCCGCGCGCCTGTGCCTCGGGCGGGAAGTATTGCCATGCGATGGTGTGATAGATCAGGTGCATCTGGCCGGATTGGTGGGGCAGGCGGGTTTCGAGCCAGTCGATGGCGTCGGACTGGTCAACAGGCGCGTCCTGAAGGGCAATGGCGGCGCGGGTGCGGGCCATGCGTGCGGCCTGATCCGGCCAGAGGTAGGCCATGAGGCGCAGGGCGTCGCCGCTATCGTGTGCATCAAGCGGGTTCAGATCCACGCCACGCCGTTCGGCGATGGGGAGTGGGGTATCGGGTGGCGTCTGGCCTGTCCAGTCGGGGGCGAGCGTCACCCTGGCGCCCGCGGGGCCAAGGCGGGTGTCGTTGATGTCGAGGGCGAAGTGATCGAACATCAGGTTCAATCCGCCACTTGCGCCAAGCTCGGAGAGGCGGATTGGTAGGGCATAGCGATCTGTCAGAAGGGCCGTGCCTGCGATCAGGGCGGCAGCGCGGCGCACTTCGTTGGTTTGCGGGGCGTGATCCACCCAAGCGCACATGAAGGTGTCATGGCGATGCAGGGCCGCATCGACGGCGGACCAGAGCGTTTCGTCATCGGGGGTATGTGGCGGGTAGGTGGCGTCGAGGCCGTCATCCTGACCGGAGAGGCGCAGGGCATGCAGGCCGCCACAGACACGCAGGGGCAGAGATGCGGCCATGGGGCCGATGTCGCCCTGCCAGTCTGCGAGTTTGCGCGACAGGGCAGTGTCTTCCGGCCAGTGCTCGGCCAGCAGGCGCAGGAGGCGGCCCATGAAGGGGCTGTCGAGGCTTTCGCAATGGCCCGCCTGTTCGCGAAAGGCCTGGCGCAAGGCGTCGGTCATTTGAACTTGTCCATCAGCTTTTCCAGCGGGCTGCGTTTGTCCTCGGGTTCGGGGGCAGGGGCGGGTTTGGCAGAGGTGTTGGCCTTTGGCTTGCTGGTCGAGGACCGTGGCGGGTTCACCCGCAGGGCCACGGCGTTCATGAACTTGCCGCTGTCACCGGCGGCGAGGGATGGGGCCCCGTCAGACATGCCGCGCAGCAGATCATCCAGCCACTCCTGATCGGCCTTGGCAAAGTCGCGCAGCACGTAGCCGGCGACGGCATCCTTGTGGCCGGGGTGACCGATGCCGATGCGGATGCGGTCATAGTGCGGGCCGATGTGTTGGTGGATCGAGCGCAGGCCGTTGTGACCGGCGTGGCCGCCCCCTGCCTTGGCGCGGCATTTGCCTGGGGCCAGGTCGAGTTCGTCGTGGAAGACGGTAATGTCGGTGCTGTCGAGCTTGTAAAAGCGCATGGCCTCGCCCACGGACTGGCCGGAGAGGTTCATGAAGGTTTCCGGCTTGAGCAGCACGACCTTTTGCGAGCCGAACTTGCCTTCGGAGACCTGGCCCTGGAATTTCTTGCGCCAGGGGGCAAAGCCGTGGTCTTCGGCAATGCGATCCAGCGCCATGAAGCCGATGTTGTGGCGGTTGCCTGCGTATTTGGGGCCGGGGTTGCCCAATCCGACGAAGAGTTTCATGCCGCGTGTCCTGTCTCGTAATGCCCTGATCTATAGGCGGCGACATGCGCGGAATCAATCATTGCCCCTGAAACGAAAAACGCGGCCCCGAGGGAGCCGCGTTTCAATTTCCGAGAGGGAGAGAAGATTACTCTTCTGCTGCTGCCTCTTCGCCTTCTTCGCCTTCAGCTTCGTCTTCTGCCGAACGCAGACCCGACGGGGCCGAGATGTTGGCGATGACGAAGTCGCGGTCGATGGTCGGCTTGGCGCCCGACGGCAGGGTTACGTCCGAGATGTGGACGATGTCGCCGATGTTCAGGCCGGTCAGGTCGACAGTGATGCTTTCCGGGATTTCGCCGGCGGTCACGTTCAGTTCGACTTCGGGGCGAACGATGGTCAGAACGCCACCTTTCTTGATGCCCGGTGCCGCCTCTTCGTTGACGAAGTCAACGTGGATGAAGAGGTTGATTTTCGAGGTGCGGCGCAGGCGCAGCAGGTCGATGTGGGTCGGCAGGTCTTTGACGGTGTCACGCTGCACGTTACGGCAGATGACGCGCACATCTTCCTGGCCTTCGATCTTCAGGTTGAAGAGAGTCGACAGGAAGCGACCTTCTTTCAGCTTCTTGAGAAGCGCGTTGAAGGGCAGTTGAATTGCTTGCGGTTCTGCGTCGCCACCGTAGACAACACCAGGAACCATACCGTCACGACGTGCTGCGCGAGCGGCGCCCTTGCCTGTCCCCGCGCGGACCTCGGCGTGAAGATCAGGGATCTGTCCAGCCATGATATTTCTCCATATGATTAGGGCGGGGTTCCTCCAAGGCTGTAACCCCGCGTGAAGCCGCGTCCTTAGCGCAGTCCCGGGAATTTGAAAAGAGGATTCGCAGGTTTTTTCGGGCAGCTGGAGAAATTCCTTGTTTTGCTGGCCGAAAACGCAAAATCGGGCGTGAAAATCACGCCCGATTGATCGTTGCGGTTATAACCGGCTTTTAGCTCTGCCAGTTGCCTTCGAAGCCTTCCGGGATCATCAGGATATCGCGGTCGACGGTGTTGATGTCGGTCTTGCCGCAAAGGGCCATCGAGACGTCGAGTTCGTTGTGGATGAGTTCGAGGGCCTTGGTCACGCCGGCTTCGCCCATTGCGCCGAGGCCATAGGTGAAGGCGCGGCCGATGTAGGTGCCTTTGGCGCCCATGGCGACGGCCTTGAGGACGTCCTGACCGGAACGGATGCCGCTGTCGAGGTGGACTTCGATCTTGTCGCCCACGGCATCCATGATCGCGGGCAGGGCGCGGATCGAGGAGAGAGCACCGTCAAGCTGGCGGCCGCCGTGGTTGGAGACGATGATGGCGTCGGCACCGACGTTCAGCGCCTCGAGCGCATCGCGCGGATCAATGATGCCCTTGATGATGAGCGGGCCGTCCCACATCTTGCGGAACTGGCGGATGCGATCCCAGTCAAGCGCCTGATCGAAGGCCTTGGAAGTCCAGGTCGAGAGGCTGCCCGGGTCTTTGACGTCCTTGGCGTGGCCGACGATGTTGCCGAAGAAGCGGCGCTTGGTGCCGAGCATTTCGAGGCCCCAGCTCCACTTGGTGGCGAGGTTGGCCATGGATTTGACGGTCAGCTTGGGCGGGGCAGAGAGGCCGTTTTTCAGATCCTTGTGGCGCTGGCCAAGGAGTTGCAGGTCGACGGTGATGACGGCGGCGGAGCATTTGGCATCCTTGGCGCGGTCGAACAGGCGCTGCATGAAGTCGTCGTCATTCAGCGTGTAGACCTGCATCCAGAAGGGCTGGGTGGTGTTTTCGGCCACGTCCTCGATCGAACAGATGGACATGGTCGAGAGGGTAAAGGGGACGCCGAATTTTTCGGCGGCGCGGGCGGCCTTGATCTCGCCATCGGCGTTCTGCATGCCAGTGAGGCCAACCGGGGCGAGGGCAACCGGCATCGAGACGTCCTGACCGATCATCTGGGTCTTGGTGCTGCGGCCGGTCATGTCGATGGCAACGCGCTGGCGCAGGTAGAGCTGTTCGAAGTCCGAGGTGTTCTCGCGGAAGGTTTGTTCGGTCCAGCTGCCGCTCTCGGCATAGTCAAAGAACATGCGCGGCACACGACGCTCATAGATGCGCTTCAGGTCGTCAATGCAGGTTATAACGGGCATTTTGGCTCACTTTCCCTCGTATTGGTAAAACTTCTTTACCAATGCGAGGTGTTTTGCGCAAGTGCGGCATGCGGTTGCACGTCAAGAACGGTGGAAACCGTTTGAAGCAAAACAGAAGTTTCGGGGGTGTTCAGCGCGATTCAGCGTCGAGGTAGGCGATGCTGAGCGCGGTTGCGACAAGCATGGCGGGCAGGATCGTGAGAATCGTTGCGGCTGTGCGGTAGGCCAGTTTGGGCAGAAAGCCGCTTTCCGCGCTGATGCCGGAGGCGAAGGCCATTTGAAGCACGAAACCGAGCGCGGCAATGGCGATTGGTCCGATCAGAAGGTTGATTGCTGTCTTGCCAAGTGTGGCGCGGCCCCGTTTGAGGGCGGCCAGAAGCGAGGTGTTGGCACGTTCCGCGCTTGCGGGGAGGACGGTGCCGATCAGGGACAAGAGACCGACGAAGAGCGGGATGCCAAAGAGCGGGGCCAGAAGATTGGAGGCACCGCCGGTTTCGGAGCTATCCGCGGAGATGATGCCCAGTTGCCCCAAGAGCACGAAGCAGAGGGAGAGCACCAGTGTCAGGATCACGAACAGGGCCAGAAAGCGCAGGCAATAGCCGAAGATCGGGACCTTGTCACCGTTCTTGCCTGTTGTGCTGAGCGGATCGGCCCAGCCGTAGTGTTCCTGAAGCTGGATCATGCGGTGGGTGTAGAGCATCGTCAGGCCAGCAAAGACCAGGGTGACGATACCGACGGCCTGCATCATGGATTCCAGCATGACCACCACCACCGTCACCACAACATAGAACGCGATGTTGTGCTTGAGGGTGGTGAGGGCGCGTGCGTACATCCGGATCAGGCGCGGTGTGCGCCGTCTGCCAGCGATTTCACGAAGGACAGAACCTCGGCAACCGGTTTGCCCGCGCCGATCTGGCTGACAATGGCGGAGCCGACAACGGCACCATCGGCCACCGAGGCGATGGCTTCGGATTTCTCGGGCGTGTTGATGCCAAAGCCGACGATGACGGGCAGGTCGGTCGATGCCTTGATGCGGGCGACTTCGGGGCCAACGTTGGTGGCTTCGGCCTCGGCGGCACCGGTGATGCCGGTGATCGAGACGTAATAGACAAAGCCGGAGGTGTTCTGAAGCACCTTGGGCAGGCGTTTGTCATCCGTGGTGGGCGTGGCGAGGCGAATGAAGTTCATGCCAGCGGCCTGTGCCGGAATGCAGAGTTCCTCGTCTTCTTCGGGCGGCAGATCGACGACAATAAGGCCGTCAATGCCTGCGGCCTTGGCGTCTTCGAGGAACTTGTCCACGCCGCGGCTGTAGATCGGGTTGTAGTAGCCCATCAGCACGATCGGGGTGGTGTCATCCTCTTTGCGGAACTCGGCCGCAAGATCGAGCGTGCGCTGGAGGGTCATGCCGCCGTCAAGCGCGCGTTGACCCGCGAGTTGGATTGTCGGGCCATCGGCCATCGGATCGGTGAAGGGCAGGCCCAGTTCGATGACGTCAACACCTGCGTCGGGCAGGCCTTTGACGATCTCCAGAGAGGTGTCGTAGTCCGGATCGCCCGCCATGACATAGGCGACAAAGGCCTTTTTTCCGGCTGCGTTGAGTTCAGCGAATTTGGCGTCAATGCGAGTCATCGGGGCGTCCTTGTACTATCCGTGCACCGATGTGCCGCAAAAGCAGTGGGGAAATCAATGCCCGAGCAGAGGAAACCTTTGAGAAGGTGTCTGATCGGGCAGGGATAAGGGCCTTAGAACTGTTTATGCCAGCGCAGTGTCCAGGTGTTCATGCCCGGGTTCGTGTTGCCCAAACTGGCGTTTGATGTGTGCGCGAAAGCCAGCGACAGCTTGGTTCCGTTGTCAAAACGGTAGCCTACGCCAACCTGGGTGCGGAACTCGAGGGTCTGGCCGAGGTCGTTTGCCGGGGAGTCTTCGAAATAGGCGCCGGGCATGAAACTTGCCTGGGCGAACCAATTGTTCTGGAAGTTGTACTCGGCAAAGGCACCGCCACCTACAAAGACGTCGCCGGCCTGATGGACGGAAAGCACCGCACCAAGGCCCATATCCAGGTCGCCCCGGGTCCACATGGGCGCGGTATGGTATTCGACCTCAAACACGGCTCCACTCTCAGCGCCCGCTGCGGAGAAGTCGGAGACACCTGCTCCGATAATGAGTTCCTGTGCCGAAACGGTGCTTGCGGCAGAAATCGTGAGGGCTGCTAGCCAGGGTGCCTTCATGGGACGACTCCGTTGAAAAAACATCCGAAGAGGATAGTGGGTGGCCCCGGGAATTTAAACAGTTGGGTACACGTATGGGTTTCACCTTTGCTTGATCGTCGGAAAAAGTGTCCTGCCGGCAACATTATGGTTTCAAGCGTGTTCTTGCGCAGTTGGCATTTGTTGCCTAGAAGCGGCAACCGAATGGCATCAGGAGGCCGCTATGGGCTTTAAAATGGGTATTGTGGGTCTTCCGAATGTCGGCAAGTCCACCTTGTTCAACGCATTGACGAAAACCGCTGCGGCGCAGGCGGCTAACTTTCCGTTCTGTACCATCGAGCCGAACGTGGGCGACGTGGGGGTTCCCGACGCGCGTCTGGATACGCTGGCCGAGATTGCACAATCCAAGCAGATCATTCCGACGCGCATGACGTTTGTCGATATTGCGGGTCTGGTGAAGGGCGCGTCCAAGGGTGAAGGTCTGGGCAACCAGTTTCTTGCCAACATTCGCGAAACCGACGCCATTGCGCACGTGCTGCGCTGTTTCGAAGACGGCGACGTGACCCACGTTGATGGCCGTGTCGATCCGGTGGCCGATGCCGAGACCATCGAAACCGAGCTGATGCTGGCCGATCTGGAAAGCATCGAAAAGCGCCGCGCCAACCTGGTGCGCAAGCTCAAGGGCAACGACAAGGAAGCGCAACAGCAGGATCGTCTGCTGGCGGCGGCACAGGCGATGCTGGAAGACGGCAAGCCCGCGCGTCTTGTCGAGGTTGATGCGGAAGATGCGAAGGCCTGGAAGATGCTGCAGCTTCTGAGCACCAAGCCGGTGCTCTACGTTTGCAACGTCGGCGAATCCGAGGCGGCGGAAGGCAACGACCATTCCGCGAAAGTTGCCGAAATGGCGGCCGCGCAGGGCAACAGCCACGTGATCATCTCGGCGCAGATCGAGGAAGAGATCAGCCAGCTGGACGACGAAGAAGCCGAAATGTTCCTCTCGGAGATGGGGCTGGAAGAGGCCGGTCTGGATCGTCTGATCAAGGCAGGTTACGAGTTGCTGCACCTTGAAACCTATTTCACCGTCGGCCCGAAAGAAGCCCGCGCCTGGACCATCAAGCAGGGCACGCTTGCCCCGCAGGCGGCAGGTGTCATTCACGGTGACTTCGAGAAAGGCTTTATCCGGGCCGAGACCATCGCCTATGACGACTACGTTGCCTGCAATGGTGAACAGGGCGCCAAGGAAGCCGGGAAAATGCGCGCGGAAGGCAAGTCGTATCTCGTGAAAGACGGCGACGTCATGCACTTCCTGTTCAACACCTAAGTCGACTTGCGCTGTTCGAGATAAGCTTCGACAGCGAACTCGCATTTTTTGTAGAACGTGTAGACCTGCCCCGCCATCGTGCGGGGCAAAACGATTTCGTGGATCGGTAAACGGTCTGCGCCGAAACTGTCCTTGTAGGGTTCGTCCCCGACCGTGAAATCATAGACCGGCAGACCGCGGTCACGGGTCCAGCGCATCATGTCGAGCATCAACAAACGTGCAGGCGCATTGACCTTGTGGGGGCCGTCCTCGAAAGCGGTGACGATCTGGCAGTAGCGGTCGTGATCGAGAAGCCCGAATTGCAGGGCAATCGGTGCGCCATCAAGGGACAGGCCCGAGACAACCGCCGTGTCGGGGTGCCGTGTCGCGAGATCCAGGTAGAGATCGCGGTGCGCCGGTTGCAGAAGCGGGTCATCCTTGCCCATCGCCGTGAAGCGGGCGATGCGCCAGTCGACTAGCTGCTGATAGAAGGCGGGCACGTCCGGAGGTGTGGCAACAAAGAAGGCGAGATCACCCTGCGCTTCGAGCTTGCGGCGACGGCGGCGCAGGTCGCTGCGCAGTTTCGAGGTTGGCAGGAGATCAATGGGATCGGCGGTTGTGAGCCGGACCGGATGCGCGTGGGTGTGCGCCCGTTGCAGCGCGCCAAGATCCGTGGGGGGCACCGGCCCCTGAGGCATCTGGCGCATATGAAGCACGTCATGGCGGGGCAGCGCGGCGCGCAGGGCCGGCCAGTGTTCGACAAAGCGCCGGGCGTCAGATGGCGCGCGCAGGAGCGGCCCGGCATAGTCGCATTCCCCGATGCCAGGATGGCGCAGAACCCGAAGGCCATTTTCGCGCGTGGACAGCACGTGAAACCCCGCGAAGTCCTGACCGTCTGAAGACATGAAGGCAAACAGCATGTTCTGCCTGTCGGTGCCGTGTTTGCGGGCCTGCTCAAGCACCGTTTCGACAAACACGGGCGACTGGAACACCTTTGCCGTTCCCGCCGACCAGAGGGCGCGCCAGCGGGCTGCGGCTTCGTCCCCTGACGGGAGCACGGAAATGGTGGTGGCGGATGCCATGATGCGGTGCCCCTGTCCGGGTTGACTGTGGGTCGATAATGGTTGGAAATGACGGCGATGACCAGACGGCAATCCTGCCGCTGGAGCACGCGGGGAACGCCATGTCGGTCAGCATGAATTCGGTAAACCTCAGGGCGTTTGACAGCGTCGAGAACGGACGTGCCAACCGGGCGAAAGCAGGCCTTTTTCCGGCCGAGGAGGCGGCCTTGCAGGCGGTGCCGGAAGCCGTGAGGCGGGGGCGGGTTCTTGAGCTTGGCGTGGGGACGGGGCGGCTTGTGCCCACGCTGGCAGACCAGGCGGCGACGTATCTTGGCGTGGACTATGCCGCGCAGGCCATTCAGGAAGCGCAGCGCGCCTTTCCCGATGTCACCTTCCGTAGGATGGATGCACGAGACATGCCTGACTTGGCAGTGGATGCCTTTGATTTCGCGGTGTTTTCCTACAACGGTCTGGACTATGTTGATCACGAGGGGCGGTGCCGCGCACTAACGGAAATCGCCCGCGTGCTGCGCCCCGGAGGGTATTTCCTGTTCAGCTTCCACAATCGGGATTTTCGCGATCTGGATCGCACGTTGGAGCCGCGGCAGATACCGCTATGGGAACGCGTGTTATTCTTCTGGCTGGCCGGGGCGCGGCGACGTCGGGATGCCCTGCGTGACGAGTTGGCCAAGGGCTGTCGGGCCACCAGCGACTACGCGATCCTGAACGACAGCGGCATGAACTATGCGCTTTTGACCTACTACTCCGACCTTGCCGCCCAGACCGCCCTTTTGGCCCGCACCGGATTTGAGGTGGAGGCGGCCTATGCCATTGACGGGTGCAGGATCGATCCAGGAGAGGTTTTCGAGGACGACTACATGGTGCATGTCCTGTGTCGAAAATCATGAGATGTCAGTGTGATCCACGCTTCTTGCAGAATTCGGCGAATTTCCTCTTGTCACCGATTGGCCCTCAAGATAGACGGGTCGACGGAGACGTGGCCGAGTGGTCGAAGGCGCTCCCCTGCTAAGGGAGTATACCGGAAACGGTATCGAGGGTTCGAATCCCTTCGTCTCCGCCATCATTCATTTCTGGAAATTTAATGGCCACCTCTGGCCGCCTGCCTCATTGTTTGGTTCCTGCGTGAACGCGCTGCGTTTTGGGTGAAGGGCGGAATTGGGATTCACGCTTTAGATTTGGGCGCTTCCGCTCTCACAATCTCCGCAGTTTCGACGCGCCGAGTTATGTCTTTGTTGCCAGTACAAATTTCGGTCTTGAACGTTTCCAAAGACCGGAGCCTTGGTGCTGCGACTTGTACCATGCTTCCGGTGCCCATGCCCTAGTTGGAACATGTTGCGGTCTTGTCGATCTCCAAGAGCTTTTGGCGCGCTTGTGTCACACGACTGTATGTTGAAACATATCGTGGAAAGCATTTCTCAAGGAATTCGACCAAGCCTCGGACAAGGCCAGATAATTGGGGTCATGGTCCTCGATCCTGCGCACTTGAGAAAACCGAAGTGTGTCGCGTTCAACCACCGACAAATCGAGCGGCATTCCAACGGACAGGTTGGAACGCAAGGTTGAATCCATGGACAGAAGAGCGGCGGTTACGCAAACATTGACCGGGGTGTCGACATTGATGACCCGATCAAGAATCGGCTTGCCGTACTTGTGTTCTCCGATCTGGAAATAGGGGGTATCCTCGCCCGCTTCGATAAAGTTTCCGGCGGAATATATGTGGAACAGGCGCATACCACCGCCGGCACGCTGCCCGCCAACAATGATCGACGAGATGGTGCTTTCTCCCATTTGCGAGATATTTGACCCATAGCGGTTCTGGATCACGCGCATGGCGTCACCGACGATTTCAGCAACCCGGAACATCGAATCCGCGCTCAAGATTGTATCGATCCCATCCTGCGGGTTGTCGATATTCTCTTGCAGCAGGCTGATGACGGCCTGCGTGATGGAGAGGTTGCCAGAGGTCATCATGGTGATGACACGGTCACCTGGGACTTCCCAAGTGAACATCTTGCGGTACTTCGAAACATTGTCCACGCCTGCATTAGTGCGCGTATCGGACAGAAAAACCATTCCGGCATTGGTTTTGAGAGCAACGCAATAGGTCATCAGGATCGAGTATCTCCAGAAGGATTCGGCTTGGATGCGGGGCTTCTAACACCCCGTTACCAAAGTTCCGAGACGCTATTGTGTGGTTTCACCCGCATTTTGCGCCAAGTCCACGCCGAAGCCGAACGCTGATGAGGCCGCCTGAGCCATCTTGTTGGTGTCGACAATAAAGTTTGTTAGCCAGTCGTGCAGACCGGTTTCGAATATGTCATCGACCTTTGTGGCGCGCAGCTTTTCAGTTGTGTTCATTGCGGACTGGGCCAACTGCTGTTGGACCGGCAGATCAGAAGCCAGCTTGCTCAGGATTGTCGATATTTCCGACATGGCAGTCGTGAGAGAACGCGGGCTTGCTTCGTTCAGAATGAGCAGGTCGACGACCCCTTGGGCATCAACAATACGACTGTAGAGGTGGCGGAAGGCCACGGCGGAATTGGCAGCGCGCAAAACCTGAACCCATTGAAGATAATCAAGACCGCCCCCTACATCGGTCGCGTTCGGTAGGAGCACGTGGTATTTTACGTCAAGCAGACGGGCAGTGGCGTCAGCGCGTTCGAACCATTTGCCCAACTCGATGAACAAAAGGCTATCGTCACGCAACATGGAGTTTCCAATCTTGCCAAACGCCAGACCCCCGCGCGCGCGAACCCAATCGAGGAAATCTGAAAGGTTTTCCTGATCGGTTTCTTTTTTCAGGTGGATGTGCAGTTCCGCCCGTGTGTCATTCACCGCCTCCCAGACTTCGGCCGAGATAGCATTGCGAACAGCCTTGGCGTTCATGCGCGCGGCTTCGATGCAAGAAATGATCGAGGACGGATTGTTGGCATCTCGGATGAGGTGATCCGAGACGCTTTCGACATCAGCGTCTTCGAGAGCAGCAGGAAAGGTGTTGGTTGCACCAGACGCAATGATAATGGAGGTCCATTCGCTGTGTCGCGAACTCTCCTCACGTGGCAGGCTGTCAAGGCGGCGCCCTGCGTCGAGTAGGCGCGCGGCGGTTTCCATGCGTTCGATATAGCGACCCAACCAGAACAGGCCTTCTGCGGTACGGCTCAACATCAGACTGCTCCCTCGCTCAGAACCCAGGTATCCTTGACGCCTCCGCCTTGACTTGAATTCACCACAAGTGATCCTTCACGAAGGGCCACGCGGCTCAGTCCGCTGGGCACCATTCGGGTGGTTTCGCCAGAAACCACGAAGGGGCGAAGGTCTACATGTCGCGGAGCAAGGCCCGCGTCGGTGAGAACAGGAGCTGCCGAGAGTGACAGGGTTGGTTGCGCGATATAGTTTTCGGGGTTCGCTTTGAGTTTGTTTGCGAACTCTTCGATCTCGGCTTTGGTCGAGGTCGGCCCGATCAACATGCCATAGCCGCCCGATCCCTGAACTTCTTTGACGACAAGCTCGGCCAGGTTTTCCAGAACATAGGCAAGATCATCGGGCTGATCACAGCGGAAGGTTTGCACATTGGGAATGATCGGCTCTTCTCCAAGATAGAAACGGATCATTTCAGGTACGTGGATATAAGTGGCCTTGTCGTCCGCGATACCCGTACCCGGCATATTGATTACCGTCACGTTGCCGGCACTCATCGCGTCCATCAGTCCGCGTACGCCGATCATGCTGTCTTCGCGGAACATGGCTGGATCGAGGAAGGAATCGTCAATGCGGCGATAGATGACGTGGACCTGCTCGAAGCCATGGGTTGTGCGCATATAGACCTTTTGATTGTCGACAATCAGGTCCGGACCCTCGACCAGTTCGATCCCCATCATGTCGGCAAGGAAAGAGTGCTCGAAATAGGCCGAGTTAAACTGCCCCGGAGTTAATAGCGCCATCGTGGGCGCGCCTTCGCAGTTTGGTGGTGCAACGGACTTCATGGCCTCCGCAAGAATATCGGTGTAGCCGTCCACAGGTCGGATTTTTCCGTCACAGAATAGCTCGGGGAACATACGCGACATCACTTCTCGGTTCTGCAGCACATAGGACACCCCCGATGGGGTGCGGCAGTTGTCTTCGAGAACAAAAAACTGGTCGGTTCCGGTTCGAACCAAATCCACTCCGACGATATGCGCCCAGACATCCCGCGGCGGACGATAGCCGTTCATCTGCTCCAGGTAGGCAGGGTTCTTGGTTATCATGGCTTCCGGGATGATCCCGGCCTTAACGATCTCCCGAGCTCCGAAGGCATCTGCGATAAAGGCATTCAATGCGCGCGCGCGTTGGATCGAGCCGCTCTCGATGAGATTCCATTCTTTGGCATTGAAGATGCGTGGAACCATGTCGAAGGGTATGAGCCGATCCGGGTCTCCGCCTTCACCGTAGACGGCAAAGGTGATGCCGATCCGTCTAAAAAGGGCTTCGGCTTCGGCGCGACGTGATTGTAATGCCTCTACGCCGTTGCGTTCGATCCAATCTACCACCGCGCGGTATTCGGGACGGTCAATTGCCCCATTTTTCATCTCATTAAAGATGTTGGCCTGCATAGGCACCCCCAAAATTCGCATTTGGGTTGACCGTATTCGCAATGCCTCTGCACACAAGGAATGACCGCCAATTAGGCAAAACTGAAAAGAATGGCCTGACCTTTTTCCGGGCTGTGCAAAAAAAAGTGGCAAACTGTTATGTCAATAAGCGTCGCGCTGAGCCATCGCACCACCTATGAATACGATCGTCCGGTTAACCTCGCCCCGCATGTGGTGCGGCTGCGGCCAGCACCGCACAGCAGGACACCAATCAAGAGTTATTCGTTAAGGATTGAACCGGAGGAGCATTTTCTCAACTGGCAGCAAGATGCCTATGCCAACTGGCATGCGCGGTTGGTTTTTCCCAAGCCAGCCACGAAATTTTCGGTCACGGTCGATCTTGTGGCCGACATGGTGGCTATCAACCCGTTTGATTTCTTCCTCGAAGAAAGCTGTGAAAGCGTGCCCTTCGACTATGCCCCGGATCAGAAGAAGGACTTGCGCCCCTACTTGAAAAAGGTCTCGCGGGGAAAAGCCTTCAAGAATTTCGTAGACGAAGCCCCGAAGCAGGACGGGCGGACTATTGACTGGCTTGTGGCGGTCAACGCCTTCCTGGCCGAGAAGATCGAATACACAATCCGCATGGAACCGGGGGTGCAAAGCCCTTCGACAACCATCCGCAAGGCGCTCGGTTCTTGCCGTGACAGCGCGTGGCTCATGGTTGCCCTCCTGCGCGAGTTTGGCTATGCGGCACGCTTCGTGTCGGGTTACCTGATCCAGCTGACCGCTGATCAGAAACCGATCGAAGGCCCTGCGGGTCCTGAAGATGATTTCACCGATCTGCACGCATGGTGCGAAGTTTACCTGCCCGGTGCGGGATGGGTCGGAATAGACCCGACATCAGGCCTCTTTGCGGGTGAGGGCCACATTCCACTGGCCGCCACGCCTGAACCGGTGTCTGCTGCTGCCATCACCGGCGCTCATGACTTTGCCGAAGTCAGTTTCAGTTTTGACATGGACGTTAAGCGCGTGGACGAGCCGCCCCGTGTCACCCGCCCACTTTCGCCGGAACAGTGGGCCGAAATTGACCGCGCTGGCGAAGCGGTGGAGGCAAAAATTCAGGCGCAGGATATGCGTCTCACAATGGGTGGCGAGCCAACCTTTGTGTCCGCGATTGACCGCGATGGTGAAGAATGGACAACCGAGGCGGTTGGCCCGACGAAACAGACTTATGCAGACAATCTGGTGCGCCGCCTGCGCGACCGGTTTGCACCCCATGGGGTCCTGCATCATGGTCAAGGCAAATGGTATCCCGGTGAACCCCTGCCGCGCTGGGCCTATTCCCTGATCTGGCGAGGGGATGGGCTGCCGCTCTGGTCGGATGCCGATCTCTTGGCCAAGGAAAACACTGGTCATGCAACCCATGAGACTGCCGAGGAATTCTCCGAGCGGCTGGTCGAGGCGCTGGAGCTTGGTGATGGCGCTTTCGCCCATCCGCTGTATGAAGACCCTCTGCATTTCGTTGGCAAGGAAGCGATGCTTCCCGACAACGTCACGATCGAGGACAACCAACTGGAAGACCCTCAGGAACGTGCGCGCCTAGTTCGGATGATGAACAACGGGCTAACCAATCCCGTCAGTTATGTGATCCCGATCCAGCTTGCCCAGGCCAAGGCCAGCGCGCGGCGGCGGTTCAGATGGGCCAGCGACATCTGGGGCACGCGGCGCGACAAGCTCTTCCTGCTGCCGGGAGACAGCCCAGCTGGCTATCGTCTTCCGCTTAATTCGTTGTCGAAATCGGAAGAGTTCAAACAGTATTTCCGCGACACCATGCTGCGCCGCAAACGCGGGCTCCCACCTCGACGGGTGGTGAAACGCGGCCTGGAACCCGGCAGCGAATACGAGACTGAAGAGTTTTGGGCGACACCGTTCTATGGTCCGGGCTATGGCCCCGGAGGGATGGTTGGATATGGCCAGCCCGTCATGCCAAAGCCGCAACCCGTCAAGCAAGTTCGCCAGAAGCGAAAGAACGCGGCTCCCGGTCCCGCTCAGGAACATGGCGAAGACGTCTGGTTGCGGGATGTCGAAACATCGGATGACTGGCTGATGGGGGAATACAGCTTCTGGGTTGAAGGTATGCCGATCCGGACCGCGCTGGCGGTCGAACCGCGTGATGGCATTCTGCACGTCTTCATGCCGCCCACCGGTTCTTCTGACGAATATCTCGACCTTGTCGAAGCGGTCGAGGAAACTGCTTCTGCTATGAATTTGCCTGTCCGCATTGAAGGTTACGAGCCGCCACGCGATGGCAATTTCAACGTGATCCGTGTCACTCCCGATCCGGGTGTGATCGAAGTCAACATCCACCCCGCCAACAACTGGCAGGGGCTCAAGAAGATCAACGAGGCGCTCTATGAAGAGGCGCGCCAATGCGGTCTCGACAGCTTCACTTTCATGGTTGATGGTCGCCTGACCGGCTCTGGTGGGGGCAACCATATTGTCGTTGGTGGCGCGACCCCGTCCGATAGTCCTTTCTTGCGCCGCCCCGACCTTGTGGCTTCGCTCATTCGCTATTGGCAGCGGCACCCGTCGCTCTCGTATCTTTTTTCCGGCACATTCATCGGTCCGACCAGCCAGGCACCTCGTTTTGACGAAGGTCTGCCAGACAAGGTTTATGAGATGGAGATCGCTCTGAACGAGCTGACGCGGATGCAAAATGAGGGGCAGGCTTTCCCCTGGCTTGCTGACCGCATCCTGCGCCACCTCCTGACCGATCTCACCGGCAATACCCACCGTGCCGAGATCTGCATCGACAAGATGTATTCCCCTGATGGCCCTACAGGCCGTCTCGGTCTGGTCGAGTTTCGAGGTTTCGAAATGCCGCCACATTGGCAGATGAGCATGGCACAATCACTGGTGATGCGCGGACTGCTGGCATGGTTCTGGGACAAACCCTATACCGAGCCGTTGATACACTGGGGCAGGGGCCTGCATGACAAGTTTCTGCTGCCGCACTACTGCCGCGCCGATTTCAACGAGGTCCTGGAGGATCTTAGTCAGGCGCATGGCTTTGCCTTCCGCCCCGATTGGTACGATGCGCAATATGAAATGCGTTTTGGCGAGGTTGGACATACCTATGTGGAAGGGTTGAAGTTGACCCTGCGCAACGGCATTGAGCCTTGGCTGGTATTGGGCGAAGAGGCCGCGGGTGGCGGTACCTCGCGATATGTCGATAGCTCGCTAGAACGTGTCGAACTGAAGATCGAGGGCGATCTTGGCAGCCGCTATGTGATCACCTGCAATCAGGTTGAAGTGCCACTGCAAAAGGTCGGTCCCGAAACCTTTGTTGCGGGTATCCGCTTCCGCAGCTGGCAACCCTGGTCCTCGCTGCACCCGACAATCCCAGCTCATGCGCCGCTCGTGTTCGACGTCTATGACCGGGTGTCCGGGCGTTCCGTTGGCGGGTTGAAATATCTCGTGTCGCATGAAGGCGGGCGCGCCCATGAAGACCGTCCGATCAACGATCTGGAGGCCGAAGGCCGCCGTCGCGTGCGCTTTCAAGAAGGCCAGCACACACCATTCCACTATGACCCGGTCAAACCCCGAGAGAACCTCTGGAACCACGCGACGCTTGATCTGCGCTTTGTTTGAGGGAAGGTCGATTTGACCTAACAGAGGCCTTTCTCAATTTCCCTTTGCAAGTCTGGTCCGGGGGGCGTTTGCAGGTGCAATGTCAGGTCTTGAGCTACCATTCTCGGCACCCCAATTTACGGTAGGCGAATTGCGGCGTCTGGGAGAAAACCACTACTCGAAAGCGGAAGTGCCGTCGGGAAACCCCGACGGCACTTGGTCGCGGCTGGGAGGACCGCGAAGGTATTGGCGTGCGGTTGCCATCGGTGGGAGTTTAGCTGGCAGGTCTCCAGATCGGCTTCTTGGCGCGCACGGGATCAAGGATTGACCAGTCGTGTTCATCCACTTCAAAACCCTTTTGGAATTGGGGCGCGGGCTTCTATGCCCAAGGATCCCATGACTGTGTCGTTACGATAGTACACCCGGTTGACCACTGCCTGGAGCACGGCCGCGTCACCGGCGCTGTCTCTTAGGAAGGCTGAAACCCGTGCGCCCTTGTCCGCGTTGGACAGGATGGACCATGCAGACAGTGCCCGGTGAACGTCGCGGGCGGCGTACTTGTTCGCGTCGTCAACGATCTCGGCCATGATTGAAGGATCGTCTGCACCGGGAACCCCGCGGGCTTTGCTGGCCGGGATCATCATGCCGGCGATCTCGGTCAGCGTTTCGATTTCTGATTGGCTAAGCTTGTCAGTCAGGTTGCACCTTAATCAAAAAGGTTGGCCAGGCGCTGTTTGATCTGGTCAGAGATATACAGGGACAATGCTTGGATTGTGTTGGTCGGGTTTGGTTCGGGTGTAACTGCCCTTGGCAATGCCATCGATCATGCTGGGTCTGAACCAGACGATCATGTTTGGCATTTCCATGCTCGTTATCACGGCATTGGTGGGCACGTCGGATCTTGGGCAGCAGATCTATATAGGCCTATCCAAAGGCGATTTCGGTGTCGGTATGACAGCAGGTATTGCGATGGCGTTGATTGCGATCCTTGCTGATCGGATTACCCAGTCTCTGAGCCGCCGCCTGGGCCGGAAACTTGGGTTGCCCGAGCCAACAGACCTTGCTTGAGGCAATATGAAGTTGTTGGAAACGATCGACCCTGCACAACGGCAGGGTCGATGTCCGACCCGTGACGGATTGGCCCTAGTGCATTTGCGCGACCCTATCGCGATTTTGCAGGTTGTAGGTGCTGTTGGGACGCTTGGACAGGCGTTGATGGATCAGGTTGTCTGCAAGCGTTTTGGCGTTCGCGCGAATGGCGGCCTCAAGAATCGTGCGTTCGATCACGTCACGTTGCGCGTGGCTGCCCCCAAACCGGATGATCTGGTCGCGGATCGGAACGAGCCCGTCCAGAACCTCGGTGTACTTGCCAGCGCCAAAAGCCTGCAGAGCGCAGCAGATTGGCAGGCCCACTTCGGCCGTAACAGCATAGTTGGTTTCGGAACGGTTCGCGTCGTTGGCCAGATAGGTTTCCAGTGCCTTGAGCATCCGGTGGGTTGCGTCCGAGTTGCCGCTGGCGACAAACGCCATCATCGCATGCACGTCGTTGAACGCATAAAATGCCTGTTCCGCGGTTGGTTCCCATTGGGACGCAAGAGTGGCCCAACGATCTCCGGTGTCGATCCCGTCGAGAAAAAGCCGCCACAGCGCCGAGGATCCGTCGACAAGGCCGAGCAGTGCCGGTTTGCCGTTTTCAGGAAGAACGAAGCTGTCGAAATGGAATATGCAGCGTTCGAGATCTCCCTGTTCGAGCCTGTAGAGAATGGTATGAATTGCGTTATGCGACGTCAGGAAGTTGTCGCTCGTCCAATCCTGAATACGGTTTTCCATGAAATCCGCACCGTAGTTGAAATCGCCCAGCATCTCTACGGCATGGGCAACGGCGTGAATGCTCCACACGTCACGGCAATCTTTTTCGAGCGCCTGAAGGCCTATATCCTTTGCCTTTTCACTTTCTCCTGCTTCTTCAAGGCCAAAGGCATACATGCCTTCGACCAAACTGTAGAGCGGGTGGTTCTTGTCCCACATCGGCAGGGCGCGGGCGATGCGATCACGAATGTTGTTGGATTCGCCGAGATAGAAATCGAGTTGGTGCCCCATCCACAAGGCAAGCATATCGGTGGGGAAGTCATTCTGAAGTTGGTCCAAGGCACGACTGGCAGCGAACCAGTCGCCCGAGTGCCACAGTTTCAAAGCCTCGAAATGCGCCTTTTCACGTGGCTGGCAGTTCTTGGACGCGATGAGACGGGAAATAGTTTTCAGGCGCCCGGTGGCAATGTCACTATAGCGCCGGTCGGTCGAAACCATGTCCATATGGGCCTTGAAGATGTGTCCCATGACGAATTCCGGATCATTTTCCGTCGCCTCATCGAGAATGTGGATGGGGTTGCGCCAAAGCGCGAGTTCGGCAATTGCGACATCGTATTGTGCGCCGGAGGACTGGGAAGAGGCGCTCATTGCGAGCCCTGTGCTGTCCTTTGTAATCGTGTGTAACTCCTGTTCAAAGCGGGTCGAAAAGTACCGTGCTCATCGATATTCAGGAGGTAACAATTTGAAGGTGATCTGTGATGATCCCCAGAGGGACCATGCCATGCAAGATGTGCACATTAAAAACATGCTGAGTGTGATGGTGCGCCCTTGTCGAGAGATCGGCAAGAGCACGTTTCTCTCGTCTTTGGACGAGGCGCTGGGAACGCTGGTGGCGCATGATATGCGATGGACAATTGTCTACTCGGCTGTTTCCGCTCCTCAAGTGATGGCGCATAGCCTTCCTGTCGACAATTCTGTCGGCGTTGATGATGGGTTGATCCGGCGCACTTATGACGCGGGCTATTTCCGGTTTGATCCATTCTATCGCTATTGGCGCGAGCAACGCCAAGGGGGTGTCCTTCGTCTGAGCGATATTGCGCGTCCAAACAAGGAGGACGCGACCTACATGTTCGGGTTCGTTCCTTTGACCGGCTTTGAGGATGATGTCGCCTTGATGTGCCCTGTCGACGAAGATCATGCGCTTGCCCTCACGGTTGAAAGCGTGGCCGGGTTCTCCGATTATGACATGGAACGCTTGGAGGCATTCTATGCGTTGATGGCGGCGATGATTGAAAGCCATTGGCGTCTTTCAGGGCAGGATGCAGAACTGTCCGCGCGGGAAGTGGCGGCGCAGCCTCCATTGAATTTTTCTGAAGCGGTTAAATCATTCTTGCCGGGACTGCTGACGCCGAGGGAGCGCGAAATCACGTTCCTGTCGCTGGCTGGGTTCAACAACGAGGCGATTGCCAAGAAGATGGATGTTTCGACCGGCACGATAAAAAACCACAAGAAGCGCCTCTACGCGAAAGTTGATGTAACCAGCGAACGGGAGTTATTCAGCTTGTTCCTTGGTTTTCTTGCGGAGGTCGATCCCTCCGAATTGCACTTGGGGTATTCTCAAGCGAAACGAATTTGAGGCGGATCAAAAAATCACAAAGCCTCTCGAGATGACAAGGGCCCCACTTTTTCGCGGCTCCAAAAAACAAGCCCAGAGATCATCTGTTTGGCTGTGATGTTTTACCCCGTTTCCTTTTGGCTCTTTGAATGTCGGGGATCTCTTGCACGAAATCGGTGCCAATCTTGGTCGCGAAAAGGTTCCTGACTGGTGGCAATAATCTGGTCTGTTGTTCGCATCCGGAATCCGAAAGCGGCGCATTTTCGAGACGATGCTACCAACAGAGAGCCATGGGAAAATGGGCGGATTGCAGTTGTCAAAACTCATTCAAAACCCCGCCAGTTTGGCAGGGTATTGAGATTTAGTGCCCTTGCATCCGATGCAAGCTTGATGCCGGAGGGGATTAGCCGTCGGTTTTCAGGGCGCCGTTTTCCCAGGTGCCGGTCTTTTCCTCGCCGGTGGCATATTTCAGGGTGCCTGCGCCCTGGCGTTTGCCGGACTTGAACATGCCTTCGTAGATGTCGCCGTTGGCATAGGTGGCCACGCCCTGGCCGCTGATTTCGCCTGCCTGCCATTCTCCGGAATAGGTAAAGCCGTCGGGCATGCGGATTTCGCCGACCCCGTCGCGCTGGCCGTCTGCGAACTGGCCTTCGTAGACGGTGCCGTCGGTGTAGGTGGCGATGCCGAGGCCGTGGCGCTGGCCTTCGAACCAGTCCCCTTCGTAGCGGTAGCCGTCGGCATAGGTCATGACGCCCTTGCCGTGGTTCTTGGCGTTGAGGAACTCACCCTCGTAGACCAGACCGTTGGTATAGGTGGCCTTGCCGCGGCCGTTGATCACGCCGGCTTTCCACTCGCCTTCATAGGTCGATCCGTCAGGATAGGTGATGAGGCCGGTGCCATCGGCAAGATCCTGGCGGAACTGGCCGGTGTAGACCGAGCCGTCGGGGTAGGTGACGGTGCCGTCGCCTTCGATGTGGCCGTTGATCCAGCTGCCGACGTAGGTATAGCCATCGGCTCCGGTGAAGGTGCCCTGGCCGTGGCGTTTGTCGCCTTCGAAAGTGCCAGTGTATGTGTCGCCATTGGCATAGACCACCGTACCCTCGCCGACACGCTGGCCCGCGACAAGGGTGCCTTCGTAGATGTCACCGTTGGAGTGGATGAGCTTACCGGTGCCTTCGATCTGGCCCGAAACCCAGTTGCCTTCGTAGATCAGGCCATCGGGCATAGTCAGCGTGCCTTGCCCCGAACGTGCACCGCCCGCGACCTGGCCGGCATAGGTGGCACCGTCGGAATAGGTGATCTTGGCCATGCCTTCCTTGACGCCGTTGATCCAGTCGCCGTCATAGACATATCCGCCCGGCGACAGCATCACGCCCTTGCCGTGATGCGAGGCGTTCTGGAACTGGCCCTCGTAGCGGGTGCCGTTGGCGTAAAGCGCGACGCCGGTGCCGTTGATCTTGCCGTCGGCCCATTCCCCTTCGTAGGTGCCGCCGTCGGTGAAGGTGATCTTGCCGAAACCTTCGGGTTTGCCCTTGGCGAATTCGCCCTCGTAGACCGAGCCGTTGGGAAAGCGCGCCTGGCCCTTGCCCTTGATCTCGCCGTCGACCCATTCGCCGGTGTATTCATAGCCGTTGGGGAGGCGGTAGCTGCCGGTGCCGTGTTGCAGGCCACCCTTGAAGGTGCCTTCGTAGACGCCGCCGTCATCGTATTGCTTGGTAAGGATTTCGCCTTCCTGAGCGGTGGCAGAGGTGGCTGCGCCCAGCATGAGTGCGAGTGTTGCAATCTTGATTGCCTTGGTGTTCTTCATTTTTCTGCCCTTTTGGGGTCCATCCCGTGCCGACCTGTGGTCTTGCATGAAACCTAGAACAGTGGCCGCGTCTGAGCAACGTCTTTTGGCCGTTTGGCCTTTCCCTCGCGCGGGGTTCTGGTAAATCTTGGGCCAAGACAGCGACAGGAGGCTTTGATGGCCGAAACATTTCGTCTGACCATGGCGCAGGCCAACCCCGTGATGGGGGATCTTGCCGGCAATGCCGCCAAGGCCTGCGAGGCCTGGGAGGCGGGCAAATCCGTGGGCAGCAAGCTTGTGGTCATGCCGGAAATGTTCATCGTGGGCTACAACCCGCAGGACCTTATCCTGAAACCGGCGTTGCAGGCGGCGGCGCTGCGCGAGATCGAGGCGCTGGCGGTGGCCTGTGCCGATGGGCCTGCGCTGGCGATTGGCGGGCCGCTGGCCGAGGATGGCAAGCTCTACAATGCCTATTTCGTGCTCAAGGGCGGCAAGATCGCCCATATTCAGCGTAAGCACCATTTGCCCAATTACACCGTGTTCGACGAAGAGCGCCTGTTTGACCACGGGCCGCTGGGCGGGCCGTATGACGTGGATGGCGTGCGGGTCGGCTCGCCGATCTGCGAGGATGCCTGGTTCGAGGATGTCTGCGAAACGCTGGAAGAGACCGGGGCGGAGATTCTCGTGGTGCCCAACGGATCGCCCTATTACCGCGACAAGTTCGACCGCCGCATGAACCACATGGTGGCGCGCGTGGTCGAGACCGGTCTGCCGCTGGTCTATGTGAACATGGTGGGCGGGCAGGACGACCAGGTGTTCGACGGCGGCTCCTTTGTGCTGAACCCCGGTGGCGAGTTGGCGGTGCAATTGCCGGTCTTCGACGAGATGATCGCGCATGTGGACTTTAGTCGTACGGCGGATGGCTGGAAGGCCGAACAGGGGGCGCGTGCGGTTCTGCCAGCGGGGGAAGAACAGGATTACCGCGTCTGTGTAGAGGCGCTGCGCGACTACATGGGCAAGACCGGTTTCAAGAAGGTGCTCTTGGGGCTGTCGGGCGGTATTGACTCGGCGTTGGTGGCCACGATTGCGGTGGATGCGCTGGGGGCCGAGAATGTGCGCTGCGTGATGCTGCCGTCGGAATACACCTCGCAGGGCTCGCTGGATGACGCCAAGGACATCGCCGAGCGTCTGGGCGTGCGCTATGACTATGTGCCGATTTCCGAGGGGCGGCAGGCGATCACCAACACGCTTGCGCCGCTGTTTGAAGGCACCGAGCCAGGGCTGACCGAGGAAAACATCCAGTCGCGTCTGCGCGGGCTGTTGCTGATGGCGCTGTCCAACAAGTTTGGCGAGATGCTTTTGACCACCGGCAACAAGTCCGAGGTCGCGGTGGGCTATGCCACGATCTATGGCGACATGGCCGGCGGCTATAACCCGATCAAGGACATGTACAAGACCCGCGTTTTCGAGACCTGCCGCTGGCGCAACGCGGTGCATCGCGACTGGATGGCCGGCCCCGAGGGCGAGGTGATCCCGGTGACGATCATCGACAAGCCGCCCTCTGCCGAGCTGCGCCCCGACCAGAAGGACGAGGACAGCCTGCCGCCGTATGACGAGCTGGACGCGATCCTGACGATGCTGGTGGATGAAGAGCGGTCGGTTGCGGACTGTGTTGCGGCGGGGTTCGATCGCGAGACGGTCAAGCGGGTCGAGCACCTGCTTTACATCAGCGAATACAAACGGTTCCAGTCGGCCCCCGGTGCGCGCCTATCGCGCAAGGCCTTCTGGCTGGATCGGCGCTATCCGATTGTCAGCAGATGGCGGGACAACGCCTGAGCGCCTGTGAAGGATTTCAAAGGCCCCGGAGGTGTTCCGGGGCTTTTCCTTTTCACGGTCCGGCGTCGCATTCGGCCTGTTTGCGGTCTGCTTCGTCTCTGCCCTTGTGTCTGTCCTATGGATAGGTGAGGGAAACGGAGGGGACGAGATGACGACACGCGGATATTGCCTGTGCAAGGCAACGGGTTGGGAATACGAGGGCGATCCGACCTGGAGCTGTTATTGCCACTGTGATGATTGTCGCCGCAATTGCGCGGCGCCGGTGGTGGCGTGGCTGGGCGTGCCGTTGCGCAATTTCAGGTGGGTCGGTCAGGCGGTGAAGACGCTGGAGAGTTCGAAGGGGGTGTTTCGGCATTTCTGTGCGGACTGCGGCTCGCCGCTTGGGTTCGAGGCGGATCACTATGCCGGGGGCATGCATCTTTACGCAGCCTCAATGGAACGGCCGGAGGATTTCGTGCCGGAATTCCATGTCAACTTTGCCAGCAAGCTGCCGTGGCTGGCGATGCAGGATGACCTGCCGAAGTATGACACCACGCTTTTGCATGCGCCGAAGGACCTGAGCGACTACGCATGAGGGGCGCTGCCCCTCGGGCGGCGGGGCCGCCCTCACCCCGGGGTATTGGGGCCAAGAAGAAGCGGCCTCATCCCTTGCGGCGAGCAATCAGCACAAGCGCCGCGCCGGAGAGGTAGAACACCGCGCCGAGGCCGATGACATAGGCGAGCACGCCGATGCCGCCGGTCTTGACCGGATTGAGGAAGAAATAGGGGTAGGTGCCGTCCGAGGCACCGCGTGCCATGGCATAGCCGACATAGCCCAGCGGGCAGGCCAGCCAGAGGGCGGGGTGGGTGTAGGTCAGACCGTGTTTCGGGGCGAAGAGCCACCAGAACAGCAGGACACCTGCCGGGATCAGCGTGTGCTGGAACAGGTTGACGGTGATGTCGAGACCCTCGGGATGGTGGGTTGCGGCCAGCAGCGCGTGGTAGACCGCGCCGACCAGTACGATCCAGACCGTGAGGGCGGTGATCCAGCCGGGGGTGGTGCTGCGGCGCAGGGTGGTGACCGCGAAGACCAGTCCGACAGTGAGGACCATCAGGTTGGTGAAGTAGCGGGCCTGGGACCAGAGGGCGTCGGGCAGGCTGCGCCCCTCGCCGAGATCGACGCTGGTTTGCAGGGTGAGCGTGCCAAAGGCGCAGAGCGCAATCAGCAGGGCGCAGAGGGTTTCGAAGGTCGAGAAACGGTGTGGCTGGGTCATGTCAGGGTCGCGTCGAGGCTGGTGAGGGGGCAGTCGGCGAGAAGCCGTTCGGCATCGCTGGCGCGGCAGAGTTCGGTGGCAGGGGTCATGACGGCGGCGCTGGCGGCGGCGGTGCCGCGTTGCAGGGCGACGCCGAGATCCTCGCCCCGGGCCAGCGAAAGGGTGTAGGCGCCGACGAAACTGTCACCGGCGCCGACCTTGCTGGCGACCGGTACTTGAGCGGCTTTTGCGTGCAGGATTTCGTGTCGGCTGGCGAGGACCGAGCCTTCGCCGCCGCGGGCGATGATGACCACCTGCGCCGTTCCGCGCGCGATCAGGGCGGCGGCGAAATCGGCGGTGTCCTGCAGGGTTGGCAGGGGGGTGGTGTTCAGGGTTTCGGCCTCGTGCCAGTCCATGCGCAGGGTGTGCAGGTTGGCGGGCGGGGCGGTGACGGTGGTTTCAAGCGCCGCGCCGGAGAGATCGGCGATGATCCGGGGGCGGCGTGGGGCGAGGACCTTGGCGAGCGTGGTGGGGAAGGTGGCCGGGATGCCGGGCGGCAGGGAGCCGCTGAGGACCACGAAGCCCTCGTCGGGGACCACGCCGGGCAGCATATCGAGGAGCGCGCTTTGGCGTTCCTCGTCCCAGTCGGGACCGGGCAGGACGAAGCGGTACTGCGCGCCGGTGGTTTCATCCGTCACCGCAAGGCTTTGACGGGTTTCGCCGGGCGCGCGGAAGGGCAGGTAGGCGATGCCTTCGGCCAGCAGCAGGTGACGCAGTTTCTTGCCGGTGGGACCGCCGACGGCGACGAGGGCACGGGACTGACCGCCGAGGATGCGGATCGCGCGCGAGACGTTGATCCCGCCGCCGCCGGGATCGGTTTTGGGGGGCGCACACCGCAGTTTCGGGCCTGCCGAAACGGTTTCGGCCGTGGTCGAAAGATCCACGGCCGGGTTCAGGGTGATGGTCAGGATGTCGTGCATGGGCCTCCGGCTCAGAGCATCAGTTGGTAGCTCGCCGGAACATAGTGATAGCCCTGGCCGCGTTTTTCAACATAGCCAACGCCGGGCCAGGGCATGTGGTAGCCGACAAAGGGGATCTGGTCGGCGGCCATCATGTCGAGCATGGCGCGTCGGGTTTTGGCGGCGGCTTCCTTGTCGCGGTCGAATTTCACCTCCCAGTCGGGGTAGGCCAGTGACCAGACGTAGTGATTGGCAAAGTCGGCCCCGAGCACAAGTTGCTTGCCCTCGCTTTCGATACGGTAGGCCATGTGACCAGGGGTGTGGCCGAAGGCGGCCATGGCGGTGACGCCGGAGGCCACCGCGGCGCCATCGTCGATCATCGACATCTGTTCGGCCAGCGGGCGGACCTTGGCCTCGAAGGTGTCATTGCCGGACATGTCCCAAGCGTTGAACTCGGCCGCGCCGGTGACATAGCGGGCGTTGGGGAAGGTGGCCCCGCCCTCGCCGTAAAGGCCGCCGACATGGTCGCCGTGCATGTGGGTGACGACAACCACGTCGATCTGCTCGGCGCTGTAGCCTGCGGCGGCGAGGGCGCCAGTGATGCTGGCCGGGCTGAGGCCGGTGTCGAAGAGGATCAGTTCCGCGCCGGTGTTGACGACCGTGGGGGTGAAGAAGAACTGAGCCACGTCGGTGGGGATGTTGGCCTGCATCGAGGCCTTGGCGAATTCGTCGGCCGAGACGTTCATGCCGAAGATCGACTGCGGATTCGGAACCGGGCGGGTGCCGGCGAGGAGTGTTGTCACTTCGAACCCGCCAACCTTCATGCGGTTGAAGCGGGTGCTGGCGACGCCCATCATCTCGGCGGCAGCCAGAAGTGGCGAGGCGGCCAGCGGGGTCATGGCGGCCCCCAGAAGGACAGAGCGGCGGTTGATGTGTGGGGTCTTGAGGGTCATGAGGGGTCTCCCAGTTCGCGTTTTCAATCCAGAGGATAGCGCTGGTTTGGGGAACGGCCACTGCAAGACTTCGTGAGGTCGTCGGCAGGGCTGGCGGACCTGCCCTGCCTAAAGGTGTCAGGTTGTGGCCAACTGTTGCGCGCGAAGTGCGGCTTCCGCTTCGAGAATGCCCGGCCTGTTTGCAATGCTTTGCGGTCGCCGTGCGAGGTATTGAAGTGCCTTTTCCGGCCCTTCAAGTTGTTCAACCACTTGTGAGAGCGCCAGCCATGTCTGCACGCGGTCCTGCGCGATGCGAAGGCTGGTCTCGAACTGGGCTTTTGCGCCGGCGAGATCCCCCTGTATCTGCTGCACGCTCCCCAGAAGGGCATTGGCGGCGGCGTTTCCGGGGTGATGACCCTGGGTTTGCGTCGCGAGGTCGAGCGCCTGGTCGAGCTGGCCCTGAGCCATCAGAAGTTTGCACAGGTGCATGCAGGCGTGCATCCGCGTCGGGTCTTGCTGCAGGATGGCGCGTAACAGTGGTTCGGCCTGTTCCGGTTTTTCCTGATCCAGAAATATGCTGGCCAGTAATTCCTGAAGACTCAGGTGGTCCGGGTGGTCCTTGACGGCTTGGCTGACAAGGGCTTCGGCCTCGTCGAGCATGTTGCGTTCCTTGAGGATACGCACGCTGCGCAGGTAGCAGGCCAGGCGGGTCGGCTCGAGATGCAGGGCTTCCTTGAAGGCCGCAAGTGCCTTGAGCGGTCGGTTACGTTGGGCAAGGAAGATGCCATACATCTGATGATCGTCCGCTGTGGTCTTCGGGTAGCCATCGACGCGCTCGAACAGTTTTCTCAGACCACCTTTCTTCCCGTTTGCGCGAAGCAGCTTGGCAAGTTCGACATGGCAGTTTGACAGACCTGTCGAGAGATGGATCGCGCGGCGCAGTGCAGAAATGGCGTCGTCCGTTCGGCCGGCGTCAGCCAGCGCCTGTGCCAGGTTGATGAAGAGCCACTCCGGCGGGGCGGTCATCATCTTGATTGCCCTTTCATAACCGCGAATTTCTTCCTCCAGATCGCCCTGTTTGCCCTTGGCAAAGCCGCGCCGGAATGCGGGTGGAAGATCGCTATGGCGCGGCGCGACAACCCGGTGGTTCGGCGCTTCGATATTGCCTTCAAGGATATTGGCCATCAGGTCGACCCATTCATCGCAGAAGGGGGCGACGACCATATCGTTGTGTCGAAACGGAAAATCGTAGACATCGAATGGGCGCCTCATGCGAAACTCCCAGTCGGAGGTTTCGCCGCTTTTTCGTTCCAGCCCCCAGTGGGTCGCCCTGAAGAGGGTCATCGGCCCTCCGAAGCTCGAGAGTTCGTTACGGTCCAGCACATAGTAACCGGCAAGTGAGAGAAATGACATGTCGGGCGGCGTGTTGGCGATGTTCAAGGCGCGGCGGTGGGTGTCGGCGTCGTCGTCGACCAAGAACAGGTGAACGTTTTTGTAGCCCTGGGCTTTCATGCGGGAGGCGAGCGTGAACCCGATCTGGCCGCCGAGGGAAAAGCCGACGATGTTGTAGGGGCCCTCAAAGCCCGCTGACTGGATGTCGGTAAGGTAGGTCTCGACGATCTTGTCGATGTCTCCGAGGTAGAGGCCATCTTCTTGCGGAAGGGCGAATTCGTAGATCGGGTTTTGAAGGCGCTTGGACCGCAGGATCGCGGCGGTGACCTTGTTCTCGGGGGCGAGGCCGGGCATCACGAGAAAGGGGGTTCCGCTCCCGTCGGGGCGGATCACTTCGAAGTTAGGCATATTCCTGAAAATCCATCCATTTTTCAGTTTCTACGCGCAGTGTGTTTGTGCGGTGTGAAGGTAGGGTGACATGATCGCCAGCGACTGTCCACGCGGTTTTGGCAGAAGAGTCAGACCATATTCATGACCTGCGCGTGGAATGCGCGGTTCAAAGAGCGGGCGGTTGTCAGCATCTCGGGGCGGGTCTCGGCGGTTTTGATTCTTGCGCGCCAGTCTTCCGGGGCGGTTATTGGCGGGTTGTCGGGAAAGTTCAGGAACTTGTTGCTGAACGGAAGGCACAGCACGCGGCGGCCAAGGCACATGGCCCAGTAGGTGCCATGGTAGGAGTTCGTGACCACGGTTGCGCCGCTGGCGAGGAAGGCAATCGCCTCGGCCATCGTGCCCTGATCGTTGCCACGTGAGGGGATGGCCGGATCGCGAGGAAGGTCATCGGATTTCCGGGCGTGGTAGAACAGCACAACCTCGTGTTCGGGGGCGGGCGGGGTGTCGAACAGGGGCGACATGGCCGAGGCGCAGGGCACGTAGGGGCATCCATCGATGCCCCAATTGCGGGTCGAGATCAGATCGCAGCTGCCGCTCAGAATGTCGAAGTCGATGCTGCGACGGTCTTTCTGCGAGATGCCAACGCCCCAGACCACGCGTTTGCGGGCCTTGGCGGTGTCGTAGACTGCTGCGGTGACGCAGTCCTGAAACACCTGCCCACCGCCCAGAACCGCGACTTTGCAGGCAGGCATGTCTTCGGAAAAATCGAGAAAGGTGCTTGGACCAAAATCGAAGTAATGGCCCGGGGAGCAGGCCAGATCGCCGACGTTTTGGTGCCGCCTGCGGTGCATGAAGGCGAAATCGAGCATGGGGTGTCCTGTGTGCGGGGCTGTTTGGCTCTTGTGTCTTGGTCACAAGTCACCACAATGCGAGACACAGAACAAGTATTGGCGCGCGGCGCAGGGGAGCAGATGCGGAACGCCCGGATTGTCAGGTTCTATCTTCACAAGACGCTGAAAGAGCGGGCGGAGACTGGAAACCACAATTTCATCAACAAGTTTTGCGCCGTGTTGGAGCGCGAGGGCTTTAAGGTGAAATTCCACAATGACGGCCTTGAGGAGCAGATGAAATCACGGGTGCGGCCCGGGTATTCGGTGTTCCTGATGTCCGAGCCGACCGACAGCCGTGGGGTGAGCATTCGGCTCAACTATTTCTATCCGTTCTGGAATATCGAACAGAGCGGCAAGCGCTGGGAGTGGCCGGTCGCCAAGGCGCGGTTTGATGCGAGTGAGGTGCCGGTGGAAGAGGCACAGCGATTTGCCCGGTTCTGGCGCAAGCGGCTGTTCGAAGGGGCGGCAGAGGAGACGACGCGGGAGGGGCTGGTCTATGTGCCGTTGCAGGGGCGGCTGTTGACCCATCGGTCGTTTCAGGCCTGCAGTCCGATCCACATGATCGAGCATGTCCTCGAACAGGATCGCGAGCGGGAGGTCGTGGCGACCTTGCATCCCAAGGAGCATTACGGCGACGAGGAGATCGCGGCGCTGGAGGCGCTGGAGGCGCGGCATGACCGGCTGACGGTGTCGCGTGAGGGCATGGTGCCGCTGTTGCAGCGTTGCGATTATGTGGTGACGCAAAACTCGGCGGTGGCGCTGTCGGGGTATTTCTTTCACAAGCCGGCGGTGTTGTTCGGGCGGATCAACTTTCACCACATTGCGGCCAATGTGCACGAGTTGGGTGTTGCGAGGGCGATGGCCGAGGTGGTCGGGCTGACGCCGGAGTATGACGCCTATCTCTGGTGGTTCCTGCAACACATGTCGATCAACGCGGGACATGAGGACGCGGAGGGCAAGATCCGGGATGCGCTGGAGCGAGCGGGCTGGCTGGAGGGGTAATTTCGCCCGAAGCATCGCCTCGCAGTGTGAGGGCAATGTTGGCCCGGCGGCATCGCCGGGCTGCGCCCGCCCAGGCAGGCACGGCCCTCAAGGATGGCTTTTGGGCGGCGATTGCGCGAATGAAATCTCCTTTTCTGGACAAAGCCTGCGCCATGTGACAGGTAGCGCGCGACGTTTGGAGACTCTCTCATGACCACGACCCGTTTTGCGCCCTCTCCCACGGGCTACATCCATGTTGGCAACCTGCGCACCGCGCTGATGAACTTCCTGATCGCCAAGAAGGCGGGGGGCACGTTCATCCTGCGGATCGATGACACCGATCAGGAGCGTTCGAAGCAGGAATACGTGGACGGCATCCAGGAGGACCTGGAATGGCTGGGCATCACCTGGGACAAGATCGAGTTCCAGTCGAAGCGCCTTGACCGCTATGAAGCCGCGGCTGACCGTCTGCGCGAGATGGGCCGTTTCTACGAGTGTTTCGAGACCCCGACCGAGCTGGACCTGAAGCGCAAGAAGCAGCTGAACATGGGCAAGCCGCCGGTTTATGACCGCGCGATGTTCTCGAAGACGGCGGAAGAGAAAGACGCCCTGCGTGCTGAACGCGGACAGGGCCATTGGCGCTTCCTGCTGGACCAGCAGCGGATCGAGTGGACCGATGGCATTCTTGGCGATCTGTCGATCGATGCGGCGTCGGTGTCGGATCCGGTTCTGATCCGGGGGGACGGCCAGATGCTTTATACGCTGGCCTCGGTCGTGGATGACACCGAAATGGGTGTGACCCACGTGGTGCGTGGCTCGGATCACGTGACCAACACCGCGACCCAGATCCAGATCATCGAGGCGCTGGGCGGCACGGTGCCGACGTTTGCGCACCACTCGCTGCTGACCGGCCCGCAGGGTGAGGCGCTTTCGAAGCGTCTTGGCACCCTGTCGCTGCGTGACCTGCGTGAAGCGGGTGTCGAGCCGATGGCGCTGTTGTCGCTGATGGCGCGCCTCGGGTCGTCCGATCCGGTCGAGCTGCGCAGCAACATCGACGAGCTGGCGGATGGGTTCGATCTCGGGCATTTCGGGACCGCGCCGACCAAGTTCGATGCGGATGACCTCTATCCGCTGACCGGCCGTGTGCTGCATGACCTGCCGTTGGACGCCGTTGCCGAAGACATCGCGGCGGCCGGAGTGCCGGCTGACCAGAGCGCGCAGTTCTGGGAGGTTGTGCGCGAGAACATCACCACCCGCAAAGACCTGGCCACATGGTGGGACCTGTTTGCCAATGGCGCCGATCCGGTGATCGACGACGAGGACAAGGAGTTCGTCGCCGAGGCGATGGCGCTGTTGCCCGAAGGACCGTTTGACGGTGAGACCTGGGGTGTCTGGACCAAGGCCGTGAAAGAGGCAACCGGCCGTAAGGGCCGTGGTCTGTTCATGCCGCTGCGCAAGGCGCTGACCGGCCAGAGCCACGGTCCGGACATGAGCGCGGTGCTGCCTCTGCTGCAGGTGATCAAGGCCAAGGGCTGAGGGGGGTTGCGAGGCGCTGCCTCGCGCTCCGGGGTATTTTAGCCAAGAAGAAACGCCGTGGCGCAAGCTGCGGCGTTTTTGTTTTGGAGCGATGCCCTTGCATGATGGGCTTTGGCGGGGTCCGATAGGGGGACCTTGGAGAGGAGGAGGGGATGATTGCTTATGTCACGGTGGGCGCGGATGACATCGCGGCGGCGAAACGGTTCTATTGCGCCTTTCTGCCCGCCCTGGGCTATGGCCTGAAGGAAGGCCCGGAGGGGTTGAGTTTCGCGCTGCCGGTGGCGTCCGGCGCGGTGCCGGTGTGCGCCGACTTTTATGTGAAACCGCCGTTTGACGGGCGGCGGGCCTCGGTGGGCAATGGCACGATGGTGGCTTTCGAGGCCGAGGGCCAGGCGCAGGTGCGTGCGCTGCATGCCGCGGCCTTGGCGGCGGGCGGGGCTGATGAAGGCGCGCCGGGGTTTCGGGCGGACTATGGGCCGCGGTTCTATGTTGGCTATCTGCGCGACCCGCAGGGCAACAAGATCGCGCTGTTTTCCAGCAATCCCGATGAGCCGGGGCGGGACGGGTAGACGTGGCCGGAAACGGAAAGCCCCGCCGGGTGGCGGGGCTCCGTGAGTGGTCGGGACAGGCCCTAGGTTTCGCCGAAGCCTTTCGGGATTGGCAGGGGATCGAGTGTTTTTGCGCGTTTTTGCAGGCTGCGGCCAATCACGACGCGGCTGATTTCGGTGGTGCCGTCGACGATGCGCAGCATCTGGGAGAGACGCGAGAGGCGGTCGAGGCCGTAGGGTTGCAACAGGCCCATGCCGCCGAGAACCTGGGTGCAGGTGTTGGCCGCCTTGACCGCGCAGTCGGGCACGAAACGCTTGGCGTGGGCGGCCATCAGCGGGCCTTCGTCGGTGCCAAGGGCATGGGCGGCCTTGCGATAGAGCAGGCGCGAGGCTTCGAGTTCGGTGGCGATGTCACCGAGCATCCACTGGATGCCGTCGAGATCAAGGTTCTTGCCGCCGAACATCTTGCGGTTGGAGGAATAGGCCAGCGCGGTATCAAGCGCCGCCTGCATCAGGCCACAGCATCCCGAGGCGATGGAGACGCGGGCGATGTCGATGGCCATCAGCGAGCCTTGCAGGCCCTGGCCGACCGGCAGGATGATGTTGTCTTCGGACACCACCACGTTGTCCATGTACATCTCGGAGAGGGGCAGGAAATTGTAGGAGGGGGTCTCGTAGCGCGGACCGAAACTCAGGCCGGGGGTGTCTTTCGGGATGGCGATCATCGCCATGTCCTTGTGGCCCGGCACATCGGTTGTCTTGACCACGGTGAAGTAGATGTCGGCTTCGTCAGCGAGGCTGACCCAGGCCTTGGCGCCGCTGATTGTCCAGGTGCCATCGTCGTTGATCGTGGCGCGGGAGTACATGTTACCCGCGTCCGAGCCGGATTGGGGTTCGGTGAGGGCGAAGTTGGCGAGCTTGCGGCCGGAGGTCAGGTCGCGGGCCCATTTTTCCTTGAAGGCATCGGTGCCGAAACCGCAGCCGGCATAGGTGCAGATATTGTGCATCGAGAGCGCGAAGGCGTAGGCACCGTCACCGTAGCCGAGTTCTTCGTAGACGCGGATGCCGTCGCCCAGCGACAGGCCCTGGCCGCCGAATTCCTCGGGGGCGTAGAGACCGGTGAGGCCAAGGGCGGCGGCCTTGTCGGATGCTGCGCGGGGCCAGACGCCGGCCGCGTTCCAGGCGTCGACGTTGGGGCGGATGTCTTCGGCGCAGTGGGCGCGTGCGTTTTCCAGAATCGTATCGAGCTTGTCGGTCATATGAGGGCCTCCCGTACCCGGCTTAAATGTCTGACATTCAAATGTCTGACATTTCGAGTCGGCTCAAGAGTGACCCCACGTCACAAATTCCGAAAATCATATATCAGGGTCGCGGAGGGAAACCTTGAGAGCCCTCAGGTGGTCATCGACCAGCCCCGTCTCATCGGCGCTCAGGCTCTGGTATCGCGGGTAGATCGGATTGGCGCGGTCGTTGAGGATGGGGGCGCTCCAGCCGGCGGTGGTGTCGAAGAAATGGGCCACGCCGGCCTCGCCGAATTCTTGCAGGTAGCCCTGGGCGACCACGTCGATATAGCTCAGGAGGACCGGGTGTTCCTCGGTCGGGGTGCCGTGTTTGCCATGTGGCACGGTATAGACGGCGATGTTGATCTGGTCGGTCTTGGGGTGGGAGACCGCTTGGCAGACCGGTTCCCGGTCATAGGCGCGTTCGCGGTAATCCAGCGCGTCCCAGTCGTCGTTGGGGACATGTGCGATGAGGCCGTCGATCTCGGCGGAGGTGTCGGGGACGGCGGTCAGATAAGCCACGGGGCGCAGATTCGTGTGCCGCCAAACACGCCGCCACCCGCGCAGACGGGCCGGGTGGGCGTCTTCGTAGGTGTGGGTTTTGCGGTTCACGAGGCTGCCGTAGCCAAAGAAATAGGGTGCGCTCATGGGGCCAAGCTGAGCATCTGTTGACATATGTCAATACGAACTGGCAGAGAATCCGTGATAATCGTGTGATCTGAATGCAGGTTTTGGAGACGCTCTTGCGCATTACCAAACGAACCAACATCGCCATCCGAGTGCTCATGTTCTGTGCGGCGCATACCGGGCGACTTGTAACCAAGGCGGAGATTGCCGATGTCTGCAAGGCGTCGGAAAACCATCTTGCGCAGGTGATCAACCAGCTTGGGCAGATGGGCGTGATCCATACCCAGCGCGGGCGTAACGGTGGCCTGGAGCTGGCACGCGATCCCAAGGAGATCGAGATTGGACCGATTTTCCGGGAAATGGAATCGCCGGTTCCGCTGGCCGAGTGCTTTGCTGATGCCGACAGCACCTGCCCGCTGGTTGAGGCCTGCCGCCTGCGGTTGGCGCTTCAGGATGCGGCGGAAGCTTTTTATGATCGCCTTGATGGCGTCACGCTGGACGGGTTGGTCTGCAACAACACGGCGCTGCTCAATATTCTTGCACCTGAGCCGTGTCACCACTGATTTCACCTCAATGTGTCGCTTGTCAGCGATAACATGTCGTAATACGATGGAAAAACGACGAGTCGGGAGAACCGGGTAGACCGGTGCCGAAGGAGCAACCGCCCCGGAAACTCTCAGGCAAACGGACCGCTTGTCATCTGAAAAACTCTGGAGAGAGGCGCAACAGGCGTCCGCCGAAGGGATAACGATCTCAGGCAGAAGGACAGAGGGGGCATCGCCTGCACGGGGGCAATCCGTGCGCTGGGTAGATGCCGGTTGTTTCCAACACACATGGAACGCGCCGGAAAGTTAGGAGCGGCGTTCATGTCGGAACTGCAACGCACACCGTTGTTCGACCTTCACCAAGAGCTGGGGGCCAAGATGGTGCCTTTCGCGGGCTACGAGATGCCCGTGCAATACGCGCTTGGCGTGATGAAGGAGCATCTTCACACACGGGCGGCGGCGGGGCTGTTCGACGTGAGCCACATGGGGCAGGTCATCCTGCGCGGCGAGAGCTATGAGGCGGTGGCCGAGGCCTTTGAGGCGCTGGTGCCGATGGACGTTCTCGGGCTTGGCGAAGGGCGTCAGCGTTACGGGCTGTTCACCAATGCCGATGGTGGCATCGATGATGATCTCATGTTTGCCAATCGTGGGGACCACCTGTTCGTGGTGGTGAACGCGGCCTGCAAAGAGGATGACATCGCGCGCATGAAGGCGACTCTTGAGCCGTCGGTCGCGGTGGAGGTGATCATGGATCGCGCGCTGGTGGCCTTGCAGGGGCCAGAGGCCGAGGCCGCGCTGGCCCGGCTGGCGCCCTCTGTGGCCGGGATGCGGTTCATGGATGTGGCGACGATCGAGATTGCCGGTGCCGACTGCTGGGTTTCGCGGTCCGGCTATACCGGCGAGGATGGGTATGAAATCTCGGTGCCGGAGGCGCAGGCCGAGGGTCTGTGCCGGGCTTTGCTGGCGATGGACGAGGTCGAGGCCATTGGTCTTGGCGCGCGCGACAGCCTGCGGCTCGAGGCGGGGCTGTGCCTTTATGGCAACGATATTGATGCCAGCACTTCGCCCATCGAGGGCGGGCTGGTCTGGGCCATTCAGAAAGTGCGCCGCGCAGGCGGAGAGCGCGAAGGCGGGTTCCCCGGTGCCGAACGTGTGCTGCGCGAGATGGCCGAGGGAGCTTCGCGCAAGCGCGTCGGGCTGGTGCCGGAGGGCCGCGCACCGATGCGGGCGGGTACGCAGATTTTTGCAGGCGCCGAGGGCGGTGAGGCGGTCGGGGTGGTCACCTCTGGCGGCTTTGGTCCGACCTTCGAAGGGCCTGTCGCAATGGGATACGTCACCGCAGGGTTCGCGGCGGACGGAACAAACCTTTTTGGCGAGGTACGGGGCAAACGGATGCCCGTGACTGTGGCGAAGATGCCGCTGGTACCCGCCAATTTCAAACGTTGATCAACACGGGAGATGGATCAGATGAAATTCACCGAAGAGCACGAATGGCTGCGCGTCGAGGATGACGTGGTGGTTGTGGGGATCACCACGCATGCCAGCGAACAGCTGGGCGATGTGGTGTTCGTGGAACTGCCTGAGCCGGGCACCGAAGTGACCAAGGACGAAGAGGTCTGCGTGATCGAGTCGGTCAAGGCGGCATCGGACATCCTTGCGCCGATCGACGGCGAGATCGTCGAGGTCAACGAGGCCCTGGCGGATGATCCGGGCAAGGTGAACGAAGACCCGATGGGCGATGCCTGGTTCTTCAAGATCAAGGCGGCGGATGCGTCCCAGATGGACGACTACATGGACGAAGCCGCCTACAACGACTTTATCGGCTAAGCGCCTTTCCCTTGTCCGCCCGCCCCAGAGATCGGCGCGGTGCGGATGATTGCGGGACAACTTGAAGAGGGGTGGGGCGCGGCCGGGGACGGGCGCGTCAACAGAGGATTATTGGAGGACGACATGCCGTTCAAACCGACCGACTACTTGCCTTACGACTTTGCCAACCGGCGTCACATCGGGCCGTCGCCCGAAGAGATGGCGGATATGCTCGAGGTTGTGGGGGCAGAAGATCTTGATGCGTTGATCGCCGACACGGTGCCAGAGAGCATCCGGCAGGAAAAGCCGCTGGATTTTGGACGCCCGTTGTCTGAACGCGAGTTGCTCCACCACATGCGGGTGACGGCCGCGAAGAACAAGGTGATGACCTCGCTGATCGGTCAGGGTTATCACGGCACGGTCACGCCGCCGGCCATCCAGCGCAATATCCTCGAGAACCCGGCGTGGTACACCGCCTACACGCCCTATCAGCCCGAGATCTCGCAGGGGCGTCTTGAGGCGCTGTTGAACTTCCAGACGATGATTTCGGACCTGACCGGCCTCGAGATCGCCAATGCCTCGCTTTTGGACGAGGCCACGGCCTGTGCCGAGGCGATGACGATGGCCGAGCGTGTGTCGAAATCGAAATCCAAGGTGTTCTTTGTCGACCGCGACTGCCATCCGCAGAACATCGCGGTGATCAAGACGCGCGCCAAGCCGCTGGGCATCGAGGTCGTGGTGGGCAATCCCGACAAGATGGAAGCCGACAAGGTCTTTGGTGCGATCTTCCAGTACCCCGGCACCTATGGCCATGTGCGCGACTTTACCGATCACATCACCGCCCTGCACGAGAACAAGGCCATCGGCATCATCTCGGCCGATCCGCTGTCGTTGACCCTGTTGAAGGAGCCGGGCGCGATGGGGGCGGATATTGCCGTGGGCACGACCCAGCGTTTTGGCGTTCCGATGGGCTATGGCGGCCCGCACGCGGCCTATATGGCCACCAAAGACGCCTACAAGCGCAACATGCCGGGGCGGATCATCGGCGTGTCGATCGACAGCCACGGCAACCGCGCCTACCGCCTGTCGCTGCAAACCCGCGAACAGCATATCCGTCGCGAGAAGGCGACATCGAACGTCTGTACGGCGCAGGCGCTGTTGGCGGTGATGGCCTCGATGTATGCTGTGTTCCACGGTCCCAAGGGCCTCAAGGCGATTGCGCAGCGCATCCATCGCAAAACCGTACGCCTTGCGAATGTGCTTGAAGACAACGGGTTCAAGGTTGATCCGCAATCCTTCTTTGACACCATCACGGTTGACGTCGGGCCGTTGCAGGCTGCTGTCATCAAGTCGGCGCTGGACGAGAACATCAACCTTCGTAAAGTTGGCGAACGCCGGGTCGGCATCACGCTGGACGAAGCCACGCGGCCTGCGACCCTCGAAGCGGTGTGGCGCGCCTTCGGGATCGAACACAAGGACGATGATTTCACCCCGGAATACCGGGTGCCCGAAAACATGCACCGGCGCAGCGACTACCTGACCCACCCGATTTTCCACATGAACCGGGCGGAAACCGAGATGATGCGCTATATGCGCCGCCTTGCCGACCGTGATCTTGCTCTTGATCGTGCGATGATCCCGCTTGGCTCCTGCACCATGAAGCTCAATTCGGCGGCCGAGATGATGCCGGTCAGCTGGCGGGAGTTCTCGCTGATCCACCCGTTTGCCCCCAAGGATCAGGCGGCGGGTTATCACGAGATGTTCCGCGATCTGTCGGACAAGCTTTGTCAGGTGACGGGCTACGATGACTTCTCGTTGCAGCCGAACTCGGGCGCGCAGGGTGAATATGCCGGGCTCCTGACCATCAAGGATTACCATGCCGCGCGTGGCGAGGGGCACCGCAATGTCTGTCTCATCCCGATGAGCGCACATGGCACCAACCCGGCCTCGGCGCAGATGGTCGGATGGAAGGTGGTGCCGGTGAAGTCGGCGGACAATGGCGATATCGACCTCGAGGATTTCCGCGCCAAGGCCGAGAAGCACAGCGCCGATCTCGCGGGCTGCATGATCACTTATCCCTCGACCCACGGGGTCTTCGAAGAGACCGTGCGCGAGGTCTGCCAAGTGACCCACGATCACGGCGGGCAGGTCTATATCGACGGGGCCAACATGAACGCGATGGTGGGCCTTAGCCGGCCCGGCGATCTGGGCGGCGATGTGAGCCACCTGAACCTGCACAAGACCTTTGCCATTCCGCATGGCGGGGGTGGTCCCGGCATGGGGCCGATCGGTGTGAAGGCGCACCTCGTGCCGCACCTGCCCGAGAAGGCAGGCGCGGTAAGTGCCGCGCCCTTCAGTTCGGCCTCGGTGCTGCCGATTTCCTGGGCCTATATCCTGATGATGGGCGGCGAGGGGCTGACGCAGGCAACGCGAGTGGCCATCCTGAACGCCAACTACATCGCCAAGCGCCTCGAAGGGGCCTTTGACGTGCTTTACAAGGGGCCGACGGGGCGGGTGGCACATGAGTGCATCATCGACACACGCCCCTATGCCGAAAGTGCCGATGTGAGCGTGGACGATATCGCCAAACGCCTGATCGACACCGGCTTCCACGCGCCGACCATGAGCTGGCCCGTGGCGGGGACGCTGATGATTGAGCCGACAGAGTCGGAGACCAAGGCCGAGCTGGACCGGTTCTGCGATGCGATGCTGGCGATCCGCGAGGAAATCCGCGAGATCGAGGAAGGCCGCATGGATGCCGAGAACAACCCGCTGAAAAACGCGCCGCACACGATGGAAGACCTCGTGAAGGACTGGGATCGCCCCTATTCGCGCGAACAGGGCTGTTTCCCGCCGGGATCGTTCCGCGTGGACAAGTACTGGCCGCCGGTGAACCGGGTCGACAATGCCTGGGGGGACCGCAACCTTGTCTGTATCTGCCCACCGATGGACGACTACGTCGAAGACTAAGAAAAAGGCCCCGCCAGAGCGGGGCCTTTGCCTTCGGCGAGAGTATTTTTTGTGCATTGAAACAGAGGGGGCTTCAATGCACCGGAAATACTCCGGGGTCCGGGGCAGCGCCCCGGCCTTGCCTATTCGCGGGCGCGCAGGATGCGGGCCGGACGCGCCGCAAGGGGGGCGGCGGCAAAGAACAGGCTGGCCAGCAGGGTTGCCAGAACACCGCCGGTCACGATGGTCAGCGCATTTGGCCAGATCACCGCGAAATCGGTCTCCAACACGAAGAAAGTCACCGCCCAGGCACCGGTGATGCCTGCGGCGAGGGCGACGACACCGGCGGCCGCGCCGGTGAGACCTGCGCGGATCGCGAAGGAGGCGAGGACCCGGGCGCGCGGTGCGCCGAGGGTTTTCAGGATCGCGGACTCATAGATGCGGCTGGTCTGGCTGGCGGCGGCGGCCCCGATCAGCACGAGGAAGCCGGTGACCAGCATGACCGATGCGCCGTAGGAGGTGGCGTCGGCCAGTCCAGACAGTAGGTCGGACACGCGCGAGATCGCGTCGCGCACGCGGATCGCCGTGATGTTGGGATAGGCGTTGGAGAGGTCGCGCAGGATAGCGGCCTCGGCCTGTTCCTCGGCATAGACGGTGGCGATGAAACTGTGCGGGGCACCGGCGAGGGCGGAGGGGTTCATGACCATGACAAAACCCATGCCAGCGGTCGAGAAATCGACGTTGCGGAAGGAGGTGATGGTGCCGGTGATGTCGCGGCCAAGGATGTTGATGGTCAGGCTGTCGCCCAGTTTCAGGCCCATCTCGGCGGCCTCTTCCGCTGCAAAGCTGATTTGCGGTGCGCCGCTGTAGTCGGCGGGCCACCAGGCACCTTCGGTGACCGAGGTGGTTTCGGGAATCTCTGCCGAATAGGTGACACCACGGTCGCCGCGAATGACCCAGTGGTCGCCGGCGACCTCCTTGGCGGGGCGGTCGTTGATGCGGGTGATCAGGCCGCGCAGCATCGGCGCGGTTTCGGTTTTCGAGACGGCCGGATCGGTGTCGAGGCGGTCGAGGAAGGCGTCGATCTGGGTTTTCTGGATGTCGACGAAGAAATAGGAGGGGGCCACGGTAGGCAGGTCGCGGGCGATGGCGTTGCGCAGGTTGCCATCGATCTGGCCCACGGCAGACAGGACCGAGAGGCCGAGACCAAGGGAGAGGACCACGGGCAGGGCGGGTTCATGCGCCGAGGAGATCGCGTTCAGTGCCCAGCGCAGGGCCGGACGACGTCGGGCGCGCGGGGCCGCGGACTTGGCAAGGCGGCTGATGCCCGCGGCAGCAATGGCCAGAAGGATCAGGGCCCCGAGGATACCCACAGCGGACCAGAGCGTCAGCGCCCATGAGCCGGAGAGCCAGCCTGCCAGCGCGAGAAGCAGGGCCAGCAGTGCCGCCGTTGCAAGGATGTAGCGCGCGGCGGGCAGGGTTCGGGCCGCACCGGCGGCATCGCGGAACAGCGCAGCGGCGCGCACGTCCTCGGTGCGGGCCAGCGGCCAGAGGGTGAAGATCAGCGCGGTCAATGCGCCGTAGGTGGCGGCTTCGATCAGCGGCATCGGGTAAAGGGTGAAGATGGCCGGGACCGGCAGGCGCGATTGCAGGATCGGGGCCAGCAGGAGGGGCAGGCCGGCACCGAGGATCAGGCCGAGCAGGATGCCGACGATCGACAGAACGCCGATCTGCAGGAAATAGGTGAGGAAGATGGTTTTGCGCTCGGCACCGAGGCTGCGCAGGATCGCGATGACGGTTGTCTTGCGCGAGAGGTAGGCGCGGATCGCGGCGGAGACGCCGATGCCGCCGACGGCAAGGCCTGACAGGCCGACAAGGATCAGGAAGGCGCCGAGGCGTTCAACGAAAGTGGCAATGCCGGGCGCGCCGTTGCGGCTGTCGCGCCAGCGCAGGCCGGTGGATTCAAAGCGGTTCAGCGCGTCGGATTTGGTGGCCTGAAGGTCTGCGGTTTCGGGCAGGGTAAGGCGGTACTTGGTGGTGAACAGCGTACCTGGCGCGAGGAGGCCCGCGTTTTCAAGCGCGGGGGTGGCGACGATGGTGCGCGGTGCAAGGCCGAAACCGCCCGCGTTGTCGGGTTCGTTTTCAAGTGCGGCGGTCAGGCGGAACTCCTGTGTGCCGAGTTTGAAGGTGTCGCCGATCTTTAGCCCCAGCCGGTCAATCAAGAGTTGCTGCATGACGCCACCGGGCAGGCCGTCGTGCTGGCCAAGGGCGTTCTGAAGCGGGATATCGGGAGAGAGGGTGGCCCTGCCGATCAGCGGATAGGCGCTGTCGGAGGCCTTGACCTGGGTGAGGCCGCGTTCGGTCTGGTCGTCGCGGGTGACGACGGCCATCGAGCGGAAATCAACCACCTCGGAGATTGCAGTGGCGTTGGCATCCATCCATGCGCGTTCCTCGTCGGAGGCGAAACGGTAGGTAAATTCCATCTCGGCATCTCCGCCGAGCAGGGCGGCACCTTCGGCGGCGAGGCCGGCCTCGATACTGGCACGCACCGACCCGATGGCGGCGATGGTTGCGACGCCAAGGGCGAGACAGGCAAGGAAGATGCGGAAGCCGGCAAGGCCACCGCGCAGTTCACGTCGGGCGAAACGCCAGGCCAGGGCGAGGCTCATGCGGCGGCCTCTTGCTGGTCGATGCGGCCATCGCGCAGGCGGATCACGCGGTCGCAGCGGTTGGCGAGGCGATGCGAGTGGGTGACCATGACGAGGGTCGCGCCGTGCCGGTCACGCAGCGAGAACAGCAGGTCGATGATGGCTTCGCCGTTGGTCTGGTCAAGGTTGCCTGTGGGTTCGTCGGCCAAAAGGATGTCGGGGCGCGGTGCGACGGCGCGGGCAAGGGCCACGCGTTGTTGTTCACCGCCCGACATCTGGCGCGGGAAGTGATCGGCGCGGTGAGCAAGGCCGACGGCATCGAGTTCTTCCATCGCGCGGTCAAAGGCATCGCGGTCACCCGCCAGTTCCAGCGGTGTGGCAACGTTTTCCAGCGCGGTCATCGTGGGCACAAGGTGGAAGCTCTGGAACACGACGCCCATGTGATCGCGGCGAAACCGGGCCAGCGCGTCTTCGTTCATGGCGCTGAGATCCTGCCCCAAGGCGGAAATCTGGCCGCCCGTGGCAAGCTCGAGACCGCCCATAAGCATCAGGAGCGAGGATTTGCCCGAACCTGAGGGGCCGACAAGACCGAGGGTTTCCCCTTTCGCAACGTCAAGCGAGATGCCATGCAGGATTTCGATCCGTCCGGCATTGCCATCCAGGGCAAGACGCGCATCTTTAAGGGAGAGTACCGTAGTCATGGGGGAACCTGTCTAATGAACCGTTCTAGGCAATATGGGGGACTGTCGCGTCTGAGCAAGGCGGCGGCACTGGTTTTTGCCCTTGCAGCACCGGTTTCGGCGGAACAGGTGAGTATTCTGGCACTTGGTGACAGTTTGACCCAAGGTTATGGCCTGATCGAGCAGAACGGGCTGGTGCCGCAGATGCGGGTCTGGCTTGCGGAACAGGGCGCGGATGTGCGGCTTGTGAATGGCGGGGTCAGTGGTGACACGACGGCGGGCGGTTTCGCGCGGGCCGAGTGGAGCCTGACCGAGGACATCGATGCAATGATGGTGATCCTTGGCGGCAACGACATGCTGCGCGGCATTGCACCCGAGGCTGCACGGGCCAACCTTGCCGGTATTCTCGAGGTGGCAAAGGCCAAGGGGGTCGAGGTGCTTTTGGTGGGTATGAAGGCATCGAACAATTTCGGGCCCGACTACAAACAGGCGTTTGATGCGATCTATCCCGAACTCTCTGCGGAATATGGCACGCTTCTGACCGAGAACTTCTTTGCGGGGCTTGGGGTGCAGGATCCGAGTGCGCTGCGCGATCTGATGCAACCCGATGGCATCCATCCCAACGCGGAAGGCGTGGCGCTGATCGTCGAGGGGCTGGGGCCGGATGTTTTGGCGCTGGTCGCAGAGATCGAATAACCCGCGCGCAACAAAAAAGCGCCCCGGATAAGGGCGCTTTCGGTTTTCAAAGCGATAGCCTGAAGATCAGGCCAGAGCGATGTTGGTCGCTGCTTCACGGCCGTTGCGGCCGGTTTCGAGGTCGTAGGTGACCTTCTGGTTGTCGGCCAGACCGGTCAGGCCTGCGCGCTCAACTGCGGAAATGTGTACGAATACGTCTTTGCCGCCATCTTCGGGCGCAATAAAGCCGTAGCCTTTGGTGGTGTTGAACCATTTGACGGTGCCAGTTGCCATCGTCGTTTCTCCTGTTTTTGCTGCCCACGGAATTGCGGCAGATCGGCTTAGTCAGAGCAAGATCGAGTGACTGAGCCGCAAGGAACAGGGTGTCGATAGAGGTAACGTTGCGGTGTTTATATGCGGGTCGTGGCTGCGAATCTCAAGCAAATTCGGATCATTTTCGGATCAATCCGTGGGATTGGGGCATGAATTTTTGATGAAGAATTGGGCGTTTGCGGGTTTTTGAATAGCATTCAAATTTTACCAGTTGATAAAAAAATAAACCCATGAGACGCTGTTCTCAAATAGCCAAACGATGACACGGGGAGAGAGAATGACCAAATCACCGTTGAGCGAAGGGGTTGTGGCCGGGCGATTGGCGCCCGGGCAACTTGCCGAGAACTTTGCGGATCTGCATCCGCAACTGGAAGATCACGAAGCGCTGGTGGCGGCGGATCGCTGCTATTTCTGCCATGACGCGCCCTGCATGACGGCCTGTCCGACAGACATTGATATTCCGCTGTTCATCCGCCAGATCGCGACCGGCACGCCGGAAGCGGCGGCGAGGACGATCCTGAGCCAGAATATCCTGGGCGGCATGTGCGCGCGGGTGTGTCCGACCGAGACCCTGTGCGAGGAAGTCTGTGTGCGCGAGGTTGCCGAGGGCAAGCCGGTCGAGATTGGCCGGTTGCAGCGTTATGCCACCGATACGCTGATGGCGGCGGATGTGCATCCGTTTGAACGTGACACGGCAACCGGCAAGAAGGTGGCCGTTGTGGGCGCGGGGCCTGCGGGCTTGTCGGCGGCGCACCGTCTGGCGATGTATGGCCACGACGTGACCGTGTTTGACGCGCGTGCCAAGGCGGGCGGTCTGAACGAATTTGGTATTGCCTCTTACAAATCGGTCGAGAACTTTGCGGCGCGCGAAGTGGACTGGCTTTTGAAGATCGGCGGCATCACGGTGGAGACCGGCAAGATGCTTGGCGATGGCCTGACACTGGATGGCCTGAAGGCCGAGTATGACGCCGTGTTCCTTGGCATCGGGCTTGGCGGCGTCAATGCGCTGGGCGTGGATGGCGAGGACAAGTCCGGCGTGCTGGATGCGGTGGATTTCATCTCCGACCTGAGACAGGCGTCGGACCTTGCCGACGTAGAGATCGGCCGCGATGTCGTGGTGATCGGTGGTGGTATGACGGCGGTGGATGCCGCGGTTCAGGCCAAGCTGTTGGGCGCGCTGAACGTGAGCCTTGTCTACCGTCGGGGCCGCGACCGGATGAACGCCAGCGTGTTCGAACAGGATCTGGCGGCCTCCAAGGGTGTGCGGATCATCACCAATGCCTCGCCCAAGGCGGTGATCGGCAACGGTGCGGTGCGCGAAATCGAATTCGAGTATACTGGCGACGATCTCGCGCCGACCGGCCAGACCGTGCGCCTTGCCGCGGACCAGGTGTTCAAGGCGATTGGCCAGACGCTGGAAGGCGAGGGGCTGCCGGCGCTGGAAGGGCGCAAGATCGCGGTGGATGGCACCGGGCGCACCAGTGTTGATGGGGTCTGGGCCGGGGGCGACTGTGCCTCGGGAGGCGACGACCTGACCGTGACTGCCGTGGCCGAGGGCCGTGATGCGGCAGAAGACATTCACGCCACGTTGATGGCGTAAGACAAGGGAGATAGCGAAATGGCCAATCTCGAAAGTGATTTCATCGGGATCAAATCCCCAAACCCGTTCTGGCTGGCCTCGGCGCCGCCGACGGACAAGGAATACAACGTTCGCCGTGCCTTTGAGGCCGGTTGGGGCGGCGTGGTCTGGAAGACCCTCGGATCGGAAGGTCCTCCGGTCGTGAACGTGAACGGGCCGCGCTATGGCGCGATCCACGGGGCGGACCGGCGTTTGCTGGGGCTGAACAACATCGAGCTGATCACCGACCGTCCGCTTGAGGTGAACCTTGAAGAGATGACGCGGGTGAAGCGGGATTATCCCGATCACGCCCTGATCGCCTCGGTCATGGTGCCCTGCGAGGAAGATGAGTGGAAGCGCATCCTGCCGATGATCGCGGAAACCGGCTGTGACGGGTTCGAGCTGAACTTTGGCTGTCCGCATGGCATGGCCGAGCGCGGTATGGGGTCGGCCGTCGGGCAAGTGCCGGATTACATCGAGATGGTGGCGCGCTGGTGCAAGGAAGCGACTGACCTGCCGGTGATCGTGAAGCTGACGCCGAACATCACCAACATCCTCTACCCGGCCGAAGCCGCGCTGCGCGGTGGCGCGGATGCGGTCAGCCTGATCAACACGATCAACTCGATCACCTCGGTGAACCTTGACGTGATGAGCCCGGAGCCGATGATCGACGGCAAGGGCACGCATGGCGGCTATTGCGGGCCGGCGGTGAAGCCGATTGCGATGAACATGGTCGCCGAGATTGCCCGCAACCCGGCCACGGCGAACCTGCCGATCTCGGGGATCGGCGGCGTGACCACATGGCGCGACGCGGCCGAGTTCATGGCGCTGGGGGCTGGCAACGTGCAGGTTTGTACGGCGGCGATGACCTATGGGTTCAAGATCGTTCAGGAAATGATCTCGGGGCTTTCGCAGTGGATGGACGAGAAAGGCTATGAAAGCACCGCTGATTTCGTCGGTCTTGCGACGCCGAACGTGACCGACTGGCAGTACCTGAACCTCAATCACGTGACCAAGGCCGTGATCAACCAGGACGACTGTATCAAGTGCGGCCGGTGCTATGCCGCCTGCGAAGATACCAGCCACCAGGCGATCGAGATGAGCGAGGATCGCGTGTTCACCGTGAAGGACGATGAATGCGTGGCCTGCAACCTCTGCGTCAATGTCTGCCCCGTCGAAAACTGCATCACCATGCGCACGCTTGAGGCGGGCGAGATGGACGAGCGCACGGGCAAGCCGGTAGAGGCCGATTACGGCAACTGGACCGCGCACCCCAACAACCCGATGGCGCAGGCCGCGGAGTAGGAAACGGGGCGAGGGGACACGTTTCGACGTGTCACAAACCGAGAACCGGACCGTCGCAGTTTGACTGCGGCGGTCATTTCGTTTCGTACGTTTGTTGCTTTTGGGAAAATGGTGTACCCTCTACGGATTACTTTATTCATTTGAGAGGTGTTTTATGGACGAAATCAATTCCCTTCTTGGTGCCGTGGAAAACCAGGTCGAACTTTTGATGTCGATGGCGACATTCGGTTTTGGCGGCGTCTTGTTTGTCTTTCTCAGATCAGGTGGCCTGATCGACGAAGCAGGGTCTATTTCCCGATTTAAGCTTTTGGGGTTTCTGGCTACTCCAATTGTTCTGTTTTTCCTGGCTTTGCTGGCGGGCCTATTTTCGATCGCGCAGATCCAGGGGTTCTTTCAGGAGGTCGCCCTTGATGGGCAGGTTTTCAGAGACTTGGGCTCGTCGCCCCAAGAGCTGTACGACAAGCAATACAAGATCACTTTGGGAGCTTCGATGGTCGCGCAGATGGTGTTTGCCGTTCTGGGCTACCTGCTTTTTGTCATTTGGTTTCTGGTCAACATGTATGATCAGAACAGTAAGGAATAGTTACTATGAAGAATTTGAAAATGTTTTTAGTCGCCCTTGGCGCCTTGTGGGCAGCAACTGGGCAGGCGCAGGATTCACACACTTTGGATGAGATCTACAGCCAACCCTTCTGGGTAGAAGCTGGCACGATGGCGTGGTTCGCTGAACATGCAAGCGAACGGTCGCAAGTGGATGATGAACCCATAATGAACACGATTTCGGGTGTAGGTGGGTTTGACACGCAGCGTGTGCTGATTGTTCCCCGTGCAATGCTGGATGGACAGAGTTATCTCGACGTTTGGAAAGACAATGATGTTGGGGAAAACGATCTTGTGATGTTCCTGACACATGATGAACGCGAAGATAGTCGCGCTTTTGTTTTTGGTGACGCTGGTACCTATGACTTTGAGGCGCTTGGGGAAACGTTGATGAGCGATGGATACGACGCCCCCCAATACGCGAACCCGGCAGAGGCGCAGGCCGCATTGGGCTATTCGGGGTTCGTGGCCGAGGGGCTGTTGTCGCGTCATCCTGATGGGTTTCGAACCCGGGCTCAGATCAATGGATTGGCAGCAGGAATGCCTGACGGGATCGACAAGTGGTGCATGCCCCCTTGGATTAAATGCAAGTGACGAGGGCTTAGCCGGTCAGGGCGTCAGCATCTTGCGGAACATGGTTTCAAGATGCTGGCCGCCGCCGTCGATCACGCCTTTTTCTCCTGCCATCAGTACCCGCACCTGCGCGTCGAAATCGGCGTAGTGCTGGGTGGTGGCCCAGATCGAGAAGATCAGGTGGCGGGGATCACAGGGCGCGAGGCGTCCGGCGTCGATCCAGGACTGGATCAGGGCGCATTTCTGATCGAACAGGGGTTTCAGCCCGCTTTCGAGGTGCGGCCCCATGCGCGGCGCACCTTGCAGGATTTCATTGGCAAACAGCCGGCTCTCACGCGGGAATTCGCGGGTCATGGCCACTTTGCGGCGGACATAGCCGAGGAGTTCCTCAAGCGGGTCGCCCTCGGGGTCCATATGGTCCAGCGGGTCGAGCCAGCTTTCCATCAACTGGTTGAGAAGGGTGACGTGGATGTCTTCCTTGCCGTCGAAATAGTAGAGGATGTTGGGCTTTGAGAGCCCGGCTTCCTCGGCAATCTGGTCGAGGGTGGCCCCGCGGTAACCGTGGCGGGAGAAGACCTCGAGGGCGGCATCGAGGATGCGCTTGCGGTTGCGTAGCTGGATGCGGCTGGGTTTCTTGGCCGTTGCCTCTTGGGATGCCATTGCGATCGTCCGTTGTCAGCGTTGACGGGCAGGATACGGCAGGAGCGCGGAGGCGTCCAGCGCCGAAACGGTGCTATTGGGCGTCAGTTTTCCGCCGCGATGTCGACCCCGATGCCGCGCAGGATGATCTCTTTCACGCTGGCCTTGGCCTCTTCCCACTGGGCGTCCGAGAGCTGTTGGCCGTCGTTCAGGGTTTCGATCTGGTGGCCGAAATCGGCGTAGTGCTGGGTTGTCGCCCAGAGCATGTAAAGCAGGTGGCGCGGGTTGATCGGGGCCATCCGGCCCTCGGCGATCCAGCGTTCGATGATCCGCGCGCGTCCTTCGGTCCAGTCGCGCAGGGTGGTTTCGAGATAGTCCTGAATGACCGGCGCGCGGTGCATGACCTCGGAGGCCCAGACCTTGGAGCCGTTGGGATGGCGGCGTGAGATTTCCATCTTGGCGTCGATGTAGGCGCCGATTCCTTCGGCAGGTCCCTCGGCTTGATCGAAGATGTCGGCGGCCTGCAACCAGACCTGGAAGATGTTCTGAACCACCTGCCGGTAGAGTTTTTCCTTGGTCGGAAAGTAGTAGTGCAGGTTGGCTTTCGGCAGCCCGGCCACATCGGCGATCAGCTGCATGGTGGCGCCGCCAAACCCTGCCTCTGCAAAGACTTTTTCCGCTGCTGATAAAATGAGCGCTTCGCTTTCCTGGCGACGTTCTTTTTTGCTGTTGGAGCGTTGCGCTTGCGACATGACAAATTCCCGTTGCAGAAAAATCTTGACCGGTTGGTCAGACTGTGGTGCCCTGAACTTGACCATACGGTCAGGATTGATCGATTGGCAAGAGGCCCGTGAAACAAGGGCCCGTGAGCAAAGACATAGGGAGTGTTGAGATGGCCGCACCCGGCGAGAACATCAAGATCAATGGCGATCGGCTGTGGGACAGCCTGATGGAGATGGCCAAGATCGGCCCCGGTGTGGCCGGTGGCAACAACCGCCAGACCGTCACGGACGAGGACGGCGAGGGCCGTGCCCTGTTCCAGAAATGGTGTGAAGAGGTCGGCTGTACCATGGGGCTGGACACCATGGGCAACATGTTCGCCGAGTATCCCGGCACCGACCCCGATGCGCTGCCGGTCTATATGGGATCGCATCTTGATACCCAGCCGACAGGTGGCAAGTACGATGGCGTGCTTGGTGTTCTGGGCGGGCTTGAGGTGCTGCGCACGATCAAGGACCTGGGGATCAAGACCAAGCATCCCATCGTGGTGACCAACTGGACCAACGAGGAAGGCACGCGGTTTGCCCCGGCGATGCTGTCGTCGGGCGTTTTCGCAGGCATCCACACCGAGGACTGGGCCTATGATCGCGAAGACGCCGAGGGGCTGAAGTTCGGAGACGAGCTGAAGCGGATCGGCTGGCGCGGCGATGAACCCGTGGGCCAGCGCAAGATGCACGCGATGTTCGAGTTGCATATCGAACAGGGACCAATCCTTGAAGCCGAGGGCAAGGATATCGGGGTTGTCACCCACGGGCAGGGTCTGAGCTGGACCCAGGTGACCATCGAAGGAAAAGACGCGCATACGGGATCGTCTCCAATGCCGATGCGCAAGAACGCCGGGTTGGGGATGGCCCGCGTTCTTGAAAAAGTGGATGAGATCGCATGGAGCCACGCCCCGCACGCGGTGGGCGCGGCAGGTCATATCGATGTCTATCCGAACTCGCGCAACGTGATCCCGGGCAAGGTGGTGTTCACCGTCGACTTCCGCTCGCCCGAGCTGTCGGTGATCACCGACATGGAAGAGCGTCTGCGTGTCGAGGGCCAGAAGATTGCCGACGAGATGGGGCTGAGCATCGCGTTTGAAAAGGTTGGCGGATTTGATCCGGTGGCCTTTGACGAGGGCTGTGTCACCGCGGTGCGCAATGCGGCTGAGCGGCTGGGCTATTCGCATCTCGATATCATCTCGGGTGCGGGGCATGATGCCTGCTGGATCAACCAGGTGGCGCCGACGGCGATGATCATGTGCCCCTGTGTCGACGGGCTTTCGCACAATGAGGCGGAAGAGATTTCCAAGGACTGGGCGGCGGCTGGCACGGATGTGATGTTGCATGCGGTACTGGAGACGGCAGAGATCGTGGAGTGAGACATGGGCTGAACCGGGGGCGCTGCCCCCGGACCCCCGGGGTATTTTGACCAAGAAGAAGCCGGCCCAGGAGCCAGGCGCGCAGGGAGAAGAACAATGACAACCAAGGTTATCAAGGGCGGGACCGTTGTTACCGCAGACCTGACGTACAAGGCGGATGTGCTGGTCGAGGGTGGCCAGATCATCGAGATCGGGACGGACCTGAAGGGCGACGAGGTGCTGGACGCGACCGGCTGTTACGTCATGCCCGGTGGCATTGATCCGCACGTTCACCTCGAGATGCCCTTCATGGGCACCTATTCCAGCGATGATTTCGAAAGCGGCACGCGGGCGGGTCTGGCGGGGGGCACCACGATGGTGGTGGATTTCTGCCTGCCAAATCCGGGTGAAAGCCTGCTGGACGCGATCAAACGCTGGGACAACAAGTCGACCCGCGCGAACTGTGACTACTCGTTCCACATGGCCGTGACCTGGTGGGGTGAGCAGGTTTTCAACGACATGAAAACCATTATCGAAGATCGCGGTATCAACACCTTCAAGCACTTTCTGGCCTATAAAGGCGCGCTGATGGTGAATGACGACGAGCTTTATGCGAGCTTCAACCGCCTGGCCGAACTGGGCGGGATCGCGATGGTACATGCCGAGAACGGTGACGTGGTGGCCGAGATGACCGCCAAGCTTTTGGCCGAGGGCAACACCGGCCCCGAGGCGCATGCCTATTCTCGCCCCACGCAGGTGGAAGGTGAAGCCACCAACCGTGCCATCATGATTGCCGATATGGCGGGCGTGCCGCTTTACGTGGTGCACACCTCCTGCGAGGAGGCGCATGAAGCCATCCGCCGTGCCCGCATGCAGGGCAAGCGTGTCTGGGGCGAGCCGCTGATCCAGCACCTGACGCTGGATGAGAGCGAATATTTCAACACCGATTGGGACCATGCCGCGCGTCGCGTGATGTCGCCGCCGTTCCGCAACCAGAAGCACCAGGATTCGCTCTGGGCCGGCTTGCAGTCGGGGTCGCTGAGCGTGGTGGCAACGGACCACTGTGCCTTTACCACCGAGCAGAAACGCTATGGCGTGGGTGATTTCTCGAAGATCCCGAACGGGACCGGCGGTCTGGAAGATCGTCTGCCGATGTTGTGGACCCACGGTGTGAACACCGGCCGTCTGACAATGAACGAGTTCGTGGCCGTGACTTCGACCAATATCGCCAAGATCCTGAACTGCTATCCCAAGAAGGGCGCGGTTCTGGTGGGGGCCGATGCGGACCTCGTGGTGTGGGATCCGGAGAAGGAGAAGACCATCTCGGCCGGGAGCCAGCAGTCCTCGATTGACTACAACGTGTTCGAGGGTCATCACGTGAAGGGCCTGCCGCGCTTTACCCTGACCCGTGGCCAGGTGGCCGTGAACGACGGGGTGATCCAGACGCAGGAAGGGCACGGCAAGTTCGTGGCACGCGACGCCAACACCACCGTGAACAAGGCGTTGAGCACCTGGAAGGAACTGACGGCCCCACGTCCCGTGGAGCGCAGCGGCATTCCGGCGACCGGCGTTTAAGACATATGCGCCCTGACCAGTTCGGACGGGGCGCAACACCAACAAGCAAGCCACATTCGGCCAGCGGAGCAAGACCTTGACCACAGACCCTGTCATCAGCGCGAAGAACCTGTCGCTGACTTTCGAGACCAACGACGGTCCGGTGCATGCGTTGAAAGACGTGAACCTTGAGATCAACAAGGGGGATTTCGTCAGCTTCATCGGCCCGTCGGGGTGTGGCAAGACCACATTCCTGCGGGTGATGGCGGACCTGGAAAAACCCACGGCGGGCGAGATCACGGTGAATGGCGTGAGCCCGGAAGAGGCGCGCAAGGCGCGGGCCTATGGGTATGTGTTCCAGCATGCGGGCCTGTATCCCTGGCGCACCATTGGCGGCAACATCCGCCTGCCTCTCGAGATCATGGGCGTGAGCAAGGCCGAACAGGATGCGGCCGTGAAGGAAGTTCTTGAGCTGGTGCATCTTGATAACTTCGAGAAGAAGTTTCCCTGGCAGTTGTCGGGGGGCATGCAGCAGCGGGCCTCGATCGCGCGGGCGCTGGCGTTCCATGCCGATATCCTGTTGATGGATGAGCCGTTCGGGGCGCTGGACGAGATCGTGCGCGACCACCTGAACGAACAGCTTCTGGAATTGTGGGCGCGCACCAACAAGACCATCGGTTTCGTGACGCACTCGATCCCCGAGGCGGTGTACCTGTCGACCAAGATCGTGGTGATGTCGCCCCGTCCGGGCCGGATCACCGACGTCATCGAAAGCACCCTGCCGAAGGAGCGTCCGCTGGATATACGCGACAGCCAGGAGTTCATCGACATCGCGCACCGGGTGCGGGATGGTCTACGGGCGGGGCATGCAGATGACGAATAGGTTTCAAGGCCCCGGATCAATCATGGGGCGGGAGGTGCGCCGATGAAGGCCGTCTGGTATCGCATAGGCCCCATTCTCACGGTGGTGATTGCCATCTTCGTGCTGTGGTACGCGGGCTCGGTCGCGCTGAATGCGCCCTGGGCTTATGACAAGGCGAAACGGGCAGGGGTTGAGTTGAGCACCTCGGAACTGATCGCCGATACGATGAATCAGAAAAAGCCCAAGCTGCCGCCGCCGCATCAGGTGGGGGCGGAGATCTGGAAGACCACGGGCGACATGGTGGTGCGGGGGCGCGCGTTTTCGAAACGCTCGTTGCTGTACCACAGCTGGATCACCCTGAGTTCGACGCTGCTGGGCTTTGTGCTTGGCACCGGGCTTGGCATCGCGCTGGCGGTGGGCATTGTCTATAACCGTACGATGGACATGAGCATCATGCCCTGGGTGATCGCGAGCCAGACCATTCCGATCCTTGCGATTGCGCCGATGATCATCGTGGTGCTGAACGCGGTGGGCATCTCGGGGCTGTTGCCGAAGGCCGTGATCTCGATGTACCTGTCGTTCTTCCCTGTTGTCGTGGGCATGGTGAAGGGGCTGCGCAGTCCTGATCACATGCAGCTTGACCAGATGAAGACCTGGAACGCGAGCGGCAACCAGGAGTTCTGGAAGCTGCGCCTGCCGTCGTCGATGCCTTACCTGTTCACCTCGCTGAAGATCGCGATGGCGGCGTCGCTGGTGGGGGCCATCGTTGGCGAGTTGCCCACGGGTGCCGTGGCCGGCCTTGGTGCGCGCCTGCTTGGTGGCAGCTACTATGGTCAGACGATCCAGATCTGGAGTGCGCTTCTTGTGGCTGCGGCGCTGGCGGCGGCCCTCGTGGGACTGATTGGCCTCGTGCAGAACGTGGTGCTTAAACGGATGGGGATGGTGCGATGATCTGGGCAATCACAGGTATCATAGCGTGGCTGGCCGGGTGGCGCCTGAATGTCTGGCTGGCCAACCAGCCGAAAACCCGCGCAACACGGCTTGCGGTGCCCATCATCTTTGGCGTGACTCTCATTGTGTTGTGGGAATGCGTGGTGCGTGGCTTCGAGATTTCGCCGGTTCTGTTGCCGGCGCCCACGATGATCGCGGCGCGCTTTGCGGTGTCGACCGGCATCCTGTGGGAAGATTTCGTGCAGACCGTGATCAAGGGGGCCTTGTCGGGCTATGTTATGGGATGCGGCGCGGCCTTCCTGACCGCGATCGCGGTAGACCGCTTTCCGTTCCTGCAGCGGGGGCTTTTGCCGGTGGGGAACTTCGTGGCGGCGCTTCCGATCATCGGCATGGCCCCGATCCTCGTGATGTGGTTCGGCTTTGACTGGCAGTCTAAGGCAGCGGTTGTGGTGGTCATGGTGTTCTTCCCGATGCTGGTGAACACGGTGCAGGGCCTTCAGGCCACGGATCACATGCAGCGCGACCTGATGCGGACCTATGCGGCGAGTTATGCCCAAAGCCTCATCAAGCTGCGGCTTCCGGCGGCGATGCCGTTCATTTTCAATGGCCTGAAGATTGCCACCACCCTTGCGCTGATCGGTGCGATTGTGGCTGAATTCTTCGGGTCGCCCATCAAGGGCATGGGGTTCCGCATCTCGACCTCGGTAGGCCAGTTGGCGCTGGATCTGGTCTGGGCCGAGATCGTGGTGGCCGCAGTGGTTGGATCGGCTTTCTATGGGGGCGTTGCGCTTCTGGAAAAGGCCGTGACCTTCTGGCACCCGTCGCAGCGGGGCTGACATATACGTTAACGATAAGTCCAAGAATAACAGGACAAAACATTCAACAAGGAGAGTAAGACATGAAAACCATCATCAAGACTTTAGGCGCCGCCGCGCTTGGCCTTGCGGCCGGCGTGGCACAGGCCGCCGATGACGTGACCCTTCAGCTCAAGTGGGTGACGCAATCGCAATTCGCAGGCTACTACGTGGCCGCCGACAAGGGCTTTTACGAAGAAGAAGGTCTGAACGTGACCATCAAGCCGGGTGGCCCGGATATCGCGCCGGCACAGGTGATCGCGGGCGGCGGGGCCGACGTGGTTCTGGACTGGATGCCGTCGGCGCTTGCCAGCCGCGAGAAGGGCCTGCCGCTGGTGAACATCGCGCAGCCGTTCAAATCGTCGGGCATGATGCTGACCTGCCGCAAGGATGCGGGCGTCTCGTCGCCAGCTGATTTCGCCGGGAAAACCCTGGGTGTCTGGTTCTTCGGCAACGAGTATCCGTTCCTGAGCTGGATGAGCAAGCTGGGCTTGTCGACCGAAGGCGGCGCGGATGGCGTGACCGTTCTGAAGCAGGGCTTCAACGTTGATCCGATCCTGCAGGGTCAGGCGGCCTGTGTGTCGACCATGACCTACAACGAATACTGGCAGATCATCGACGCGGGCCTGAGCCCCGATGACCTCGTGGTTTTCAAGTATGAAGATCAGGGCGTTGCGACGCTGGAAGACGGCATGTACGTGCTGGAAGACAACCTGAATGACCCGGCCTTTGTCGACAAGATGGTGCGCTTTGTGCGTGCGTCGATGAAGGGTTGGAAGTGGGCCGAGGAAAACCCGGCTGACGCGGCGATGATCGTGCTGGACAACGATGCTTCGGGTGCACAGACCGAAGAGCATCAGGTGCGTATGATGGGCGAAATCGCCAAGCTGACCGCCGGTTCGAACGGCGCGCTGGACCCGGCCGACTATGAGCGGACTGTGGAAAGCCTGATGTCGGGCGGTTCCGATCCGGTCATCACCAAAAAGCCGGAAGGCGCATGGACCCATGCCATCACCGACAAGGCGCTGAACTAAGTTTTGCGTCAAACCGCGGGGAGCACGCGGGGGAAGGGCCGGGGATTTCCCCGGCCCTTTTTTCATGGGGTTCACATTGGGAGTGTTGCGCTTATATATGGAAAACAGAATATAAATGCGGGAAGTCGAATATGAGCGGAAAGAAGCTGACATGTCTTGAATGCGGGCAGGTGAACCGCGTGCCGGAAGAGCGCCTGAGCGCCGGGCCGAAGTGCGGTACCTGTGGTGCCAAGTTGATGGGCGGCAAGGTGGCCGAGGTGGACCTTGCCACGTTGCAGAAAGCCGCGCGCAACGACGATGTGCCGCTGGTCGTGGATTTCTGGGCGCCGTGGTGCGGCCCCTGCCGCCAGATGGCCCCGCAATTCAGCCAGGCGGCGCAAACCCTTTCGGGGGATGTGCGGCTTGTGAAGCTGAACACCGAGGAACATCCGCAGGCGGGCGCGAAATTTCGCATCCGGGGCATTCCTACCATGGCGGCCTTTGCAAAAGGTAAAGAGCAGGCACGCCAGTCGGGCGCGATGCCGGCCCCGGCCATCGTGAAGTGGATCAAACAGGCAGTCTAGCGCCGGAACCGGTTGACGATATAGCGCGGCAGGCGGCGCAGCACGGCGCCTGCGAGGGCCGGGTATTCGACCTCGCCCGCGAGCAACTGCATGTATTGCATCCGCACCGTGCCCGAGCGGCGGAAGGTGTTGGTAAACGCCGTTTGCCAGCGCGGCGCAAAGATGATCCGGCGCAGGGTGCGGGCGATTTTCAGGTTACGGTGGATGTCTTTCAGACTGCGCTGGTAGCGCGGCAGCGCGGTTTCTGGCGCATCTTCGGACAGGGCATCAAAGGCGGCCTGCGCGGCGAGCTGGCCGCTTTTCATGGCAAAGGCGATGCCCTCGCCGGTGATCGGATCGACCAGCCCTGCCGCGTCACCGGCAAGCAGGATATGGCCCCGCCCCGGCACCGGCCGGAAATCCCCGAAGGGCAGGTAATGCCCCTTGTAGCGGGTGCGGTCGGGATCGAGGTTCAGGGTGTCGAGATAGGCCGCGAAGTGACCCTTCATATCGGGGTTCGGATGTAACAGTCCGCCAACCCCCACGGTAGTGGAGCCCTGTTTCGGGAAGGACCAGCCATAGCCCCATGTCGCGGCGGCAAAGTCGATGCGCAGGGGCTGATCCTCGGGGGATTGTTCGGTGGTTGATGCTTCAATTTCGAGGCCGAAACCGATGGTGTCCTTGTCAAAGGGCGCGCCGAACAGGTGGCGGGCCGTGATGGAATTCACCCCGTCCGCGCCAATCAGAACGCAGGCAGTTACCGTGTGGCCGTCCCGAAAAGTGACCGTGTTATCCGTAAGTTGCGCGATCGGCTGACCCGTCAGATCCACGGCTCCCGCGTCGATGGCGTGCTGATAAAGCGTGGCATCAAGGTCGACGCGCATGGTGAGGTTGAAGGGCGGGACGTCGGTCAGGGTGGCGAGGCAGGTGCCGTCGTGGAAAAAGCTGATCTCGTCGCGGGTGACGGCCTTGGACGGATCGAAATCCTGGCCGAAAATCTCGCGATAGTAGGTGCGGCTGCGGCCGGTGAACAGGCCGCCGCAAAGCTTGTTGCGGGGGAAGCGGGCCTTGTCGATCAGGCCGACGCGCGCGCCCTGTTTCGCGGCCCAACAGGCGGCGGCGCTGCCGGCGGGGCCGGCACCGATTACGAGAATGTCAAAGCTGTCCTGATCTTGAGACATGCGTGCTTCTACCAGCTTTCATGCGCTTTGCCATCGGGTTAGGGTGGGGCCAGCGAAAAAAGGAAGCCAGCCGATGACCGACGAGAAAAAACCCAGTGGCGAAGCGACGTTACGCGTTGCGGCGATGCCCGCCGACGTGAACGTGAACGGTGATATTTTCGGCGGTTGGGTGCTGGCGCAGATGGATATTGCCAGCGGAATCGTCGCCGCCGGGCGTGCCAGAGGGCGGGTGACAACCGTGGCCGTGGATGCGATGAAATTCATCCGTCCCGTCGGGATCGGGGATGTGCTCTGCGTCTGGGCCTGGGTGGAACGGGTGGGACGGTCTTCGATGGCCATCCGCATCGAAGCCTGGGCAGACCGGTTCCGTTCGGACAAGACCGAGAAGGTGACGGAAGCGGTGTTCACCTATGTGGCCATCGACGAAGACGGCAAGCCGCGGCCGGTGCCGGAGGCCTGAAAATCCACGTCGGTATTGCGTCGGTATTCCGGCTGTATCGCGGAGGTGCGCCGCGCGGTGCGGTTCTGGCGTGTTAACCCCGCTCTGCGAGGGTGTGATCTGCCTGATGGAAGGAGATCACGGATGACAGGACAACGGGGAACCCGCGCGCAGCGGCTGGCGCGGGAAAAGCTGATCCAGAGTTTGCAATACCTGCAACGGGATTATGCCGTCGGACCTGCGGTGCGCGACGAGGTGCCGGATGCCTGGCACACGCTCGAGCTTGATATTGACGTGGAAGAGCCGAAGGAAAAGATCACGCTCTACCTTGATCAGTCGGTGGCGCGGATGTTCCGGGCGATGGGCAAGGGATACCAGGCGCGGATCAACTGGTTGCTGCGGACATGGGTGCAGATGAAGATCGCGGGCGAGTTGGAGATCGACCGGGTGCTGGAGGCGCGGATCGCGGACATGGCGGGAGAGTTGTAGGCCCTCGGACGCGACGCCGGATTATGCTAGGGTGGGGTATTCATTGTATTAAGAAAGCGGATTTTCCCATGCGATTTCTCATGTCCTGTCTCGTGCTGCTGGCGCTCTCGGCCTGTGGCTATGTCAATTACAAGGATCTGAAGGCGGGGTCCTTCTCTGGCGCGGTTCATGTCTACTGGGTCGGCGAGAACAACACTGCCTTTGGTGACGGCAATTTTGTCTATGTCCCGGTGCGCGGGCAGGAGCTTACCTTTACCCGGACCCGCGCCAACGGTGAGGTGCAGGTGATCCGGCCCGAGCCGTTTTACACCGATGGCGGGTCGGTCCCGAAACCGGTTCAGTCGATCGGCGGCATGTCGGCCTGGGGCTATGCTCCGGCCTATATCATTCATGACTGGCTGTTCGTGGCCCGCAAATGCGTGAATGACGGCAAGCAGCCTACGGTCCATGAGGTCGAGATCGTCGGCGACATGAGCTTTCAGGAAAGCGCGGACATCATGGGCGAGACCATCAAGACCCTGATCGAGAGCAACCGTGTCAAGCGGCGCGAACTGTCTCCGGTGGCGATTTCCTGGGCGACGGCAGGGCCGGTGTCGCGCAACCTCTGGAACGAAGAGACCTGCGTGCGCTTGCACCCCACACACCTTGCGAACATCCAGCACCTGATCGGCGACGGCAGGCTGGCGGGTATTCAGGCGCGTTCGAAACGTAACGAACGCACGGGTGGGCCGCAGCTCGTGGGCACCATCAGTTTCGACTGACATGGTGCCCGGTGCCAGCGGTTAGCGGCGGAACAATGATTGGATCAGGGTGGTCAGCGTGGCCGCGAGGGTGATCATGGTGGCGTGCCAGCCAAGGAACCAGCGCTGGCCTGCGGCGGCGTCTTCGGCATAGGAGACGGCAAAGCCGTGCTGGCCGTTCTTGGCGACCCAGAAGGCGGCGGCCGTGGCCAGCGCGAAGATGGCGAGACGGATCAGCGGTTTGACGGGCAGGAGCGCGGCGAGGCTGGCGGCAAGGATGCCGATGGGGGCGCCGTAAAGGACAACCTGCATCGACCACCACGGGTGGGCGCCGAAATCTTTCGGGAGGTTCAATTGCCAGACCACGGCCATCAGGACGGCGGTAACAAGGGCGGGGATCAGGATACGCATGGGCTCTCCTTGGGGCTTTGGGCGTGTTGGGAGAGATGTGGGGTGCCCGTCGCGCGGTGAAAGGTTTGTTTCAACGTGGTGGCGGGGATGTGAGGGGGCAGGGTCACTCCGAAACGAAGGGGGGCCGGATGCCGTTCAGCCCTCGGCGACATTGCGGAAGATGCTGACGCCGGTGATCCAGGCGATTTCCTCGAAGCCTTTGACTTCGTAGCCCGAGGCCTGGAACACGAGGATATAGACATCGCGCGGGGCGTCCTTGAGGGAGGCCTGAATGCGGGCAAGGGCGGCGTCGAAGTAGGCGCTGCTGAAGGGGTTGAAGAAGTAGAAGACGGTCGCGCATTCGGGGGGCTGGAACAGGGCGGCGTTTTCTTCGAGCACGGTGCAGGTGGTGTCTGGAAACTTGCGCGCGGTGCGGGCCAGATTGCCACGACATTGCTGGGCGAGGCTTGGGGAGAGTTCGATGCCGGTGGCCTTTGCGAAGCCTTCGGCCTGGGCGAGGATCATGACCAGACCGGCGCCAGAGCCGTAATCGACAAGGTGGTGGTTCGAGAACGGGCCGGTTTCCGTCTCGAGCCAGCGCAGCGCCTGTGTCAGGCAATGCGGCGGGGTCGGGCGGTAGCGTTCCGATTGCGACTGTGCGGTCTTGTCGGTGAAGTCGAGGTTGGCCTTTTCGATCCGCTGTCGGGTGCTGACGCCGTGACGCCAGTCGAAGGTCCATTCGCTGAGCACGTGGCGCAGCAGTTCGCGATAGGAGCGCAGGCCAAGGTTGACACGGGCCGAGTGGGCTTCGCCGGGGGCAATGAGGGACAGCAGGGTGAAACGCGCGGGCGGGAAGTGCATGAAAGGGCTAGGGTCGAAATCGCTTGGTTGGTGGGGGCTTTGGGGAAGGGTAGAGGCTCGGTTGCGGGGGAGCAATGGAAATTGCCAGCAGGGCCTTTTGAGGGGCAGGTTCCCTCAGAAACGAAAAGGGGCCGGATAATCCGGCCCCTGTCGTGTTCAGCGGGTGAACTTCTTGTGCTTGAGGCGCGTGGGCTCGAGCGCGTCGGGGCCGAGGCGGCGTTTCTTGTCTTCTTCGTAGTCTTCGAAGTTGCCCTCGAACCATTCCACGTGGGCGTCGCCTTCGAAGGCGAGGATGTGGGTACAGATCCGGTCGAGGAAGAAACGGTCGTGCGAGATGACCACGGCGCAGCCGGCGAAATCGACCAGCGCATCTTCCAGTGCCCGCAGGGTTTCAACGTCGAGGTCGTTGGTCGGTTCGTCGAGCAGCAGGACGTTGCCGCCTTCTTTCAGCAGGCGGGCCATGTGCACGCGGTTGCGTTCACCGCCCGACAGGAGGCTCAGCTTCTTCTGCTGGTCGCCGCCCTTGAAGTTGAAGGAAGAGCAATAGGCGCGGGAGTTCACCTGTGCGTCACCCAATTCGATGATCTCGGCGCCGCCCGAGATGGCTTCCCAAACGGTGTCGCCATCGTTGAGGTCATCGCGCGACTGGTCGACATAGGACAGCTGCACGGTGTCGCCGTAGGTTACCGCGCCGCTGTCGGGCTGTTCCTGGCCGGTGAGCATCTTAAAGAGGGTCGATTTACCGGCGCCGTTCGGGCCGATCACGCCGACGATGCCACCCGGCGGCAGCGAGAAGGTGAGATCTTCGATCAGTTGCTTGTCGCCGTAGTGTTTGGCGATGTTCTCGACCTCGATCACCTTCGAGCCCAGACGCGGGCCGTTGGGGATGACGATCTGGGCGCGGGTGATTTTCTCGCGCTCGGATTGCGAGGCCAGTTCGTTATAGGCGTTGATCCGGGCTTTCTGTTTGGCCTGGCGGGCTTTCTGGCCCTGACGCATCCATTCGAGTTCGCGTTCCAGCGTCTTCTGCTTGGACTTGTCCTCGCGGGCTTCCTGTTCGAGACGCTTGGCCTTTTGCTCCAGCCACGCGGAATAGTTGCCCTCGTAGGGGATGCCGCGGCCGCGGTCGAGTTCGAGGATCCAGCCGGTGATGTCATCCAGGAAGTAACGGTCGTGGGTGACGCAGAGGATGGTGCCCTTGTAGTCGATCAGGTGCTGTTGCAGCCAGGCGATGGTCTCGGCATCGAGGTGGTTGGTCGGTTCGTCGAGCAGAAGCATGTCGGGCGCTTCCAGGAGCAGCTTGCAGAGCGCGACGCGGCGGCGTTCACCACCGGAGAGTTTCGAGACATCGGCATCGTCCGGCGGGCAGCGCAGGGCTTCCATCGAGACGTCGATCTGGGCGTCGAGATCCCAGAGGTTCTCGGAGTCGATGGCATCCTGAAGGGTGGTCATCTCTTCCATCAGCTCGTCGGTATAGTTCTCGGCCATCTCGACGGCGATCTGGTTGAAACGGTCGACCTTGGCCTTTTTCTCGGCCACGCCCAGCATGACGTTTTCGCGCACGCTCAGGCTCTCGTCGAGTTTCGGCTCCTGCGGGAGGTAGCCAACCTTGGCCCCCTCGGCGGCCCAGGCCTCGCCGGTGAAATCCTTGTCGAGACCGGCCATGATCTTCATCAGGGTCGATTTACCGGCGCCGTTCACGCCGACCACACCGATCTTCACGCCGGGCAGGAAGGAGAGGTGGATGTTCTCAAAGCATTTCTTGCCGCCGGGATAGGTCTTGGAGACCCCCTGCATGTGATAGACGTACTGATAGGATGCCATGTGGACACTCCGAACTTGATGGGAATCTGTCGCGCAATTTCGCGTTAGCAGGGGTGATAGCGGATGGGGGGGGCGGGGGCAATGGAGGTTGCAGAACGACGATGTAGAGTTATAAGTTGAGTGACTGTTTTTATGTTATTCTTAGGAGGTAGTGTGCCTGAAAAAATTCTGAAAATTCGAGTGCTTCTTTCTTCTCCGGGCAACCTTGAAAATGACCGCGAAACTATCAAGGAAGTTGTGGAACAAATAAACCAAGATACTGGAGCAAGGGCGGGTTTTTTTATAGATCTAATTCGATGGGAAACCCATACTTGGCCTGCAGCAGGAGCGTATGCTCAGGGGGTGATTAATGAGCAGTTTCCCAAAGATATTGATGTCTTTTTTGGTATGATGGGGTCGTATTTTGGGACGCCTACTAAAGAGTGGGAGTCCGGCACAGAGGAAGAGTTTCGAATTGCATACAAGAGTTGGAAACAAACTGGCAGTCCTGAGATTATGTTTTATTTTTCTGACTTTGCTTCAGGACTTTCTAAAATTGATCCGACACAGCTACAGAAAGTTGCAGATTTCCGAAAAGAAATAGGCGAATTGGGGGTGAAATACGAGACCTACCAAGACACAGCCCGACTTCAAATTGTTGTTAGGCGACACATCGGGAGCGTGGTGGATCAAATTCTCCAAGGAACCGGCAAGGAAAGCCTAGAGAGCGTAGCGCAAGACCAATCTTACGATATTTTGAGGAACTTTCATCAGCTATTGGAAACTAATCCCAAAATAGCTCAAGACGAACAAGCGCGAGCTGCTTCGCACCACATGAATGAACACAACAAGTTATTGGTTGAGCTAACAAAAAGTGCTTCAGCGTTGACAAAGCAGCTCAGTAAGGCAGCAAATCGGCTGACTAGCGCGCATAGGACAAACAATGTTCAGGAAATGGAGACGGCGGCCCAAATTGCTATTACTGCTTTAGATCGTTACAAAGGAGCGCTAATTGATTTTATTCCAACCTTGGAAGAGAGAATGCGATCTTCTTTGGTTTCCTTCCAAAGGTGTTTGGAAATTGTATATTCTTCAGGACTGCAGAGCGAACTTCCATTGGATGCGGCTCTCATACCTTTGTCAGAGCTGAAGTCAGCTTACATTTGCGCACGCGATACAACCGCAGATATGACATGTGGGTTGCAAGAAATTGACTATGGGAGCGGAGATTTGGGTATCCAGAAGGCTTGCATTATCTCTCTCCATCAAGACCTACTGGCCTATTTTGATCGCTCGATTTCATTGATGGATGAGTTTCATAAGTACGTGCCACAATAGATCGCTATAACGGAGGTTGAGCTCTTACCAATAATGAGCAATTTGTTTTCAAGTTGAATTGATGAATAGAGTCAGTTCAGCTTATGATTTTCTTTTCGCAGCGAATAACTCTTCAAAACAATCCCACGCCACCCCTAACCTGGGTAGGCAGGGGGGCCGTTAGAGGTGCTTTTCGAAGAAATGCGTGGGGTAGGGGTCGTCGTTGAAGCGGTCGATCTGGTGCCAGCCGGTTGTCTCGTAGAGGCGGATGGCCTCGGGCAGGGCGGCGTTGGTGTCGAGGCGCAGGGTGGTGATGCCGAGGCTGCGGGCCTTGTCTTCGGCGGCGTCCATCAGGCGGCGTGCGAGGCCGAGGCCGCGGGAGGCGGGGGAGACCCAGAGGCGTTTGATTTCGGCGTATCCCTTGTCGGTGCCTTTGAGGCCGACGCAGCCAAGCGGCAGCCCGTCGGAGGTGGCGACAAGGAAGCTGCCGCGCGGGGCCATCATGTCGGCGGCTTCGGGATCGGCCGAGAGGTTTACGTCGAACCCGGTGTCAAAGCGGCGGCCAAGTTCGGCGTAGTATTCTTCGAGACAGTAGACCGCATCGCGGCTTTGCGGGTCGCATTCTTCCAGCGTGATCGCCTGAGCGGTGAGGGCCGAGGCGACAAGGTCCATCGCCGCCAGAAGGGTTTCGGGCTTGGGGTGGCGGGCAAGCAGGGCGTGGGCCTGCTGGTCGGAGAGGGTGTTGTAGGCGTGATATTCGGCAAGGCCCGCCGTGGTCAGGGTGGCGATGCGGCGGCGGGCATCTTCGGGATGGGGCGCAAGGGTGACGAGGCCTTCGTCCTGAAGGCCGCGCAGGGTGCGGCTGAGCAGGGTCTTGTCGAGGTTCAGATAGGCGCGGATGCTGTCGAGGTCGCGGCCCTCGGGGCCGATGGAATGAAGGACGCGGGCGGTGCCCAGCGGGCGGCCACGGCCAAGGAAGGATTGGTCAAGCACGCCGGTTTCGCGGGTCACGGCGCGATTGAAACGGCGGATGCGGGCGATGGGGTCGAGGGACATTGGTTGCCTTGTGTCAACTGTTTTAATTTACCTATGTCAACTATATGGGGGCGTCAAGAGGGCGGGTTTTGCCTGATGGCGGTGGCGGCGCACTGTGTTCCCAATGCCTGCGGGTCTTGGCCGGAGTTGCCTAAGTCCTTGTTGTGTGTCGCAAAGGGGCGCAGTACATCAGGGGGATGAGCGCGGCGAGCAGATATCGGAAGGTCACGGTTGGCCTGTTGGGGGGATCGTTTGATCCGGCCCACGGCGGCCACGTGCATATCACACTTGAGGCCATGAAGCGGTTCGGGCTGGATCGGGTGTGGTGGCTGGTCAGTCCCGGCAACCCGTTGAAGGCACAAGGGCCGGCGGCGCTGGATCGGCGGATGGCGGCGGCGCGGCAGGTGATGCGGCATCCGCGCGTCGAGGTGAGCGATTTCGAGGCGCGGGCGGGCACGCGGTATACGGCGGAAACCCTGCGGGCCTTGCAGGCGGCGCATCCGGGGGTGCGGTTTGTCTGGCTCATGGGGGCGGACAACCTTGCGCAGTTTCACCTCTGGAAGGACTGGCAGGAGATCATGGAGCGGGTGTCCGTAGGGGTGCTGGCGCGGCCCGGAGACCGGGTTGAGGCGCGGACAGCGAAGGCGGCGCAGGTCTATCGTCATGCGCGGCTGCGGGCTTCGCAAAGCCATCTGTTGGCGCAGGCCGAGGCCCCGGCCTGGTGTTTCGTCAACGTACCGATGCTGGACGTGAGTTCGACCGATATTCGGGCGCGCGGGGGCTGGGTGCGCTAGGCACGGGCAGCGCGCTGGCCGAGGACGGCCGAGGCGAGACCGGCGCCGATGATCAGGACCAGACCGGCGATGGTGAGCAGGTCAGGCAGGTCGTGGAAAACCGCCCAGCCAAGGGCCGTGGCGGCGATCAGCTGAAAATAGACATAAGGCGCGAGGGACGAGGCGGTGGCGCGCTGGTAGGCGTAGAGCAGGAGCAGGTTGCCGCCCGCCGAAAAGGCCGCGCTGGCCAGCGAAAGACCCGCGATTGCCGGAGTGAGTGCGGGCGTCATGTGCCAGCAAAACGGGGTCATCATCACCGCGCTGAGGAAGAGTTGCGTGAAGAACAGGCTGCCGGGGCGACCGAGCGGGGCCAGCCAACGTGAGGATGTCAGGAAGGCGCCATAGCAGCAGCCCGCGAGGGCCGCGAAGGCCAGGCCGGGCGAGGCATCAAAGCCGGGGCGCACAACCAGCAGGACACCGATGAAGCCAAGCGCCATAAGGGCGCTGCGCATCGGTGTGACCGCTTCGCGCAGCAGGACGGCGGAGAGCACATAGCTTAGGATCGGGCCGACGAAGAAGGCGGCAAAGACATTGGCGACGGGGGCCGTTGTCAGGGCGATCTGGATGAAGGTGATGCCGCCGGTCAGGAACAGGGCGCGCAGCCAGATGCGCCAGTCTTTCATCAGGCGGAAGGTATCGGGGCGCAGGAAGGGCAGGGCCATGAGCGTGCCGAGCACGAAGCGGGACCAGGCCACGAAGAACGGCGAGGCCTCGTGCACATTGGTCAGAAGCTTGCCCGCGGTGTCGCCTGCGGGGATCATCGACATGGCGATGAACATGATGATGAGGGCTTGCCACATGAGCCGGCCATAGCATGTTGTTTCACGGCTGGGAAACGCAATGTTGAGCAGGTTGCATATGGACCTGCGGCGGGCGGCGTCATAGTGTCGGATCATGGTTAAGGCATTTACACGCAGGGCATTTCTGGCAACGGGCCTGGCGGGGCTGGGCTCGTCGGTTCTGGCTGCGCCAGTGACACAGTCGCTGCGTCCCAAATTGCGTCCCGAAAGCCTGCGCCAGCGGGTTGCGCCCGGGGTCGAGGCGCTGATCAAACAGGCCGGTTTGCGCGGACAATTGAGCCTTTCGGTGGTGGATGTCGGCAGTGGCCGGGTGCTGGAAGGCTATCGCGCGGGGAGTGCCATGCCGCCGGCCAGTGTCGCCAAGGCGCTGACCGCGCTTTATGCGCTGGACACGCTGGGGGCGGGATACCGGTTTCCTACGTTCCTGAAACGTACGGGGCCTGTGGAGAACGGGGTTCTGAAGGGTGATCTTGTGCTTGAGGGCGGGGGTGATCCGACGCTGGACACGGATGCGCTTGCCTGGATGGCGGCAGAGTTGAAAAAGGCGGGTATTCGCGAGGTTTCGGGGCGGTTTCTTGTGTATGGCGGGACCATGCCGAAGATCGCGCGGATTGATCCGGGGCAGCCGGAACATGCCGGTTATAACCCGACGATTTCCGGGCTTTGCCTCAACTACAACCGGGTGCATTTCGAATGGAAGCGCGCCAACAACGGGTACAGTGTGGCGATGGACGCACGGTCGCGGAATTACCGCCCGGACGTGAGTATCGCCAAGATGCGCGTCGTGAAGCGGCAATTGCCGGTTTACACATATGAAAGCAAGGGCGGCACGGATCACTGGACGGTGGCGCAGGGGGCGCTGGGCAAGGGGGGCGCACGGTGGTTGCCGGTGCGGGTGCCCGAGGCCTATGCGGGGGATGTGTTTCGCACGCTGGCGCGGGCGCATGGCATCGTGTTGAAAAAGGCCAAGGTGGTGCAGCAGGCGCCGTCGGGCGTTGTTCTGGTCACCCACAAGAGTGCGCCGCTGAGCGAGGTGCTGCGCGGGATGCTGAAGTATTCCACCAACCTGACCGCAGAGATGGTGGGGATCGCGGCGACACAGCTACGCGGCGTGGCGGTGCGCAGCCTGAAGCAGTCGGCGCAGGAGATGAACCGCTGGGCGGCGCAGTCGCTGGGGATGCAGGGGGCGGCGCTGGTTGATCATTCCGGCCTTGGTGCGGCCTCGCGGATGCGGGCGGATGCGCTGGCGCAGGCCTTGTCGGGCGTGGCGCAGCATGAGGTGCTGGGGCCAATCCTGAAGAATATCAAGCTGAAGGACCGCAAGGGCAACCTGCGCAAGAACACGGCGACGCGGGTGGTGGCCAAGACCGGCACGCTGAACTTTGTGAGCGGGCTTGCGGGGTATGTGACGCTGGCGGATGGGCGGGTGCTGGCCTTTGCGATCTTCTCGGCGGACAAGAAGGCGCGGGCGGCGATTGCGGCCAATGACAGGGAGCGGCCCAAGGGCGCGCGGGCGTGGAACCGCAAGGCGAAGTCGGTTCAGCAGAGGCTGATCGAGCGTTGGGAAGGGTTTTATTCCTAAGATGTATTGCCCGGCACGGCCGGGCTGCGCCTGCCTGCCCCCCGGCAGGCGCATTTGCGCCTACCCAGGCAGGCGCAGCCCTCAACGTTTTAAGTGAGTGAGGATGCACCCAAAGCGGCGGTGCTATTCCGTGATCGTGACGGTCATGTTCTCCATGCCCACCTTCTTGGTGAGGTCAAAGAGGATCTTGGCGTTGTCCGGGTGCAGGCGGATGCAGCCAGCGGAGGCGGGGCGGCCGAGGCGGGAAATCTGGTCGGTGCCGTGGATCGCGTAGTGGCTGTGGAAGAAGATCGAGTAAGGCATCGGCGCGTTGTCGTAGAGGCTTGAGCGGTGATGCCGCGACAGGAAGTAGGCGGTATAGGTGCCGGTGGGGGTGATCTTGCCACGCCGCGCGGTGGAGACAATCCAGGTGTATTTCTTGCGCCCGTTGATGAAGATCGTGACCTGTTGGTCAGACTTGTCGACGCGGGCCTCGATGGTGCGCGGGGCCGAAGTGAAGGCATAAGCGACCGCAGGTAGGGTGAGGCCGCTGGCAAGAATGAGTGTCAGTAAGAATGTACGCATGGATGTCCGAAAATTGCTTGGACACCCATGGTTGCATGAAGTGGGGCATTTTCAAAAAGAAAAACGCCCACGCATGTTTAGACGATGTGGCGTGCGCGGGCGCCGCGTTCGATGGCGGCGGCGTGCAGGCGGTCGATGTTCAGCTCGTAGCGGATTTCTTCCAGCAGGCGCAGTTCTGTCTCAGCCAGAGAGCCGTCGGCTGCGGCCACGTCACAGGCCAGCGCGTAAGCGGTTTCATACAGGCGTTCGGGCAGGGCTTCGTGGACAAGACCGAAGAGGGCAGCGAGGCCGTCTTCCTGTTCGAAGAGATCAAAGACGATCTGCGACACGGTTTTCAGGCGGTCGATGTCATAGTCGGCGAAGATCGGCAGGTTGTTCACGGCCGACTGGATCTTGACCAGCTCGACGGTGCGGATGTTTTCGTCCGAGGCAGAGACGGCGACCATCACGGCAACGAGGCTGTCTTGCGGGCTGAGCGGGTTGGGAATGTCCTGGGGCAAACGCTGCGATCCTTCGTACTTGGGTTGTTCCTAGAATAAGGATGCAGGTTTGCCCCAGCAAGGGGGATCAGGCCGAGAAACGGTAGGTGATGCCGGCAAAGCTTGGTTCGGCGAAGCCATAGGCAAAGCGCAGACCGTTGGGGCCGGCGACTGTGCCGTGTTCGGCGTCGCCGGGAACATAGATGGCAACGCCCGGTGCGATCTCGTGCGGGGTGCCGTCGATGGTGACGATGCCCGAGCCTTCGAGGCCGAAGTAGAACTCGGCGGGGTCATGGCGGTGCGGCTCAAGGGTGCCGTGGGGTTCGAATTCCGCGATGCCAAGGACGAATTCCTTGGGCGCATCGGCGTTGCCATTGATCAGGGTGCGCCAGCGGACCGAACCATAGGCCGGATCAGTGCCACCTTCGAGGGGGACCTGCGCGGCGTTGATGGCGAAGGCGGTGCTGCTGGGTTCGGTCGGGATGTTGTCGGCAACGAGATCGAGGGTCTCGGGGGCGGTTTGCGCGGTCATGATGTCCTCCTGCTGTTGTGGCCATCTAGGAGGGTTTGACGAGTCGCGGCAATGCGCTAAAGGTGTATTGTAATATACGCTGAGGTTATGATGTCTGTGCGCCTTCCTGCCTTTTCCGGGCTCACCGCCTTTTATGCCGCCGTGCGTCACGGGACGTTGACGGGGGCGGCGCGTGAGCTGAATGTTTCGCAACCGGCGATTTCGCGGCGGATTGCGGCGCTGGAAGAGGATCTGGGGTGTCCCCTGTTTGATCGCAGCCGCAAGCCCGTGCAATTGACGCAGCAGGGCAGGGACTTGGCCCATGTCCTGCGCGGAAGTTTCGGACAGATCGAGACGGTGGTTGAGCGTATCCGCAAGGGCCGGGACCAGGGTGTTGTGACTGTCACGGCGCCGTCGGGTTTTGTCGGGTCGTGGCTTATTCCCAAGCTGGCAGAGCTTGAGGCGGCCTTTCCCGAGGTGACCATTCGCATCATAAGCCAAGAGTATGGTGATCCCGAGCGCCCCGGCGATGTTTCGGTGCGCTTTGGTCTGCCGGATGCAGGTGTTGCGGGCGAGGCGCGGGTTCTTGGCAACGGGGTGTTTCCGGTGGCCAGCCCGCTGTACCTGCAAAGGCGGGGTGTTGCGCCGGATGTGGCATCGTTTGACGGCATGACCCTTTTGACGATGGAGAGTGCGCGGCGACACTGGCATGACTGGCCGAGCTGGTTCCAGTCGCAGGGGCTGGAGGTGCCGCGGGATGTGCGGCTGCTGGACTTCAATTCCTATGCGATGGTGGTGAACGCGGCGCTTGCGGCACAGGGGGTCTGTCTGTGCTGGTCGGGCTTGCTTGGAGATTTCCTCGAAAGCGGCGCAATGCTGCGTTTGGGTCAGGCACAGGCGCATTCGGCGCGGGGGTATTACGTGGCGGCCAGGGACGGATTGGCGGCGCGGGCCGAAGTGCGGGCGGTGTTTGAGTGGATCACGGAACGCGGGGCAGAGGAGGCCGTGGCGTGAGGGCGGGAAAATTGCCCTGAAAAGCGTTTGTTTTGCGTGTAAATATTGACCATGCTGCACTGGCACAATAGGAAGCCGCGGTTGGCATACATGGGGTAGGCCGACCGACGATTGGAGAACAACATGTCTGAACTGCGCGACGCTGCAATGACCTCGAAAGCCTGGCCCTTTGAAGAAGCGCGCCGGCTTCTCAAACGGTATGCGAAGGGCGCGCCGGAAAAGGGCTATGTTCTGTTCGAAACCGGCTATGGGCCGTCGGGCCTGCCGCATATCGGCACCTTTGGCGAGGTTGCCCGCACCACGATGATCAAGACCGCCTTTGAGGCGATTTCGGACATTCCGACCAAGCTGATCTGTTTCTCGGATGACCTTGACGGGATGCGCAAGGTGCCGTCGAACGTGCCGAACCCCGAAAAGCTTGAGGCATATCTGCAGATGCCGCTGACCTCGGTGCCGGATCCGTTTGGCACCCATGACAGCTTTGGCGAGCACAACAACGCGATGCTGCGCCGGTTCCTTGATACTTTTGGCTTCGAGTATGAATTCTACTCGGCGCGAGAGTTCTATAAGTCGGGGCAGTTCGACGAGGTGCTGAAACGCGCGGTCGACAACTATGATGCGATTATGAAGATCATGCTGAAGTCGCTGCGCGAAGAGCGGGCGGCGACCTATTCGATCTTCCTGCCGCTGCATCCGGAAACCGGCCGCGTGCTGTATGTGCCGATGAAAAAGGTCTGCGCCGAGACCTATACCGTCACCTTCGATGACGAAGACGGCAAGGAATGGACTGTGCCGGTGACGGGCGGCAATGTGAAATTGCAGTGGAAGCCGGACTTTGGCGCCCGCTGGGCCGCGCTTGGCGTGGATTTCGAGATGTATGGCAAGGAACACGCCACCAACGAGAAGATCTATGACGCGATCTGTCGTGCGCTGGGTGGCCGTCAGCCCGAGCACTTCTCGTATGAGCTTTTCCTGGATGAGAACGGGCAGAAGATTTCGAAATCGTCGGGCAACGGTGTGTCGATTGACGAATGGCTGACCTATGCCTCGACCGAGAGCCTTGCCTATTTCATGTATCAGAAGCCGAAGACGGCCAAGCGGATGCATTTCGACGTGATCCCCAAGGCGGTGGACGAATACCACCAGCAGCTGCGGGCCTATCACGGGCAGGACATCAAGGGGCAGCTGAACAACCCGGTGTGGCATATCCACGGCGGTGATGTTCCGCAGTCGGACATGGTGGTGCCGTTCTCGATGCTGCTGAATATCGCCAGCGTGTCAAATGCCGAGGACAAGGAAACCCTTTGGGGCTTTATCAACAAGTATGCGCCGGATGCGACCGCTGACACCCATCCGGGTCTGGATGCGGCAGCAGGTTTTGCCGTGCGGTATTTCCACGATTTCGTGAAGCCCGCGAAGGTGTATCGCGCGCCGACCGAACAGGAACGCAAGGCGCTTCAGGAACTGGCGGATGCGCTGAAATCGGAAGAGGCGGCGCTGGCGGCGATTGCGGCCAAGAACGCGATGATGGGTAATGACGATGCCCTGCCCGAGGCGGATTTCGAAAGCGAGGAGTTCCTGCAATCCGTGGTCTTCGCGATTGGCAAGACCAACGAATTCGAACCGCTGCGTGCGTGGTTCTCGGCGATCTACGAGGTGCTTCTGGGCGCGTCGCAAGGGCCGCGTTTCGGTGGCTTTATCGCGCTTTATGGCGTGAACGAGACCATCGCGCTGATCGAGAAGGCATTGGCCGGCGATCTGGTCTGATCAGATTGGCCCTGCCCTTTGGGTGGGGCCTTTTCCCTTGAAAATTGACGCGCGCCGGCGTGGCGCTAGCTTTCTCCCGATAGGGAGGAAACAGTCATGCGTGTATGGATGTCAGGGTTTATCCTTGCATGGGCGCCGGTGGTTGCCGTGGCAGAGGCCAGTATCGAGGACGTGATCGGCGCCCAGATGTCGGCGTTTCAGCAGGACGATTTTGTCGGCGCATTTGCCTATGCCAGTCCGACAATCCAGGGGATTTTTGGCGGGCCGGATCGCTTTGGCGAGATGGTGCGGCAGGGGTATCCGATGGTCTGGCGGCCGGAAGATGTGCGCTATCTTGAGCGGCGCGAAATTGCCGGACGGGTGTGGCAGCGGGTGATGGTGCGCGATACCAAGGGCGTGCTGCACATGCTGGATTACCAGATGGTGCAGGTAGATGGCATGTGGCGCATCAATGCGGTACAGCTTTTGCAGATGCCGGGGGCGGGGGCCTGAACAGGCACCGTCACGGTGGGGTCGGGGGGCGTTAAACCCGGCCTGATACTTCCCTTTCCAAAGTGATGAGCCCGTGGGCGGGCGGCAAGGAAAGGGAAATCATGAACAAGGCGATTACCGATGGCGTGCTGCTGATGCCGCCTGCGTTTGCGGATGGGCTGGACGTGTGGTCGAGCGGCGATGGCACGCCGGGATCGGATACCTATGACGGTGCGGTCAATGCGGCGCTGGTGCCGTCGGATGCGGATTTTGGCGGCTGTCTGGAGCTGGTGAAGACCGAGGCCACCCAGAAGCTGCGCCATATGGGGCAGACGCCGATCCTGCCGGGGTGTTACCTTCAGGTCAAAGCGCGCGTGAAGGCCGTTTCGGGGGCACTACCGGATGTGCGGATCGCGGCATGGGCCGGCAATGGCAGCAATGCCCATGTCGGCGGCCTTGTCGAGGTTGGTCCGGATGTGTCGATCACCTCCTATGGCGATATTGTCGAGGTGAGCGCGATCATTGGCGGCGGTGCGCGTGGTGGCGTGGACATGGTCTGGGGCGATGAAGTGGTCTATGCCCATGTCGGCCTTGACCTGACCGGCGCGATTGGCGGCGTGGTGCGTATCGACGATCTCGAGGTTATCGACATTACCAGCGCCTATCTGCGGGACATGATGGATTGGGTCGACGTGCGCGATTTCGGCGCCGTGGGAGATGGCGTGACAGATGACTCGGCGGCCTTTGCCGCGGCCAACGATGCCGCGGACGGGCGCGAGGTGCTGGTGTCGGAGGGGACGTATTTCCTTGATGCGGACATGACATTCACCACGCCGGTGCGCTTTGTCGGCACGGTGACGATGCCGACGGACAAGCTGTTCGGGCTGACCAAGAACTTTGACTACCAGAGTTATTTCGATGCCTTCGGGAATGAGCGGCTGGCGTTTGAGAAGGCGTTCCAGTCGTTGCTGAACAATGCCGATCACGAGTCGCTTGATCTTGGTGGGCGGCGGATCACCATCGACGGGCCGATGGATATGCAGGCCGTCGTGCCCAATCGCACGCAATATGCGCAGCGCCGGGTGATCCGGAACGGGCAGTTCTATGTGACCGGCGATACGGTGTGGGACCCGGAGGTTGTGACCTCGACAGCGACTTACAACGCGTCGAACAGCAAGACTCTGAGCAACGTGACGAACGTGGCGAATATTCCGGTGGGATCGCTGGTCACGGGCAACGGGGTGGGGCGCGAAATCTATGTGCGTTCCAAGAACGAGGCGGCGCAGGAAGTCACCTTGTCCCAGCCGCTGTTTGATGCCGAAGGGGTGCAGACCTATACCTTCACGCGGTTCAAATACGTGATGGATTTCAGTGGCTTTGACAAGATTCAGTCCTTCGAGGTTGAGGGGATCGAGTTCTTGTGCAACTCGAAGGCCAGTGGCATCCTTCTGGCACCCTCGGGGCTTTTGTTCCATGTGCGCAACTGCCATTTCACACGGCCCGCGCATCGCGGGATCACCAGCCATGGTGGCGGGTGCCAGGGTCTTTTGGTGGATCATTGCAATTTTAACACGGCGGAGGGCGGCACGCGGGCGCAGGACCGTCAGAGCGTGGCGATCAACAGCAATTCGAATGATGTGAAGCTGCGCAGCAACCGTGCCAGCCAGTTCCGCCATTTCGCGGTGATCGGCGGGACCAATGCAACGGTGATCGGCAACCACTTTTTCCAGGGCGATGGCGAGACCGGCGGTGTGCGCACGGCGGGTCTTTTGATCGCGGTGTCGCATCCGATCCTGACGTTTGACGGCAACTATGTCGACAATTGCAGTATTGAATGGACCAATGAATACAGCGCTGTGCCGAGCTTCAATGGCGGTTTCTCGTTCAGCTCGCTAAGCGTGACCGACAGCGTGTTCCTGTCGGGCGACGTGGCCCCCTGGACCGGGTTCATCGTGATCAAGCCGCATGGCAGCGGGCATTACCTTGGCGGGCTGACCGTGACAGGGAACAAGTTCCGGTCGGTGCATGGTGCCGTGGACCGGGTGGATCAGGTGGACACGACCTTCGCCGATCTCGACAAGACCAAGGGCAAGCATGTGCTGTTCGAGGGGAACTCGTTTCACGCGATCACCACTCCGGTTCACAATCCGGTGCTGATCGAGCATGACCAGAACAGCCACGCGAGCACCTGGGTTGTCGAGACGGAAGGACGGCTGCCGTTTGGCTGGCGGGCGCGGGCTGTCGAGGCGGTGGTGATGAAGGGCAAGATCAAGAACACGTCGAACGTGACCGAATACACGATGCCCTATGTGTCGGTGGAAGAGGGCAGCGACGGGTCGGACGTGCACCTGAACTGGGAAAAATCGGTGAAGGGAACCGTGTGGACCAAGATCCGGATGGACTAGCGCCAGAAAGCGAGCCACTCGATCAGGTCGGCGAGTTTGCGGGCGAGGAAGAGCGAAACCTGCCCGTTCAGAAAGACCAAATCGTAGCCAAGGGCTGCGAAGATCACGAGAGCCAGGAACACGGCGATCGGGTTGGTCATAATGAAAGCGCCTCCGGATGCTTTCGAGCAGATATGCCCGAGAGTGTCCGGAGGCGCAAGTTTCAGTGCCGGATGGTGCGGCTTACATGTTGCCCATCTTCACGGCGACGTCTGCCATGCGGCAGGAGAAGCCCCATTCGTTGTCGTACCATGCCAGGACGCGGACGAGACGACCGCCGATGACCTTGGTCTGGTCGGCTGCGAAGATCGAGCTTTCCTCGGTGTGGTTGAAATCGGTCGAGACCAGTTTTTCCTCGGTGTAGCCCAGAACACCTTTCATGGCGCCGGCGGAAGCTTCGGCCATTGCGGCGTTCACGTCAGCTTCGGTGACGTCTTTCTTGGCCACGAAGGTCAGGTCAACGGCGGACACGTTCGGGGTGGGAACGCGAACCGCGGAACCGTCGAGTTTGCCTTTGAGTTCGGGCAGAACTTCGCCCAGGGCCTTGGCGGCGCCGGTCGAGGTTGGGATCATCGACATGGCTGCGGCGCGGGCGCGGTACAGGTCTTTGTGGCGACGGTCGAGGGTCGGCTGGTCGCCGGTGTAGGCGTGGATCGTGGTCATGATGCCCGATTCAATGCCGAAGGCGTTGTTCAGTACCTTGGCAACCGGTGCCAGGCAGTTGGTGGTGCAGGAGCCGTTCGAGATCATAGTATCCGAGGCTTCGAGCATCTCGTCGTTGACACCGAAAACGATGGTCTTGTCGACGTTCTTGCCGGGGGCCGACAGGAGAACCTTTTTCGCGCCACGCTCGAGGTGCTTTTTGGCTTTCTCACCGTCGTTGAACTTGCCGGTGCATTCCAGAACGATGTCGCAGCCGCTCCAGTCCAGTTCGTCCATGTCGTAGGTCGAGTACATCTGCATCTCGCCTGCGCCGAGGTCCATCATGTTCTCGCCGATTTTCACTTCGTTGCGGAAGCGGCCGTGGACCGAGTCGTAGCGGATCAGGTGGGCAGCGGTCTCGAGCGGGCCGGTTGCGTTTACCTTGACAACCTTGATGTCTTCGCGCGCGCTTTCGGCGATGTGCATCAGGGTGCAGCGGCCGATGCGGCCAAATCCGTTGATACCTACAGTGACGGTCATGATAGACGTATCCCTTTGTCCAGAATTTGCGCGCGGTATATGCGGGAAGTTTCCTTTCGGAAAGGGGGGGCGGGGCCACTAAGGCCAGTGTTAGCGATAAACGTGACGTGGTGGCACCAGCTAGCGGTAACAAGATCGGGAGTTACGCGGTCTTGGTCTCATCGAAAGCGGCGAGTGCGCGGGCGCGCGAATCCTTCAGATCGACAAGCGGCATCGGATAGGTGGTGCCAAGCGTGATGTTCGCGGCCTTCAGGACGAGGGCCGGGGCCTCCCACGGGGCGTGCAGCGAGCGGTCGGGCAGGGCGGCGATTTCGGGGACATAGGTCCGGATATAGCGGCCGTCGGGATCGAACTTCTGGCTTTGGGTGACCGGGTTGAAAATGCGGAAATAGGGCGCGGCGTCGGCGCCTGAACCTGCCACCCATTGCCACGAGGCCGGGTTGTTGGCGGGGTCGGCGTCAAACAGGGTGTCGTCGAACCAGTGCAGCCCGTGATGCCAGTGAATCAGCAGGTTCTTAACGAGGAAAGAGGCGACGATCATGCGCACCCGGTTGTGCATATAGCCGGTTTGCCAGAGCTCGCGCATACCGGCATCCACGATGGGAATGCCGGTCTGGCCCTTTTGCCATGCCGTGAGGAGGGCGGTGGCCTCGGCCCAGGGGAAGGCATCGAATTTGGCGTTGAGATTGCGGGTGGCGATATCGCCGTTGTGGAACAGGAGCGAATAGGAGAACTCGCGCCAGCCAAGTTCCGACAGGAAGTGATCGCGATCCTGCGAGGCGGGCAACTGGCGGGCGCTGTGCCAGACGGTGTTCGGGGAAATCTCGCCAAAGGCCAGGTGGGGCGAGAGGCGCGAGACCTTGGGATCGGCCGGGATGTTGCGGCCGTCCTTGTAGTTGATGATGCCGTCCTGAAGGAAGGTGTCGAGACGGGCCTGTGCGCCTGCTTCGCCGGGGGACCAGTGGGCGAGGGTGTCGATATCCCAGCGCGGTGTCGGGATCAGGTTCAGGTCGTCGATCTGCGTGGGGTTCGGGGCGTCGCTGAGGGTGAGGTCCGGCGCGGGCAAAGGCGCGCGGGGCGGCGCGGCAGAGAGGCAACCCTTGCGGTAGAAGGGTGTGAAGACGCGGTAGGGGGTGCCGTCGGCTTTTTTGACTTCCCACGGTTCCCAGAGAAGCGCGCCGTTTTCGGAAATGACCGAGATGCCCTGATCGGAAAGAGCGGCCTTGAGCGCTGTATCGGTTTCGATGCCGGTGGCGTCATAGCGGCGGGTCCAGGTGACGGTTGTCGCGCCGGTTTCATTGACCAGTTGGGGCAGAATCGTGGCGGCGTCGCCGGTGAAGACGCGCAGGGTGCCGTTCAGCGCGGTGTTCAGGGCGTCTAGCGATCGGTGCAGCCAAGCGCGGCTGGCCCCGCCGAGGGGCTGGTTGTCTTCGAGGATGAAGACGGGCAGCACGGTGCCGGATTGGGCGGCGCGCAGAAGGGCGGGGTTGTCGGAGAGCCGCAGGTCGCGGCGGAACCAGTGAATCGCAATCGTCATGCGGGGCAAGCTAGGGCTTGGGGCGGGCAGGTCTAGGGAGAAATGACGAAATTCGAGGAGGGGTGTGAGCCTAGCCTTTGTGGCAGGCTTTCGGGCTGGCGAGATCGTTCAGGATCGGACAGTCGGGGCGGTTGTCGCCGGCGCATTCCGAGACGAGATGCGAGAGCGTCTCGTGCATGGATTGCAGCTGTTCGATCTTTTCTTCGATGCGGGTCAGGTGTTCGGTGGCGACCTGTTTCACGTCGGCGCTGGCGCGGGCCTCGTCCTTGTAGAGGGCCATCAGGGTGCGGCAGTCTTCGATCGAGAAGCCAAGGGCGCGGGCGCGGCCAAGAAAGGACAGGCGGTGCAGGTCGTTCTCGTTGAAGCGGCGATAGCCGTTGTCCGAGCGTTCCGGCAGGATCAGGCCGATGTCTTCGTAGTAGCGGATGGTTTTGGCGGGCAGGCCCGAGCGGGTCGAGATTTCACCGATGTTCATTGGGTGTCTCCTTTGGCGATGGCGGGAGAAAGCGTGCGAAGGCGCAGGGCGTTGGACAGGACGAAGACCGAGCTGAGGGCCATCGCGCCCGCGCCGAGCATGGGCGAGAGTTGCCAGCCGAGCAGGGGATAGAACAGGCCAGCGGCGACGGGGATCAGGGCAACGTTATAGGCAAAGGCCCAGAACAGGTTTTGCCGGATGTTGCGCATGGTCTGGCGCGAGATATGCAGGGCGTTGACCACGCCCGAGACGTCTTCGGACAAGAGCACCACGTCGGCGCTTTCGATGGCGACATCGGTGCCAGAGCCGACGGCGATGCCCGCATCCGCAGTGGCCAGTGCCGGGGCATCGTTGATGCCGTCGCCGACAAAGGCGATGGGGCCGTGGGCGGCGCGCAGGGCGGTGACGGTGTCGGCCTTGCCCTCGGGCAGGATTTCCGCGGCGACATGTTCGATGCCGAGATCGGCGGCGATGGCCTTGGCCGTGGCGGTGTTGTCGCCGGTGATCATGGCGACGGTGTTGCCCATGGCGTGCAGGCGGTCGATGGCTGCGCGGGCCGAGGGTTTGACCTGATCCGCGACCGAGACGAGGCCGGCAAGCTGTCCGTCGAGCGCGATGTAGAACGGGGTCTGGCCCTTGCTGGCGAGGGATGCGGCCTGATCGGCGAGGGCGGCGATGTCGATACCCTCGCGGGTCATCAGGCGGTCGGCCCCGATCAGGATGTCATGGCCTTCGACCGTGGCGCGGACACCAAAGCCGCCGATGGCGTTGAAGTCTTTCACGGGCGGAAGGTCGAGCCCCTGTTCCAGCGCCGCGCTTTCGATGGCGCGGGCGATCGGGTGTTCGGACTGGCTTTCGACGGCGGCGGCAAGGCGCAGGAGGGCGGCCTCGGGCATGGTGGTGGCAATCAGCGCCGACAGGGTTGGGCGGCCTTCGGTCAGGGTGCCGGTCTTGTCGAAGGCGACAACCGAGACGTCTTCGAGGCGTTGCAGTGCCTCACCCCGGCGAAACAGGACGCCAAGTTCGGCGGCGCGGCCGGTGCCCACCATGATTGAGGTCGGGGTAGCGAGGCCCATGGCGCAAGGACAGGCGATGATCAGGACGGATACGGCGGCGACCAGCGCATGTGACAGGCGCGGTTCGGGGCCGAACGCCAGCCATGCGGCAAGGGCCGTCAGGGCGATGGCGATCACGGCGGGCACGAAGATCAGAACGACACGGTCGGCCAATGCCTGAACCGGCAGCTTGGCGCCCTGTGCCTGTTCGACCATCGCGATGATGCGGGCCAGCATGGTGTCGCTGCCAACGCCGGTGGCGCGGTAAGTGATGGCGCCCTGACCGTTGACCGTACCGGCCACCACGGTGTCGCCGGTGGATTTCTCGACCGGGATCGGTTCGCCGGTGATCATGCTTTCGTCAATAAAGGAAGCGCCGGTTTCGACGGTGCCATCCACCGCGATGCGTTCGCCGGGGCGTAGGTGCAGGAGGTCGCCTAGGACGATCTGGTCAACCGGAACTTCGGTGACGCTGCCGTTGCGTTCAACGCGGGCGGACTTGGCCTGAAGGCCGACGAGTTTCCGGATGGCCGCCCCTGTGCGGCCCTTGGCGCGGGCTTCGAGCCATCGGCCGAGAAGGATCAAGGTGACGATCACGGCGGCGGCTTCGAAATAGACGTTGCGGGCGGCGGCAGGCAGGAGGCTGGGGGCGAAGAGCGAGACGGTGGAGTAGCCCCACGCTGCCGAGGCTCCGAGGGCAACAAGCGAATTCATGTCGGGCGTGCGCTTTAGCAATAGCGGGATGCCCTTGGTGAAAAAGGCGCGACCCGGCCAGAGCAGCACCAGCGTTGTGAGCAGGAATTGCATTGTCCACGAGGTGGTGAGCCCGATGTTCATGTGAATCCAGTGATGGAAGGGCGGGAACAGGTGGCCGCCCATTTCGCCGATGAAGACAGGGAGGGTCAGGAGCGCGGCGATGAGGAAGGCGTTGCGTGCCGTGGTGACCTTGTCGGCGTCTTCGCGGGCGGGTGCGTCGGATTCCTCTGCGCGTGGTGTCGCGGTATAGCCCGCGCCGCGCACGGCCTGCACCATGTCTTGGGGCTGGATGGCACCGCGCAGGGCGGTGATCTGGGCGGTTTCGGTGGCGAGGTTCACATGCGCCTCGAGAACGCCGGGCAGGGCGTTCAGGGCCTGTTCGACGCGGGCCACGCAGGAGGCGCAGCTCATGTCGGAGATGTCGAGGGTGATGGTGTCTTCGCGAGCCGGATAGCCCGCGCTGCGCAGGGTGGTGCGGATGTCGGCGGCGGCGGCGCTGGTCAGGTCGACGAGGCCGGTTTCCGAGGCGAGGTTGACGGAGGCCGAGGCCTGTCCGGGCATGGCCTGAAGCGCGCGTTCGGCGCGTCCGGCACATCCGGCGCAGTTCATTCCGCTGATTTCAAAACGCAATGTGGTCATCGGGCAATCCGTCGAGTCGTGGTGTTGCCCATGTTATAAGGCTTCCAGTCGTGGGAAGGTCAAGGCTTCCTGTGGCGGGAATGTTTGAAAAAAGGCGCCAGCCCGGTGGTTCGGGTGGCGCCTTTGGCATCCGTGAGTGGGTTTGCGGATGTTAAGCCTTGTCGAAGACCCCGTTGTCGACCATCTGGGCGAACATGTCTTCCATGCTTTCGCGCAGAGGGCGGTAGGTGACGCCAAGGGTGCGTTTGCCTTTGGAGTTGTCGGCACGCCATTCGACGTTGACGTTGTTGCTGACGAACTTGCGCGGGATGCCCGAGAGTGGGCCGACCAGCCAGACCAGCCATTTGGGCAGGGCCTTTTTCGGCAACGGATAGTGGTCGCCGTATTTCGGTTGCAGCGCGAGGCCCATCTCCAGCAGGTTCGAGTTGTGAGCCGAGATGATGTGGCGGCCTTCGGCTTCGGGGGTGAAGGCGGCGGCGATATGGGCCTGCGCGAGATCGCGCACGTCCACAAGCCCGATGCCAGCACGCGGCGCACCCGCTTTCATGGTGCCATCCCCGATCTGGCGCACGATATTGAAGCTCTCGGAGGTGGGGGCCTGATTGGTGGCCGGGCCGATCACCAGGGACGGGTTCACCACAACGAGATCCCATTGCGACTGATCGTTGGCGACCTCCCAGGCGGCCTTTTCGGCCAGCAGTTTGGAGTAGGAGTAGGGTTGGTAGTCGAGCGAGGCAGTGGTGTTCCAGATGTCCTCGGTCAGGGTGCCGTTCGGGGCGGCGGCGCAGTCGATGGCATCGGTGTAGATCGCGGCGCAGGAGGAGGTCAGGACAACCCGTTTCACGCTGTCGGTGCGGGAGGCCTCGGCCAGCACGTTGCGGGTGCCCTTGACCGCCGGGTCGATCAGCTGTGTCTGCGGGTCCTTCACGTTGACCGTGAAGGGCGAGGCGGTGTGGAAGACGGTTGCGCAGCCCTGCATCGCCTCGGCGTAAGAGCCTTCGTCAAGGAGGTCAGCTTTGAAGAGCTTGAGCTTGCCGGGGCTGTTTTCGGCCATCTTCAATAGGTGTTGCACCTTGCCGAGGTTTTGAGGGTTGCGCACGGGGGCGTGGACGGTGAGACCCGCGTCGAGCAGGCCTTTGACGATCCAGCCAGCGACGTAGCCGGTTGCACCGGTGACCATGACGGGGAAGGTGGTGTCAATCTGCATCACGGGGTCCTTTCAGAGGCCAAGCTGTTGTTTCAGACCACCGAAAAAGGTGGCGTCATCGAGGGCCTTGCGGTTGTCCAGAAGTTCAACCGCGTCGGCACCCGCCCGATAGCGCAGGGTATTGGTGCCATCCGTCACCGCGTCCCAGATGACTTCGGCGACAACGATGGGCTGTGAGGCGCGGGTGGCCATTTCTTCGCTGCCCCATGCGCCGAACAGGGCCTGAACAACAGGCTGGTATTCGGTCATGGCTTCGTCGTTGACGAAGTCGAAAGAGCGGCCGCCGAAATCAGTGGCGATCATACCCGGTTCAACGATCTTGGTCTTGATGCCGGCGGCTTCGAGTTCAAAGTGCATGGCTTCGGAGATGCCTTCGACTGCGAACTTGGTGCCGTGGTAGAGGGCTCCGAGCGGGAAGGTCATCTGGCCACCGATCGAAGAGATGTTGACGATGGTGCCCGAACCGTTGGCGCGCATGTGGGGCAGGACGGCCTTGGTGGTCTCGATCAGGCCGATGACGTTGGTGTCGAACTGGCGTTTGATGCGATCCATCGGGAACGCTTCGAGGGGGCCGTATGCGCCGTAACCTGCGTTGTTGAGCAGGACGTCAATCTTGCCAAATGCCTTGATGCCTTCGGCAACTGCGGCTTCGATTGACGCGCTGTCGGTCACGTCAAGCCGGGTGACAAGGGTGTTGGGTAGTTGCGTCAGCTCGTCTTCATTTTCGGGGCGGCGCATGGTGGCGATGACGTTCCAGCCCTTGTCGTGAAACAGCTTGGCGGTGGTTTTGCCGATGCCAGAGGATGCGCCGGTGATGAGAATGGTCTGGGTCATTGGAAACTCCTGTGGGTTCACGTTCCGCTGCCCATGAGATACGCAGCGTGGCGTGACGTTTCAAAAACGGATTGTGCCAAATGACTTGCGAATTGCGCCAATTAGTGGGCGGCCATGCCGCGTGCCTGCAGTGGAGTCATGCCGGTCCAGCTCTGGAACGCGCGGTAGAAGGAATTTGGGTCTCGATACGCCAGAAGATACGAGATTTCCTCGACGCTCATGTCGTCGTGGCGCAGGTATTGCAGTGAAAGTTCCGAGCGCACACCGTCGAGGACGGACTGGTAGGTGGTGCCTTCATCGCGCAGTTTGCGCTGAAGACTACGGCGCGACATGCAGAGGCGATCACAGGCGGAATCGACCGAAGACTGGCCAGCTGGAAGCATTTCGAGCAGAGCATTGCGCAGGCGGGTTGTGAGCGGCGTGTCGCTGTTTTTCTCTTCGAGTTGACGGGTCAGATCCTTGACGAAACCGGCCAGCAGTTCCGGGTTTTCCGAGATCAGCGGGCGGGTGGCGTCTTCGATGCTGAGGTGGATGGCGGGCAGGCCGCTGGAGCTGGGCTCCATCCCGAAGAAGTCGATCAGCTCGGGCGTCAGGGTGACGCCTTCGGGCAGGGTGATGTCGAGCGGCACGATATGTTCCGCGGTGAAGCAGCGGCAGCACTCCACGAAATACACCAGTTCAAACATCGCCATGCAGGCGGGCATGGCCACCGTTGGATCCGAGGACTGGAAGGTGAGCGAAACCTTTACGTCGTCGCGTTCGACGCCAAGTTTGCAGGGGGCGACGAGGGGTTTGAACAAGGCCATGCGCTTGACGCCGCTTTCAATGTCGGCGCTACAGGAGAAGGCATAGACCGGCGGCACAAAGGGGCCGTGGGCGAACATTTTGCCAAGGAAAAGCGCGAGATCGTCGCGTTTGGCCTCTTGCTCGATGGCGGCGAAGATATCGAAGAACTGCCGTGCCGTGCTACCCTTGCCTTCGTTGTCGAGATAGTCGGGCGCATAGCCCGCACGACGCAGGACGCGTTCAGGGGAAATCTTGAGAACCTGACAGAGCTGTTTGAATTTCTGACCGACGGGGTAGAGGTTTTTTTGGCTCATGAGGGACCTGCACGGTGGCTGATTTACACGGTTCAGAGTGGCGCGCGGGATCCCACCAATCCAGAGGTGACGCGACGTTTGGCACCATCTGAAAGGATTTTGGCACGATCTGCAAGTTAAATGCCGGGAGTTAGTGCTAATCTGTTAGGCAAGCGATTTGGTCAACAGGAGGCAGCGCGTGCAACTGGTTGTGGACGGAAAGACTCATGAAGTGGATGTCGAAGAGGATATGCCGCTTCTGTGGGTGCTCAGGGATGAGCTGAACATCAAGGGTGTGAAGTATGGCTGCGGTGTTGCGGCGTGTGGGGCCTGCACGGTGCATATCGACGGCGTGGCGGTGCGGTCGTGCCAGACTCCGGTTGCGGATGTGGATGGTGAGGTGACCACCATCAACGGTCTGGGCCAGCCAGACGCATTGCACGCGGTTCAGGAGGCCTGGATCGAGACGCAGGTCGCGCAGTGCGGCTATTGCCAGTCGGGACAGATCATGCAGGCGGCTTCGTTGCTGAGCGACAACCCCACCCCGTCGGACGACGAGATCGATGAGGCGATGTCGGGCAACCTCTGCCGGTGCGGCACCTATCCGCGTATCCGCGAGGCGGTGAAGCTGGCGGCAACCAAGGTGCAGGGGGCGTAAACCATGGCTAGTGTTGGAAAAATTGCCCGTCGTACATTCCTTATCGGGTCGGCTGCTGTTCTTGGCGGCGTGGCCTTTGGTGTCTACAAGGTGCGCTCGCCTTCTGCGAACCCGCTGGAAGATGGGCTTGCCCAAGGGGCAGCGACCTTCAATCCGTGGGTCATCATCGAAGGCGACAAGATCACGCTGATCGGGCCGCACGGCGACAAGGGGCAGGGGGTTGCGCATTCGCAGGCGGCCCTGATTGCCGAAGAAATGGACCTCGAGTTCGGCCAGTTCGATGTGAGCTTTGGCAAGCCGGCGGCGGCCTATTGGAACCGCGCTTTGGCGGACGAAGGCGTGCCCTTCATGTCCACGGACGAGAGTTTTACCGCCGAGACGATGCGCGGCGTCATGGGCGGCTTGACCAAGCTTCTCGGGATGCAGATCACCGGTGGGTCGACCGCAATGCCCGACAGTTTCGACAAGTTGCGCGAGGCAGGGGCCATCGCACGGGAGACGCTTAAGGCGGCTGCGGCCCAGAAAAGCGGGATCAATACGACCGCGCTCAAGACCGAGGCGGGTCATGTGATCCTGCCGGATGGCACGAAGCTGAGTTACCAGGAACTGGCCCCGATTGCCGCGGGTCTCGAGCCGGTGACGGACGTGACGTTGCGTGATCCGAGCGCGTGGCGCCTGATCGGCAAACCGATGCAGCGTCTTGACATCATCGCCAAGTCAACTGGCACCCAGACCTATGGCATCGATATCGAAGTGCCGGGGGCCGTGCACGCGACAGTCAAGGTGAACCCGCGTCAGGGTGGAGCCTTGAACGGCTATGACGCCGGCGCCGCAAAGGAGATGCGCGGTGTGAAGGGGATTGTCGAGATCACGGGCGGCGTTGCGGTGATCGCCGACAACACCTGGCGTGCGATCCAAGCGGCGGAAGCCATCGATTTTGACTGGGGAGAGGCGCCCTATCCGGCAGAGCAGGATCAGCACTGGGAGGCCATTGCAGCGTCGTTCACCGAAGACAAGCTGGACAAGCAGTGGCGTGACGATGGCGATGCCGCGGCGGCGGTTGCGGCCGGTGGTGCCTTTGCGGCGGAATACCGTGCGCCCTATGTGGCCCATGCGCCGCTTGAGCCGTTGAACGCAACGGTTCTTGTCGAAGAGGGCGGGGTCACGGTCTGGACCGGGCACCAGATTCCGCGCCAGTTGCAGGTTCTGGTGGCCGAGATCACCGGCCATGAGCAGGAGCAGGTCACGCTGCATAACCAGTTCATGGGCGGCAGCTTTGGTCATCGTCTTGAGTTTGAACACATCAAGCAGGCGGCGGAGATTGCCAACCAGATGCGTGGCACGCCGGTCAAGCTGACCTACAGCCGGGAAGAGGATTTTGCCCATGACTTCCCGCGCCACATCGGCATGGCGCGTGCTGCCGGTGTCGTGAAGGACGGCAAGGTCGAGGCCATCGACCTTCAGGTGGCGATGCCATCGGTCGTGGAGTCCCAGATGGGCCGAGCGAAGATCCCGGTGCCGGGGCCGGACAGCCAGATCGTGGCAGGCTCGTGGAACAATCCCTATGACCTGCCGAACTACCGGATGCGCGGCTATCGCGTGCCGGGTCTTGCGCCGGTGTCGTCATGGCGGTCGGTCGGGGCTTCGGCCAACGGGTTCTTCTTTGACAGCTTCCTGGATGAGTTGATCCACGAGGCGGGAGCCGATCCGATGGAAGAGCGTCTGCGCCTGATCGGGCATGATACCAGCCGCAAGGTGCTTGAGGCGGTGGCTGAGATGTCGTCCTGGGGCGGTGAGCTTGGCCCGAACAAGGGGCGCGGCGTTGCCTTTGTCGAGAGTTTCGGGGTGCCGACTGCCGAGGTGATCGAGGTGACGAACACGGATGCCGGGATCAAGATCGACAAGGTCTGGGTTGCAGCGGATGTTGGCACCGTCGTGGACCCGGTGAACTTTGAAAACCTTGTGCAGGGGGGCGTGGTCTTTGCCCTTGGTCACGCGATCAACAGCGAGATCACCTATGCCGATGGTATGGCCGAGCAGGCGAACTATTGGGATGCGGAAGGTATGCGTCTGCGCCAGTGTCCCGAGATCTTCGTGCGCGGCCTTGAGAACGGTGACAAGGTGCGGGGCATCGGCGAACCTCCGGTGCCGCCGGCAGCGCCTGCGCTGGCCAATGCGATCTTTGCCGCAACTGGGCAGCGGATTCGCGAAATGCCGTTCAGCAAGCATATTGATTTCGTCTAAGGCGCGACGGAACTGACATTTGGAAAGGCAGGGTCTTGGGCCCTGCCTTTTCATTTTATTGCGGTGTCGCGCGTCGGGCGAGGATCGAGATGACCGTGACCGTGAAGGAAATCCGGAACAGGTGATGCGCGGCAACCAGCACCGGGCTGACGCCGAGGCTTAGGGCGATCAGGCCCATTTCGGTGACGCCGCCGGGTGCAAAGCTGATGAGAACAGCCTCGAAGGGCATCGGTGAGAAGGGGGCGAGCAGCGTTGCGATCCCGAAACCGAGCCCGAGCAGAACGGTGACCACGAGAATGCCAAGGCCAAGGCAGGAGAGCAGGTGGCGCAGGGTGGTGCGGGCGAAGGTGGCACCAAGGCCCACGCCAACAACCAGCTGGGCGCCGTTCAACAGGATCGCCGGTCCGGAAATATTGACGACACCGGTGGCCTGAAGCGTCGCGGTGAGGGCGAGGGGGCCGATCATGTGGCCCGCCGGCAGGCGCAGTTTGATCCCTGCAACACCGCCGACGAGGGCGAGGGTGGCGATAAGAAGCCAATCGGTCACTTCGACGGGCGCGGCGTTGAGGTGCTGGCCTGCCGCGCTGCCGACCGCTTCGCCGGTCCAGAGGTAGAACAGGGTCGGGATGGTCACAACGACGATCACGATGCGCAGGAAGTGCTGAATGCTGAGGGTTTCGACATCGCCGCCAGCCTTCTCGCCGAGGGAAACCGCTTCGATCAACCCGCCGGGCATTGCGGCATAGGTGGCCGTGACGGGGTCATAGCGGCCGATATGGCGAAAGATGCCATAGCCGATTGCATGGGCGGCAAAGACAAAGGGCACCATCGCGAGGATCGTGATCCAGATGCGGGGCAGTTCGCCCGCCATGTCGGCCTTGAAGGTCGAACCGATCAGCACGCCGATGACGGCAATGAACGTGGTGCGCAGGGGCTTGGGGTACCACGGTCGGCTGCCGGTGCGGGCAAAGGTCACTATGGCATAGGTTGCAACGAACACCAGGCTGCCCAGCAGAAAGGGAATGGGCAGGCCGAGAGTACGGGCCGAAAGTGCGCCGGCGAGGCCCAGAAGCAGCAGGAATAGCAGGCCGGGGAGCTTGGGGACGAGTGCGCGCAGGTCTGAAAACATGAAAAGACCTCTGAGGAGAGGTCTTTCAGTTAACACACGGCTAACTTGTTAACAAGTTTCCGGGCGCTGGAGGCGATCAGGTACAGGCCGCCATCAGGCGATAGACGATCTGGGCTGCGGTGAAGTCCCATGCGGCGTTGCCGTCCGGGGCCAGTTCGACCACGTCAAGGCCGACACAGGTGCGGCCCTTGAGAGCGTGTTCCACCAGTTGCAGCGCCTGATAGTAGCCGAGACCACCGGGAACCGGTGTGCCGGTGGCGGGCATCTGGCTGGGGTCAAGGCCGTCGACATCAAAGCTAACGTAGACCAGTTCCGGGAAATCCTCGGGCAGGTCGACCGCGTGGATGTTGCCGGTGACCAGTTCCTCTGCATCCTTGAAGAAGACATCGTTGGCGGTACGGCTGTCGACTTCCTGCTGGCACAGGGCACGTACCCCGAATTGCGCCAGCCGGATGCCTTCCTCGGCAAGGAGGTGCATGACGCTGGCGTGGCTGTGTTTGTTGCCCTGATAGGCCACGCGCAGGTCGGCGTGGGCGTCGATCTGGACAAGGCCCACAGGTTTGCCAAGGGCGCGGGCCACCCCCATCACGGCCCCGTAGGACAGCGAATGTTCCCCACCCAGCGTGACGGGCAGTTTGCCCTCTTTAACCGCGGCCCCGGTGCGCTGGGCAAGGCGTTCCATGACCTCGGGCATCGGGCCATCGCAATCAAGCGGCGCTTCGGTGAAGATGCCGCTGGCGCAGGGTTCCTTGCCGTTGCAGATGCGTTCAAGCTCGTTCGAGGCCTCGATGATCGCGGCGGGGCCGTCCTTGGTGCCCGAGCCATAGGAGACGGTGCGTTCGAGCGGCACCGGGATCACGCGGAAGCGGGCGTCTTCGCTGCGTTCTGCTTCGGAAAGTTCGCTGTCGAGGAAAATGCTCATGAGAGTCTCTCTTTGAAGTCTTCGTAGCCGAATTGCCTGATGAGGGTCAGCGCGTCGGTCTCGCTGTTCCAGAGCGCGATGGTGGGCAGGGGCACGCCGTTGAAGGTGTTGGTCTTGACCATCGAGTAATGCGCCTGATCGAGAAAGGCGAAGCGTTGGCCGATCTTCAGGGGCTGTTCCCACGTGTAGTCGCCGATCACGTCACCGGCGAGGCAGGAGGGGCCGCCAAGGCGGTAGGTGTGACCGGTGTCGGCTTCGTCCAGAAGGGCGGGGCGATAGGGGGCCTCGATCACGTCGGGCATGTGGCAGGTGGCCGAGATGTCGGTGATGGCGAGGTTCATGCCATTCTGCGGCAGGTCGAGGATCTCGCCGACAAGAATGCCCGCATCAAGCGCCACGGCCTCGCCCGGTTCGAGGTAGACGTCGAGGCCGTATTTAGACCGGATGTCCTTGATCAGCGCGATCAGCACCTCGGTGTCATAGTCGGCGCGGGTGATGTGATGGCCGCCGCCGAAGTTGATCCACTTGAGATCGTCGATATAGGGCTGGAGCTTGAACTCCACGGCCGACCACGTGCGCATCAGCGGCTCTACACCCTGTTCGCACAGGGTGTGCATGTGAAGACCATCGACGCCCTGCATAACCTCGGCACTCAACTGGCTGATCGGGGTGCCAAGACGCGAGCAGGGGGCGCAGGGGTCGTACTTGGGAAACTCGCCCTCGGAATGCTCGGGGTTGATGCGCAGCCCGACCTGCACGCCTGCGGCCTGGGCCTTATCCAGGAAGCGGTCTTTCTGGGTGGGGCTGTTGAATATGATGTGGTCGGACAGGGAGAGGATTTCGTCGATGTCCTGATCCTTGTAACCGGCACAAAAGGTTGCAACCTCGCCGCCGTATTCCTCGCGGCCGAGACGGGCCTCGAAGATGCCCGAGGCACAGGTGCCGCCGAGGTACTGGCGTACCAGCGGGGCCAGTGAGAACATGGAGAAGGCCTTGAGCGCCGAAAGCACATGGGCGCCGGATTGGTCGGCGACATCCCTGAGGATGGTCAGGTTGCGCTCGATGGCCTTTTCGTCGACCACGAAACAGGGCGTGGGCACGCGGGAGAGATCGAAGTCGCGGAAGGCACCGGCATCACCGGCCTGCGTGGTCATCATGTCGGACATGGGAAAGGCCTCTGGGGGTTGGCGGAAAGGCTTTTGCAAAAGCCTTTCCACGCGATTTCGAAATCGCGTCAAGCCGCTTGCAAGCGGCTTGGGCGCTTAGAAGTCGACCGGACCGTCGAGTTCGTGGACCTGCCAGGGCAGGCCGTGGTCGTTCAGCATGTCCATGAAGTTGTCGGGATCAAGCTGTTCCATGTTCCAGACACCGGGTTCTACCCAGTTGCCCTTGAGCACCTGTGCGGCGCCGATCATGGCAGGCACGCCGGTGGTGTAAGACACGGCCTGCGAGCCGACCTCGGCATAGCATTCCTCGTGGTCGCAGATGTTGTAGATGTAATAGGTCTTTTCACCCGAGCCGTCCTTGGCCTGACCGGTGGCGATGTCGCCGATGCAGGCTTTGCCCTTGGTTTCCGCACCAAGGTCGCCGGGATCGGGCAGCAGGGTTTTCAGGAACTGGATCGGGATGATTTCCTGACCGTCGTGCATCACCGGGTCAATGCGGGTCATGCCGACGTTTTCGAGCACCTTGGCGTGCATGATGTAGGCGTCACCGAAGGTCATCCAGAAGCGCGCCCGTTCGATCTCGGGGAAGTGGGTCGAGAGCGACTCGAGTTCCTCGTGGTACATCAGGTACATGTTCTTGGGCCCGATGGCGGGAAAGTCGAACTCGACCTTGGTGGTCATGGCGGGGCTGGTTTTCCACTCGCCGCCTTCCCAGTGGCGCACCTCGGCCAGCACTTCGCGCAGGTTGATCTCGGGGTTGAAGTTGGTGGCGAACTCCTGATCGTTCGACCCGCCATTGGCGTCCAGAACGTCGATCTGGCGGATGGTGTCGAGCTTGTGCTTTTTCAGCCAGGTTGCGAAAACGCTGGTCACGCCCGGATCGAAGCCGGAACCGAGGATGGCGGTCAGGCCGGCCTCTTTGAACTTGTCCTGATAGGCCCATTGCCAGTGGTATTCGAACTTGGCCACGTCTTCGGGTTCATAGTTCGCGGTGTCGAGATAGTGGCAGCCCGCTTCGAGGCAGGCATCCATCAGCACCAGATCCTGGTAGGGCAGGGCCAGGTTGACGAGGATCTCGGCCCCGGTTTCCTTGATCAGCGCGACGGTGTCGGCCACCTTGTAGGCGTCCAGCGCGGCGGTCTTGATCTCGACGCCGGTGCGTTCCTTGACGCTTGCGGCGATGGCGTCACATTTCGATTTCGTGCGGCTCGCCAAGGTGATCTCGGTAAAGATATCCGAGTTCATCGCCATCTTGTGCACGGCTGCGTGGGACACGCCACCTGCGCCGACAACCAGAGTCTTACCCATGCGCTAATCTCCTGAGGCTGAGGGTTATTCGTAGTAAGTATAGCCGTTAATGCTGTCGCGGTAAGCGGCCATGATCTGTTTGCGTTCCGAGGATTTCAGCATACCGGCCGAAATCGCGCCGTCGACCAGTTTGCGGAAGGCGGCGACGCAGTCGTTGGGATCGTATTCCACGTAGGACAGCACCTGCGAGATGGTGTCGCCTTCCTGTTCGTGCAGCAGGTCAAAGCCGCCGTCGGCCCGCAGGTCGATGGTGACGGCGTTGGTGTCGCCGAACAGGTTGTGCAGATCGCCAAGGGTTTCCTGATAGGCACCGATGAAGAAGACGCCGAGGTAATAGGGTTTGTCCTCGGGCAGGGAATGCACTGGCAGCGAGGGCGAGACGCCATCGGCAAGGATGAAGCGGTCCACCTTGCCGTCGCTGTCACAGGTGATGTCAGAGAGCACCGCGCGCCGGTCGGTGGGTTCGTTCAGCATTTGCAGCGGCACGATCGGGTGCAACTGGTCGATGGCCCATGAATCCGGCAGCGACTGGAAGAGCGAGAAGTTGCAGTGGTAGATGTCGGCCACTTTCTCGAGCTGCTCGTCGATGTCCGAGGCGTCTTCGATGTCGGCCACAAGGGTTTTGATGCGCGCCATCAGGTGCAGGTAGACACGTTCGGCGCGGGCCATCTGGCGCAGGTCGATATAGCCGCGGCGGAACAGGGCGCGCAGTTCGTTGCGATAGAAGCTGGCGTCGTTCCAGCATTCCTGGAGCCGTTCGGCAGAAAGGTAGCCGTTTACGGCGGCCAGATCGATCAGCAGGTGATGGTCGTCTTCTTCGATCTGCGGCGCGGCGGGGGCGTCGTAGAGGGTGGTTTCCAGAACGTTGAAGATCAGGATCGACGAGGTCGCCGACACGGCACGGCCGCTTTCGGTAACAAGGGTCGGGTGGTCAACGCCGGCTTCGTCCATCGCGTAGAGAACGGTTTCCACAACGTTGGCGCAGTATTCCGCGACCGAATAGTTGATCGAGTTTTCCGCCGCTTTCTTTTCGCCCGTATAGTCGACGCCCATGCCGCCACCGAGATCGAGGTGGGTCAGGGGGACGCCTTCGTTGGTGAGTTCTGTGTAGTAGCGGCAGGCTTCGCCGACGGCGCGGCGGATGTCGTTCACGTCGGGCACCTGGCTGCCGAGGTGCGAGTGTTGCAGCTTGAGGCAATGCAGCAAGCCCGCATCGCGCAGCTTGTCCACCACCGAGACCAGTTGGTCGGTGTTCATGCCAAAGGCCGAGCGGTCGCCCGAGCTTTCTTCCCATTTGCCGCTGATCTGGTTGGTCAGCTTGACGCGGACGCCCAGCATCGGCTCGACGCCGAGTTCCTTGAACACCTCGATGACGGTGTCGGCCTCTTTCGGGCTTTCCAGCACGATCACGGTGTTGAAGCCGATGCGGCGGGACAGGATGGCGAGGCGGATGAACTCGGCATCCTTGATGCCGTTGCAGACGATCAGCGCGTCCTTGGCCAGACGGTGCGCCAGCGCAATGACAAGTTCCGGTTTCGATCCGGCCTCGAGACCATAGCTAAACTCTTGTCCGAACTCGACAATCCGGTCGATGACCTGCGCCTGCTGGTTCACCTTGATCGGGAAAACGCCGCGGTAACAACCCTTGTAGCCGGTGCGCTTGATCGCATCGCGGAAGCTTAGGTTGATGTTGCGGATCTCGTTTTCGAGGAACGAGCTGACGCGCAGGATCATCGGGACGTGCACGCCGCGTTCGTCGAGGTCGGACAGGATCGCTGGCAGGGGAACCGGCGGGTTCTCGGGTTGCAGCGGGTTGAGGAGACCTATGTCGCCCTCCGGCGTGACGGTGATGAGGCCTTTGCCCCATTTATCAATACCATAGTCGAGATACGGTGCGCCGTGAGCTTGTTTCAATCAGGTGTCCCCGCGAGATTGGAGCCGGAAGTTTGAGAGCCGCCCTTTAGGGCCGTTGCGTGATTCGTCCAAGCATTATTTGGGTTTGGCCGCATTTTTCGGTGTCGAAAAGCCGCGTATGTATTGCGTCGGTATTGCGACGGTATCACGGCGGTGGGTTTTGGGGAAAGAACCCGAGGGGTGGGCGGAGGCGATCAAGACGTTTTGAAGACATGGCCCCAAGATGACACGTTCCGAGTGTTGCGGCAAATCAGGTGGCGGCGTAGGCTTTGATCTGAGTTTTCTTGAGGTGTGTCATGCGTTTGATCCGAATTCTGCTGATGGTTGTTGTTGTGGTCGTTCTGGGGCTGGTTGCGCTTGTGGTGCTGCTGCCGGGTGAAAAGATTGCCAAGATCGCGGCAGATCAGGTCAAGGCGCAGACCGGGCGCGAGCTGAGCTTTGACGGCAAGGTCGGTTTGAGCTGGTATCCTGTGCTGGGTGTGAGCACGGGGGCAGTGACCCTTGGCAACGCGGACTGGTCGGATGCCGGGCCGATGTTCAGGGCCGAAAGCGCCGCGATTGGCGTGGATGCGATGAGCCTGATTGGCGGCGATATCCGGATTACCAAGATCGAAGCGGTGCGCCCCGAGGTCCTTTTGGAAGTGGCCAAGGACGGGCGGGCCAACTGGGAGCTGTTTCCGGAAAGTGGTGCCGCAACCGAGACGTCGGCCAGTGGAGAGAGCGGCCTTGGTGGGCTTGTTCTGGAGAGCCTGAACATCCGTGATGCAAAGCTGCGGTATGTGGATCACGGCGGCGAGAGTTTCGAGATTTCCGACGTGGACGCGGCGCTGCGCTGGCTTGGCAAGGGCAAGCCTGCCGAAGTGGACCTGACCCTGCGCCCCGCTGGCGACGAAGTGAGCCTGAATGCGGTGGTGAGTGACCTTGAGGGATTGCTTGGCGGCGCTGTCACAAATGTTCAGGCCAAGGTGCGCGCCGCCGGGGCAAGTGTTGATTTCGATGGGCGTGCAGCTCTTGATCCGCAGGTGGCGGGGATGCTGGATGCCAACGTGCCCGACCCAGACGCGCTCATGAAGGCGCTGGGCCTTGCGCCGTCGGGCGTGGCGGGGCCGGCGGGGATCAAGGGGGAGATAACCCTGACCAAAGAGGGGCAGTTTTCGCTGCGCAACGGCAGCATCACGGCCTTTGGCAACAGCCTGACGGCGCAGGCGGACGTCTTTACCAATGGGCCGCGCCCCGTGGTGAATGCGCAGTTTTCGGCGGGAGGCCTTAACCTTGTGCCGCTGATGGGCAGCGGGGGCGAGAGCGCCCCAAGCACGGCGGGATGGTCGAAAGACCCGATTGACGCCAGCGCGCTGGGGCTGATCGACGGCGAGATCGGGCTTTCGGCAGAGAGTATTGATCTGGGCAGTGCCAAGCTTGGCAAGACGCGGGCTATTGTGGCGATCAAGAATTCGCGGGCGGTGGTGACCCTGCGCGAGGCGCATATCTATGACGGTGTGGCGTCGGGCAAGGTGGTTGCCAACAACCGCAAGGGTTTTTCGGCGCGGGCGGATGTCTCGATTGCCGGTCTTGAATTGCAAAAGCTGCTTTCGGAAACGGCGGGGGTGACGCGGCTGTCGGGCAAGGGCAAGGCCGATATTTCGGTTCTGGCGTCGGGTAAGTCGATGCATGCGCTGATGAACTCGCTTGATGGCAGCGGATCTGTGGATGTTGGGCAGGGCAAGATTTCCGGGATTGATCTGGACCGCCTGCTGCGCGGTCAACCGGGGGGTGGCACCACGGTGTTTGACGCCCTGAGCGGGTCTTTCGTGATCAAGAAAGGCATCCTGAGCAATGACGACCTGTTGTTGTCGCTGCCCAGCGTGATTGCAAAGGGCGCAGGCACCGTGGGCATCGGGCCGCGCAATATCGACTATTTGTTCACACCCCAGCTGCGCAGCGAGACCGACGACGGGCTGGCGGTGCCGGTGGAGATCAAGGGCAGCTGGGACAACCCGCAGTTCATTCCGCGTCTCGACAAGGCGCTGGGACGGGATGTCGACCTCGAGATCGATAAGGTGACGGACAAGGCCAAGTCCGAGGTAAAACAGAAGCTGGAAGAAAAGCTTGGGGTGCAGTCGGGCGAAGAGCAATCGGTCGAGGATGCGCTCAAGCAGAAGCTTGAGGACAAGGCGGTCGACAAGCTCAAGAATTTGCTGGGCGGGAATTGATGACTGACTTTGGCAGGGCCGCATGATTGCTGCGGCCCGGACCCCGCCGCGTCTTTCGACGCTGATCATCCTGACGGCGGTGTCCATCCTGACCCTCAACATGTTCCTGCCGTCGCTGGCGAACATGGCAGCGGATTTCGGTGTCGATTATGCGCTGATGAACCTGTCGGTGGCCGGGTATCTGGGCGTGACGGCGGTGTTGCAGCTTGTCATAGGGCCGCTGTCTGACCGCTATGGGCGGCGTCCGATCCTGCTTGGGGGGCTGGTGTTGTTCACGCTGGCCTCGGTTGGCTGTTGGCTGGCGCAGGATATCTGGGTGTTTCTCGGGTTTCGGCTGTTGCAGGCCTCGGTGATTTCTGCTGCCGCGCTGTCGCGGGCCGCCGTGCGGGACATGGTGCCGGCGCAGGAGGCGGCGGCGATGCTTGGGCAGATCGGCATGGTGATGGCGATTGCGCCGATGCTGGGGCCAAGTTTCGGCGGCTTTCTTGACCAGTGGTTCGGCTGGCGGGCCAGTTTTGCGGTGTTCACCCTTCTTGGGGTAGGGATGATGGTGCTGGCCTGGGTCGATATGGGTGAGACGAATAGCACGCCGTCAGAGACCTTTGCGGCGCAGTTTCGCAGCTATCCAGAGCTGATCCGGTCGCGGCGGTTCTGGGGCTATTCCCTGTGCCTCGCCTTCTCGGTCGGGGCGTTCTATGCCTTCATCACCGGCGCTGCGCTGGTGGCGGGGGAGGTGTTTGGCCTGTCGCCCGCGCAGGTGGGGATCGGGATTGGTTCGATCACCGGTGGGTTTGCCTTTGGCAATTTCCTGTCGGGGCGTCTTGCCAAGACCCGTAGCCTGACGGTGATGATGCTGGCGGGGCGCGTCGTGGCCTGTGGCGGGTTGCTGGTTGGCATCGTTCTGGTGATGGCGGATGTGGTCACGCCGATCAGTTATTTCGGCTGCGTGGTCTTCGTGGGGCTTGGCAATGGTCTGACCCTGCCGGCGGCGAGTGCCGGGGCGATGTCGGTGCGGCCGCAACTGGCGGGGAGTGCATCGGGCCTGTCGGGGGCGCTGATGGTGGCCGGGGGCGCGCTGTTGACCATGCTGACGGGGGCGGTGTTGTCGCCCGAGAACGGTGTGGAATTGCTGCTCTGGATCATGCTGGCCTCGGCCGGGGGCGGATTGCTGGCGGCGCTTTACGTGCGCCGGATCGATCTGCGCGAGGGGGCAACCCATTGACTTGAGACAATGAGACGTGCGAGGGAGGCGGCATGACACGGACTGGCCTCATCTTCACCGTCTATTACGCCCTGACCACATAAGTGGCGGGGGTCTAATCATGTTCAACCGCCGCGGCGCGGTGAGTTGAACGAGAGGCACAATCTTCACACTGGCGCGCGGCCCAAGTGAGAAGGAGCCTTGTCATGGGGTTTCAGGAAAAGACACGCCTTGGCCTTGTGGGGTTCGGGGCTTTCGGGCGGCTGACGGCATCTGTTCTGGCCGATCATTTCGACGTGGTGGTGCATGATCCGGTGCATGTGCAGGCGGTGCTGCCGGACGGGCGGGCGCTGGCGATGGGCAGCCTTGCCGATGTGGCGCAGTGCGCGGTGATCGTGGTGGCGGTGCCGGTGGCGCGGATGCGGCACCTGTTCGGGCTGCTGGGTCCGATGCTGCGGCCGGGGACGCTGGTGATCGATGTGGGATCGGTGAAGATGGAGCCGGTGGCCCTGATGCAGGAACTGTTGCCGGCGGGGGTGGATATTGTCGGCACCCATCCGCTGTTCGGGCCGCAGAGTGCAAAAGAGGGCGTGGCGGGCCGCAAGATCGTGGTGTGCCCTGTTCGGGGGCGCAGGCATCATCAGGTTGCGGGCTTCCTGCGGTGGCTGGGGCTGGAGGTGATTGTCGAGAGCGCCGAGGCACATGACCGCGAGGCGGCGATGGTGCAGGGGCTGACGCATCTGATTGCCAAGGTGCTGGTCGAGATGGGGCCGCTGCCGGAGCGGATGACCACGGCGAGTTTCGACCTTCTGCGCGAGGCGGTCGGGATGGTGAAGGATGACCCGCCCACGGTGTTGCATGCCATCGAAGCGGCCAACCCCTTTGCCGCAGAGGTGCGCGAGGCGTTTTTCGCGCGCGCGGCCGAGGTGCGCGGACGGTTCGAGGCGTGAGGCAAAAGAAAACCCCGCGTGCCCTGAGGCAGCGGGGTTCTTTGTAAACCTGCGAGGACCGATCAGCGTTTGCGGTCGCGGCGCGAGGACATCGGCTGGAAGGCGACGCCGACGTGGGCTTCGCAATAGGGTTTGCCCTGTTGCACGGGCAGACCGCAGAACCAGAAGTCTTCGGTGGCCGGATCGCCCACAGGCCATTTGCAGGTGCGCTCGGTCAGTTCCATCAGGGTGAGTTTCTTGGCCGATTTCTCGACCTCGTTCACCTTGGCAAGCGCCTCGGGGCTGATTTCGTTTGCCGAAGGTTGCGGCGGCAGCGGCTGGCCGGCGGGGATGATTGCCTTGCGGGCCGGGCTGGTGGCCGGACGTGCAGCGACGGCGGGCTCGGTCTTGGGTTCCGGCTTGGGCTCGGCCTTGGGCTTGGGCGCTTCGGCGGCCTTGGGCTTGGGAGCCGGTTTCGGTTTGGCCTCGGCCTTTGGTTTGGTTTCGGTCTTGGTCGAGGTCGCACGGTTGGACAGGCCAAGGCGGTGCACCTTGCCGATCACCGCGTTACGGGTGACGCCGCCCAGCTCTTTGGCGATCTGGCTGGCCGATTGGCCCTCGCCCCACATTTTTTTCAAAAGCTCTACGCGCTCGTCGGTCCAGGACATCCGTGAATTCCTCAGCTAAAAGGCGGCTCTTTTTTGAACCGCCCCGCATTTCTTGGTCAGGGGCCTATTTTAGCCACCCCGGTCCGAGTTACAAGGCAGAGAATCAGAAGAAGCAGGGGCAGGACGCCATGAATCAGCTTGAAATGGGTGTGCGCAGGTTTGGCCGGGTGAATTGGCTGGGGCTCTGGACACTGGCAAAGCGGGAAATTCTGCGGTTTACGGCGGTCTGGACGCAGACCCTTTTGGCACCGCTTGTGACGGCGGGCCTGTTTCTGATGATCTTCAATATCGCGATTGGCCCGCGTCGGGGCGATGTGATGGGGGTGCCGTTTATCGAGTTCCTCGCGCCCGGTATCCTGATGATGACGGTGATTCAGAACAGTTTTGCCAATACCTCTTCGTCGATCGTGATCTCGAAGGTGCAGGGCAATATCGTCGACACCCTCATGCCGCCGATTGCGCCTTTGGAGATGGTGATCGGCTATCTTGCAGGGGGTGTCGTGCGTGGCGTGCTGGTGGCAGTCGCGATCATGACGGGCCTTGCCCTGTTCCTTGGGATGGGCGTGGCGCATCCGCTGTGGGCCCTGCTGTTTGTCGTGATGGGCGGCGCCTTGTTGGGGTCGATCGGCATCGTCGCAGGGATTTTTGCCAACAAATTCGACCAGATGGCGGCGATCACCAATTTCATCGTGACGCCCTTGGCCTTTCTGTCCGGCACCTTCTATTCGGTGACGGCGCTGCCGCCGGTCTTGCAGACAGTGACCCATTTCAACCCGATCTTCTATGTCATCGACGGGGCGCGGTATGGCGTGCTGGGTGTGTCGGACAGTTCGCCGGTTCTGGGGCTTGTGGTTGTGGCCGGGTGGACCTTTGCCATTGCGCTGTCGGCCTGGACCATGCTGCGGACCGGTTATCGTCTGAAAAGCTAGGGTTTCAGGCGCGGCGGTTGCGGGTTTCGCGCCATGCAAGGATTGCGGCGCTGGCGAGAATCAGGGCCGCGCCGCACCAGCTTGTCCAGTCGGGCCAGACGCTGAAGACCACCGCATCATAGAGGGTGGCGAAGGCCAGCGCACAGTAGAAGAATGGCGAGACAAAGCTCGCGTCAGCCAGGCGCACGGCGTTGATGAAACAGGTCTGGGCCATCGCCATCAACGCACCGATTCCCGCCAGTGCCAGCCATTGAAGCGGGGCGGGCGATTGCCAGACGAAGAGGACGGCCACGGTTGCGATGACAAGGCCGATGGCGTTGTTGCTGATCAGAACCTGAAAGGGTTTCTCGCGGCCCGAGAGCAGCTTGATGAAAATGAGTTCCGCGCCCATGCAGAGGGCGGCTGTCAGGGCGATGAGTGCCCCGAATTGCAGAGCGCCAGCGCCGGGCCGCATGAGGATCAACGCGCCGAGAAGCGCGATGGCCGCCGAGCCCCAGCGCCATGGTCCGATGCGTTCGCCGAGGAAGGGAATCGCGAACAGCATCCCGAACACAGGATTGAGAAAGCTGATGGCTGTGGCGTCGGCCAGCGGGATAAAGGATGCGGCGGCAAACATCAAGGTGACACCACCCCAGCCGAGGCTGGAACGTCCGATGTGCAGGCCGAGATGTGGTTTGGTGAACCTTGGCCGCAGGATCAGGGCGGCGATGGCAAAGCCAAGGAACGCAAAGAGAAACCGCCCGTGGCTGATTTGCAGCGCGTGAAGCGGGGGGCCGAGCGCCCCGGTGCCAAGCGCCTTGGCCAACAGGGTCGTGCCCGCCGCAAAGCCCGAGGCCGCGATGGTCAGGAGGGCGGCCAGCGCCGGGTTTTGCGAGGTCTCGCTCATGGGGCGAGCATTGGATGGGATTGCAACAGGGATCAAGCGGAAATGCCGCAGGTGCAGATTGGGGGTTCTCAAGAGGGGATCGGCCCGCTAAAGGGGCGTCATGGGTAACAAGATCGCATATCAGGGCCTCCGACGCCTGCGAACCGAACGCCGCCGATAAGACCGGCCGCGTTGCCGTTGCTGTGTGAAAAACGCAGGAACTTCCCAGAAAATGCGCCTTGAGCGCGCAGCACAATCCGACATTGTTGACTTGACCGCCCGCGTGGGGCAACCACAGGGCTTCTTATCTAAGGACAGGACCATGATCCCTTCTGTTTTGCCGACCTATAACCGTGCGCCTCTGAGCTTTGTCAAAGGCGAAGGAAGCTGGATGATCGAGGCGGACGGCCGACGTTTTCTGGACCTCGGGGCGGGGATTGCGGTGAATGTTCTGGGCCATGCCAACCCGGTGCTGGTGAACGCGCTGACCGAGCAGGCGAATGCCATCTGGCACGTGTCGAACCTCTACGAGATCCCGCAGCAGCAGGCGCTGGCTGACAAGCTGGTGGCCGAGAGCTTTGCCGATACCGTTTTCTTCACCAACTCGGGCACGGAAGCCTGTGAACTGGCGGTGAAGATGGCGCGCAAATACTGGTATGAAAAGGGCCAGCCCGAGAAGGTCGAGATCATCGCCTTTGACGGGTCGTTCCACGGCCGGTCGTCGGCGGGTATCGCCGCGGCGGGGTCGGAGAAGATGACCAAGGGCTTTGGCCCGCTGCTGCCGGGCTTCAAGCAGCTGACCTGGGGTGATGTGGCCGCGGTGAACGAAGCGATCGACGGCAACACCGCCGCCGTGATTGTCGAGCCGGTTCAGGGCGAAGGCGGCATCCGTCCGATGGCGGATGAAGACCTTCAGGAACTTTCACATATCTGCAAGGAAAACGACGTGCTGCTGATCCTGGATGAGGTGCAGTGCGGTGTTGGCCGGACCGGCAAGCTGTTTGCGCATGAATGGGCAGGTATCTCGCCGGATATCATGATGGTGGCCAAGGGGATTGGCGGTGGTTTCCCGCTCGGGGCCGTTCTGGCCTCTGAAGAAGCGGCCAGCGGCATGACGGCGGGCACCCACGGATCGACCTATGGAGGCAACCCGCTGGCCTGTGCCGTGGGCAATGCGGTGATGGACGTGGTTGCCGCGCCCGAGTTTCTTGCGGATGTGAACCGCAAGAGCGGTTTGCTCCGGCAGAAGCTGGAGGGTCTGGTGGCCTCTTTTCCCGACCTGTTCGAAGAGGTGCGTGGCAGTGGCCTGATGATGGGCCTCAAGTGCTATGCGCCGAACATGGACGTGGTGCTTGCAGGCTATGACAACGAGGTTGCCACCGTTCCCGCCGCCGATAACGTGGTGCGCCTGCTGCCGCCGCTGAACATTTCCGAAGACGAGATTGCCGAGGCCGTTGTGCGGCTTGAGAAGGCAGCGGCGCAGGTTGCCGCGAAGAAGGACTGAGACGATGAACCATTTCCTGGATATTCATACGACCGATGAAGCCGATCTGCGGGGCATGATCGAGAGCGCCAAGACCATCAAGAATGCGCGCAACGGCCGTCCGCGCGGGGCGCTGGACGACGATCAGCCGCTCAAGGATCACATGGTTGCGCTAATCTTCGAAAAACCCTCGACCCGGACCCGCGTGTCGTTTGACGTGGGCGTGCGCCAGATGGGCGGGCAGACGATGGTTCTGTCGGGTAAGGAAATGCAGCTGGGCCACGGTGAGACCATCGCCGACACTGCACGTGTTCTGAGCCGCTATGTCGACCTGATCATGATCCGGACCTTTGAAGAGCAGGTTCTGCTTGAACTGGCAGAGTATGCGGATGTGCCGGTGATCAACGGTCTGACCGACCGCACCCACCCCTGCCAGATCATGGCCGATATCCTGACCTATGAAGAGCATCGCGGCCCGATCAAGGGCAAGAAGGTGGTCTGGTCGGGTGACGGTAACAACGTCTGTGCCTCGTTCATTCACGCGGCGGGCCAGTTCGGCTTTGACCTGACCTTTACCGGCCCCGAGGTTCTGGACCCGGAACAGGAGTTCGTGGATCTGGCGCGCTCGAAAGGTTCGAAGATCGAGATCGTGCGCGATCCGGTTGAAGCGGTTACCGGTGCTGACCTTGTCGTGACCGATACCTGGGTCTCGATGCATGACGCGCAGTCGGCGCGGGAACGTCGCCACAATCAGCTGCGCCCCTTCCAGGTGAACGAAGAGTTGATGAGCCACGCCAAGCCGGACGCGCTGTTCATGCACTGCCTGCCGGCGCACCGTGACGAAGAGGCCACCAGCGCCGTGATGGACGGCCCGCATTCGGTGATCTTTGACGAGGCTGAGAACCGCCTGCACGCACAGAAGGCCGTTATGCGGTGGTGCCTGGGCAAGTGATTGCCCTGAAAGGTTAATTGGAAACGCCCTGCCGGTTCGGTGGGGCGTTTTCTTTTGCGTGATCGGGCGGGTTTATGTGTAGTTGGCACATGCTGGTCGCAAATTTGCCCCAAAGGCCATTTAGGGGGTGGGGCGACCTTTTGGGGATCGCGTTTTTGATCCTGTGCGAGTGTGATGGTTTCCTTTGGGCGGCAAAAGCCGCGGCCAAGCAGGAGAGAACATGGCTGGCAAGGAAAAGGGCAAGTCTGCCTATCCGCAGATCGTTGTTGCAGGCGCGGGCAGCGTGGGCTGTTTCGTGGGGGGATTGCTGGCGCGTGGGGCGCATTGCGTGACCCTGCTGCTGCGCGAGCGGATGCACGAGGAATTGTCGCGTCAGGGCCTGATGCTTACCGATTTTACCGGCATGGACGAGGAGCTGTCGCCGGACAGCTTTGGCCTGCAGACCGATCCCGCCTGTCTTGCGCAGGCCGATATCATCCTTGTGACCGTGAAAAGCCGGGACACGGACGAGATGGGGCAGTTGATCCGCGAACATGGGCGCAAGGATGCGGTGGTGATCAGCCTTCAGAACGGGGTGGGCAATGCCGGTGTGTTGAAACGCAGCCTGCCCGGATGGGATGTGCGCGCAGGGATGGTGCCGTTCAACGTGGTCAACATGGGCGGTGGCCGGTTCCACCGGGGCACCAGCGGGGACATCTATATCGAGAAGGGGCCGGGGCGTCTTGCCTGGCATCTGAGTGTCAACGATCTGACGTTTCACGAGCGCAGCAAGATGACCGAGGTGCAATGGGGCAAGCTCTTGGTGAACCTCAACAATGCGATCAACGCGCTGGCGGGGATCCCGCTGCGCGAGCAGTTGCGGTCGATGGCGTGGCGGCGGATCGTGGCGGACCAGATGGCCGAGGCGCTGAAGGTGGTCGAGGCGGCGGGGATTGAGGTTGTGCCACCAATGAACACGCGGATGCCGATGCGCTGGTTGCCGAAAATCCTGCGGTTGCCGTCGCCCTTGTTCAACCGCGTGGCGCGGTCGATGCTGACGATTGACCCCAAGGCCCGCAGTTCGATGTGGGAAGACCTTGAACAGGGGCGGACCACTGAAATCGCAGAGTTGCAGGGCATGATCGTGGCATTGGCCGAGCAGGAGGGGCTGGAGGCGCCTTTGAATGCGCGGGTTGCGGAACTGATCCGCGATGCCGAGCTTCGTGGGGCGGGATCGCCGAAGCTGTCGCCGCGGGCCGTGCGCAGGTAGGCAGAGCCGCACTTGCAGATCGGGGCGATCCGGCGCAGGTTGTTAGCGACAACAGGTGCGTGAGATGGGAGGCCCCTGCATGGGTAACGGTGATATTGGTGTTTTCGGTTTGGGCACCATGGGCAGCGCCTTGGCGCTGAACCTTGCGGAACAGGGATTTCGGGTCGCGGTCAGCAATCGCGAGGTCGAGTGGATTGGCGATTTCGTCAAGGAGGCCGGTACCCTTTCGGAACGGATTGTGCCTTGCGAGACATTGCCAGAGCTTGTTGCGGCGCTGGCGTCGCCGAGGGTCGTGTTGTTCATGATCCCGTCGGGCGCACCGATGGATGCGATGATCGAACAGGTCGCGCCGCTTTTGGAGGCGGGCGACACGATCATTGATGCGGGCAACGCGGATTTCAACGACACACGGCGGCGGTCGGCGGCGTTGCAGGCCAGGGGGCTGCATTTCGTCGGCATGGGCGTGTCCGGCGGCGAACGCGGCGCGCGGCACGGGCCTTCGATGATGGTGGGCGGCACCGGCCATAGCTGGCAGCAGCTGCGCCCGATGGCCGAGGCGATTGCGGCGCGGTACGAAGGGTCGCCCTGTGTGGCGCATGTCGGGCCGGATGGGGCGGGGCATTTCGTCAAGACCGTCCACAATGGCATCGAATATGCCGACATGCAGATGATCGCCGAAGTTTACGGCCTGTTGCGCGATGGTGCAGGGCAGGGCGCGGCAGAGATTGGCGCGATGTTCGGGCGTTGGAATGCGGGCGCGTTGCGCAGTTACCTGATCGAGGCGTCGGCGGCGGTCTTGTCGGCGGTGGATCCCGCCAGTGGCAAGGCGATGGTGGATGTGATCGAGGACCAGGCGGGCCAGAAGGGCACCGGACGCTGGACCGTGATCGAGGCGCTCAAGCTGGGCGAGTCGGCCAGTGCCATCGAAGCGGCCGTTGGTGCGCGCGGATGGTCTTCGATGAAAGAGACCCGCGAGATGGCGGAAGCCGTGTTGTCGGGGGGCGCGTCGGAAGCAATTGTGCCGGACGAAACCGAGCTGGCAGAGGCGTTTGAAGCGGCGCGTATCCTTGCCCATGCGCAGGGGTTTTCGGTGATGCAGGCGGCGTCTGAACAGTTTGGCTGGGGGCTGGACCTTGCGCGGATTGCTGAGATCTGGCGGGAGGGGTGCATTATCCGATCGGCCCTGCTGGATGATCTGGCAGAGGCGTTGCGGGGATCGTTGCCGCATGGCGCGCTGGTTCTGGCGCCGGATATGGCGTCGCGGCTTGGGCGCACGGTTCCGGCCCTGCGCCGGGTGGTGGGGGCCGCGGTGGCGGCTGGCCTGCCGGTGCCTGCGATGAGTGCCTCTCTGGCGTGGTACGACAGCCTGCGGCAGGCGCGGGGGACAGCCAACCTGATCCAGGGGCAGCGCGACTTTTTCGGGATGCACGGGTTTGCCCGGGTTGGTGAAGAGGGCAAACATCACGGTCCGTGGTGGGATTGACCCAACCGGATCTTGGATGGAAAACGGGCCCGCCTTGGTAAGGACGGGCCCGATTTTGTTTTAGTTGATGACCGCGTTCAGGATCAGGAAGATGGTGCCTGACAAGAGCGCTGCGGCCGGAACGGTGATCACCCAGGCGGCGACGATGGTCATGAAGTGGCTGCGACGCACCAGCTTGCGGCGGCGGCGTTCCTCGGGCGCGATCCGCTTGGTCTCGGGACGTGCAGCGGCGGATTTGCGCAGGCGGCGTTCGGCGTGCCATTCACGGAAGAAACCGACCCCGAAGACACCGCCGACAGCGATGTGGGTCGACGAGACCGGCAGACCCAGCCAGGAGGCCACGATAACGGTGATGGCGGCCGACAGGGCGACGCAGTAGGCGCGCATCGGGTTCAGCTTGGTGATCTGGCTGCCGACCATGCGGATCAGCTTGGGGCCGAACAGGAACAGGCCGAAGGAGATCCCGAAGGCACCGATCACCATGACCCACATCGGGATGGCAACCTTGCTGGCGAGTTCGCCAAATTCCGAGGCGTGCACGATGGCGGCCAGCGGGCCAACCGCGTTGGCGACGTCGTTGGCGCCGTGGGCAAACGACAGCAGCGCGGCGGAGAAGACCAGCGGCAGGCCGAAGAGTACCTTGAGCGACTTGTTGCGGTTCTCAAGGCCTTCGGATTGCTTGCGGATCAGCGGCGCGGTGATGACATAGGTGATGGCACCGACGACGAGACCGATGGTCAGGGCGGTCGGCAGGTCGATCTTGACCACGCGCTTCAGGCCTTTGAGTGCGAGATACGAGGCGAAGGCCGCGGCCATGATGCCAACGAGAACCGGAACCCAGCGGCGGGCGGCGGCGATCTTGTCGTCCTGGTAGATGATCTTGGCCTTGATGAAGGCAAGGAAGGCGGCGGCGATGGCCCCGCCAAGGACGGGCGAGATGACCCAGGAGGCGGCGATCTTGCCCATGGTGGGCCAGTTCACGGCGGCGAAACCGGCAGCGGCGATACCTGCGCCCATGACGCCCCCAACCACCGAGTGGGTGGTCGAGACCGGAGCACCGACATAGGTGGCAAGGTTGACCCAGAGCGCCGAAGAGATCAGCGCGGCCATCATGGCCCAGATGAAGATCTGCGCATCGGCGATGCCGCTGGGATCAATGATGCCCTTGGAGATGGTCGAGACAACGTCACCACCCGCAAGCAGCGCGCCCGCGCTTTCGAACAGGGCGGCAATCACGATGGCACCGCCCATTGTCAGGGCGTTGGCCCCGACGGCGGGGCCCATGTTGTTGGCAACGTCGTTGGCACCGATGTTGATCGCCATGTAGGCGCCGAAACCGGCGGCGGCGATCACAACAAGGTTGGACGGGTGGTTGCCAAAGAAAACGCCTGCGGTGATGCCCGCGAGAACGATGAACACCAGCGCGATGCCAAGGCCGACCATCGGGCGCGAGACATATTGCGTTGCGGTTTCGAGGTGGGAAAAGCGGTCGAGGTCGCGATCAAGCGTTTCCAGGTGATCGGCGTCGTTGGGTTGTGTGCTCACGGAATCGTCCCCTTGTGCAGCAAGTTGGCGCCGCCGTAGGGCAGTGACCCGGGCAAATCAACCCGAGCGTCATAAAATTGTCATAAAAGTGTCACAATTGGCGCAGTAGCTGTTTCAGCTCCGGTTCGTTCACCATGTTGGCGGCCTCATCAGGGCTTACCCATTTACGCTTGCGTTCGTGGGCTTCGGGATAGCTGTCGGTGAGACGCTGGACCTTGATCGGGTAGACGAGGGTTTCCACACGGACCGGCAGGCCGGTCTTGAGTTCCTTGTCATAGTCATAGGTGCCGAGGGCCTCGGAGGTGGCCTCGCCTTTCTTGACGCCGGCTTCTTCCCAAGCTTCCTGAAGGGCGGCCTCGGAGGCCGACTTGCCGTCAATCGGCCAGCCTTTGGGGATGATCCAGCGGCCGGTGTCGCGGCTTGTGACCAGAAGAACCTTCTTGTCGGCCCCTTCGCCGCGATAGCAAAGGGCCGCCACCTGCATCCGCTTTGGGCGGCGCAGCATCGGGGCGACCACATTGGTCAGCGCGTTTTTCAAGGCGTCAGTCATCGGATCAAAAAGGTGTCTGCTCGGGTCATGTTTTTCGTTGTATCGAAAATGTATATACATTGTCCTTACGGAACTTCAACCCCATCCCCTTATTTTGTTGGGGATCAGCGATTTCGCCGTTTTGCACGCAGGGTTGGATCGGCCTGAGTCGGGTCTTCGGGCCAGGGGTGTTTCGGGTAACGGCCGCGCATATCCTTGCGCACGTCGTCGTAGGAACTGGCCCAGAAACCGGGGATGTCCATCGTGGTTTGCACCGGGCGTCCGGCAGGTGACAGCAGGGTGACACGCAGGGGCGTGTTGCCGACCATCGGGTGTGTGACCTGTCCGAACATCTCTTGCAGGCGGAGCGAGATTTCGGGGTGTTCGCCGGAATAGTCGATGGGGATCTTGCGATCGAGCGGCGTTGTGAAATGGGCGGGAGCCAGCCGATCGAGCAATTGCATCTGGTTCCAGTCAAGCCGCACGCGCAGGGGATCGAGGAGGTCGAACTTTTTCCAGTGATCAGCGGTCTTGACGCCCGAAAGATGCGGCAGGAGCCAGTCTTCTATGCTCTCGAGCAGGGCCTCGGGGGACATGTCGGGCAGATCGTGGCCGGCCTCGCGGATCAGGTCGACGCGGGCGACAAAGCGGCGGGCCGCGTCCGAGAGGGTCAGGCCGAGATCGCGGACACCTTCCAGCATCGCGGTGGCGATGGCATCGGCGGGAGCGTCTTTCCAGATCCTGTCATCAAGGGCGATTGCGCCGAACATTTCCTGCCGGCGGGCGATGACGCGGCGCTCGCGTTTCGACCATGTGCAGTTGTCCTGCCATGCGATCTGATCGGCAAAGAGGCCACGGATTTCCGCCTCGGAGATCGGGATGGCCTGTCGGATGCGGGCTTCGCGGGGATTGCCGTCAGTGTCGGTGACCACGATGAGGCGGGTGCTTGCCAGCGGGTCGCCCTCGTCTAGGATGGCGCCTTTGCCGCCCGAGAGGATAAAGCGCGGGGCGTCGCCCTTGCGGTGCAGGCCAATGCGGTCGGGATAGGCGAGGGCGGCCATTTCGGCAGCGTTGAGGGGCGCGGTGTCCTTGGTCTTGGCTGTCCTTGCAAGGCGTTTCGCCTCGTCGCGGATACCGTGCAGGGCGGCGCGGTTGACCTGATAGGGGCGGCGGTCGGTGAAGGCCTTGAGATCGTGGAGGGCTTCAAGGCGCAGGGAGAGGTCTACCGGCGCACCACGGCCCAGGGGATCGCGGGCGGCAAGGAGGGCGGTGAGGGGCGCGGCCTGCGGCCCAGCGACGGCCAACATGTGCGCCAGACGGGGATGCAGCGGGATGGCCGCAAGGGCGCGGCCGTGTTCGGTGATGCGGTTCTGGGTGTCCATTGCCCCCAACATGCGCAGGACGGTCTGGGCCTCGGCATAGGTGCCGGGGTTTGGCTGGGTCAGAAAGGCGAGGTCTTTGGGCTGCGCGCCCCAGAGCGCCAGTTCGAGGGCGAGACCCGTCAGGTCGGCGGCGTCGATCTCGGCAGGGGGGAAGGGCAGGAGCGCGCCTTCTTCGCCTTTGGTCCAGAGGCGGTAGCAGGTGCCTTCGGCAACGCGACCGGCGCGGCCCTGTCGCTGGGTGGCCTCGGCGCGGGTGACGCGTTCGGTGACAAGGCGGGACATGCCCGAGCCGGGATCAAAGCGCGCGCGGCGGGCGCGGCCTGCGTCGACGACAACGCGTATGTCCTGAATGGTCAGCGAGGTTTCGGCGATGGAGGTCGCGAGCACCACCTTGCGGCCTGTTTCCGAAGGTTTGATGGCGGCCTGCTGGTCCTTGAACGGCATCGCGCCAAACAACGGGCGCACATGGCAATCGGCGGGCAGGTTCAGAAGCGACTGGGTACGGCGGATTTCACCTTCGCCGGGCAGGAAGACAAGCACGCCGCCCTGGGTTTCGTCGATCGCCCGTGTGATCAGGCGGGCCGTGGCCTCCTCTAGGCGCATGGTTTTCGGGGTTGGGGTCTCGAGCCAGCGGGTTTCGACCGGATAGGCGCGGCCCTCGGAGGTGATGACCGGCACGTCGCCCATCAGCTTTGCCACGGGTTCGGCATCAAGCGTTGCCGACATGGCCAGCAGGATGAGGTCATCGCGCAGCGCCTCGGCGATCTCGAGGCAGAGGGCGAGGCCAAGATCGGCGTTGAGGGATCGTTCGTGGAATTCGTCGAAGATCACCGCGCCGATGCCCGAGAGTTCGGCGTCTGACTGGATCATGCGGGTGAGGATGCCTTCGGTGACAACCTCGATCCGGGTTCTTGCGCTGATCTTGCTTTCGCCGCGCACGCGGTAGCCGACGGTTTCACCGGGTTTCTCACCAAGGGTTTGCGCCATGCGTTCGGCGGCGGCGCGGGCGGCGAGGCGGCGGGGTTCGAGCATCAGGATCTTGCCCGAGGTCAGACCCGCATCGCGCAGGGCAAGCGGCACGACGGTGGTTTTGCCTGCGCCGGGGGGCGCTTGCAGAACGGCACGTCCCCGATCGGTGAGGGCCGTGATCAGGGGGGTGATGGCGTCGTGGATGGGTAGGGTCGTCATGAAGCCCTTATCCGGCACCGGCGCGGAGACGTCTAGTCCCGCCGCACAAGGGTTGCCGGGCCGTGACGGCTGCGCAGTTTGAGCTTGGTTGGCCGCCAGAGGGCACCGTGGGGTTCGTAGATCACCGAGAGCGGGGTGATGGGCATTTCCTTGAGCTCTTCGGCGCTGTAGCCGCCGAGGCGGTGATAGGTGCCGGAACAGATGACGCGGGAACTGCGCGTTTCGCGGGTTGTCAGGGTGATTTCGACAAGGCGCGTGCCGTCGAACTGGCGCTGTTTCAGCGTGCAGAGGGTTTCGGCGGGGCGATCCTTCAAAGTGAGCCAGAGCATCGTCAGCGGGTCGATGGCGCCCTTCAGGGCCTTATCGGGGATGGGGCTTGCCGGTGTCTGATCGCCTTCGGTTTTGCGGGGGAGAGGGCGAGAGAAGTCTACAACGGTGCGCGACAGGCGGCGGCCGGTATCGATGTCGCCTGAATAGGTGCGGGGGGTATAGGCCGACTGTTCCCGCGTGCCGCTGGTCGTGATGTCAAAGCGGATGCGGGCCAGAACGCCAGCCAGGCCGGTGGTCTTGAACGTGGCGTTGCCGGTGTAGGTGCCGGTGTCTTCCTGCATATGGACGCCAAGTTCACCGACCTTGATGCCAAAGGCATGGGCGCTCCAGTTCTGGGTCTCTTCGGCGAGGGCCGGGGTGGCGAGGCCCAAAACCAGTGCGGCGCATCGAAGCGCTGCGCTTGGGTGGCGGGAATTGGGTAGACAAGCAAACTTGGAACAAGGCATGTAAACGATCAGCATGAAAAGGGGCGCGTGACGCGCCGGAGGACACGGGAACCGTAATGGACATCGCACAGCTGCGTGACAAGATTCTTAAACAGGATCGCCGGGCCTTGGCGCGGGCGATTACCTTGGTGGAAAGTGGGCGCGAGGATCACCGGGCGCAGGCCAGCGAATTGCTTGAGCAGTTGCGCGGCAGCGGCAAGCAGGCGCTGAGGATTGGTCTGTCGGGTACGCCGGGTGTGGGCAAATCGACCTTTATCGAGAGCTTTGGCACCCTGCTTACGGACAAGGGGCTGCGCGTGGCGGTTCTGGCGGTGGACCCTTCGTCGGCACGGTCGGGGGGATCCATCCTTGGCGACAAGACCCGGATGGAGCGGCTTTCGCGCAACAAGAACGCCTTTATCCGCCCGTCGCCCAGCCAGTCGCACCTTGGCGGCGTCGCCCGGCGGACGCGCGAAGCGGTGGCATTGTGCGAGGCTGCGGGCTTTGATGTGATCCTGATCGAGACCGTCGGGGTCGGGCAGTCGGAAACCGTTGTGGCCGAGATGTCGGACCTGTTCCTGTTGTTGCTGGCACCGGCGGGTGGTGACGAGTTGCAGGGGGTGAAGCGCGGCATCATGGAGATGGCTGACGTGATCCTTGTCAACAAGGCGGATGGCGATCTGAAACCAACCGCGATCCGCACTTGTGCCGATTATGCCGGGGCATTGCGTCTGTTGCGCAAGCGCCCGCAGGATCCGGCGGATTTCCCGAAAGCCATGACCGTGTCGGCAATCGAGGAAGACGGGCTTGAGAAGGCCTGGGAGGAGATGCAGGCGCTGAGCGGGTGGCGACGTGACAACGGCCACTGGGATGCCCGCCGTGCGGCGCAGGCGCGGTTCTGGTTCGAAGAAGAAGTGCGGCAGGGTCTGTTGGCCAAGTTGCTGCAATCGCCGGCGCGTGAAGCCATGGCCGATCTGGCAATCGAGGTCGAGAATGGCGACGCGACGCCCAGCCGTGCGGCACGCAGGATGCTGGAGGAGCATCTGGCCTCATGAAGGCAGAGGGGCGCATCCTGTTTGACGGGGATCGCCTGCGGGCGACCCTGTTCAACGCGGACGCCAAGAAGCTGATTGTAACGTTTCGCCAGCGGGTGGCCGAGGACGGCGTGTTTTCCGAGAGCACACCCGTACAGCGCTTTGTGAAACGCGGATATGCGCACCTGCATCTGCAAGCGCGGGTGAATGACTGGTATGTCAACGACGAGACAGAGGCCTTCGAGGCGCGGATTGCCGAGATCGCCGATCCGTACCGGCGGGTTGTGGCGACCGGGTTCTCGATGGGCGGTTTCGGGGCGCTGCGCTTTTCCAAGGCGCTGGGCGTTCAGCATTGCATCCTGATCTCGCCGCAGTTCTCGATTGCGCCCAAGGTGGTGCCCAAGGACCGGCGGTACCGAGACAGCGCGGATGACTTTGATCCGGTGCTGGGCGATGTGGCCTCGCGGGCGCGGCGGGGGATGCGGGGCGTGGTGCTGGCCGATCCGTTCCGGCCGCTTGATATCTACAATGCGCAGATGATCCTGAAGGCCTTTCCGAAGCTGCGACTTTGCCGGCTTGGCTGTGGCGGGCATCCGGCGACGCGGGTTCTGGGCGAGAGTGGTGGTTTCAGCCGGGTTCAGGGGCTGTTGCTGTCCGGACAGGTCGATCCTGAGGACATCGTCGCAATGCACAGGGCGGGGCGCAGGGAATCACCCACCTATTGGCGACACCTGTCGGAGAATGCGGAAAAGCGCGGACATGCGGCGCTTTCGGCCTTTGCTGCTGCGAAACATGGCGAAATGGGACGGGAAACCCCTTGAGAGTGGTGGACGGGCGGCCCTTCAATAGGTACATGGGCCTGTGCTTGAAGATTCATTGTCCTGAATCACTTGACGGCACACCGAATACGGCCTAATGACGCCGAACAAAATTCCGGGCGCTGCGCTTGGCGGCGCCCATTTCCTTTGACGGGGTACGTTCCCCGTGGACCGTAAAACGAGGATGTACCCATGTCGCGCCGTTGCGAACTGACCGGAAAAGGCCCGATGACTGGCAACAATGTCAGCCACGCCAACAACAAAACCAAGCGTCGTTTCCTGCCCAACCTGAACGACGTGACCCTGCAATCTGAAGCTCTGGGCCGTGGCGTGAAGCTGCGCATCTCGGCTTCGGCTCTGCGTTCGGTTGACCACCGCGGTGGTCTGGACGCGTTCCTGGCAAAAGCCAAGGATGCAGAACTTTCGGCAAACGCGCTGAAAATCAAAAAAGAGATTGCAAAAGCTCAGGCCGCAAACGCCTAAGTTCTTGATAATCGGACAGTGAAGACGGCCCCGCCTGAGTATGATCAGGCGGGGCTGTTTCGTTTTGTCGCTATACATTCCCGCGCTGGAGTGCCTATATCTGCGGCATGATCCGTTTGCGTGCTTACATCGCGATTCTGCTGGTATCTGTGCTGGTGATGACCGGCCACAGCATGGCGATTGCGCGCGGGATGCCCACTGCGTCCGGCTACATGGAACTCTGCACCGGGACTGGACCGGTGATGGTGCCCATGGATGCCGAGGGCAATCCGACGGGTCCGGCTCATATCTGTCCGGAGTTCAGCCTTTCCCTTTTGGATGCCGTTGCGCCTGTCCCTGCGCTGGCAGTTCCCGTGGAAAGCCGAGGGCGGAGGATTGGAGCAGCCAAGGACGTGACCTTCCGGGTGATTCGACCGGTAGATGCGTCGGCGCGTGCCCCACCGATGTTTGGCTGAGCCCGTTTCGGGCCATTTTCCAAACGCACTCCCCCAGAAAACTTACTGAAATCTACTAGAAGACAGGAGAGACGTTATGTCCTTCAAATCCCTTGCCATGGCCACCGTGGCCGCTCTTGCCATTGCCGCACCTGCCCTTGCCGAAGGCATCATGGTCAAAGATCCCTATGCGCGTGTTTCGGCGAAGATGTCGAAGTCGGGCGCGGCGTTCATGGAAATCATGAACCACGGTGATGCCGACGACCAGCTTATTGAGGCCCGTTCGGACGTGGCCAAACGTGTTGAACTGCACACCCACAAGGAAAACGCCGATGGCGTGATGCAGATGCTGCATGTCGAAGAGGGTTTTGCCATTCCGGCACATGGCGCGCATATGCTGCAACGTGGCGGTGACCACGTGATGTTCATGGGCCTGAACCAGCCGCTTGAGCATGGCGACGTCGTGAGCGTGACCCTCGTGTTCGAAAAGGCCGGTGAAGTGGTTGTTGAAATCCCGGTCGATCTCGAGCGCAAGCCGAAGCACGGCATGAAGATGATGAAACATGACCACGGCAACATGAACAAGCAGACCAACTGATCCTGTTGCACAGTGTATCTGGAAAGGCCGGGCGGGCGCGTCCGGCCTTTTCGTGTTTAGCGGGACAGTTCCTGATCCACCCAGCGCGGCACGATCTGGGTGGCCGGACCAAAACAGGTTTCGGCAAAGTCCGACACCCGTGACGAGGGTTCGAGGTTGAGTTCGATGGTGTGCGCCCCGTTGATCGCGGCCTCCTGTACGAAGGCGGCGGCCGGATAGACTTCGCCCGAGGTGCCGATTGCGACGAAGGTGTCCGCCGTGGCGAGGTGCTGCCAGATGTCATCCATGTGATAGGGCATCTCGCCGAACCAGACGATGTCGGGGCGCGTGGCCGGGGCACCGCATTCGGGGCAGGTGTTGGTCTTGTGCATTTCGCCGGGGGCCGGCCAGCGGTGATCGCAGGCGGCGCAGAGGGCGCCGGCGAGGATGCCGTGCATGTGCAGGACGTTCCTTGAGCCGGCCTTTTCATGCAGCCCGTCGACGTTCTGTGTGACGATCAGCACTTCGCCGGGGTGGTCGCGTTCCAGACGGGCCAATGCTTCGTGGGCGGCATTGGGCGTGGCGGTGGCGGCCTGCTGGCGGCGGGCGTTGTAGAAGGCGTGCACGAGGTCGGGGTTGCGATGGAACCCTTCCGGCGTGGCGACGTCTTCGATGCGGTGCTGTGCCCAGAGGCCGCCTTCGTCGCGGAAGGTTCCGAGGCCGCTTTCGGCGGAAATTCCGGCGCCGGTCAGGATGACGATCTTGTCGTGACTCATTGGACGTTCCCATAAGTGTTAGGCTTGTCGCTATGGTGTCCGAGGGGGCGTCAGGCGGCAAGAGGTGTTGACGTCGCTGTCTGCATCCGCAACACCAAGGAAAAGGAGTTTTTCATGGCGGAATGGATCGCGGCAGAAAAGCGCGGGCGCAACGTGCGCATGTGGGCCATGCCAGAAGGCGCCCCGGTGGAAGATGCGATGGGAACGGTTGTGATGGTGGGCGGCGATGGCGCCCCGCGTCGCGCGGTGCCCTGCAAGGCAATCCCCGAAGGATTGGTGCCCGGTGCGGGGGGCGGGTTCCTGTTTCCCGCGTTGGAGTGGGAAGGCCAGCCCAGCGACGGGGCCGAGGCACGTATCGCCGGGTTCGCGGCGCGGGATGATCGCTGGGACGGTGTCCTGTGCATCGTTGGCGAAAGCACGGTCTGGGCGCATATCAGCGCCGGTGAGGTGATTTCCTTCCAACGTTTCCTAACCGCGCGGCTGGCGGCGGCGATCGACGTGTCCGAGATGTGGGATGATATCAAGCTGCGCGAGGCGATGGCCGATGCGATGGCGCGGCCGGAACGGCTTGCGGCCTATGTCGCACGGGCGGGCGATGCGGGCACGCTCTGGGGGGCTTTGCTTGGGGCGGAACTGGCTGCGGCCAAGCCCTATTGGCTTGGTCAGCAGGTCGTGGTGATCGGTGAAGGGCGCGCTGCCGAGGCGCTGGCTAGCGGTTTGGCCGGGCAGGGCGTGCCGGTGATGCGGGCCGATGACACGGACATGGTTCTGGAAGGTATGAAGGCGGCGGTTGCCGCACACGGGGGCGTGGCGTGAAGGTTCTGTTTGTCTGTCTTGGCAATATCTGTCGCTCGCCCGCTGCCGAAGGGGTGTTCCGGGGCATGAGCGACGTTGAAACCGACAGCGCGGGGACCAGCGACTGGCATGCTGGAGAGCCGCCCTATAGGCCGATGCAGGTGGCCGCCAAGGGGCGGGGCTATGACATCAGCGATCTGCGGTCGCGCCTGTTTACCTCTGCGGATTTTGGCCGGTTTGACCTGATCATCGGGATGGATGCTTCGAACATCGCCAATATGGAGCGGCTGCGCCCTGCGGGGAACGAGACGCCGATCCGCCTGTTTACCGACTATGCGCCGGAGCGCGGTGTGGACGAGGTGCCCGACCCCTATTACACCCGCGACTTTGACGGGGTGCTGGACCTGATCGAAGACTGCGCACGCGGGTTGAAGGCGGCGATCTAGGGCGCCGTTTTTCCGATGTTTCCATGGAATAGCGAGGGCAGCGACTGCCTGGGCGGGCGCGAATGCGCCTGCCGGGGGGCAGGCAGGCGCAGCCCGGCGTTGCCGCCGGGCAGTTCCTTTCCGAACTTTTGGGACGTGACTTAGCCGTCGATCAGGCGCAGTTCGCCTTCCAGCCATGGCAGGTTTTTCAAACCCGGTTCGATGATGTGGGTCTGGATCAGGCGGCGCATGGTCTGGCTGACGTCGCGGGGGACACGGTCGGCCCAGTCGCTGCTGGCAAACAGCGAAATATTGCGGTGGAACGGCGCAAAGGGCAGGGGGTGCGCCTCGACCTGTTCGTGGAACCGGGTGGCGCGCATGTAGCCAAGCGGGGTGGTGATGGTCCAGCCGATGCCGCGCGCCACGAGGGCCATCAGGGCAAGGTGGCTGCCGATTTCGAAACGATCCGGAAAGTCGAGCCGTTCGCGCGACAGGTGGGCATCGACCATGCGTGAAATCAGCTGTTCGCGTTCGTAGCGCACGAAGGGCAGGCTGTTGAGATGATCAAGCGTGACACCGCCTGTCGGCAATTGGCCGCGCGGGGCGACGATGATGAAGGGATCGCGGGCCAACGGGTATTCGGTAACCCCACTCAGAACTTCGCCGGTACTGGCCGAAACCCCAAGGTGCAGGTCGCGGGATTTCATGGCCTGGGTGATTTCATGGCTGGCGGCCGTGATCAGCTTGAAGCGGCAGTTGGTGAGGCTTTCGGCCAGAACGGTCACGAGGCGCGGCGTGAGGTCGTTGTCGAAGTCGTCGATGATTCCCATGTTGAGCGTGGTGAGATGGGACAGGTCCATCACTGACAACTCGGACTGGGCCAGACGCAGTTCGGACAGAACCGAGGTGGTGCGGGCCAGGAAGCTGCGCCCGGCTGGGGTCAGGCGCATTGGGCGTTTGCCATGATCCACGAGGTCTGCGCCAAGGGCGGCCTCTAGGTTCTTGATTTGCTGGCTCACGGCGGGTTGCGACAGGCCGGTTGCTTCGGCGGCCTGGGCGACCGAGCCGCTGTGGGCAAGGGCCTCGAAGACTTCGAGGCCGCGCAATGTCACACCTTTGGCGAGCATGTCCTGTTTCTCCGGATTCCGATTTTGTGAAACTACGGGCGTTCGGATGGCACGCTACACGCTTCGAAAATGGCGGTAAATAAATAGATTGCCCTTTCACAGGAGGTGAAAGGGAGGATGGTTAGTTTAAGGTGGTTGAAAAGTGCGGGTTAGTTCAGATGCCCGCAGCTGGCGGCGAAGACGCTGCCGAAGTCCTTGTAGCGCAGCCAGAACCGTTCGTGGCTGCGGCGGTCGGACTGGCGGATTTCCTGTGCCTTGTGGGGGTCTTTGAAGAAGGTCGCGGCGAGTTTTTGATCGTTGCGCGACAAGCTTTGATCGGCGACCTGCTGCATGCAGCGGCACATGCGGCGCGAGGCGGCCTTGCGGTCGGACTTGTTGCAGGCGCGTGAAATGACGCCGGCCTCGACCGGTTCGGGCATGGCGGGAACTACAAATGCGGCCAGCAGTGCCGCGCACAGGATACGTTTCATGTTGTCTGCCTCGACTAGCGATCTCCGGCCTCGTGTTTTCACGATGTCCCGAAGATCAGAACCTTTGAACGAAGTATGCCAAAGGAAGGGGGCAAATTCAATTCACGGAAACGCCAGTGTCAGAATGTGTACCAAACCCCGAATTTGAAGGCGGATGGGCGCGGCGATTGGTGGAGAACGACGGCGGTTGTGAGGAAGCTGTTTTTGCCGAAGCGGTAGACGTGGGTCGGGGTGAGCGACAGGCTGCGTGTGCCGTTGCCCTGTTCCCAGGTGGATTGCAGCATGACCTTGCTACGGGCAGTGACGGTAAGGCCGAGGGTGGCTTCGAGCTTGGGGCGGTGGGTGTCGTCCTTGGGGCGCCAAGACCACGTGGCATCCAGCGCCATCCAGCCTGATTTGTCGCGCAAGAGGTAGTTGCGTCCCCATGACAGGCCGGGGCGGATCACGGGGCTTTGGAACCCCGGATACCATTCTGCGCCCAGAGCGAGGTCGGCAGACAGGCGGCTGTGTTTTCCGTTCCATAGGGGGGTACGGGCGAAGAGGAGCGCACTTCCCGATCCGGTGAAATCGCTGCCGCCGTCGAAACCGAGGGTCAGCCGAGGCCGCAGGCCATACTCGATGTAGAGCGAACTGTAGCTGGCGGAACCGGGTGTTATGGGGCTTTCCGTTGCGAAGGATGCAAAGCCGCGCCCCTGGTCACGCATCCACGGCCCGGACAGGGCGGGTGTTGCGGCAAACAGGAGAAATAGCAGCGTTCGGATCATGGCACCCTCCGTTCAAGCATTTGGGAAGGAAGGTAAATTATCGGTTAACCACATGTTTCCGGTGCCAAAAACTCCTAGCCAGATTTGCCAGGGCTGGTCTAAGCTGAACTTAGAGGAGGAGCCCATGCCCAAGATTTCCAAGAATGCGAGCCATCAAACAGTCATCACGACGTTCGAAATGACGCCGGGAACCTGCCAGGATCTTATGGACGCCCTGACCGATGCCTATGAGACTTTTATCTCCAAGCAACCCGGTTTCATTGCGGCGGGGTTGCACGTGAACGATGCGCAGACGCGGATTGCCAATTACTCGCAATGGGAGAGGCGCGAGGACTTTCAGGCGATGCTGCGCAGCGACGAGATGCGCGAGCGGAACCGCAAGATCAACCAGCTGTGCCGCAGCTTCGAGCCGGTGATGTATGATGTTGCCGAGGCCTTTGACTGAGGTTGCAAAACGGGTCTGACCTGAATCAAGGCGACTGATGTGGGTTCGCCCTAGGCTTGGGACACTCGGAAGGAGTGGCGCAATGTACAAACATATTCTTGTTCCCGTGTCCTTTGACGACGATAGAAACGTCGCAGCCTCGGTCGCGGTTGCCGTCAAGCTGTTGGATGATGGTGGCAAGATCACCATGATCCACGTGATGGACCAATTGCCGGCCTATGCAATCAACTATGTCCCCGAAGGCTTTCACGAAAAGGCACGTGGTGCCATCGTGCAATCGCTTGAAGATTTGGCCCGCGATGCGGATGCCGATGTCGAGGGCGTTGTGGTTGAAGGCCATTCTGGACGCACTATTGTTGATTGGGCCGACGAACACGATGTCAATCTGATCGTGATTGCATCGCATCGGCCCGGGATGCAGGACTATCTGTTGGGTAGCACCGCCGCACGCGTTGTTCGCCACGCGCGCTGTGCCGTTCACGTTGTGCGCTGACGTCGAAAAGCTGGAGAAACGACATGTATAAGAACATCCTTGTACCGATTGCCGCGGACCATGATCCGCGCACTGCAGAAGTGGTGAAGATTGCCAAGCTTCTGGCGGATGAAGGGGCGCGTATCACGGCCCTGACCGTTCTTGAGGCGATCCCGGACTATATCGTGCAGCAGTTGCCCGAGGGCCAGATCGAGCACAATGTTTCCGAAATGTCCGATGGGCTGTCGGAAGACCTGCAAGGCACCGGCGTCGAAGTGGCCGTTGTGTCAGGGCATTCCGGGCGGACGATCCTCGAATATGCGGAAGAGCATGGTGTGGACTGCATCGTCATGGCCTCTCACCGGCCGGGGCTGAGCGACTATCTACTTGGCTCGACGGCGGCCCGGGTTGTGCGTCATGCACAGTGTGCCGTGCACGTGATGCGCTGAGCCTGATCCATGAGAGGTTTGATCGGTATAGTGTGTCTGGTTGTCTTGTGTCTCGGGAGTGTTGCTGCCCGGGCGCAGGACAGCGGCGGGGTCGGCTTGTCTCAATCCCAGACATTAAAGGTTGTCAGTATCCTGAAGGAGGGGTTCGAGACCTGTTCGAAGGTGGCGCCTGCCTACAAGGTTGATTGTTTTCAGCAGTCCTACCGGGCCGGCGCAAAGGTGCTTTCGCATAATGCGGGTTACTGGGAAGCCGAGGTCGCCCTGACGCGTGTCAGCAGGAATCTCTACCAATTCGTACGTGCCAATACCGATACTTCGGTGGGGCGGCTGCGGGAAGGGGGATTTCGCATGAAGGCCGTGACGCAAGAGGCGATGCCGCAAGCACGCAAAGTGTTTCGCCAGAACGTGGCGCGGGCAGAGACCCTGTTGCGCGACGTAAGCCCGAGCGAAGCAAAGTACTTTGCGCCAATCGCCGATGTGATTGGTCAATTCGGCGACATAAACTAGCGCCGCGACGCGCAGTATTTGGGAGAAAAAATGCGCTTATTGAAAGTTGTTTCCGCGTTGGTCTTCAGCGCAATGCCGGCCTGGGCGAACGAGGTTTCCATCACGCCGGATGTTCCTTGGGTTGAGGTGCAGACCGAAGAAGGAACTGTTGAGATTCAACGGGTGCAGGACACGTCGAACGTGATTGGCGGTGACTGGGCGCGAACCTCGCGGCCCTGTCCGAACTTCTGTGTTCAGCCGATGGTTCCCGCGCCGGGCGTGACACCGATTGGCGAGTTGGAAATCCTTGAAATGCTGCAAGATCCCGAGGCCATTGTTGTCGATAGTCGGGTGGTGCCCAACTATGAAAGTGGCGCGATCCCCGGCGCCATCAACATCCCCTATACCGAAGCCGCAGACCGGCTGGACGAACTGGGTTGCGAGATCGATTTCGACGGGTTCCTCTGTGACGAGGCCAAGAAGGTTGCGCTGTATTGCAACGGCAACTGGTGCGGCCAGTCGCCCACTGCGGCGCGCCGGATGATCGCGGCAGGGTTTCCGGCAGAAAAGCTGTTTTACTATCGCGGCGGAATGCAGGCCTGGCGGCTTTTGGGGCTGACCGTCACGGAGTAATCCGACGGGCGAATTTGCCTGTCTGTAACACGTCGGTATCATGACGGTATTGCGGCGGTGCGGTTTTCGGCGCACCGTCGTTTTGTTTTTGGCATTGGAGGGATGCGAGATGAGTGATTTGCCCGTGGTTGGCGCTCAGCTGAGCGTGCTGGATCTCGACAGGCACAGGGATTGGCTGTTCGAAAAGGACCGGGATCTTGAGCTGCCAGAATTCTGCATGGCGGACATCCTGAACAATGCCGAACCCTTTATCGACATGGCCAAGTCCAAGCTGGATGGCTGGGATGGGCGGCTGGGTATTCATGGGCCGTTTTCGGGCTTTGAACTGCATACGCGCGACAAGGAGGTGCGCGCGGTTGTCCAGACCCGGCTTGAGCAGGCGCTGAATGTCTGCGAGCAGTTGGGGGCGGTGCAGATGGTCATCCATTCGCCTTATGACCCCTGGGACCGGGACAATCTCGACAACGGGCCGAAGGATCGCGAAAAGCGGGTCAGCGCCATTCTCGACACGCTTGGGCCTGCGCTGACACGGGCCGAGGACCTTGGGGTCGAGATGGTGATGGAGAATATCAAGGATACCGATCCGGGTGACCGGATGGCGGTGATCGAGGCGGCCGACAGCGCGGCGCTGCGGTTGTCGGTGGATACCGGGCATGCGCATTGGGCCCACACGATCTGTGGTGCACCGCCGGCGGACCGGTTCATTTCCCATGCCGGTGCCATGCTGGGCCATGTGCATTTGCAGGACACCGATGGGTACGCCGACCGGCACTGGCCCCTGGGCTGTGGCAATATCACGTGGCACGGCGTGTTCGAGGCGATCAAGGGGACCAAGGCCAACCCGCATCTGATTGTCGAGATCAATGATTTCGACCGGGTGGAAGAGAGTGTGAAACACCTCGAGGCGCTGGGGCTGGCGCAGTAGGGGTCACGTGCCGCCGAGATCGTCCTTGTCGAATTTGAAGGCCTTGCCAAATCCCGCGTTCAACAGGGCGCGGGTGAGGGTGAAACGCACGAATGTGAAATCGGCAAAATCGATGTAGAGTTTCGCCTTGGGGTGAGTCTGCAGATAGTGGTCGCGCAGCACGGGATGATGGCTTGTGTCGCGGGGCAGGAAGGTCGCCGTGCAATCCAGTGTCAGGCGGGGATGGGTGAGGGGATCGCCTTTTGGTCCCGGCTCGCCAAGCAGCAGGGAACAGCGGGGATCGGCCCGGAGCGCGGCGGTGTGGGACGACAGGCTCGAGATCAGGGTGACGGGCGTGCCGTCAAGATCGGTGCCGATGGCGATGCGGGTGACCGAGGGCGCCCCGGTGGCCGGATCAAGCACCGCAAGGGCGCCGTAGGTGGCACCGGAGATCAGTTGACGGGCGAGCGCGCGGGCGTCGTCGTCAAGCGGTTGGAACGGGTCTTTGGGGGCGGTCATTTTGCTCGGCCTTTTTCACAAAGATGGCATTGAACCTGCGGAAAGTCCAATGAACACAAGCGGAAGGCCGCCACCGTCATCCAGTGATGCCTAGTGCAGACAGCAGAAGGAACCGGTTTTCGCATCGCCCATGAGGCGGTCGAAGTGACGGCCTTTCATGTGCACGAGGGTGCGGTGATCGCCGGCTTCGAACCAGACGTCATCCAGCCCCATCATCTGTCTGTCGATGATCGTGGGCACGCCATAGGCCACGCCGACGGGCGGCGCGGCGCCGATCTCGCAGTCTTCGAAGACCTCGGCAACCTCGTCTTCGGGGGCAAGGCCAAGGCGGCGGTCCATGATCGATTGCAGCATGTGCAGATCGACCATCATGTGGCTGGGCACCACGGCGACAAAGGGGGTTTCCTCCATGTGGATCAGCACCGATTTGGCAAGGTGATCGCCGGGGATATGCGCCTGTTCGGCGGTTTCGCTGGCGGTGGCGGTATAGGGGTGGGCAAGCATGTCGAATGGCAGGCCCTTGGCATCGAGGTGATGCTTGAGACGGGACGCAATGGCCATCGTGTCCTCCTGTGACAGAGGGCGCCGCGGCCGCGAGAGTGCCTGTATCAAACGTGTCGACGTCAACGGCTTTTGCGTTGGCAAGGCAGCGCGCCTGCAATGTCTCTGCGTCTTCGGGCGGCGTGCCGGATCGCTGGGTCACAGCGGTGTGTCGAAACGCGTGTCTGGGCGCAACCGGAGCGCCCTATAGGGTTTCGTGATGGGATCAGTGTGACGCAACAGGGGTGAGTCGGGCAAGGGGCTAGCGCAGATAGGCAAAGCGGTAGGAGAGCGCGACCCCGCCTGCGCCGCCGAGAATATTGCCGAGGGTGACCCAGAACAGGTTGTCAATAACGGCGGTGAGGGGCACTTCGGCGCCGGCGATAAGCCCTTGAGGGAAAAGGTACATATTGGCGACCGAGTGTTCCAGCCCCAAGAGGACAAACCCCGCGATGGGCCACAGGATGGCGAGGATCTTGCCCGCCACGGTGCGGGCCGCAAAGGTGAGCCAGACCGCAAGGCAGACCAGCGCATTGCACAGCGCCCCGCGCATGAAGGCCTCGGACGGGGAGAGCGTGGCCTTGGCGCGCGCGATGGCGCTGGCGGTATCGCCCATCGCACCCTCGAGAAGGCCGGTGAGGCCGAAGGCGAGGGCCAGCCCCACGGCGCCGATAAGGTTGCCAATATAGACGATGGTCCAGTTGCGCAGGAGCGCCGCGAGGGGGATCTTGCGATCGACGGCGGCCATGGTCATCAGGGCGTTGCCGGTAAAGAGTTCGGCCCCGCCCACGACCACGAGGATGAGACCAAGGCAAAAGACCACCCCGCCGAGAAAACGGGCGGGGCCGAAGGTGGGGTCGACGCCGCTCATCACCATGGTGTAGGCCGCGCCGCCAAAGCCGATAAAGACCCCGGCCAGGAGGGCTAGGGTCAGGGTTTGCGACAGGGTGAGGCGGGCCTTGGCCACGCCGGCGGTTTCGACCAGACGGGCGATTTCCGCGGGTTTGTAGGCGTCGAGGCCGGTTGGGTTGTCGGTGCTCATGGGATCAGCATGGGCATTGTCGGGCAAGGGGGGCTTTGATCGGGATCATTGCGCGGGGGATGTCGGGCGTCTGCGACGGGTGGTTAATGCGCCAAATAGGGCTGCGGTATCACGTCGGTATTACGTCGGTATTGCGACGGTATGGAGGGACTGGCGCGGCGGGTTAAGGCCGCGTGCGGTGGTTGCAGAAGCGTTAAGGGGACGGGCGGTTCAGGACAGGGCGGCGGCGGCGCAGGTGCGGAATTTCTGCACCTCGGGCGCAGCGCCGGCGAGGGGCAGGACCACATCCTGAGCCTCGGTAAAGGCGCGGGCAGCGCGGTTCAGGGCGAGGCCGTCGAGAACGTTGCCAAAGCCGCTGTCGGCGACGTTCAGGGTACGACCCTGGTCCGAGAGGGCATGGCCTTGGGTCGAGATGGTGATCTCCTGCCCGCCGACAAATCGCATGGCGAACCAGACCGAGGGCTGCCACGGGGCATCCTTGCGGGTGATCGCGAGGGTGTAGAGCGGTTGCGCGGGATCGTAGGTCAGGAAGACATGCGCGGCGTCGGTGTCATGCGAGAGGGTGCAGACCTCGCCCACGGTGGCTTCCCACGCGAGGGCGGGGCTTGAGAGGGTAAGGGCGAGGATCAGGCTGCGCATGGGGTGGAGGATAGGGCGCAACGGGGGGATGGCAAAGGGACAAGCGGTTTCGAAACCGCTTGCCAAGGTTTTTGGAAAAACCTTGGGCGGGGGAAGGGAAGGTTTTTGGGTGAGAGGGGTGGTTTGAGATGACGACAGATTGGGTGTCACATGCGGAATGCAACGCATTCCACCGCGCCCGACCCGCCCCACTGGGCGGGTAGTGAAGGTTTGGATGTCGTTGCGGATCTTGATCTGCATTTGTTTGCGAGGATTCTGTTCTTATTCAGGCGACTCCTTCGAGAAAAAAAACCACTTGCTCGACTCCGTAACTCGAAGGTCGGAGCAACGACTCTCAGAAATCGTTGCTTGAGTTTCGCGCCAAGGTAGACTTGCGAGAAAAGGAGTTCCGCCCATGGATAGTGTTTCAATAGCATTTGATTTGATGAGACTAGAACTTGAAGCTGAAGTTGATGCTCTGAATGCCGAAGGAGCCAAGTTGTTTCACGATTCTAGATATGAAGAAGCAACGGCCTTGAGCGCCAAGGGTGTTGCTCTCAAAGAGTTTTGCGGTCGATTGTCTAAAATGGCGGACGAATGGGAGGATGGCTTTGCGCAAGATTTCCCTGAAGTCGTGCACCCAGAGGAAGTTGCTGAAGCACATAGGACAATTTTGTCATCATCTAAGTCCTCAAAGACTATCCTTGTTGTCAGATTTCCGGACGGCACGGTCATTTCGGAACCCAAAGCGGCTTACACGTTGGCGAAAGCAATTGAGAAAATCGGATTTGAAGAAGTAAGGGCCCTAGAAATTTTTGTTAACAAAGAAAACTTGGTTTCACTGTCAAAGTCGCCGAAGTACCAAGACCACAATCTGGCGGGGTACTATATCAAGACGCACAGCAGTACATCACAAAAGAAGAAGAACCTTGAAGATATCGCTAAGGCATTAAAGTTAGACTTAAGTGTTCAGGTAGTCGACCCTTGAGAGTTTGGTAAACTCAATACTTTCCAGGAAAAAAATGTTGTCACCTCCCCCGCCTCTTCACATTCCCCCCACGCTGCCCCGGGCGGCCTGCGGTTGAGCGGCCGCGGGATTTGACGGCTTGTTCGCTGGCGGCCTCGACCGCGTATTGGCGGGCCATCGGGTCGTCGGCGACGGCGAGGTCGACGGCCTCAAGCCGTTTGATCTCGTCGCGCAGGCGGGCGGCTTCTTCGAATTCGAGGTTCTCGGCCGCCTTGCGCATGTCGGTGCGCAGGCCGTCGAGGACGGCTTCGAGGTTGCCGCCGTGCAGGGGCTTGTCGACCTTGGCGGTGACGCGGTTCATGTCGACGTCGCCTTCGTAGAGGCCCGCGAGCACGTCTTCGACGTTCTTTTTCACCGTCGCCGGGGTGATGCCGTGTTCCTCGTTATAGGCGATCTGGCGGGCGCGGCGGCGGTTGGTTTCGTTCAGGGCGCGCTCCATCGAGCCGGTGATCTTGTCGGCATACATGATGACGCGGCCTTCGGCGTTCCGCGCGGCGCGGCCGATGGTCTGGATCAGAGAGGTTTCCGAGCGCAGGAAGCCTTCCTTGTCGGCGTCGAGGATCGCCACCAGCCCGCATTCGGGGATGTCGAGGCCCTCGCGCAGGAGGTTGATGCCGACCAGCACGTCAAAGGCGCCGAGGCGCAGGTCGCGCAGGATCTCGATACGTTCCAGCGTGTCGATGTCGGAGTGCATGTAGCGCACGCGTATGCCCTGTTCGTGCAGGTATTCGGTGAGGTCTTCGGCCATGCGCTTGGTGAGCGTGGTGACGAGGGTGCGGAAGCCCTGATCGGCCATCTTGCGGACCTCGTCGAGGAGGTCATCGACCTGCATTTCGACGGGGCGGATTTCGACCTGCGGATCGAGGAGGCCTGTGGGGCGGATCACCTGTTCGGTGAAGACGCCGCCGGATTGTTCCATCTCCCAGTTGGCCGGGGTGGCCGAGACGAAGACGGACTGCGGACGCATGGCGTCCCATTCCTCGAACTTCAGGGGGCGGTTGTCCATACAGGAGGGCAGGCGGAAGCCGTGTTCGGCCAGCGTGAACTTGCGGCGGTGGTCGCCACGGTACATGCCGCCGATCTGGGGCACCGAGACGTGGCTCTCATCGGCAAAGACGATGGCGGTGTCAGGGATGAATTCAAACAGGGTGGGGGGCGGTTCGCCGGGGGCGCGGCCGGTGAGGTAGCGCGAGTAGTTTTCAATGCCGTTGCAGTGGCCGGTGGCCTCGAGCATCTCGATGTCGAAGTTGGTGCGTTGCTCAAGGCGCTGGGCTTCGAGCAGCTTGCCCTCGCCGACAAGGATGTCGAGCCGTTCGCGTAGTTCCTTCTTGATCGAGATGACCGCCTGGTTGAGCGTCGGTTTCGGGGTCACGTAGTGCGAGTTCGCATAGACCCGGATTTTCTCCATCGTGCCCGTGCGTTCGCCGGTGAGCGGGTCGAATTCGGTGATGGCTTCGAGTTCCTCGCCGAAGAAGGAGAGTTTCCAGGCGCGGTCTTCGAGGTGGGCGGGGAAGATTTCGAGACTGTCGCCGCGCACGCGGAAGGAGCCGCGCTGGAAGGCCTGATCGTTGCGGCGGTATTGCTGGGCCACCAGTTCGGCCATGACCGCGCGCTGGTCGTATTCCTTGCCGACCTCGAGGTCCTGGGTCATGGCCGAGTAGGTTTCCACCGAGCCGATGCCGTAGATGCAGGAGACCGAGGCGACGATGATGACGTCGTCGCGTTCCAGAAGGGCGCGGGTGGCCGAGTGGCGCATCCGGTCGATCTGTTCGTTGATCTGGGATTCCTTCTCGATATAGGTGTCGCTGCGCGGCACGTAGGCCTCGGGCTGGTAGTAGTCGTAGAAGGAGACGAAGTATTCCACGGCGTTGTCGGGGAAGAAGCCCTTCATCTCGCCGTAGAGCTGGGCCGCGAGCGTCTTGTTCGGGGCAAGGATGATGGCGGGGCGCTGGGTTTGTTCGATGACCTTGGCCATGGTGAAGGTCTTGCCGGTGCCGGTGGCGCCCAGCAGCACCTGATTACGCTCGCCTTCGTTTACGCCTGCCGAGAGTTCGGCGATGGCGGTGGGCTGGTCGCCGGCGGGTTCGAACTCGGTTGCCATGACGAAGGCCTTGCCGCCCTCGAGCTTGTCGCGGGGCGGGGTTTGGGCCGTTGGCACGGATTTGTCGGAATGGGCGTAGGGCATTGGGTGAGTCCTTTGGTTGCCCCTAGATTTGATCTCTTTTTGTTCCTGTTCAAGCCCTGTTTGGACGATGTGCGCTTCGTGCTAGGAAAGAGTGGTTTGCGGTTGGTGAAAGAGGGGTGCGGAAATGTCTTTGTATACGGAATTGAGGGACTGGTACGAGCCGATTGGCGGCATCAGGTATCGCACCACCAAGGAGATCTGCTGGGAGGTTGGGCGCAAGGGGTCGGACCTTTGGGTGATCGTGCCGACAGGCTATCCTTTCGACGTTTCGATCCCGCGTTTTCTGTGGTGGTTGCTGGATCCACACGATCCGCGGTTTCTCAAGGCCGGAGCGCTGCATGACTTTCTTTTGCATGATGCGCTTTGGGACAGGGTTTCAAGTGCAGCTGCTTTCTCGGATTCCCTTCGGGCGGAGAAGGTGGGTCGGTTCAAGCGGCTGATGATGGTTTTCGCAGTGATTGCCTGGAAATGGCGTTGATCATCCCAGTTTATGCTGCACAGCAGAAAGGCAAAGTGAGAGTGATTCTTGGCGATTTGCAGAAAGTGACGTTGGGGCATTTGGCAAAAAACTATCATTTCTGACAGGTTTTCTGAAATTCAAACTCTCGAATTGGTAAGTCAGGCTGTCCGGTTTTGTAATTTTCGAAAAGAAATTGCGGCAACTGCGAAATATTTCGTCGCAGTGCTTGTCATTTGATTCAAACACCGCGTATCATTTATTTCAGCAAGCAGCAGAACTTGGTTGTCGAGCAGGCCGCACTTACACCCCTCGCTCCCCGTGGTTTGACTGATAGCCTTTGCTGCTTGCGGCACTTTTTCCCCCTGTTTTAACGTGTTGTGGCGCATTGAACGCTTGCCCGCGTGCGCGGAATCCCGGATAACGTGGCAAGACCAAGGAGACGGACATGTTCGCACGTATCTACCAGCCAGCTCGCAATGCCATGACCTCGGGCACGGCCAAGACCCGCAACTGGATTCTGGAGTATGGTCCTTCGGAAGCGAAAGAGATCGACCCGCTGATGGGCTGGACCGGTTCCGGCGACATGAACTCGCAGGTGCGCATCAAGTTTCCGACCAAGGAAGCGGCGCTGGAGTATGCCAAGGAGCACGGTATCGAGGCGCAGGTGACCGAGCCGCACAAGCGCAAGCCGAACATCCGCGCCGGTGGCTATGGCGAGAACTTTGCCACCAACCGCAAGGGCCCCTGGACCCACTGAGGGGACCTGGGTTTCCGCGATTTGACAGGGCGTGCCATCGGGCGCGCCTTTTTGTTTTTGCGACGGTGGCGATGTGCGCCCGGCGTGGCCGCCGGGCGGTCTGTTATCGACGCGTATCAGAAGATGAAATCGTCTGCGTCGAGAAGCGCGATATTGATGCCGGTCAGGCGGATCGCGGTGGCATTTGCACCGGAGATCAGCGCGTCGGCACCGGACTGGCTCAGGTGGTTGGTGACAAGGTCGGTGAAGTCGGTGATGTCCGTCAGGGCCGAGACGTCGACGTGGTCGATGTCCAGTTCGAAGTCGGTCACCACGTTGGTGGCATTGTCGAGCGGGGTGAAGATGAAGATGTCATCCCCGGCTCCCCCCGTCATGGTGTCGCTACCGCCACCACCGGTGATCGTGTCGTTGCCGAGACCGCCGAGGATCAACTCGCTGATGCCTGCGCCGCTGCCGGTGAAGGAGTCGTCGCCATCACCGAGGTCATAGTCGACTCGCGGCGCGGTGAAGTTGTTCGATTGCAGGGCGGTTGTATCGGTGCCGATGACGGTATCATTGCCACCCCCCGCCGACACTTCGAGCGTGGCCGGAGAGGTGTTGACGCCGACGAAACGGGTGCCGGAGAAATCGAACAGGTTGCCTGTCGCGGTGCCGTACAGCGTGCCGGAGACGAGGTTGATCTGTTCGATGCCGGATCCGTTCACCGTTTCCGTGGCATCGTCGAAATCAAAGGCCGACATGATGAAGTTGACGCCGGCCAGGTTGGTGATGGTGTCCGTACCAAGGCCGCCGACGATGGTGTCGAGTTCCAGTTGGTCGCCGGTGCGGATGGTGAAGGTATCGTTGCCCGCGCCACCGTTCATGCTGTCGCCGCCGGAGCCGCCTTCGAACAGGTCCGCGCCAGCCCCGCCGTTGATGGTGTCCGAACCGCCGTCGCCGAAGACGACGTTGGAGACGGTTCCGCTGACGGTGAAGAGGTCATCGCCTTCACCCAGTTCGTAGCGCAGCTGGTTGGTGCTGAAGTTGTTGCTTTGCAGGCCGCTGACGCTGGAGCCGACAACGGTGTCGTTGCCTGCGCCGGTGTTGACCTCGGTGTTCGCAAGGTTCGTGTTTAGCGCAAGGAACTGGATCGCCGAGAAGTCGAAGTTGTCATTGCCGGTGGTGCCCAGCAGCACGTGGTTGTTGAAGGCAATCTGTTCGATGCCGGTGGCGTTGATATTGCCGCCCATCGAGGTGTTGACCATTGTCAGGGTGAAGTCGCCGCCGGTGTTGTTGACGATCCGGTCGGTGCCCGCTTCGCCGAGGTATTCCTCGGTTTCGTGGGCAGAGCCGGCGGTCAGGATGATCTGGTCGTCGCCGTCGCCGCCTTCCACGCGGTCGACGCCGATGCCGCCATCAAGCGTGTCGTTGCCCAGACCGCCAAGCAGCGAGTCATTGTCGGCCCCGCCATCGAGCACATCTGTGCCGTCACCGCCGTTGATGGTGTCGTTGCCAGCCCGGCCAAAGACCACATCCTTGATCACCCCCGCGCCGGTGAAGCTGTCGGCGCCTGAGCCGAGGTCATAGTCGATCTGAGGGGCGGTGAAGTTGTTGGATTGTAGCGCCGCGATATTGGAGCCGGTGATGGTGTCATTTCCGTCGCCGGACATGACTTCGAAGACGGCGGGCGTGGTGTTGACCGCCGTGAAACGGGTTCCGGCGAAGTCGAAGAAGTCGCCCGATGCGGTGCCGTTGAGGCTGTTGTTGTTGAGTTGGATGGTTTCGACGCTGCTGCCGTTGAGGAGGCCGGTGCCATCATCGAAGTCGAAGAAGGACATGGTGAAGCCAAGTCCGACGCCATTGATGATGATGTCAGACCCATCACCGCCGGCAAAGTTGTCGAGTTCGGACTGTTCGCCCGCGCGGACATAGAAGGTGTCGTTGCCCGAACCACCCAGCATCAGGTCGGCGCCGGCCTGGCCTTCGAACCAGTCGTGCCCGCCTTCGCCCTGGATGGTGTCATTGCCGATGCCGCCAAAGACCACGTCGCGGACCGTGCCGGAGCCAATGAAGAGGTCATTGCCGTCGCCGAGGTCATAATCGTTCTGCGGGGCGGTGAAGTTGTTTGACTGAAGGCCCAGGATGGCAGATCCGAAGATCGTGTCATTGCCGCCGCCAGCAGAGACTTCGAGGGTAGCAGGCGACGTGTTCACAGAGACAAAGCGCGCGCCGACAAAGTCGAACAGATTGCCTGCCGAGGTGCCGAACAGCGTGCCGCTGGCAAGGTTGATGTTCTCGACGCCGCTGCCGTTGACCGTGCCGGTGCCGTCGTCGAAATCGAAGACGGTCATGATGAAATTGGCCCCGGCCGCGTTGATGATGGTGTCGCTGCCCGCGCCGCCGACGATGGTGTCGAGTTCGGACTGGTCCAGCGTGCGCAGGGTGAAGGTGTCGTTGCCTGCGCCACCGTCCATGCTGTCTGCGCCGGTGCCGCCCTCGAAGAGATCAACCCCGTTGCCGCCGATCAGCGTATCGGAGCCGTCTTCGCCGAAGACCACGTTGGTGATGGTGCCGGTGCCGGTGAAGTGGTCGTTGCCCTGGCCCAGTTCATAGCGGAACTGGCTGACGCCGAAGCTGTTGGTCTGAATGCCAGAAAGGCCCGAGCCGATGACGGTGTCATTGCCTGCGCCGGTGTCCAGTTCGGTTGCGGCCAGCGTCGTGCTGACGGCGAGGAACTGTACGCCGCCGAGATCGAAATTGTCTCCGGTCGCGGTGCCCAGCATGCGGAAGCTGTTGAGGGCGATCTGTTCGATGCCGGTGGCGTTGATGTTGCCGCCCATCGAGGTGTTGACCATGGTCAGGGTGAAATCGCCGCCGGTGTTGTTGACGATCCGGTCGGTGCCCGCTTCGCCGAGGTATTCTTCGGTTTCGTGGGCGGACCCGGCGGTGAGCACGATATGGTCGTCGCCGTCGCCGCCTTCTACGCGGTCGATGCCGATCCCGCCATCAAGCGTGTCGTTGCCCAGGCCGCCAATGAGCGAGTCATTGTCGGCCCCGCCATCGAGCACATCGGTGCCGCCGCCACCCGCAATGGTATCGTTGCCGGCCCGGCCAAAGACCACATCCTTGACCGTGCCTGCGCCGGTAAAGCTGTCGTTGCCTGCGCCGAGGTCATAGTTGTTCTCGGTGGCGGTGAAGGCGTTGGATTGCACCGCAAGGATGCTTGATCCGGTGATGGTGTCATTGCCGTCGCCGGACATGACTTCGAACACCGAGGGGGTCGTGTTGACCGCGGTAAAGCGGGTGCCGTCGAAGTCGAAGAAATCCCCCGATGCCGTGCCGTTGAGGCTGTTGCTGTTGAGTTGGATGGTCTCGACGCTGCTGCCATTCAGGAGGCCGGTGGCGTCATCGAAGTCGAAGAAGGACATGGTGAAGCCAAGCCCGACGCCGTTGATGATGATGTCAGCCCCATCCCCGCCCGCGAAGTGGTCGAGCTCGGACTGTTCACCGGCGCGGACATAGAAGGTGTCGTTGCCAAGCCCGCCGAGCATGAGGTCGGCACCGGCCTGGCCTTCGAACCAGTCGTTGCCGCCTTCGCCGCGAATGGTGTCATTTCCGGTGCCGCCATAGACAACGTCGCGCACGTTGCCGGTGCCGGTAAAGTCGTCGTTGCCCGCGCCGAGATCATAGTCGTTCTGCGGGGCAGTGAAGGCGTTGGATTGCAGCGCGGCGATGCTTGAGCCGATGATCGTGTCATCGCCGTCACCGGACGAGACCTCGATGTTCGCGGCCGTGGTATTCGCACCGATAAAGCGTGCTCCGGCGAAGTCGAACATGTTGCCAGCCGTGGTGCCGAGGAGCACGCGGGTGGACAGGTTGATGAACTCCACGCCGCTGCCGTTCACAAGGCCGGTGGCGTCGTCGAAGTCGAAGGTCGACATGAGGAAATCGGTTCCGGTGCCGTTGACGATGGTATCGCTGCCCGCGCCGCCGACGAGGGTGTCGAGTTCGGAGTCGTGGCCGAGGCGCAGGTAGAGCGTATCGTTGCCGCCGTCGCCCTGGACAAGGTCGCCGCCTTCTTCGCCTTCGAGCCAGTCGTTGCCCTCGCCGCCACGGATGGTGTCGCTGCCGGTGCCGCCAAAGACGAAGTCGACGATGTTGCCGGAGCCAGTGAAATCATCGTTGCCGGTGCCAAGATCGTAGTCGTTCCGAGTGGCGGTGAAGTTGTTCGATTGCAGGCTTGCCTGGTTCGAACCGACCACCGTGTCGTTGCCGTCTCCAGTGGAGACTTCGAACAGGCTTGCCGTGGTGCTGACCGCGAGGAACCGCGTGCCATTGTAGTTCTGGTAGTCATCCCCTGTGGTGCCGAGGATCGTCAGGATGCCGGTGTTGATGGATTCGATGCTGGAGCCGTTGACCGTGCCGGTCAGGTCGGTGACATCAAAGCTGTTGAACACAAGGTTGGAGCCGCTGTTGTTGATGAGCGAGTCCGTCCCCGCGCCGCCGACATAGATGTCGCCAAGCGAGGTTGTTCCGGCGCGCACGCGGATGATGTCGTTGCCGGCACCTGCATAGATGCCATTGTCGGCGGCGCTCGAGATCAGTTCGTCCGCAAAGGCCGTGCCGATCACGTCTTCGAAGTTGATGGCGGTCAGATCGGTCGTGTTGTTGCGTCCGATGTCGACGGTGCCCGCGCCGAGATCAACCCGCACGGCGCTCGTGGTGGCCAGCAGGGCGCTGGTATCAAGGGTATCCCTGCCAGTGCCGCCATCGGCGTTCATGTTGCCGTTCAGGATGGTGATCCAGTCATTCCCGCCATCGCCGCTGAAGGTTTGCCCGTTGAACTGTGACAGGTAGGGCGAGACTTCGAGGCCCGAGACCAGCACCACGGTGTCATCGCCGCCAAGCGCATTGAGGAAGTTGTTTTCAAAGGCGGTTTGCGGGAAGGCCTGAATTGCGGCGCTGAGGTCGACGGTGTCGGCCTGTTCGGTGAAGAGGCCGTCGGTGACGCCATTGATGGTCACGGTCAGGGTGGCGGTGTTGCTGTTGGCGCCAAAGTCATCCTGCACGATGAAATCGAAGGTTTCCGACAGGCTGCTGCCCGCTGTCAGGCCGTGGACCGTCGGATCGCTGTCGTTGACGGTATAGAGATAGGCCCCGGTGAGGGCGTCCCAGGTCAGCGTGCCGTAAAGCCCGGCAATGCCCGTGGTGCCATCGGTGACGCCATCCACCTCGACCACCGAGGTGACGGTGCCGTCGACATCGCTGGCCGCCGAGATCAGGTTGCCGGTGCCTGTGGCGCTGATGTTGATGCCGATGCCCTCGAAGACATCCAGCGAGTCATCGCCTGCCACCGGTGCGTCGTTCACGCCGGTCAGGGCAATCGAGACGGTGGCGGTGTCGGTTTCGCCATCGGGATCGGAAATGGTGTAGCTGAAACTGTCCGCCCCCGGTGCGCCATCGACCAGGTGATCAAAGGCGCCGCTGGGATCATAGGTGAGGGTGCCATTGACGTTGAGGGTGACGGTGGCCCCGCTGCCGCTCAGGACAACGCTGCCGCCCGGTGCAATGGCCTGCCCGTCGACCATGGTGATGGTGATCGGGTCGTTCTCGGGATCGCTGTCGTTGGTGAGAACGGCAAGGGTAACGGCGGTGTCCTCGTCAGTGCTGTCGGAATCGTCCACCGCGATGGGGGCGTCGTTGATGCCGGTCACGGTGATCACGACCTGGCCAACCGATGTGTCGGTGCCGTCGGACGCCGTGTAGTTGATGATCACGGTGTCCTGCGCGCCGCCGCCAAGATCGACGAAATTGCCATTGGTGTTGAAGGTGATGTCGCCATTGGCCTGGACCGTGGCAATGCCATCGCGGCCACCCACCGATGTCGCCACGAAGCTGGTGCCCGGGGCCACGCCACCGGCAAGCGACACCGTCAGGCTGTCGCCGCTATCGACGTCGCTGTCATTGGCCAAGACGTTGCCATTGGCCGATCCGTTGACCGGCGCCACGAGGGCATCATTGACCACCGTTGGCGCATCGTTCTGGCCGGTGATGTTGAGGGTGAGGGTTGTGGGCACGGTGGCGGTGCCGTCGGTGACCTGCACGGCGAAGACGTCGGTGTCGGAGAAGCCGTCGTCGATGCTCTCGTCAGTGACCGTGTAGCTGTAGCTGCCGTCGGCGTTGAGGGTGAGGGTGCCATAGGTGCCGACATAGACGCCCGGGTTGGCGACGGAGAGGCTGTCGCCGGCATCCGGATCGCTGTCGTTGGTCAGGACGTTGCCGGTGGCTGCGACACCATCGTCGGTGGCGCTGTCGCTGTCGGCGGTGACCACGGGGGCGTCATTCTGGCCGGAGATGTTGAGGGTGAGGGTTGTGGGCACGGTGGCGGTGCCGTCGCTGACCTGCACGGCGAAGACGTCTGTGTCGGAGAAGCCGTCGTCGATGCTCTCGTCGGTCACCGTGTAGCTGTAGCTGCCGTCAGCGTTGAGGGTGAGGGTGCCATAGGTGCCGACATAGACGCCCGGGTTGGCGACGGAGAGGCTGTCGCCGGCATCCGGATCGCTGTCGTTGGTCAGGACGTTGCCGGTGGCGGCGACACCATCGTCGGTGGCGTTGTCGCTGTCGGCGGTGACCACGGGGGCGTCGTTCTGGCCGGAGATGTTGAGGGTGAGGGTTGTGGGCACGGTGGCGGTGCCATCGGTGACCTGCACGGCGAAGATGTCGGTGTCGGAGAAGCCGTCGTCGATGCTTTCGTCTGTCACCGTGTAGCTGTAGCTGCCATCGGCGTTCAGGGTGAGGGTGCCGTAGGTGCCGATATAGACGCCCGGGTTGGCGACGGAGAGGCTGTCGCCAGTGTCGGCGTCGCTGTCGTTGGTCAGGACGTTGCCGGTGGCGGCGACACCATCGTCAGTGGCGCTGTCGCTGTCGGCGGTGACCACGGGGGCGTCGTTCTGGCCGGTGATGTTGAGGGTGAGGGTGGTGGGCACGGTGGCGGTGCCGTCGGTGACCTGCACGGCGAAGACGTCTGTGTCGGAGAAGCCGTCGTCGATGCTTTCGTCTGTCACCGTGTAGCTGTAGCTGCCGTCAGCGTTGAGCGTGAGCGTGCCGTAGGTGCCGACATAGACGCCCGGGTTGGCGACGGAGAGGCTGTCGCCGGTGTCGGGGTCGCTGTCGTTGGTCAGAACGTTGCCGGTGGCGGCGACGCCATCGTCGGTGGCGCTGTCGCTGTCGGCGGTGACCACCGGCGCATCATTCTGGCCGGTGATGTTGAGGGTGAGGGTTGTGGGCACGGTGGCGGTGCCGTCGGTGACCTGTACGGCGAAGACGTCGGTGTCGGAGAAGCCGTCGTCGATGCTCTCGTCGGTCACGACATAGCTGTAGCTGCCGTCGGCGTTGAGGGTGAGGGTGCCGTAGGTGCCGACATAGACACCGGGGTTGGCGACGGAGAGGCTGTCGCCCGCGTCCGGGTCGCTGTCATTGGTCAGGACGTTGCCGGTGGCGGCGGCGCCATCATCGGTGGCGCTGTCGCTGTCGGCGGTGACGATTGGCGGGGTGTTGCCGCCGCCGGGGCCGACGCCGGTTACGGTGATGGTGACGGTGGCCTGGTCGGTGTCGCCATTGGCGTCTTCGATTTCATAGGTGAAGCTGACCTGACGGGTTTCCCCGGTGGCGAGATCGTTGAAATCCCCCGCGGGATCAAAGCTGAAGCTGCCGTCAGGTGCCCCAACGGACCCCGCGTTGAAGACAAGGATGCCTTCTGCGGTGGTAGAGATCAGGCGGACTTCCTTGACGAGGTCGGGGGCGGTGTCGTTGTCGAGGACCGAGGCGAAGGTGGTCGCGACGGCGTCTTCCGTGATGGTTTCGGCATCGTCGTTTGCGATGGCCGGTGCGTCGGCGGGGTCGAGTTCCACGCCATCCACCAAGACCTTGAGGTTTTCGAAGGCCCGGACCTGGAGGTCGAAGGCGGTAAAGCTGAATTTGCGGTAGTTGGCCTCGCCGTTGGAGCGGGTGTTGTCGGCCACGAATTGCAGGAAGGCCGCGATGTCGGCCTGAACGTCGGCGCGGAACCATTCTTCGGAGGTCAGGTCGAGGGTCAGGGTGTCGATGCCGCTTCCGCCGACATAGCGGTCACGGGCTCCGGCGTTTTCAGTGACGTTGTGGAAGACTTCGTCATCTCCGCCGCCTGCGAAGAGGAAGTCGTTCCCGGCACCACCGTCGAGGTAGTCGTTGAAGCTGATCGCGGCGCCCGATCCGGTGCCTGATCCGCTGCCGCTTCCCGAACCCCGACGACACCGGCCAGACCCGCTGCCGCGCCCGCGGCCTGAACCCGAGCCGCGCCCACGATGTCCGCTGCCAGAGCCGGCGTGATGCCAGAGGCGATGCAGGGAGAGGCCACGTCCGGAGACGCTGTCGCCAAAGATGACGTCGTTGCCGTCGCCGCCGAGGATGGTGTCTTCGCCCGTGCCGCCAAACAGCCAGTCGTTGTCGGCGCCGCCGTCGATGAGATCGTTGCCATTGCCGCCAAGGATGAGGTCGCGTCCATTGCCGCCGAACAGCTGGTCATTGCCATTGCCGCCGTCGATCAGGTCGTTGCCGTCCATTCCGTTAAGGGTGTCATCGCCGTTTCGCCCCTTGATCCTGTCACCGCGCGATGTGCCGGTGTATTGATCCGCTGAATTCGAGCCCTTGAAACGTGCCATGACTTAATCCCTCCCGAAAGCAATTGCCCTGGAACTCGTTAACAAAGACGGTAATTTTCACTGGTATTGGACCGGTCAATTTCACGCCTTTCGGCCCCTTTGAGTCAAGTAAAGGGTCCGTGTCGGACCTATCGTCCGGATTCTGAACGCGATTTCAGGTGGTTATCTCTTGGATTTCCGTTGCGTAAAGGGAATCACCCGCGAAACCATCCCGAAAACCGGGAAACAGTTGCGCGCCAAGCCCGAAATTGTTGCCCCGAGCGAGACAGGGCGGGACGGGTGGCGCCCCTATTTGCGCAGGCTGTTGGGAGAGGTGCCGTAGACATCGCGGAAGGCCTTGGACATGGCCGAGGTGCCCGAGAAACCGCAGGCAATGGCGATGTCGAGTAGGGACATGCGGGTTTCCACGATAAGGGAGCGGGCACGCTTCAGGCGGATGCGCTTGTAGGTCTTGGCAGGAGAGCTGTTGAGCTGGATCTTGAAGAGGCGTTCAAGCTGGCGGGCGGAGACGCCGATGGCACGGGTCAGTTCGCCGATCGAGAGGGGCTCTTCGATGGTGTCTTCCATCAGTTGCAGGGCCTTTTGCAGCGGGCCTTCGAGGAAGGTGTTGCCCTGCGCCTTGCCCTTGGGCTGGTCGCGGTAGAAGCTCCGGGCGCTGTCGACGATCAGCAGGCTGGCGAGTTCGGCGCGTTCCTGCGGATTGAGGAGTTCCGCGACAAGGTGGAAGATGGTCTCCATCGCGTATCCCCGGCCGGCGCTGGTGATGATGCCATTGCCGTATTCGGCGAGGTGGGTGGACAGGTTGGAGTAGTCTCCGATCTCGTTCAGGATCGGGATGTCGCGCCAGTGGGTCGTGGTGGGGTGCGAGACCTTCTTGTTTGATTTGATGTACTCGGTTGCGGCGTCCGAGAACAGCACGACGGGGTGCTGTTTCTGCTGCATGGCGCGTACGCGTTTGATCCAGGTGGTGCTGGAACAGTCGCGCCCGCCGAGAACAATCAGGCAGTCCTTCATGTAGTCGCCATCAAAGGCGGGCTCGGCCCGGACCATGAGGTTTCCGTTTGCGACTAGGCCCGGGGTGTCGGAGGAAAAGCTCCATTCGACTTTGAAACGGGTCTGAATGTCGTTCAGGACCTCGAGCACCGCAGTGGTGGAGGACAGTTCGAGCTGCGAGAACTGGGGCTGTACGAAAATCTCGACATTGAGGCAGGGGTGGGGTGCCGTGGGTTCGTTTCTGGACGAATCCGAGTTTGGTGGCGAGACGCGCTTCGCGAACTGTTCAAAGAAGGTCATGCAAGGGGATGTAGCAAGAAGTGCCGCCGGGTCCTAGGGGCAGCGCGCAAAAATCCGGCAACATCGGGGTGTTGGCGGTTAGTCAGGTAGGGCGGCGATCAGGGCCTGTGCCAAGGGCAGGGCGGAGTAGCCGAGTTTGGAGGGGGTCAGGCCAAGGCGCACGATCACCATGTCGTGCGAGGGGAAGATGCCGATGGATTGCCCGTCGTGTCCCAAGAGCCAGACCGCATCTTGGAACGGGGGGCGATCGCCGGGGGCTTCGCGCCAGAGGTGGCCCTTGGTGTAGAGGCCATCGGAGGCGGCAACCGGTTCGAACATCCAGTCAACAAAGCCTTCGGGCAGGAGTTGTGCGCCGTTCCAGTTGCCCCCTTGCAGGAGGAACTGGCCGTAGCGGGCCCAGTCGCGGGCGGTGGCGTACATGTAGCTTGAGCCGACGAAGGTACCCTTTGCATCGGTTTCCATGACCGCCGACGTCATGCCGAGCGGGGCAAAGAGGGCGGTTTGCGGATAGGAGAGGTTGTTGTCGCCAAGCCTTTCCTGCCAGACGCGGGACAGCATGGTCGAGGTGCCGGACGAATAGTTGAAGGTGGTGTTCGGTGCGGCCTCGGCGGGGTTCCTGGCGGCAAAACCTGTCATGTCGTCGTGCAGATAGAGCATTCGGGTGACGTCGGAGAGGTTGCCATAGCTTTCGTTCCACTGGAGACCGCTGGCCATGGCGAGCATGTCGGCGACGGTGATGTCGGCGCGGCTGTCGCCTGCCCAGTTCGCATAGGTGGTGGCGGGTTTGTCGGTGAGGGCCATGTCGCCGGAGTGGATCAGGGTGCCGATGAGGCCCGCCGTCACGGTTTTGGTCATCGACCAGCCAAGCAGGGGTGAGGCGGCATCAAACCCTTCGGCGTAGGTCTCGCCAAGGATGCGGCCGCTCTTGACCACGACAACGGCACGGTGGCCCGGACCAAGGAGGGTGGGGTCGGCAAGGATGTCTGTGATTACAGGGTCTTGCGAGGGGGTGACCGTGTTGCCTTCGGGCCAGGGGGCTTCTGGCAGGGGGGGGAGGGCGGGAAGGGTGGTTTCGCTCAGGTCGGCGGTATGGATGTTGGTGCAGCCAAGGCCCGCGCGGTGTTGCGAGGTGGCGGGAGCGGCGAAGTGGAAGAGGCGGGTGTCGACGGTCTGGGCCTCGTGATCGACGTCGATCGAGACGTATTTCAGCAGGGGATGCCCGGGGGCCTGTACGTCGGCGGCCAGAACCTGATGCGGGTCGCGGCCGGTGATGAATGTGCTCGAGCAGACCATCTTGGCGGAGTAGTTGGTGACAACCTTCAGAAGATCGGGAGGCGAGACCCGGAGGTAGACGGCGCCGGCCAAGGCCCCCAAAGCAAGCGCGCCTGCCGCGATTTTCAGACTCTTCCGCAACATCGTTTTCCCCCCGAAGGCCGCAAGACGGCCCTTTGCGCGTTCCTATTGGGCAAAGCTTTTCACCAAGTGGCGCGAATCTCTAGGGTGACGTGGCGTTGGCCACTTGGGGCGGTTTGACGTGTTTGGGAAATGGCGACCCCGGAAGGACTCGAACCCTCAACCTGCCGATTAGAAGTCGGCTGCTCTATCCAGTTGAGCTACGGGGCCGCGACGGGCCTTGGGCCGGTCTTGGTGGTGACAGTTCATAGAGGCGAACGGGGATGATTTCAAAGCGATAATTTCGTTGTGGCAGACTTATCTGGCCGCGCGCCGGAATGGCGGGGGGAGGTGCGGCTTGTCTTGGGTTTGGTCTCGTCATAGCGTGCAGGTTGAACGTAAATGAGCAGACCAGATGACACAGACTGCCTGGCTTGGGTTTTCGATTGATCGCAACAGCGGCACGCCGGTGTTTGAACAGATCTGCGCGGCGATACGGGATGGGGCCATTACGGGGGCGTTGGAGGCTGGGCGCAAGCTGCCTGCGACGCGGGTGTTTGCGACCGAGATCGGGGTGTCGCGGTCGACGGTGGTGACGGCTTACGAACAATTGGTGGCCGAAGGTTATCTCGAGGCGGTGCGCGGGTCGGGCTACCGGATTTGCGCGATGGGCGAGGTGGAGCTGTCGCGCAAGCTTGCCCCAGAGCAGCCGGAAGCGGACCTTGCGCCGCGGGGATTTCCGTTGCCGTTCGAGGCAGGCCATCCCGATATGCAGCTGTTCCCCCATCGCCAGTGGGCCAAGTCGGTGGCGCGGGTGTGCCGTGTGGCGCCGCAGTCGATGCTGGTCGGCGGGAGCCATCTTGGCAATCCTGACCTGCGCAAGGCGATTGCCGGACATGTGGCCGAATGGCGGGGGATTGATGCCTCGCCCAACCAGGTGATTGTCACCGCCGGATCGACAGATGGGCTTGAGGTGTGCCTGCGGACCCTGATGGGGGCTGGGGGGACGGTGGCGCTGGAGAACCCCGGTTACATGCCGTTGCGCCGATTTGTCGAGGCGCAGGGGATGCAGGCCACGTACATGGGGATTGATGGCAGTGGCGCAGAGGTGCCCGGCGACGACAGCGGGGCGCGGTTGGCGATCTTGACGCCCTCGCACCAGTATCCGCTGGGCGGTGCGATGTCACCCAACCGGCGGATGGAGTTCATTCGCTGGGCCGAGCGGGGCGATGCCTGGCTGATCGAGGATGATTACGACAGTGAGTTCCGCTATGCGGGGCGGCCGATTCCGGCGTTGGCGGGGTTCGATCATCTGAACCGGACGATCTATGTGGGCAGCTTTTCCAAGATATTCTCGAACACCCTGCGACTGGGGTATCTTGTCCTGCCCGAGAGTTTGGTCACGCCGGTGGCGGATACCATCCGCAGGTTCGGGGCGAAGGCCAGTTTCATGCCGCAGCAGGCATTGGCGGAGTTCATCGACAAGGGTGAGTTCTATCGGCATTTGCGGCGGATGCGGCGGGTCTATGCAGAGCGGCGCAAGGTCCTTTTGGCGCGGCTGGCCGGGTGGCAGGCGTTTGGGGCCTGTGTGGATCATCAGGCCGGGATGCAGCTTGTTTTCCACCTGCGCGAGGGGATTACGGATCGAGAGGTAGAAGCGCTGGCCGAGGAGAAAGGCGTTATCGCGCGGGCCCTGTCACGCTATGCGGTTGGGGGGCGGGGGTATAATGGCCTGATGCTTGGCTTCTGCGCTTACGGTGAAGACGAAATGGACAAGGCACTGGATGTGCTTGAAGACTGTCTGCATCAGGTGGCGGCTGGCTAGTCCTTCAGCCACTCTGGCGACTTGCCGATTTCGCGCAGCAGGAAATCCATGAAGACCCGGACCTTTGCCGAGAGCACGTTGGTTTTCGGGTAGACGAGCCAAAGCACCGACTGATCATCGACGTGATAGTCGGGCAGGACGCGGGTCAGGGTGCCGGATTTCAGCTCCCGGTGAACACTCCAGATCGAGTTGATGGAGATGCCCGCCCCGGCGATGGTGGTGTGTTTCTGGCTCAGGCCGTCGTCGAGCATCAATTGGCAGGATGCGGTGCGGGGATCGAACAGGCCGGTATCGCCCGCGGCATTCTTGAGCGGGCGGGTGGCGTTGCGGCGAAAGCTGATGAGGGTGTGTTCGGACAGGTCAGCCGGGGTTTGAGGAATGCCCTTTTCGGCAAGGTAGGACGGGGCGGCACAGAGGATGCGCATGTCATCGGCCAGCTTGCGCCCCTTGAGGCTGGTGTCTTCCAGCGCGCCGCTGCGCAGGGCGAGATCAAAGCTGCCTTCGATGAGGTCGAACTGGGTGTCGGACAGGCGCAGGTCGAGTTTGACGCCGGGATGCTGGCGCAGAAATTCCGGCAGGCGGGGGGCGATGTATTGCTGGGCGAAGGTGCTTGAGGCGGTGAAACGCAGGGTGCCGGTGGCGGTGCCGCTGCCAAGGCCAAGCGCGGCGCGACCGGCGTCTTCCTGCGCCAGCATTTCGCGCGCATAGGGCAGGAACTCGGCCCCTTCGAGCGACAGGGACACCTTGCGGGTGGAGCGATGCAGGAGGTCGGCCCCGAGGGATTTTTCCAGTTTGGCCAGACGCGCGCTGGCAACGGCGGGAACCATGCCCAACTCGCGCCCCGCTGCGCTGATGTTCAGCTTTTCGGCGGCCAGAACGAAGAGGCGGACGCTTTCGGTGTCCATGTCATTATATCCATTTTGCGAATTATGAAGTTGAAAATCTCCGGTTTATTTGGGTGGGGCAAGGGGTATTTTCAGGAAATCATGCAAAGCGCCGGAAAATGGAGCGCCTCGGTGGCGTGTTGTTCAATGCTGGTCGTGGCCCCTGCAACAGATGACCGGATGTTGGGCCATGCGTCGCATTCGAAGGCGCGGACGGAAGGATTTGGGAGAAAGACCGATGCAGAAGACGATTTTGGTCACCGGGGCGACGGATGGCATTGGGCTGGAGACGGCCAAGGCGCTGGTCACGCTTGGGAATCGGGTTCTGGTGCATGGCCGTAGCGCGGAAAAGGTGGCGCGGGTGTCCGAGATGCTGGGCGGGGCACCGGGTTATGTGGCGGACCTTTCCGATCTCGGGGCCGTGGCGCGGCTGGCGGACGAGGTGCTGGCGGGGCAAGACAGGCTGGATGTGGTGATCAACAACGCGGGCGTGTTCAAGACCCCTGAGGCGCGCACCAAGGGCGGGCTGGATGTGCGGTTCGTCGTGAACACCCTCGCGCCTTACCTGCTGACGCAGAGGTTGCTGCCTTTGCTGGGCAAGGCGGGACGGGTGGTGAACCTGTCTTCGGCGGCACAGGCCCCGGTGGATCTGCGCGGGCTGCGGGGCGAGACGCCGCTTGCGGATATGGAGGCCTATGCGCAGAGCAAGCTGGCGATCACCATGTGGACGCAGGCGATGGCTGAACGCCTTCCCGACGGGCCGGTTGTGGTTGCGGTGAACCCCGGTTCGCTTCTGGCCTCGAAGATGGTGAAAGACGGGTTCGGCGTGGCCGGAAACGACCTTGGGATCGGGGTGGATATTCTTGTGCGGGCCGCGACGGCGGCGGAGTTTGCCGACAGGAGCGGGGCCTATTTCGACAATGACAGCGGCAGGTTTGCCCTGCCGCAGGCAGATGCGCAGGATGCCGGCAAAGTCGCGGCGGTGGTCGCGGTGATCGAGGAACTGGTGTCGCGGGGCTAGGGATCCCCACGTTTCACTGCGCCTTTGGGTGGGTGCGGTTGTAGACTTCCATCAACTGCGTGGTGTTGACCGCCGTATAGTTCTGGGTGGTGGCCAGCTTGGCATGGCCCAGAAGTTCCTGAATGGATCGCAGATCGCCGCCTGCCTCTAGAAGGTGGGTGGCAAAGCTGTGGCGCATGGCGTGGGGTGTCGCGGTGGAGGGCAGACCCAGCTGCATCCGGGTCTGTTGCATCACCTTGGCGACCTGCCTGCGGGACAGGGCCCTGCCGCGTACGCCGCGAAACAGCGGGCCATCCTCTGGCAGAGGGTATGGGCAGAGCGAGACATAGCGATCCACCGCCGAGCGGGCGGCGTCGATCACCGGGACAACCCGTTCCTTGCCGCCCTTGCCGAGGATGCGCAGCACGGGAGAGAGCGGCGCGTCCGAGCCGATCAGGCCGAGGGCTTCGGATATCCGCAACCCGCAGCCGTAGAGCAGGGTGATCACGGCCACGTCGCGCGCGCCGACCCAAGGCTCGGAGGATTGCAGGTCAACCGTGTCGATCACCGCCGCAGCGGCATCGGGGGCCAGAGGGCGGGGCAGTTTCTTTTCGAACTTCGGGCTGCGCATCGACAGGAGCGGGGTGGCGTCAAAGCCCTCGCGTTCGGAGAACCAGCGATAGAAGCTTTTCACCGCCGAGAGCTTGCGGGCGAGCGAGCGGGCGCTGACACCGGAGCGGCGGGTTTGCGCCATCCATGCGCGCATGTCGGGGACGGAGACACGTTGCAGCGGGGCGAGGCCCTGGGCTTCGCCCTTGTGCAGGGTCAGGAAGGTGAGGAACTCGGCCACATCGTTGCGATAGGCGCTGAGGGTGTTTTCCGAGATGCCATCAAGGGCCGAGCGCAGGGTGAGCCACTCGGCCAGAACGTCACGTGCCGCCGGTGAGATCACGACAGCCAGCGGCGCATCGTGCGCTCGAAGACACCGGCGAAGAAGGCAAGGAGATCGGTGCCCTGCTGCGGGGTGAACTGGTGCGGGTCTTCCGCGCCCATGACCAGAAGGCCCGGCAGGCGGCCTTCGCCGAAATCCAGTTTCAGACAGGCTTCGGAGCGCACCCAGTCGGCGGCTTCGCCATAGATCGCGGTGGGGCCGGAGTGGACCTGGCGTAGGGTGACTTGGCGCAGGGGCACGTTGCGGCCACCGTTTATGTAGTCTTCGATGAAGCCGGGTTCGGCGACCGAGAGCACATCGCCCATGCGGCGGATCGCGGGGTCATCTTCGCCGGACTGTTCGGATTCCAGCACCAGGCGCATGGCATCGACGCGCAGGATGTCGGCGACGTCACCGCCGAGATCGGTGAGGAAGGTCTCGAAGCTGACCGGATCGAGCATGCGCAGAATGGCGCGGTGCACCTGATTGGTGCCGGCCAGGTTTTCATAGGCCGCGGCGATCACGCTGCGGTGGGTGTCTTCGAGCCGGTCGAGCCGCGCCTCGAGGCGCTCCATCGCGATGCCGCGCAGGTCGACGATATTGCCGCCCATGGATTTCTCGTTGGCGGCGATCAGGGCCTTCATCAGATCCTGGTCTTCCAGAATCACGTCGGGCTGCGAGATGATCTTTTCTCGCAGGGAATCTTCGATCTTGGCGGTGCTGCTCATGCGTGCCTCTTGTTGTTTGTGGCGACTTTAACAGAGGCGGCGGGGGAATGCCCCCTTTTTTTGGTTAAGCGTCGAGAGAGAAGGGGCGCTGCCCCTTTGGCCCCGAACCCTGTCCGGGGCCATTCACCCCGGGGTACTTTAGCCAAGAAGAAAGGGGGCCGTGGTGGCCCCCTTCGGATCTGGTCTCGATGTGGCGAAGATCAGAGGATCTTGATGCCCGCGGCCTTGATGTCGGCGAGGAAGGCGTCGAGGCCCTTGTCGGTCAGCGGGTGGTTGACCATCGACTTGATCACGCCCGGAGGGGCGGTCATGACGTCGGCACCGCAGAGCGCGCTTTGCGTGACGTGGTTCACTGTGCGGATCGAGGCGGCGAGGATCTGGGTGTCGAAGCCGTAGTTGTCGTAGATCGTACGGATGTCGGCGATCAGGTCCATGCCGTCGAGGTTGACGTCGTCGAGGCGGCCGATGAAGGGCGAGATGAAGGTCGCGCCCGCCTTGGCGGCCAGCAGCGCCTGGTTGGCCGAGAAGCACAGGGTGACGTTGACCATGTGGCCGTCATCGCTCAGTGCCTTGCAGGCCTTGAGACCGTCCCAAGTGAGCGGCACCTTGACGGCGATGTTCTCGGCGATCTCGACCAGTTTGCGGCCTTCGGCGATCATTTCGTCGGCGTCGGTCGCGGTGACTTCGGCGGAAACGGGGCCGTCGACAAGGTCACAGATTTCCTTGGTGACTTCGATGATGTCACGGCCGGATTTCTTGATCAGCGAGGGGTTGGTGGTCACACCGTCGACCATGCCGAGGTCATTGAGTTCGGCAATGGCGTCGATTTCGGCGGTATCAACGAAGAATTTCATCGGGCAGCGTCCTTTGATGGGTTGGCCTATCTGTCGCTTGCCTTTAGCGCATAGTTTGAGATGCTGGAACCCCCGATGGATTTCGGGAGCGGGAAAGCGTGGCGACAGGGGCAGGTGTGAGCGAGCCGGATTTCTTTGACGAAGGGGCCTTGGTGGCGGTGTTGACGACGCAGCCGCTGGATCGGCTGTTGGACTACAAGGCACCGGAGGGGGGCTGTTTTCGCGGGGCTTTTGTCGAGGTGCCGCTGGGGCCGCGCAAGGTGATTGGCGTGGTTTGGGGGCGCGGGCGTGGCGGGTTCGACCTGTCCAAGGCGCGGTCGGTGAGCCGGGTTCTGGATGTCGCCGCGATGCGCGATGAATTGCGGTTTTTCCTTGAGAAGGCAGCGGATTACACCCTGACGCCGCTGCATGCGATGTTGAGGCTTGCGACGCGGGCACCGGGGCTGTCCGATCCGCCGTCGATGCGCAAGGTTTACCGGCTGGGCGAGGGGGAGCCGGATCGACAGACCGATGCCCGCCGCCGGGTGATCGAGGTGCTGACCGACTATGGCGGCTTGGCCTTCACGCTCAAGGAAGTGAGCGAGATGGCGGGTGTGACCACCACGGTGGTCAAGGGATTGGTGAAGCAGGGCGTGGTGCGCGAGGAAGACACGCCGCGCGACCTGCCGTTCATGCGGCTTGATCCGGAATGGGGCGGCAAGGAACTAACCGAGGATCAGGCGGCCGGCGCCGAGGCGTTGCGGGCCGGGGTGCGGTCGGGGGCCTATGGCACGACCTTGCTGCGCGGGGTGACGGGATCGGGCAAGACCGAAGTCTACCTCGAGGCGGTTGCGGAATGTCTGCGGCAGGGGCGGCAGGCGCTTGTTTTGTTGCCGGAAATCGCGCTGACGGCGGAATTCCTGACACGCGTTGAGGCGCGGTTCGGGGCGAAGCCTGCGGAGTGGCACTCCGGGGTGACGATGACCGAAAGGCGGCGCATCTGGAAGATGGTTGGCCAAGGCGGGGCGCAATTGGTGATCGGGGCGCGGTCGGCGCTGTTCCTGCCCTATCAGAATCTCGGGCTGATCGTGGTCGATGAGGAGCATGACACCTCGTACAAGCAGGAAGACGGGGTGCTTTACAACGCGCGGGACATGGCGGTGTTGCGGGCCTCGGTCTGTTCGGCGCGGGTGGTGCTGGCCTCGGCGACGCCGTCGTTGGAAAGCTGGTCGAATGCGCAAGCGGGGAAGTACGAAAAGCTTGAGCTGACCTCGCGCTATGGCGAGTCGGTTTTGCCGGAGATGCGGGCGATCGACATGCGGGCAGAAGACCTGCCCAGCAGCCGGTGGATTTCGCCAAGCCTGCAAAGGGCGGTGAATGCGCGGATCGAAAAAGGTGAGCAATCCCTGTTGTTTATCAACCGTCGCGGCTATGCGCCGGTGACGATTTGCCGGGCTTGCGGGCACCAGATTGGCTGTGACCATTGTGATGCGCGGATGGTGGAGCACCGGTTCCTGAAGCGGTTGGTCTGTCACCAGTGTGGCGAGACGAAACCGATGCCGGAGGCCTGCCCGTCGTGCCATGAAGAGGGCAAGCTGGCGCCGGTGGGGCCGGGGGTTGAGCGGCTGGCGGAAGAGGCGGCGACCCTTTGGCCCGAGGCGCGGTTGGCGGTGTTGTCGTCGGATCTGTTCGGGTCGGCGCGGGCGCTGAAGGAAGGTATCAACCAGATCGCCGAGGGCGGCGCGGATATCATCATCGGGACGCAGCTTGTGGCCAAGGGGCACAACTTTCCGCTGCTGACGCTGGTGGGGGTGATTGATGCAGATCTCGGGTTGCAGGGATCGGACCTGCGGGCGGCGGAGCGGACGTTTCAGCTGATGCGGCAGGTCGCGGGGCGGGCCGGGCGGTCGGAGCGTAAGGGTTTGGCTTTGTTGCAGACTTTCCAGCCGGAGCATCCGGTGATCCGGTCAATCCTTGCGGGGGATGAGGTCGGGTTCTGGACGGCAGAGGCCGATGAGCGGCGTCATGCCGGGGTGCCGCCGTTTGGGCGGATGGCGGGGATCATCCTGTCGTCGGAGGATGTTCAGCAGGTGTTTGATCTTGGCAATGCACTGGCGCGTCAGGACGGGCCGTTGCAGGCGATTGGCGCGCAGGTCTTTGGCCCTGCGCCAGCCCCGATTGCGCGGGTTCGGGGGCGGCATCGGGTGCGGCTTTTGGTGAAGGCTGAGAAGGGCGCGCCCTTGCAGGCGGCGCTGGCGAAATGGGTGGGGCAGTTCAAGCTAAAGGGTGATCTGCGGCTTGCGGTGGATATTGATCCGCAGAGTTTCTATTAGGCCTGAAAATCCACGTCGGTATTGCGTCGGTATTACGGCTGTATCGCGGAGGTGCAGACATGCGAAAACCGCCCGGATTGGGGCGGTTCTTTTGATTTTGTTGTGTGCGCGTGGTCAGGCGGCGGCGGCTTTCATGCCGCGCTGATCGACGAGAAGGTCGGTGGCCATCGCGCCGATCCACATGGCAAAGAGAGCGGCCCATGCGGTGCCAGCGAAGATCGAGCCGCCGGTGACGCCCGCGCCGATGGCGCAGCCGCCGGCAAGCATGGCCCCGAAGCCCATGAGAACCGCCCCGAGCATGGCGCGGCGCATGTTGCTTTCGTTTTCGAAGCCCTGGAACTTGAACTCGCGGGCAATGACCGAGGCAAGGAAAGAGCCGATGACCACGCCCGGCACGAGGCCGATGTCGAATTCGAGGACGGAATTGCGATCGAGGAAGAACATCAGGGTGTGTGCCGAGGGGCCGGAGAAGGTGGCGCTTTCGATCTGGACGGGTTCGAAGGCGACCTGGCTGAGGCCGTAGGTCAGCACCCAGCCCACGGCCACGGCAAAGCCGACGCCGGAGGCAAAGATCAGGCGGCTGGCGCCGATGCGGTTCTTGCGGGCGATCAGCAGGGCAAGGCCGGCCATGCAGGTGCCGAAGGCGAGGCCGGCGAGGTCGGGCAGGCCAAGGGCGGCGATCAGGTCGAGATTGCGGCCACCGTCGGTGACCCAGAGGCTGGCGATCTTGTCACGCCAGCCGGACAGGATGCCGGACAGGCTCATCTGGGCGACCACGGCGAAGATCAGGCCGGAGACGACCGAGCGCAGGTTGCCGTTGGCGGCCAGAACCAGCAGGCGGCCGGAACAGCCGCGGGCCAGCACCATGCCGATACCGAAGAGAAGGCCGCCGATGATGGCCCCGGACCAGGAGCCGGGTACGGCCATCATGCGGGCGTCGGCGCTGTGCATCAGGCCAAGCGCCTGCGCGCCCTGAACCCAGACGATGGCGGTGGAAATGGTTAGCAACCAGACGGCCACCTTGTCGCCCAACTCGCCCCGCGCAAATTCGACGGTGGCGGCGCGCAGGCAGAATCTAGAGCGTTGCGCCGCAACGCCGAAGATGATGCCGGTGATCAGGCCAAGGACCGCCGCAGTGGGGGCTTCGCCGATTTGTTCCACGAGGGTGAGGATGTCCATGCCGACCCTTTCACTTATCTGAATGCGTGGATGTATGCTTGGAATGGCATGTTTCTCCTTGATTCAGATCAGGGCAGGGCCATTTCCGACCTCAGAATGGCGTGAAACCGCTCGCCTTTCCGGTCTGAAAGGCGTAGCCGCAAAGCATGTTAAGAAAAATCACCCTTGATGAAGCACAGCAGTTGCCGCTGTGGCGTCAGCCCGTTGCCCTGTTGTTCGTGACCGCCCTTGCAATGCCGATCGCGTTTTACGCGTGGTATGCGCTGCTCAATAACTTTGTGATCGAAGTGGCGGATTTCGACGGGCGCGACATTGGTCTGTTGCATGCGATCCGCGAGATTCCGGGGTTTCTGGCGGTTGGGGTGATTGCCATCATCCTGTTCGTGCGCGAGCAGGTTTTGGGCATGGTGTCGCTGGCGCTCTTGGGGGTGGCGACGGCCTTTACCGCGTGGTTCCCGAGCCTTGGCGGCATCCTGATGCTGACCTTTCTGAGTTCAGTTGGCTTCCACTACTACGAGACAGTCAACCAGTCGGTGCAGTTGCAGTGGCTTTCGAAGGAGAAGGCGCCGCAGACCCTGGGCTGGCTGTTGGCGGCGGGGTCGGCGAGCACGCTGGTGGTGTTCGTGTTGATCGTGCTGATGTGGGACACGCTGAACCTGACGTATAATGTTGTGTTCATGACAGCGGGGATGACCACGGCGGCCATCGCGCTGTTCTGTTTGCTGGCTTATCCGCAGTTTGAATCGCGCACGCCGCAGGCCAAGAAGATGGTGCTGCGCAAGCGGTACTGGCTGTATTACGCGTTGCAGTTCATGTCTGGGGCGCGGCGGCAGATCTTCATGATCTTTGCGGGCTTCATGATGGTCGAGAAGTTCGGCTTTGAAGTGCATGAGCTGACGGGGCTCTACCTGATCAACCTCGTGATCAACATGATCGCGGCGCCTTTGCTGGGCAAGGCGGTGGCGCGGTTCGGGGAGCGGGCGACGCTGATTTTCGAGTACGCGGGCCTTGTGATCGTGTTCCTTGCCTATGGCGGGGTCTATTGGTTCGGCTGGGGCGTTCTGGTGGCGGCGGTGCTTTATGTGATCGACCACATCCTGTTTGGCCTCGCGCTGGCGCTGAAGACCTATTTCCAGAAGATCGCCGACCCGCAGGACATCGCGCCAACGGCGGCGGTGGCCTTTACCATCAACCATATCGCGGCGGTGGCCTTGCCTGTGCCGCTGGGCCTGTTGTGGGTGTTGTCGCCGGCGGCGGTGTTCATTCTGGCGGCGGGGATGGCGATGGTGTCGCTTGGCCTGTCGCTCTTGGTGCCGCGCCATCCGGAAAAGGGCAATGAAACGCGGCTGAGCCGCTATGTTGCGGCGGCGGCCGAATAGAGATGGCGGCGCGGGGGAGATTTCTCGACGGGCCGACGATGGGGCATGTGATCCGCATGACCATGACCGGCGCTGCGGGGATTACCTTTGTCTTTCTTGTCGACCTTGTGAACCTGTTCTGGATTTCGCAACTGGGTGATCCCAAGCTGGTGGCGGCGATTGGATATGCCTTTGCGGTGCAGTTCTTTTCGGTGAGCACCGGCATCGGCCTGATGATCGCGGCGACGGTCATGGTGTCGAAGCGGATTGGCATGGGGCAGCGGGAACGGGCGCGGCGCGAGGCGACCAGTTCGATGATGATCACCGTGGCGTTCCAGTCGCTCGTGGCGGCGCTGATCGTGTGGTTCCGGCATGACCTTCTGGCGCTGGTCGGGGCCGAGGGCGAGACGGCGGCATTGGCGGCGCGCTACCTGTTGTGGACGGTGCCTTCGCTGGCGATCATGGCGGTGGGGCTTGTGGGGTCTGCTGTGCTTCGGGCCGAAGGCGACGGCAAGCGGGCGATGTTCGTGACGCTGACGTCTGGGTCGGTGTCATTCGTGCTGGACCCGCTGTTGATCTTCTACTGGGAGCTTGGGCTGGACGGGGCGGCGATTGTTCTGGTGATCTCGCGGATCATTCTGGCGGGTAATGCGCTGCGGTTTGCGACTGTGACCCATGACCTGATGGCTTGGCCGCGCTGGCGCACGATCAAGCGGGTGTTCCTGCCCTATTTCGCGATTGCCCTGCCGGCGATCCTGACGCAGATTTCGACGCCGTTTGGCAACTATCTTTTGACCGGGGTGATCGCGAGTTTCGGGGATGACGCGGTGGGGGCCTGGGCGGTGGTGAACCGTCTGACGGTGGTGGCCTTTGGCGGTATCTTCTCATTGTCTGGGGCGATTGGCGGGATCTATGGCCAGAATTTTGGCGCCAAGCAGTATGACAGGCTGCGGTCGACCTTTCGGGATTCCCTCATTTTCTGTGCCTGCTACACGATGGTGGCGTGGTTCCTGTTGTCGGTCTCGGCAGGGTTCATGATTGATGTCTTCGGCCTGAAGGGCGAGGGCGCGGCGGTTTACAGGGCCTTTGCCTATGTCGGGTCGGGGGCGTTTGTGCTGGTGGGGGCGCTGTTCGTGTCGAATGCAACGTTCAACAGCCTGGGCAAGCCGACGCGGTCGACGCTGGCGAACTGGACGCGCGATGGCATCCTGATGTTGCCTGCGGCCTGGGTCGGGGCGGCGTGGCTGGCGGCGCCGGGCGTTGTTTACGCGCAGGCGGTGGCCGGGGGTGTTGTCGGGGTGCTTGCGGCATTGTGGAGCTGGCATTTCCTGAAAGGCTTTGGTTCGAAAGCTTGACGGCGGGGCCGCATCGGCCTAGGGGCGAGGGATATCCACAAGGAGCCCCGAGACATGCCCACTTTCACCGCACTGACCACCCTTGTCGGCAAGGACCAAGCAGAGCAGCTTGGCGACGCGATGGAACGCCTTAATCCGGAACCGACCGGCGTTGGCGTGTTCGAGATCGAGGATGGCTCGGGCCTGTGGGAGATCGGCGGCTATTTCACTGAGGCCCCGGATGAGGCCGGGCTGGCGGTTCTGGCGGCGGCCTTCGGGGCGAAACCCTTCGTGGTGTCGGAACTGCCGGAGACGGATTGGGTGGCCAAGGTTAAACGCGAGCTGGCACCGGTCGAGGCGGGGCGCTTCTTTGTTTATGGCAGCCACGACGCCGACAAGGTGCCCGCAGGCAGCGAGCCGTTGTTGATCGAGGCGGCGATGGCCTTTGGCACCGGCCACCATGGCACGACGCTGGGCTGTCTGAAGGGGCTGGACCGGCTGGCGAACGAAGGGTTCGTGGGCAAGAACGTGGCCGACATCGGCTGTGGCACGGCGGTTCTGGCGATGGGCGCGGCACGGATCTGGCCGAACCCGGTTCTGGCCAGCGATATCGACGAGGTGGCCGTGGATGTGGCCGAGGCGAATGTTGCGGCGAACGGGCTCGAAGGCAAGGTGATCTGTCTTGAGGCGGCGGGCTTTGGTCATCCGGACCTTGCGGCGAAAGCGCCTTATGACCTCGTGTTCGCCAATATCCTGAAGGCACCGCTGGTCGATCTGGCACCGGACATGGGCGGCAATATCGCGGCCGGTGGTCATGCGATCCTGTCGGGTATCCTGAACGAACAGGCCGACGAGGTCGTGGCGGCCTATGACGCGGCAGGCTTTGATGTTCACACCCGCGAAGAGATCGGGGAATGGACCACGCTGACGCTGACACGCCGGTAAGGCGGGCTTCGAATCGGATGGGATGAGGCGGCTTCGGCCGCCTTTTTCGTGCCCGATTGGTTAATGGATGTTGCGCGTTTGGAGACAATGTTTCAGGGTGGCGGCAGGCTGTTTCCAGATCGGATTCAAGATTTCCCCGAATTGCCCAATTTGGCCCTTTTTTGCCTTATTTCGAAGGGCTTGCCTTATTTTCGCCACAATTCGAGACGAATTTAGCCTTGTTTGGTGGGGGCCGAACTCGATGAAGGCTGCCATGAGCGATTCCTACGAAGAATTCCGTGATCGCGTTGCCCGCATCTATGACGCGAAGGGCAACAAGAAACCCATGCGAGCATCGCGCTCGCAGATCTCTGTAGATCATGACGGATACGTCGTGATCCGGAGTGCGCGACGGGGACCACAGGTTCCCTGGACGGGGATCTTGATGCTGGCTGTTGCGTTCTTTGGTGTCAAAGGGGCGGTGATGTCGCGCCTTGGCCCCGACTTCTACGGCGCACAGGCGCAGCGGCTCGAACCGGCTTCGGTTCTTGAGCAGGTAGGTGCCTGGACAATGCGCCCCGATCCGGTGTCCCGCTGGGTCGCCGCACAGATTAGCTCTCTCAGCTGATCCCTCCAAGTCAGCAGTAAAACGGCTCCGGTCTCTCTCCCGGAGCCGTTTTTGATTCAGGGTCATGGGCGCGGCATGGTGGCCGGGCGGTTAGACGAAATCGAAGGTGAACTGGTCGAGTGTGAGTGCGCCGCTGCCGGAGAAATAGATGCTGTCACCTTCGCCATAGACGATCACGACGCCGTTGCCCTGGGTTCTGAGCGTCAGGTCGCTGGCATCGAGGCCGTGGAAGACAAGCGTGTCGTCGGTGGCGTCGAAATCGCGGATGGTGTCGTGGCCGTCGCCGGCGCGGAAGACGATGTGGTCGGCGCCGTTGCCGGTGAACAGGCGGTCGTTGCCGGTGCCGCCGTCCAGCGTGTCCTGACCGACCCCGGCCTTGAGGCGGTCTGCGCCAGCGCCGCCCGAGAGGAAATCGTTGTCGAGGCCGCCCTTGAGGATGTCATTGCCCGCGCCGCCAAGAAGGATGTCCTGACCGCCCATGCCACGCAGGTCGTCTGCGCCGTCGAGGCCTGAAAGGGCGTTGTCGCCGCCGGTGCCGAAGATGCGGTTGTTCAGGGCGTTGCCCGTGCCCGCCGTGGCCGCGCCCTTGAGGCGCAGGTGTTCGAGATTGTCGCCAAGCGTCCAGTCGAAGGTCGAGAACACGGTGTCGGTGCCCTGATTGGCGGCCTCGATGATGGTGTCGGAAAGGGTGTCGATGCGATAGACATCGTTGCCCTTGCCGCCGGACATGATGTCGGCGCCTGCGCCCCCGTCGATGTTGTCATCGCCGTCGCCGCCGGTGATGGTGTCGGCGCCCCAGCCACCGCGCAGCAGGTCATTGCCGGTGCCACCGTCGATGACGTCGGTGCCGGTGCCGCCGCGCAGCTTGTCCGCGCCGTTGCCGCCAGACAGTGAATCGTTGCCAGCGCCGCCTTCCATGTCGTCGTTTCCGTCGTCGCCGAGGATGGTGTCATTTCCGTCTTCGCCCAGGACGCGGTCATTGCCGCCAAGGGCTGTCAGGGTGTTGTTGTTGGCGTTGCCGACGATCAGGTTGTTCTGGGCATTGCCCGTGCCATCGGTGGCGGCGCTGCCTTCGCGCAGCCAGAGATCTTCGAAGTGGGTGCCGAGCGTGTGGCTGTGGGTGGTGATCACGCGGTCGTGGCCATTGTTCGCGGTTTCGTTGACCTGATCGCCGGTGCTTTCGATGTAGTAGATATCGTTGCCGCTGCCGCCGGCCATGGTGTCGTCGCCGGTGCCGCCGTCAAGGACGTCGTTGCCCGTGCCGCCAAGGATCAGGTCGTTGCCGGTGCCTGCGCGGATGAAATCGTTGCCGCTGCCGCCGTGGATGTCGTCGTGGCCGTCGCCGGCGAAGATCTTGTCGTGGCCACCGTAGCCCATGATGACTTCGCTTGCGCCGTCGGTGCCTTCGATCTGGTTGCCGTCGGCGTCCGTGTATTTGAGGATCATCGAGTCGTCGCCCGATGTGCCATCCACGGGATCGGTCACGAGGGTGGCATAGGCGACGTCGGATTGGCCGAGGCCGTTGGAGATCGTGTAGGTGAAGACGACAGAGCCGAGATCGGCGGTGGCCTGAACATGCACCTTGCCGTCGGCCGTCAGGGTGAGCTGCTGGCCGGTGTCGAGGGTGATGCTCTGGCCTGCGGAAACCGCCTGACCGTTGATCTTGGAGATGGTGACAGTGCTGCCCGAGGGCATGTCGTCGTTTGCCAAGAGATCGACGAGGGTTTCGCCCTTGGCCGTCACGTTGATGGTGTCGTCCTCGGCGATGAGGGCGGTTTGCACGCTGTCGCCGACGATCAGGAGGTTGCTGTCATAGATTGCGTCGCCCGCATCGGCGATGCCGAAGCGGATGGTGTTGGTGACGCCGTCGTTCACCGGTGCCTTGACCGTCAGAACGATGGTGAGCCCGTCCATTTCGGTGTTCACGGCAGAGGTGCCGTTGTTGATGAAGAGGTTCTCGTTGACGGTTGTGTTGATGTTGTCGATCGAGATGTCGCCGTCCCCGATGGCCAGTTCCGCCTTGGTGCCGTTGACCCAGATGCCGACCGCATCGTTGAAGCCCGCGTTGACCCATTCAAGATATTCCTCGGAGGAAAACACGAGCTGCATCGAGAGGGTGTCGCCGGTGGGGATGAAATCGGCTTCGAAAATGGCGGCGTCATAGGTGCGGACGCCTGCAATGCCGTTCAGCAGGGCATCATTGTCGACGCCCGCGTTGTTGGTGCTTGTCTGTTCGGATTGGTTGGCGGTGCCCGAGGAGTTGGTAAAGTCGGTCGCCTTGCCGGTGGAGAGGATAACGCCTGTGTCAGCGGGAACGGCCCCGGGCGAGGTGGATTCCCCGCCGGTGTAGATGCCGGAGGCGAGGCCGTCGCCGGTGAAGGTTGCGCTGAGGACGGTCACGCCGGCCCCGAACATCGCGTTGGCCATTTCCAGAGCGGTTGCGCTGGTATTCACATTGAGTTCGGCTGCCTGAACCATAGGACACTCCCTAACAAACTATCCGACCAAGGTAGCAAGTCGGGCGTCGATGTGAGGGGGCGCAAGTGGTTGAGAGCAGGGGCGATCGTATGAGGGGGGCGTGCAAGCGGGGGGCCGGCCACTCAAACGGATAGGCGGGCTATCACAGGTTCTCGATCAGGACGATGGGCGAGATGATGCCGCCGATCAGTTCGAGGCTGGGCAGGATGGCGGCGATGGCCTCGTTCCAGTTGCCCAATGCGCTGCGCGGGACATAGACCACATCCCCTGGCATGAGGGGGTAGTCGAGGGCATTGCCGGTGAGCATGGCATCCACGTCGACGATCAGGAGTTCGCCTTCGGTGGTGGAGTAAGAGCGCACGATGCGCACGTCGGTCAGAAGGGCGTTGGCCTCGTCGGGCCCTTCGGCCATGGAGAGGGCTTCGAGCAGGGTGCGGCCGTCGGCACCGAAAGGCACGGCACGGGGTTTGCCCACTGCGCCGAGCATGTAGACCTGCATGTCTTCCTTGCGCGGGGCGAAGATGACATCGCCGCTTGCCACATAGACATTGTGATCAAAGCGGCCCTGTTTCAGGAGCGCCTGAAGATCGACGATACACATGACATCGTTGCGGATCAGGCGGGCGCCGGGGAGGTAGGCATCGGGGGTCAGGCCGCCGCCCATCGCGAGGGCCTCAAGCAGGGTGCGGGGATGTTCGAGATACTGAACACCCGACTGTTTGAATTCGCCAAGGAAATAGATCGGATGGCTTTCGGCATCGTCGAGCTCGACCGTGACCCAGGGATTCACGAAATGCGCGGTGTAGGCTTCTTTTACCGTGCGCTGGATCTGGCGGGTGGTCTTGCCGCGCACCAGCACCGTTTCCACGATGGGCAGTTGCACATAGCCGCCGCCGTCCACGCGGGCGGAGATGTCGCGCATGCCTTCTTCGCCGAAGATGTTGAAGCGCAGGGTGTCACCGGGGCCAACGCGGTAGCTTTGTTCCGGGATCGACTGGCTCAGGGTTTCGGGCGACTTGGTCGAGGCGCGGCAGCCCGCATCGCGGCCGGGAACGCCGGGATTGGAGGTGACGGTCTTGCGAAACACCACCCCGTCGTTGCGCATGACGGAGGTGTCGAGAAGGCCGGATTCGCAGGCCGAAACAAGAAGCGACAAGGCCAGAGGCAGCACACGCAACGCGCGAAACCTATCCTTCAGGATAGGGGCGACGCCGTGAACTATACTTTTGCCTAGGCGTCCCAATCCCTTGCACCTGCACTTAGCCTTACGTGCGCTATTCTTCGCGCGTTCCGAGCTTATGGTCAATGCAAGTTACTGAAAAGCCTTTGATTGGAGACCTCGACATGATCACCTTGCTTGGAGCCGCCCCTGATACTGGCAACCAAGGGGTCAGTGCGCTGTGTCGCTCAGCCGTGGCGGGAATACGATCTCGCGGGTTCGACCGGATCGCCGTGGCCGACCACGGACGCGGTGCGCGACGGGCCTTCTGGTGGATCGGTGGCGAGGAAACCGGCGTCGATCTTTTTGGCCTGACCAACAACCGCCGTCTGTGGCGCGGGGATTGCCTGCGCACGGTTTCGGCGCTTGCGCGGTTGGGAGGACTTGGCAATTCGGCGGCGCGCAGCATCCTTGGGTCGCGTGCGGTTCTGGATGTCAGCGGCGGCGACAGTTTCACCGATCTTTACGGCGAAAAGCGGTTCCAGGCGATGTGTCGGTCAAAGCGGCTGGCGCTGGACAATGGTCGCCCGCTTATCCTTTTGCCCCAGACGCTTGGGCCGTTTCGCGACCCTCAGCGCAAAGCCGAGGCCGTGGATATCCTGCGCCGTGCAACGGCCGTGTGGGTGCGTGACCAGCGGAGTTTCGATTTCCTGAAAGACGAGCTTGGCGCGGATTTCGATCCTGCGCGTCATCATCTTGGCGTCGATATGGCCGTGCTGTTGCCGGAGACGGTGCCGGCGAAACCCCTGCCGGACGAGATTTGCAACTGGTTGCACGATGATCGCATTCCGGTGGCGGGGATCAATGTGAACGGGTTGCTGTATCAACGCGAAACCGAGGCCTGCGCGGCCTTTGGGCTGGCCGAGAGCCATCGGGCGCAGGCGTCGGCGGCGGCGCGGGCGGTGCTGGATAGCGATCCCGCGATGCGTCTGCTGCTGGTGCCGCATGTGAACCGCCCAGAAGGGGACGCAGAAAGCGACTGGAGCGCCTGCCGTGCGCTGGAAGACGAGCTGCGGGTGACCTATGGCGCGCGGGTGGCGACGCTGCCGCAGATCTATGACGCCTGCGAGCTGAAGTGGATCATTGCGCGGTGCGACTGGTTCGCGGGGGCGCGGATGCATTCAACCATTGCGAGCTTTTCGTCAGGCGTGCCGACCCTCGGGTTCGGCTATAGCGACAAGGCGGAAGGCGTCTTTGCAGAGTGCGGCATCGAGCAGGATGTCGCCGACCTGCGGGTTCTGGATGCACAGAGCCTTGGGCGCGTCGTGCGGGCCAGCCTGCGCCGTCGCGGATTGAGCCGCAAGACTTTGAAAGAACAGATGGCGTTTGTGCGGGCGCGGGCCGGGGCGCAGATGGACATGATCGCGGATGCGATCCGTCGGGCCGAGGGCTGAACCATGCGGTCTGCGAGCACATCGGGACGTGCGGCCGCCTGGGCCGTGCCAGTGGCCAACGAGGTGGCAGTCTTTGCCCGCTCGGTGGTGCTGGCACGGTTTCTGGGTGCCGAGGAACTGGGCAAGATCATGCTTCTGGCGCTTGCGCTGCGCCTTGTTGAAATGGCGAGCGACCTGTCGGTTGAACGCCTGATGGCGCAGGCGATGGACGGCGGGACCGAGCGGATGCAGGCGAACCTTCAGGGGTTTGCGGTGTTGCGCGGTGCGGGGCTGGCGCTTGTGCTGGTGCTGCTGGCGGTGCCGATGTCGTTTGGATTTGCCGACGGGCCGACCGCGCTGACCTTTGCGGCGCTGGCGCTTGCGCCCTTGCTGCGGGGCTTCGTGCATCTTGATTATCGCCGTCGCGAGCGTCGGTTCGACTATCGCGGCTTGATGGTTGTGGATGGCGGCGCGGCGGTGGCTATGCTGATGAGCGCGCCCTTTGCGGCACAGATGGTCGGGGATCACCGTGCGTTTCTGGTGGTGCTGATGGTGCATGTGGCGGCGCTGGTCGTGCTGTCGCATCTGGTGGCCGAGCGGCGCTATCAACTGGCGCTGGAGTGGGGGTATGGCCTGCGTATCTGGCGTTTCGGGGCGCCACTGATCGTGAACGCGGGGCTGATGTTCCTAACGTTTCAGGCGGATCGCCTGATCGTGGCGGGGTATTTCGGCTGGAGCGAACTGGCGCTCTATGGCGTGGCGCTTCAGCTTGCGCTGCTGCCGGCACAGATCGCAGGGCGGGCGGCGGCCTCGTTGCTGGCGCCGGCCTTCCGTCGGAGCCTTGCCGAGGACGATCTGGCAAGCGCGGCGGGGCCGGCGTTGCGGGGGTACGGGGCGCTGGCGCTGATTTTCTTTGCCGGGTTTGGCCTGTTGGCGGGTCCGTTCATCCGCGCGGTCTATGGCGCCGAGTTTGACGTGACACCGGCGCTTCTGTGGGCGCTTGGCCTTGCGGCGGCGATCCGGATTGCCCGCACGCCTGTTTCGCAACTGGCTGTTTCCCTTGGGAAAACCGCGATCCCGATGCGGGGCAATATTCTGCGTGCGATGGCGCTTGTGCCTGCGCTCGGGCTGGCGATGGCCGGCCATCCAGTTCATGCGCTGGCGCTTGCGGCGGCGGCGGGAGAGGCGCTTGCGGCCCTGCGGGCCTGGGGGCTTCTCAAACCTCATCTAGTCACCACTCACGACTCTGCCAAACCTGTGGGAGCCAGCGCATGAAACCCAAGAGCGATCCGATCACCCGTACCGTGGAAAGCAACCTGTGCACCGGGTGTGGCGTGTGCAGCGGTCTGTTTCCGGAGTTCATCAAGATGGTGGATGACGAGATCAACGGGCGTCGTCCCGTGGTGACGCAGAGCGAGGAAGGGCACGCCGCGGCGCGGATGGCGCTGGGGGCCTGTGCCGGTGTCGGGGCGGATCACGATGACCTGCCGGTGGCGGATCAGGTGGATCGCGACTGGGGGCCGGTGCTGAAGGTCTGGGAAGGCTGGGCGCGTGACGAAGAGATCCGCTTTCGCGGCTCGAGCGGTGGTGCGGTGACGGGAATTGCCGCGAGCCTTTTAGCCAATGGTGTGGCCGAGCGTGTTTTGCACGTGGCGCAGCGTGCCGATGATCCGCGTCTGAACGAAGCAGTCATCAGCCGTGATCGCGAAGGGCTGATGCGGGGTGTGGGGTCGCGCTATGCGCCTGCCGCGCCGGGCGAGAAGCTGGCGGATGCGGCGCTGGAGCCGGGGCAGTTTGCCTTTATCGGCAAGCCCTGTGACGTGGCTTCGGTGGCACGGATGGGCAAGGTCGATCCGCATCTGACCGAAAAATGCGCCGCGACGATTTCGATTTTCTGCGCCGGTGCGCCGAATATTGCCGCGACCAACCGTCTGCTTGATCGTCTGTCGGTGCCGAAAGATGCCATCGTGACCGACCTGCGCTATCGCGGGCAGGGGTGGCCGGGCATGATGCAGGCAACCTATCGCGATGCACAAGGTGCCGAGCATCAGAGCGATGCGGTGAGCTATGGCGAGGGCTGGGGCCGGGTGTTGCAGGCGGGGCGCAAGTGGCGCTGCCGGATCTGTGCTGACCACACCGGAGAGTTCGCCGACATCTCGGTGGGCGATCCGTGGGACACGCCGCCCAAGTGCAACATGGATGCGGGGCGGTCGCTGATCGTGGCACGCACGCAGCGCGGCATCGAGATCGTCGAGGAGGCCATCCGCAGCGGTCACCTGATCGCGCGGGAGACGGCGCGGGATCGGATCGCCAAGGCACAGCCGAACCTGCTTGATACGCGCGGGTCGGTGTTTGGGCGTCGTCTTGCGATGCGGCTGGTGGGGCTGCCGGTGCCGCAGGATCGCGGGTTGAACAGTTTCGCGCTGTGGCGGTCGCACCTGTCGCTGAAGCGCAAGGCGCAGTCGGTGGCGGGATCGCTGAAGCGGATTTTGAAGGCGCGTCTGTGGCGTCCGGTGCGGATCACGCCCTACGAGGCGGGCCAATGAGCGGCCCTGTCACCCTTGGCGCGGCGCTGGGGCGGGGGCGCGAGAACAACCTTGACCTGTTGCGCCTTGTCGCGGCTTCGGCGGTGGTGGTGAGCCATGCCTGGCCGCTGGCGCTTGGGCGGGGGGCCGTGGAGCCGCTGGAGGCGGCGCTTGGCCTGTCGCTTGGGGGCGTTGCGGTTCTGGTGTTCTTTTTCCTCTCGGGCATGTTGATCAGCGCCAGTGCGGCGGCGGACCGGCAGGAACGCGGGCGGTTTGTGCTGAAGCGGGTGCTGCGGATTTATCCCGGCCTGGCGGTGGCCCTGATCGTGACGGTTCTGATCGCGGTGGATGGCGGGGCAACGGCAGGGTTTGGCGAGCTGGTGACCTATGTGCTGCGCGGGCTGTCGCTGGTGTCTTTGCAGCACGAGATTTCGGGCGCCCTTGTCGGGACGCCTTACGGTAGCGTGGTGAACGGCCCGCTGTGGACCCTGTTTTACGAAGTCCTGTGCTATGGGGTCATTGCCTCGGCGATCTGGTCGGGACTTCTGGATCGTGTCTGGGGGTGGGTTTGCCTTGCGGGGGCGAGCCTGATGCTCTGGGCGTTTCCGGAAATGATCTCGCAGCAGGTTGCGCCTGCGCTGGCCTATCGCCTGAACACGCTGGCACCTCTGTTGCTGGCGTTCGTGAGCGGTGCGGTATTCTGGCGGCTACGGGATTGGATGGTTCTGGACTGGCGTGCGGGCATTGCCCTATTGGCCGGCGCGTCGTTGGTGGCAGGGCAAGGAAGTGCCCTGCCGCTGATGATCGTGGCGATGGGCTATGGCCTGTGCCTGCTGGCGTTCCGGTTGCCCGCGGTCTCGCCGGGGATGGACCTGTCCTATGGCATCTACATCTATGGCTGGCCGGTGGCGCAGTTCGTGCTTTGCTATGTCGGGCCTGCAACGCCGGGGATGCTTGCCTTGCTGAGCCTGTCGGCGGTGCTGCCGGTGGCGTTCCTGAGCTGGCATCTTGTTGAAAAGCCGGCGCTCTCGCTGATCAAGCGTAACCGGTTCCGCGCGCATCGGGTGGTGTCGCCGTGACTGTGGCGAAGACAAGAACCCGCACCCTTCTTGGGGTGCCAGTGCCGGTGGCGCTGTTCTTCCTTGGCATTCTGTTGCCGCCGGAAGTGTCGCTGACGGTGGGCGGACTGCGGTTTTCGGGATACCGCGTGGTGCTGATCATCGCGTTCATCCCGATGTTCTACATGCTGATTTCGGGCAAGCGCACGAAGATCAATATCTTTGACTGCCTCGTGTTTGGCCATTCGATCTGGGCGACGCTGTCGCTGATCAAATGGGGCGGAGTGCAGCAGGGGATCGAGAGCGGCGGAATCTATACGATCGAATGCGCGGGCGCCTATCTTCTGGGGCGGCTTTACATCCGGTCGATCGAGGATTTCACGGCCTTTGCCAAGGCCTATGTCGGCGTGGTCTGTTTCCTGCTGTTGTTCACGGTGCCGGAATCCCTGACAGCGATCCACTTTATCCGCGATACCTTTGCCGCGGCGCTGGGCGGGCCGGGCGCGCCCTATATCGACCCCCGCATGGGGATCGAGCGTGCCTTTGGGCCGTTTGATCACCCGATCCTGTATGGCGTGTTCTCGGCCTCGGCCTTTTCGATGGCCTATTTCGTTGTGGCAGACCGCCGGTTCATGAATATCTCGGGCATGGCGCGGGTGATCGGCGTGGTGGTGGCAACCTTTCTGTCGGCCTCGGGCGGGCCGTACCTTGTGCTGATCATGCAGATGTTCGTCGCCGCCTGGGAGCGGGTTCTTTATGGGATCGTCGGGCGCTGGCGGATGCTGCTCGGGCTGTTCGGGCTGACCTATCTGGCGATTGACGTTCTGTCGAACCGCACGCCGTTCCATGTGTTCGTGACCTATCTGACGTTTTCGACCCACTCGGCCTATAACCGTATCCTGCTGTGGAACTATGGCACCGCAGAGGTAGCGCGGCATCCGATCTTTGGTGTGGGGCTGGGCGATTGGGTGCGTCCGGTCTGGATGTCGGACAGCATGGACAATTTCTGGCTTTTGATCGCGATGCGTTACGGGATGCCCGCGTGGTTCATGCTGTTCGGCCTGTTGATCGGGCTGGTCTATGTGGTGGGACGCAAGAAGAAGCTGCCGCAGAACTGGCAGCGGGCGCGGCATGCCTGGGCGTTTACCTTGTTCGGTATCTCGGTGGTGGCCTGCACCGTGCACCTTTGGAACGCGCTGTTCGTGCTGTTCATGTTTTTGATCGGCTGTGGCGTGTGGATGGCCGACACCAAACCCGAAACCGCGCGCAAATCTTCGGCGCTGAAGCGGATGCTGCCCGCGATGCCCCGCCGCCGCGTGCCCCTGTTCTGAGTGAGTTAGGAGATGAGTATGGATCTGTCGATCGTGATCGTGAACTGGAACACCCGCGAGATGCTGCGGGATTGTCTGCAATCGGTTTTTGACGGGCTGGGCGGGCTGGAGGCCGAGGTGTTCGTGGTCGACAATGCCTCGGAAGACGGATCGCAGGAGATGGTGCGGACGAGTTTTCCTGATGTCAGCCTGATCTGCAACACCGAGAACCGTGGATTTGCGGCGGCCAACAACCAGGCGCTGCGGGTTGCGCATGGGCGGCATGTGCTGTTGCTGAATTCCGACACGCTTGTGCATGGCGATGTGCTGGCGGCCTCTTGCGGGTATCTTGACCAGCGTCCGGAGGTTGGGGTGATGGGGTGCCGCGTGCTGAACACTGACGGCAGTTTGCAGATCACCGGATCGGGGTTTCCGAGCCTGTTCAACCTGTTCCTGATGACCACGGGGCTTTGGAAGCTGAAGTCCATGCCGCTGTTTGATCGTTACCAGATGCTGAGCTGGGATCGGCGCAGCGAAAGGGAGGTGGCGGTTGTTTCGGGCTGTTACATGATGGTGCGGCGCAGCGCGATGGAAGAAGTCGGGCTGTTGGACGAGGACTTCTTTTTCTACGGCGAAGAGACCGACTGGTGCCGGCGGTTCGCGAATGCGGGCTGGAAGCTGGTTCTGGCCCCGGTGGGCGAGATCACCCACTTTGGCGGCGGGTCTGTGAAGAAGCTGAACCACAAGCGGGACGTGATGCTTACGCAGGGCACCATTCGCCTGCATCGCAAACATGGTGGTATCCTTGGTGGTGCGGCCTGTTGGGCGATGTTGATGGGGTTCAACCTGTCGCGCGCTGCCTTCTGGAGCCTGTTGCAGATCGGCGGGCGGGCACGGGCCAAAGAACGCGCGCATCATTTCCGCAACGTGGTGGTCTCGCTTGGCAAGCTGTGGCCGGCGACCTGAGGGAGGATGGTATGAAGGTACTTCTGATTGCACCGAATGTGGATGGCACGGACGTGGGCGAGGCTTATGTCGCCTTCAAGTGGGCCGAGGCGCTGGCGGAAATCGTGGATTTGACGGTTCTGTCCTTCGAGCGGCCGGGGCGGGTGGCGCTGGCGGCGCAATTGCCGAAGGCGCGGGTGGTGAGCTGGCCGGAGCCCGCCTGGGCGCGGCGCAATGAACGGGTGAACGCCATGTTGAAGCCCGCGTGGCCGGTGTTTTCGCGCCACGTGCGGGCGTGGATCCGGCAGGCGCAGGCCGAGGGGGTGCAGTTTGATATTGCCCAGCAGCTGATGCCGCAGGCGGCGCGCTATGCCTCGCCGCTGTGTGGTGCGGGCATTCCTTATGTCATAGGGCCGCTGGGCGGGGCGCTGGAGACGCCGGAAGGGTTCCGGCACGAGATGGACGCGGCGCCGTGGTTTACCAAGCTGCGCAAGCTGGATGCCTTTCGGTTTGCCCATGATCCGTGGCTGCGCCGCAGCTATGTTCAGGCCGAGGCGATCCTTGGCGTGGCGCCCTATATGCAGGAGGTTCTGGGAGCCGTGCCGATCAAGCGGTTTGAGCCGGTGCTGGAGTTGGGGATTGATGATCTGGCCCCCGACGTGGCGCGGCATGAAGGGACTGAGACGCTTGACCTGCTGCATGTGGGTCGCGGGGTGCGGACCAAGGGATTGCGCGATGTGGTGCGGGCGATGGCGCTTTTGAAGGATCGGCCGGGCATCCGGCTGACCAGTGCCGGTGCCGGTGAGGAAATCGAGATTTGCCGCGCCGAGGCGGAACGGCTTGGGGTTGCGGATCGTGTTCGCTTTCTTGGGCGTATTCCGCGCGAGGAGGTCGAGGCGCTTTATCGCAGGGCCGATGTGTTTGTGTTCCCCAGTTTCCGCGAACCTGCGGGTGGGGTGCTTTACGAGGCGATGCGCTGGGGATTGCCGGTGATTGCGGCCAAACGTGGCGGGCCGGAGTGGATCGTGGACGAGACCTGCGGGGTGCGGCTGGATGTGTCGACGCCGGAGGATCTGGCGCGGGATGTGGCCGGTGCGATCCGGTGGTTGGCGGACACCCCCGGGCAGCGCCGGACCTTGGGGCAGGGCGGGCGTGACAAGCTGTTGTGCGAAGGTCTTTGGCCGGTCAAGGCGGCGGCGCTTGTTGACCTTTACCAAGATATTCTGGGTGCGGCGCAGGTGGGGCAAGCCGCCTGATCCAAAACGGTTTTTCGCGGGTGGTATCCCTTTTGAGCGGGCGGCTGCATCCGATGCGGCAGGCCGCCCTATCCTTTGGCATAGGGAGGTCGCCCGATGCCCGTGCCATTCCCCTTTTGGTTGTCTGACGGGCGGGCCTTTTGCGCAGTAGTTTTGTTTCAAAGGATGGCATCGTCCGGAACATTTGAAGCGGAAGGGAATTGATATGCGCAAGGCAATTGCAATCCGGCCAGCGGGTCGTCGGCGGGTTCTGGCGGTGGCGTCGGGCGGAGGTCACTGGGTGCAAATGCTGCGCCTTGTTCCGGCCTTTCAGGAGGCCGAGGTGCATTATGCCTCGACCGAGGATGTGGGGCATGATGTGGCCCCCGCGCCCTATCACCAGTTCCTCGATGCCAACCGCGATACCAAGCTGAAACTGCTGGTGTCGGCGGTGCAGATTGCCTGGATCGTTCTCAAGGTGCGTCCGCATGTGGTTGTGACCACGGGCGCTGCGCCGGGGTATCTCGCGATCCGGTTCGCGAGCTTGTTCGGTGCGCGCAGCATGTTTATCGACAGCGTGGCCAATGGCAACGAGCTGTCGCTCTCGGCGCATCTGGCGCGGCGTCATGCGGATCGGCTGGTGACGCAATGGCCCGAGGTGGCGGCGAAGACGGATGCCACCTATCACGGCTCGGTTCTGTGAGGGGGATGCGATGATCTTTGTAACTGTAGGAACACAGCTGCCGTTTGATCGCCTTCTGGGGGCGGTGGACGTTTGGGCCGAGGTCCATCCGGGTCGTCGTATCGTCGCGCAGAGTGGCGAGAGCGGGTTTGCCTCGGACCGGATGGATATCGTTGCGCGGCTTGAGCGCAAGGATTTCAGGCAGTTGGCGCAGGAGGCGGCGGTGATCGTCTCGCATGCGGGGATGGGTACGATCCTGACCGCGCTTGAGTTGTGCAAGCCGGTGATCATCCTGCCGCGTCGTGCCGATCTGGGAGAGCACCGCAACGACCATCAGCACGCCACCGCCGAACGTCTTGGCGGTTTGGCCAATGTGCGGGTGATCTGGGACGAAAGCGATCTTGGGCCTGCGATGGATGCGGCGCTTCAGGGGCGCGCGCTTCCATTGGAACAGGAAGGCATGTCGCCCAACCGGACGCAGCTTTTGCAGGAAGTCCGTTCGTTCATTTCGGACGCGGCATAGGAGGGGAAGAGATGACACAGGTTTCCAAGATCACGACATCGATCCTGATTCCCGCGCATAACGAAGCGGCGGTGATCGGGCGCACCCTGGCACATCTGGGCCGCGGGCTGTGTCGCGACACGGTTGAGGTGATCGTGATCCCAAACGGGTGCCGCGACAGAACCGCCGAGGCGGCGCGCGAGGCGATGCCGGAGGCGATTGTTCTTGAGACGCAGGTGCCGGGAAAGGCCAATGCCATGCGCCTTGGCCTGGCGCGGGCGCGGGGCGAGGCCATCGTGTTTCTGGATGCCGATCTCGATGTGGATGCGGCGGCGATCGGACGGCTTGTGGCACCGCTGTTGCGCGGCGAGGCGCTGGCCAGCCATGGCGGCATGGATGTAGACCTTAAGGGCTGTAGTGCCGCTGTGCGGGGGTTCTATGCGATCTGGCAGCGCGGGCCTTACCTGCGGGGGGGCAAGTTCGGCGGGTTGTTTGCGGTGGCCCGCGCGGGGCTGGAGCGGATCACGCCTTTGCCTGATGTGACGGCCGATGATGAGTATGTGAGCCGCGCGTTTAGGCCGTCGGAAAAGGCCTATGTGCGCGATGTGCGCTTTGTGGCCCGTGCGCCGAGAACGCTTGCGGCATTGTTTGCCGTGCGCAAGCGGGTGCGTCGCGGAACCCGCGAGTTGGGCCGGATGGGGCATGGCGCGTCGGGCGGCGGTGGGCGTGGGCATCTGGTGGGCGCATTGGCGCGGCCTATGCTCTGGGCGCCGCTGCTGGTGTTCCTGTCGCTGACGGTTTCGGTGCGCGTGGCGTTGATGTTCGAGGCCACGGGGGGTGCACCCAAGTGGGAACGCGATGACAGTTCCCGCGTGCCGGTGGCCCGTCGAGGAGACCTGTGATGGACGGCTCGGTTGTCGATAGCCCCGACGCAGAAGGCTTTGCCGGTGCCGAGGTTGCGGATTTCGTTCAGGCGGGTGAGCCGGCGGAATTCAGCCCCTTTGCCGCGTTGGGTCGCCTTATGCGGGGGCGCTGGCTTGTCCTTGTGGTGCTGGCCGGTCTGTTCGGCGCGGGGTTCGGTGCGCTTGGGTTCACCTCGGGTAAGAAGATATATGAATCGCAGGCGATCCTGCGGATTTCGGCACGCGAGCCGGGCATCCTGTTTGCCAATGGCGACGACAGCAAGCTGAAGCTGTTCCAGTCTTTCGTTAAGGCCGAGACGACCTATGTAGCTAGCCATCCGGTGATGCAGCGGGCGGTGGAGATTATCAAGGAGGTGCCCTCGCCCTATAACGAGGAGCTGACAGCGCGCAGGCTGGCGGAGTCGGTTTCGATCCGACGCAAGGAGGCGTTGATTGTTCTGAAATCGGCGTCGGTGGATGCGGAGTTTGCCGCCCGCAAGGTCAACGCGGTGGTGGATGCCTATCTGGCGCTGCACGAAGAGGGCAAGGAGAAGCTTGCCAGTTTCCGTGAGAGCGAATTGGCGTCGCGGGAAGTTGACCTTCTGCAACGGCTGAACGCGGTGAAGGCCCAGACGCTTGAGGTTGGGGGTGAGTTCGGCATGGCGTCGCTGGTGAAGACGCATATCGAGAAGGTCTCGCAGATCGAGGGGCTGGTGGCGCGTCGGGCCGAGGTGGCCGCGACCCTTGCGGCCCTGGAAAGCCAGACCGGATCAGGCAGTGCCGATATGGCGGATCAGGAAATCATGCGGGCCACCCTGCTGGACCGTGCGCTGGCCGATCTGAACTTTGACAAGGCCAAGCGCGAGGCAGAGCTTTCGACGCTGTTGCGCCGTTATGCGGATGGGACTTCGCAGGTGCGCGAGAAGCGCGAGGAGATCGCGATTATCGACCGCGCGATGGCGGATCGGCGTCAGCAGATTCAGGTTCTGGGGCAAACCGGTGCGCTGACAGAAGGTGGCGAGGCCAGCCGGGAAGAGTCGATCGCAGAAATTCAGGCGCTGCTCAAGAAGGTGTCGGACCAGTTGCAGACCGCGCGGGATGATGCGCGGGAGTTGAACCGCAAGCGGATCGAACTGACGTTTCTGGAAGAGGAGCGTGACGAGCTGCGCCGGATGCTGGATGAAACCCGCCGGGCGCTGGATGTGATCCGTGTGGAAAGCCGCAATTCGATGCCGGGGCTGGTCGAGGCGATGTCGCGCGGTGTTGTCTCGGAGAATCCGGCAGAGAACACGGCCAAGATGCTGGGGGCGGGAGGTGGCCTTGGGGGTATGGTTCTCGCGGTGGTTTTGGTCATGGGGTACGGGCTGCGTCGCGGGCGGTTCCGCTTTAGTGACGATCTGTGGCGGCATGTGTGGCAGATGCCCCTGCTTGCGGTGTTTCCGGCCAAGACGGGCAAGGGCGGCGATGATGATGCGGTGTTTCGCCTGCGCAATGCGGTGCTGCTGTTTCCAAGCCGGAGCACGCGACCGAGCCGCCGCGCCAGGATCATTGCTGTCAGCGGGCTTGAAAGGGCCGAGAGTCGCGCCTTGTCGCGGGCGCTGGCCGACAGTTTCGCGACGGCGCGGCTGAACACGCTGTTCATTGACGCGAACCTTGCCACTGGCACCACGAGCGACACGGCGGGCTGGCGGGAAGTTCTGACGGGTGAGACCGTGTTCCCAATGGCGGGTGATCCCGGAAAGGCGGCGGTGCTTGAGGCGGGGCGGGATGCCCTTGTCGGGGATGCGTCGGTTTCGGTACGGGCGGTGCGTTCGGCGCTTGAGACATATGCCGAAGACTATGCGGTGATCGTTGTTGATGCGGGCAGTTTCGGAAAGGGGCTGTCGGCGGAGCTGATTGCGTCGGCGGCGGACCTTGTGGTGGGCGTGGTGACGCCCGGCGACCGGTTGGCGCGCCTGAATGATGCGGTGTCGCGGGTGGCCTCCTTGCCGAGACATGGGGCGGGATTTGTCGTTCAGAAGGCCTCGCGAAAGGACCCTGGCCTGATGCGATAGGTGCGGTTTCAAAGACCTTGAGACAAGGATGGAGGGCGTGGTGTTCGGCACTGCGCCTTTCGTCGTTTTCGGGGTGCTCGGGCAAGGTGGACCCCATTTGCGTGGCGCCTTTATCCGGAGGGATAGACCTGTGATCCGGTCCCGCGCTGTGCCCTAGTCTGGTGGCTAAGTCGTTCACATAAGGGCATAAAACATGGCCTCCCGCGTCGTGGAACGGGCTGATCCTTGCGCGCATATTGAACCAAACCTGATGCAAAAGGAGGGTTCGACTATGGTTCTTGCTATGGATCCCGGCTTTGCCAAGAATGGCGCGGCCCCGTCCCAAACTGTTCGTAAAACGAGCGCGCGGGATGTCATGAAGCGGATGCTTGATCTGGCATTTGCCTCGATCGTGGTGGCTCTTGTGTCGCCTCTGATCATTGCCGTTGTGGCGATCATCAAGATCACCAGTCCCGGGCCTGCGTTCTTTCGCCAGACACGGGTTGGACGGCATGGCGAAACCTTCGAGATGCTGAAGTTTCGGTCCATGTATATCGACGCCGAGGCGCGGCGTGCCGCCCTGCTTGAGGGTAGTGACCGCAGTGGCGTGTGTTTCAAACAGAAGTCGGATCCGCGGGTGACGCCGATTGGCCGGTTCATCCGTCGCTATTCCATCGACGAGCTGCCGCAGGTTCTGAATGTTCTGAAGGGGGATATGTCGCTGGTTGGGCCGCGTCCGGCCCTGCCAGAAGAGGTGACGCAGTATTCCGAAGAGGCACGCGGGCGGCTTGAGGCGGTGCCGGGCATGACCGGGCTGTGGCAGGTTTCGGGGCGGGCCGACGTGGGGTTCGAGCGCATGGTGAAGATGGATATCGCCTATGCGAAAACCCACAATGTGTTTCTGGACCTGCTGATCATGGCCCTGACGTTCCGGGCGGTTCTGTCGGCGCGCGGTGCGTATTGAATGGGGGTTTCAGGGGAAGGTACGAGTGAGATGAGTGTTTGTCATTTGTTTGAAAGCCAGAATGCCGAGGCGCGGTCCTTGTCGGGCGAAAGCGGGGTTGTTGCGCCGGATGATTATTCGATGGCCGTGAAACGCCGAGGGGCCAAGCGGATGGACGCCGAGGTGATCGTCTCGCATTTGCCGATCAGCTGGTTCTGGTTCCCGTTTCTTGTGCAGTTGCGGGCGCTGAATCCGGACACGCGGATTGTGCATATGCAGGCGGATCTGACGAAAGCCAGGCTGCGCCGGCGGCGGATGCCGGGGCGGGCGATCAAGCTGCTGGCCTATTCACTGTTTGACGAGATCCGGTCGGAAACGGGGGCGTCGGTGCGTCTTTAGATAGGCCAGGTGGATCTATGACATGGCGGCTTTGCGGGCGGATGCTGGCAAAGCCCGTTTCATTTGGCGATCTGTTCCAGCCAGCTGGTGAAGAGCTGTGCGGCGGTATTGTTGGTCGATGTTGCCGACGGGCGGGTGACGTAGTGGGCCTGTTCGATCGGGAGGGGTTGACCGACGATGGCAATGTCGCGCCCTATCGCGATAGCGGTTTCGGCAAAGCGTTCCAGTATCACCGCGTATCCGCCGCCCGCGGCGACAATGTCGACAGCGGCAATGGTGGTATCGACGGCAAACTGGCTTTGGGTGGCGTCCTGCGGGATGTCGAAGGCCGCGAGGTACCTTTGCCACAGATCCTGAAGTCCGAGGATCTGGACTGCGGGTCGGGTTTGCAGGTCATCGTGCGACAGTGGTGGCGTTCCGGCGGCGGCAATGGGAACGATGCGTTCGTGGGTGAGTCGGTGCGAGGTGACATCGGGCCAGTCGCCCCGGCCGAACCGGATTTCCACGTCGACGTTTTCGCGCCCAGCAGAGTCGGCCCAGATGTTGGAGGCCAGCCTGATCGAGATGCCGGGGTGGCTTTGGGTGAAGTCCGGCAGGCGGCGGGCGAGCCAGAGTGTGGCCGAGGAAATCGGGATGCGGATGGTGAGGTGTTGCGCCTCGCTGGCACCAAAGAGGCTTGTGGTGGAGAGCGCAATGTCGCCCAGGGCGCGGCGGACCGAGAAGGCATAGGCCTGACCGACCTCGGTGAGGGTGAGGTTGCGGGCGGCGCGTGTGAAGAGCGGACAGCCCAGTTGCGCTTCGAGAGAGCGGACATGCAGGCTTAGCGCGGTCTGGGTGATGCCGAGTTCGGCGGCGGCGGCGGTGAAGTTCATGTGCCGCGCGGCGCTTTCGAAGGAGCGGAGCCAGACCAGATTGGGAGACTTGGACATTTCAGGGTCAAGAAATTTTGGTGGTTTTTCGATGTTTTATTCGTTTCACTTTCTGAAAACAATCTTCTTAGAGTGGCGTATCAGATAGGGTTTCCGGCCTTACGCGCCGGCCATTGCGGGAGGGATGCGCGCATGAAGATTGGATTTATCGGGCTTGGGAACGTGGGCGGCAAGCTGAGTGGTAGCCTTCTGCGCAACGGGATCGACCTGACGGTGCATGATCTGAATGCCGATCTGGTGGCGGCGTTCGTGGCAAAAGGTGCCACCGCAGGAGACAGCCCGGCGCAGATGATGCGCGACTGCGATGCCGTGATTACCTGCCTGCCGTCGCCCGCCGCGTCGGACGCGGTGATGCAAGAGATGTTGCCGGAGGTGCGTGAGGGTAAGATCTGGATGGAGATGTCGACCACCGACGAAGCCGAGGCCAAGCGGTTGGGGGCGATGGTGATCGAACGCGGCGGGGCGGCCGTGGATTGCCCCGTTTCGGGCGGGTGCCATCGGGCGGACACGGGCAATATCGCGATTTTCGCGGGCTGTGATCGGGCGACGTTCGAACGCATCCTGCCGCTGTTGACCACGATGGGGCGGCGTATCTTGCACACTGGTGAACTTGGGTCTGCTTCGGTGTTGAAGGTGCTGACCAACTATCTGGCGACGGTGCATCTCGTGGCGAATGCCGAGGCGCTGGTGACGGCTGCGGCGGCGGGGATGGACCTGAACACCACATACGAGGCGATCAAGATTTCCTCGGGCAATTCGTTCTCGCATGTGACCGAAAGCCAGGTGATCCTGAACGGGAGCCGCGACATTTCCTTTACGATGGACCTTGTAAAAAAGGATGTGGGGCTTTTTCAGGAGATTGCGGAACGGGCCAATGTGCCGTTGGAGATCAGCCCGATGATGGTGAAGATCTTCGAGGATGGTATTGCGCGCTATGGCGAGCGGGAATTGTCGCCGAACATCATCCGCCGTCTCGAGGATGCCACGGGTCTTGATATCCGCGCGCCGGGCTTTCCGCCGGAGATGGTGGATGATGAGCCGGAAGAACCGGGATACGAGGTCATTCCGCAGGGCAAGGGTGTGTAGGCGTACTCAATCAGAAGCGTTTTCGAGGGGCAGGGTTTTGTGCAACAACCCTGCCTTTTGTTTTGACCTTGGTGATTTCAGGCGGCGCGACGTGATCTGAAACGTTTGACACAAAGCGGTTCCAGCCCTTATTTTTAAGGGACTTCGCACTTTTTACACAACGCGCCCCCCTTTGTTTGGTACGGGATTTTGCCCGTTATTGTTTTGTATCGCGTTTCATCAAGGAACAGATTTCATGCTCGATTCCAGTGCCGGCAAACTTCCCCTTTTTCCCCGCAAATCCTCGCCTTTGACCCTGTCCGAATTGCGGGCAGAGTGGCTGGCCTATCCCGATATCCTGCGCGAGAAAATCCTGCCGGTTCTGGTGTCCGTCATGGGGTCCTATGCCGGGGATGAGGTTGGATTTCCCGATTTGGACCAAGCGGTTGCATCGGCGTTGGATGAGGCGGGCGTGGTCGGGGCCGAGGTCGCGTCGGCGTTGGGGGAAGACGGGTTTGAACTGCGTGTTTCGGGGATCGAGAGCGCCGAGGACGGCGCGGCGCTTGAGCTGACCCTGACTGTCGGAGAAAGCGGTGTCCGGATCGAGGTGCTTGGCGGGGCGGAGCCGGTTGTTCTGGATTTTCCGAAGTTCACTGTCGCGGATCTGGACGGGCAGGGTGGCCCGCGTTCCGGCAAGGCGGGTGATTCCCCCGAATTGAATGATGCCGGGGCCGGTGAGGGGGAAAGCATGGCCTCGGGCGCGGGGGAGGTGGCCCATTCCAGCCCCCCGACGATCACCGCGGCGCAGTTGCAATCGCTCGCTGACGGGATCGAAGCGGCACTCGACACCCTGCACGCACGGGTTGTTGCAGAGGTTCTGGCGGAGACCCTGCCGCTGATCGGGAGTGGGTTGCTGGCGGCGGAACAGGGTGGGGAAGCCGCGTTGCAGATGGTCGAGGCGTTGGGCACGGCGCTGAGCGACGCCTTGGATATTCTCGCGGCGGGCGGGAGCCATGGCGCGGATGCGGTCGAGACGGCGCTGAATGCGGCTTTGGCGTCGGCCGGTTTTACCGGCACCACGCTGTCGGTGACGGTTCAGGGCGGTGCGGTGCATGTCGCGGTGCAGACGCAAGGCGCAGGCAGCTATTTGCAGGGTCTTGCGGGTGATCTGGGGACGGCCGGCCTTGGAGCGGTCGGAGGCGGGTCGGGGACGCTGTCGACGGTGTTTGATTTCGATCTGGATTTCGCGACTGGCGGGTCGGGGTTCTTTCTGGATACCTCTGCGGCCAATGATATCTCGATCGATCTTGATCTGACCAATGCGACGTTTGACCCCTCGCTGACGCTTGCGGGGCAAGGGTTTGATGCGCTGGATGCGGGAACGGGGTTGAGCGGGTCCATCTCGCTTGATCTGCAGGGGGCGGGCAACAGCCTGACCCTTGCGCAGTTGGGCAGTGCGACGCTGGATGCGGAACTGGACGGGACGGCATCGCTTCAGGTGGGGCTGACGGCGCAAAGCCAGGGCGACATGACGCCGCCGATCGGGGCCGAGTTGAACGTGGATTGGTCTTTCGCCGATGCGACCATCAACGTGGCGGACACCAACACGACGTTCGGGGACCGCCCCGATGTGTCGTTCGAGACCGTGACGATGGACCTTGGCGGTTTCATGGAGGATTTCGCGGGGCCATTGATCGAGCAGCTGGACAAGCTGCTTGAGCCGCTGCGGCCGATCCTGAACGTGTTGGATGCCTCGATAAAGCTGCTTGAAAACTTTCCGGGGCTGAGCGGTGTCTTTGACAAGACCGGCGATGGGCGGGTGACGCTGATCGACGTGATGAAGTTCGTGTTCCCGAACCTGGACACCGGCCCGTTCGAGACGGTTGTCGAACTGGCCAAGGATGTCGCGGACTGGGCGGATTTTCTGGACAGCACCGGATTTTCGCAGGGCGATCTGATCCTTGGGGATGTCGATCTGGGAACGGCGGATATCCGGCTTCCCGGTTTTGATCTTGCCACCGTCACGGCGCAGTTCGGGGGGCTGGCGGATAACCTTCAAACCGTGCTGAACGGTCTGGGCGGCAGTGGCTGGGACGCGACGGATGGGGGCAGTGGCGACACCGGCGCGGATATCCTGGATTCGATGATCAACGACGGTATCTTTGGTTTGCCGATCCTGACGGACCCGTCGCAGTGGATGAACCTTTTGCTGGGGGCGCCCGCCGATCTGGTGTCGATCGACTTGCCCGAGATTTCGATTGGTCCAAAGAACTACAAGAACCTGTTTTCGGTGCCCGTTTTCCCCGGTGTGTTCCTTGATATCGACGGGTTTGCCAATGCAACGATCAACCTTGATTTCGGGTTTGATACGCGGGGGCTTCTTGATCCGGCGCTTGATGCGCTGGACGGGCTTTACATCGTGGATGATCCGAACGAGGCCGAAATTGTTCTGAATTCCGGCGTGCAGGTTGGTTTGGAGCTGAACGCCTTTGTCGCCTCGATCGGGGGCGGTGGCAATGTTCAGGGTGTCATCAACCTTGATCTGGATGACAATCTGGGCAGTACGGCGGGCAAGCTTTATTACGACGAGTTCATCGCGGCGCTGACCACCAACCCGTTCTCGATGTTCGATGCCTCGGGGTCGATCACGGCGGGGTTCTCGGCCTGGGTGGATACCATTCTTGGCGAAATCTGGCGCTGGGATAGTCCGCGTGTCACGCTTGGGAACTTTGGTTTTGACAGCCCCGGCATTGATCTGGACCTGGCCAAGATGTCGGGCGGCACCATGACGTTGCACACCGGTGGGCGCGCGGGGGATCGGAACCTTCTTGTTCCAAATTTCGATATTGCCGAGGCGATCACGGTGGATCAGTCGGTCGAGACCGGCAAGGTGGACCTGAGCATCAACGGCTATACGGAACGCTATAGCAACGTCAGCCATATCAAGGGCAACGGGCAGCTGTTGCGCGACAGCATTTCGGTGGCCACCCATCTCGCGATTTCGGTCGATTTCTCGGGGGGCGATGGCGATGACGTGCTGAGTGGTGCGATGTTGGGTGACACGCTCAAGGGCGGTGCGGACAACGACGGGCTTTTCGGCAATGGCGGCGATGACTCGTTGCGCGGTGGTCTTGGCAACGATCTCCTGGACGGGGGGGAAGGAGCGGACACGCTGGAAGGGGGCGATGGTATCGACTGGGTCAGCTATGTGGCCAGTGATGCCGGGATCGACATCAATTTTGGTGCGTCCTTGCAGTTTGGCGGCCATGCGCTTGGGGATGTTCTCTCGGGTTTTGAAAACCTCGATGGTTCGGCCCATGACGACACGGTCGAGGGATCGCAGGGCGATGGCAACATCTTTGGCCGCAGTGGCAACGACAGCCTTGTCGGGGGCTCGCATCTTCAGATTCTGTTTGGCAATGATGGTGATGACACCCTCGAAAGCAACGCGGGCGGCGATACGCTTGTCGGGGGCGAGGGGGACGATATCTACATCGTTCGCGCCACGAACATACGGGTCAACGAAAACGAAAATGGCGAAATCGCCGAGGGTAGCGACAGCGGCTATGACTGGCTCAAGGCCTATGTTTCGGTCGACCTGCGGGGCATGGACGATTTCATCGAGCGGATCACGTTGTTCAACTCGGCGACCACGGCCTTTGCCAACGGCATGGACAACCTGATCAACGGCAATGCGCAGGACAATGGTCTTTACGGCTACGGCGGTGCCGACACGATCTATGCCAACAATGGCAATGACACGGTTTACGGCCATGGTGGTGGTGATCTCGTGACCGGAGGCAAGGGAGATGACGAGTTGCGTGGCGGCGGCGGGAATGACTCGTTGTTTGGCAACTTTGGCGATGACAAGCTTTTCGGGGACAGCGGTGACGATGTTCTGACCGGCGGTTTCGGGAGCGACACGCTGTATGCGGGATCTGGTGCGGACGATCTGTGGGGCGGTGCAGAGAACGATTACTACAAGGTTGATGTTCTTGACGTCGTGCATGAGTTCAACGGCGGCGGGATTGATTTTGTCTGGGCGGATGACGATCACGCTTTGACCGCTGGCCAGGAGATCGAAGTGCTTTCGATCTATTCGTGGCAGAACCTTTTGGTGGCGATCACGCTGGCGGGAGTGACGCAGAATTACGACGGGCTGGCGGCGGCCATTCAGGCCGGGGTTCAGCTTGGGGCGGTCAAGGAAGGCAGCCTGTTGACGGCGGACCTGACGGGGAACGAGTACAACCAAATCCTGATCGCCGAGATGTCGGATATCGACGAGTTCTTTGAGAATACGCTGGAAGGCATGGCGGGGGCCGACACGATTGTCGGGGACGGCCGTCATGACGTTGCCAGCTATCTGCAATCGGACGCGGCGGTGCAGATTGACCTGTCGTTCAATCGCCAGAACGGCGGCCATGCGCAGGGGGATTTCCTGCATGGCATCCACCATGTTCAGGGATCGGCCTTTGATGACACGATCCTTGGCGAAAGCACGCTCGCGGGGGCGACCGTCGAGGATGCCAACGACATTCATGGCCGGGAAGGCAACGACCTGATCAACGGGTTCGGTGGCAACGACACCCTGCGCGGGGGATCGGGGGATGACACGGTTCTGGGCGGGTTTGGTGACAACAAGCTGTTTGGTGGTCTGGGCAAGGACAGCCTTGAGGGGGAAAGCGGTGCTGACACGCTGGATGGCGGGCAGGATGTCGATACGCTGATCGGTGGTCTTGGGGATGACCGCTATATCGTGACCACGGGCGATGTGATTGTGGATGCCGATGGTGATGACACGGTCGAGGCCACCGAGGATTTCTATCTTGGGATCGGTGACGAGATCGAACACCTCGAAGCCACGTCGGGCAGCGATGATCTTTTGCTTTATGGCAATGCCTTTGCGCAGGTGATCGACGGCAATGACGGTGATAACACCATTCACGGCGGCGCCGGGGCAGATACGATTGATGGCGGCGACGGGACGGACCGGGCGTCGTATCTTTTGTCCAACGGAGCGGTTCAGGTGAACCTGAACCTTGCGGTACAAAGCGGCGGCCACGCGGCGGGAGATGTGCTGAGCGGGATCGAGAACCTTCGGGGGTCGATCTTTGGCGATACGCTGATCGGGCTGACGGGGCCAAACCTGAACGGCAGCAATGAAAACGTGCATTTCGGCGAGGCGGGGCATGACTGGATCGAGGATGTCTTTGGCCAGAACACGCTGCACGGCGAGGGCGGCAATGACACGCTTGTCGGCAGCGGCTCATTGCCTTTGCTTGGAGGCAGCGGAAGCCTGCTTTTAGGTGGGGCCGGAAACGACAGTCTGGACGGCGGGCATTCGACCGCGACCGGTGGCGATACGCTGGCGGGCGGGATGGGAGACGATACCTATCGTGTGACCTCGGCCGGGGACGTTGTGGACGAGAACTGGAATGGCGACATTGCAGCGGGGGCTGATGGTGGCCATGACACGCTGATTTCGGACGTGGCGAGCTGGGATATGGACACCACCGGCCAGGCGGAGATCGAAGACGCGGTGATCGAAGGCGGTGTTGATCTCAAGGCCAACGATCTTGCCAACCATGTGACGGGGAATGCCTCGGACAACGACATCACGGGCCGCGCCGGGGATGATACGCTGCTGGGTCTGGGCGGTGATGACACGCTGCGAGGGGGCAACGGGAACGACCATCTGGATGGTGGTTCGGGTGACGACCAGATGATTGGCTGGGCCGGGGACGACCTGTTTGTTGTCGACAGTTCGGGCGACAGTGTGGTTGAGACAGATGGCAACGGCGACGATACCGTGCAGTCTTCGATTACCTTTACGCTGGGTGATTTCCTCGAGAATCTGGAGCTGACCGGCGGCGGGGACATCAAGGGCTTTGGCAATGCGCTGGACAACCGGATCGAGGGCAACAGCGGCGACAATATCCTGCGCAGCTATGCCGGCAATGACACGCTGTTGGGCGGGTCTGGGATCGACACGATCTATGGCGGCACTGGCGATGATGATCTGACGGGTGGTCTTGGCGGGGGCGACAGCCTGTTCGGCCAGGGCGGCGATGACATCCTGCGCATCGTGCAGAGCGAGGGATCGGATCATCTTGACGGGGGTGCCGGAACGGACCTTGGGGATTTCTCGGGGATCACGACGTTTACGGCGCTGATGGATCTTGAGAACGGGTTTTACCAGTGGTCTGGCACTGGACCGCAGTACACCCTTGTCAATATCGAGAACATCGAGGGCGGCGCGGCGTCGGATACCGTGGAAGGGTCTTCGGATGCGAACTGGATCGACGGCAATGACGGTGATGACGACCTGAAGGGCAACGACGGTTTTGATACGCTGTTGGGTGGTCTCGGGAACGACACCCTGACCGGCGGGCTTGGCTCGGATTCGCTTGAGGGCGGTGATGGGGCGGACGACCTGACCGGGAATTCCGGGGCGGATGTGTTGCTTGGCGGGCGCGGGAACGACAGCCTGCTTGGCGGCAATGGCGCGGATACGCTCAAGGGCGGCAATGGGGTGGATACCCTGAAGGGCGGGGGCGGTCACGACACGGTGTTCGGTTCCGGCGGCAAGGACCAGATCGAAGGCGGAAACGGAAATGACACGCTTGAGGGCGGGCTGGGCGATGACGTTTTTGTCTTCGGTGATGGCTTTGGTCAGGACGAGGTGATCGATTTCGACGCGGTTGATGGCGAGAAGATCGACCTGTCCGGCGTTACCAATATCGTGGATTTCAACGATCTCGTCGGGGCGCATCTTGTTGACGTCGGGGGGACTGCGCAGATCGTTGATGGTGCGGATACCATCCTGCTTGTGGGTGTCAGTTTTGCCGATGTCGGCGTTGGCAAAGACTATTCCGACGCCGACTTCATCTTCTGATCTAGCCCAGAAGCCTTGTGTTTTGCGGATCGTAGACCGGGTCGGCCACGACGGTTGCGCGGTAGGTTTGCAAGAGGATCTGGACCTCGAGTTGATCGCCTGTGCGGGCCTGATCGGCGTCGACCCATGCAACGGCAAGCATCTTGCCGCTGCGCCAGCCCATTCCACCGGAGGTGACATAGCCGATGAGCGCGCCGTTCTTCAGGATCGGTTCGGTGCCCCAGCAGGGAGGGGCCTCGGGGTCGACCTCGAGCGTGACGAAACGCTTGGTGGGTGGTGTGTCGCGCTGGGCGTCGACCACCGCGCGCCCGATGTAGGGTTTTGTGGTCGAGCAGAACCGCTCGAGACCGGCGGCATGGGGCGTGACTTCGGTGGTCATTTCCGCGCCCCAGCTGCGGTAGCCTTTTTCCAGCCGCAACATGCCCATAGCGCGTCCTCCCATCAGGGTAAGGCCGTGGGCGCGGCCCTCGGACATGAGGGCATCGAAGAGGGCTTTCTGGTTGAGCATGGGGCAGTGGAGTTCCCAGCCGAGTTCACCCGAATAGGAGACCCGCAGCGCCTTGCAGCGGATGCGGCCGATTTCGACCTGTTTCGAGGTCATGAAGGGGAAGTCGCCAAATGCGCCTTCCGAGAGGGCGTTCAGAAGCGCGCGGCTGTTGGGGCCTGCGATGCCGATGGCGGCGAACTGGTCCGTGACGTTTTCGATGCGGACGCCAAAGCCGTTTGCGTGGCCTTCCATCCAGCGTTGGTAGAGGGCGACGCCAAGGGTGGCGCCGACGAGGTAGAAGCTGCCGTCGCCGCTGTTTTCGATGGTGACGTCTCCGACGATGCCGCCGCGATCGTTCAGCAGCAGCGACAGGGCCATCCTGCCGGATTTGGCGGGTACCTTGGCCGAGCCGATATGATCGAGGAAGGCATGGGCGTCCGGGCCGCTGATGCGGAATTTGCCGTAGGATGACATTTCCGAAAGGCCGCATCCGTTGGCCATTGCGCGGGCTTCGTTGCCGACGTGGTCCCACCAGTTGGGGCGCTGAAAGCTCGGGATGTCCTTGGGGGGCGTGCCGTCGGGGGCGTACCAGAGGGGGCGTTCCCAGCCGTAGGCCTGCCCCATGACGGCACCGTGAGACAGAAGATCGTTGTAGATCGGGGTGGTTTTCAGCGGGCGTCCGGTTTCGCGTTCGATGCCGGGGTAGATGAGTTCGTAGCGGATGGGCAGGATTTCGTGGGTGCGTTCGCGGGCGAATTCGCGGGTGGTCCAGTCGCCAAAGCGGGCGACGTCAATGAAATGCAGGTCGAGCTCGCTTTCGCCTTCGAGAATCCATTGGCTCATGGCGAGGCCGATGCCGCCGCCCTGTGCGATGCCACCCAAGAAGCCACATGCGACGAAGAAGTTCGGCACGCCGGGCATCGGGCCGATCATCGGGCGGCCGTCGGGGGCGAAGCTGATCGCGCCATTGACGCCGCGCTTGATGCCTGCGGTTTCGAGGTCGGGGACACGGTGGAAGATGGCCCCAAGACCGTCGGCAAGGCGGTCCCAGTCGTCTTCGAAGAGTTCCTGGCCAAAGGACCACGGGGCGCGTCCGCCCCGTTTGTCCCAGGCGGTGCGGCAGTCCTGTTCCCATGGACCAAGCAACAGGCCCTGACCCTCCTGGCGCAGGTAGTACTGGCTGTCGCAATCGCGGATCATGGGAAGTTCGTAGCCGAGGGCGGCGACCGAGGGCATGGTTTCGGTCACGAGGTACTGGTGTTCCATGTTGGTGATGGGCAGGCGGGTGCCGACCATTTCCGCGACCTCGTTGGCCCAGAACCCCGCACAGTTGACGAGGATTTCGCATTCGAAGACCTCGTCGCCCGCCGTGAGACGCCAGTGGCCCGAAGGCAGGCGGGTGATGCTGTCAACCTGGGTGTTGCGGCGGATGGTGCCGCCGTATTTGCGTGCGCCTGCGGCGAGGCCCATGGTGACGGAGTAGGGATCGACGTAGCCCTCTTCGGGGTCCCATGCGCCGCCTTCGAGGTCGGAGACGTTGAGGAGCGGGTATTTGGCCTTGATCTCATCCGGCGTGACCAGTTCATATTCCAGCCCGAGGCCGCGGAACTTGCCGGCCAGATGTTTGAACTCTTCCATGCGTTCCTTGGTTTGGGCCAGGAAGAAGCCGCCGACCACGTGGCTGCCCACTTCCTGACCCACCTCCTCGGCCAGACCGTCGTAAAGGCGCAGGGAGTACGCCTGAAGCGCCGAGAGATTGGCATATGCCGATTGGGTGTGAACGTTTCCGGCGGCGTGCCAGGTGGCCCCTGAGGTGAGTTCGCGACGCTCGAGCAGAAGGGCATTTTTCTCGCCTGCCTTGGCGAGGTGATAGAGGGTGGAGACCCCGACGATGCCGCCGCCGATGATGATGATACGGGCGTGAGTGGTCATGAGAGGTCTTCCTTGCGTTTGGCCACGTAGTTGTCGAGTTCTTCACGGATGGCCGGGTCGATGGGGGGCGTTTGGTAGCTGTCGAGAAGGTGTCGGGCGATGTCGCCCGCGCGTTCGGTTGCGGTTTTGCTGCCGGCTTCGACCCAGGCGTCGAAGGGGCGCCAATCGCTGAGCATGGGTTCCCAGAAGGCGGTTTCATAGCGATCGAGGGTCATCTGGTCGGCGAAGAAGTGACCGCCGGGGCCGACGCGGGCGATGGCCTCGACGCCGAGGGCCTCTGTGCCAAGGTCCATCGGGGTGTGGAACGCCTGCATCATGCGCAGCATTTCGGCGTCGATGATCGCCTTTTCGAAACTGAAGGTCAGGCCGGATTCCAGCCATCCGATGCCGTGTGCCATGACGTTGCAATGGCCCATGTGGGTGGCCCAGAGGGCGTTCATGCTCTCATAGGCGGATTGGGCGTCGGGCGCGTTGGCGCTGTTCACGTTCGAGGATTTGTAGGGCACGCCGTAGCGGCGGGCGAGTTGGCCGCCGGCGATGGCCGCCTGCGCATATTCCGGCGTGCCGAGGGCGACCGAGCCGGAGCGCATGTGAACGTTCGAGGTGAAGGCGCCGTAGATCACGGGTGCGCCCGGTTTCACGAGTTGGGTGAGGGTCATTCCGGCAAGGCATTCGGCGTTTTGTTCCACCAGGGCCCCGGCCATCGTGATAGGGGCCATCGCGCCGGCCATTGTGAAGGCGGAAATGACAACCGGCTGTCCGCGTGAGGACATGGCGATCAGCCCGTCGCACATGGGGCCGTCGATTTTTAGCGGCGAATTGGTATTGCAGTTCAGCAGGAGGCTGGGTTCCTGCGCGAACTGATCGTGGGGAATACCGCGGGCGATGCGGGCGATTTCCAGCGCGTCGGTCATGTCGGACATGGCATAGGCGCGCCAGACCTTGTCTGTCTGGGTGGCAAGGGCGTGGTAGGCATCAAGGTGGCGGGTGGGCACAGGGAGGTCCTGTGGTTCCACGGGGTAGCCGTAGAAAAAGTGCATCTGGTCGAGAGACTGGCACAGGCGAATGGCCTCGGTGAAGGTTTTCAAGCTGCCCGGTTGGCGGGGCAGGTTCGGGCCGCTGACATAGGGCGGGGTGGTGGCGTTGCAGTAGGCAAGCCAGTTGCCCCCGATCGGAACGTTGCGCGAGGGGTTTCGGGCATGGAGTGTCCATTGTGCCGGACAGGTGGCGATCGTTGTCTCGATCAACTCGGGCGCGAGCCGCACGCGTTCGCTGATTTCGTCGACCTCGGCACCTGCGTTGCGAAAGAGGGTGCGGGCGGCGGGCGACATGATCTCGATGCCGGTTTCCTGAAGCACGCGGAGCGAGGCGTGGTGAATGGCATCGACCTGATCGGCAGAGAGGATTTCAACGGGCGCGATATGGGACTGCACCGGGCCGGAGTGCGTTGCTTGTGGCTGGATGCTCCTTGTCTGTCGTCTTTGACCACGTCGTGCCATCGTGTTTCTCCCCTGTATCCCATGAGGTTAGGAGGGGAGATTGCCGGGCGAGGGCGCTTTCTCGACATCAGGGGGAGGGGATCACGACACCGGGGGCTGGTTGGCTTTGCGGTCATCAGACGGCAGGAGGCCAAAGACCTTGCGGTAGGATTTGGAAAACTGGCGGGGCTGGTAGCCGTAATCGAGGGCGATGTCGATCAAGGGGCGGCGGCCGGCGAGCACCTCTTGCCGGGCTTCGCCCAGCCGGAGTTTGGCATAGACGATGGCCGGTGTCTTGCCAAATTCCGCGTTGAATAATCGTTCCAGCTGGCGTTGGGAAATGTCGAGGCGGCGGGCGATCTCGAGGATGGAAAGGGCATCGAAGGTGTTGGCTTCCATCAGGCGGATCGCGGCGAAGACGGTCTTGTTGGCGGTGGCATAGCGCATCTGTTCGGGCAGGCTTTGCGACAGGCGACCGTCGCGGACACCGTCGATCATCAGCCGCGAGGCGATCTCTTCGACAAGTTCGGTGCGCCCGCTGCGGGACAGGAAATCAAGCATCAAGTCCGAGGCCGCGCCACCGCCCGAGCAGGTGGGATGGCGGGCGTCGCCAATGAACAGGCGGGTGGATATTTCGACCTCGGGGTGGTGCTCCTTGAGGTAGGTGATGTCCTCCCAGTGGGCGGCGACGCGGGCGCCATCGGCAAGGCCCGCCTGTGCGAGGCGTACGACGCCCGACGAGATGGCCCAGATCGGGTGGCCCTGCCGGTTCCAGAGACGCAGCTTCGCGATCAAATCGGGATTGGTGGTGCGGTCGGCACCGGCCCCGGACACGATGACAACAATGGTGTGGCGCGGCAGATCGCTGATCGGGCAATCGGGCAGAACGGAGATCCCGTTCGAGGCGGCGACCGGAGCATCGTCAAGCGCGGCGACCTGATAGGCGAAGTCATCGGCCCCCAGTTTGCGCGCGACGCGCAGCACTTCGATGGCAGAGGAAAACGCCTGCATCGTGAAGCCTGTTTCAATGACGAAAACAAAATGTGTTCTGTCTGACGCCATTTCGGGGCCTCCTTCGGTGTCTCGCGAAAGACATGCGTCGCATGACCGTGATGCGAAAAGGCCAAGCAGGCAAGGGTGTTGTGAAATCATGGGCCGTTTGGGCGTGCCCGTGGCCATACGAACCTGCATGGGCCATGCAATAGTTGCATTGGACTTTGAAAGGAGGTTGGCGTTTCCGTTGCGGCATTGCCCCGGGCCTTGGGGCAGAGACAATTGGAAAGACCATGAGCCAGCAAGAGTTCCTGACCAGCGTTCAGCACTTCATCGAAACCGCCGTAACCCATGTCGACCTGCCCGAGGGGCTGGCCGAGCGGATTGCCCAATGCAACTCGACCTATTCCGTGCGCTTTGGCGTCAAGCTGCGCGGCCGTATTCACAGCTTTCAGGGCTGGCGGTCGGTGCATAGCGAGCACATCGAGCCGGTGAAGGGCGGCATCCGCTATGCGCCGGATGCCAATCACGACGAAGTGGAGGCGCTGGCCTCGCTGATGAGCCTGAAGTGCGCGCTGGTGAATGTGCCGTTCGGGGGGTCGAAAGGCGCGTTGGCGGTGGATCCCAACGCCTGGACCGAGGATGAGTTGGAGAAGATCACCCGCCGCTTTACGCAGGAGTTGGCGCGACGTGACCTGATCCACCCGGGGCGCAACGTGCCGGCCCCCGACATGGGCACCGGCGAGCGCGAGATGGCGTGGATGGCGGATGAGTACCGCCGTATCGGATCGTCGGATGCGTTGAACCAGAATGCCTGTGTGACCGGCAAGCCGGTGGCACGGGGCGGCATCGAGGGGCGGGTCGAGGCCACGGGGCGGGGGCTGCAATATGCGTTGCGCGCCTATCTTACCCATGGCGACACGCCGCCCGTTGCGGGGCAGAAAACGCCAGAGGGACTAACGGTTGTTGTGCAGGGGTTCGGCAACGTCGGGTATCACGCGGCCAAGTTTCTTGCGGAGGACGGCTGCAAGATCGTGGGCATTGTCGAGCATGACTGTGCGATTTTCAACGAAGGCGGGCTGGATGTTGAGGCGGTCGCCGCGCATCGGGCCGAGACGGGATCGGTTGCCGATTTCGACGGGGCCAAGACGGTTCCGAGTGCGGAGGGGCTGACCTATATGGCGGCGGATGTGTTGATCCCTGCGGCCAAGGAGAACGCGATTACCAGAGAGAACTGCGAGCAGGTGAACTATAGCCTGATCGTGGAGGCGGCGAACGGGCCGGTGACGGCAGAGGCCGAAGATTGCCTGAACAGGCGCGGAATCGTGGTGCTTCCGGATCTCTATGTGAATGCCGGTGGTGTGGTCGTGAGCTATTTCGAGTGGGTGAAGAACATCACGCACCTGCCGTTCGGCCTGATGGATCGTCGTCAGAACCTGAGTTCGGGGAATGCGCTTGTGTCGGCGCTGGAAGAGATTGCGGGCCGTCCCCTGCAAGAGACCCAGCGTGCCAAGATCGCCAAGGAAACCCGCGAGATTGATCTTGTGCGGTCTGGGCTGGAAGAGATCATGGTGCGGGCGTTTGACGACATCATGGACCGCAAAATGGCGCTGGACGGGGTCACTTTACGAACGGCGGCTTACGCGGTAACCATTGCCCGCATCGCCGAATACTATCGGGCGATCGGCTTGTAAGGACTGAAGACATGGACGTTCGGTGGCTCGAGGACTTTCTGGCTCTCGTGGAACTCAGGAACTTCACCCGGGCCGCTGAATTCCGCAATGTCTCGCAGGCTGCGTTTTCCCGGCGTATCCAATCGCTTGAACAGTGGTTGGGCACGCCCCTTGTGGTCAAGGGGGCGTCGCCGGTGCGCCTGACCGAGGCCGGTGAGCAGTTTCGCGACAGCGCACGGATTGCCGTGGACCGGCTGTTCGAGGCGCGGGCCTCGATCCGCACCAGCCAGTTCGAGGTCATGTCGCAGGTGCGTATCGCGATGCCCAACGTTCTGGCGCGGTCGGAATTCAAGCGGTTGCTGGATATTCTGGAACGCAAGCACAACAGTTCGTTTTCGGTGATCGTGGGGACGACGAACGACGTGGTGGGGCGGTATCTGGCGGGGGATGCGGATATCCTGTTTGCCCATGACTGCAAGGCCATCCCGACCCATGACAGCCTTGGGCAGCATGAACGCATCGTGATCCGGCGGGACCGGTTCCAGCCCTATGCCACGCGCAATGCGGCCAAGCGCGAGGCGTTCGGGTTTCCCGGCACGGCGCGTCAGCCGTTTCCGATGGTGGCCTATTCGCAGAAAGCCTATTTCGCGCGGCTGTTCGAACATGTGCTGGAACGAGCGCGGGCGCCATTGCCGCACAAGATCACCGTTCAATGCGACATGTCGGATGTGCTCAAGGAAGTGATCGCAGCCGGATACGGGATTGGCTGGCTGCCGCAAAGCGCGGTGGAAGACGGCAACCCGCCGCAGATCACCCCGATTGGCGGCGTGGAATGGGGGCTGGACGTGGACATCTGTGCCTTCCGCCCAAAAAGCCCGCTTGGCCCCAGCATCGAGGCGATCTGGAGCGCGTTGCGTAAGCGCGACCTGGCTGGGAAAGCGGCCGGTTAGGCGCGATCAGATCAGGGTGGTCATCTTGTAGCCCGGCGCAAAGAACATGCGGGCGTGTGTGACCGGGTTGTCCCGAAGCCATGTCGTGCGCTGGGCCGAAAAAATCGGGTCGCCGGTGGCGGCATCGAGGAATTCGGCCACATCCGCATCCGCCTTGGTGGCAAGGAAGCTCAGCTCCAGATTGCTGAATGGGACTTTCTGAACCAGCCAGTCGCTTGGGCCGATGGTCGAAAAATCGGCGTCGAGCACTTCGGGGATGCTGTCGACAACGATCCAGCGCACTTCGAGCTGGAAAGGTGTGTTGTCGGCGAAGTGCATGGATTTCAGAAACAGGACGCGGCTGTCTGCGGGGAGATCAAGCTTGGCGACGAGCCAGGCCGGGGCCGCCATTTCCTGCCGTTCGACGGGGGCATAGCGGTAGGCTGCGCCGCTTTTCTCGATCTCGTCGCGGACGAGGGGGATGGCGAATTGCGCCTTGCGGACAGGGGCGTGCAGGACGCGGGTTCCGGCCTTGCGCTTTCGTTCGAGGTAGCCTTCTTCGGCCAGTTCCCGCAGGGCGCGGTTCACGGTGGTGCGGGTGCTTGAGAATTCCTCGGCGAGGTCCGTTTCACTGGGCAACAGGCTGTCTGGCCCCCAGACGCCGTTCTGGATGCGGTCGAAAACCACGCGTTTGATGTCTCGGTAGCTCAGGGTTTCGCGGGGTTGGGACACGGGTTTTGCTGCCTTTAGAACGTCTTTTGCCTGGGTCATTAATATAGACATATTGGAATTATGCAAAGGCAGAGGTGGATGTGGGGCGGCCCTGAGGGTGAGTATCTCTGTGAGTTTTCATTTTTTGTGTAGACAAAAGTAGATTGGAAAAGACAAAATGCGGGCAAGTTGGGATTGGGAAGAGATTCTGATGTCTTCAGACAAGATTTACGGCGGCGCGCGGGTCGCTTGCATGACCACAGGTGAAGCGGCTTATGGGCTGATCCCCGAAGGCGCAGTGGTGGTGGCCGGTGGGCAGGTGGCCTGGGTTGGGCCGCAAAAGGACGTTCCGGCGGATTATGCCGGTTTCGAGGTGGAAGACCTCGAGGGACGGCTGGTCACTCCGGGGTTTGTGGATTGTCACACCCATGTTGTTTTCGGCGGCAATCGGGCCAACGAGTTCGAGATGCGCCTGAACGGGGCCAGCTATGAAGAGGTGGCGCGTGCTGGTGGCGGCATCGTGTCCACTGTTGCGGCGACGCGGGCGGCGACGTTGGAGCAGATGGTGGCAGAGGCGCTGCCGCGTGTGGATGCCTTTATCGCCGAGGGTGTGACCACGCTGGAAATCAAATCCGGCTATGGGCTTGAGCGTGAGACCGAACTTACCATGTTGCGCGCGGCCCGCCAGATTGCAGAGGCGCGCCCGATCCGTGTGAAGACAACCTATCTGGGCGCTCATGCGACGCCGGTTGAATACAAGGGGCGCGAGGATGCCTATATCGCCGAGGTGGTGATCCCGACCTTGCGGGCCGCCCACGCCGAAGGGCTTGTCGATGCGGTGGACGGGTTCTGCGAGGGGATTGCCTTTGCGCCGGAACAGATGGCCCGTGTGTTCGACGTGGCAAAGGAACTGGGATTGCCGGTCAAGCTTCATGCCGAGCAGCTGTCGAACCTTGGCGGGGCCAAGATGGCGGCGGGATACGGCGCGCTGTCGGCGGACCATATCGAGTATCTGGACGAGGACGGGGTGGTTGCCATGGCCGCGGCCGGCACGGTTGGTGTTGTGCTGCCGGGGGCGTTTTACACCCTGCGCGAAACACAGGTGCCGCCGATTGACCTGCTACGCAAACACGGTGTTGCGATGGCATTGGCCACGGACTGCAATCCGGGGTCTTCGCCGCTGACTTCGGTGCTTTTGACGATGAACATGGGCTGCACCCTGTTCCGCATGAAGCCGGAAGAGGCGCTGGCGGGGGTGACACGCAATGCGGCGCGGGCGCTGGGGCTTGACGATTGCGGCGTGATTGCGCCGGGGCAGAGGGCCGACCTTGCGATCTGGGATGTGACGACGCCTGCGGAGCTGTCCTATCGCGTTGGTTTTAACGCGCTCTACAAGCGGATTTTCGGAGGTTCAGAATGACCGCTCTTACGTTGATACCGGGGGCTGCGAGCCTTGGCCATCTGGCCGAAGTTTACTGGACTGAAGCTGCTGTCATCCTCGACCCTGCCTGCCGTCCGGCTGTGGAAGAGGCCGCCGCGCGCATTGCGGAAGCGGCGGCGGGGGATGCGCCGGTTTACGGGGTGAACACGGGCTTTGGCAAACTGGCCAGCCTCAAGATCGAGGCCAAAGATACGGCGACCCTCCAGCGCAATCTGATCCTGAGCCATTGCTGTGGGATTGGCGAGGCTTTGCCGCGTGAGGTGACGCGGCTGATGATGGTGCTGAAGCTGTTGTCCTTCGGGCGCGGCGCCTCTGGTGTGCGCTGGGAATTGGTGGCGCTGTTGCAGGACATGCTGTCGCGGGGTGTAACACCCGTTATCCCCGCGCAGGGATCGGTGGGGGCGTCGGGGGATCTGGCACCGCTGGCGCATATGACAGCGGTGATGATCGGGGAAGGCGAGGCCGAATTCGAAGGTGTGGTGCTTGCCGGTCGCGAGGCGCTGCGCAGGGCGGGGCTTGTGCCTGTGGTTCTGGGGCCCAAGGAAGGGCTGGCCTGTATCAATGGTACGCAGTTCACCACGGCCAACGCGCTGGCGGGATTGTTCCAGGTCTGGCAGGCGGCGCAGAATGCCCTGGTTATTTCGGCTATGTCGACCGATGCGATCATGGGGTCGACCGCGCCCTTGCAGCCGGAAATCCACGAGTTGCGTGGGCATCGTGGCCAGATCGAGGCGGCGGATACCATGCGCGCGATCCTGAATGGATCGGAAATCCGCGAGAGCCATCGGGATGGCGACACCCGCGTGCAGGACCCCTATTGCATTCGCTGCCAGCCGCAGGTGACGGGGGCGGCGATGGATGTGCTTCGGCAGGCGGCGCAGACCCTGCTGGTCGAGGCCAATGCCGCGACGGACAACCCGCTGGTTCTGACCAAGGCGGGGCTGATCGTGTCGGGGGGGAACTTTCACGCAGAACCTGCCGGTTTCGCGGCGGACATGATTGCGCTGGCGGCGGCAGAGATCGGTGCGATCTCGCAGCGGCGTATTGCCCTGATGGTCGATCCGGCGCTGAGTTTTGATCTGCCGCCGTTCCTGACCCCTGATCCGGGTCTGAATTCCGGGCTGATGATCGCCGAGGTGAGTTCGGCCGCGTTGATGAGTGAAAACAAGCATCTGGCGAACCCGTGTGTGACCGACAGCACGCCGACCTCGGCCAACCAAGAGGATCACGTGTCGATGGCGGCGCATGGGGCGCGGCGTCTGACCAAGATGGCGCAGAACCTGCAGTATATCCTTGGTATCGAGTTGATGTGTGCCGCCGCGGGTGTCGAGTTCCGTGGACCCTTGCAGACCAGCGCGGCGTTGCAGGGTGTGGTGGCGCGGTTGCGGGAGGATATTCCGCAGATCGCCGAGGATCGTTATCTCGCGCCGGACCTTGAGACCGCGCGTGATCTGGTGGCGGATGGTGCTATCCTTGCGGGGCTTGACCTGCCGCTGTTGCACGAGGGGGCCATGTGATGGCGGTCGAGGTTCATGAGGGCAGTTGCCCCATTGTGCTTGGGCTGCCGCACACGGGCACGTTGGTGCCGGACGATATCTTTGCGCGGCTGAATGCACGCGGGCAGAGCCTTTCGGATACGGATTGGCATGTTCACACGCTCTATGAGCAGGTGCTGCCCGGTGCCAGCACGGTGCGGGCGACGTTTCATCGTTATGTGGTGGATGCCAACCGCGATCCTTCGGGGGTTTCGCTCTATCCCGGCCAGAACACGACGGGATTGGTGCCGCTGACCGATTTTGACGGGACGCCGATCTGGGAGGAGGCACCGGACGCGGACGAGATCGAAGTGCGGCGGCTGGCCTATCATGCGGTCTATCACGCGGCACTTGAGGCCGAGTTGCAGCGGGTGCGCGACATTCACGGCATCGCGATCCTTTATGATTGCCATTCGATCCGGTCGGTGATCCCGCATCTGTTCGAGGGCACCTTGCCGGATTTCAATATCGGGACGAACCTTGGCACCACCTGTGCGCCCGAGATCGAGGCGGCGGTGGCGGAAATCTGTGGTGGGGCCGGGGGCTTTACCAGTGTGACCAACGGCCGTTTCAAGGGCGGCTGGACCACCCGACATTATGGCCGCCCCGAAGAGAGCCTGCACGCCATCCAGATGGAACTGGCGCAGTCGACCCACCTGCACGATGAAACCGAAGGCTGGGGCTATGACCCGATCAAGGCGGCCCGCCTACGCCCCGTTTTGAAAACCATTCTTGAAACCCTGGCCGATCTGGCCCCCAAGCTGAAAGGCTGAGCCATGACTGATCCCCGTCACAACACGCGTGATATTTTTCCGCCGACTGGCCCCGAGTTGACTGCCAAGTCCTGGCTGACCGAAGCGCCGATGCGGATGCTGATGAACAACCTGCATCCGGACGTGGCCGAGAACCCGCATGAACTGGTGGTTTATGGCGGCATCGGGCGCGCGGCGCGGACGTGGAAGGACTTTGACCTGATCGTCGACAGCCTGAAAGACCTCGAGGCGGACGAGACCCTTGTTGTGCAATCCGGCAAGCCGGTTGCGATTGTGAAAACCCACAAGGATGCGCCCCGTGTCCTGATTGCCAACTCGAACCTCGTGCCGCATTGGGCGAACTGGGATCACTTTAACGAGCTGGATAAGAAGGGTCTGGCCATGTACGGCCAGATGACGGCGGGGTCGTGGATCTACATCGGCTCGCAGGGGATCGTGCAGGGCACCTATGAGACATTCATGGAGGCCGGGCGCCAGCATTATGGCGGTGATCTCAAGGGCAAATGGATCCTGACCGGTGGACTGGGCGGTATGGGCGGTGCCCAGCCCCTTGCGGCGGTGATGGCCGGTGCCTGTTGTCTGGCGGTGGAGTGTGATGAGAGGTCGGTCGATTTCCGTCTGCGTACGCGGTACGTGGATGAAAAGACCGACAGCCTTGACGAGGCGCTTGAGATGATCGACCGCTGGACCAAGGCGGGTGAAGCGAAATCCGTGGGCCTGATCGGGAACGCCGCTGACATCTTTCCGGAAATCCACAAACGTGGCATTCGCCCCGATATCGTGACCGACCAGACATCGGCGCATGATCCGATCAATGGCTATCTGCCGCAGGGCTGGAGTGTTTCGGAATGGCGCGCCAAGGCTGAAACCGCGCCCAAGGAGGTCGAGGCGGCGGCGCGTGCCTCGATGAAGGTGCAAGTTGCGGCGATGGTCGCCTTTCACAATGACGGCGTGCCGACCGTGGACTATGGTAACAACATCCGCCAGATGGCGCTGGAAGAAGGGCTGGAAGATGCCTTTGCCTTCCCCGGTTTCGTGCCAGCCTATATCCGTCCGTTGTTTTGTCAGGGGATCGGCCCGTTCCGCTGGGCGGCGCTGTCGGGCGATCCCGAGGATATCTACAAGACGGACCAGAAGGTGAAGGAACTGCTGCCGGACAATGCGCATCTGCACAACTGGTTGGATATGGCGCGCGAGCGGATTGCCTTTCAGGGCCTGCCGGCGCGGATTTGCTGGGTCGGTCTGGGCGACCGCCACCGCCTTGGGCTGGCCTTCAACGAGATGGTCAGGAATGGCGAGTTGAAAGCGCCGGTTGTGATCGGGCGGGACCATTTGGATTCCGGCTCGGTTGCCTCGCCGAACCGCGAAACCGAGGCGATGATGGATGGCTCGGACGCGGTTTCGGATTGGCCGTTGTTGAACGCGCTGGTCAATACGGCCTCTGGCGCGACCTGGGTGTCGCTGCACCATGGCGGGGGCGTCGGCATGGGCTTTTCGCAACATGCGGGCGTGGTGATCGTGGCCGATGGCACCGACGATGCCGCCGCCCGTCTGGAGCGTGTGTTGTGGAATGACCCGGCCTCGGGCGTCTGGCGGCATGCGGATGCCGGTTACGAGAGCGCCAAGGAATGTGCGCGGGTCAACGGGCTGCGTCTGCCGGGCATTCTTGGGTGAAGACGACGGCGCAGGACAACACGTCAGGAGAGGGTGGCATGAAGATTTTTGCCAAACAGGTGCTGGTCGGTCAGGACTGGCGATCCGATTGCCGCGTGACCTGTGACGGCGGCAGGATTGCGGCGCTGGACGAAGGCGTTTCGGTTGGTCCTGACGACTATTGCGTGGATGTTCTGTTGCCGTCCTTGGCCAACCTTCATAGCCATGCGTTCCAGCGGGCGATGGCGGGGATGACTGAGTTCCGTGCTGCCGGAAAGGAAAGCTTCTGGACCTGGCGTGACCTGATGTATCGCTTTCTCGAGCACCTGACACCTGATCATATCGAGGCGATTGCCGCGCTGGTGTTCATGGAGATGCAGGAGGCGGGCTATGCCTCGGTTGGCGAATTCCATTACGTGCACCACCAGCAGGGAGGCGCGAGATATGGCAGGCTGTCGGAGCTGAGTGAGCGTATCTTTGCGGCCGCGCGCGAGACCGGGATCGGCCTGACGCACCTGCCGGTTCTGTATTCCTATGGCGGCGTCAATCAGGAGGCCTTGGCGGGGGGACAGCTTCGGTTTGCCAATGATGTTGACCGGTTCCTGAAACTGGTTGATGCGTGCAAGGGCAGCCTTTCGGACATGCCGCCCGACACACGGGTCGGGATCGCGCCGCATTCCCTGCGCGCAACAAGCCCGACCGATCTGGCACGTGTGCTTGAGGCGGTGCCAGAGGGGCCGGTGCATATCCATATCTCGGAACAGGTGCAGGAAGTGGCTGACGTCGAGGCCAAATTGGGCCAGCGGCCCGTGGCCTGGCTTTTGGACCACGCAGAGGTGAACGACCGCTGGTGCCTGATCCATGCGACGCATATGAGCGAGGCCGAGACAATCGCCATGGCCCGAAGTGGCGCCACCGCAGGGCTTTGCCCGATTACCGAGGCCAACCTTGGCGATGGCCCGTTCAATGGCCCGACCTATATCGGCCAGGGGGGGCGGTTTGGTCTCGGGTCGGATTCAAACGTGCGAATTTCGCTGAGTGAAGAGTTGCGGACGCTGGAGTATTCCCAGCGCCTGCGTGATCAGGCACGCAACGTGATGGTGGCGGGGGCGGGGTCTGTCGGCGCGTTTCTCTATACCGGTGCGGCCACTGGCGGGGCGCAGGCCCTTGGGCGCGACGCCGGGGAGGTTGCGGTTGGCAAGTTGGCGGATCTGGTGGCGATTGACAGCACCGATCCCGCGCTGTGTGCCCTGCGAGGGGATCAACTCTTGGACGGTCTGTGCTTTGCGGCGGCTGACGGCGTGGTCACGGACACCTGGTCTGCGGGGCGTCATATGGTCAGGCAGGGACGCCATATCGCCCGTGACAGGATCGTGGATCGCTACAAGGCCACCATATCGGAGTTGCTGCTCTTGTTGTGAGGGGCGGAACCGAAGGCGATGTAGGGGCTCGCACAAAATGTGTACGCCTTGCGCAGATTCGGGAAGCCGTTCCCGATGCGGTTAAACGTGACGGTGCCTTCGCAGGGCATCCTTAAGGCAAATCACCCTCCGCCAAATCTGACGGAGGGTGTTTTCTTTTTCACCTGACCTGCCTTTGACTGGTGGCAGAGGATAAACCTATTGCGATGCGTGCACGGCGACCGCGACCCAGAAGGGCAGCGACAGGCAGCCAAGCAAAGTCGACTGGGCGATCAGGTTTGCGACCATTCCCCGGTCCGCACCAAAGGCAGAAGCCATCACATGGGCCGCCGATGCCGTGGGCAGAGCGGCAAAAATGATTAGGACGGCGGCAGGGGCTGGCGGCATCTGAAGCAGGCTGGTCAATGCCAGCGCCGACAAAGGCAAGAGCAACAGTTTGATTGCATTCAGACCGGTCTGAAACAGATTGAGCCGCGCGAATGCACCAAAGTCCAGCGACGCGCCGATAGATAACAATGCCAGCGGGACTGCGGCATAGGCCAAGCGCGACACAAACGCGTCCAGAATGACCGGTATGTGAAGGTCATTCAAAGCCACAATAACACCAGCGAGGCTGGCAAGAAGAAACGGGTTCGTTGCGACCATCATGACTGTTTTTGCGAGCGGCATCGATGTGCCGCGGGACAAAGCGCCGACAGCAAGCAGATTTGCAACGGGAACGGCGCAGCCAATGGCGACCGACATCAAGGCCGCTGTTTCCGGCGGCAGCGCCTGAACGGCTACCAGCGCGATAGCGGCATTAAACCGCCATGCTGTCTGCCAAAGGCCTGCGAAATCGAGAAACTTTTCTGGCCCCCAGGGTCTTAGCAACAGTGCAAAAAGGAACCCAAGGAAAATGACCCCCCAAACGCCTGCGCCCATCATGGCGAGGTCGGATAGGGACGTGGCGCGCCCAGACGCTGCGCTGAAGATCAAAGCCGGAAACAGGATTTGGAAGTTCAGTTTGTCAAGCTGAGCCCAGGCCTGAGCGGACACCGTCCGGCGCAAATAAGCGCCAAGGGCAATCAACATGCCATCGGGCAAAAGTGCCAGCAGAATGGGGTTCATGACCAGGTCTCCACCGCTTTTGCCAGTTTTTTGCCAGCCTTCGCCAAGTCTTGGCGCGGAAGCGACGCAAAACACAGACGCAGCTGTCGGGACGGCGTGGATGTATCAATGGCGAAAGCACTGCCCGGGGCTACCAGAAGTCCTTCTGCGTTGATGTGTTCAATCAGCCCTTCCAGCCGTGTCGTCTCTGGCAGGTGTGGCATGACGAACATGCCCCCAGCAACGGCGAGCCGAGTGAAGCCGACGTTTTCCAGTTCGGATGCAAAATCATGGTGCGCCTGGGCGTATTCGCCGCGGACTTTGGCCAAATGCGGTTCCAGAGAGCCGGACAACAGGTAGTGAAGCGCCACACGCTGCGCCAAAGAGTTTGGCTGAAGATCTGCTGCCTGACGCGCCGCGGTCATTGCAGAAACCAAAGCAATTGGGCCCTGAACCCATCCCACGCGCAATCCGGGGGCAACGATTTTGGAAAGGCTGCCCAAGCTCAGCACAGGCAGATCAAGACCGCGTTCGGCGGCGCGCTCTATCAGGCGTGCGGGCGGTGTGGTTTGAAACCAAAGCTCGCGATAGGGATCATCTTCGATGATTGGCAGATTTGCAGCTGCGCAGATATCCAAAAGCGCATCCCGCTCTTCCAGAGACCACGTGTCACCGTTCGGGTTTGCAAATGTTGGCAGGACATAAATGGCACACAGGTTGCTTTGCGTTTCTGTCGTGGCTTTGACATCTTCCAGTGCCGCGGAAACAGATGACACACGGTACGGCATGATGTCCAAACCGAGCAAAACCGCAACTGACAAAACCGCCGGGTAAACGGGATCAGGTACCAAAAGGGTTTGTCCAGATTGTCCCAAAGCCTGACAGGCCAGGAAGATACCCTGCTGCGCGCCAGAAGTGATCAAGGACGACGTGTTATCTGCATGCGTCAACCAGGGCGACAGGGCTTCGATGAGGTCTGGATCGCCACTGCTTGCACCATACCGCCAGGAGCTTTGATCCTGTGCCGCCAGCTGGCTTGCGGCCTCAAGGCCTGCGCTGTCACAGTACACCGGGTTCGGGTGGCCACTGGCCAGATTGATCATTCCAGGGCGGGCTTGCTCAAATATCCGGCGCAGCGGGTTGGCTGGTAGGTTCAAGACGTTGGGATTCAGGGAATAAGTCATTGGAGCCTCTTGATGGATGGCTCTTCATGGTGGAATAATGGGGAATATTAAAATTCTATTTAGTTATGATTGGGGTGAGCTTTGCAGGATTTGCCTGATCTTTTGTGGCGCGTGCTGCCTGAACTACGCGAAACCGGCAACCTCACACAGGTCGCTGAACGGCTGAATGTGTCTCAGCCTGCGGTCAGCAAGGTTCTGGCAAAGGCAGAGGCGACCCTTGGGGTTTCTTTGCTGCGCCGCGATGAGCGCCCCGTCAAATTGACCAGCGAGGGCGAACTTCTTGCAGAGTTTGCCGAACAGCGCATCGGTATGGAGACGCTTTTGGTGCGCCGTCTGAATGTTATTCGAAAACGCGGCGCTGGGCTGGTACGCATTGCATCCTTCGGGGCGTCGTCGTCGACCCGTATTTTGCCGCCGTTGTTGAAACGTATGCGGCAGCGGCTTCCTGAAATTGAAATCGAAATTGTCGAACTGACAGATCAGGATGCAAGTCGCGCGGTCAAAGAAGGCCTGGTAGACTTTGCGACCCTTGCCGGGGGAAATGATGTGGATTTGGACTATTTTCCTTTGGCCAAGGACCGGCTCGTTGCTTTGGTCCCCGAAGGTTCCCCCCTGTCTGGCAAGGTTTCGGTAACACCCGAGGACCTCGCCAAAAAAGAGTTCATAATGACGAAAGGTGGCAGCGAGCCCCTTGTGAGGGACTGGTTTCGTGGGGCGGGTGTTCAGCCCAACGTACGGCATACGGCCCTGCAACTTACGTCGATCTTGGCCATGGTGCGTGCGGGGTTTGGCCTTTCCGTGGTCGCAGAAATGGCGGTTCCCGAAAACCACCCCGAAGTGACGATCGTACCCCTTGATCCCGTCAAACAGCGCGAAATATTCCTGTGTCGCCCGGTTGGCAGCTTTGCGTCGCATGCCGCCGAACGGTTCTGGAACGTCTTGACCTAGGTCGTACGGACGCACCGAGAGGTTGAACTCAGTTTTATGTACGACCCATCATGCCGCAGATCACATCGCCAATGTTTTCAACAATGCGCATCGCCCTTTTGACCCCGATAGGTTCTTCTATCAAAGCGGACGGCAATAGGCTCAGAGCCATCAATCAGACCGCCAGAAAGCCGGTTCAGCTGTGGCATTCATGTTCTTTCGCTCGGGCGAGGTCGTGTGCCAAAGCCTCTTTCGTTATCGCATGTGTCGCGGTGGAACGGTCACTACCGGCCAGCACCGATCCCGTTGGTCGTGCAACCACAAATCGCGGAGCAATACGGCGGAATTCTTGCGTTGATAGGTATGAAGGCAATCTCACATTCAGTGTGCCCCACTACTGTGGCACACTTGGTTTCAGATAAGTCTAAGAAGTTGATTTGAATAAATATGGAGGCGAGTACCGGAATCGAACCGGTGTACACGGATTTGCAATCCGCTGCGTCACCACTCCGCCAACTCGCCGACCTTGTGGTGGAGTGGGCAATAGCTGATCTGTCGCAGGGCCGCAAGGGGCTTTGAGAGGGAAATCACGTCGCGGGACGTTGCCGCTTGGGGCGATCTGTGGCAAGACAGGCTTAATTCCCGAGTCTGAACGAACGAGTTTAGTTAAGATGACCGACTACAAGACCCTTCGCACCACAATGGTAGATACACAGGTTCGTCCGGCGGATGTGACCAAATACACCGTTATCGATGCCCTGCTTGCAGTTCCACGGGAGAATTTCGTGCCACGTGACAAGCGTGACGCAGCCTATGTCGGGGAACATGTGACCCTGGATACCGGTCGCGTCGTGCTGGATGCGCGCTGTCTTTCGAAGATGCTGGATGCGCTGGACATTCAAAATGACGAGCTGGTCTTGGATATCGGTTCGGGCCTTGGGTATTCGGCGGCGGTTATTGCCCGCATGGCGGAAGCTGTGGTCGCGGTGGAAGACGATGAGGACCGCGTGGCCGACGCGCAGGCGGCGCTGGCCGAGTTCGGCGCGGACAACGTGATTATGCACCAGGGCGAGTTGGTGGCCGGTGCCGCTGAACATGGTCCCTATGACGTGATCGTCGTGGAAGGCGCGGTAGAAATTATGCCCGACAGTCTGCTTGACCAGTTGAAAGAAGGCGGTCGGATCGTATCTTTGTTCATGGACGGCGCGTTGGGTGTCGTGCGTGTTGGCTACAAGATTGACGGCGTGATGAACTGGCGTCAGGCGTTCAATGCCGGTGCGCCGGTGTTGCCGGGCTTTGAAAAGCATCGGGCCTTCACGCTGTAAAACAAAAAAGCTGCAAAGCGGCAGGACAGTAACGGGGGAGAGCGGATGGCTCTGGGGTTTGCGAAATCGGTGAAAGCGGGCGTTGCAGCCCTGGCACTCATGGCGGCGGCGCCTGTCCAAGTCGCCGCGGAGACCCTTGGGGAGGCGCTGGTCAGCGCTTATAACCACAGCGGTCTTCTGCAACAGAACCGTGCCCTTCTGCGGGCTGCTGATGAAGACGTTGCCGCGACCTTTGCCTTGTTGCGCCCGGTGATTAACTGGACGGGATCGGTTGGGCGACGCTATGGCAACTCCGCAAGCTCTCAGACCGGTGGTTTTTCACGTGTCAGCGCGGCTACGGAGGTCGAGCTTGGCCTGAGTTTCAGCCTGCTGCTGTACGATGGCGGCGCCACCCAGGCGGCGGTTGAAGCATCCAAGCAAACCGTTTTGGCCACACGCCAGCAGCTGGTTTCGGTTGAGCAGAATGTTCTTCTGCAAGCGGTGCAGGCCTATATGAATGTGGTGCGTGATGCGCAGATCGTCGAGCTGCGCCGCAACAACCTGCGCCTGGTATCGCGTGAGCTTCAGGCTGCGAAAGATCGTTTCGAAGTGGGGGAAGTCACCCGGACCGATGTGGCGCTTGCGGAAGCGCGCCTTGCCGGTGGGCGTGCTGAGCTCGCGGTTGCCCAAGGCAACCTGATGCAGTCGAAGGAACAATATGCAGCGGCTGTCGGGCATGCGCCGGGTGCGCTTGTTGCACCGCGTGGTGCCCCCTCGACGCCAGCACGGTCTGAAGAGGCCAAGCAGATCGCAGTACGCGGTCACCCGGACCTGCGGGCCGTGCAGCATAACATCAAGGCTGCAGAATTTGGCGTGCAGCGGGCCGAAGCCGCGTTGAAGCCGACTGTGCGGCTGAATAGCGGTGTGACCTTGACCCAGGACCTTGGGCATTCGAACTTTTATTCCAACGGCGGTTCGGTTTCTCTTGGACTGGAAGCGCCGATTTATCAGGGCGGCCGTCTCTCGGCGCTGATCCGTCAGGCGATGGCCAACCGGGATGCCCAAAAGGGCAACCTGCACGTGGTGCGCCATTCGGTGCGCGAGAATGCGGGGGTTGCCTGGGCGACGCTGGCCGCAGCCGGTGCGCAGTTGGAAGCAAGTGGACGTCAGATCGAGGCTTCGCGGATCGCCTTTGATGGTGTGCGCGAGGAGGCCAAGCTGGGATCGCGCACGACTCTGGATGTTCTGATTGCAGAGCAAGACCTGCTGGACGCCGAATCGAATCGCATCACTGCGCAGACCGGCAAGATCACGGCGGCCTATAGCCTGCTTGCATCCATGGGGCTTTTGACGGCGGATCATCTCAACCTCAAGGTCGAGCAATACGATCCCGAAGCCTATTATAATATGGTCAAGGATGCGCCTGCGATGAAATCCAAGCGCGGTAAGCAGCTGGATAACGTGTTGCGCGCATTGGGAAAAGAATAACAATTCTTCCTATCTGTTGTGCGGATTGTGGGCTGAGGCTACACTTGCCCGGAGGCAAGAGTGGTGAATTGGTATGTCTAACCCTGTAACGAATGTAGAAATCGAAGACGTTCTGTCGTCGATCCGTCGGCTGGTGTCCGAGGGAAGCCGTACTGCGCCTGCCGAAGACATGGAAAAGCCCGAAACGGCGATTGCGGCTGAGATCGCGGCCACCCCGGAGCCTGAAATCGATGACCGGCTTGTTCTGACGCCGGCCCTGCGTGTGGCTGAGGTTGAGGACGAGCCCTCGGACGACATCTTGCGCAATGTCGAGGCCGATCTAGAAGCGATTGAAAATGGTGCGAGCGAGGAAGCCGAGGCCGCACTTTCAGAGGCGCACGATCACGCGTGGGAAGATCCCGGCGCGACTTTTGAAGTGGCGGAGGCCGTGGAGGAAGCGCCATTCGTTGCGGTGGAAGATGTTGCAGAGGACGAAGTCGAAGACGGTATTGCACTTGAGCGTGCCAAAGAGCTGGATGCGCGGATTGTTCGTTGGGAGCACCTGAGCGAGATTGATGCGGCTCCTTATGAGCCTGATGAGGCTGGGGACAGCGAATACGCGGGCACCGATGTCGAGCGTCTTCAATGGGAAGATGCCGAAGAGGTCGAGGCGCCCGAGGTGGAAACCGCGGCAGAGCCGGATATTGCACCTGAAGATGCCGCCCCAGCGGTCGAGGCATTGGAAGAAGGTGTTGCCGAACTTTCCGATGAAGATGCGGAGACGTCCGAGGACGTGCTTGAGGGGCTGGCGCAGCAGCTTGAGCAAGAGGCCGTGTCCGGTGTGCATCGCGCCGTGGAGACGGCTGCTGCGGATGAAATGGACCTGGGCGATCTGAATGACGACAGTGTCGTCACGCTGGATGAGGGTTCATTACGCGATCTGGTTGCCGATATTGTTCGGCAGGAACTGCAGGGTGCGCTGGGGGAGCGCATCACTCGCAATGTCCGCAAGCTGGTACGCCGCGAAATCCATCGTGCGCTGGCGGCGCATGATCTGGACTGAGCCCGTCTTTTCCCGGCTGTAGAAATCGCGCCTGCTGTAGGCAATAGACAAAAGAAAAGCGCGCCTGAAAGCGGCGCGCCATTCTTCTAAAAACGTGCGAAAGGATCAGGCGGCTTCGGCCTGTTGCGCAGCGTTGCGGCGCTCGCTTTCTTCACGCGACAGGGCAACCGAGGTGCGAACACCTTTGCCCACGAATTCCATCAGACCCTGAACGACACGTTCGTTCGGATCGATACCGGCACAGCTCAGCACTTCGCGGCCATCGCGCGAACGGGCCCAGCGGGCGATTTGTTCAGGGCCGTTACCGTACTTTTTGTCGTCGGCAATGGCATCATCAAGTGCGGCAAGAACAACGGCCGCAAAAAGCTTGCGAGCACGGTTGCCCTGTTCATTATTGAAAGCCGTACCATCAACGAAATCTCGCATCTCGTCGTCCTTGTATTATTGCTCTTGTCTTTTCGGCGTGGCGCCCCTTATGGCGTAGTTGTATTGATTCGGGTAGTGCGGTTTTGCATATCTTCTATGCAAATTGTGCATATCTTTCTGCAGCTGCACAACGAGATCGGTGCCTTGCCACATGTCAACCTGCCAGATATAGGTGCGTGCAAATTCCGATCAACCTTTAAGTCATGGTTTTGTCACATGCCCAAAATCAACGGTAATGAAATTCGCCCCGGCAACGTGCTGGAGCACAGCGGTGGTCTTTGGGCTGCCGTCAAAGTCGACCACGTCAAGCCCGGCAAGGGTGGGGCATTTGCCCAGGTGGAAATGCGCAACCTTCGCAACGGTTCCAAGCTGAACGAGCGTTTCCGCAGCGCCGATAAGGTCGAGCGCGTACGTCTGGAGCAGAAAGACCAGCAATTCCTCTATGAGGATGACGGCATGCTGATCTTCATGGACACCGAGACCTATGAGCAGATCCAGCTTCCGGCGGACCTGCTGGGGGAACGTCGTCCGTTCCTGCAAGACGGCATGACCATCGTCGTGGAATTCTACGAGAGCGAGGCGCTGAATGCCACGCTGCCCCAGAAGGTGACCTGCACCATCGAAGAGACCGAGCCGGTTGTTAAGGGGCAGACCGCGGCGAACTCGTTCAAGCCTGCACTGCTGGACAATGGCGTGCGCGTAATGGTGCCGCCGTTTGTTGGCACGGGTGAGGCGATCATCGTCAACACCGAGACCATGGAATATTCGGAACGCGCCTGATTTCAGGCTGTTTCCAAGTGATTTGGGCCTGCCTTTCGGGGCGGGCCTTTTTCATGCGCCGAGTTTGGTGAGGCAGTCATTCACCATTGAGCGGTAGGAGGCACCAAACAGGCGCAGGTGCACGAGGGCGGGCCAGAGCTGGTAGGCGGGGCGTCGTTCGAGGATGTCAGGCGCGATCTCGCCATATCCGTCATAAAAAGCGCGGGGCGGTGTGCCGAACAAGTGCAACATCGCAAGGTCGACTTCTGCATCGCCGTAGTAGCAGGCCGGGTCGATCAGGAAGGCCTGATTGCCGGAAAAGAGGGCGTTCCCGGTCCAGAGGTCACCGTGAAGAAGCGAGGCTGGTGGTTTGGTGGGCAGGAGGTCCTGAAGGTGGGGGACAAGGTTTTCGAGGCGATGGGCAATGTCCGTAGGCACATGTGGCAGAAAGGGCAGGATGCGGTTGCTCGCCCAGAATGCTGGCCAGTCGTCTGATTGCGTGTTGTGAATGGCGACATCGCCAAATGCATAGTCTTCTGACCAGCCATAGGCGGCGCCCTGCGTGTCATGCAGTTGACGAAGACCGGCTCCAAGGGTGCGCCATGCCGTTTCCGAGCCGGGCGTTTCCGCGATGTATTGCAGGAAGAGGGTGCTTGCAGCCTCACCTAGCACCTCTGGCACCGGAGCCCGGGACCGGGACATGGCGGCCAGCATCCGACCTTCTGTCGCGACGCAGGTGCCGCGCTTTGCGATCACCTCCTGGCCGTCCGAGAAGGTAAGGTGCCAGACTTCGGAGAGGTCACCGCCGTGCAGGCGGCGCTGGTTCGTCGGGGAGACCCCGAAAACCTTTGCAGCCGCCTGTTCAAGGGGGGGTGTCATTCTGCAAGCTGAACCGTGGCACTTCCGGCTGTCATGTCATCGCCAGCGCGGTCAAAGCGCAGGTAAGCGATGGCCTTGTCACCCGAGCGGGTGAGCAGGGTGCCGATGTCGCGGTCATTGCGTTGAATGGGGGTTCCGGCGGTGGCCTCGCCCGAGACGTTGACGACGGCCAGACCTTTGCGCAGTTCGGTCTTGTGCTTCATGCGCGCGGTCACTTCTTGCCCAACGTAACAGCCCTTGCGGAAATCGACGCCGTGCAGGCGTTCGAAACCCGCCTCGAGAATATAGGTGTCAGGCGTAAGTTCGATGCCAGTTTCCGGGACACAATGGGCCACGCGCAGGGCGTCCCAGTCGGTGGTGTCGGTGTCCTGCGGGGTGTCGCGATAGGCGCGCCAGCCCAGTTCGGGATGCCGCGGGTCGGCAAAGCCATCGGCGGGCACCGCGTCTAGGCCGCGATGCAGGTGCAGGCCGGTTTCGGAAATCGTCACGTCGGCGCGCAGTTTGTACATGTTGAGGCGGGTCATGAGGCCAGTCGCCAGAGAGGTATCTACATCGAGCAAGATGGAGTCATCCGCAGGCACAAGGAAGAAATCCGCGAGATACTTGCCCTGCGGTGTCAGGATCGCCGCGTAGACCAGACCGTCCTGCAACCGTTCGATATCGTTGGTGACAAGCCCCTGCAGAAAATGCTGGGTGTCCGGTCCGGTAAGTGAAAAAATCGTGCGCTGGGTCATCTGTCGCGGTCCTGTTCCTTGTTCCCAGAGTCATATAGAGAGAATGCGGCCATGCAACAGGGCAGGAGAGAGAAATGCGCGCACCAATCTCGGTTGTGATCCCGACGCTGAATGCCGAGGCGGCCTTGCCTGGTTGTCTGGCAGCGCTGTTTGAAGGGTTGAACGCCGGGGTGATCCGCGAGTTGGTGATCGTGGATGGCGGCTCAATGGATGAGACCGTGAAGATCGCGGAAGAGGCCGGGGCGACGGTTGTTCAATCGGCCCCCTCGCGCGGCGGGCAGTTGCGGGCCGGGGTTGCCGCGTCGAAAGGCGACTGGGTGCTTGCGCTGCACGCGGATACGCAGTTGGCGGAAGGCTGGAGTGACGTGGTGGCTGGGCATCTGTCCAGCGAGAAGGCGGGCTATTTCAAGCTGTGTTTTGATCGCAAAGGGCTGGCGCCCCGCATCGTGGCAGGATGGGCCAATCTAAGGTCACGCCTTTTGGGGTTGCCTTACGGGGATCAGGGCATGTTGGTGAGCCGCGCTCTCTATACCGAAGTGGGCGGCTACCCTGATATCCCGTTGATGGAGGATGTGGCGCTGGCGCGGGCGCTAAAGGGGCGGATGGTGCTTTTGCAGGCCCATGCCGTGACCAGCGCCGGGAAATACGTGCGGCAAGGATGGCTGCGCCGGGGCGGGCGCAACCTTTGGACGCTTGCCCGGTACTTTACCGGGGTATCGCCCGAGAAACTGGCCGACGCCTACCGGCGTTAACCCACAAGGCGGCCGAGGATGCGGCCAAACCAGCTGCGGGGCGCTGTATCTGTGGCGGGTTCGGTCACGATGGCGTTTTTCATGGCGCGTTCTTCGGCGGTCATGCCGTCGGTGTTGAACTGCATGTTGTATAGGCTGGCATAGATGCCGCCACGCGCGATCAACTCGTCATGGGTGCCTTCGTCGACCACCTGACCCTTGTCCATGACCACGATCTTGTCGGCTTCGCGCACGGTGCTGAGACGGTGGGCGATCACAAGGGTGGTCCGTCCTTTGGCGAGCTTGTCGAGGGCTTCCTGCACCACGGTTTCCGACTGGGCATCCAGCGCGCTGGTGGCCTCGTCCAGCAGGAGGATCGGGGTGTTGCGCAGGAGCGCACGCGCGATCACGACGCGCTGACGCTGGCCGCCTGACAGGTTGGTGCCGCGCGGTCCAACCGGGGTATCAAGACCTTGCGGCAGCTTCTTGAGGAAGTCGGTGACATGGGCCGCGTCGAGGGCCGATTTCAGCTTGGCTTCGCTGACGTCGGTGCGGCCCAGCACGATGTTCTCGCGCACGGTTTCGTCGAAGAGGAGGGCCTCTTGCGAGACAACAGAGAACATGTCGCGCAGGTCTTCAAGCCGCATGGCGCCGGTCGGTACGCCGCCGATTGTGACACGGCCTGATTGGGGATCGACAAGGCGGGTCAAGAGGTTGAAGACGGTGGATTTGCCTGCGCCCGAGGCGCCGACAATAGCGGTGGTCTTGCCAGCCTCGGCGGTGAAGGTCGCGCCACGTAGAACCTTTGCGTCGCCATAGGCGAGTTTCGTAGCTTCGAGGCGGATTTCCGGTGTGCCCTGTGGCGCGGGCATCGGGTTCCTGGGCGAGACCAGTGTCGGTTCGCTTTCGATCAGTTCCTTGATGCGCTCGATGCCGGAGGCCGCAACCTGCCAGATGCCCGAGATCGCGCCGAGTCGCCGCAATGGTTCGAAGGCAAAGCCGATGGCGGTGAAGAAACTCATGAACTGACCAACGGTTTTTTCGCCGGAAATGATTTCGCCACCGCCGAAGATGAGGACCGCGAGGAAGCCGAGGCCGGCCATGACATCTGCCATCGCGGTGATGGTTGCAGAGCCCGCCATGACGCGCACTTCAGTTTTCACATAGGTGTTGGTGATCTCGTTGAAGCGGTTGGACTGGTAGTCCTCAAGACGATTCAGTTTGACGGGAATGATGCCGTGGAACACCTCGTCGAGCCGCGTCGCCAGGGTTGCGCCAAGGTCCCGTGCCTCGCGGGCGCGACGGCGGACGAACCGCTGGGCGGCAACGGTGGGCAGGATCAGGATCGGGGTGCCGATCAGGGCGACGACGGTCCATTTCCAGTCAATGCTGATGGCGACGCCAAGAAGCGCGATGAGCGAGATCGTGTCACGCCCCGCGCCGGTGATGACCGCGGACCAGACGTTGTTGATGGATTGCACGTCGGTCTGGACACGCTGGATCAGGTAGCCGGGTGGGTGGGTTTGGTGAAAGCTGTTGTCCTGGATCATCATCCGTTCCAGCAGCTTGCGGCGTACGTCGGCGGCGGTGTTCTGGGCAATGTGAGACATGGTGACCTTCTGGACCAGGCCCGACAGGCCACGGGTGCAGAAGATGCCAAGAAAGATCAGACCAACCGTCCAGAGTGCGCCCGTGTTGCCGGTGGCAAAGACGTTGTCGAACATCGGCTTCATCATGTAGCTGAGTGCGCCCAGCATTGAGCCTTCGATGGCCATGAAGAAGATCGAGATCAGGAGCAGCCAGGCGTATTTTTTGAGGAAGCTCCGCCACAACCAGACGAGAAGGCCCTTGCCCGGTTTGCTTTCGGTCTTGTCGGTCTCGCTCACGTCGCTTGCACCTTGTTCTTTCGCGGTTGGCGACCGCAGAGATCCTTGGGAACTTTACGCAGTGCCCCCGCGTTTTGTCCAGTTGTCGCCGTGCTGCTGCCTACTGCAAGGGGGAAGGGGGGGCAAGCCTGCGGAAAAACGTGAGCGGGAGATTGACGACGCAATTGTTGGGCGTAGTGTTTGCCATTCAAGGGAGCAGAACATGACACTATCCAACGGACGAAGCTATCTGGCCATTCCGGGGCCATCGGTGATGCCTGACCGGGTGCTGCGCGAAATGCACCGGGCGGCGCCGAACATCTATGAGGGCGAGGTGGTCGATATGACCGCCGGGCTTATCGACGATTTGAAGCAGGTGGCGGGCACGCGACACTTTGCAACGATTTATATCGGCAACGGCCATGCCGCCTGGGAGGCGGCGCTGTCGAACGTGGTGGCCCCCGGAGAAAAGGTTCTGGTGCCTGCGACGGGTCTGTTCGGCATGGGTTGGGCCGAGATGGCGCGCGGCATCGGGGCCGAGGTAGAGGTGGTTGATTTCGGACTGAAGGACGGAATGGATCTTGGGCGGGTGCAGGGGATTCTGGCGGCTGACGAGGCGCATGAGATCAAGGCGGTGTTGGGTGTGCATGTCGATACGTCGACATCCCTAAAGACGGACGTGCAGGGCCTGCGTGCGGCGATGGATGCGGCGGAGCATCCGGCGCTTTTGATGGCGGATTGCATTGCCTCTTTGGGGTGTGACCGTTTCGAGATGGACGCCTGGGGCGTGGACGTGATGGTGGCGGCCTCGCAAAAGGGGCTGATGGTGCCGCCGGGCATGGGGTTTGTGTTCTTCAACGACAAGGCCGCAGCCGTGCGGGCCGCTATGCCGCGTGTGAGCCGTTACTGGGATTGGGCTCCACGTGCCGAGCCCGAAGCGTTTTATCAGTATTTTGGCGGCACTGCCCCGACGCACCACCTTTATGGTCTGCGGGCGGCGCTGGACATGATTGTCCGGGAAGAAGGGCTCGAGGCCGTCTGGGCGCGGCACGAGACACTGGCGCGGGCGATCTGGGCCGCGGTTGAGGCCTGGGGACAGGGTGGACCGATTGCCCTGAATGTTGCCGATCCGGCCAAGCGCAGCCACGCCGTGACATCGCTGCATATCGGCGCGCCGCATGGCACCGACCTGCGCCGCTGGACCGAAGCCAACGCGGGTGTCACCCTTGGTATCGGGCTGGGCATGTCGAATGCGGATGATCCGCAAGGCGACGGGTATTTCCGCTTTGGACATATGGGGCACGTCAACGCCCATATGGTTCTTGGGATGCTGTCCACGGTTCAGGCGGGCATGAAAGCCCTAAGTATTCCCTTTGGCGATGGTGCGCTGGATGCAGCGATTGAAGTGGTTTCCGGGGCCTAGCGGTTCCGGACCTTTCGTTCGAGGAAGGTGATCGCATAGTTCATGGCAAGGCCTGTCAGCATCACGGCGGGCAGGCCCCAGACGACCCAGATCACCCCGAACACCCAGATCAGGTTGACGAAGCCCATGACAAGGGCCGGTGTCGTATAGTTCTCAACGCGCTGGATGGGGCGTGCCATTCTTGCTCTCCTTTGGAAACAGGATAGCGCAGAATTGGTAAATGTCTGTTGAAAGACGCGTGAGCCTGCGTGATCAGCCGAGTTCCGCCAAGACCTGCGGCAGTTCCCGGGCGAGGATGGCGAGGTCTTCGGGGCGTCCGCAGCTAACGCGGATACAGCGGTTCTGGGGAGTGACAAAGGGCATGCGGACAAAGACGCCGCGTGCCACCAGCCCATCGAGGACAGCCTTGGCATAGGCCCCGTCGCGACCGCAGTCGATGGCAACGAAGTTGGTGGCCGATGGAAGGGCAGACAGACCGTTGTCGGCGGCGATGCGGGTAATGGTCTCGCGGGATGCGGCGACGTTTCGGCAGGTTGTGTCCAGCCACGCCTGATCGTTCAGGGCTTCGAGGGCCGCGGCCTGGGCCGCGCGGTTCATGCCAAAGTGATTGCGGATTTTCTCGAAGTTGCGGATGAGATCGGCCGCACCCATCGCATAGCCGACGCGTGCGCCTGCCATGCCGTAGGCCTTGGAGAAGGTGCGCATGCGGATCACGCGCGGGTCTTCGATGTCGAGGTCCGGTGCGGTGCCTTCGGGGGCAAATTCCACATAGGCCTCGTCCAAGACCAGTAGCGTGCCATCAGGCAATGTGTCGAGCGCGGCCTTGATGCTGTCGCCGGATACCCATGTGCCCATCGGGTTGTCGGGATTGGCGAAATAAACCAGCTTGGCATCGACCTCGGCGGCCTTGGCGATCAGGGCAGGGAGGTCTTCGTGGTCGTCCGTGTAAGGCACCTTGTGCAGAACACCGCCGAAACCGGCGACGTGGTAGTTGAACGTCGGATATGCTCCTTCGGAGGTGACCACCGCGTCGCCCTGTTCCACGACAAGGCGGACGAGGTAGCACAGCAACCCGTCGATGCCTTCGCCCACCACGAGGTTCTGGGGTGCTATGCCGTGATGGCTGGCCAGGGCCTGACGCAGGTCGTGGCTTTCGGGGTCGCCATACATCCAGATGCCGTCGGATGCGTCTTTCATGGCCGCGATTGCGCGGGGCGAGGGGCCAAAGATGTTCTCATTCGCACCAAGGCGGGCGCGGAAGCCTTCTCCTTGGGCGCGTTCCTGGGCTTCGGGGCCGACGAAGGGCACCGTTGCGGGCAATGTCTGGGCGAGGGCGGTATAGCGTGGTCCGGTCATGGGCGGAAAGTGACGCAAGGCCGGTGTCAGGGCAAGCGGGATTTTGCATCGGTTTGTGCCCTCACGTCAGGGTGGATTTCGTTTGGCGCATTGGCGAGACTGCCGCCATCCCAGCCGGAGGAGAGAGCTTATGTCGCGCGTGTCCGTTACCGTTGAAAACCACATTGCCCGTGTCACCCTGACCCGCGGTGACAAGATGAACGCGCTGGACCCGAAGATGATCGACGCGATTATCGAGGCGGGAGAGAGCCTGATTGACCGTAAGGATGTCCGCGCGGTGGTTCTGTCCGGCGAGGGCGAGTCCTTTTGTGCGGGGCTGGACGTGATGAGCTTTGGCGCGCTCGCGATGCAGGATCCGGTCGAGGTTCTGGTGCCGCGCAGCCACGGCGACAGCAACCGGTTCCAGCAGGTCTGCATGGTCTGGCAGAAAGTTCCCGTTCCGGTGATCGCGGCATTGCAGGGCGTGGTGCTGGGCGGCGGTTTGCAGATCGCGCTTGGGGCGGACATTCGCATCGCCGCGCCGGGAACGCGCCTGTCGGTTCTCGAGATGAAGTGGGGTCTGGTGCCGGACATGGGTGGGATGGTGATCCTGCCGCGCCTGTTGCGCTCTGACGTGTTGCGCAAGCTGACCTATACCAACGAGATGGTGGATGCCGCGCAAGCCGAGGCCTGGGGGCTGGTGACGGAACTGGCTGACGATCCGCTGGCCGCGGCGATGGCGCTGGCCGAGCAGATCGCGGGTAAGAGCCCCTCGGGTATCCGTTCGGCAAAGGCCCTGATCGGCTATGCCGAAGCCCATCTGCATGACGTTGATGCGGTGCTGGTCGAGGAAAGCAAGGCGCAGGCCGCCCTGATCGGCAAGCCGCACCAGATGGAAGTGGTTGCCGCCAACATGCAGAAGCGGGCGCCGGTGTTCAAAGACTGACCTATCGCAGGAACTTGCGGTAGGCGTCGCGCTCCATTTCATAACGCATTTCCAGATCGGCGATTTTCGCCATCAGGTCTTTGCGCTGTTCCGGGGCTGTGCAGTCGCGATAAGCGGCACGGGCCTTTTCGAGGCCTTCCTTAAGGGCAAATTCACGCGGGACCACACCGGCTTCGGCCATGATGCGGTGGCCTGCGGCGGTTGCGGGATCCTCGAACAGGTGGCGTTCGGGCAGCGGTTTGCCTTCGCCAGCAAGGCCCGACAACTGGCCCTCGGCCTCTGCCTTGAGGATCTGCCGTTCGATGAGTTTTCGAAGTCCGCTGAGCATGGGGGACTTATATCATTCCGCGGCGGGTTTGCGACCTACAAAGAAGGTTGCCACTGCCAGTACCCCGAACAGGGCCATGATGATCGGGATGGCGCGGTGCGATCCGTCGAAGATGACCGAGGCAAGGGCTGCGCCTGCCGCGCCGAACCCCATCTGGATCGCCCCCATCAGCGAGGCGGCGAACCCCGGCATTTCCCCTGCGGGCTCCATTGCCAACGCGACGGAGGTGGGAAGGACCATGCCGAAGGCCATCACGTAGAGGCAGATCATGCCCCAGTAGAGTGGCAGCGACGGCGTGGTGACGACCGTTGCCAGGCTGGCAAGCGTTGCCACGCCCATCAGTGCGACGGCCATGGCGTTGACGCGGGCAACGGGAATGTCGCGCAGGAGGCGGCGTATGGTCATGGCGCCTGCGGTGTTGGAGAGGGCGGCAAGGGCAAAGAGCGAGCCGAAGGCCTGTGGCGAAACCGCGTAGACCGTTTCCGTCAGAACCGCCCCGACCGAGAGCATGGCCGAATAGCCGGCGAAGGCGAAACTGCCCAGTAGCATCGGGATCAGGAAGGCCTTCATCGACATCAGCTTGCGCGAGGCGGTGGAGACGAATCCATAGGTAAAGCGTTCGGGGCGACGCTGGCCGCCGGTCTCTTCCAGAAGGAAGATCGTGTAGAGCAAGAAGACGATGCCCAACCCGCCAAGCGCCCAGAAGATCGCGCGCCATTCGAACAGCACCAACATGCCGGAGCCGAACACCGGAGCGATCAGGGTGGCAATGGTCAGGATGGCGGTGAGCACGGCCAGTGTCTTGGCGGCCTCGTTGCCCGAGGAGACATCCCGTACCATGGCGCGGGCAATCACCGGGGTGCCGCCGGTCAGACCCTGAAGGGCGCGCATCCAGATCAGGAATTCGAAGGTCGGTGCCATGGCGCAGGCAATGGTCGAGGCGGTGAAGCCGATCAGCGCGAGGATCAGCGCAAGACGGCGGCCGAATGCGTCCGAGAACAGGCCCCAGAACAGCTGACCCACCGCGTAGGCGATGAAATAGGCCCCGATCAACAGCGAGCCCATCGCGTCTTCGACAGCAAAGTCGCGGGCGATCACGCCGGTTGCGGGCAGGACGATGTCGATGGAAATCGCGGTGAGGGCGGTGATGCCCCCGAAAAAGATCAGCGCATCGGAGCGGTCAAAGGCGGATTTGGACATGGGGCCTCGTGAAAGGAAAAGGGCGCCCCTTGGTGGGACGCCCTGAAAGGTTGTTTATATGTTAAGGGAATCAGCCGATCTCGGCAAGGCGTTCCAGGGCCGCCTTGAGCTTGGCTTCTTCCTCTTCGCGGGCGGCGAGGTTCTCGCGGGCTTCTTCAACCACCTCTTCCGGGGCCGAAGCCACGAATTTCGGGTTGTTGAGACGGCCGCGCAGGCCACCCAGTTCCTTGGCGAGTTTGCCAAGGGTCTTTTCGAGACGGGCCTTTTCTTCGTCCACGTCGATGATGTCGGCCAGCGGCAGGCCGAAGGTGCCGCCCTCGACGGCCACGGTGGCGCAGCCTTTGGGGAATTCGGCAACCTCGGTCAGGCTGTCGATGCGGGCCAGCTTCATGATCAGCGCCTCGTTGCGTGCCCATGCGCCCTTGCCTGCCTCGTCCAGCTGGCTGACCAGCATCGGCACCTTGAGACCGGCCGGAACGTGCATCTGCGAACGGGCAGAGCGGACGTTTTCAATCACCGAGATCACCCAGTTCATCTCGCGGTCGGCCTCGCCGTCTACCAGATCGGTGCTGTAGGCAGGCCAGTCGGCGTGGACCAGCATCCCGTCGCGGCTTGCGGTTTCGCCCCAGAGCTCTTCGGTGATGAAGGGCATGATCGGGTGCAGCATGATCAGGCACTGGTCGAGAACCCAGCCCATGGTGGCGCGGGTTTCGGCCTTGATGGCGTCGTCTTCGCTGTTCAGCAGCGGCTTGGAGAATTCCACGTACCAGTCGCAGACCTTGCCCCACACAAAGGCATAGAGGCCAAGGGCCGCATCGTTGAAGCGGAAGCTGTCAAAGGCGGCATCGACGGTTTCGCGGATTTTCGCGGTTTCGCCGATGATCCACTTGTTCACGGTGGCCGTTGCAGCGGGAACCTCGGCCGAAGGCGCGCCGTTTGCGTAGACTTCGTTCATCTCGGCAAAGCGGACGGCGTTCCAGATCTTGGTGCCGAAGTTGCGGTAGCCCGCGATCCGCTGCATGTCGAGTTTCAGAACCCCACCCAGCGAGGCCATGGCCGCGTTGGTGAAACGCAGGGCGTCGGCACCGTATTCGTCGATGATTTCCAGCGGGTCGACCACGTTGCCGGTGGATTTCGACATCTTCTTGCCCTTGGCATCGCGGACGAGGCCGTGCAAGTAGACGGTGTCGAACGGAATCTGATCCACGACGGCGAGTTGCATCATCATCATCCGGGCCACCCAGAAGAACAGGATGTCCTGACCGGTGATGAGGGTCGAGGTCGGGAAATACTTCTGCATCTCCGAGGTGTCCTCGGGCCAGCCAAGCGTACCGATCGGCCAGAGGCCGGAGGAGAACCAGGTGTCGAGGACGTCGGCATCGCGCCAAACCGGGTAGACCAGTTTGGTGGGGTCCTGGCTGACTTCGTATTCGGCAAGGGCGGCCGCGAACTTCTGGATCGCCTCGGCACGGTCCGCGACTTCGATCACGGTAGCGTTGTTGAGCGGGGTCGGCAGCGCAGCTTCGACGTCGGCGAACTGGGCTTTCACCTCATCAAAGCTGGCGGCGCAGTGATGGGTCTCGTCGCCGATCAGAAGTTGCTGGTCGGCCAGCAGACGACCCATTTCCACGAGGTCGAGAACACCGTCGCCTTCGTCGTCATAGACACCCTGAGCCTTGAGGTTCAGGCCATACCAAACGGGGATCTGGTGACCCCACCAGAGCTGACGGGAGATACACCAGGGTTCGATGTTTTCCAGCCAGTGGTAGTAAACCTTTTCGCCGCTTTCCGGCAGGATTTTCACGTCGCCGTTGCGCACCGCATCCAGCGCCGGGCCGACAACCTTTTCGGCGTCGACGAACCATTGGTCGGTCAGCATCGGTTCGATGACCACCTTGGAGCGGTCGCCGAAGGGCTGCATGATCGGCTTGTTCTCGACGTAGGGCACCATCTGTTCAACGAGGTTGCCGTCTTCGTCGGTGGAGCTTTCCTTGATCATCACCGCGAGGCCTTCGTCGGTGATCTGCTGGACCACGATCTTGCGGGCTTCGAAACGGTCGAGGCCGCGAATGTCGTCGGGCACGAGGTTGATGGCGTCGACCTCGTTCTCGGTGAACGCGGCACCCTTGGCGTGGCCCTGTGCCTTGGCGGCTTCGTCCGCATAGGGCGCGCCGTCAGCCCGCATGTGGCCCTTCATGTCCATCAGGCGGTACATCGGGATGCCACCACGCTTGGCGACCTGATAGTCGTTGAAGTCATGCGCGCCGGTGATCTTTACCGCACCCGAGCCGAAATCGGGATCGGGATATTCATCGGTGATGATCGGGATCAGGCGGCGATGTTCTTTCGGGCCCACGGGGATTTCGCAGAGCTTGCCGACGATAGGCGCATAGCGTTCGTCCGAGGGATGCACCGCAACCGCGCCGTCGCCCAGCATGGTTTCCGGGCGGGTGGTGGCGATCGAGATATAATCGCGCTCTTCCTCGAGGATGACGTTGCCGTCTTCGTCTTTCTCGACGTAGGTGTAGGTCGCGCCACCGGCCAGCGGGTATTTGAAGTGCCACATGTGGCCCGCGACTTCGATGTTCTCGACTTCGAGATCCGAGATCGCGGTTTCAAAATGCGGGTCCCAGTTCACGAGGCGTTTGCCGCGGTAGATGTAGCCCTTGTTGTACATGTCCACGAAGACCTTGATGACGGCATCGTGGAAGTTGCCGTGGGCTTCGTCCTCGGGGGCGCCGGGGGCGCCGGACATGGTAAAGGCGGTGCGGCCAAAGTCGCAGGAGGCGCCAAGGCGCTTGAGCTGGTTGATGATGGTGCCACCGGACTGGGCTTTCCAGTCCCAGACCTTTTCAAGGAACTTCTCGCGTCCCAGATCGCGGCGGCCCGGTTCGCCCGCTTCGGCGAGCTTGCGCTCGACCACCATCTGGGTGGCGATGCCCGCGTGGTCGGTGCCCGGCTGCCAGAGGGTGTCAAAGCCCTGCATGCGTTTCCAGCGGATCAGGATGTCCTGAAGCGTGTTGTTGAAGGCGTGCCCCATGTGCAGAACGCCAGTCACGTTCGGGGGCGGGATCATGATGCAATAGGTAGAGGCACCGGGTTTGGCATTGGCGCCCGCGGTGAAACATCCGGCCTTTTCCCAGGCCTCGTAAAGGCGGCCTTCGGCTTCGGCCGCGTTGAAGGTTTTTTCCATCGCCATGGGTTCGTGATCCTGCGTGAAGAAATGGTTTTGGATCACTTATCGAAAGCATGGGCAAAGGGAAAGCGGGCTTTGGGGAAAATGGCCCAAAGCCAGCGGTTTTGTGGCCTCAGAGCTTGTCGAGGGCCTCGTTCAGCTTGTCGAGTTCTCCGTCTTTCATGGTGATCGACTGTGCGGGGTAGGGGAAGTTGTGGCTGGTGACCTCGGATTGGAAGGCTTTCAGGGCGTCCACGCGTTCGGTGTACATCTGTTCGTGAAGGCGGGCGAGGTTGCCGAAGGCGTGGGCGTGGCGGGGCGGGTTTTCGGCTTCGCCGCAGATGTCGGCCATGAAGAGAAAGATCACGTCGCCCGCGTTGCCCGACCCAAGCGAGATGGTGACCATCGAGGTCCTGTCGTTCAGCAGGCGCAGGGTGTCTTCGGCGACGCATTCGATTTCGCAGGCAAAGGCCCCAACGTCTTCGTAGCGTTTGAAGGTGCGCAGGAGTTCCATCGCGCCTTCGGCGGTGCGCCCATAGGCCCGCAGGCCGCCGACCCAGTGGCTGATTGTCGGGACAAGACCCATGTGGACCTGTATCGGAATGCTCTCCTTGGCCAGCATTTCGACGATGTCATAGGAGCGGTTGGTGTAATACATGTCCGCGCCGCGCTCCATGCAGTCGATGGCATGGCGCAGGATTTCCTCTTTGGTGGCGAACTGGCCCCATGTGATGCCGACGCCCTGAAAGTGGGTGGGAGCGGTCTGGCGGGCCATGTCGAGTTGCGTGTCCCAAACCGTGAGCAGGTCGATGCCCGCATCGACGCAGGCGCGGATTTCGACCTCGTTGGCGGGGTTGCACATGGTCAGCCGCTTGCCCGAGCCCTTGAGGTCGATCAGATCGCGGACTGTGTAGTTGCGTTGCGCCGGTTTGCGGCCGAAGTCGTAGATGTTTCTCATAATCCTGTCCTGTTCGCTTGGATGGGAAAGGGCGGCGCAGGGCCGCCCTTGTTGGGGTGTTGGAGTGGCGTCAGTTGGTGGACCAGATCTTGCGCCGGCGTTCCTTGACCAGTTCGTTGCCGTCATCCGAGCCGTCGTGGAAGGTGTTGAACCATTTGTCCCATGGCGTCTCCCAGGTGCCGTAGTTGCAGTCGAAGAACCGGTGGTGAAGCTGGTGGAAGAAATCCCCCATCGGCAGGTTCACCCGCTTGCCGATCTTCACATGTTCGAACCCTGCGTGGCTGGTTGGGGCGCCGATCAGGTGGTGGAAGACCAGGAACAAGACGTGCAGCGGATTGGCGGCGATCAGGAAGAAGATCATCGTGTCAAACAGCAGGAAGAAACTTTCGACAGGGTGCATTGCAAGGCCGGACCAGGGGCCGGTGTTGATGTTACGGTGATGCCAGGAATGCACCCAGGTATAGAGCTTGCCGACGTGCAGCAGGCGGTGCAGCCAATAGAAGTGAAACCCTGCCCAGATCGGGATCAGCAGGATCAGGGCGAAGAACCAGACGGGATTGCTATCAAAGGTGATCATGCGCGCCCAGCCGTTGGCATAGGCATACCACATCAGGGCCTCCCAGAAGGTCACGAACAGGAGCGCGGGGCCGAGGGTCCAGAACATGTTGTCCCAGACCTGGTTCCTGAAGGTGAAGGCGCGGGCGCCTTTCATCATCGGGCGCATGTCATAACGGTAGTCGTCGTCCTGCAGGCGGTATTTCCAGAGCGCGAGGTGCAGGCCTCCGGCGATGACCAGAAGGATCACGAGGTCGCGCAGCCAGATCTCAAAGATCCAGTCGAACGCCAGTGTCCGGGTGTGTTCGAGATCGGGGGTGAACCATGTCCAGACGACAAAGGCCATCAGGAGGATGAAGAAGCGTTGCGCAATCGGGTTCCAGCTTGCCAGCAGGTATTTGACCGAGGCAAGGGGGCGCAGCGGCCAGTCCCAGTAGGGGGCGAGTTGCAGCGGCAGCTGGGGCGTGTAGTTCCAGAGCTGGCGCTTGGGGCGGGGCGTGGGCGTGTCAGTCATGTGCTTGTCTTGGCTTGAGAAAATCGCGTTGGTTCAGTCGTAGCTGGCCTTCTGGTCCGACCCCTTCATCAGGATCGCGTTTTGCGCGTCCCGAATGGTTTCGAACATGGCAAGGCTGTCGGCGGAAAAGTCCGAGGCGGCCCCGTTGTAGTGATGGAAGTTGCCGAACCGGTCCTCGCCACGCACCAGCATGGCATAGTCTTTCGCGCCGCCCATCTGTGCCATGTCGGGGCGCAGGAAGCGCATGGCGATGGCGATGCGGCGGTCGTCGCTGGTGTTGGGCCCCGAGCCGTGGATGGTGAGACCGTGGTGCAGGGACATCTGGCCGGGCTGGAGCTCGACGGTGACGCGGTCTTCGGGGGCGACCTCGACCTTGATCTCCTGTCCGCGCGACAAGAGGTTGTTGTCTCCGTGCGTGTCCTGATGCGGCAGGATCGGGTTCTTGTGACTTCCCGCGACGAACTCCATGCACCCCGAGGCAATGGTGGCGGGGGATAGGGCGATCCATGCCGTGACCAGACCGTCGATTTCGCCCATGCCCCAATAGGTCAGATCCTGGTGCATCGAGACATAGGCGCTGGTGTGGGGTTCCTTGATGAAAAGTTCTGCGCCCCAAAGCAGGATGTCGGGGCCGAGAATACCTTCGACCACGTCCAGCACACGCGGGTCAGAGGCGATGCGGGCGGTAAGGGAGATGGTGCAGTTGGCGTTGAGGCGCTTGTAGGTGTTGAGGGGGCGGGGCAGGTCCGCGTCGAGCCAGTTGGCTTCGAGGGTTTCCAACTCGCGCCGCAGCGTGGCGGCCTCCTGAGGGGGGATCACCTGCATCGGGAAGAGATACCCGTCTTGCCAGTAGCTGTCTTTCTGAGATGCGTTTAAGTGCCCGTTTTCAAGGGGTTGCAGGTTTTTCATCGGATTGGTCCTGTGTCGCTTTGGGGCAGGTTAGCGCAAGTGTTTGGGATCGCAGCACGATGGTTCTTGCGGGAGAGGCTAAGTTTTGCTTAGCCTTGAGGCATGACCAGTCGCATTCCTTCCCTCAACTGGCTGCGCGTCTTCGAGGCCGCGGCACGCACCCAGAGTTTCGCCCGGGCGGCGGCGCAGTTGCATATGTCGCCAGCGGCGGTGAGCCAGCAGGTGAAGGCGCTTGAGGATCGGTTGGGCCTGCCGCTGTTCCAGCGCAAGGCGCAGGCGGTGGTGCTGACCGAAGCGGGGCGGGCCTATCTGCCGCCGGTGCAACAGGCGCTGATGACGCTGGAAGGGGCGACCGAGGCCCTGTTCGGTGCGAGCCGCGAGCAGGGGCTATACGTGCAATGCGTTCTGATCTTTGCGCATGGTATCCTGGCGCGCGGTGTCGAGGCCTTTGAAGCGGCCAATCCGGGGGTGTCTCTGGTTCTGTCCACGGGCAATTCGGCCTCTGATTTCGATAGCAGTTTCAGTGACTTGAAGATTGTTTTTGGAAACCCGCATTCGTTTGGCGCAGAAAGTGACCGGATCATGGGAGAGCGGTTGTTTCCGGTGGCCCGCCCGGAGGTTGCGGCGCAGATCACACAGCCTTCGGACCTTTTGAACTGGCCTCTGGTCGAGGTGGCGTCGCATCGATCAGGGTGGACGCAGTTCCTTGACGAGACGCGGGTGATGCCGGGGCAGAGGCGGATGATGCACGCAGACAGCACCATCATGTCGATGCGGATTGCCGAGGCAGGCCAAGCTGTTGCGCTGGCGCGGTCTCCGGCCAGTGATGCGGTGATGAAGGGGGGCGGATTGGTGCCCTGCCTGCCGGGTGTCGAGGTTGCGGGCAGTGAGGCGTATCATCTGGTTTACGACAGCCTGAGCGGTTTGCGCCCCCCTGCGCGGCGGTTCCGGGAATGGCTTTTGGACTGGGTGAAGGCGCAGGGCTGGACCTGAGCAAGGGGCCGAAAAACGGCATATGTATCACGTCGGTATTACGTCGGTATTGCGGCGGTGCGAAAATGGCCAAGGGCCTTGTTGTGCCGTTGCGTTTCGGGTGGACAGTCTGGCGATGGAGCCTAGAGTTGCCATTAACATGTTAGGCGCGAGGGGAGTGGCATGGAAAAGTTTGGACGCAGCCAGTCGGTGAAACGGATCGAGGACCTGCGGTTCCTGCGCGGTGAGGGGCAGTATGTCGATGACGTCGCGCCGCGGGATGCGCTGTTTGCGGTCTTCTTCCGGTCGCCAGTGGCCCATGCGGTGATCACCGAGCTGGATGTCGAAGACGCGCGGGAGGCCGATGGCGTTCATGCGGTTCTGACCTATGCCGATCTTGCGGCGGCGGGCATGAAGACCGAGATGTTTGCGGTGACGCTTGAGAACCGCGACGGCAGCCCTGCGGCGGCTCCTGTGCGGCACATGCTTGCCAAGGACAGGGTGCGCTTTGTGGGCGAACCGGTGGCCATTGTCGTGGCCGAAAGCGCCGAGCAGGCCCGCGATGCGGCCGAGATGATCATGTTCGACTATGAAGACCTGCCCGTGCACATGGCCCGCGAAGCCGGCGGCGAGGCGTTGCACGAGGATGTGGCCGACAACCGGGCTTTTGACTGGGAACTTGGGGACGAGGCCAAGGTGGCGGCGGTGTTCGACAGCGCGGCGCATGTGGTTTCGCTGGAAGTGGATGACAACCGGGTGATCGTGAACCCGCTGGAGACCCGCGGCTGTTTTGCCGAGTGGGATGGCGGGCGGCTGCATGTCTCGGTGAACGCGCAGGGGGTCTGGGTGCCCAAGGATCAGCTGGCGGCGGCTTTTGGCGTGGCGAAAGACCTTGTGCGGGTGACCAACCCCGATGTGGGTGGCGGTTTTGGCATGAAGGCGATGGTGCATCCCGAGATGTTCTCGGTCGCGGAGGCGGCACGGATCACGGGGCGTGCGGTGCGCTGGATGGCGGACCGGACCGAGGCGATGCTGGCCGACAATGGCGCGCGTGACTTGGTTTCGATGGTCGAGATGGCCTTTGACACCGATCACAAGGCGATTGGCTACAGGGTGCACAGCAAGTGCAACCTCGGCGCCTATAACTCGCAGTTCGGGCAGATCATCCAGACCCGTCTGTTCAGCCGCGTGCTGGCTGGGGTCTATGATCTTCAGGATACCTACCTGCGGGTGGAGGGGATCTATACCAACACCTCGCCCGTGGATGCCTATCGCGGGGCTGGTCGCCCCGAGGCGATCTATGTGCTGGAGCGGCTGATGGATCGGGCGGCGCGGGAGTTGGGTGTGGACCCGTGGGAGCTGCGCCGCAAGAGTTTCATTCCGAGCGATGCCTTTCCCTATGCGGCCTCCACCGGCGAGACCTATGACGTGGGCGATTTCGAGAGGGTGCTGGCGCGGGTTGACGGGCTGTCGGATCGCGCGGGCTTTGAGACACGCAAGGCAGAGAGCGCGGCGCGGGGCAAACTGCGTGGTCAGGGCCTGTGTTACTATATCGAAAGTATTTTGGGTGATCCTTCGGAAGGCGCGAAGATCGAATTCAACGAGGATGGCACGGTGACGATATATGTCGGCACGCAAAGCAACGGGCAGGGGCACGAAACTGTCTATGCGACGTTCCTTTCGGATCAGACCGGCATTCCGGTTGATAGGATTTCGGTCGTTCAGGGGGACAGTGACCGGATTGCCAAGGGCGGCGGCACTGGTGGGTCGCGGTCTGTCACGACGCAGGCCAATGCCACGCTGGCGACCGTGTCGAAGATGATTGCCGCAATGGTGCCCTATTTGTCGGATAAGATGGGGGTCGACGAAAGCGCGATCCGGTTTGACGACGAACGCTTTCGCGCCGAGGGGTCGAACCTGACCCCAAGCATGTTGGAGGTCGCCGAAATGGCACGGGCAGATGGCCGTCACGATCTTTTGACCCACGAGGAGCGGGCCACGCTCGAGGCGCGGTCCTTCCCCAATGGTGCCCATGTCTGCGAAGTTGAAGTCGACCCGGAAACCGGTATGGTAGAGGTAGACCGCTATACGGTCGTCGATGATTTCGGCAATCTTATCAACCCGATGCTGGCCGAGGGGCAGGTGCATGGGGGTGTTGCCCAGGGTGTTGGCCAGGCGCTGATGGAACATGTGGGCTATGATGAGGATGGGCAACTGCTCACGGCAACGTTCATGGACTATGCGATGCCAAGAGCCAAAGATTTGCCTATGTATGTGTTTGACACCGAGGCCGTGCCGTCAACAGCCAACCCGATGGGGATGAAGGGCTGTGGCGAGGCCGGAACGGTTGGCGCGATGGCGGCGACGGCAAACGCGGTACAGGATGCCCTGTGGGAACGGGGCGTGCGGCAGGCGGATATGCCATTCATGCCGCAAAGAGTATGGGAACTGTTGAAGGATGGATCTGTCACGGCTCAGTAAGAGGGTATTCGGATGGCTCGGGCGACCGCTGCGCGAGGACCATACGAAGACGCGCAAGCGCGGGCCGCAGACCCATGTGATCATCCTTGATGGCACCATGTCGACGCTTGAGCCGGGGTTCGAGACCAATGCCGGTCGGACCTTTCGGCTGTTGCAGGAAATGAACGGGCAGATGACCCTTTATTACGAGGCGGGCGTGCAGTGGCAAAGCTGGCGCAATACGCTGGATGTGATGATGGGGCGGGGATTGAACCGGCAGATCCGCCGCGCCTATGGGTTTCTCGCGTCCCGCTACCGCCCGGGCGACCGGATTTTCCTGTTCGGCTATTCCCGCGGGGCGTTTGCGGTGCGATCGCTGGCGGGGGTGATTGATCGGGTTGGCCTCGTGAAGGCCTCCTGCGCGACAGAGCGTAATATCCGACAGGTTTACCGGCTTTATGAATGCAATCCGGACGGCGATGCGGCGCGGGCCTTTGCGGCAGAGCACTGCCATCCCTACACCGAGGTCGAGATGATCGGGGTCTGGGATACCGTGAAGGCGCTGGGCCTGCGGTTGCCGGTGTTGTGGCGTTTCACGGAAGAGCGCCACGCCTTTCACAACCACCACCTTGGGCACTCGATCCGCCACGGGTTTCACGCTTTGGCGCTGGACGAAACGCGGGAAGTGTTTGAGCCCGTCATGTGGGAATGTCCGCAGGGCTGGGGCGGGCGGGCAGACCAGGTGTGGTTCCGCGGCTCGCATGGCGACATCGGCGGGCAACTGGGTGGTTTCGAAGAGGCACGGCCGCTGGCCAATGTACCGCTGGTCTGGATGCTGGAGAACGCCGAGACCTGTGGCTTGCCGTTGCCCGAGGGGTGGCGGGAGCGCTATCCGACGGACCCGGATGCGCCTTCGGTGGGCACCTGGCAGAGCTGGGGCAAGATGTTCCTGTTCCGCAAGGGCCGTGTTGTCGGCAATGACCGGTCAGAGCGCATTCACGAAACGGCGCGCGGCCATGTGGATGTCACATCCATCAAGGCCCTGCAGATGGCGGAGTAGCCCGGCCTAGTCGCGCCAGTCGACCATTTCCTCAAGCGTTGCCCGCTCGGTGCGAAAGCCGTTGGCGGGGTGCGCGTCATCCCGGTAGCCAAAGGAGATGGCGGCGAGGATCAGCTGGTCTTCGGGGATGTCGAAATGGGCGCGCACGGTATCGGCGTAGAAGGCGAGGGCCGCCTGCGGGATGGTGGCGATGCCCTGTGACTGGGCGCTGAGACAGAAGGCGGTGATGAAGCCGCCGCAATCCAGCGCACCGTAGGCACCGAGTTCCGCCGCCGTGGTGATGAGCGCGACGTGTGGTGCGCCAAAGAAGGCATAGTTCTCGCGCATCTGGGCGGTGCGGCCGGCCTTGTCCGCACGTTCGATCCCGACAGCTTCGTAGAGTTGCAGGCCGCAGGTCTGGCGGCGGGCCTTGCGGGCGCCGCTATAGCCGGAAGGGGGCGGGAAATCGGTGGCGGCGCTTTCGCTGTCAAAGGCCGTGAGCATGACTTTGCGAAAGGCCTCGGTTGCCTCTCCCGACGTGACGGTGACCTGCCAGGGCTGGGCGTTGCACCAAGAGGGCACGCGGCCGGCATCGGCGAGGATGGTTTCGATCACCTGGCGCGGCACGGGATCGGGGCGGAACCCACGGCAGGAATGGCGGGTGGTCAAAAGCTCTTGCAGGGCGGAATGCGGTGTCATTGTCATCTATTGGTTCTGGGCCACGAAATAGCCGATGGTTCCGGCAAGGATCAGGCCGAGGATCACCGCGAAGGTGATTTTCCAGGCCGACCAGGGGCGTTCACCCTGGACCCGGCCTGTCTGGCCGTTGACCACGAAGCGATAGCTCTTGCCGCGGTATTTATAGGCCGCGAGCCAGACCGGAAGCAGGATGTGCTTGAAGGTGACGTCGCTGACCGTGGTGTCGATGCGGTGAATTTGCTGACGGTCGCCGCCGATGTCAAAACGGACGTCGCGTTCGATGGTGCGGTCCATGATCGCGCGGGCCTCGTCATAGCCTTCGTCCAGCTCGACGGTGTAGGCCTCGGCGCGGAACCCGGCGAGGTACTCGGGGCTGTAAGGCTGGAGGGCGCCGAGATCCCAGGGTTGCAGCGCGTCGGTATAGCGTTTGGGCAGGGCGCGGGAGGCGAGGACCAGAACATCATCGAAGAAGCGTGCGGTGCGGCCCGAAACCGGCGTCCAGCGGATCTTTTGCACCTGCCGCTGTTCGCGTTTGCCATCGACCATCACGGACTGGGTTTCGTAGTAGACGATGCCGCGCTGGCCGGAGTAGCGCGACTTCGTGTCGGCGTCGTAGGTCCAGTAGGGGACATAGATGCCTTCGAGGCGACGGCCCTTGCGGGCGTATTCCTGAAGGCCGTTGGGGGCGAACCAAAGGCGGCCCAGCCAGTCGTTCATCGCCTCGCGGGCGGCGCGTTCGGTCATGGCAAAGGGCAGGACCGCGCGGGGTTTGATGTGCCGGTTGGTGCCGGTGTCGGCCACGATGGGTGTGGCGCAGAAAGGGCATTCGGCGGCATGGGTGGCGGGGTCGAATTCGACCGCTGCGGCGCAGTTCGAACAGGTGGCCACGCGGGTTTCCTCGATCTCCTGCGCGGGCAGCTGATCGGCCAGCGCCTTGCGGAAATCGAGTTCGCGGATCGCGGGGCCGCCTTCTTCCATCGCCAGGCTGTGCCCGCAGTGATCGCAGGTCAGCTGGCCGTTTGTTGGATCGAAACGGTAATCGGCACCGCATTGTTCGCAGGGAAAGCGGTGCAGGTCTTCTGGCGTTGGGGGTGGTGGCGGGGTCGCGACCATGAGTTTTCTTGCCTCCGGCGGGAGTATTTCAGGTGCATTGAAGGCGCAAAGGCCGGTTTGTGCAAGAGGGGGCGGCCCCGGTGTCAGGCACCGGGGGGAGGTGGCGGCAGGATGGTGAAGAGCTGCGCCAGTTCGGCCACGTCTTCGGCGTGTTTCCAGCCGTCTTGTCCCGCGGTCCAGACATAGGTTTCACGGGTGATCTCCCCGGCGGTTGCCATACGCCCCAGCGCGGCCTTGGAGAAGGGGCCCTTGGTGGCGCCGTTCTCGGCGATGTGCCAGACGTGTTCGACCGGTGGGGGCGGCGGTGGGGCCGCCTGTGCGGCTTGCGGTGCCGGGGCCGCAGTGGCCGGGGCCGCGCCCCAGGGGCCGGTGTTGGCCATCTGCTGGGCCATGGCCATGCCCATCCCCATGCCGAGGCCCGCGCCCATGCCGGAGTTCGGGGTTTGCGCCGCAGCGGTCATGGCTTCGGCGGCTGAGAACTGGGTGTAGCGGCCAAGATCACCGGCGATGCCCATCGAGGTGCGCTTGTCCATTGCCTCTTCGACAGCGGGGGGCAGCGAGACGTTCTCAATGTAGAGTTCGGGCATGGTGAGGCCGTATTCCGACAGGGTGCCGGAGATTTCGGCAGCAACCAGTTTGCCGAGGTCGGCGGTGTTGGCGGCCATGTCGAGGACGGGGATGCCCGAGCCTGCAATCACCCGCGAGAATTCCTGAACGATGATGTTGCGGATCTGGTAGGAGATCTCGTCCATGGTGAATTCACCGTCGGTGCCGACGATCTCGGTCAGGAAGCGGGCGGGATCGGTGATGCGGATGGCATAGGTGCCATAGGCGCGCAGGCGAACGGGGCCGAATTCCGGATCGCGGCAGATGATCGGGTTCTTGGTGCCCCATTTCAGATCGGCAAAGCGGGTCGTGTTGACGTAGTAGATTTCCGATTTGAAGGGGGATTTGAAGCCGTGATCCCAGTGGTTGAGGGTGGTCAGGATCGGCATGTTGTTGGTCTCGAGCATGTAGAGACCGGGGGTGAAGACATCGGCCAGCTGGCCTTCGTGGACAAAGACGGCGGCCTGGCCTTCGCGCACCGTCAGCTTGGCGCCGTATTTGATCTCGTGGCCTTCACGCTCGAACCGCCAGACCATTGTATCGCGGGTGTCGTCCACCCAGTGGATGACGTCGATGAATTCACCGGTGAGAAAATCGAAGATGCCCATGGGTCAGGTCTCCTTCAGGTTCAAAGGTTTTGGCCCGTCTGTTCGCGGGCGAGGATGCGGATGATGGGGCGGGCCTGATCAAGGGGCATGCCGATGGACAGGCGCGGATCGTAGAGGATGCGCAGGAGGGCCTCGTCGTGGGTGGTCAGCAGCGCGAATTCGTCATCGTCGTTGAAGATCGAGGGACGGGCTTCGGGGCTGTCGTTGGCGAGGCCGAGGCCCTGCGAGATTTCCTCGTGGTAGCAGGATTTGCGCAGGAGGTCGGGGTGTTCGGCGCGCACCAGCGCGATGGCGGTGCGGTAATCGTTGTCGTCATCGGGGCGCGAGAAGGCCACGACAAGGCAATGGATCGAGCGCGGCAGGTTGCGGAACAGCGAAAGCGTCGAGGTGCTGGCGCCGGGGATGATGGTGTTGACGCGGTCGAGCAGGTAGTCGCGGTCGTCCTCGCCCATGACCATGACGTGGAAGTTGGTGCGCCGGTTGGCCATGCTGATCGGGTGGCCGGTGATCGTGGCAAGGCGGGCGGTGAAATCCGAGACGATCGCGGTGTCTTCGCTGCGAATGGCCTGTGGCACGCTGGGGCCGAATTCGACGGCGAGGCGCACGGGGCGTGACCAGCGGCGCAGGGTGCCGGCTTCGCCGGAGGAGCGTTCGAGACCCTGACCACGGGCGTATTCGTCGAAAAAGGCGATCTGTTCGAAGTTGCGGGCCAGCATGTCGGCGGTGAAGGGCGTGTCCGGGCCGCCGCCATCGGTGCGCAGGAGGCCGCGGGTCAGGAGATCGGTCTCGGTATGGGCATAGTAGACACGCAGCTGTTCCGAAGCCGCCGAGGTGGTCGGCGGCTTGGGGGTGGTTTGGCCGGGGCGGCTCGGGAGCAGGTCGTCGCAGGCGGCCAGGGCCGTCAGAGCGATCAGAAGAAGGGTGGTCTTGAGCCGCGTCACTTGGGGTATCAGGCTCCCGGAACCGAGGTCGCGGCGGTGTCGCCGAGGCCGGTCTGCTTGGCCTTGGCAGCCGCGAGGGTATCGCGCAGGTCGGCTTCCATCTTCTTGAGGTCTTCTTCGGCGGCGGCACGGCGGGCCTTGCCTTCATCGGCGATTTGCAGGCTTTCCTCGATGGTGCCGATCAGGTCGGCGTTGGCCTGTTTGACCGCCTCGATATCAAAGACGCCGCGTTCCATTTCCTCGCGGATCATCTTGTTGGACTGGCGCAGGTTGGCGGCGTTCGAGGTCAGGAGTTCGTTGGTCAGGTCATTGGCGTCGCGCACGGCAGCGGCGGCTTCGGCGCTGCGCTGGATGGTGACGGCCTGTGCCAGCTGGGTTTCCCAGAGCGGCACGGTGTTGACCAGAGTCGAGTTGATCTTGGTGACCAGCGACTTGTCGTTTTCCTGAACCAGTCGGATCGAGGGCAGGGACTGCATGGTGACCTGACGGGTGAGTTTCAGGTCGTGGACACGGCGTTCGAGATCATCACGTGCGGCGCGCAGGTCGCGCAACTCCTGGGCTTTCATGACCTGATCGTTCTCGTCTGCGGCCTGAACCTCGGCTTCCTTGGCCGGGATGTCATTGGCATCAAGATCGGCGATCTTGGCCTCGCCCGCGGCGATGTAGAGGGCCAGTTCGTCATAGAAGCTCAGGGTCTTTTCGTAGAGCAGGTCGAGCGACTTGATGTCCTTGAGAAGCGTGTGTTCGTGTTCCAGAAGGTTGTCGGTGATGCGGTCGATCTGGTCCTGCACCTGTTCGTAGCGGGCGGTGAACTTGGCAAAGGGCGCGGCGCGGCCCAACAGCTTTTCCCAGAAGGAGCGTTCACGGCGCACGTCGAGTTCGGAGATCGAGAAACCGCGGATGGTGGTGACGATGTTGCGCAGGGAGTCACCCGCGGGGCCGACATCCTTGTTGCGGACGTCCTGAAGCATGGCCTGGCTGATTTCCTGCAGTTCGGCCTGCGCGGCCGAGCCGAAATGCACGATCGAGGTGGTGTCGGTCATGTCGAGTTCGCCCATGCGGCGGTTGATCTCGGCCGAAAGTGGCGCATCGGCATCGGCCAGGGCGATTACCGCGTTGGCCTCGGTGGGTTCGGGCAGGATCACGGCGGTCACCTGATCCACTTCGGCCAGCGCGGCCTCGGCCTTTTGACGAACTGTGTCAGACATAAAACTTCCCCCTTGTTGGGCTTACAGGGTGTCGCGGGCGACACCTTCGCGCTGCAACCTGTCGCGCAGCACTTCGATTTCGATTGTCAGGTCGCTCTTGTCATCCAGCAAGAGCTTTTCGGTGCGGGCGGCGAAATTCTGCTCCAGATCGTCGAGCAGCGCCTCGTAATCGTCCCGCGCGGCGGTATCGCGCTTGCGGGCGTAGATGTCGGCGAACTTGACCGTGGCATCGCGGGCACCGCGTAAATAAACGCTGAGGTACTTGCGGGCGGCGCTCAGGTCGCGGGGGTCTTCCTCGACCGTGCGGAAGAGATCGCGGACGGTGGTCTGGAATTGTGCGACGCGGCCTTCAAGGCGACGGTCGCCACAGCGCAGGATCGCGTCTGTCATGGCGGTGAGGTGTTTCTCGGCCTCTTCCACGGCGCGGGCGACGCGGTCGGTCTGGTATAGATCGACGCCTTCGATGCCCTTGTCCTTGAGCGGATCAAGGCCGAAGGCAAAGCCGTGCAGAAGGGTGCCGATCACCGCATAGATGGCCGGCGCGATGATGCCGCCGGTGGCGGCCCAGCCGGCCAGCGCCAGGCCGGTTCCGGTGAGCAGGGAGCCTGCCATTTTGCGCGGAAAGGCGGGACGTCGGGCAACCTTGCGGGCTTCATAAGCCTCTTGCGCCAGCAGGCCTTCGCGGGTCAGCCATGCGGCCAGCAGAAGAAGGCCAAGCGCGGCAAGGTTCAGGGCAAGCTGCACCGGGCCGTTGCCGAAGGCCTGCCAGATCAGGGGCAGTGGGGCGATGAACAGCAGGTTCACGCGGCCACCAACGCGGCTGCGGCGGGCGTTCTGGAAGGTACCCGAGGCCCCTGCGTTTCCATCGGGGCTGTACTTGCCGCCAAATTTCTGAGCCATCAGACGCCTCCTGCGATGGAAACGTAGACGATCAGTATGACAAGAAGACCAAAGGCAAGTTTTTGCAACGTCGTGCCGGTCATGTGGTTCCATCCCCTCGTAAACCTGCCAGAAACCTAGGAGTTTCGGCGGGTTTTCGCTAGGGGGAAGATTGGTGCTTGGGCGTCAGATTGCCAATGCGGTGTTCGGCATTTGGGCAAGTGGACCAGGAATGGTCGTCCATCGCGCATCTGGCCAACGCTGTTTCCGGCGCGGCCGGAGACGGTCCTGAGGGCTTCGGACGATCCTTGTGACCTGTCAGACTGCGGGACGACCTAGCGGCGCGGACCCTTGCGAGGTGGTTTGGCACTTTTAGACGTGCCGGGTTTGCCGGAGCGTGCGCCGTCTCGTGCGGTGGGCTTGGGGCCGGGTTTGCGCTTGCGGGTTGGCTTGGGGCGTTCCTCGGCGGGCTTGGCCCCGTCCAGGCCCAGCTGGTCGCGCATGACGCGGCGGCGCACTTCCTCGACCTCACCGGATTTCAGGTTGCCTAGCTGGAACGGCCCGTAGGAGACCCGCATCAGGCGGTTCACCGGCAGGCCGACGGCCTCCATCGCGCGGCGGATTTCGCGGTTGCGGCCTTCGCGGATGCCGACGGTGAGCCAGGCGTTGGCGCCTTGCTGGCGATCCAGAGAGACCTGCATGGGCTGGAAGGTCTCGCCGTCGATGGTGATGCCCTTGCGCAGGGGGGTGAAGGTGTCTTCGGTGGGCCTGCCGTTCACGCGGACGCGGTACTTGCGCAGCCAGCCTGTCGCTGGCAACTCGAGCTGGCGTTTGACGCCGCCGTCGTTGGTGAGCAGCAAGAGGCCCTCGGAGTTGAGATCGAGGCGACCAACCGACATCACGCGGGGCAGATCTTCGGGCAGGTGGTCAAAGATCGTCTCGCGGCCCTGTTCGTCCTTGTGGGTGGTCACGAGGCCGGTGGGCTTGTGATAGAGCCAGAGTCGCGCGGGTTCCGGTGCGGCCAGCGGCTTGCCGTCGACAAGGATGCGGTCGCGGCCGGTCACGTTCAGCGCCGGGCTGTCGATTGTCTTGCCGTTAACCGCAATGCGGCCAGCTTCGATCATGCGTTCGGCTTCGCGGCGGCTGGCAACACCGGCGCGGGCGAGGACCTTGGCGATGCGGTCGCCTTTGGGGGTATCTGTGCTCATGGCAGGGCCATAGCGTGGATTGGGGGATTGCGAAAGGGGGCTTGTCGGGGGTACGGGAGGGCATGGCGTTTCGCAGTTTCATGCATATCGCGCTGGAAGAGGCGCGGGCGGCGGCCGATCGGGGCGAGGTTCCGGTGGGGGCGGTCGTGGTCTCTCCTGCGGGCGAGGTGGTGGCGCGGGCGGGCAACCGGACCCGCGAGCTGAGCGATCCGACGGCACATGCGGAAATCCTGGCGATGCGCGCGGCTTGTCAGGCGATTGGCTCGGAACGTCTTGTAAATCATGATCTTTTTGTCACGCTAGAGCCGTGCCCCATGTGCGCGAGCGCGATTTCGCAGACCCGGATCGCGCGGCTTTACTATGGTGCGTCTGATCCCAAGTCGGGCGGGGTCGCGCAGGGTCCGCGCGTGTTTTCCCATCCGCAAAGCCACCATGTGCCCGAGGTCTATGACGGTCTTGCGGCGCAGGAATGCGAAGACCTTCTGAAGCGGTTCTTCGAGGCGAGAAGGGGCTGAAAATCAACGTCGGTATCACGTCGGTATTGCGACGGTATCACGGAGGTGCAGCTTTCCGGCATTGGTTGAGACCCTGTTAACCCGCGCCGTCTCCGTTCACACGCCATTAAGGTTAACGCCTTGTTCAGACATGCGGAAATCGCGGCGTTCGGGGTTTTCATTTCCTGTTCATTGCGCGAATTTGAGATCGGAATTTCAGGCAGGGATTGAGTGATGAAGGTTCAGAGGTTTCTTGATGGCGTGGCGATGAGAGGTTTTTTCGGAATTGGCCCAAAGTTTCAGACAATCGAGCCATTCAAGGAAATCAACTTGTTTGTTGGTGTGGACACCCTTTCGAGCTAGCGGGAAGGCGTTTCGAAACGCCTTGGGAAGCGGTTTGCAAACCGCTTCTAGGTTGCGACCACCACCAGGTCGCGCGGGATATCTGCCAGGGGTTTGCCGCCTTCGGGGGTGATCACGAAACTTTCGGTGATGGCGAGGCCCCAGTCCGGGGTCCAGAGGCCGGGCATGAGGTGGAAGGTCATGTTTTCCTCGAGCGGTGTGGTGTCGCCCGGGCGCAGGCTCATGGTGCGTTCGCCCCAGTCGGGCGGGTAGCTGAGGCCGATGGGATAGCCGGTGCGGTTGCCTTTGACATAGCCTGCGCGGGCGAAGCTGTCGTAGACGCAGGCGGCGACCTCTTCGCAGGTGGTTCCGGGGCGGGCGGCGGCAAAGGCGTCTTCGATGGCGCGCAGCACGGCGGTTTCGGCGCGGCGGATGTCGTCGGGTGGGGTGCCGAGGAAGAGCGTGCGGCTGACCGGGCAGTGATAGCGGTGGTAGCAGCCGGAAATCTCGAAATAGGTGGCCGCGCCGCGGGTGAGGGGGCGGTCGTTCCAGGTGATGTGCGAGGCCGAGGCTTCGCGGCCTGACGGTGCGATGGGTGCAATGGCGGGATAGTCGCCGGCGATGCCGGGCAGGCCCGCGACTCCGGCGGCCTGCATCTCGGCCACCAGTTCGTGTTTGGCGCGGCCTTCGCGAAAGCCCGCGCGCAGGGTGGCGTGCATATGGGCGCTGAGCTGGCCGGCTTTTGTCATCAGGGCAAGCTCGGCGGGGCTTTTGACGGCGCGTTGCCAGTTCACGAGGCCGGTGGCGTCGGTGATGGTGTCGCGGCCGAAGGCGGTTTCGAGGATGCGGTGGGCGGCGGCGGAATAGTAGTAGTTGTCCATCTCGACTCCGAGATGGCTTGTCCAGCCACGGTCGCAAAGCAGGGTGACGAGGGCGTCATAGGGGTGGTGGTCGGGGTGCTGGACATGTTCTTCCGGCCAGTCGAAGAGGGCCTCGGGTGCCAGATAGGTGGTCTGCGCGGCGCCGGGTTTGTCCTGCGTGCGGCCCCACCAGAGCGGGCTGCCGGAGGCGTGCAGGATGACGGCCTGCGGGACATAGAAGCTCCAGCCGTCATAGCCGGTGAGCCAGGCCATGTTGGAAGGGTCGGCGACGATCAGCGTGTCGATGCCGCGGGTGGCCATCTCGGCGCGGGTGCGGGCGAGGCGGTCGGCATATTCGGCGGGCGAGAAATCGGTGGCGGGCATGGGCTGTGCTTTGCGGGGGAGGGGTGGGCAAGGCGTTTCGAAACGCCTTGCGCAAGCGGTTTGGAAACCGCTTTGGCGTGGGCTAGAGGGTGATCGGCACCATGACCTCGGGTTCGATCACCTCGACGCCGGGCAGGCCGTCGACCAGCGCCTCAGCCGATTGTTCGAGGATCGGGAAGGTTTTGTAGTGACAGGGGATCACCGTCTTGAAGTCGAAGTAACGTTTGGCCGCATAGGCCGTGCCCTTCATGTCCATGGTGAAATGGCCGCCGGCCGAGAGGATGCCGATGTCGGGTTTGTAGTAGTCCCCCATCCAGTCCATGTCGGCCATGATGTCGGTGTCACCGGAGATATAGACCGTGCGGCCCTCGGCCATGAGCATGTAGCCGACCTCGGAGCCGGCGGCCTTGGGGCCTTCCTCGGTGGCGAAGGTCGAGCTGTGCGAGGCGGGCACCATTGTCAGCGCCGCGCCGCCGAGATCGACGGTGCCGCCCTTGTTGAAGCCCACGGTGTCGAGGTGTTCGTGTTCGTTCCAGTAGGACATCAGGTCGTACTGGCCGACGATGGGCACGCCGAGTTTGCGGGCCAGCGGCAGCATGTCGGCGACGTGGTCGAAATGGGCATGGGTGAGGATCAGGTGGGTGGCCCCTGCAATGGCGGCCTCGTGCTGGTCTTCGGGCAGGACGGGGTTGCCGGTGAGCCAGGGATCGACCAGCAGGACGAGGTCATTTGTTTCGATGCGGAAAGAACCGTGGCCAAGCCAGATGATTTTCATGAAAGGGCTCCCTATTTCATAAAGTGTTGGAGACAGGTTAGCACGGACTGGGATTGAGGGAAGAGCCATGGACTTGATGCAGGCGATTGACGGCTATTGCGAGCGCACCGGGCCGGAGTACTGGTCGGAGCCGGTGAACGCGGTGACCAATGCGGCCTTTCTGATCGCGGCCGTGGTGATGTGGCGGCGGCTGGGGGACATGCAGGCCCCGATGGCGCGGCTTCTGGTGGCGGTTCTGGCGCTGATCGGGTTGGGCAGCTACCTGTTTCACACCCACGGTCAGGTGTGGTCGGCGATTGCCGATGTGGCCCCGATTGCGGGTTTCGTGCTGATCTATGTCTTTGTCGCCAACCGGGCCTATTGGGGCATGCCGACCCTTTGGGCGCTGGGCGCGACGGCGCTGTTCTTTCCCTATGCGGCGCTGACGGTGCCTTTGTTCCAGAAGGTGCCGGGGCTTGGGTCGTCGGCGGGTTATGCGCCGGTGGCCTTGCTGATCTTTCTTTACGCCGTGGCCCTGTGGCGGCGGTTGCCCGAGGTGGCACGGGGGCTGGCGATCGGGGCGGGTATCCTGAGCCTGTCGATCTTTTTCCGCAGCCTTGACGAGCCGGTCTGCGGTGCCTTTCCGCTGGGCACGCATTTCATGTGGCACGTGTTGAACGGGATCATGCTGGGCTGGATGATCGAGGTGTACCGGCGCTTTCTGGTGTCGGGGCGGGCCTGACGGGCGGGTGCCTCCGGCGGGAGTATTTTGGGTGCATTGAAGCCGCTTATGTGGGGCGCGGTTCGAGGAGTTCGATCTCGATGAAGGCGCATTCGAAATCATTGCCGTTGATCACGTCATGTTCGACGCCGAGATCGCGGTAGTAGGGTACGCCCTTTTGCAGTGTGGCGGTGGTGCGTTCGCCATTGCCGAGGTCGATTTCGAGGATGCCGTCAAACTGTGGCACGACAATGTAGTCATAGGCGTGGCGGTGCCAGCCGGTGTTGTCGCCGCGTTTCTTGAAGCGCCATTCGGTGACGCGGACACGATCATTGTCGATCATGACGGTTGGAATCGCGGTGCCTGTTGCGTTGCACATGGCGTGGTCTCCTTGCTGGCTGTGTCTACTGTGCCGTTGATGCGCGGTTTCGGCTAGGGCCAAACTGCCGGAAGCGATGGCATCAGGGCGCGTCCGGCGGGCTTTCGGCGGGTGGTTCCGGGGTGAGTGCTTGCACCGCAGTTCCGGGGGCGCTAAAGGCTTGGGCCAAGTTGCAACCGGAGAACACCCGATGTCGATTGACAAGGACACCGCCGCGCGCGTGGCCAAGCTCGCGCGGATCAAGGTCGAAGATGACGCGCTGCCTGCGCTGGCGAATGAATTCAACACCATTCTCGGCTTTATCGAACAGCTGAACGAAGTCGATGTTGACGGCGTGGAGCCGATGACCTCGGTGACGCCGATGCGTCTGAAGCGGCGCGAAGACGTGGTGACCGACGGAAGCCAGCAGGAAAAAGTGCTGAAGAACGCGCCGGATGCGCGCGAAGGGTTCTTTGCCGTGCCGAAGGTGGTGGAATAATGACTGAGCTGAACAAACTCACCCTTGCCGAGGCCCGCGACAAGCTGCGTGCCAAGGACGTGACCTCGGTTGAGCTGACCGAAGCCTGCCTGTCGGCCATCGACGGCGCCGGTGCGCTGAATGCCTTTGTTCACAACACGCCCGAGCTTGCGCTTGAGCAGGCAAAGGCGGCGGATGCGCGTCTGGCGACGGGCGATGCGCCTGCGATGTGTGGCCTGCCGCTGGGCATCAAGGACCTGTTCTGCACCAAGGGCGTGCCGTCGCAGGCGGCCTCGGGCATCCTGGAAGGGTTCACGCCGGAATATGAATCGACCGTGACCCAGAACCTGTTCGATGCCGGCGCTGTCATGCTTGGCAAACTGAACATGGACGAGTTCGCGATGGGGTCTTCGAACGAGACTTCGGTTTATGGCAACGCGGTGAGCCCGTGGCGTCGTGGCAACGAAGAAACCCCGCTGACGCCGGGTGGCTCGTCGGGTGGTTCGGCTTCGGCGGTTGCGGCTGACCTGTGCCTTGCGGCAACCGGCACCGATACCGGTGGCTCGATCCGCCAGCCTGCGGCCTTTACCGGCACCGTGGGGATCAAGCCGACCTATGGCCGCTGCTCGCGTTGGGGCATCGTGGCCTTTGCCTCTTCGCTCGATCAGGCCGGTCCGATGACCAAGTCGGTGCGCGATGCGGCGATCATGCTGGAAGCGATGTGTGGTCATGACCCCAAGGATTCGACCAGCGCCGATCTGGCGGTGCCGAATTTCGAGGCCATGCTGACCGGTGACATCAAGGGCAAGAAGATCGGTATTCCCAAGGAATACCACATGGACGGTATGCCCGAGGAGATCGAGCAGCTGTGGGCCGACGGTCGTGCGATGCTGGAAGCCGCGGGTGCCGAGATGGTCGAGATCAGCCTGCCGCACACCAAGTATGCGCTGCCTGCCTACTATGTGATTGCGCCGGCGGAAGCCTCGTCGAACCTTGCCCGTTACGACGGCGTGCGTTTCGGCCACCGCGCCACGCTTTCTGCGGGGGATGGCATCACCGAGATGTACGAGAAGACCCGCGCCGAAGGGTTCGGTTCGGAGGTCCAGCGCCGCGTGATGGTTGGGACTTACGTACTGTCGGCGGGTTTCTATGACGCCTATTACAATCGTGCCCGTCGGGTGCGTGCACTGATCAAGAAGGACTTTGACGACGCCTTTGCCGCCGGGATCGATGCGATCCTGACACCGGCCACACCGTCGGCGGCCTTTGGTCTGGGCGAGATGAACGACGAAGATCCGGTCAAGATGTACCTGAACGACGTCTTCACCGTAACCGTGAACCTTGCCGGACTGCCGGGCATCTCGGTGCCGACCGGTCTGGATCATCAGGGGCTGCCGCTGGGTCTGCAGCTGATTGGCCGTCCGTGGGAAGAGGGTGATCTGCTGAACACCGCCTATGCGCTCGAGAGCGCGGCGGGGTTTGTAGCCAAACCGGGCAAATGGTGGTAAAGAAGCTCAAAACAAACTGAGCAGGCATTGCACCCATGTTGCGAGCATTTCTGAGCGGCTGTGCCCTTGTGGCCATGGCCGCCTGTCAACCCGCGATCCCCGATAGCGCGGCAGGTGTCGGTTTCGACAACCAGAACCTGTCGCCGCGACCCGTCAGGAACAATCGAACCGTGACATCGGCCATTCCGCCCGCGGATGCGGTGTCGGAAGAGGCGCTTTTGGCGCCTGCACCGGTACGGACCGCGCGGGTTGCGACGCCGCAACCGGTGGCGAGCCCTGCGCCAGAACCGGCCCCGGCTCCGCAGCCACGGGTGCGGACGGCGCCTGCGCCCGCTGCGACGGGAGAGGATACGCCGCGCGTGCGTCAGGCGGGGGCACCTCAGACCACCGAGGACGGTATCGTGCATGCCAGCCCGTCGAACCCTGCGCCGACGGTTGTGACCAATGCGGGTATCTCCGACGAGAATGATTTCGAGGCCGTGGGCGCGCGCCGTTCCATCGAGGATGACGCGCAGCGCCTTCAGGCGAACCGGCAGAATTACCAGGTGATTGCGCCGACGGCCCTTCCGGAACGCACCGGCAATGCGCCCAACGTGGTGCAATATGCGCTGTCGACACGGCATCCGGTGGGCACCAAGCTGTTCCGTCGTCTTGGACTGAATACCAAGGCGCGGTACGAGAAGGCCTGTGCGGCGTTCCCGTCGTCGGGCGAGGCGCAGGCGGCGTTTCTGGCGAAGGGTGGCCCGAAGCGGGATCGCCTTGGGGTGGATCCGGACGGTGACGGGTATGCCTGCGACTGGAACCCCGAAATCTATCGCAAGGCGGCGCGCGGCGGGTGAGCGGCTTGGGCGAGGTCATTCAGGCGCGCTGCGAGAGTTTTGGGCCGCGCAGGGATGGTTTGGAGCCGCGGTTCATCGTGCTGCACTATACCGCCATGGAAAGCGCCGAGGCGGCGCTGGAGCGGCTGTGTGATCCGGGCGTCGAGGTTTCGGCGCATTACCTGATTGGCGAGGATGGCCGCGTCTGGCAGATGGTGGACGAGGCGATGCGGGCCTGGCACGCGGGGGCCGGATCGTGGCGGGGGCTTGAGGATATCAATTCCCGTTCGATCGGGATCGAGTTGGCCAATCGCGGGGATCATCCGTTTTCTGAACCACAGATGGTGGCGCTTGAGGCGCTGATGGGTGGGATCATGGCGCGGTGGTCGATTGGCCCTGAGGATGTGATCGGCCATAGCTGCATGGCGCCGGGGCGCAAGATTGATCCGGGGCCGCGTTTCGACTGGCACCGGCTGGCGCGGCGGGGGCTGGCGGTCTGGCCGGATGTCGGCGCGGCGCGGGACGTTGATGCGGTGCGGTTCCGCGACGCCGCGCTGGCCTACGGGTTTCCGGATGTGCCGGATGATCTCTTGTTGCAGGCGGTGCGGTTGCGGTTTCGCCCCTGGGGGTGTGGCGCGCTTGGCGGTGAAGATATGGCCGTGGCAGAGGCGCTGGCCGCGCAATCCGTTTGACGGCGCGCATGTGACACCCTAAGTGGGGCGGGCGCAGAGGGCCGGATGGCCGCCTTCGGCGGGGCAACCCGCCTGGGAGGAAAGTCCGGACTCCACAAGGCAACGGTGCCGGGTAACGCCCGGCCGGAGCGATCCGAGGGAAAGCGCCACAGAGAACAGACCGCCCGGCGGCGTCGCTTGCGACAGGTCCGGGTAAGGGTGAAACGGTGGGGTAAGAGCCCACCGCGGGCCTGGCAACAGGACCGGCATGGCAAGCCCCACCGGGAGCAATGCCGAATAGGGACCGCGCGCGGGCTGATCCTTTCGGGGATATCGCCGCAGGGGCGCCTTGCCCCGAGCAGGTCCGGGTTGGCAGCTAGAGGGTGTCCGGTAACGGGCGCTCCAGATGAATGGTCATCACGGGCGGGGCGACTCGCCCGGACAGAATCCGGCTTACAGGCCTTCTGCGCATGAATTTTTCCAAGGTCGGGGGCGAAAACGGCCGCTGACGGGCCCGGTTTCGCGGAAGAAACCGGAGCTATGGCCGCAAAGTCATTTTTCTTGCATATACGGTGTTGACTCGGAGCGGTGCATCATTAAAAGGCAGGCTTCATGAGAATTTCACGGGCGCTGCTGCCCGGCGCAGGAGAAGAACAATGGCGAAGCCGACGACTATCAAGATCCGTCTGAACTCGACCGCGGGCACGGGCCATTTCTACGTGACCAAGAAAAACGCACGCACCATGACCGAAAAGATGGTCGTACGTAAGTACGACCCGGTGGTGCGCAAGCATGTCGAGTACAAGGAAGGCAAGATCAAGTAAGATCCCCTTTCGAGACCATGCAAAAGCCGCGCCAGACCAAGGCGCGGCTTTTTGCTTTTGAAGCTCCCGGTCGCGCCCTGAGACCCCAGATTTCTTTTCAGGACGCAGACCCATGTCAGAGCCCATACAGATCAGAGCCGCCAACCCCGCCGACAGATCGGCGGTGACGCAGCTGTTCCGGCGGTCCTATCCCCGCCTTCTGCCCGACCATTACGATGCCAAGACCCTGCAGGCGGTTTTGCCGCTGATCACCACGGCGCAACCGGCGCTGTTGGAGTGCGGCACCTATTTCCTTGCCCATGACGAGAGAGGCCGCGTGATCGGTGCTGGCGGGTGGACCGATGTCAGCCCGGCGCGGGGTGTGGGGGCGATCGACGAGGGCCATGTGCGCCATGTGGCGACCGACCCCTGCCATCTTAGGAAAGGGGTGGCCCGGCAGTTGATCGAGACCTCGGTGGCCTCTGCGGCGGCCTATGGGATGCGCAGGATGCATTGCATGAGCACGCGCACGGCGCGAGCGTTCTACGAGGCTATGGGGTTTCAGCCAACCGGCGAGATCGAGTTGACGCTGGCACCGGGGGTGTATTTCCCGGCGGTGCAGATGGTGCGGGAGCTGTAAGGCCCCCGCAGCCGGTGTCAGGTGGGTTGGACCGTCGCGAGGGTGCTGTCGATGGCGCGTGAGAGCGCGTCGAGCGCGCCGTCGAGTTCGGCCTCGGAGGCGATGAAGGGCGGGGCGAGCAGGATGTGATCTCCGTTGCGGCCATCGCGGGTGCCGGGCATCGGGTAGCAGATCAGACCTTCGGCAAAGGCGGCTTTCTTAAGCTTGCCGGCAAGCCCGTTGGCAGGATCGAAGGGGGCTTTGCTGTCGCGATCCGCGACGAACTCAAGCCCCCAGAACATGCCGCGTCCGCGGATATCACCGATATGGGGGTGTTGGGCAAAGCGGCTGCGCAATTGCTGTTCGAGATAGGTGCCGCGATTGCGGGCCTGGGTGACGAGATCCCCTTCGAGGAGTTCCTGAACCACGGCAAGGCCCGCGGCAGCGGCGACCGGGTGGCCAAGGTAGGTGTGGCCGTGCTGGAAGAAGCCCGAGCCGTTGGCGATGGCCTGATAGACCTCGGAGGAGCAGAGCATTGCGCCGATGGGCTGATAGCCCGCGCCCAGACCCTTGGCGATGCAGAGGATGTCGGGGGCGATGCCCTCGGCCTCGCAGGCAAAGAGATGGCCGGTGCGGCCCATGCCGCACATGACCTCGTCGAGGATCAGGAGGACACCGTATTTGTCGCAGATCTCGCGGATGCGTGTGTAGTAGCCTTCGACGGGTGGCACGGCGCCAAGGGTGGCTCCGACGACCGGTTCGGCAATGAAGGCCATGACGGAATCGGCCCCGAGGCGCAGGATTTCCTCTTCCAACTCGTTGGCGACGCGCTGGCCGTAGTCGTAGAGCGTTTCGCCTGTCGTGCGTTCAGCATATTCGTAGCAGGGGGCGATGTGGCTCATTTCCACCAGGAGCGGGTCGAATTGCTGGCGACGCCATGCGTTGCCGCCTGCCGAAAGCGCACCAAGGGTGTTGCCGTGATAGCTCTGGCGGCGGGCGATCAGGTGGCGGCGGTTCGGCTCGCCGCGTTCAAGGTGATACTGGCGGGCGAGCTTGATGGCGCTTTCCACCGCCTCCGAGCCGCCGGAGACGAAATAGACCCGATCCAGCGTGCCGGGGGCGTTGGCGATCAGCAGGTCGGCGAGTTGTTCCGCCGGTTCAGTCGTGAAAAAGCCGGAGTGGGCAAAGGCCAGTTGATCGACCTGCGCCTTGACGGCCTTGGCGACGCGCGGGTTGGAGTGGCCGAGGCAAGAGACGGCAGCGCCGCCCGAGCCATCGAAATAGCGTTTGCCTGTCTGGTCGATCAGGAAACAGCCGTCGCCGGAGGTGGCGGTGGGTAAGCTGGCGTGACAGTGGCGCGGGAATACGTGGCTCATGCGGCCTTCCTTTCAAGCATCTGGCAGAGGGTGGCCACGGATGTGGCGTTGTCTTTGTGAGGGGTACCGTTGGCGGCGGTGAGGCTGTTTTCAAAGCCGACGCGCAGGTTGCCGCCAAGGGCGGCTGCAGCGGCGAGGCAGGCGTGTTCCTGCGGGCCGAAGGCGCAGACCATCCAGTTGCTGACCTGCGGCAGGGCGGCGCGGAAGGGCGCGATGTCTGCCGGGGACGAGCCGTCGGCGGTGGCGTAGCGGCCCAGCACGAAGATGGCGCTGGTCTGGTGGGCGTGGACGATGCCCTGATCCCACCAGTCCCGTAGCAGGGCGGCGTCATCGGTGTTGTAGAGGATGTGTTGCACTTCGGTGCCCTGTGCGGCGCAGAGATCATAGACGCGGGGGGCGAGGGTCGGATCGCGGGCCATCTCGCGCACCGAGATCGAGGCCCATTCCGGTTTCACATCCCGCAAACAGGCATGTTGGGTGCGCACATCGAAAAGGCCTGCGGCCTCGGTGGTGATCTGGATGCGCAGGCTGGGCAGTTGCGCCCCGAGTTCGGCAAGCGCCTCGTTGTAGCGGCCCGCGTCGAGGGTGTGCTTGCCGTCGGCGTCGCGCACGTGCAGGTGCAAACCATCCGCGCCTGCAAGGTGGCAGGCGCGGGCGGTGTCGAGGATGTCGGTCAGGGTGACGGGCAGGGCGGGGTGATCCGCCTTGCCACGTCTGGCCCCGTTGGGGGCGACCATGATGAAGGGTCGGGACACTGGGGTCAGCCTTTCATGCGGGTGCCGTCCGGGTCGAACAGCGGCCCGTGGACGATGGTGGCATCAAAGAGGGTGCGGGCGATATCGATCTGCACGCGCGCGCCATCTTCGAGCGGGGTGTGAGTGTGGCCAAGGGCAACGGGTTTGCCGACCCGGTAGCCAAAGGCGCAGGAGGATGTCTGGCCGACGATCTCGCCCTCGAAATAGATCGGTTCGTGACCAAGGGGCATGGCGTTTTCGTCGTCGAGCCTGATCGAGACCACCTTGTTGATCGCGCCGCTTTCGCGGGCTTCGGCAAGGGCCTCAGCGCCGATGAAGCCGCCTTTCTTGCGGGTGGCGAAATCGAGGCCGGTGGCGATCGGGGTGGTATCGCCGTCGAGTTCATGACCCATCGCGCAGAAGCCCTTTTCGATCCGCATCGAGGTTTGGGCAAAGAGGCCCGCAGGCTTGGCCCCCGCCTCGGTGAGGGCGGCGTAGACGGCGGATGCGTTCTCGGCCTTCATGGTGATCTCCCAGCCAGCCTCGCCCACATAGGACATGCGGGCCGCGCGGACGTGTTTGCCCGCGATATGGGCGGGGCCGACCTTGAAGTAGCCCAGCTCGTTCAGCTCGGGCGCGCCGCATTCGGCGACGATGCGTGCGGCTTCGGGGCCCATGAGGCCAAGCACGGCATAGTCTTCGGTCGAGTCGGTCAGGGTGACGTCAAAGCCCTCGGAATGACGACGGAACCACGCGAGATCGCGTTTGATCGCGGCGGTGCCGACGAAGAGGCGATAGTGGTCTTCGGCGATGCGTTGGGCGGTGATGTCACTTTCAAAAGTACCACGTTCGTTGAGAACAGAGGTATAGATCACCGACCCCGGTGCGCGGCCGAGGAAACCGGCGCAGGTTTTCAGTAGGAAGGCTTCGGCATCAGGGCCTTGCACTTCGATCTTGCCAAAGGGCGAGGCGTCGAAGATGGCCGCGCTTTCGTGGGCGGCGGCGACTTCGGCCTTTACATTTTCGAACCAGTCGGGCCGTTCGAAGGTCATGCGCGGCTCTTCGGTCTTGCCAAAGTAGAGCGGGCGTTCCCAGCCGTAGAACTGGCCCATGTGCGCGCCTGCCGCGCGGTATTCGCTATCGAGCGGCAGGGCGCGGAGGTTCCGGGCGGTTGAGAGCTGTTTGCCCGGATAGGCGATGTCGTAGTGGGTGCCGAGGATCTCGGGCGCGCGGGCCATAAGGTGTTCGACCGAGTTGAAGATCGGGGCAAAGCGTTTGGCGTCGGCTTCGCCGAGATCATAGGCGGTGTGGCCGTGCACGATGGCATGGGCGAGGTTCATGCCCGCGCCGCCACCCGAGGCGATGCCGACCGAGTTCATGCCGCAGCCAAGGAACAGGCCCTTGGTCTCGGCGGTTTCGCCCAGCATGAAGGTGCCGTCCGGGGTAAAGCTTTCGGGGCCGTTGAGGAGCATTTTGACTTCGGCGTTTTCCAGCGCGGGCAGGCGGTGGAGCGCGTTCATCATCATCGGCTCAAAGTGGTCCCAGTCTTCGGGCAGGAGGCCGAATTCGAAGCTTCCATCGAGGCGGCCGGGTTCGATGGGTTTGCCCATGGGCTCAAAACAGCCGACCAGAAGGCCACCGGAATCGTCGCGGATGTAGAGATGGTTGTCGTGGTCCGAGAGGGTGGGGGTGTTGCCGACGATGCCGTCGATCGGCTTGGTCAGCAGGTAGAAGTGTTCACAGGCCAGTGCGGGAACCTCGGCGCCTGCCATCGCGCCCACTTCGCGGGACCAGAGACCGGTGCAGAGCGCGATGGCATCGCACATGACCGTGCCTTGGGTGGTCTCGACCCCCTTGATGCGGCCGTTTTCTGTCAGGATGCCAGTGACGCCAGTGCGTTCGAACAGTTTTGCGCCAAGCCCCTTGGCGGCCTTGATCAGCGCGGCACAGACATCGGAGGGCGAAACACGGCCATCGTCGGGCGACCAGACGGCGCCCAACACGTCATCGGCATTCATCAGCGGCCAGCGTTCCTTGGCCTCTTCGGGGCTGACGGACACGGCGTCGATGCCGTAGGCGTGGGCGAGGGCTTCCTGACGTTTGACGTGGATCAGGCGGTCGGGATTGGTGGCAATCGAGAGCGAGCCTTTTTGAATCCAGCCGACGTTCTGGCCGGTTTCCTGCTCGAGTTGCGAGTAGAGATCGACCGAATACTGGATCATGCGGGTGAGGTTCTGCGAGTGGCGCAGGGCGCGCACCTGGGCCGCCGAGTGCCATGTGGTGCCAGAAGTCAGCGCGTTGCGTTCCAGCAGGATCGCGTCGGAAACGCCCATCTTTGCAAGGTGATAGAGCGTCGAACAGCCCATGATGCCGCCGCCGATAACGACGACTGAAGCGTGTGCGGGCAGGGTTTGTGCCATGTTGGTATCTCTCGTGGCCTGCCGGTGGGCAGGGGTGGGGTGTGATACGAAAAGGATGGAGAAATTACGGAATCAGTCAATCTTTCGGAAAAATAACTTATGTTTTGAACCCGAGGATGGGCAAAGGGGATGATTCGCGATGGATCCGACATTAAAAAACAAAACGATTTCAGAGCTTAAGGCGACGCTGCCTGACCTGTCGCCGCGCCTGAAGTCGGTGGCGAAGTACATCGTGGACAACCAGTCGGACTTTGGATTGGACTCGATCCGGGAGACCGCGCGCAAGGCGGGAGTGAGCACTTATACCCTGGTGAGGATGGCCGAGAGGATGGGGTTCGAGGGCTATGACGAGATGCGCGAGCCGTTTCGCCATGCGCTTGTTTCGGCCACCGCGGTGGTGGACCGGCCCGAGTGGATCGACACCCTTCGAGAAGACGGGGAGCTAGGGCGCGTGCAGGCAGATGCCGCGTTCAACACGATGGCGATTGTGGAGCGGTCTCTGGAACGGCAGTCTTCGGACCAGATGGAACGGGTCGCAGAGATGTTGCTGGGTGCGCGAAATGTTTACCTGACGGCAGTCCGTGCGAGCTATGCGCTAGCGTACTACCTGCATTACGTTGGCCGTATGGCTTTGCCATCATTACAATTAATTCCCAGACACATGAACAGCGCCATCGACGAATTGAACTATGCCGGCGAGGGAGATGTGATGATTGCGATCACTTTCACGCCCTATTCGCGGGAAACAATCGAGGCCTGCAAGTTCGCGGTTCGCAAGGGCGTGAAGTTGATCATGATCTCGGACAGCGACGTGATTTCCTCAGAATTCACGGCCCAGGAGACGCTTGTTGCCTCGGTTCTGTCGACCCATCATTTCGGATGTTACGCAGGGGCAATGGCCGTCATCGAAAACCTGCTCGCGCTGTTGGTGGCGCAGGGTGGAGTTGATGCAAAACACCGAATCAAGTCTTATGAGAGTCTGCGCAAAGAAAATAACGCCTACTGGATCGCCCAAAAAAAACATTAGTTTTTAGGTGACATAAAAAATAACCTTGGCGACTCTGCGCATGTTCTTTAGGCGCCTCGGCGCTAGACCACTGACAGGGAGATTATCAGTATGTCGATCAAACAGACCATTTTTGGCGCAGTTGCCGTTGCGGCGATGGGCGTTGCGGGTGCGGCTTCGGCAGCAGACCAGCAATTCGTGACCATCGGGACCGGCGGTGTGACTGGCGTTTACTATCCGACTGGCGGCGCGATCTGCCGTCTGGTCAACAAGGGCCGCAAAGAGCACGGCATCCGCTGCTCGGTGGAATCGACCGGTGGTTCGGTCTACAACACCCGCACCATTCGCCAGGGTGAGCTGGACTTTGGTGTTGTTCAGTCCGACGTTCAGGCCGCTGCTGTTGCAGGTACCGGCAAGTTCGCGGAAGACGGTGCTTATCCGGGCCTGCGCGCGCTGTTCTCGGTACACCCGGAGCCGATGCACCTGATGGCGCGTGCCGACGCTGGCATCGCATCGGTTGACGACCTGAAAGGCAAGAAGGTCAACATCGCGAACCCCGGTTCGGGTACCCGCGTTCTGGCGGAAACCCTGATGAAATACTCGGGTCTGACCGCGGATGACTTCTCGCTGGCAGCCGAGCTGAAATCGTCGGAGCAGGCAGCAGCGCTGTGCGACGGCAAGATCGACGCGACCATCTGGGCCGCAGGTCTGCCGAACGGCTCTTCGCAAGAGGCCACCTCGACCTGTGACGTGACCCTGGTTCCGCTGGCCGGCGCCAACATCGACACCCTGCTGGGCGAGAACTCGGCCTATGCCGCAGCCACCATCCCGGGCGGCATGTACCCCAACAACCCCAACGACGTTCCGTCGTGGGGCCCGAAAGCCACCTTCGTGACCTCGGCTGACGTGTCGGACGAAGTGGCCTATGCCGTTGTTTCGGCTGTCTTCGAAAACTTCGATGCCTTCAAGAAACTGCACCCTGCCTTCGGTCGTCTGAAGGAAAGCGAAATGATCGTTGACGGTCTGACCGCCGAGATCCACCCCGGTGCGATGAAGTACTACAAAGAGCGCGGCTGGAAGTAAGCCTGTGATTTGACGAAGAAATCGCCTCCGGCGCCCAAGCGGTGCCGGGGGTTTTTGTGATACGTATAAACGCAACGAGGGTGGTATGGCTCAGAACGAGACCGCAGCGGCGCAGGATACCTCGCTAGAGGATTTTGTAGCTGACAGCGACACCGGCGGACGGCTTCCGCAAGACAAATTCGGGCGCAGTGCGCTTTGGTATATTCCTCTGGTTTGGTCGCTCTACCAGTTATGGATCGCATCTCCGCTTCCGTTCATCCTTGGGGTGGGCGTGTGGAACGACACGCAGACACGGGCCATTCACCTCGGGTTTGCGGTGCTTCTGGCCTTCATCGCCTTCCCGGGTTTCAAGAACAGCCCGCGCAACCGGATTCCGATTGATACCTGGGTGATCGCCATCGTGGGCGCGCTCTGTGCTTCGTACCTGTTCTATGCCTATAGCGGCGTGGCGGCGCGGACCGGGAACCCGAACACCACCGATGTTGCTGTGTCGGTTGTCGGCATCGTGCTTCTGCTGGAAGCGGCGCGCCGGTCTCTGGGCTTTCCGCTCATGGGGGTGGCCCTGTTCTTCCTGGCCTACGTGTTCTTTGGATCATGGGACGGGTTGCCGGAAGTGGTGCAATGGAAAGGCGCTTCGCTGAACAAGGCGATGAGCCACATGTGGCTGACCACCGAGGGGGTTTTTGGGGTCGCGCTGGGTGTGTCTTCCGGCTTTGTGTTCCTGTTCGTGCTGTTTGGTGCCTTGTTGAACCAGGCGGGCGCGGGCAACTATTTCCTGCAACTGGCCTTTGCTGCGCTGGGGCACCTGCGTGGCGGTCCCGCCAAGGCGGCGGTGATCGCGTCTGCGGCAACCGGCCTGATTTCGGGCTCGTCGATTGCCAACGTGGTGACGACCGGCACCTTCACAATCCCGCTGATGAAAAAGGTTGGTTTCCCAGCCACCAAGGCGGGCGCGGTTGAAGTCTCGTCCTCGATTAACGGGGTTCTGACACCGCCGGTGATGGGGGCCGTGGCCTTCCTGATGACGGAATATGTTGGCATCTCTTATGTCGAAGTGGTGAAAACCGCGATCGTTCCGGCGGCGATTTCCTATGTCGCGCTGGTTTATATCGTGCACCTTGAGGCCCTGAAGATGGGCATGACCGGCACCAGCCGGATGCACCCTCTCAAGTTCATCCTTGGCGCGATCTTCATCATTGCCTCGTCGATCGTGATTGCCGGTGGCACCCTGTTCCTGTGCGGTGTGATCGTGGATACGCTGCAAGGCATGTTCGGCGGCGCGTCGACATGGATTATCGTGGTGGCGATGGCCGTGCTCTACGTGCTGGCCGTGCGCTTTGCCGCGAGCCGTCCGGACCTTGAGATGAGCATCGAGTCGATGCAGCATCTGCCGCCCGCGCGCGAGATCTTCAAGACCGGCATCCACTATATCATGCCGATCCTCTTGCTGATGTACCTGCTGATGATCGAACGGAAATCGCCGGGTCTGTCGGCCTTCTGGTCGGCGATTGCGATGCTGGTGATCCTGGCAACGCAGAACCCGCTCAAGGCGTTCTTCCGTGGCAACAGCGACATCATGGGCGAGTTGAAGCGCGGCTTTGACGATATCGCCGAGGGGTTGATCATCGGTGCGCGCAACATGATCGGCCTTGCGGCCGCGATGGGTGTTGCCGGGATCATCGTTGGCGCCGTGACCCTGACCGGGATCGGGCAGGTGATGGCCGAGTTCGTCGAATTCCTGTCGGGCGGCAACCTGCTGGCGATGCTGTTCTTCGTGGCGCTGATCTCGATCGTGTTGGGTATGGGGCTGCCGACCACTGCGAACTATATCGTGGTGTCGTCGCTCATGGCGGGTGTGGTTGTTGAACTGGGCGCGCAGTCTGGCCTGATCGTGCCGCTGGTTGCGGTGCACATGTTCGTCTTCTACTTCGGGATCATGGCGGATGTGACGCCACCTGTGGGGCTTGCGAGTTTCGCGGCTGCGGCGATTTCGAAAGGCGATCCGCTGCGCACCGGTTTCCAGGCGTTCTTCTATTCGATCCGGACCGCGCTGTTGCCGTTCCTGTTCATCTTCAACACCGATCTTCTGTTGATCGACGTTGGGCCTGTACAGGCGGTGTTCGTGTTCGTGGTGGCGCTGATCGCGATGCTTTTGTTCGCGGCGGGGACGATGAACTATTTCATGGTCAAGTCGCAGATTTGGGAAAGCGCGGTTCTTCTGCTGGTGGCCTTTACGCTGTTCCAGCCGGGGTTCTGGCTGGATCGGGTGTCGCCCAAGTATTCGGTTGTCACCGGGGCTGATGGTCTGGCTCAGATGAGCGCGCAGGCCGATGGTCACGAGGTGCGATTGTCGATCTCGGGGCCGGACTTTGGCAGCGGAGAGATCACGCCAACCACGATCATCGTGCCCACCAAGGCAGGTGATGCCGAAGGGGCGCTGATGGATCAGGGGCTTGCCGTGATGGTAGACGGTGGCCAGCTGGTTCTGGAAGAGCCGTTCCCGGGCACGCCGCATTTCGAAACCCTTGGCAATGATTACGACTTCTATGGCGATACGCCGGTCACGATCTCGGCCATCGAGATCGAGAACGAGCGGATGCCGAAAGAGGTGTTCTATCTGCCGGGATTCCTGTTGCTGGGTCTTGTGTACCTGCTGCAGATGCGCCGCAAACGTAAAGAGACGGAAGGAGTGCCAGCATGACCGAACATGTTCTTTGCGCAATCGACCTGACCCACCTTGAAGACGAGGCCGGCCTGCTAAAGCAGGCCGCCGCCCTTGCCAAGTTTCACGATGCCAGCCTGAGTGTGGTGACCGTGGTGCCGGACTATGGGATGACCATTGTGGGGTCGTATTTCAAGGAAGGCACGATGCGGGAGGCGCTTGATGCGGCGAACGCGCAGTTGCACGACTTTGTCGCGCGGACCCTGCCGGATTTCGGATCGGTCCAGCATATTGTCGAGAAGGGGACGGCCTATGAGCAGATCCTTGCGGCGGCAGAGCTGAGCAAGGCGGACCTGATCGTGTTGGGGGCGCACAAGCCGAACCTGATGGATCACTTGCAGGGGCCGAACTCGGCCCGCGTGGCGCGTCACGCCAAGTGTTCCGTGCTGGTTGTGCGGGACTAAGAGAAGGCGGGCCGCCTGTTCCTTGCCCGGTTTCGGGATGGGCGGCCTGACCGATTATTCGACGAGAATTGTCGCGTTCTCGAGAATGGCCGACTGCCAGGTTTCCGGGTCGGTCACCGGGGTCAGAGCACCCCGCAGTGTCATGCGGCGGCTTTCGTCAAAGGTTTCGATCGGATCGGCCAGCGTGATTTGCAGGCTGGCACCATGTTCGGCGCTGCCGCAGAGCGGGCAGAGGCCCATGTCAGACACAAGGATCAACTCGCGGATGGCTTCGCCCGGCAGGGCAGGGACGGCATAGCCGGTGATCTCCACGTCCAGAGCGCCCTGTTGCAGGGCCTCGGGGAAGGTTTTGCGCACCTCGTAGGAGGTTTCGGTGACGATCTCTTCGATCTCGATCTGGTCGAGGATCTGCCAGGCATCGGCATGGGCCGTGGACCCGTAAGCGGCGGCGAAGGCGGCGGCAATGGCAATGGGTCTGGTGGTCATTGATATTGGTCCTGCGTGTCGTCTTGTCCGGCGCATATGACACCAGGGACGCGCGGTTTTGAAGTCTCTTTGTCGACGCAGGCGGGAATTAGGCCGATTCTTGCAGGTCGGAGAGAATTTCCGCAGCCATTTCAAAGGATTTGATGCGGGCGGCGGGGGCGTGGATCATGCCGGTGACCATCAGCTCATCAGGTTGGTAGCTGTCGATGATCTGTTTCAGACGCGCGCGGGCGGTGCTGGGGCTGCCGGTGGCCGATACCGACAGGGCGTGCTGAACCTGCGCGAGCACCGGGCCGGGGATGTGATCGGCGATGGTGTCGACGGGCAGGGGGAGCTTGCCGGGCTTGCCGGTGCGCAAGCGGGCAAAGGCGAGCATCTGGGAAGAGCGCAGGAAGGCGGCCTCTTCATCGGTGTCGGCAATGCAAACGCCGGCGGCCACGATGGCGTAGGGCTCTTTCAGGGTGTCGGACGGGCGGAAGGTGGTGCGGTAGACGTGCAGGGCCTCTTCCAGCATGGCGGGCGCGAAATGCGAGGCAAAGGCATAGGGCAGGGCCAGCATGGCCGCGAATTGTGCGCCATAAAGGCTTGAGCCGAGCAGCCAGATCGGCACGTTGGTGCCCTGGCCGGGAATAGCACGGACGCGGGAGGTCTCGTTGGTGTCGGTCAGATAGCCCATGAGTTCCTGGACGTCCTGTGGAAACCCGTCTTCCGGGGCCATGTGGCGGCGCAGGGCGCGGGCGGTGGCCATGTCGGTGCCGGGGGCGCGGCCCAGTCCGAGGTCAATGCGGTCGGGGAAGAGGGTGGCAAGTGTGCCGAATTGTTCGGCCACAACGAGGGGCGCGTGGTTGGGCAGCATGATGCCGCCCGCGCCGATGCGCATGGTGTTGGTGGCGGCGGCGACCTGTCCGATCATGATGGCGGTGGCGGAGCTGGCGATACCGGGCATGTTGTGATGCTCGGCCAGCCAGTAGCGGTGATAGCCCGCAGCCTCGGCCGCGCGGGCGAGGTTCAGGGTGTTGGTCAGCGCGTCGGCGGCGGTGCCACCTTCGGGGATCGGGACGAGATCGAGCAGGGAAAAGCGTTTCATGAATGGCAGTTAGGTGTGAAGGGGCGGGGCTGCAAGGTGATGGAGGACACAAAAAATCCCGCCGGGGCAGGGCCACGGCGGGATCGGGATTGTCAGCTGTGCGCGAGGATTATTCGCGGTTGCCCAGCAGGCTCAGCAGCATCATAAACAGGTTGATGAAGTCCAGGTACAGGTTCAGCGCACCCATGATCGCCGCCTTGCCCAGCCATTCGGTATCACCGTGGTGGGCATGGGCCAGGTAGGTGTTCTTGATGTTCTGGGTGTCGTAGGCGGTGAGGCCTGCGAATACGAGAACACCGATCACCGAGATGGCGAATGCCATTGCCGAGGACGCCAGGAAGATGTTGACGATCGAGGCAACGATCAGGCCGATCAGACCCATGATCAGGAAGGCACCGATCGGGCCGAGATCACGCTTGGTGGTGTAGCCGTAGAGCGACAGGCCCGCGAATGCGATCGAGGTGATCAGGAAGACCTGAACAATCGAGTCACCGGTGAAGACCAGGAAGATAGAACTGATCGACAGGCCCATGACGGTTGCGAAGATGTAGAACACCAGCTGTGCGGCAGCGGCCGACATGCGGTTGATGCCCGCGCTGAAGCCGAAAACGAAGAGCAGCGGTGCGAACATGATGACCCATTTCAGCGGCGAGGTGTAGATCGCGGCACCGAAGCTGGTCAGGTATTTGGTTGCGCTGATCTGGGCCGCGGCATTGGCCGGATCAGTGGTGACAGCCAGGCCGGAAATTGCCCATGCAGCCAGGAAAGTGATGAACGTACCTACGGACATGGTGCCGTAGACCTTGTTCATGTGGGCGCGCAGCCCGGCGTCAATCTCGGCAGCGCGTGCACCGGCAACGCCGCGGATTGTGTCAAATTCAGCCATTCAAGCCTCCGATATTGAACCTTTTGGCCACCGCAACGTGGCGATGGCCTTTGGGGGGAATATCGGTGAGCTTGACGCCGTTTTCAAGAAAATCCGCCCCAAAAGACGCGAATTTTCCGTACCTTTTAGCGCAGCCAGGTGCTGGGCACGTCCCAGATCTTGCGGCGGGCTTCGGTGATGGCTTCCTGACGGGTCAGGCCGAGGTCGCGCAGGGCGGCATCGTCGAGGCGGGCCAGGGCCTTGCGTTGACGGCGCAGTTCCGCGAGCTGGCCGAAGGTCGGGGCTTTCGGCGAGGAGAGGCCGACTTGGCGACCGAGGGTTGCAATGAGGGTCATCGTCTTGTCCTTTCTCTGCTTGCGATGAATTTTCAGTTTTTCATCAAGTTGCTTGATGTATATGGCGATGTGTGGTTATTTTGAAAACGAATGTTTGTGAGATGATACATCAAGGATGTTGATGAAATGCGGAATCTCGATGTCACCACGTTGCGTAGTTTCGTTGCGGTCGCCGATCTGGGCGGTGTGACCAAGGCTGCAGGGTTTCTTCACTTGACCCAGTCAGCGGTTTCCATGCAGTTGAAAAGGCTGGAGGAATTGATTGGCGTGTCATTGCTTGACCGGTCGGGGCGCGGGATCGCGTTGACGCCGGCGGGTGAGCAGCTGTTGGGCTATGCGCGGCGCATGGTGTCGCTGAATGATGAGGTGATCCGCCGCCTGACTCATGATGAATTCGAGGGATCCATTACGCTTGGTGTGCCGCATGACATCGTTTATCCGGTGATCCCGCGCGCGATGCAGCAGTTCGCGGCAGCCTATCCGCGGATCAAGGTGCATTTGATTTCGTCTTATACGCGGGCCTTGCGTGGCCAGTTCGAAAAGGGCGAATGCGATCTTATCCTCACGACCGAAGCGGAAACCGGGGCCGGGGCAGAGTTGCTGTGCACCCTGCCGATGGCCTGGATCGGTGCGCCGGGCGGGGCCACCTGGCGGCGACGTCCGTTCCGGTTCGCAACGGGCGAGAACTGTCTGTTCCGTACGCCGTCTATCCGGGCCTTGGACGAAGCGGGAATCGAATGGGAGATGGCGGTCGAGACCACATCCGAGCGCACAGTGGAGGCAACGGTCAGTGCTGACCTTGGCGTGTGTGCGATGATCAAGGGAACCGAGCCACCCTTTCTGGAAGTGATCGAGCATGGCGGCGCCTTGCCTGATCTCGGATGCCAGAACATCAACATGTATGGGGCGCAGGCCGGCAAGGGGGACGTGATCGCCTATCTTGCCGATCTGCTGAGAGCGGGGTTCCATCCGATGCGGGGCAACCTGGAACTGGTCACGCCGAAGCGGATGTCCGCCGTCGGACGTTAATCCATCGTCACCACGACTTTGCCGGTGGACTTGCGCGTGCGCAGCAGGTCCATCGCGTCGTTTGTCTGCTCGAGTGGCAGGATGTTGCTGACGTGTGGTGTGATCTTGCCTTGGGCGTACCAGTCAAAGAGCGTGGACAGGCTATCGGTGATGACCTTGGGGTTGTGAGCAAGATAGGCCCCCCAGTAGAGGCCGATCACGGTCAGGTTCTTGACCAGCAGGTGGTTGGCCGGGATTTGCGGCACGTCGCCGCTGGCGAAACCGATGGGCAGCAGGCGCGCGTCGGGGTTGCAGGCCCGGAAGGCCGCTTTGAACTGATCTCCGCCAACCGGATCATAGACAACGTCAGCGCCGCCGAGGGATTTTACAACCTCGCGGATATCTTCCGTCGTGGCGTCGATCAGGTGATCCGCGCCCGCCTGCTTGGCAATCTGAAGCTTATCAGCGCCACGTGCGCAGGCGATCACCTTGGCGCCCATGACCTTGCCGATCTCGACAGCAGTGAGGCCGACACCACCGGCCGCGCCAAGCACCAAAAGGGTTTCGCCGGGCTGCATGCGGGCCCGATAATCAAGCGCGACGTGACTCGTTCCATATGCGACCAAAAAGGCAGCTGCGTCGGTAAATGACATCGTTTCCGGAATCGCGACACATCGTTTCACATCAAAGCAGCCATACTCGGCCAGGCCGCCTTTTCCCCCGAATACCGCTATGCGTGTGCCAACCGCAGGCCCTTCGGTGTCCGGCCCGAGGGCATCAACGACACCCGCCACTTCGAGACCGCCAACAAAGGGCAGAGGGGGGGTATCCTGATAGGTGCCCTTCTGCATCAGCAGATCGGCGAAATTCAGCCCGCATGCACCAATTTTAACGCGAATCTCGCCTTTTTGGGGTATTGGGAGGGGTAAATCGACGATTTCGGGCTTGGTTTCGAAAGAGGCGACCTGATACGCGCGCATTGATTTTCTCCTGGCTGGGTGACTGGCTTTTTAATGGGATATGACGCGCCGTCAAAAAACAATTGCTATCACGCACTTTACGTTTGTTCCGTTGCGTGCGGAAAACGCGCTATGATTGTATTGTTCACAACTTCGCTAGCGGCACACTTGTGTCAAAATTCTTGATCCGTGAGGAAAAACTGTTACATTGCCCATATCGCTGTAGGGATGCATAGCGACGCATAAAGGTACCCGGAATAGGCCAGTTTAATGTCCTGACGGGGTTAAATTCGGCGGGGAGCCGGGAAGGTAATTAAGGAGTCGTGTGATGGCCCACCCAGTGGACGTGCATGTAGGTAAGCGGATTCGGCAGCGCCGATGGCTCACCGGAATGACGCAGCAGCAGCTTGCAAACCAGGTTGGAATCAAATTCCAGCAAATTCAGAAATACGAAACCGGTGCGAACCGCGTGAGTGCATCCCGTCTTTGGGACATCGCTGACGCACTGGATGTTCCTGTCAGCTTCTTCTTCGAGGGCATCGAAGGCGACGAGGGCGCGAACGAAGCGGCATCGGCAAAAGTGCCTGCGGACATCATGGGCGACAAGGAAGCTCTTGATCTGGTCCGTTCGTACTATGCGATTCCGGAAAACCAACGCCGCCGACTGTTCGAGCTGGCGCGGGTCTTATCTGACGTCGCTTGAGTTTAAGCCTTTGCTGCGATAGCGGGGATGCAAAGCGGCAAAGGGATGGCTCAGGTGGATCAAGACACTCAAAGAGATATTGTACGGGCGGCACACGCGATGGCGGATGCCGCCCGATCTGCGATCATGCCCTACTTTCGGCAATCGGGCCTTTCGGCGGACAACAAGCTGGAGGGCGGGTTTGATCCGGTGACCGAAGGCGATCGCGCGGGCGAGTTGGCCATGCGGGCGGTGTTGGCCGAGATGCGGCCCAATGACGGAATTCTTGGTGAAGAGTTCGGCCAGAGTGAGGGGACCAGCGGTCTGACCTGGGTTCTGGACCCGATCGATGGCACGCGTGGGTTCATCAGCGGTACGCCGACATGGGGGGTGCTGATTGCCGTGTCGGATGCGAACGGGCCGGTTTTCGGGATCATCGAACAACCCTATATCAAGGAGCGGTTTGTCGGCGGTTTCGGCGAGGCCTATGTGGATGGGCCTTACGGAAAGAGCGACCTTGCCGTGCGCAAGGACAGCCGGCTTGGCGATGCGATTGTCTTCACCACCTTCCCCGAGGTCGGCACGCCTGCGGAAGCGGCCGGGTTCAAGGCGGTTTCGGAGCAGGCGAAGCTGACGCGCTATGGCATGGACTGTTACGGTTACGCGCTCTTGGCGCTGGGGCAGATCGATCTGGTGATCGAGGCGGGGCTGCAATCCTACGATATTCAGGCACCGGTGGCCGTTGTCGAAGCGGCGGGCGGGATCGTCACGGACTGGCAGGGTGGCCCTGCGCATGAGGGCGGACGAGCCCTTGCGGCGGCGAACCCGGAAATCCATGCGGAAGCCTTGAAAATCCTCAAAGAATATTGAGTTGCGCGCGGCGCCGGTCTAACCTGTTCCGGCGTCGAGTCCTTTGCCCGTCTTCTGTCGGCGCGTTTCACACTTCACCTTACCGAAGCGGGCCACAGGAAGTGTGAAAGGACGTCTTATGCCCGAAATTCTGATCCGAAATGCCGACCACGTTTTGACAATGGACGACGACCGCCGCGAGCTGCGCGGCGCAGATGTGCGGTTGCGCGACGGGATGATCGTCGAAATCGGTGTTGGGCTGGCAAGCGAGGGTGAGGTCGTGGAGGCCGCGGGCTGTGTTGTGACGCCGGGCTTGGTGAACACGCACCACCATCTTTACCAGACCCTGACGCGGGCTGTGCCGGGCGGGCAGGATGCGCTGTTGTTTGGCTGGTTGCAAACGCTCTACCCGATCTGGAGCCGGTTTGGTCCGGACGAGATGTTTGTCTCGGCGCAGGTGGGGATGGCCGAGCTGATGTTGTCGGGCTGTACGCTGACGTCGGACCACCTGTATCTCTATCCCAACGGCGCGCGGCTGGAGGATACGATCCATGCGGCGCGCGAGATCGGGATGCGGTTTCATCCAACCCGCGGCGCGATGAGCATCGGCGAGAGTGATGGCGGTCTGCCGCCGGATTCGCTTGTCGAGCGGGAGGAAGACATCCTGAACGACATGGTGCGCGTGGTGGATGGGTTCCATGATGCCAGCGAGGGATCGATGTGTCGCGTTGGTCTTGCGCCCTGTTCGCCCTTCTCGGTCAGTCGGGGGCTGATGCGGGATGCGGCGATCCTTGCGCGGGACAAAGGGGTGATGCTGCACACCCACCTTGCCGAAAACGACGAGGATATTGCCTATTCGCTCGAGAAATTCGGCTGTCGGCCCGGGCAATATGCCGAAGACCTTGGCTGGACCGGAGACGACGTGTGGCATGCCCATTGCGTGAAGCTGGACATGCAGGAGATTGATCTTTTCGCACGCAGTGGCACCGGGGTGGCGCATTGCCCCTGTTCCAACTGTCGCCTTGGCAGCGGCATCGCGCCGGTGCGCCAGATGCGGGATGCGGGGGTGACTGTCGGTCTTGGTGTGGACGGGTCGGCCAGCAATGACACCAGCAACATGGTGCTTGAGGCGCGGCAGGCGATGCTGTTGCAGCGGGTCAGCCAGGGTGCGGATGCGATGAGCGCGCGCGAGGCGCTTGAGATTGCCACACGCGGCGGGGCCGAGGTTCTGGGGCGTGATGACTGTGGTCAGCTGGCTGTGGGCAAGCGGGCCGATCTGGCGCTTTGGGATGTCACGGGAATCGAGAGCGCCGGCAGTTGGGATTCGGCGGCGCTGTTGCTGGCGGGGCCAAGCAGGGTGCGTGATCTGTTCATCGAGGGGCGACAGGTGGTGCGGGATGGGCATGTAACGACGGTTGATTTGCCGCGCGTGATTGAGCGCCAGAATGCCTTGGCGCGACAGCTGGCCCAATAAATCGCGGTCTTGAAACGATGCCCTGAAAAACGAAAAGGCGCTGGAACATCCAGCGCCCTTTTCGGTTTCTTTTGGAGCGGGCGAGGCGATTCGAACGCCCGACCCTAACCTTGGCAAGGTTATGCTCTACCCCTGAGCTACGCCCGCATGCCAAAAGACAACTTTTTTACTCAATGGAGCGGGCGAGGCGATTCGAACGCCCGACCCTAACCTTGGCAAGGTTATGCTCTACCCCTGAGCTACGCCCGCCTCCTTGAGTGAGGCGTGAGATATAAAGTCTGGGCCGGAGCCGCAAGAGGAAAAATGCGGTCAGGCGAAAAAAATTTCGAAACGGGCGACGGGATTTAGCGGGCGGCGCGTATCACCTGGCAGATGTTCAACAGGATGCGTCGTCGGGTGGTTGTCGAAGGGCCTTTGCTTATTGGGCTTTGCCGATCCCCGAGGCCGCGACGCGGGGAAATTGCCGGTCAACGGCGTGGGAGAGAGAAGATGTGTGTGAGTCAAAATCTGCGAATGGGGCTTTTGGTTCTGGCGATCATGGCGGGGCTGGCGGCCGAGCGTCACATGCAGGAGATCGTTGCCGATCTTGATGCGGTGGTGGTTGTGCGGGTCGGCTGATTTCCGGTTGGTTTTCCAAGGCTTCCCACGCTTTGACGCATCGCCTGGATATGCTAGGGGAGAGGGCAAGAGCAGCCTTGGAAGGAACGGGATTTGAGCAGGTACATCATTACGCTCTCGTCGATCCCGCCACGATTCGACACCCTGTCGGAGACGCTGGACAGCCTTCTGACGCAGACCGTTCCGGCAGAACGGATCATTCTTTACATCAACGACAGTTATCTGCGGTTCCCTGACTGGGATGGCACCCTGCCCGTGGTTCCCGACGGGGTGGAAATTCGCCGCGTGGCCGAGCATTGGGGACCGGCGACCAAGGTTTTGCCGGCGCTGCGCGATTTCGCGGATGAGGATGTCGATATCCTGTTCTGTGATGATGACCAGATCTATGCGCCCTACCTAGCCGAACGGATGCTGAACGAACGCAAGCGGCGGCCCGAAGACTGTATCGGTATCAGCCCGATGGATGACTATGCCCCCCCAGAAGGGGAGACCCGCAGGACGTGGGATGCGCGGCCGCGTGTGCTGCGACTCTGGAAAGTGACCAACGTGCTGCATCGTCTCCAGCTCGGCCTTGCCAACTGGCGGGCGCGGCGCACGGGTGTGTTTCATGAGCCGCTGCGTCGGCATGTCATGCGGTCGGGCTATGCCGATGGGTTCGAGGGCTTCATGGGGGTGCTGGTGCGGCCCCGCTTTTTCCCGCCGGAGGTGTTCGACCTGCCCGATTTTGCGCGGCCTGTGGACGATGTCTGGCTGTCTGGTCATGCGACCCGTGCGGGGCACCCACCGTGGATTCTGGGCGGGTTCTCGGAGCCGGTGCTGATGCCGCGGTCAAAACCGGCACATCTGGATGAAACGGCGCTGCATCGCAACGATTTCGACGGGCGGGACCGGGATGATTCCAACCTAGAAGTGGTGCGCTACTTCCAGGAGACCTATGGTCTCTGGCGCTAGGATGGCGGGGAGCGTGTGAATGACGGCGGATGCGGGGACTTTGGGTAAGGTGAACTCCGGGCAACGGCCCTATGTGATTTCGCTGTCATCCATTCCGTCACGCTTTGACCGGCTGAGCGCCACGCTCGAGCTTCTGGTGCGCCAATCGGTGCCTCCGCTTGAGGTGCAGGTGAACATTCCGCACAGCTATCGCCGGTTCCCCGACTGGGACGGTGTTCTGCCAGAGGTGCCGGAGGGCGTGACGATCTTTCGCTGCAACGAGGATTTCGGCCCGGCGACCAAGCTTTTGCCGACATTGCAACGCTTTGAGGGGCAGGATGTCGATATCCTGTTTTGTGACGACGACATGCGCTATCCGCGCCACTGGGCCTCGTGGTTCCTGCGCCAGAGGGCCCGCCAGCCCGAGGCCTGTATCGCGCTATGTGGCGAGGATATCGAAGACATTGCGCTGGAAGATCGTACGGATGCCGCCTTTCCCCGCCCCAAGCTGATGTGGAAGATCACCGATCCCGAGCATTGGGTGCATCGGGGCATCGATGCCTTTGGCAAGCGGTGGCTTGGCTGGCCGGAGCGGTTCCTTGGCCGCAGGCAGTATCTGACCGGCGGCTATCTCGACATGTTTCAGGGGTTTGGTGGCGTCATGGTGCGTCCGCATTTCTTTGACGAAGGCGTCTTTGATATTCCGCCGGTTCTGTGGTCGGTCGATGACTTCTGGCTGTCCGGGAATGCGGTGAAGAACGGGCATCCGACATGGGTGATACCCTATCGCCGCGCGCCGAACTCGCATCAGCATTACATCGCGGATGCGCTGACCACCTCGGTGATTGACGGGCATGACAGGGACTCGGCCAACCTGTTTGCCGAACGCTATCTGCGCGAGCATTTCGACATCTGGCGGTAGTTTCAGGCGATGTGAGGCCCAGAAAAAAGCCCCGCCGGAGTGGCGGGGCTTTGTTTTGTCTTACTCGAACTCGACGAGGAGGTCTTTTGCGTCGATCTGCGATCCGGCGCTGGTGTGGACCGCCTTGATGGTGGCGTCCCGTTCAGCGTGGATGCCGGTTTCCATCTTCATCGCCTCGATGGTCAGCAGCAGGTCGCCTTCCTTGACGTCCTGGCCAGCCGAGACCGCGACCGAGGCCACGACGCCCGGCATCGGCGCACCGATGTGGTTGGCGTTGCCGACTTCGGCCTTGGGCCGCGCGGCGGTCGAGGATTTCACCAGACGGTTCGGCACGCGGATCACGCGGGGCTGACCGTTCAGTTCGAAGAACACCTTCACTTCGCCGTTCTCGTCGGTCTCGCCGATGGCCTGAAGGCGGATTTCCAGCGTCTTGCCCGGATCGATCTCGGCGTTGATCTCTTCGCCCGGCTCCATGCCGTAGAAGAAGGTCTTGGTCGGCAGGGTGCGGACCGGACCATAGGCGCGGTGGCGGCCCATGTAATCCAGGAAGACCTTGGGATACATCAGGTAGCCGTTGAGATCCTCGTTATCGACCTTGAAGCCTTCGAGTTCCTTCGACAGCTCCTTGCGGGTTGCTTCGAGATCCACCGGTTCGAGGTGGGCGCCGGGGCGTTCGGTGTTGGGTGCTTCGTCCTTCAGCACCTTCTTGATGATGCCTTCGGGGAAGCCGCCCGGAGGCTGGCCGAGGTTGCCGCGCATCATGTCGATGACCGAGTCGGGGAAGGCCACGTCGTGTTTGGGATCTTCCACTTCCTCGCGGGTGAGGCCCTGGCTGACCATCATCAGCGCCATGTCGCCAACCACCTTGGAGGAGGGTGTCACCTTGACGATGTCGCCGAACATCTGGTTGACGTCCGCATAGGACTGGGCCACCTGCGGCCACTTTTCCTCGAGGCCGAGGCTGCGGGCCTGTGCCTTGAGGTTGGTGAACTGACCACCCGGCATTTCGTGCAGGTAGACTTCGGAGGCCGGTGCCGCGAGGCCGGATTCAAAGGCGGTGTACTGTGCGCGCACGCCTTCCCAGTAGTCCGAGATTTCGCGGATCGCTTCGATGTCGAGGCCGGTGTCACGATCAGTGTGGCGCAGGGCTTCGACGATCGAGCCGAGGCAGGCCTGGCTGGTGCCGCCCGAGAAGGCGTCCATGGCCGCATCGACCGCATCCACGCCGGCATCTGCCGCCGCAAGGATGGTTGCCCCGGCAATGCCCGAGGTGTCGTGGGTGTGGAAGTGGATCGGCAGGCCGACCTCTTCCTTGAGGGCCTTGATCAGAACCCGTGCCGAGGCCGGTTTCAGCAGGCCAGCCATGTCTTTCAGGCCGAGGACGTGTGCGCCTGCGGCTTCAAGTTCCTTGGCCATGCCGACATAGTAGTTGAGGTCGTACTTGGCGCGGTCGGGGTTCAGGATGTCACCGGTGTAGCAGACGGTGCCTTCACAGATCTTGCCCGACTCGACCACGGCATCCATGGCAACGCGCATGTTTTCGACCCAGTTCAGCGAGTCGAAGACGCGGAAGACATCAACACCGGTTTCCGCCGCCTGGCGCACGAATTCCTGCACCACGTTGTCGGGATAGTTGGTGTAGCCGACGCCGTTGGAGGCGCGCAGCAGCATCTGGGTCAGGAGGTTTGGCATACGCTCGCGCAGGTCGCGCAGACGCTGCCAGGGGCATTCCTGAAGGAAGCGGTAGGCCACGTCGAAGGTCGCGCCGCCCCAGCATTCCACCGAGAACAGCTCGGGGATGTTGGAGGCATAGGCCGGGGCCGCCTTGATCATGTCGATCGAGCGCATCCGGGTTGCCAGAAGCGACTGGTGGCCGTCACGCATTGTGGTGTCGGTCAGCAGCAGGCGCTGTTGGTCTTTCATCCAGTCGGCAACGGCCTGTGCGCCCTTGTCTTCCAGAAGGTTGCGGCTGCCGTAGGCCGGCTCTGCGCGTTTCGCGGGCGGGATCGGGGCCTTGAGATCCGCAGCCGGGGCCGGACGATCGGTGGTTTCCGGGTGACCGTTCACCGTGATGTCGGCTATGTACGTCAGAACCTTGGTGCCCCGGTCCTTGCGCTTGGCAAACTGGAACAGGTCCGGCGTCTCGTCGATGAACTTGGTGGTGTACTGGTTTGTCAGGAACGTCTTGTGCTTGAGGAGGTTCTCGACAAAGGCGATGTTGGTGCTTACGCCGCGGATACGGAATTCGCGCAGGGCGCGGTCCATGCGGGCGATGGCCTTTTCCGGGGTGGGGGCCCAGGCGGTCACCTTGGTCAGCAGCGAGTCATAGTAACGGGTGATCACGCCGCCCGCATAGGCGGTGCCACCATCCAGACGGATGCCCATGCCGGTGGCCGAGCGGTAGGCAGTGATGCGGCCATAGTCGGGGATGAAGTTGTTCTGCGGGTCCTCGGTGGTAATCCGGGTCTGCAGCGCGTGGCCGTTCAGGCGGATGTCGTACTGCGAGGCCTTGCCGGTGGCTTCGGCAATGGATTTGCCTTCGGCGATCAGGATCTGGGCCTGCACGATGTCGATGCCGGTGACTTCTTCGGTCACGGTGTGTTCCACCTGAACGCGCGGGTTCACCTCGATGAAGTAGAACTTGCCGCTTTCCATATCCATCAGGAATTCGACGGTACCAGCGCATTCATAGTTCACGTGGGCGCAGATCTTGCGGCCAAGTTCACAAAGCTCTTCACGCTGTGCTTCGGACAGGTACGGGGCCGGGGCGCGTTCGACAACTTTCTGGTTACGACGCTGGACCGAGCAGTCACGCTCGTAAAGGTGATAGATGTTGCCCATCTTGTCGCCAAGGATCTGGACCTCGACGTGACGGGCGCGGGTGATCATCTTTTCGAGATAGCCTTCGCCGTTGCCGAAAGCGGCTTCGGCCTCGCGGCGACCTTCGAGTACCTTTTCCTCAACCTCGTCTTCGGAAAAGATTGGGCGCATACCGCGGCCACCGCCGCCCCAGGAGGCCTTGAGCATCAGCGGGTAGCCGATTTCGGCGGCCTCTGCGCGGATCGCATCCATGTCGTCGCCCAGAACCTCGGTGGCGGGGATGACCGGAACACCAGCGGCAATCGCGACCTTGCGGGCCGAAGCCTTGTCGCCAAGCGCGCGCATGGTTTCGGCCTTGGGACCGATGAAGGTGATGCCGTTGGCGGCGCAGGCGTCCACGAAGTCCGGGTTCTCGGACAGCAGGCCATAACCCGGGTGGATCGCGTCGGCGCCACATTCCTTGGCGACGCGGATGATTTCGTCGATGCTGAGATAGGCCGCGACCGGACCCATTCCTTCACCGATGCGATAGGCTTCGTCGGCCTTGAAGCGGTGCAAGGACAGCTTGTCCTCTTCCGCAAACACCGCGACCGTGCGTTTGCCCATTTCGTTGGCAGCACGCATGACGCGGATCGCAATCTCACCACGGTTGGCGATCAGGATTTTCTGAAAATCAGGCATGGGCAGGCTTCCCCTTCTTTGCTCTGTCCAAAACAAGTGCCCTTGGGTAGGGCGCGAGAAAATTCCGCGCAATACCAAGGACTGCGTATTTTTGTAACTTTTATGAAAGGATTTGTTCCCGTTTTTGCTCATCTCAACGGCAATTCTTTCTGCAGTTGCGACATGAGGGGGCAAAGGTGAAAGAATCTTCGATGGTTTTTTCACTGTTGAGTTGGGAAAGCATGTCTGGCACTGCTGTTTTGTATTTAGAAATTGGAATGTGAATCATGCAGAATCGCCGATCTTTCCTAATGGCCGTTGGGGGACTTGCCCTTGTCCCGACTTTTGGCCGTGCTGACGCCGGCCACTTGACGGCACAAGCTGCGATGGACGGGATGGCGCGGGGCGAGTTGATCCTGATCGACATTCGCAGGCCGGAAGAATGGCAGCAGACCGGGGTCGCGAAAGGCGCCTGGCCGCTGGACATGACCGCGCGGGATTTCGGGCCGAAACTTCTTGCCGTGCTTGAGCGCAACCCGAACCGCAAGATCGCGATCATCTGTCGGACGGGGAACCGTTCGAACTACCTCAGGGGCGTTCTGGCCAAGAATGGCATCAAGGGCGTTCTGGATGTGGCCGAGGGGATGGCCGGCGGGCCACGCGGCAAAGGCTGGATACCCTCGGGTCTTCCGGTTGTAAGCGGGGCAGAGGCGGTTGAGGCCCTGCCTCAGGACTTGATCGCTCAGTGATCAACCAGCGCGTTGCGGGCGTCTGACGGGGTCTTGAGGCCCATCTGTCCCATGTTGGCCTCGAGGTCTTTGCGCAGGATGTCGATAAGGTGGTCGGGGCCTGCCTGTCCAAGGGCGGCAAGGGCATAGTGAAACCCGCGTCCCAGCATGACCAGATCCGCGCCAAGGGCCTTGGCGCGCAGGATGTCGAGGCCGGTTTCAAAGCCGCTGTCGATGACCAGCGGCAACGAGGTGGCGGCGCGAATGGCGGGCAGGGCCGAGATGCTGGCTGGGGCGGCGTCGAACTGGCGGCCCGCATGGTTTGACACCCAGATGGCATCGGCACCTTCGGTTTCCAGACGGGCTGCATCTTCGGCGCGCATCACGCCCTTGATGATCAAGGGGCCGTCCCAGTGGTCACGCACCCATTTGTAATAGTCCCAATCGGGCGCGGCACGCAGTTGATAGCCCGCGTGGGCCGTGGACCCGAGGCCGGTCAGGTTGCCGGCGTACTCGTCGATCAGCCGCATGCGGGGCATGCCGTGCCGGAGCGTGGCCAAAGCCCAGGCCGGGCGTTGCGCCACTTGCCACATCAGGCGCGGTGTCAGGCGGGGTGGCGTTGTCAGGCCTGAACGGACTTGCCGTTCGCGGCGGCTGGCTGCGGGGAGATCGACGGTGAGCACCAACGTTGAGAAACCGGCGCGTTTGGCGCGGGCCAGCATATCCTTGCGGATGTCGATGTCGCGGGGCGGGTAGAGCTGGAACCACGCGTGCGGGCCGATATGCGGGGCAACCTCCTCGGGTGTTTGGGCTGCGACCGTGGATAATGTGTAGGGAATGCCAAGGCGGGCGGCGGATTGGGCGAGGAGAAACTCGGCACCGGGCCACATCAGGCCCGACATGCCCACGGGGGCGATGCCGATGGGCAAGGCATATGTTTCAGCCAGAAGGCGGGTCGTGAGATCGGGGGTGATCTCGCCATGCAGGATGGACGGGTTGAACAGGATTGCATCCAGAGCCGTGCGATTGCGGGCCTTGGCGCGTTCTTCCCCCGTGGCGCTGTCGAGGAATTCCCAGACAAAGGTGGGCAGGCGTTTGCGTGCCTTTTGGCGCAGATCGCTGAGGGCGGGATATTTGGCGTGCAGATCCATATGATCTTTGTTGGCAAGACGGCGGGATTTGTCTAGCGGGAGTATTCGGAAAGATGGGAAAATGCGAAAAGGGAACATAATGGGAACTTTTCATCAATTCCCGCAGGGAGTAGAGTGTCGCCATGAGCAGTTTCGACGAATTCGACGCCTTTGAAGGCGCTTCCCTGTCCGCGCGTGCGATGGCGGCGCGGCCGATGCCCTATCTGGACGAGCTGAACCCGGCGCAACGCGAGGCCGTGGAGCAGATGGACGGGCCTGTGCTGATGCTGGCCGGTGCGGGGACAGGCAAGACCAAGGCGCTGACGGCGCGGATCGTGCATCTGTTGAACACAGGGCGCGCGCGACCCAACGAGATTCTGGCCGTGACTTTCACCAACAAGGCCGCCCGCGAGATGAAAAACCGCGTGGGCGGCATGCTGGGCGGCAACATCGAAGGGATGCCGTGGCTGGGTACGTTCCACGCGATCTGTGTGAAACTGCTGCGTCGCCATGCCGAGCTTGTCGGGTTGAAATCAAATTTCACCATTCTGGACACCGACGATCAGCTGCGTCTGCTCAAGCAGTTGATCCAGGCAAACAACATTGACGAAAAACGCTGGCCGCCGCGCATGTTGTCGGGGCTGATTGATGACTGGAAGAACAAGGCGCTGACACCGGACAAGTTGCCGGCGGCGGATGCCGGGGCGTTCAACCATCGGGGTGGGGAGCTTTACGCGCAATACCAGACACGCCTGAAGGACTTGAACGCCTGCGATTTCGGGGATCTGTTGCTGCACGTTGTGACGATCTTCCAGACCCATGGTGATGTGCTGGAGCAATACCAACGCTGGTTCCGCTATATCCTTGTGGACGAATACCAAGATACCAACGTTGCCCAGTACCTGTGGCTGCGCCTGTTGGCGGGGGGGCACAAGAACATCTGTTGTGTCGGCGATGATGACCAGTCGATCTATGGCTGGCGCGGGGCCGAGGTGGGTAACATTCTGCGCTTTGAAAAGGATTTCCCGGGCGCACATGTTGTACGACTGGAACAGAACTATCGCTCGACACCGCATATCCTTGCGGCCGCGTCGAATGTGATCAAGGGCAACGAGGGCCGGCTGGGCAAGACGCTTTGGACTGATCGTGATGACGGGGAGAAGGTGCGTCTGATCGGCCATTGGGACGGCGAGGAAGAAGCGCGCTGGATCGGGGAAGAGATCGAGGCGATGCAGTCGGGTACGCGGGGCATGACGCCCCTGTCGCTGGATGACATGGCGATTCTCGTGCGGGCCTCGCACCAGATGCGGGCCTTCGAGGATCGTTTCCTGACGATTGGCCTGCCGTACAAGGTGATCGGTGGTCCGCGATTCTATGAGCGGCTCGAGATTCGCGATGCGATGGCCTATTTCAGGCTGGTGGTGTCGCCAGAAGATGACCTGGCGTTCGAGCGTATCGTGAATACGCCCAAGCGGGGCCTTGGCAACGTGGCGCAGCAGAAGATCCAGACCTGCGCGCGTGACAACGGCGTGCCGCTGGTGGAAGGCGCGCGTATCCTGCTGGCCGAGAAGGGGATTGGCGGCAAGGGGGCGAAGGAACTTCAGATCCTTGTCGACAGCCTTGCGCGCTGGCATGCGATGCTGGCGGTGCCCGAAATCCCGATGCCGAATGACGATGACTTGCTGGATGACGATTCCGCGCCGATGCCACAGGCCTTGCCGCTTGGCCAAAGCGACGTGAGCCATATCGAGCTGGCCGAGATCATTCTCGACGAATCCGGCTATACGACGATGTGGCAGAACGACAAGACGCCGGAAGCGCCAGGGCGGCTGGAGAACCTCAAGGAACTGGTCAAGGCGCTTGAGAATTTCGACAACCTGCAAGGGTTCCTCGAACACGTCAGCCTGATCATGGACAACGAAAGCGAAGACGGGGAAGCCAAGGTCACGATCATGACCCTGCACGCCGCCAAGGGGCTTGAGTTCCCGGCAGTGTTCCTGCCGGGCTGGGAAGACGGGCTGTTCCCCTCGCAGCGCAGCATGGATGAAAGCGGTCTCAAGGGCCTCGAGGAAGAACGGCGGCTGGCCTACGTGGGGATCACCCGCGCCGAGGAGCTGTGCACGATTTCCTTTGCCGGCAACCGTCGGGTCTATGGCCAATGGCAGAGCCAGATGCCCTCGCGCTTTATCGATGAACTGCCCGAAGACCATGTGGAAGTGCTGACACCTCCGGGGCTTTATGGTGGGGGCTATGGCGCGGCAGCAGCACCAAGCGCGACGAGCTTTGATCAGCGGGTGGCCAGTGCGAACACCTATAACTCTCCCGGCTGGAAGCGGATGCAGGCACGGGCGGGGCAGCGTGGGCTGTCGCAACCCAAGGAAAGCCGCACCACGGTGATTGACCTGTCGGCGGTGTCGAGTTTCACGCTGGGGGATCGCGTGTTCCACCAGAAATTCGGCTATGGCACCGTTGAGCACATCGAAGGCGACAAGCTTGAGGTGGCGTTTGACAAGGCAGGCATCAAGAATGTCGTGGCCAGCTATGTGACAGCGGCGGACGACATCCCGTTCTAGGGCAGAGACACGAGACAGACATAAGGCGCGTCCCCTTTGGGGGGCGCGTTTTTCGTTTGGCATCCGGGCAAAGAAAAACGGCGACGCCAGGGAGGAGGAAGGCGCCGCCGTTCTTGTCAACAAGATGCTTAGGGAGGAGGAGAAAGCACCTTGGTAGTCTGGACCCTTGGGCCCGTATTTTTGAGCGGCAGCACCAGGGAGGAGGAGAGGTGCTGCCGCTTAGTTACAAGATGCCAAAGGGAGGAGGAGGCATCTTGATCTCGTGGACCTTGCGGCCCGGTATTCTGTTGCGGCGACACCCAGGGAGGAGGAGGGGTGCCGCCGCTTAGTCACAAGACGCTAGGGAGGAGGAGAAGCGCCTTGATCTCGGTTGGGTCGTTCAGACCCGGAATTTTGGCGGCGACACCAGGGAGGAGGAGAGGTGTCGCCGCATGAATCGGAAAGCAGAGGGAGGAGAAGCTTTCCGAATTCGTTAACCTTCGTAGACCGCCTGATATGCCATCCGGCGGATCATCGAACGGTGCAGGCCCATATCCTTGAGCTGGGCGTCAGGAAGAGCGGCAAGCTCACGGTATGCCTTGTTGAATGCCCGGGCTTTCTGGATGTGCGCGAAAAGGTCGGTGACAAAAGTCGCGACGCGTTCGGCAAAACCATGCTTTGCGGGGCTGTATTCAGAGGCCAGAGCCATTACGTTTCCTTCAAATCCTGACAGCGTTCGCTGCTGTGTTGTTCGTGTTGAAAGAGATATAGGACTATGCTGCAGCTGCACAATGGATAGCTATGCAATGCTGCTATGCAGCAGGGGAATAGGCGACGCAAGGTCAGGTGTGGGTGGTTGTTTTTTATGCAAGTATCTGAAAATGGTTGCGAAAGTTGAAAAGAGGACTTCCAGATGAAGCTTTTTAAGCGCATGGGATGGTCGCAAAAGGAGAAAGAAATGGCGGTTTCAGAAGGGGCTGTTTTGGAGGCGCTCGGGCGTCTTGCCTTGCCTGATGGAGGCGACCTTGTTTCGCGCGATATGGTGCGTGCAGTTACGGTTGACGGCGAGTCGGTTCGCTTTGTGATCGAGGCGCCGAATCCCGATATCGCGCGCCAGATGGAGCCGCTGCGCAAGGCGGCGGAAGAGATTGTCGGGGCGCTGGACGGGGTGTCGTCGGTGTCTGTTGCTCTGACGGCGCACGGGCCGGCACCTGCGCCGCAGAAGGAGCCGCCAAGCCTCAAGATCGGTGGCCACCCGAAACCCCAGCAGGGGCCGATGAAGGTTGCTGGTGTGAAAAGCATCATCGCCATCGGGTCCGGCAAAGGCGGCGTGGGCAAATCGACCGTGTCGAGCAACCTTGCGGTGGCGCTGGCCAAGCAGGGGCGGCGTGTCGGGCTTCTGGATGCCGACATCTACGGGCCGTCGCAGCCGCGCATGATGGGGATCAACAAACGGCCTGCCTCGCCGGATGGCAAGACGATCATTCCGCTGAAATCCCACGGGGTAACGATCATGTCGATCGGCTTCATGCTGGAAGAGGATCAGGCGGTGGTCTGGCGCGGGCCGATGCTGATGGGCGCCCTGCAGCAGATGCTGGGCCAGGTGCAGTGGGGCGAGCTGGATGTTCTGCTGGTCGATCTGCCGCCGGGCACGGGTGACGTGCAGTTGACGCTGTGCCAGAAGACCGAGATCAGCGGTGCCATCGTGGTGTCGACCCCGCAGGACGTGGCGTTGCTGGATGCCCGCAAGGCCTTGAACATGTTCGACAACCTCAAGACGCCTGTATTGGGGCTGATCGAGAACATGTCGACCTATGTCTGCCCGAGCTGTGGCCACGAGGCGCATCTGTTTGGTCATGGGGGCGTCGCGAGCGAGGCCGAGAAGCTTGGTGTTCCGCTGCTGGGGGCCTTGCCGATTGATCTGGACACCCGTCTGGCGGGCGATGGCGGTACGCCGATTGCCGCGGGAGACGGGCCGATGGCCGAGGCTTATGCGCGGATTGCCGACGGGCTGGTGCGCGGCGGAATGGCCTGATTTTCCCTATCGGTATAACGTCGGTATTACGACGGTATCGCGGCGGTGCGGATTTCGCACCGCCGCTTTTTTATGAAACCGCCTTTAGGCGATGACCTCGCCGATCAGGGTATGCGGTTTCGAATTGGTAAAGTTCGGAATGTCACCAACCACCGGACCAGCATTGGCCATCGCGGCCTTCATCGCGTCCTGATCGGCAAAGACGATGGTTGCGATGGCGTGGAAGGCGGGCGGGGTCTTGGGGCCACCGGTCAGACCCTTGGTGGCTTGTGCCGATTGCATGTGCGGGCCGAAGTGTTCCGCCACCAGCGCCATGTGGGTCGAGGTGTAATAGTCATAGTCGAAATGGCTGTCTTCGGTGATGGGATAGATCACCTGCATGGAAACGGGCATCGTGGCGCTCCTGTTCGTTAGGGTTGGAGGTCAGGATAGCCTTGGTCTCGGGTCAGGGATAGGCCCGTTTCATGCGGGTTGTGTCTTCGTCGCGATGGCGCGCAACGTCACTTTGCCTGCTTCAGGTAGTCGTCCAGTTCGGTGAAAAGCACCTTGCGTTCGTCCTCGGAGAGGAAGCTGCCGATCTCGACCGTGCGGCCGTTGCCGGTGAGGGTGACGTAGTGGGGCAGGGGACCGCCGTGGACGTGCATTTCGGGGCGGGCCCAGTAGATGTTGCAGTCCCATGACTGGGTCTGGCCGCGGGCGGGGCGGTGGGTGAGGGTGAGGATATCGCCGTCGCGGCGCAGTTCCTCGAGGATGTCGCCATCCCTGTAGGAACGTTCCAGCCCGTACCAGAGTGCCCCGACCATCAGCAGGATGAAGGGCAGGATGCCCCAGAGCACGACCGAGCCCAGGAGGCCGTAGAGCGGCACGGTGCCGAGGGTGAAGGCCATCATGACCATTGCGGCAAAGCCACGGCGCGGCAGGGACCGGTGCGGCCAGAGCGTGAGAACAGTGTGGGTGTCGGGGGTGTCGACGGTCCAGGTGTAGGGCATTGGGTTCGCGCGGATGATTGACGGCTAGGACGCCATCTAGAGTGTTGCCGGAAAAGAAAAGGCCCCGGGGCAGTGCCCGGGGCCTCTTGTTCATTTTGCCAGAGGCGTGGCGCTTAGTGCGCGTGGCCCTTGTCCCAGTCTTCCTGCTTCGGGAGCTGCTCGAAGGTGTGTTCGGGCGGCGGCGAAGGGAGGGTCCACTCGAGGGTGTCGGCGTATTCGTTCCAGTAGTTGTTCTCGGTGACGCGGGCACCACGCAAGAGCGTGTAGATCACGATGCCGAAGAACAGAACGAAGGATGCGAAGGAGAGCATCGCGCCCCAGGAGCTGATCTTGTTGAAGTAGGCGAATGCCTCGGGATAGTCGATGTAACGACGCGGCATGCCCTGACGACCCAGGAAGTGCTGGGGGAAGAAGGTCACGTTCACGCCGATGAAGAACATCCAGAAGTGAATCTTCGCCGCGAATTCCGGGTACTGACGGCCGGTCATCTTGCCCATGTAGAAGTAGATACCGGCAAAGATGGTAAAGGCCGCACCCATCGACATGGTGTAGTGGAAGTGCGCCACGACATAGTAGGTGTCATGGTAGGCACGGTCGACACCGGCCTGCGACAGGACGATGCCGGTCACACCACCGATGGTGAAGAGGATCAGGAAGCCGAATGCGAAGAGCATCGGTGCCTTGAACTCGATCGAGCCGCCCCAAACGGTGGCGATCCACGAGAAGATCTTAACACCGGTGGGCACCGCGATGACCATGGTGGCCAGCATGAAGTAGGACTGCTGGGTCAGCGACATGCCGACGGTGTACATGTGGTGCGCCCAAACGACGAAGCCCAGTGCGCCGATCGCGATGATCGCCCAGACCATCGGCAGGTAGCCGAAGACGGGTTTGCGCGCGAAGGTGGCGAACACGTGGCTGACGAGGCCGAAGCCGGGCAGGATCACGATGTACACTTCCGGGTGGCCGAAGAACCACAGGATGTGCTGGTACAGGATCGGGTCACCGCCACCAGCGGGATCAAAGAAGGTGGTGCCGAAGTTACGGTCGGTCAGCAGCATGGTGATGGCGCCTGCCAGAACCGGCAGCGACAGCAGGATGAGCCATGCGGTGACGAAGATCGACCACGAGAACAGCGGAACCTTGAACAGGGTCATGCCAGGGGCGCGCATGTTCAGGAAGGTGGTGATCATGTTGATCGCGCCGAGGATCGACGAGGCACCCGAAACGTGAACCGCGAAGATCGCGAGGTCCATCGAGTAGCCGCCTTCGGTGGTCGACAGCGGTGGGTAGAGAACCCAGCCAACACCCGAACCCAGTTGGTCGTTGCCGCCGGGAGACAGGAGCGAGGCCACGCCAAGCGCCACACCGGTGACATACATCCAGAAGGACAGGTTGTTCATGCGCGGGAACGCCATGTCCGGAGCACCGATTTGCAGCGGCATGAAGTAGTTGCCGAAACCGCCGAACAGTGCCGGAATCACGACGAAGAACATCATCAGGACACCGTGGTAGGTGATCATGACGTTCCAGAGGTGCCCGTTGGGGGTACATTCTGCGTCGGATGCGATGAAACGTGCGCCTTCAAGGCACATGTACTGAACGCCGGGCTCCATGAGCTCGAGGCGCATGTAAACGGTAAAGAGGACCGCGATCAGACCGACCAGAGCCGAAACGATCAGGTACAGAAGACCGATGTCCTTGTGGTTGGTCGACATGAACCAGCGCGTGAAGAAACCGCGCTCGTCTTCATGGTCGTGGCCGTGAATGGCTGCGTCTGCCATCAATTGCCTCCCTGAATGGTGGGTTGAGGGCGCACGAGTCTCCCCGCGTCCCAAGTTCATCATCGTTTTTAGATGTGAAGGGATGTAGCCGCAATCACCGTATTTGACACAGATCAAAAAAAAGTGTCGCACCCAGATTGATTTGGGTCAAAACGAACAGGTGTCCCGAGCGAGAAAAGCGGGTTTTGTGGGGTTGCTGGGCCGAATTGGTGGGGAAAGCAGCATTTTCTTGCGGTGTTCTCAATTTGTTCTATTTTGAAGGCGAGTTATCGCGAGGAGGTGTCATGCGGGACCAGAAGGCAAAATTCGCAGCGTTCAAGGCGTTGCATGAAGGAGAGGGCGCTTTCGTGATGCCGAATCCCTGGGATGCGGGGTCGGCAAGGGTGCTGGCATCGCTTGGTTTCGAGGCACTGGCGACCACCAGTGCCGGATATGCCTTTGCCAAGGGCAAGCGCGACAGTTTCGCGGGATTGTCGCGGCGCGAGATCCTCGAGAATGCGCGTGAGATTGTCGAGGCGGTGGACCTGCCGGTGTCGGCGGACCTCGAAGACGGGTTCGGGGCTGCGCCCGAGGCCTGTGCCGAGACCGTGCGCCTTGCGGCAGAGGTGGGGCTTGTGGGCGGGTCGATCGAGGATGCGACGGGTGATCCCGATGCCCCGATCTATGATTTCGATCTGGCGGTCGAGCGTGTGCGGGCCTCGGCCGAGGCTTCGGCGGACCTGTCGATCCTGCTGACGGCGCGAGCGGAGAACTTTCTGTGGGGGTGCGATGACCTTGGCGATACGATTCGCCGGTTGCAGGCGTTTTCCGAGGCCGGGGCGGATGTGCTTTATGCGCCGGGGTTGCCGAGCCTTGAAGCCATCCGGACGGTCTGTGCCGAGGTGGAAAAACCGGTGAACGTGGTGATGGGGTTGCGGCCGCCGTTCTTTCCGGTGGCCGAGTTGCAGGCGGTTGGCGTCAAGCGGGTGAGCGTGGGGGGATCCTTTGCGCGGGCGGCCTTTGGTGCGCTGCGGCGGGCGGCGGTGGAAGTGATGGAGAGAGGCACTTTTTCCTACACCCTAGATGCGATGCCGGGGGCCGAGATTGCCGCACTGATGGCGCAGGATCATCTTGACGGGCGTGATGACTAAAGAAAAACCCCGCGCCAGCGGCACGGGGTTTCAAATTCTGTGAAGGGGATCGGGTTTATTCCGAAGCCGCTTCTTCCGCAGCCGGTGCTGGTGCAACCGATGCGAGGTAGGCCGCAACGTCTGCGCCGCCTTTTTTCAGCTTGAACGACATTTTCGATTTTGCCGCATAGCCGTTGTCGCCCAGCCAGGCTTTGGGGTCTGCAACGTAGGCTGCGACCAGCTCTTCGGTCCAGACAACGCCGGCTTCGCCAGCTTCGACCAGGCCTGCGCCGTATTTGAAATCTTCCGAGCCAACTGCGCGGCCGATTACGCCGTACAGGTTCGGGCCGGTTTTGCCACCTTTGTAGATGGTCTCGCCTTCCGGCGAAACGATGGTGTGGCAGGCCTTACATTTCTTGAAAGCTTTCTCGCCCTTGGCGGCGTCGCCCTCGGCGAAAGCAGGTGCAGCAAAAGCGATCGTCGCAGCGGCTACAGCGAAAAGGGTTTTCATCAGTTTACCTCTTTAAGGTTTGCGTACGCGTCCGAGGCGCACAATCGTTGATGTAGCGTGGATGTGCAACGGTCAAATCCGCGCGGTTGCGCGTCTCGGCGGAATTGTGATTGTCGGAACTTTTTTCGAAACCCTGCATTTGATCGAAATTTGTCTTGAAAAATTCTGTATAATCGCAAATATTCCGGGCATGGATATGATTGATCGAAAAATATGTGAAATTCTCCAGTGTGACGGGAAAACGTCCAGCGCCGAGTTGGCCGACTCGGTGGGGGTTTCCCTGTCGACAGCGAATGAGCGGGTGCGTCGTATGGCGGCCAATGGCGAGATTCTGGGCTGGCATGCGCGGGTGAAGCCCGAGGTGGCCGGCGCTGGCCTTTGCTGTTTCGTGCTGATCGACATGGCCTACGACGGCGAAGAGGCGGCCTGTGCGGCATTGGTGCAGCGCGACGAGGTGATGGAGTTGCATCACATCAGCGGGGCGCATTCCTACATGATGAAGCTGCGGGTGCGCGATACGCGGGACTTGCAGCGGTTCCTGTCCGAGGTGGTGAAGCCGATCAGGGCGGTTCTGAAGACCGAGACGATCATTTCAATGGATGCGTTGAAGGAAAGTGCCGCAGTGAGAATCGCGGACGAGGGGTAACCCGATGGACATGGATGTATTGCTGCGCGGGATCGTGATGGGATTCGCGATTGCCGCGCCGGTGGGGCCGATTGGCCTTTTGTGTATTCGCCGAACGCTTGCCGACGGGCGCGCGGCGGGGCTGGCGACCGGAATGGGGGCGGCAACCGCGGATGCGGTCTATGGCATGATGGTGGCGGTCGGTTTCGCCGCGACCGGGCTCTTGGTGAGCTATGCCACGCCGATGGCAATTGGCGGCGGGGCGTTGATTGTATGGCTCGGGGCCATGTCGCTGCGCGGTTTCTGGAATAGCCGTGGTGGGGACGTCGCACCTGCGCCGGCGCGGGCACATAAGACGGTGCTGACCTCCTGGGCGACAACCTTCCTGCTGACGATGTCGAACCCGATGACGATCCTTGCCTTTGTCGGCATGGTGGCGGGGCTGGGCGCTGCGGCGGAAGGATCGGTCTGGGCGCCTTATTGGCTGGTGGCCGGTGTCTTTACCGGATCGGCCCTGTGGTGGCTTTTCCTTGTCCACCTTGCACTGTTCGCGCGCACGCGGATCACGCCCGGCGTGACGCGCTGGTTCGACGCGGTGTCGGGGGCTGTTCTGGTGATCTGGGGCGCGAAGATCGTGTTCGGGGCCGTGGCCTAGGCCTCGTCGCCGAAAATCTCTTCGAACGTGCGTTTCAGGGCAACGTCGAGATCTTCCATCGTCACGGGAAGCCCGAGGTCAACCAGCGAGGTGACGCCGTGTTCGGTGATGCCACAGGGGACGATGCCGCCGAAGTGATCGAGATCGGGTTCGACGTTGACCGAGATGCCGTGGAAGCTCACCCATTTGCGCAGGCGGATGCCGATGGCGGCAATCTTGTCTTCGGGTTTCTGGCCGGTGATGGTGAGGGGCTTGTCATCGCGTACGATCCAGACGCCGACGCGCCCGTCACGGATTTCGCCGCGCAAGTTGAATTCGCCCAATGTTGCGATGACCCATTCCTCAAGCTGATGTACGAACTTGCGGACGTCGTGGCCGCGCTTGCCGACGTTCAGCATGACATAGGCCACGCGTTGTCCCGGACCGTGGTAGGTGTATTGGCCGCCGCGTTTCGAGGGATAGACGGGGAAGCGATCAGGGTCGGTCAGGTCTTCGATCTTCGCGGAGGTGCCCGCAGTATAAAGAGGCGGGTGTTCGACCAGCCAGATACATTCCTCTGCCTCGCCCTTGGCGATGGCTTCGGCGCGGGCCTCCATGAACGCCACGGCCTCGTCATAGTCAAGAAGACCTTCGTGTACGATCCATTCCACCATTTTGCGCATCCCATATCCGAACTGCCAGAGAGATAGGGGAGTTGGCAGGGGAATGTCCAGTTGGCGGCACAATGAAAACTTCTCGCCAGATCGCGGAAGCTGGGCTAGGCTGGGTGGGTATTCAGAGCAGTGCTTGAACTCAATTCTTATCCCAAAGGGGGGATCGTTATGTTTGCAAAACCATTGAAGACTGCAATGGCTGCAGCCCTGATCGCGACAACCAGCACCGTGCCCGCCGCCGCGGACAACCTTGGCGCCGCCATCGTGGGGGGCATTCTTGGTGGTGTCATCGTGAACGAGGCCAACAAGAACAAGAAGCGTCCGCGCACCGTCGCGTCGTCTTCGACCCGCGCCTACAATCGCGAAACGCAGGTGGCGTTGAACTACTTCGGGTTCAATGCCGGGACGCCGGATGGCGTTATGGGCCAGCGCAGTCGTTCCGCGATCACGCAGTATCAGGTCTATGTCGGGTTTCCGGCAACCGGCCGCCTGTCGCAGTACGAGCGTGATTTCCTCGTGTCGTCCTACAACCGGGCACAGGTGGGTGGCCCGCAGGTCGTGAAGGCCATGCAGACCCATCAGCACGGTGTACGCAGCCTGCTTGCGGTCTGGCATGACGAAGCCACGGGCGCGCGGACGGCAACCTCGACCTATGGTGGTATGCCGGTGGAAGTGTCTATGGCCATCGACGAAGTGGCCGCGAGCTCGGATCCGAGCGCCGAACAGCTGTTGCAACGCTCGGGCTTTGTCCAGCTTGCCGATCTGAACGGCGACGGCAAGACCGACTATATCCTTGATACCTCGGTCTCGGGCAGTTCGTTCTGGTGTGGCGCGCAAAGCTGTACCGTGATGGTCTTTGCCTCGACCCCGCAGGGCTATTCGCGCAACGACTTCCTGTCGCATCAGGCCACGCCGGCCACCTTCTCGTGCCACCAGGGTGTGTGCCGGATGAACGATGCGGGCAACACGCAGATGGCGGTTGCGCCCGCGCCGGTGGCGCCTGCACCGCAACAGCCCGAAACCGTGATGGCCTCGACCGAGCCGGTGGTTCAGGAACCGGCCGCGCCGCTTGGGGGGATCACCCTGTTTGAAACGGCGAAACCTGCCGATGCCGGCCCGTCGCTGGCAAGCCTGTGCAGCAAGGTGTCTCTCCTGACCAGCTCGAACGGCGGCTTCATCACCGCGGCCTCGATGACTGATCCGGAACTGGCGCTGAGCGAACAGTTCTGCCTTGCGCGGACCTATGCGATTGGCACCGGCGAGCAGATTGTCAGCGGTCTTGGCAACGTGACCCCGGCGCAGGTGGATGCGCAGTGTGACGCCTTCGGTCCCGCGACCGAGCCCTATATTGCCAAGCTGGCGACCCAACCGGCCGCGCAGGTTATCGGCGAGGTACAGCGGTTCGTGCTGAAATCGAACATGTCGGTCGAGCAACTGGCGGGCACCGCGAAGATCTGCCTGTTCTCGGGCTATCGTCGTGACCGCATGGACGTGGCGCTTGGTTCGGCGCTGCTGATGGTGGGTCTTGGCCAGAAGCCTTATGCGGAACTGGTGGGTCACCACGTTGGCCAGGGCTTTGGTCTTGGCGCGGATTCGGGTCAGGCGAAAGATTGGTACCTGACCGCGATCGAAGCGATGGAAGGTGGCGCCGAGGCGGTCTTTGCCCCGGGTCAGCCCGAGCGCGTGGCGCTTTTGCGGGCGGCCGTGACGGCGGATGATGCGGCCATGGCGGCACCGCAACCAGCAGCGGCCCTGCCAACCTTCAACATCACCGAATGACCTTTCAGGCGGGCGGGGATTTCCCCGCCCGTTTTGCCTCTGGCGGGCCTGTCCCGGAGCCGCCAAAGGAATTTTGCAAAACCGCGTTTTAAGTGCGTTTTCCGGGTTGGCATCCCCAGAACGACTCGTTATAGAACCCGACACCAAGCCTAGGCGTGCGGCCGTGGCGGAATTGGTAGACGCGCAGCGTTGAGGTCGCTGTGGGGTAACTCCCGTGGAAGTTCGAGTCTTCTCGGCCGCACCATTTCACTCCTTGAGAGTGGTCTTTCCCAGACATACCAAGATCTTAGCTCTGCCCCTTGCTATGGGCGGCTGGTCGTTAGCTTTGTTTTCCGTCAGTGCCGTCACGGCGATCTGTCGGTGCAGGTGCGAAAGGCATCGGCGAGGTGGCGGGTGCCGTGGGGATCGCCGACCATGTTCATGCCGCTGGCCGTGAGAAAGAAGTGGACGGGTCCGGCGATGCTGCGGGGGGCGATCTTGGGGACGATCCAGATGGCCGCGCGGCGCAGCCAGTCGGGCAGGTAGGTGATGCGGGCGGGCCTGTTCAGGGTGGCAAAGGCGAGGTGGGCCAGTTCGGTTTGCGTGAAGGTTTCGGGGCCGCCGATGTTGCACCATGTCGCGTTGGCGGCGATGGCATCGTGGACGGCCTCTGCCAGATCGGCCCCGTGGATAGGGTTGATGCGTTGCGATCCGTCGCCAAACAGCCAGATGCGGCCCTTGCGCGCCATGTCGAGGAATTCGACCATGTCCGAGAAATAGCCCGTGGGCGCGATGACTGTTGTGTGGATCGGGGCGGCCTGAAGCTTGCGGACAAAGGCGCTTTTGGCGGCGACCATCGGGACGCTGCTCATCCGGTCGGCATGCAGGACGTGGATATAGGCAAACCGGGGAACGCCCGCGCGCAGGGCTTCGGCCAGAAGGTTGGCATTGGCCTGATAGTCCACGTCCCAGTAGCCGACCCCGTCGGTTTGGCGGGTGATCCCGAGGCTTGAGACGACAAGGTCCATCCCCGCCATCAGCCCCTCCAGGGCTTCGGGCCAGGTGGCTTGCGCCTCGACGATGTGATCGGCGCAAAGGCCCTGGGCGTGTTCGGCGTTGCGGACCAGCGCAGTGACCTGCCAGCCCTGCCGTTTGTACTGCGAACAGATGTGGCGACCGAGGTAGCCGGTGGCACCGGCGACAAACACGTGTTTCATGGCGGGCTCCTTGGTCAGTGGGGGGCAGGGACTGCGAGTTTCGCGGTTGGGCGGATGCAGGCGCGGGCGATGGCCCCCGCGAATAGGGCGCGCAGGGCGTCAAAGCGATGATGGCGGGTGGATAGAATCTGGAGCATGGATCAGGTCCTCAGCCAACAACCGGATGACCGCGGCGGCGCAGGCATTCTATCACGATGGTCTCGCGCTTGTCTGCCGCGTCGGAGGCACCGGCGGCACCGCCGCTGATCGCGCCTACAATGGCCCCGCCAAGGGGATCGCTGTCGTTGTCGACTTCGCCGAGAACCGCGCCGATGCCCGCGCCTATCAGGACGGCCTGTTTCGTGGAGCGGTTCAGGTGCTGCTGGTCCCGGGCGAGGGTTTGGCATTCGGCGAGATCGGATTGATAGGCGGCGTTGGGCTGGCCGTCGAGAACGGGCTGATAGGAGGCCCCGCGATCGGTGCAGCCAGCGGCAACAATCAGGAGGGGGAGGAGGTAGGCGGGTTTCATTGGGAATGGTCTTTCTGGAATGGGATCAGAGGAAGGAAAGGTCGGAGATGTCGGCGAGGCCGCGCAGGAAGATCGTGTCGCCGTCACCGTCGAGCGTGAGGGTGAGGCCGGTATCTTCGACGGCGTGGCTGGTGATGCTGCGGCCTTGCAGGGAGAGGTGATCGGTTCCGGCCTGATAGTCGGTGATGATGTCGTGATCGGCATGGCCGTCGCGTTGCGACGCCGAGAAGACAAAGACATCGGCACCACGGCCGCCGGTCATCTTGTCGTCCCCGTTGCCGCCGGGAAGGACGTCTTTGCCCTGTCCGCCGAACAGCCGGTCATCCCCGTTGCCGCCCTTGAGGATATCTGCGCCCTTGCCGCCGCGCAGGGTGTCGTGGCCCGCTGCGCCAACAAGGATGTCATTCCCCCTTTGGCCGCTCAGCACGTCATGTCCGAAGCCGCCGTTTTCATAGTCGTCGCCCGATCCGCCCTTGAGGCGGTCTTGGCCGGCGAAACCGCGCAGGTGGTGATCGCCTGTCGCGTCCGTTGCGACGGTGAGGGTGTCGGACTGGTTCGTTCCAAGGTGCAGGGCAGAGCCATCGGTGAAGATGAAATCGTCGCTGTCGTAGGTCTGGATGTGCGCCGCCAGCTTGAGCCGCGCGTCCTCGGCGACAAGGAAGGAGACACCGTCGATGGTTTCGATCTGAAGGGCGGCGGCGCTGATGTCGTCAACGGTGATGTCTTCGCCTGTGGCCGGTTGCTGCCATGCGGTATCTTCGCTGAGTTCCAGGGCGGTGGAGAGGGCCAGGCCGGTGCTGGAGGCGTCGCCGTTGCCAAGGTTTACCATCGCCGAGAAGATGCGCCCGCTTTCAAGGTGCAGGTAGGTGGCGGATTCAGAGCCGAAGATGTGGCCGGAGAACCCGACAAAGGTGCCGATGCCGTCGAAGGTGAACTGACCGAGACCGTAGTTGAAATCAAAGCCGCGCGGATCGGTGCTGCCGTTGTCGAAATCAAGCAGCATTTCAAGAACCTCGGGTGAGGCGAGGGTCTTGTCGACAAGCAGGGCCTTGAGGAAGGTGGTCATGTCGGCGGCGGTCGAGACCACACCGCCTTCGCCGTGGGTGTGGGCCTTGACCCATGACATATCGACAATGTCGCCGTCGATGAGGAAGTGGCCGTTGACGAGATCGGGATTGGCGCGGAAGTCGTTCAGATAGCTGTCCTCCATGCCCAGGGGGGCAAAGATGCGATCGTGAAAGACCTGTCCAAGGTTCTGGCCGGTCACGGCTTCGATCACCTTGCTGAGGTAGAAGTAGTTGGTGTTGGAGTATTCATAGGTCTGGTTCACGGGGGCGGAGGCGGGCAGCCCTTTGAGAAGGGCGAGGATTTCCGCGGTGCCGAATTCTTCGTCGGGATTGTCCACGATGTGGCTGAGCTGGCTCGTGCCGTCGGGGCGCACTGCGCTGGTATAGTTCACGATGCCGGTGGTCATTTGCAGCGCCTGTCGCACCGTGGCGATGTCGGCGTTGGCGATACCGTCGGTCAGGGCCGGATCAAGATAGCTGGCAAGCGGTGTGTCGAGGTCGATCAGACCTTCCTTGGCGAGTTCCAGAACCACTAGGCCGGTCATCATCTTGGTCTGGGAGCCGATCTCGTAGCTTTGGGTGTGGTGCAGGGGCGCGCCGTCCACCTCGTCGGTGCCGCTGGCGACAGTGGCCGTGCGCTGGCCGTCAGTGACCGAGATGATGGCGCCGGGAAGGCTGGAGGTTTGGGTGAAATAGTCGGCGATGGCCTGTGGCGAGAGGGACAGGGCCTTGGGGGAAAAGACGGTCATGTGATGTCCTTGCGTCTGGAGTGTGCAATCAGTTGGTCAGCGTCAGTGGCTGTTGGGGGCTGATATGCACGTCCGGCCCGTGACCGGCGACCGGACAGGCTGGATCAGACGTTCGGACAAGCTTGTTCGTACGGTCTTTTTATTTTTGGTATGTTTTACAGGTATTTATGGCTGGTGGGTTCTGCGCCATTGGGAGGGTGTCTGGCCGGTGATCTTTTTGAAACTGGTGTTGAACGTGGATTTCGCGTTGAAGCCGACGGTTTCGCTGATCTCGAGAATGGTCATTTCGGTTTCGATCAGAAGGGCGCAGGCGTCGCTGATGCGGCACTGGTTGATGTAGTCGTAAAAGGACATGCCGAGACGGGTGTTGAGCACTTCCGACAGGTGGATCGAGGGGACCGCGATTTCGGCGGCAAGGCGGCGCAGGTTGATATCGTGATCGCGCCAAAGCTGGTTTTGGGCGACGCGCTGTTCCAGCCGCTGGGCATAGCGGTCGAGATCCTCGGGTTGCAGGCCGGAACGGGCGTAGCGCCGGTTTTCGGTGTCGGGTTGGGGCGTCTCCTGGGGGGCAGGTGGCGTTTCGGGAAGGACTTCGGCGGACCATTGGGGCAGGGGCGGGACAGCGCGCAGGGCGAAGATCCCGAAAGACCCTGCCAGTATCAGGTCAAACGCCGCCGACACCCAGCCCGCGCGGATTTCCGGACGTCCCATCAGGAGGCCGATTTCGTCCACGATCACGATGAAGGCCAGAAGGAAGATCGTGGCGACCAGCGCGTCCAGCCACCGCAGGGTCCTGCCCTCCAGATCGGAAAACAGGGTTCGGATGTTGCGCTTGTGCCTGTAGAGGCGGCGCACGCTCAGGCCGCCGTAGAAGATCAGGAAGACCACCCACATCGCCCAGAAGGTGTTTTCACCGAGTTCGGCAAGCTGTTTGTAGGCGGGAGACAGATCGGAGGTCGACATGTTCCGGCGGATTGCGCCCGGTTGCAGCAGGCGCGGGGCGAGACACAGGAATGCGATGACAAAGGGCAGCAGGTGCAGGAGGTCACGGCGGCTCAGGGTTGGGTTCGAGCTGGTGAGGCCGCGGACGTAGAAATAGAGCGACAGGATGAAGCCGGGGATCAACACGTCCTGCCATTGATAGAGCGCGTCCGGACCAATCAGGACGGGGCCGTAGAGCAGGGAATCGAGCATGTCGAGGCTGTTGATGGTGAAAAAGGCCACCATCGCCCAGAGGAACATGCGGCGATCGGGCGTTTCGTAGAGGCGCAGCGCAAGTCCCAGAAGGACAAACAGGGAAATGGCCAGAGAACCGGCCAGCCCGAGGTGTTCAAGGTAAAGATCGTAATCAATGGTCATGTTGAAAAAGAGGCTGGTCAGTTTTTCGCGGTTGGTTCTGGTCGTGGCTTGGGATCGACGAAACGAATGTCGAGATCAAAGAGTCGGGCCAGCTGGCGGAGGAAGCCGGGGGAGGCAGAGATAATGACGTCGGCACCCAGTGTCACGCGCAGGGTTTCGTGGAATGCGTGATCCGTTTCCCCGAGGATGACCTTTGTCGCGCCATTGAGGAGGGGGCGGAGTTCTTTGCCAAGCGCCTGTTCCAGGGCCTGTGCGGTCATGGTTTTGTCGATCAGCAGGTCCCGGTTGTCTTCGACAAGCCGTTCTGCGAGTTTTGTAAAGCCATCGGAGACAAGGATGTGCGAAGAGGTGCCAACGTCCTGTTTCACCTGGTTCAGGACGTTCAAGTGCGTTGGCGTATCTACAAACCTGCGCCGATCGGACCATGGCACATCAGTTTGCAGTGTCGAAGGAGTAAAGACCCCACGTCTATGCAGGATTTTGTCTGCCGCCACGGCCATGTCAAAAAAGTCGGGGAAGTCATTTGCTTCAATCTGCGAAACGTCACCGCGCCGCACATGAACGGCTATGCCACCTGCGCCAGTCTTGTGTTTTGAAATCTCTTCGAAAAGGCGGCCGTTGCGAGCCAGCCGGCGCAGTGTCGGGTGGCTTTCCTTATCTCTGTCGCCAAGAGCACTTTTGATATCCGGGTTGTTGTAGCAGCCCAGATCAAAGGCGTAGGTGTCAGAGATGTCGGAAGCGATCATCGCCAAGCTTGTCGCCTTCTTGCGCGCGATAGCAGGCTTTGGAGCCATGATGCTTTTGAAACCGAGCTGATGAAAGAAGTCGTGGTTTCCGAGGCTGTTGCGTTGGTTGTTCTCCGGGATGAAAACTCTGGGATCGAAACCAAACGCATCTGCAAGATGAAAAAAGGAGTTCACCTGTTTGAGCATGTCTCCGAATCCGGCATTCCGGACGTAGAGTGTTGACTGCTTCATGTTTCGCGCGGCCCTGGTTGCAAATGCCTGTTCGAGCGCATCGTGGCGCTTGTCCGGCTGTAAGGCAAGGGCGGCGGAACTGTGGATGGGGGCCGCGTCTCGCACCGGTCTGCGCAGGATTGGATCAGATTTCGTCTTCCGGCTCGTCAACAGGGTCGAGCACCAGCAGCAGCCGTGTTTCGCCCGTCCCTTCAATGGGGGGCGAGCGGTGCAACAGGCCGCTGGCAGGGTGTTCGGGCCAGCGGGTGCCGCGCAGAATGATCGGGGAACTGGCCGGAACCGTGAAGACGCGGTCTGGGTCGGAGCCGGTCTGGCCTGTTCCATATTGCGTTCCCGTCCCACGATAGGTGCAGACCAGCCGAGCCTGCACGGCATCGACGTGGAACTTGCGGCAGGCGTTGGTGGTGACCAGATCAAGGCGCAGACGCAGCCAGCGCGCGCGCATCGTGCTGGCAAAGATGTCTGAAAGGGCGGCGATGTCGTCGATCAGCCGAGTTCGGTTGGCACAGTCGGGCGTGCCCGCCCTGTCGCAAAGGTGCGTGACTGCGTCACGCACGCCGTCCGGCCGCAGGATGATCCGTGCGCTGGGCAGGTTTTCCGGCGGCAGGGTTTCGATCCAGTTCTGGAACGATTTCAAAGGATGACGATGCCAGACCACCGCCGCGTTGCCGGGGCGGTGGATGGCCGAAAGTCCTTCGACGTCGTCCACTTGCTGGACACCCACTGGGGTGCCCTGCATCAGCGTGTGAACCGTGCTGTCGTGCATCAGCGGCGGCCCCAACGCGGGAACGGATCGTCCATGTCGGCCCAGAGGTCCGGTGTGAATGCCTCTGCATCCACAAGGGCGGCGTTCAGGCGGGCGCAGATATCTTCGCGGTCCATGCCGGTTCCGATAAACACGATCTCCTGACGGCGGTCGCCCCAGGGTTCGACCCAGTTGCTGGCGATTTCGGCCTGCGCCTGCGGATGTGTTGGCAGGCGATCCTCGGGAAGGGAGGCCCACCAAAGACCAAGCGGCGCAATCGAAGACAGCGCGCCGGCGAGGCTGAATTCTGCGGCCCATTCCGGGCGGGTGGCGATCCAGAAGTGGCCCTTGGCTCGGATGACGCCGGGCAGGTCGCCGTTCAGGGCCGCATAGAGCTTGGCTGGATCAAAGGGCGCGCGGGCGTGGTAGGCAAACGAGGTGATGCCGTATTCTTCGTCTTCGGGGGTGTGGTTTGCGAACCCATAGAGTTCCTTGGCCCACATCGGATGTTCATGTGCCGTGTCGAAATCAAACAGCCCGGTGTCGAGAATAGAGTCTGCCGGCACATCGGAGTGGTTGGTTTCGATGATCCTGGCATCGCCGTTCAGGGCGCGGATGATCTTGCGCGCGTGATCGGTGCGTTCGGGGCCGGCATCGTCCACCTTGTTGAGGATCACCACGTCAGCGAATTCGATCTGTTCGGTGAGCAGGCTGACAAGGCTGCGGTTGTCTTCCTCGCCAAGGGATTCCCCGCGGTCATTGAGGAAGTCGTGGCTTGAGAAGTCCTGAAGCAGGTTCACCGCGTCGACGACAGTGACCATCGTGTCGAGGCGGGCGACGTCCGAGAGGCTTTGACCGTTCTCATCGCGGAAATCAAAGGTGGCAGCGACGGGCAGGGGTTCCGAAATTCCGGTGGATTCGATCAGCAGATAGTCAAAGCGGCCTTCCTCGGAGAGGTGGCGCACCTCTTTCAGGAGGTCATCGCGCAGGGTGCAGCAGATGCAGCCGTTCGACATTTCGACAAGGGTTTCTTCCGAGCGGGAGAGTTCGGTGCCTTCGCGCACCAGATCGGCGTCGATGTTGACCTCGGACATGTCGTTCACGATGACGGCCACGCGGCGGCCATCGCGGTTGTTCAGAACGCGGTTCAGGAGGGTGGTCTTGCCTGCGCCGAGAAAGCCCGAGAGGACGGTGACGGGCAGGCGGGGATCGGCGTGCGATGCGTCTTTCATGTTATTGGTCCTGTTCGCGTGACGGGCTTGCGCCGCGCAGCATGTCGAAGCTGCGCTGAAGTTCGAATTGCGAGAGGTCGCGGGCGATCACCACGATGCGGGAACGGGTGTCGTCATGGGGCCAGTTTTTCACAGGCAGCGGCGGATCAAAGATGTTCTGGACGCCGTGGAAGACAAAGGGGGTCTCGATGTCTTCGAGGAACACGATGCCCTTGACGCGCAGGAGATCGGTGCCGCGCAGCATGACCAGCGTGTTCAGCCAGTTGTCGAACACCTCGCTGCTGATTGGATCGTCGAGGATGATCGAGGCCGATTCAATGCGGGCATCGTGGTTCGAAAGCGTTGCCTGTACCGGGGCAGGGGCGGCGAAGCCCGAAAGGTTGGCCAGGGGATCGACGGCTGGCTTGCGCCCGGTGGTCCATGTCATCACGTCGGCGGGCACCGCGCCCTTGCGCATGCCGCTCAGGCCCCAGAGTTTGCCGCTGAGGCCCGCGCCCTTGACGGAATGTACAATGCGGGCGGTCGCATTCAGGCCACGCAGCCGTTCCTCGAGCATCATTGTCTGTTCCGGGGCCACGAGATCGGCCTTGCTCAGCACCAGAAGGTCGGCCATCGCGACCTGCGACACGGCTTCAAACTGGTCATCCAGAGTCTGTGGGCCGTTGGCGGCATCGACCACGGTGACGATCCCCTCCATGCGCGTGCGCTGGGCAAGGTAGCGTTCGACGAGAAGGGTTTGCAGGATCGGTCCCGGATCGGCGAGGCCCGTGGTTTCGATCACGATCCTGTCGAAATCGAAGTCACCGTTTTCGCGACGGCGGAACAGGTCGGAGACGGTGTCGGCAAGTTCACCGCGCACCGTGCAGCACAGGCAGCCCGATTGCATCAGCACCACGTCGTCTGTCGAGGTTTCCATGAGGTCGTGATCCAGCCCGGCCTCGCCGAACTCGTTCACGATCACGGCGATACGGCCTGCCGAAGCGTCGGACAGGATCGCGTTCAAAAGGGTTGTCTTGCCTGCGCCGAGAAAGCCGGTGAGCAGGGTGACGGGCATTCGGGAGTCCAATGGTGCCTCCTTGGAGTGGATACCGTCTTTGGCGCCGAGGGGACGTGGGCGCAAAGAGGGCCGGAATTCTGATCGGGAAGTGGTGTACGTTATAATATAACATCGCGCAAGGGGCGTTTTACTAGACCGGAAGGTTTCCTGTTTTTTCGTCAGAAATTTGGGTTGCAATGTGGGCTTTAGATCGTGCCCGCAGGTGAAACGACTTCGTGAACGAAGGAGGTCCACTGTGAGAGGAACTCCTGCCCCAGAATAGATGGAGGGCGCTGGCTGGACGTGACGATGGAGTAACCGAAGGGCACTTTGGGCTCGAAGCGGGCAAAATGAATACGTCCGCGATCTCCGTGCATTCGCTTGTAGCTTTCGGCGCTCATAGCATCGACGAGGGCGCAGATGCGACCGGTTTCGATGAAATGGAACAAGGGAAAAAAGAACTGTGCCTGAACACGAACGTTGAAAGTTGCTCTTGCTGTCAGGAAGGCGCGTTCTGTCGCTTCGTATACTTGGTGGCCGGTTTGCAGAGAGCCCATCATCTCGCCATCGAGTTCGGCGGCATGAATGCTGTCGCGGCCGGCGAGTCGGTGGGTTTCTGGAACAGCTAAAAGACAGTCACAGCGTATGTGTTCTGCCTCAAAAAGATCACGACGTGTGCTGTCGACGGCAATATCGCAAAAGCCGACGTCGAAACTTTGTGCAGCAACAAGGCTCATGATTTGCGGGGAACTGCGGGTTGCCATCGTGACATGTACGTCGCCTCGATCCGCAATGAAACGGCTTAGAAAGTCGGGAAGGAGATAGGCCGACGTACCCGGCATCGCCGCAATCCTGAGGGTGCCTCGTGTCCGGTTGCGCAAGTCACGCAAGTTGGCTTCGGTCGTGTGCATCCGATCCAGAATTTCTGTTGCTTCCGTAAGGAGATAGTGCGCTTCGGGAACAGGGATCAGGCGGCGGCCTTCACGGTGAAATAGTTCAACCCCGAGGTGGTTTTCAAGCGCCTTGAGTGAGGCGCTGATTGCGGGCTGTGTTCGGTGCAGGTTGCGGGCTGCGGCGCTGACCGATCCGGTTTTCATGACTTCTCGAAAGACGGCAAGTTGCTGCAGGTTCATCGCAAATCCATATAAAAAGTATTTATATAAACCATAATATTTCAAATTTGATTTTATCTTTCAACTCTCCCCAAACTGCTTTCATCAAAAATCACGAGCGACCGTTGAGAGACGGCCGCTACGTTACAAACTCGCAGGAAGGAAATGAGAGAATGAGTTTCACCAAGAAAATGGCCGTTGCAGCGATTGCCACGCTGCTGAGCGCGTCGCTTGCGGCGGCACAGAGCCCGACCTTTTTCCGCATCGGCACCGGCGGTGCAGGCGGCACCTACTTCCCGATTGGCGGTACCATCGCCAACGGCATCTCTGCCCCTCCCGGTGCGCGTCCCTGTGACAAGGGTGGCCAGTGTGGCGTGCCCGGCCTGATCGCGATTGCGCAGTCCACCACCGCATCCGTTTTCAACAATGCGGCCGTTCAGAACGGCGAACTCGAGGCTGGCCTGGCTGCGGCTGACGTGACCCGGTCCATGTATCTGGGCGAAGGCAAGTTCAAAGGCAAACCGCACCCGAACCTGCGCATCATTGCCAACCTCTTCCCGGAAGACCTGCACCTCGTTCTGCCAAAGGGCGGCTCGATCAATGACCTCGGCGACCTCGAAGGCAAGCGTGTCGGTATCGCGCAAGCCGGTTCCGGCACCCAAGTTGCCGTGCTTCAGATGCTGGAAGCATGGGGTGTGAACCGCGACAACATGGACGAAGCCGAACTGAACAACTCGCAATCGGCCGAACGTCTGGCTGACGGCCAACTGGATGGCTACTTCTACGCGGCGGGCTGGCCCGTTGCGGCGATGGTTCAACTGGCCTCGACCAAGGGCATGGACCTGCACTCTTTCACCGAGGCAGACCTGGCCAAGATCAACGAAATCATTCCGGCCTACATCCCGTCGAAAATCCCGGCGGGCGTTTATGAAGGCGTTGATTATGACGTGAACACCCCTGCGGTGTCCGCGATGCTGGTTGTCTCGGCTGAGCAAGACGAAGAACTGATCTACGGCATCACCAAGGCGCTGTGGAACTCCAACACCCGCAAGCTGCTGGACAATGGCCACGCCAAGGGCAAGCAGATCACCGTTGAATCTTCGCTGGACGGCGTCGAAGCACTGGGCGTGCCGCTGCACGCAGGTGCCGAGCGTTTCTACCGTGAAATCGGTATGATCGACTAAGGCGACCAGAGTTTCCAAGAAATTTAGACGGGCGGTGGAACGACAATTCTGCCGCCCAGATTCCGAGAAAAACAAAAAGGTACCCTGGGGGACACGATGGCCGACAATACCCATGAGCTTTCAGCCGAAGAGCTGGCCGCCATTGAAGAAAAATACGATGAAGGCGCCGCGACCCGCTCAGTTGGTCAGAAAACCGGGTTGCTGCTGCGCGGGGTGGCGCTGGCATTCGCCATTTATCACTATCTGACGGCCGGTTTCGCCCTGCCGCCCGATCATTGGCACATGGGTTGGCACCTGGCCGGGCTCTTCATCCTGATTTATGCGTTCTTCCCCCTCGCGAAAACGAAAACGTCTTTCGATCTGAAAACCGGGGCGCTGCACCTGGGAGGCATCCCACACCTGGACTGGTTGCTGATGGTCCTTGGTGTATCGGCGGCGCTTTACCTCGGGTTTGCATGGCATGGTGTTCCTTGGCTGGGGATCGAGGAACAGACGTTCCGCATGGGCAACCCCAATACCTATGACATGGTCTTTGGCTGCATCATCATTGTGCTGGTTCTGGATATCGCGCGACGTACGCTGGGTTGGGTTCTGCCACTGATCATCTGCGTGTTCATGTGCTACGCCCTGTTCGGCCCGATCTTCCCCGGCATCCTTCAGCACCCAGGCGTGAAGTTCCGCACCTTTGTTTCGTCGATGTATTTTCCGCAGGAAGGCATCTACGGCGTGACCCTGTGGGTCGTTTCCACCATCGTATTCCATTTCGTCCTGTTTGGCGTGATCGCCCAGCGTACGGGTCTGGGACAGCTGTTCATCGACAACGCTACCATTCTGGCAGGCCGTTATACGGGCGGGCCCGCGAAAGTGTCTGTGGTATCGTCGGCCTTCTTCGGCACGATTTCGGGCTCTTCGGTGGCAAACACCGTTTCAACCGGTGCGCTGACAATTCCGAACATGCGTCGCCTTGGCTATCCCGGCCATTTCGCGGGCGGGGTTGAGGCCGCGTCCTCCGCTGGCGGCCAGATCACGCCGCCGATCATGGGCGCCGCTGCCTTTATCATGGCCGAGTTCCTCGAGGTCTCGTACACCACCATCGTAATTGCAGCGATCTTTCCGGCCATCCTGCACTACACCGGCGTTTTTGCCGTGGTGCACCTGATGGCGCGCAAGCTCGACCTGAAGGGCTTGAGCAAAGACATGCTCCCCAAGTTCAAGGAAGTCTGGGCCGATGGTTGGGCGAATATGCTGCCGTTGATTGCCCTCCTGGTCGTGCTGTTTTCGGGCTACACGCCGTTCATGTCGGCGTTCTGCGGTATCTCGGTCGCGATCGTCGCGGGCATGGCGCGGTACAAAAATCCCATGACGCTGGTCTACCCGGCGGCCTTCATCGCGTTTGTCATATGGAAATACTCCAATGGCGGGTTCGATTTGCCGATGTCCGCCCTTCTTATCGCCTGCTCCGCATTGGCCACCCTCAACCCACAGAAACGTATCAACCTTCCGCAGATGGCCGAGACGTTTGAGACTGGCGTGAAGTACGCGCTGGCCGTGGGCGCGGCCTCGGCTGCTGTGGGCATCGTCGTGGGAGTGATCAACACCACCGGGATCGGCTTTCGCATCGGTTTCATGGTCACCCAAGGCGCGGGCTCTCTTGGCGCGGATCTGCACGGGTTGTTCAGCTTTGGCGGCTTTGAACTGTTCTCGGTCGAAGATCTGACCCTGTTTATCTCCCTCGTCTTCATCGCTCTGGCCTGTATCCTGATGGGCGCGGGCATCCCGACCACGGCACTTTACATCATGCTGGTGTCCGTGGCGCAGCCTGCGCTTGCCCAGTTGGGTGTTCCTCCGATCGCAAGCCACCTGTTCGTTCTCTACTACGGTGTCGTAGCCGAAATCACACCTCCCGTTTGTACCTCGGCCTATGCGGCAGCGGCGATTGCCAATTCCAACCCCTTCAGAACCGGCATATCGGCCTTTACGCTGGGCTTGGGCAAAGTGGTTGCGCCGATGGCCTTTGTCTACGCGCCGGTTCTCCTGTTCGTTTCCTCCACCGGATTCGATCTGTGGGAGTTCACCTATACCGCCGCAAGCTGCATCCTGGGGGTTGTCGCCCTTTCGGCCGCAGTGGTTGGCTATTGGCTGGCCCCCATGGGCACGGTGTATCGCTGGCTGATGGCGCTTGCAGGGCTGATCTTTATCGCGCCCACATTGCAAGCCGATCTGGTGGCGCTGATCGTGGCATCACCCGCGATCATAAGTCAGCTGATCGCGCGGCGTAACCGGGAAGCGGCGGCGTAACCATGACTACACAAGTCACAGTACTAGGGGCTGGCATTGTTGGCATCTGCTCTGCGCTGTCCCTGCTGGAACGTGGCCATCAGGTCACATTGATCGACCGCGACGCACCGGGCCAAGCCACCTCTCTTGGCAATGCGGGCGTAATCTCCCCGTGGTCGATCATTCCCCAATCCATGCCGGGCACCTGGAAAAAGGTGCCTGGCTGGATGCTGGACCCGCTGGGTCCGGTTTCTGTCCCCGTCAGTTATCTTCCCTGGGTCGCCACTTGGGGACTCAGGTTTCTCGCCAACAGTCGGGAACACAGGGTCCGTGAGATTTCGGCTGGCATGGAGACGCTGAACAGGGATTGTGTCACCGGCTTTCGAAACCATCTGCGCGGCACCGGGGCCGAGGACTTGGTGGAAGATAGCTACTATGTTCACGCCTACCGCGACCCGAATGCAGCCAGTCTGGACACCCTCGACAATCGCATTCGCTTGGCTGCAGGAGCCGAACTGGATTGCGTGTCCGGTGGAGAGTTGCTGGAGATAGAACCCGACTTGTCACCCGATTTCAAATCCGCTGTGATCATCAAGGGCCAGGCGCGGGCCCGCTCGCCAGGGCGGATTGGCGCGGTTCTGGCCGAGAAATTCCAGACCATGGGTGGTGAAATCCGTCGAGAAACGCTGCACAGTATCGCGCCGAATGGAGACCAGTGGATTTACCGCACCGACGCGGGCGAATTTAACACCCCCAAACTGGTGCTATCCATGGGGGCTTGGTCCGCGAAGATACTCAAGCCACTGGGCATTCGCTTACCGCTTGAGGCAGAACGCGGTTATCATGTCACCTTTACCGAGCCCGGCATCAAGCTGAACAACTCGGTGCTGGATGCGGACAATAAATTTGTGGCCTCCTCGATGGAAGACGGAGTCCGCGCTGCGGGCACTGCCGAATTCGCGGGGCTTGACGCACCAATCAACGAAAAGCGCATCACGGGCCTGATCGAACTGGCCAAACGCATTTCCCCCAAGCTGAAAACCGAGGCACGGACCACATGGTCGGGCCAGCGCCCAAGCTTTCCAGACAGCCTGCCCGCGATTGGCGAAATTCCTGGGTTCCCGAACCTGATAACGGCCTTCGGCCACAGCCACTATGGGCTGATGCAGGCCCCGAAAACAGGGCAGTTGGTGGCCGAACTGGTTTCGGGCGCGCGTCCCAATATCGACATGAACATCTATTCTCCAACCAGGTTCTAAACAATGCTTCAATCCGGCGGAAAAAACATCTGCGGCGTCTCTATCGGCGTGCTGTCATTGGAAAGCTATTTCCCCAAACCACCCGGTCATATCAAGAACCCGTCAAGTCTGCCCTTCACCTTGTCGTACGAAATACTTGACGGGATCACGGTGCCGGAATTGCTCAGCAATCCGAACGGCGCGATGAAGGACCAGATCATCAAGGCCGCCAAACGTCTTGAGGCCTCGGGCGTGCGGGCGATCACGGGATCATGCGGATTTCTGGCGCTTTATCAGAACGATATTGCAGCAGCCGTCGAAGTCCCCGTTTTCGTATCGTCCCTCGTGCAGGTGCAAATGGCCCACGTGATGACCGCCGCACCAGTTGGCATCCTTACGGCCTCTGCCCCTTCACTGACCAAGGCGCATTTGAACAACGCCGGGGCGGGAGGTGTTCCCGTGGAAATCCAGGGGCTTGAAGAGACCAGCGAGTTCGCCACGGTCATTCTCCGCAACGAGCGCGATGACATGGACCTTGCCAAAGTTGCAGATGAAGTGATTGCAGCCGGCAAAGCACTTGTCGCCCGTGCGCCGGAGATTGGAGCCATCGTTCTGGAATGCACCGACCTGCCCCCCTATGCGCACCGCATTCAGGCTGCCCTGGAACGCCCCGTGTTTGACCTGACCACACTATCGACAATGGTGGCCTCAACCGTGCAGCGGGTTCCCTATTCCGGTTATATCTAGCAAGGACGATTACCTCAGGTTTCGCTGTCGTTCAGGTCGTCCAAATTTGCGAGGAAACGGCGCAGGTAGTCGTTGAACTGCTCGACGTCCTGCGGGGAGAAACCCGCGAGGAGTTTTTTCTGGCGGCTGAGGGCGAGCGCCAGCATGTCGTCGTGCAGGGCCTTGCCCTTTGGTGTCAGGTTCCAGTCCTTGCGTCGCGGATCAGGGTGATCGCTTTTGGCTTCGGCCAGACCTGCGCCTTCTAGGCGGCGCAGGCTGCGGCTGACGGCGGCCTTGTCGATGCCGATGGTCTTGCTGGCGGTCGCCACGCTGCTTCCGGGGACGCGGGTCAGCATGACCAGCATGCGCCAGTCCATCGCGCCGATTCCGAAACGATCCTGATAGACGCGCGCCGCGCTACGGGTGAAGCGGTTGGCGGCAAAATTGAGAAGAACAGTCGGGGTGCGGGAAAAGCCGAGGGTCTCGGAGGCAACGCTGCCATCGTCGTTGGGAACCCCAACCAGGAACATGGAATCCGGAAGGTCTTGGGAGTTGTCAGCCATTGCGTGCCCTTGGGTTTTTCACAGTGGTATCGTGCATGTGTTGACATGACAACAAATATTGAGTTGTCATGTCAACACATGAGTCGTGAAACGATTGTCGGGAGGTTTTCATGTCCAACGCTCCGGTTTACGAAATTGATCCCAAGGCGTTTTGGGAGGATCCCTATCCCGATCTCAAGAAGATGCGGGCCGCCTTTCCGGTGTGTTTTGTTCCGCAGCTTGGGGCGACGCTGATCACGCGGCGCAACGACATTTTCGACAACGAAAAGAAAATCGACGTGTTCTCGTCGGATCAGCCGGACGGGTTGATGACCCAGCTGATGGGGCAAAACCTGATGCGCAAGGACGGCGCGCCGCATATGACGGAACGCAAGGCGATTTTCCCGACGGTGTCACCGCGCACAGCCAAGAACGTCTGGCGGCAGAAGTTTGAAGAGATGACTCGGGAGGTGCTGGACGACATGCGCCCCCTTGGTCGCGCCGACATGGCCCGCGACATCGCCCGCCGGATTTCCGGTGAGGCGCTGAAGATCGTGACCGGGCTGACCAATATCACCTGGCAGGAGATGGATCGGGTCAGCCAGGGTATGATCGACGGTTGTGCCAACTATGCGGGGGATCCGGCGGTGGAGGCGAATTGCCATGACTGCACGGCGGCGATCGAACGTTATATCGACGAGATGACACCGGTGTTGCAGGCCGCGCCGGATACGTCTTTGCTATCGGTTCACCTGCAGGGCGGCATGTCGCAGGAACAGGTTTATGCCAACGTGAAGCTTGCAATTTCCGGTGGGCAGAACGAGGTCAGGGATGTGATTTCCGGGGTGATCTGGGCGCTGTTGACCCATCCGGACCAACTGGTCCTGCTCAGGAGCGGCGCGGTGCCGTGGAGCAATGCCTTTGAAGAATATACGCGCTGGATTGCTCCGGTCGGCATGTCGCCGCGCCGCGTGGCGCAGAGGTACGAGTTGCACGGTGTGACGTTCGAGCCAGAAGACCGCGTGTTCCTGATGTTTGGGTCGGGCAACCGTGATGAAGAGGTGTTTGACCGGCCCGAAGTCTTTGACGTGACACAGGATTTCTCGGCGTCGATCTCGCTTGGGGCGGGGCCCCATTTCTGTGCCGGGGCCTGGGTGGCGCGGGTTTTGATTTCGGAAGTGGCTTTGCCGCTGATCTTTGAACAGCTGAAAGGGCTGCGGCTTGAGGGGGAAACCAGCTTTGGGGGCTGGGCCTTTCGCGGGCCGCTGACAATGCCTGTGGCCTGGGATGTGTGATTTCTGAATTTGGCTCTACATATTTGATATTGCTTCATAAAACCATGTTGTGCCAGCTTGTGTGAGCTCGAAATCACACGGGGATCACACCCGACGCTTAGGACATTCTTAATGTTTCTGAGTGGAGGGCTGAGAGTTGGCCGATTGGATCGTGAACCCCGACGAGGCGTCGATGCTGAACCTTCGGGCGGGGATCAAACCTGCCGAGGTGCGGGCCGTTCTCCCGGCGGGGACGTCGGTGGCCAAGCTGGGCGCGCACCCGGATGATGCGATCTGGTGGCATGTGCGTGCGTTTCTGGCTGGCGGTGACGTCGAGGGCTACCTGCATTCCGGTTACCTGACCGAGGCCACGGGCACGCCGGTGGCCGATGTGCCGGTTCCGGCAGGCATGCCAGCCTGTAACCTTGCGCCCAAAGGGAACCTCAGGACACAGGATTTCGGCAGGGCGCGGCCGCTGGATGAAAACACCATGCCCGAACGCAGCGCGGCGGATCCGGCGCAGATCATCGCGATCATCCGTTACCTTGATCCCGGGCGCGGCACGCATCTGCGGTATCAACCCAAGTCTTCTGCCACCTACTGCAACATCTATGCGCATGACTATTGCGCGCGGATGGGTGTTTACCTGCCGCGCGTGTGGTGGCGCGAGAACGCCCTTGCCACGATTGCCGCCGGGGACACGCCGCAGGTTCTTTATGCCAACACCGTGCGCGAGTTGAACGCGAATTCCCTGCACGACTGGTTTGAAACCTATGGCGGCGCCTTTGGTTGGCGGCGGGTGTTTTCCGCAACCGATCTTCAGGACGCGGCCAATGCCGGCGGTGTTGGCATCATCGTTGCCAAGCGCAAGGACGAGAGCCGTTCTGGCCATATAGCGGCGGTGGTGCCGGAACACGGCCATCTGAACGCGGCGCGTCATGGTTCGGAAGTTCTGCGCCCGGTCATGAGCCAGGCGGGCAGCCGCAACTATACCGCCGAAACGCCATCGTCGCGCTGGTGGCTTCACAGCAAATTCAAATCATTCGGGTTCTGGGTCCATGACTGACGCTTTATCTTTCGACACCGATCTCGCCCCGATCCGCGATCTGCACATGTCGGAGGATTTGCTTAGGCGAATTTTTCCGAAACGGGCTAAGCTGCGGCAACGACAGCCCGATTGGGTATTTGCAGATTGGAATTCAGACGTGCATTGGCCGGATGCCCAGGTGCGTGTCCTGCGGGAGACTTGGGCGCGACACGACAGGCGACAACAGATTTTTGCCCCCGGATTCTGCGTTTATCAGGCGCTGACCACCGATGGTCAGAGCGTGAGCGGGGCTGCGGAAACGGCGAAGGGTGCGGTGTCGCGTCTGTTGGGTGAGACTGCCGAGGCTGCGTATTTGTCTGCGGGGCCGGTCGTCGCGTTTGCAGCGGAGGCGGATGGGTTGGCCGCTGGGACGGATCGGGCTGCGACGGCGCATCGTGCGCTGATGGAAGCGGTGGAACGCAAGCGTATTCGTGAGTGGTGGCAATCCGAGGTTTCGGCCTGTCGGGTGGATGCGGCGTGGATGGCGGCGGTTGGACTGGATGGCTGGCTGCGTGATCTGCGCGAGGGTGCAGAGATCGTCCGGCAAAGCCGGCTTTGGCGGTTGCCATCGGTGGCGGGTGAGACCGTCATGATCGCGGCCAGTTTCGGAGCGCCCGACGAGGCACCTGTTGTGGGCTATGGAACAGCGGTTGATCCGGTTGCAGCGGCGCGCAAGGCGCTTCGTGAAACGCTTTTGATGGAAATGCGGGTTGTGGATCAACGCGCCTATGAGAGTGGGGCGGTGGCGTCGGACGAGGTTATGGCGCGTCGTCTTGCCGAGACGCGCCGCGTTGGGGACAGGGCGGTCGGGCTTTTGCCGCATGATGGCCCCCGCGATTATCCGGCCCCTGTGCCGGATGTGGATGTCGATGTGCTCGAGTGCTGGCTTGGTGGTGTTCACTATCATTTCTACGCCGATCTGCCTGTAGTGCATTGCAAAGTGAAAGGACAAAAGATCATGACCAGTGACGGCTTCCCCTTCTATCGCGACGCAGACGACGCCCCGGAGGCGGCGCGCGCGCCCGTGGGGTGTTGCCCCGTATCCAAGGCGCAGTTTCAGAAGAAATCGGTGATCTCCGCTCCAACCGATGGGGCCGGTAGCCCGGTGCCAAGCCGCCCGGCGATTGCGCATCTGGCCGGCAGCGCGGACTGGCGGGTGTTGTGCCAGCGCGAGGTGGCGCAGATCCCGTCCGGCTATACCTATCTGGCGCAGCTGGTGGGCCATGACATGGGACACAGCACGCCGCTGGATCAGGTTGTCTATTCCGCAAAGACCCAGCAGGGTGCGACCAACAACCTCCAGACGCCGATGCCGCAGGCCATTGCCGAGCGTCAGCAGGCAGAGGGCGTTTCGCCGGTTCGCTATAACCTGATCGAAAACCCGCTGACGCTTGAGACGGTCTATGGCACGGGGCCGGACCTGATGAACCACGTCTTTGATCAGGCGACCGGAAAATTCCATCTGGAACGCGGATCGCGGATTGCCAAGACCGCGACGGCGGGCGGTATGGCGGTGCGGGCGCTGTATGATCCGCGCAATCGCGACACGCTGATGCTACATGAGCTGACGGTGGCGTGGATGCAGTTTCACAACCGCACGATGGATCGCCTGAACGCAGCCGGTGTGGCGTGGGAGGATGCCTATAACATCGCGCGGGTGCATTGCGTGCTGGTCTGGCACGACATCATTCGCGAAGACCTGTTGCCGCGCTTCGTGCTGCCGGGTGTGATGAATGCCCCGCTGGATGCGTTGCATCAGGTGGACGAGGTGACGCTTTTGCACGCGATTTTCCGGGCGTTCCACTGTCTGCCGCTGGATGCCTATCGTCTGCGCCGTGGCAATATTCGCGGGCGTGCCCTGAAAGACCTGATGTCGACCAGTTTTGCTCCATCTCTGGCCGAGAGGGAATGGGATATCAGTTGGGACTTCTTCTTTTCCAGTGACGCGTTCCAGCACGGCAAGGCGCTGCCGACGACCGGCATTTCGCCCAGTTTTGCCCAGACGTTCAACGTGAATGGCAGCCATATCAGCCTGCTTGATTTCAACACCGCCGCCGAGACCCATCCGCTGTGCATCGCCGACCCGTGGTTCGCCGATCTGCGGGCAAACTGGACCGTGTCGGATGTGTCGGCGCCGATGACGGCAGCAGACCTCTGCGCGGCATTCGAAACCCGCTTTGGCACGGATCGGGCGATTGATCCGGCGGTGCTGGCCAATGCGCCGCTTTACGAGGTGCTGATGGTCGAGGGGCTGTTGCAGGGCGCGCGCGGCGGGTTTGGCCCACTGGGAAGTTGCCTGCTTCGGGGATCGCTGGAAGCGGCGATGGCACGGGTGAAACTGCACCCGGAAAACAAGGCGCAGAGGGATGCACTGTTGGGGCAGTTGCACGCGCCAAAAACAATGTTGGACCTGATAAATTCAAAATAAAGGAAATGACCATGAAGGGTGGAAAATACATCATCGTCGGAGCCGATCTTGGCGATGAACAGAACATGATCACTTTTGACGAAAACGGCGTGGGCGTGATTGTCGCCATGGCCGACAGCCTGTCTCCCGAGGGCACCGTGATGGCAACGCTTGCCGCCGATCCGGCGCTGGCCAAGGTGGTGGGGTCTGGGCCGCTGAACGTGGAAGCCATCGGGCGGCTGATGGTGCACATGTCGGAAAACCCGTCCCCGTCCGAGGCGCAGAAGGCAAATTACGAAAGCGTCGTGAAATACGCGATGACGGTGCTTGAGCGGCCCAAGGACGGCAAGCTGGACGACGGTGACCGCGCCGCCCTTCTTGCCGAAACGCAGGTGCGGATCGAGTTCGAAACCCGTGCGGCCGTCGAGAATGCCGCCGACAAGAACGTGCGTATCCTCGTGGTGCCGTCGGATGGCACCCTTGCGGAGGGGCAGAGCGCGGCCAAGCAGATGGACCCGCATTACCAGCCGCCGCTGAGCTATGATCTTGACGAGTACCTGATGCTGTCGCATCTACGCGACAAGGTTGAAAAGCTGCTGCGGGATTTCGATGGCTCGCAGGTGGCAGGTTGGGAGTGCACGCATCTTCCGGCGCTGCTGGGCCATGCCGAGACGTGGATCAACGAAAACACCTATCACCACATTGATGGCGCGCCCGACGCGGACGATGCCTTTAACCAGATTCTCGACACGCCTGAGCGCGCGTTCCACCGCGCTGTCGGGATCTACGGCACCAATATGTGCCGCTAGGCAGCATGTGTCGCGACGGCCTGTAATACCCCTCGGAGGTCGTCGCGCACGGCTTCGTCGCGGAATGGAAAGACCGAGACGAACCAGTCAATAAGAGATTGTTTTCCAAAGCTTTCGTCGCCTTTCCACATGGGGGCGATTTCCTGCTGGTAGGCCTCAAGCCGTTCCGCGGCGGCGTCGTGTTCGCCAAGTTGCCAGAGCGAGGCGGTGTGCCAGCCGCCCACCGTGGTCATCAGGCCGCGGCCTTCGGAACAGTTGCGTTCGGTCAGGGCGAAATCCCCGCACAGGTAATCGGTGGCGGCAAGGTAGATCTTGTAGAAAGGTTCCATGCCTTCCCTTTGATCCCGCGTGCGGCGCGCCAGTTCGGCCGCGCGGTCGAGGCGGTGGGTAAAGGCAAAGCCAAGCGCGGTGGAGGCCATGGTCAGGGTGTTGTCCTGATTGAGGTTGAGGGCCTGTTCAAAGTGGAACTCGGTCAGCTCGAACTCGCCCCGGTGACAGTAGCACCATGCCAGAACCCTGTGGGCCCGTGTATCCAGCGGGTCGATCGTCACGGCCTCGATGGCGTGGTGCAGCGCCATCTGCTTGACGTCTTCGGTCTGGTAGGTGCCGGGCAACAGGATGTGGCGCACATTCAGCGCGCCCGCCAGTTCGGCATGGGCCGGGGCAAACTTGGGGGCTTCGGCGGTGACCTTGCTGAGCATTTGCAGGGCTTCGGCCTCGGTGTCCGGTGACCAGGCATCCAAGAGCGCCTGCGAGCGCAGCCAGTAGTCATAGGTGTCGGCGGCGGGGCTGACATCGGAGCGGCCCGCAACCTCGACAGACAGGGCGCGGGCGATGTTCATCAGGACGGGATGTACCTTGTCGTCCCAGCCGACCTGCGGCGCGGCGATCACGTCGGACCAGACCAGTTCGCCACGGTCGGGGCGGCTGACTTCGACGTGCAGGGTCTGGGTGCCGGCCACGGGCAGGAGTTGCAGGTCCAGCGCGAGATAGGCCGACGCGGTGTTGCGATCATCCAGGATCTGCCATTCGCGAAAGCGGCTGAGGCGGCGGCGAAGATCGGCGGCCAGCACCTTGAGCAGGCTGTTGTCCTGATCGCTGGCGCCGGGGTCTATGGCCGGTGCAACCGAGACGGTCAGTTTCGGGCGGATGTCCTGCTGCCAGGTGAGATCGGCCTTCTTTTCGGGGTCGAGCTTGATCGCCGCGACAAGGGCCTGTGTCTCGGAATCGGGCTCGTGATCGTATTCCTCGCCAAGATAGCGATACAGCGCGTTGTAGCATTCAAGGGCGCGGGTGGGGGCCTGGTTTTCCCAGTAGTGCTGCATCAGAAAGCGCACGGCCTGTTCGTTGGAGGGCTCGATCTCGAGGGCGAATTCGGCGGCCTCCACCGCGACGTTGCGCGCGGATCGTGACGAGAATGTCTTGTCCAGCGCCTCGCGCAGGTCAGTCAGAAAGCGGCTGCGCTGGATCACGAGCCAACTGTCGAGAGAGCCGCTGAGGCCAAGGAGCGTGTCCATCTGGGCCAGGCAGAGACGCACGATGTTGCCGTTTTCCGTGCACCATTCCTTGGGCGACAGGGCATGGGCCAGGTCACCCAGAAAATCCGATATGCCGGGCCAGGCCAATGTGACCTGTCCCGCGCCGGTTTCAATCGCGATGCCGGGCGCGTTTTCCAGTGTCAGGCGAATCTGGCGCACGGTTTGCCGGAACGAGGCGTTTGCCTGTTTTTCCGCCGAATCCCGCCAGAGCAGATCGATGATCTTGTCGGTGCGATGCGGTTGATTCGAGGTGCAGGCCAGATAGAGAAAGAGGGCGCGGGCTTTCTTAAGCCTTTGCGAAGAAATCACTTCAACCAATTCGACAGGTCGCATCCTCTGACCGCCTTACCCTTTAATCTATCCCCTCAAACTTCATTAACACTTTTTAAGAAAAAGCAAAAAACCTTTAAATTTGGCATGGTTCCACGGTTTGCGCCCTGCGCGTTGGGTAAATCACACGGGGATCACACATAGGTGGCATTACCGGATCACGGTCGCTACCGACCGCTGCGAGTTCTTCGCAGAAATCTCCCCAGCCCCCGGCGCGTAGGATGGCGACCAACTCCATTGCCACCACGCGTCGGGGTGTTTCTTGACGAAATCACGCGGCCGAGAAGACCCCTTGTTCCTGAAGGAAGGTGAGCGAAGGCATGACTTTGATCTCGAGGTATTCTTCGAGACCCGCCTTGCCGCCCTCACGTCCGTTGCCGGATTGTTTGTAGCCCCCGAAAGGGCTGCCGTAGGTGGTGCCGCGCCCGTTGATTGCCACTGCGCCGGCACGAAGTTGCGAGGCGACCCGTGCCGCGCGTGAGGCGCTGCCTGTCTGGACATAGGCGTAGAGGCCATAGTCGGTGTCATTTGCAATCGCGATCGCCTCTTCTTCGGTGTCGAAGGGGATGATCACCAGTACGGGGCCGAAAATCTCTTCGCGTGCGATACGCATCTGGTTATGCACGTCGGCAAAGATGGTCGGGCGCACGTACCATCCCTGTTCAAGCCCCTCGGGTTTGCCAAGCCCCCCCGCGAGCAGACGGGCGCCTTCATCGATGCCGATTTGGATCATGGCCTGAACGCGGTCGTATTGCATCTGGTCGAACATCGGGCCGATGTGGGGGCCTTCTTCCGCGGGATTGCCAACCGCCTGCGCCTTTGCCGCACGTTCCGCAATCTCCAGAGCGGCGGCATAGCAACTGCGTTCCACGAGAAGGCGTGTTGGGGCGTTGCAGGATTGTCCGGTGTTGTGAAAACAGGCCTGCACCGAGGCGGTGACCCGGGCTTCGAGATCGCAATCAGCAAACAGCAGGTTGGGAGATTTGCCGCCCAGTTCGAGGGTGACGCGCTTGATCGTGTCGGCGCTGTCTTTCGAGACGAGGGTGCCTGCGCGGGTCGAGCCGGTGAACGACATCATGGCAATATCGGGGTGGCGCGACATGGCGGTGCCGACCGACGGGCCATCTCCGAAAACGAGGTTGAAGACACCTGCGGGATAGCCTGCCTCGTGCACCAGTTCGGCAAATAGCGCGGCAGAGAGGGGCGTGTATTCGGAGGGCTTGAGGACACAGGTCGCCCCGACGGCGAGGGCCGGAAGGACCTTTTGCGCGATTTGGTTGATCGGCCAATTCCACGGGGTGATCAGGCCGCATACGCCAATGGGTTCACGGGTCAGGATATCGCCGTTTGGCAGGGCTTCCTGATCTTCCATCGCGGCAAGAAGGGTGGCGAAATCCTCGGCATAGGCGGGGCCACATGCGGTCTGTTCGTCGCGCGCCATGCTGATCGGTGCCCCCATCTCCTGGCTGATGGCGGCGGCCATGTCGTCGTTACGCGCCACAAGAAGGTCACGCAGTCGGTGCAGAAGTGACAGCCGCTCTGCGCGTGTTGTTTGCGAAAAACTCTCGAAAGCGCGGCTGGCGGCGGCGACGGCCCGGTCGACGTCGGCCTCGTTGCCAAGCGCAACCGTACCGATCTGCGTGTTGGTCGCCGGGTTCATGATTGGAAAGGCGCGCGGGTCAGTGGGCGCAACCCAAGCACCATCAATGTAGAATTTGTTGAGTTCCATGAGGAGATCCTGTTACTCGGCCGCCTGGGCCAGTGTTTGCGTGTCTTCCAGCACCATGTCCGCAGCCTTGTCAGCAAGCATCAGGGTTGGTGCGTTGGTGTTGCCGGAGGTGATGTTGGGAAAGGCCGACGCGTCGATCACGCGCAGGCCGGAGAGCCCGTGGACCCGCAGGCGGGAGTCGACGACGGATGTGTTTGGATCGTCGCCCATGCGGCAGGTGCAGGTGGGGTGAAATACGGTGCCGGCGCGCGTGCGGAAGTTTTCCAGCAGCGCATAGTCATCCATCCCCACGATGTCCGGTGCACAACGGTCGCGGGTGACGGCCTGAAGGGCTGGTGTCATGGCTAGGTCCTGCAACAGGCGGCTGGCCCGGATGGCGGTTGCGCGATCTTCTTCGGTCGCCAGAGAGTTCGGTTTGATGACGGGCGCGACCGTGGGATCGGCGGATCTCAGGGAGATTTCTCCACGGCTTGTCGGGCGGCAGGGCTGAACGCAGAGCAGGTAGCCATTGTCGCGATCCATGTAGGGTTTGCCGTTGGGCAGGGTGCCGTAGGATGCAGGGTTGCAATAGACCTGAACGTCGGCACGGTTTGCGCCCCGGGTGCGGGCAAAGCCGCTGCATTGGTTGACCGGAACACTTAGCGGGCCGCGCCTTGCGAGTGCGAATTGCAGGGCGGCGACGGCTTTTCCGGGAAAGGTGCCCAGCTTGGCGTTCAGCGTGTCCTCGGTGGCCCGGAACAGGTGGGACACCGCGAGGTGATCCTGCAGGCCTTTGCCGACTTCGGGCAGAGCGTGGTGTAGCGCGATTCCGTGGGTCTTGAGGTCTGCCTCGTTGCCAATTCCGGAGAGCATCAAGAGCTGGGGTGAGTTCACGGCACCGGCGCTCAGGATCACGTCGCGGGCGGCCCGGGCCTCCTCAGTGCGACCTTTGTGGCGGTAGCGGATGCCGGTGGCGCGCTTGCCGTTCAACAGGACGCGTTCCACCTGGGCCTTGCGTATGACCGTCAGGTTGGGGCGTTTCAGGGCCGGGCGCAGGAAGGCATCGGCGGCGGACCAGCGCAGCCCACCTTTCACGGTGCTGCGCACATAGGTCAGACCTTCGCCAAACTGGCTGTCGTCGGCGTTGTCGGGGGCGGCGTTCATGTTGTGCGAGACCGGCCAGCCCATCTCTTCTGCGGCAGACAGGAAGTGGCGCGTGAACGGGTTCATGCGGTCCTGAAGGGAAGAAACCACAACGGGGCCAGTGCCGCGTTGCGCAGTTTGCTTCTGCGCACCGCTTTCAAGGTTGCATTCCAGTGCGTCAAAGCGGGCCTTGACGGTTTCCCAGTTCCATCCCTTTGCTCCGGCGGCCTCCCAGTCGTCGAAATCATGCGGCAGGCCGCGGACATAGGCCATGGCATTGATCGAGCTTGAGCCGCCAATGACCTTGCCGCGCGGCCAGTATCCTTCTCGGCCATCAAGGCCGGGGTCGGCTTCTGTTGTGTAACGCCAGTTCACCGCCGGGTCGGCAAAGGTGTAGGCATAGCCTACGGGCACCTTGATCCAGGCGCGCCGGTCGCTGCCTCCGGCTTCGACCAAAAGCACCTGATGCCGTCCACTTGCCGTTAGGCGGTCTGCGAGCACACAGCCTGCCGATCCGGCTCCGACGATGATGAAGTCGTACGTCTGCGCCATGCGCGGTCCCTTCCTGTTCTTGCGTGAAGATGGGACGGGCGTTAGGTGTAAATCAAACAATGTGTTTTTCGCCTAAGACTAAACTGAGGTTAATGATAAATGGCCGATCTCCCACACGTGACATGGCTCAGGGCCTTTGATGCAGCTGCTCGTCACAGCAGTTTTTCGTCGGCGGCAGATGAACTTGGGCTGACGCCTGCTGCGGTGAGCCAGCAGATCAAACACCTTGAAAGCCGATTGAACGCGCAGCTTTTCAAACGGTTGCCAAGGGGCGTGGCCCTGACCGATGTCGGCCATGCCTACGCACAGGAAATTCGCAAGTCTTTCGAGGAGATGGCCCTTGCGACGAATGGGTTGTTCGGGGCCAAGCGCAAGCGGGTGGTGCGCGTTCGCGCGTCGATTTCCAGCGCGGCGCTTGTGATTGCTCCGCAACTGGCCTTGTTCAAGGCAGCGCATCCGGACATTCACGTTCAGATGACGACTTCAATCTGGACCGATCGGTTTGACGACGAGGGCCTGGATGTGGACATCCGGTTTGGGCAGGGCAACTGGGGCGAGGCGCGTATCCTTCATCTGGGGCACGAATCTGCGATTCCGGTGTGTCGGGCGGACTATGCTGCCAGATTTGGGCCGACGCCTGCGATAGAAGACCTCGCGTCATCCGAGGTGGTGCAGATTATTGGGTCGGAAACCGACTGGGGGCGGTTGGCGGAATTGCACGGGTTGGACCTGAAGCCGACAACCGACTGGCTGAAGGCGGATTCCTCGCTGATGGCCTTGCAGACCGTCAGCGCAGGACGCGGCGTGACAATGGTGCTTGAGAGCTTTGCCCGGCCTTATCTTGAACGCGGCGACCTCGTGGCGCCGACCGAGTACAAGCTGCCCAAGCGGCGATCACATTACCTTGTGCTGAACGATCGCAAGGGGCCGCGTGACGAGGTGAGGCTGTTCTGCAACTGGGTGCAGTCGTTGTATTTGGATCAGGTTTCGGCCTTTGATCCGGGGGCGTGACGGGAATTCTGGGATCGTGACGTGCCGGAACTAAATTCCGCATACTGAAATTTACCAAGGCGCAAGGTATTCCAGTTCACGTCGCATCCGGGAGGTAGGGAGGTCCGATGCAAAGACGAATTCATGACTTCTTGGATGAAGTGGTTGCCGTGAAACCCGAGGCAACGGCGATCATCGACCACGCGGATGTTGCCTATAGCTGGCAGGATCTGACGGGCGCTGTGGAGGACGCCGAGGCGGCGATGCGTGCGAGGGGAGTAAAGGCGGGCGACCGTGTTGTCCTCGTGTTCGAGAACACGATTTCCGTGCCGGCCTTCTTTCTCGCGGCGAGCCGTCTGGATGCGATTTCCGTGGTGATCAACGCGCGCCTAACGGAGGCCGAGTTGCAGCGCATTTTTGATCACAGTGATCCAAGCCTCGTGATGTTCAGCACTGACGTGTCCGATGCGGCACGCGCACATGCCGCGCATTTCGGTGCCGAGTGCGTGGAGGGACGCTTTGGGCAGGTCGGGTTGATGCCGCGGGGCGGGGCCACGCCGGAACCCGTGTTCGAGGCCGCCGCGGAACAAGTGGCGCTGATGCTTTATACGTCGGGCACGACGGGGGCACCGAAAGCGGCGATGCTCACCCATGGCAACCTTGTCAACGCGGCTCATGCCTCGGCAAAAGTGCGGGGGATGCGGGCGGATGATACTTGTTTCCTCGCTTTGCCGCTGTCGCATATCTACGGGTTCGTGACCTTTCTGGCGATGTGCAAGGCGCAGGGCGTCATGCGCATGGAAACCCGGTTCTCGGTCGAGCGGATGTTCCGGGCCCTGGATACGGATGTCACCTTTCTACCCGGGGTGCCACAGATGCACGCGCATCTGTTTCACTACGCCAAGGAGCAGAATATCCCCCGGTATGAAAAGGGATTACTGCGCTATGTATCGTCCGGCGGTGCGCCGCTTGATCCGGTCTGGAAGCGCGAGGCCGAGGCCTTTTACGGTCTGCCGCTGCAAAACGGCTATGGTTTGACCGAAGGGGCGGCCGGGGTCTGTGCCACCAACAACGCCTTTGGAGACCCTGACATCAGCGTCGGCCGCCCGATGCTGAACTGCGCGTTCCGCATTGACATGGAAGCGCCCGGGGCCGAGCCGGACGAGGGGATTGGGGAAATCCTTCTTGGTGGACCACAAGTGATGAAAGGGTATTTTCGTGACCCGGAGCAGACCGCCAAGGCCCTGACAGAAGACGGATTTTTCCGGACCGGCGATCTTGGGAGATTTGATGCCGAGGGTCGGATGTATATCGTCGGACGCTCCAAGGAGTTGATCATCCGCTCAGGCTTTAACGTGTATCCTGTCGAGATCGAGGCGACCCTGACGGACCATCCCGAGGTTATCGTGGCGGGCGTGGTGGGGCGTGCGGTGGAAGGCAACGAAGAGGTGCTGGCCTTTGTCAAAGTCGCGCCGGATTGCGCGATCACAGAGAGCGATCTGAAGGCCTTCGTGAAGGATCGACTGGCCCCCTACAAACGGCCAAGCCGGATCATCGTGGCGCATGAGTTGCCCGCCGCGCCGACGGGCAAGATCCTCAAGGCCAAGCTGATCGAGAGGTTTCAGGATCAGCTCTGAGACGGGGAGCCATCCGGATGGTTCAGGTCATGTAGCTGTTCAGCCAGTCCAGCACCTTGCGGCTTTCCCGCCGGCTGCGCGCGTCTTCGCGGATTTCCGCAAAATACCCGTGGGTTGCAGGCATGTCCTCGTCGAAAAGGCGCACCACACGACCTTCCTTGAGGTCCTGTTCGATCAGGGGCAGCCACCCGATGATCGCGCCCTGACCTTCGGCCGCGCCGCGAATGAGGACATTGGCATCTTCGAACACCGGACCGCGCAGAGGCAGGGAGATCGGGACGTCCTGCGCCGAGAACCAATCCATCCAGCCCCAGTGATTGCGTTGATGCAGGATTGGAACAGACAGCAGATCTTGCGGATTGGCGAAGGGCCCGTGTTTTTCCACGAATGCAGGTGCGGCCACGGCGATGGGTTGCAGGGCAACCAGAGTGGCGGCTGCGTGGGGCATGTTTTGCAGACGGTCCCAGCGGATGATGATGTCGGTTGTGGTACCGCCGGATTCACCCGGGCGGTAGGTTGGCGTGAATTCCAGTTCGATGCCCGGATGCTGATCCCAGAAATCGCTGATCCGCGGCATGAGCCAGCGGGCGGTGAAAATGGGGCCGGCGGCGATGCGAACAACTTTCCGGCTGCGCTGTGTGAAGCTGTCGACCGCGTCTTCGAGACGGGCAAAGGCCTCTGACGTGGCTTCGGCCAGACGCTGGCCGTCTTCGCTCAGTTCCACGTTGCGACCAACGCGGTGGAACAGCTGCGCATTCAGGTGGTCTTCGAGGCCGCGCACGTGGTGGCTGATGGCGGTTGTGCTGACCGACAGGGCGTCTGCGGCGGCGCGGAAACTGCCAAGGCGGGCTGCGGCGTCAAAGGCGCGAAGGGCGGAGAGAGAAGGCAGCATGGCAGTCTACTGTTAAGTTTGGCTCATCATTTGGTGAGAACACTGTCTTTGTAAAGAGGATTTTGGCGTGGTTTCCTGTGAGAAATCTTGAGCGAAAGTCATGAGATCATGTCAGAACCAGCACGCAGGCGCGGCCGCAAGACCCGACTGAGCCAAGCCAGTGACGTCGAAGAGAACCCGCCGGTATGGGCTGGTGTGGAAGCCGGGCGGTTCAAGCCGCTGTCGGAAAGCGAGGTGCGGCTGGTTGACGAAAGTGCCCTGACGCTGCTGGAAACGCTGGGCCTGAGCCAGGCCATTCCCTCAATGAAAGAGCGCGTGATCGCGGCCGGTGGCAGCGTAACCGAGGATGACCGGCTGTTGTTTCCGCGCGCGTTGGTGACATGGGCCATCGAGGGGGCGAGCCGGAATTTCAAACTGTGCGGGCAGGTTGCCAAGAACGATCTGACCTTGTCTTCAGCCCGTGTTCACATGTCGACCGGTGGGGCGGCACCGGGGGTGTTCGACCTCGATACGCACGATTATCGGGATTCGACGCTTCAGGATCTCTATGACGCGGCGCGGATCGTGGACCAGATGGACAATATCCACCATTTCAGCCGCTCGGTGGTGGCACGCGATATCGAAGAGAACGCGGTGATGGATCTTAACACCGCCTATGCCTGTCTGATGGGAACGTCAAAGCACGTTTCCATTTCCATCACCGAACCCGAGAACGTGCAGCAAATTGCCGAGCTATGTTACCGGATTGCCGGAGGCGAGGCGGCGTTTCGGGCGCGGCCGTTCCTGACGGTGATGGTGTGCCACGTGGTGCCGCCGATGCGGTTTGCCGAAGAGGCCTGTGAGGTTCTTGAACTGGCGATCCAGGCAGGGTTTCCGGTGCAGTTGATCAGCGCGGGGCAGGCGGGGGCAACTAGCCCGGCCACCATCGCAGGATCGCTGGTGCAGGCGGTGGCGGAAACGCTGGCGGGGCTGGTGTTTGCCCGGTTGGTCGACCCGGAGGTCAAGGCGATCTTCGCCCCCAAGCCGCTTGTGGCCGATCTGCGGACCGGATCAATGAGTGGTGGCGGCGGCGAACAGGCGATCCTGATGGCGGGTGCGGCCCAGATGGGGCGACACTGGGATTTGCCGACCAGTTCGATCGCCGGGATCACTGACGCCAAGCGGCTGGATGCGCAATACGGGGCCGAGAAATCGCTGGCGGTGACGATGGCGGCGCATGCGGGGTCAAACATCGTGACACAGGCGGCGGGCATGATGTCCTCGCTGCTGGGGGTCAGCCATGCGGCCTATGTGAGCGACAATGATCTTCTGGGTAACATCCTGCGGACCATTCGCGGGATTGAGGCGACACCCGAGAACATCGCCGCCGACGTGATTGCCGGGGTGTGCCGTGGCGAAGGGCATTACCTTGGCGAAACTCACACCTTCAACCGGATGAAATCCGACTATTTCTACCCCGAGGTCGGGGATCGTCGCAGCCCGCGCGACTGGCAGGACAGCGGCGGACAGAGAGTTGGCGATGTGGCTCGTGAAAAGGCGCGCGAGATTCTTGCCAGCCATTTTCCAACCCACATTCCGGATGCGCTGGATCTGGGCGTGCGGGAGGCCTTCGACATCCGCCTGACGCGCGAACAGATCGGAAGAGGGTGAGGTCCGTGCCCCTTTCAACCCAAGACCTTGGCGTATGGATGGACGGTTTGCTTCGGGACGGCGAGGGCGCTGAGCGCGTTTTGATCGACCCGGCGCATGAGACGCCGCTTACGCCGTTTCGCGAAGCCTCTGCGGATCAGGTGTCGCAGGCGGTGGCCTCAGCTGCGTCTGCCCTGCCGATTTGGGCTGCGACGCTGCCAACAGAGCGTGCGGAGGTGTTGCACCGGCTTGCGGATATGATTGCAAGGAATGCCGACGACCTGGCGCGGATCGAAGCTACGAATGTGGGCAAACCCCTGTCGCAGGCGCGCAGGGATGTTGGGCGCGCGTCGGACTATTTCCGGTTCTACGCAGGGGTGTGTGACAAGCTGAATGGCGAAACGATCCCGCTTGGGCCGGATCAGACCGCACTGACAGTGCCCGAACCGGTGGGCGTCACGGCGCATATTCTGCCTTGGAATTATCCGATATCGACCCTTGCGCGCGGCGTGGCTCCGGCGCTGGCGGCAGGTGCGACGGTGGTGGCCAAACCATCGGAACTCACACCGTTTACGGCTTTGGAAGTGGCGCGTCTTGCAACACAGGCAGGGCTGCCGGACGGGGCGTTCAACGTGGTGACGGGCGGCGGCGAGATCGGTGCAGCCCTGGCAGGGCATGAGGGGATTGCCCACGTGACCTTTACAGGGTCCACTGCAACCGGGCGCAAGGTGATGCAGGCCGCATCCTCGCCGGTGGCAGGTGTGACGCTTGAACTCGGGGGCAAATCCCCGGTGATCGTGCTGGAAGATGCAGACCTTGATGCCGCCGCAGATGGGGTGGTGCGCGGGATTTTCTTCAACGCGGGGCAGGTTTGTGCGGCGGGCGCACGCCTTATCTGTGCGCGTAGTGTTCATGATGCGCTGTTGGCCAAGGTTGCGGCAAAGGCCCATGCAATGGGGTTTGGTGATCCGCTGGACGATCCGCACATCGGCCCCCTGATCTCGAGCGGGCAGTTGGCCCGGGTTGAAGGCTTCGTTGCGCGGGCCAAGGCCCAGGGGCTGACCTGTGTGTTGGGCGGGGCGCGTGTTGATCGGCCCGGCTTTTTCTTTCCTCCAACGATTTTTGCCGATGTTCCAACCGATGCAGAGATCGCGCGGGACGAGGTTTTCGGTCCGGTGCTGGTGACCCATCTTTGTGATGATGCCGAAGATGCCCTGCGCATTGCCAATGACAGCCCCTATGGATTGGTTGCCGGCGTCTATACGCGCGGCCATGACACCGCCCTCTGGCTGGCCCGCAAGCTCGAGGCCGGACAGGTGTTTATCAACGGCTTTCTGACCGGTGGCGACACCGTCCCGTTTGGTGGCGTGAAGCACTCGGGCATCGGGCGGGAAAAGGGGCTGGCGGGTTTGTCCGCTTACCTCGCGCCGAAATCTATCATCCTTAACCATGCGAGGCCGACATGAGCCATAAGAACGCCGAGTGGGCCGCGCGCGCCCGTGCTGTCATGCCGGGCGGCGTCAGTCACGAGTTGCGCTATCGCGCGCCTTACGCGGCCTATTTCACACGGGCCGCAGGGGCCGAGAAATGGGACGCTGACGGCAAGCGTTACATTGACTTCAAGCTTGGCGCGGCGAGCCAGTTGCTGGGCCATGCGCATCCAGTGATCGTCGAGGCGGTGTCGCGGCAGATGGGGGCCATGCCCTATACCGGAGACTGCCATCCGCTGGAGGTCGAATGGGCCGAATGGCTATGTCGGCTGTTTCCCTGCGCGGAACGGGTGCGTTTCACCGGGTCCGGGACGGAATCAACCATGCTTGCCCTGCGTCTTGGTCGCGCCCATTCGGGGCGTGACAAGGTCCTGCGCATCGACGGGCATTTCCACGGCTGGCATGACATGCTTCTCAAAGGGGCCAAGCCCGGTGCCAACACCGCGCCGTCGCTTGGCGTGCCGCAGGCCATCAGCGACCTGACGGTTGTCGCGCCGCCTTCGGTCGAGGCTATTGCCCAGGTCCTTGCCAGTGACCCGCAGATCGGCACCGTCTTTGTCGAAGCATCAGGTGCCAACTATGGTTCGGTGCCGCTGCCGGATGGGTTCCTGCAAGGTATCCGGGCGCTGACGGCGGAAACGGGTCATGTGCTGATCTTCGATGAGGTGATTACCGGTTTGCGGTGGTCCCCGGGTGGCCGACAGGCACGTGACGGCGTGACACCGGACCTGACTACGCTTGCCAAGGTGGTGACGGGTGGGCTGCCGGGCGGTGCCGTGATTGGCCGCGCCGAGATCATGAACCTTTTGTCGCCTGCCGAAACCCGCGATGGTCTTTCGCCACCGGTGAGCCACAAGGGCACCTTCAACGCCGCCCCCATGGTGGCCGCAGGTGCCGTGAAGGCGATGGAACTCCTCTCGACCGGTGATGTACAGGCCCATGCAGATGCCATGGCCGCCCGATTGCGGGATGGGTTCAACGCAAGCTTTGAACGCCATGGTGTCGCGGCGCTGGCCTATGGCGATAGTTCGACCTGCCACCTCTATTTTGGGGGTACCTCCATCGACGGTCTCGACGCTGCCGCGATCCGCAGAACGCCGCCCACGCTGGTGAAAGCCCTTCGCGATGGCCTGTTGGCGCGGGGTGTTGATTTCATGTCGTTTACCTCTTGCGTGACCGGCCTGCCGCATACGCCTGATCTGATCGACGAGGCGGTAAGCCTGTTCGACGATGCCATTTCCTCGCTCATTCGTGACGGAGTCCTGACATGACCCTGCCAACCCATGCCCGCACCGTGATCATCGGTGGAGGCGTTATCGGCTGCTCCATCGCCTATCACCTCGCGCGTGAGGGGCGCAAAGACATCGTGGTGCTGGAACGCTCAAAGCTGACCAGCGGCACCACATGGCACGCGGCGGGCCTCGTGCGCCGGTTGCGGCCCTCTGCAACGCTGACCAAGCTGATCAACTACTCGATTGATCTTTATGGCGAGTTGGAGGTTGAAACCGGACAGGCGACTGGATGGACCCAGACCGGGAGCCTGACGCTGGCCACCAACGAGGACCGGCTGACCAATATCAAACGGCAGGTGTCGCTGGGGCGGGCCTTTGGCCTTGAGGCTGAGGTTGTCGATGCGGCCCGCGCCAAGGAACTTTGGCCGCTGATCGAAGTGGACGATGTGATCGGAGCGGTCTGGTCCCCTGCGGATGGGCGGGTGAACCCGTCGGACGTTGCGCTGGCGCTGTCCAAGGGCGCACGCGCACGCGGTGTAAAGATCTTCGAAGACACCGCCGTGACCGGCTTGCAAAAGAAGAGTGGCCGCATTTCCGGTGTCGAGGTGGGGGAACATCTGATCGAGGCCGACGAGGTAGTCATCGCCTGTGGTCTGTGGTCCCGGGAGGTGGCGGCAATGGCGGGTGCGCATATGCCGCTTTATGCCTGCGAACACTTTTACATCCTGACCAAACCACTGCCCGAGGTGCAGGCGCTGGGCAAGGGCGCGCATCTGCCGACACTGAACGATCAGGATGCCTTTCTCTATGCGCGTGACGACGTGGAAGGGCTGTTGGTTGGCAGCTTCGAGCCACATGCCAAGGGGCTGCCGCTGGATCGCCTGCCCAAGGATTTCTCTTTCGATCTTCTGGACGAGGATTGGGACCACTTCATGCCAATGATGGAAAACGCGCTGCGGCGGATTCCTGCACTGGAGAAGGCCGAGGTGAGGATGCTGCTGAATGGCCCCGAAAGTTTCACGCTGGACAGCCAGTTCATGCTGGGCGAAAGCCCCGAGGTGCCGGGGCTGTTCCTGATGGGCGGTATGAATTCGACCGGTATCGCGCTGGCCGGTGGGGCGGGTAAGGCGATGGCTGAATGGATCATCGCCGGTGAGCCGACGATGGAGCTGAACGAGGCCGACATCCGGCGTTTCAGCCCCGAGATGAACGTGCTGGGGGCGCTTGAGGCGCGGATTCCCGAGGTGCTTGGCCGTCACTATGACAACCCCTATCCCGGGCGTAGCATGGAGACCGCGCGTGGCCAGCGCCGTTCGCCCATTCACGCGGGCCTTGTCGCGGCAGGCGCGCGGTTCGAGGCGCGGGGGGGCTGGGAACGTGCGGTGCATTTCGGCGGCGAAGATGCGCATCTTCCCCTGAGCTTTGGCGTCCCGAAATGGCGCGAACAGGTCGGACGGGAAGTGGAGGCCTGTCGCGACGGCGCCGCGATTCTGGATCAGAGTGCCTTTGGCAAGATCATGGTGCAGGGGCCGGATGCCTGTGCCTTCCTCAATCACCTTTGCGCGGCACAGATGGATATTCCCGAAGGCCGCATCGCCTATAGCCAGATCCTGAACCGCAGGGGCGGGGTGGAAAGCGACATCACCGTGCAGCGGCATGGGCCGGACACGTATTTGATGATCGTGGGCGCGGGCGAAGTGGTGCGCGATCTGAAACGTATGCGTGAGACGCGCGGGGCGTTCCGCGTTGAATTCACAGATGTCACCAGCGGCTATGCCATCATCGGCCTGGCTGGGGCCGAGGCGCGGCGGGTCTTGCAAGCCACATCGAATGCCCCGGTGCCAGAGCTGAAGCGCTTTGGCTTTGCTCCTGTCGAGATCGGGCTGGCCCGTGGCTGGGCGGGACGGTTGAGTTTCACCGGAGAAGAGGGATACGAGCTCTACATCCCGGCAGAAATGGCAATGGCGGCCCACGAGGCACTTGTCGCGGCTGGTGCGACTCACGCGGGGCTCTACGCAAGTGGTTCCCTGCGGATCGAAAGCGGGTTCCGGGCGTTCGGGCACGAGTTGTCCCCCGGCACCACGCCGTTCGAGGCCGGTTTGGGGGCGTTCTGCGCCTTTGGCACGGGGTTCGTTGGCGAGGCGGCGCTGGAAGGGCCTTCGAAGGCCCTTGCGGAAGGCGTTTCCAAACGCCTTCCCACGGAGCGGCAGATCGTGACGGTTTTGTTTGACGATCCGGAGGCCATCCCGATCCATGACGAGCCGGTTTACTTTGACGGCCGCGTGGTCGGCCAGATCACCTCGGCCGCGTGGAGCTATCGCTTTGGGCGTTCCGTGGCGCTGGCGATGGTCGAGGCTCCCTTGGAACAGCTTGCAGAAACAACGGTTGTGTCCGGCTTCGAAGTCGAGATCGCCTGTACCCGCTTTGCCGCCAAGGCTTCGTTGAAACCCGCCAAGGAGGCATTCTGATGTCTGACACCCTGCGCACCACCCAGGTCGCCATCATCGGCGGCGGTATCATGGGCGTGGCCACCCAGTTCCAGCTGGCCGAGAACGGCTGGACCGACACCATCCTTTTCGAGAAGGCTGAGCTGACCTCGGGGTCGACCTGGCACGCCGCCGGGCAGATCGCACACGCGGTTGGCAGCCGTTTGGCTGGATGGATCAACACGACCTCGATCGAGACCTACAAGCGGGTCGAGAGAGAAACGGGCCAGAGCATTGGCTGGCACGAGGTTGGCGGCTTTCGCATTGCCACAACGGATGACGAAGTGGATTGGATGAAGTCCATCATGGGGGTCGGCAAGCTTTTGGATCTGCCGATGGAACTGGTCGGCCCTGAGGAGGTCGCGAAGGTCAATCCGTTCTACAAAGTGGATGACGTCAAGGCGGCGGTGCAAACCTTCGAGGACGGGCATATCGACCCCTCGGGCGTGACCATGGCGCTTGCCGCGGCGACGCGTGCGCGGGGTGCCAAAATTGAACGCCACAACCAGGTTCTGGGTGCCTCGCGCAAGGGCGATGGCTGGTTGCTGCGCACCGAAAAGGGCGATGTTTGGGCCGAACACGTCGTCATCGCGGCGGGCAGCTATGCCAACCAGGTCGGGGAATGGTTCGGGTTGAAAATTCCCTCGGTCTCGTGCCTGCACCACTATCTGGTGACGGACACGGTGCCGGAGTTCATGGATCGACCGGAATTGCCCGTGATGCGCGACAATGCCTATGGCGGCTATATCCGGCAGGAGCAGAAATCGGGACTGATCGGTATCTACGAGGGCCACGTCTGTCCAACCGTCTGGGAAATGCCGCAGGGTGCGCCCTGGGCGGCGGAGAACGAGCTGTTCGAAGCCGACTACGACTCGATTGGTGATTTCCTGATGGTGGCTTTCGACAAGATGCCCATTCTGGCGGACCTTGGCATCAAGCGCGTTGTGCGTGGGGCGATCACCCATACGCCGGATGGCGGGATGCTGGTCGGTCCTTCGGGCGCACCGAATGTCTGGCTGTCCTGCGGTTCTTCAATCGGTCTGGCCTGGGGGGGCGGTGCCGGCAAGGTGCTGGCCGACTGGATGGTGCATGGCGAAACGCCGATCAACACGCGGGGCATGGACCCGCGGCGGTACGGCGATTTCAGCACCGATCACTTCATCGTCGAGCGCACCAAGGACGAGTTCATGCGCCGTCATGACACGCCATGTCCGGGCAAGCAGTTCCACAGCCTGCGCCCACTCAATCGCCATGTCCTGTACGATCGGCTGGCCGCCAAGGGGGCCGTGTTTGGCGAGGTCGCCGGTTGGGAGCGCCCGCGTTATTTCGGCGCGGTGGGCGAGAGTGAACAGATTGGCTGGGGGCATCAGGATTGGCATGAAAACGCCCTGAACGAGGCGAAGGCTACCCGCGAAGCGGCGGGGGTGATCGATCTTTGCGCCTTTGCGCAGTTCGAGATCACGGGCAACGACGCAGGCGCTTTGCTGGATCGCCTTTCGGCCAACAAGATCCCGGCACGCGAAGGGCGGATGAGCCTCAATCACCTGCTGACGGAAAAGGGACGGTTCGAAACCGAGATCACAATCTGGCGGATTGCCGAGGATCGCTTTTTCACCGGTTCTCCGATCGCGCGGGCCAATCCCGATTTCGACTGGATCAAGAGCAATATTCGCGCAGGCGAAGATGTGCAGATGGTCAATCGGTCGGCGGATTGGGGCATGCTGGCGCTGTCCGGTCCAGCCTCTCGCGGCATCCTTGGCGAGTTGACCGACGCGGATCTGTCAAACGCCGCTTTCCCGTGGTTGTCGGGGCAGGAAATCACGGTGGCAGGTGTTGCCTGCTATGCGCTGCGTGTATCCTTCGTGGGGGAACTGGGATGGGAGTTGCACGCCCCGCTCGAGCACATCGGAACGCTTTATGACGCGCTGTTCGACGTGGGTGCCAAGCACGGGCTTACCGATCTCGGCAGCTATGCGTTCAACGGGATGCGTATGGAAAAGGCCTATCGTGCCTCGGGCGAGCTGACCACGGATGTCGGACCGTTTGATGTCGGGCTTGAGCGTTTTGTCGTGACCGAGGGGCGCGAGTTTGTCGGGCGGGATGCGCTTTTGCAGGCTGCGCCCGAATGGGAGCTGTTCTACGCCGAACTTCACGCGGAGGATATCGATATCCACGGCGGTGAGCCTGTGTTGCTGAATGGCGAGGCCGTCGGTCTGACCACCTCGGGGGGCTATGGCTATACCGTCGGCAAGTCACTGGGCTGGCTTTTCGTTCGCAAAGGTACGCCCCGCGAAGGCCTGAGCGTTCAGATCCTGAATCGCGCCATCCCTGTTACCGTCCACTCGGACGCCATTTTTGACCCGCAAAACCAGCGGCCCCGATCAGAGGATTGACCTATGACCAACATCACTGGCGGCGAAGCCGTCTATCGCGTTCTCAAGGCCAATGGCATCGATACCGTTTTCGGTCTGCTTGGTGGTTCGATGCTGGAACTGTACGACGCCATGTATCAGGGCAAAGACATTGCCTATGTCGGCGCGCGTGACGAAAGGGCGGCGGGGCATATGGCCGATGCCTGGGCCCGGATGACAGGCAAACCGGGCGTGGTCCTGGGCGCACAGGCCGGGCCGGGGGTGGTGAATATCGTCACCGCCGTGGCCGAGGCGCAGCTGGCCTATTCACCGATGGTGGTGATTGCTGGTGCGATCACCCGCGCCGACCAGTGCAAGGACACCTTTCAGGAGGTCGACCAGGTTGCCTTGTTTGCCCCGATCTCAAAGCGCTCGGTGATGGTCACCGATCCGTCGCGCCTCGCGCCGATGCTGGAAGATGCGATCCGCCTTGCCAATACGGGCCGGCGCGGGCCGGTTGTCCTGCATGTGCCGCGTGATCTGTTTGCGGAAGAGGTTCCCGAAATCCAGCCGCAGCCCCTGAACATCGCCCGCCCGGGGCCAGCTGCTCCGCGCGACATCGACGCCATTGCATCCATGCTCTCAACCGCAGAGCGTCCGGTGATCTTTGCGGGCGGTGGTTTCAAATGGGGGGAGGGGCGCGCGGCTTTGGTTGCGCTCGCCGAAACCCTGGAGGTGCCGGTCGTGGCCTCGACCGGCCACGCCGATGTCATGCCGCACCGCCATGCGTGGTTTGCCGGTCAGGCCGGGCCGCGCGGCAACCGCGTTGCCAGCCGTCTTACGAAAGAGGCCGATGTCATGGTGGTTCTTGGCGCGCGACTTGGGTTCAATTCGACGTTCCACAGCAACGATTATGTTGGGGCGGAAACACGGATTGCACATGTGGACGTTGAGGGATCGGCCGTTGGGCGATACTTCCCTGCCGAAATCGCGGCGCAGGGGGATGCCCGGTTGACGGCAGAGGCCTTGACGCAAACCCGCTGTCGGCCTGAGTGCGATCGGTGGCGCGCGGCGTTCAAAGCGGACATGGACAGCCTTTGGGCCGAACGGGCCGAGGAAGCTGCCATCGACACCCTGCCGATGCATCCGCGCCGCGCGTTGGGGGAACTCCGCGAGGCTCTTCCGGAAAACGCGATTGTCACGCTGGACACGGGCAACACCTGTCTTCAGGCGGCGGATCGGCTTGCGCATTATGCGCCGATGTCGCTGATCACGCCGCTCGATTTCGGCCTTGTCGGATTTGGCCTTGCCGCGGCCATCGGGGCCAAGGCCGCCGCGCCGGAACGGCCGGTGGTGGCGATCATGGGTGACGGGGCCGTGGGCTACACGATGATCGAAATCCAGACCGCGATATCGCATGGCCTGCCGATCACCATCGTTGTGCTCGACAACGAAGCTTGGGGCGCTGAGAAAGCGTATCAGCAAGAGTTTTATGGCGGGCGTCTGCTTGGGGCGGAAATCCAATCGCCGCGCTATGACAAGTTCGCAGAACTGTGTGGCGGCAAGGGCATCTGGGTCGAGGGTCCGGGCGGAATGGGGCCTGCGCTTGAGGACGCGATGGCCTCGGGGCAGACCACGGTCATTCAGGCCAAGATCGATCCAGGCGCATTGATGACCCTTCGCAAGGATCTCTTCAAAGCCCCAACCGAGGATTAAAGCACGGCGTGTGGCTGGCGGGCGCGTGCCAGCCAGTCATGTATGTGGCGTTTGCCAAGATCACAGGCTGTTTTCAGGTCTCGTCCAAGGGCGAGGTGGCAGGCGATGGCGGTGGCCAGGGAACACCCTGTGCCGCGCTGTTGGACATCCAGACGCCGCGCGGACATTGCGTGGTGGGTGTCTCCGTCGAACAGGTGGTCGGTTGCCTCGTGACCGCCCGCGTGTCCGCCTTTGACCAGAACGGCCCGCGCGCCAAGGGCTTGCAGGGTGCGCGCCTGTTGCGTGATCTGGGCAAGGTCCGCGACCTCGGGCAGGCCTGTCAGGGCCGCGACTTCGGGCAGGTTGGGTGTGATCAGGGTTGTGATGGACAATAGCGCCTTCGGGAGGCCGCCCTTAAGCAGGGTTCCCCCGGATGTGGACTTAAGTACCGGATCAAGGACGATGGGCAGGCCTTGCTCTGCCAGGGTTGCGGCGACGATTTCGGCAATCGCGGATGAGCCCAGCATACCGATCTTGACGGCGTCTGGCCGCGTGGTTTCGAGGGCGGCGGTGATTTGTGACTGCACGAGGTCGGGCTGCATCAGTTCCGCGTCAACAAGGCCCTTTTGGGTTTGTGCCGTGACGGCGGTGACGACCGGGGCGACCGTGACGCCAAGGGCCGCAGCAACAGACACATCGCGCGTCAGCCCCGCGCCGCCGCTGCTGTCGGTGCCTGCAATCACGAGGAGGCGTGTCATAGGTCGGCCCTTGCCGCCTGAAGGGCGAGGGTGCGATGGCCTCTGGCTTGCAGGTCCAGCGCCGTGCGCCATGCGCGCAATCCCGTGGCGCAACACAGGACAATCCGGCGGTCGGTTGGGGGCAGGTGCTCTGCGATCCTGTCCGGTGCCAGCCGCAGGGCATTGGGTGTGGGGAGATGTGGGGCCTCGGTCTCGCTGCGGAGGTCGACCACGATGTCCTGTTCGGTGATCTGCGCTCTGGACAGGAAAGGCAGGTGGGTGTCGGGTTCCGGCGTGCCGAGAAAGCTAAAGTCGGACAGGCGCAGGGTGGCGAGGTCGAGGGATACTAGTTTGCCAAGCGGGGAGGGGGTGGTGTTCAGAAGGATTTGTAGGGTGATCTGGCCCTGCAACGCGCCGATCACGCCGACCACGGGGCCGAGAACGCCGGCGGTGGCACAGGTTGCGCCGGATGATGGCAGATCGGGGAAGACCGCCCGCAGCGACGGCGCACCACCGCAGAAGGCTCCGACATAGCCGCCTTGTCCCAATGCGCTTGCCGACACCAGCGGTGTCTGTGCCGCAAGACAGGCGTCGGACAGGATGTAGGAGACGGCATAGCTGTCGGCGGCGTCGATCACGAGATCGGCTGTTTGCGCCAGATCCGGGGCGGTGAGCGGTGTTAGCGGGGCGACCAGGGCCTTGATGTGGATGGTGGGGTTGGTGGCCAGAAGGGCATCGCGGGCGGCTTCGGCCTTGGGGCGTCCGATGTCGGACATGCGATAGAGCGGCTGGCGGTGCAGGTTGTGCTCTTCCACGTGATCGGGGTCAATCACCGTGATCTGGCCGACACCAGCGCCCGCAAGGTACTGCAACACAGGACAGCCAAGACCACCGGCCCCCACCACGACCACATGCGCCGCGCCAAGCCGCGCCTGTCCGTCTTCGCCCACGTCGGGCAGGATCATCTGGCGTGCATAGCGGTTCATGCGTTGCACACCCTGATCCATTCCCGCGTACGGGCTTCGGGGTCGTCGGCCTGCTGGATATCGGTCACCACGGCCGCGCTGTCGGCCCCGGCCTCGAACACACCTGGCACCCGATCAGGTGCCAGGCCGCCAATCGCAACAAGCGGCGTGGTGCCTGCCATGCGCTTCCAGCGCGTGACGTTCTCAAGGCCCTGCGGCCCCCATTTCATCTTTTTGAGCAGGGTGGGATAGACTGGCCCCAAGGCCACATAGGCCGGATCAAAAGACAGGGCGCGATCCAGTTCGCTTTCGTCATGTGTGGAAAGGCCGAACCGGACACCGGCGCGGCGCAGGGCGACAAAGTCGGCAGTGTTCATGTCTTCCTGTCCGAGATGGACGAAGCCGCAGTTGAGATCGAGGGCGGCCTGCCAGTAGTCGTTGACCACCAGTTGCGCGCCATGCACGGCACAGAAATCGCGGGCGCGGGCGATCTGTCGGCGCACTTCGGTCTCTGGCAGGTCCTTGATCCGCAGTTGCACCAGTTTCACGCCATGGGGCACCAGCAGTTCCAATGCGCTGACGTGGCTGACGATGAGGTAGAAACGCTCCATTATCCAAGCTCCGCAAGGCCAAGGATCGGGGTCGAGGGCACGGCCATGTCGCGCCGTTCCATTGGATCTGCCGTGTGGCCAAGGCGGCCCGCCTCGATCGCCAGCGCCATTGCGCGAGCCATGGCAACCGGATCACCGGCCCGTGCAACGGCGGTGTTGAGAAGAACCGCGTCCATGCCCAGTTCCATTGCCTGCGCCGCGTCCGAGGGGCGGCCGATGCCGGCATCCACGATCAACGGGGTATAGGGGAAATGCGCCCGCATCGCGCGCAGGGCATCCGGCGTGCGCAGCCCCTGGCCCGAGCCAATCGGCGCCCCCCAGGGCATCAGCACCTCGCAGCCAGCGTCCAGAAGGCGTTCACCAACCACCAGGTCATCTGTGGTGTAGGGAAAGACCGCGAAGCCCTCGTCGACGAGTTCCCGCGCCGCATCGACCAGTGCGAAGACATCAGGCTGGAGGGTGTCGGAATGGCCGATCACCTCGAGTTTGATCCAGTTGGTGCCAAAGATCTCGCGGGCCATATGGGCGGTGGTGATGGCTTCTTGTGCGCTGTGGCATCCGGCGGTGTTGGGCAGCACGCGGGCGCCCGTGTCGCGCAGCATGTCCCAAAACCCCGCCCCTGAGCCTTGGGCGGTTTCGCGGCGCAGCGAGACCGTGACGATCTGGGTGCCGCAGGCGCGGATCGCCTCGGCAAGGATCGCGGGAGAGGGGTACTGCGCGGTGCCTAGCAGAAGGCGCGAGGTGATGTCTGTGCCGTATAACTGCATCGTCATCCCCCCTGCATCGGCGCCAGCACTTCCAGCCGGTCGCCTTCGGCAAGCGGGGTCGTGGGGCGGGCGTCGCGGGCGACAAACTGGCCGTTGATGGCGGTGGCGATGGCGGGGCTGTCAAAGCCCAGCTCGGCCAGAGCCTCGGCGAGGGTCGCGGAGGTAATGTCACGCGGTTCTGCGTTGACGAGAATGTTCATCGGAATGTTCCTGAAAGAAGTGCTGTGCCAGTTGGGTCGCCAGGGCCGGTGCGATGAGAAAGCCGTGGCGGTAGAGGCCGTTCACATGGGTGGTCTCGCCAACATGGGTCAGACGGGGGATGTTGTCGTCAAAGGCGGGGCGCAGGCCGACACCGGTTTCGATCACGCTGGCCTCTGCCAGGGCGGGGTGGAGCGCAAAGGCCGCGCCCAGAAGTTCAAGGAGCGAGCGAACCGTGATGGGGGTCCAGGCCCCGCTTTCGATCATGGTCGCGCCGATCATGTAGACCCCGTCGCCACGCGGCACGAGGTATAGCGGGATACGTGGGTGCAACAACCGCAGGGTTCGCGTGATCTCGACCTCTGGTGCCTCGATCACCGCCATTTCCCCCCGGATGGGGCGCAGGCCGGGCAGGGAGGACGCCATGCCACGACAATCGACATCAACGGTCGGGGGCGCGGGGGTGTCGTAGAGGATCGAGACACCCATTTCCTGAACAGTGCTGGTGAGGTCCAGAAGCGCCCTGCGCGGATCAAGATGCGCCTCGTCTGCAAAGAACAGCCCCGAGGTGAACCGCCCTTGCAGCGCAGGTTCAAGCGTGGCGATTTCCGCGCTGTCCACGGTGCGGTGGGCCTCTGTGCGGCGGGCAAAACGGGTCAGTTCGGCACGGTCGCGGGGCGGCGCAACCACGAGAGTGCCGCGCTTGGTGACAGGGGTGATCTGCTCCCACCACGTGATCGCGCCCTGACCAAGGCGGACGACCTCTGGTTCGGCGGTTTCGCCTTCGCACCACGGGGCCAGCATGCCGCCGGCAAACCAAGAGCTTAGGTTGTCAGAGGGGGCAGCACCTGCCTCGTAGATCGTGACCGCCGCGCCGCGTCTGGCCAGTTCATAGGCACAGGCGAGGCCGGCAACGCCGGCCCCCGCGATGGTGATCATGCCTCGTCCTCCGCAAGCGGCACATAAAGCTCTCCGCCCTCACGGAACTTGGCGGCCATGGCCTCCATGCCTTCCTTCTGGGCTTCGGCGCGGATGTCGTGGCTGATCCGCATCGAGCAGAACTTCGGCCCGCACATCGAACAGAAATGAGCGACCTTATGGGCCTGTTTCGGCAGGGTCTGGTCATGGAATTCACGCGCGGTGTCGGGATCGAGAGAGAGGTTGAACTGGTCCTCCCAGCGGAATTCGAAACGGGCGCGCGACAGCGCATCATCGCGGCGCTGGGCACCCGGCAGACCCTTGGCCAGATCGGCGGCATGGGCGGCGATCTTGTAGGTGATCACGCCGGTTTTCACGTCGTCACGATCCGGCAGGCCAAGGTGTTCCTTGGGCGTCACGTAACACAGCATGGCACAGCCGAACCAACCGATCATCGCCGCGCCGATACCGGAGGTGATGTGGTCATAGCCCGGCGCGATATCGGTGGTCAGCGGCCCAAGCGTGTAGAACGGGGCTTCGTGGCAGCACTCGAGCTGCTTGTCCATGTTCTCCTTGATCTTGTGCATGGCCACGTGGCCCGGCCCCTCGATCATCACCTGGCAGTCCTTGGCCCATGCGATCTTGGTCAACTCGCCAAGGGTTTCCAGCTCGGCGAACTGGGCCGCGTCGTTGGCATCGGCAATCGAACCGGGCCGCAGGCCGTCACCAAGCGAAAAGCTCACGTCGTACTTGCGGCAGATGTCGCAGATTTCCTCGAAATGCTCGTAGAGAAAGCTTTCCTTGTGGTGATGCAGGCACCACTTGGCCATGATCGACCCGCCGCGCGAGACGATGCCGGTGACGCGGGTGGCGGTCATCGGCACCATGTGCAGGCGCACGCCCGCGTGGATGGTGAAATAGTCGACACCCTGTTCGGCCTGTTCGATTAGCGTGTCGCGGAACACTTCCCAGGTCAGGTCTTCGGCGATGCCGTTCACCTTTTCCAGCGCCTGATAGAGCGGCACGGTGCCGATGGGCACGGGGCTGTTGCGGATGATCCATTCGCGGGTGTTGTGGATGTTGCGCCCCGTCGACAGGTCCATCACGGTATCGGCGCCCCAGCGGATCGCCCAAACCATCTTGTCGACCTCTTCCTCCATGCTTGAGGTGACGGCAGAGGTGCCCATGTTGGCATTGATCTTCACAAGGAAGTTGCGGCCGATGATCATCGGCTCGGATTCGGGGTGGTTGATGTTGGCGGGAATGATCGCGCGGCCCGCGGCGATTTCGCTGCGCACGAATTCGGGCGTGACATAGTCGGGGATGTTCGCGCCCCAGTCGTTTCCGTCGCGGTGGCAGGGGGCGGTTTCGCGCAGCTGGTTCTCGCGGATCGCCACGAATTCCATTTCCGGCGTGATGATACCGGCGCGGGCATAGGCGAGCTGGGTCACGGCGGCGCCATCCTTGCCGCGCAGGGGCGGGCGGATGGAGGGGAATTCAGGGGTCAGGCGGTCGCCTTCGACAAATCCGTTGTCTTCCGGTTTGACGGCGCGGCCGGTGTAGGCCTCGACGTCGGCGCGGGCGTCGATCCATGCGCGGCGCAGTGGTTCGAGACCCTGCCGGATGTCGGTGAGGATGTCGGGATCGGTGTAGGGTCCCGAGCTATCATAGACGGGCAGAGGCGGCTCGCCCGCGGTGGGATGCACGGAAATCTCGCGCATTGGCACGCGAATGTCGGCGTGGATGTCGCCCGGCACGTAAATCTTGCGCGACGCGGGCAGTTCACCCGTGGTGATCTTGGGGTTGGGGACGTTCATTTTGGCGCTCCTCAAGTGGTCTACTCAAAAAGACACCAATTGAGGAAAGGCTGGGAAACAGAGGGTGTACGGCCCCCTTGTTCGGTCAACGCCGCCCTTGGGTGTACAGATCCCGCGGGTGAGCGCACCTAGCTTCCTACGCCAGCATCAACTGGGTCAGGTTCAAAGGGTCGCGTCACCTAGATCGGATCGCTCCGACCAACTTCAGCCTCTCAGTCCCATAGGCGGGACTCCCCTGCGTGCCTCAAGTCATAGGAGATGAATTTGGCTTCGGCAAGGGGGGGGTGCGGGGGCTTGCGAGGGGTTTGAATGGGGTGTGAATGAGCCGTTCCGTGTTGGATGAACGGTTGCGAAGTGAGTTTGGGAGCTATTGAAGTAGTAATAATTTCAGTATGTTAATCCGGTTTTGAAGGCATTTTCCTTTTGGGTGACGTTGGTGAGTTCTGAGCATTCTAACCGTCGGAAATCCGTGTGCCCGATGCGTGCTCGCGCCTAGGCCAGTTTCGCTGAACACCTAGCGCCAGTCGAGAAAATCACTGCGCTCACCCCCGTCAAGAATCACAATTTCAGGTGCGTGTCAGAAAAGTGTGGACAGGAATGTCCAGAATCGCGGATACAATTGGACAGAGTTGTCCAGTTTCGGGCGCGACGCGTTGCGAGACCCATCGGATCAGGGAGAGAGATCATGAAGTCGCATTATCGTGCAGTTGTCATTGGCGGTGGCGTCGTCGGCGCGTCCGTTCTGTATCACTTGGCCAAGTTCGGCTGGACCGATGTCTGCCTGATCGAACGTTCGGTCCTTACCGCAGGTTCGAGCTGGCACGCGGCGGGCGGCTTTCACGCGCTGAACGCCGATCCCAACATTGCCTCGCTTCAGGCCTATACCATCGATCTCTTGTCCGAGATCGAAAAGGAAAGCGGCCAGTCCGTGGGGATGCACATGACTGGCGGTATGACGCTGGCAGGCACGCCGGACCGTTGGGAATGGCTGCAGTCGGCCTATCGCACCTTCCAGTCGATCGGCATCGACGACTGTCGCCTGATCACGCCGCAGGAAGCCAAGGAGCTCTGCCCGATCATGTCGACCGACGGCATCATCGGCGGTATGTGGGCCGACCGGGAAGGCTATGTCGACACCACCGGCACCGTACATGCCTATGCCGGCGCGGCCAAGAAACGCGGGGCGGAAGTGATTGAGCACAACCGCGTTCTGGAACTGCATCAGGTCGAGGGTGGCTGGAAAGTTGTGACCGAGAAGGGCACGATCCACGCCGAGAACGTGGTGAACGCGGCAGGCCTTTGGGCCAAGCAGGTTGGGCGCATGGCGGGTATCGAACTTCCGGTATCGCCGCTCAACCACCACTATCTGATTTCCGACACCATCCCCGAGTTGGAACAGCTTGATTTCGAAGTGCCGATGACCGTCGACCTCGAAGGGTTCACCTATATGCGGCAGGATCAGAAAGGCATCCTTCTTGGCATCTACGAGATCGACCACGAACACTGGATGGTGGATGGCGCGCCGTGGGAATATGGGTTCGAGCTGCAACAGGAAGATCCGGACCGCATCGAGAAAGAGCTGATCCTTGGGTTTGAACGCTATCCGGCCTTGCAGGAGGTCGGGGTGAAGACCTGGGTCAACGGTGCCTTTACCTTTGCACCGGATGGCAACCCGCTGGTTGGTCCGGTGCGCGGCAAGCCGGGGTATTGGTGCGCCTGTGGCGTGATGGCGGGCTTCCTTCAGGGCGGCGGGGTTGGCAAATCGCTGGCCGAATGGATGATCCACGGCGAACCCGAGGCGGATGTCTTTGGCATGGATGTCGCGCGTTTCGGTGACTATGCCCAGAACAAACGCTTCATCAAGGAAACCACCGGCCAGTTCTACACCCGCCGTTTCGTGATGACCTATCCGAACGAGCAATTGCCCGCGGGCCGCCCGTTGAAGAAGGCCCCCGCCTATGACGGCATGACCGCCGCTGGCTGCCGCTGGGGTGTTGGCTATGGGCTGGAGCAGCCGCTCTACTTCGCACCCACCGAGGATTTTGTCGAAACCCCGACCCTCAAACGCTCCAACGCCTTCGATATCGTCGCTGGCGAGTGCAAGGCTGTGCGCGAGGCGGTGGGCCTGCTCGACATTTCCGGCTTTTCCCGCTTCGAAGTGTCGGGCGAGGGCGCCGAAGCCTGGCTCGATAACATCATGGCCTCCGCACTCCCGGCGCCAGGTCGTGCTAAACTTGCCCCGATGCTGGGCCACGATGGCCGCATGAAGGGCGATCTGACTGTCTTCAACTGGGGCGATGGCACATGGTGGATCATGGGCAGCTACTACCTGCGGGAATGGCACATGCGCTGGTTCCATGACCATATGGGAGAGGGCGTTGCTGTACGTGATCTGTCGGATGCGACCGTGGGCTTTAGTCTGTCCGGCCCCAACAGCCTCAAGGTGCTGGAGACGCTCACCGAAAGCCCCATCGGCGACCTCAAGTTCATGGGTTGCGGCACCTTCGATATCGGCATGTTGCGCTGCAAGGTGGGCCGTCTCTCGGTTGCGGGCGAACTCGGTTATGAAATCCATTGCTCGGCGGCAGAACACATCACCTTGCGCGAAACCCTTCTGGAGGCAGGGGCCGCGTTCGGGATGAAAGAAGTTGGCTTCAATGCCCTTCTGAGCCTGCGTCTTGAGAAGAGCTTTGGCATCTGGAGCGCGGAATTCACCCAAGGCTATACCGCTGGCCAGACCGGCATGGATCGCTGGATCGACTGGACCAAGGGCGACTTCATTGGCCACGCAGCAGCTCTGAAGGAGCGCGAGTCCAACGGCCCGAACCAGCGTGTGGTTACCTTGGAGGTGGATGCCGTGGATGCGGACGCCAGCGGGTACGAGCCTGTCTGGAAAGACGGTAAGCGTGTGGGTTTTGTCACCTCCGGCGGCTATGGTCACACGGTTGGCAAATCGCTGGCCATGGCCATGATCGACAGCGACGTGGCGGGCGAAGGATCGGAACTGAGCGTGCATATCGTGGGCGCGGAACGGCCCGCGCGGGTGATTGCGCCGTCACCCTATGATCCGCAAGGCAAGGCGATGCGAGGATAAGTCATGAGCATGGAAAACTCTGGTTCAACACGCGGGCGTCGACGGCGGGGGCGTGGGGGCGCGGATGTGGCACCCGAGGTCAAGCGCGAGGTAAACTATCGCCAATTGCGCAATCCCTTTCCCCCGATGAACGTGTTCTCGGAAGACGAGATCGCGAACATGCACGAAACCGCGCTTCGGATGCTGGAAGAGCTTGGCATGAAGGTGCTGCACGCGGAGGCGCGCAAGATCTATGCCGCCGGGGGCGCGCGGGTCGATGAAGACAGTGAAATGGTGTTCATCGGGCGCGACATGATCGAGGCGGCGCTGGCCTCTGCGCCGCGCTCGATCCAGTGCCGTGCCGGCGCGCGAGAGCGTGACATTACCCTTGAGCTGGGCAGTCTGGTGTTCCAGGCGGGCGCAGGGGCCCCCAATGCAACCGATCTTGAACGGGGCAGGCGGCCGGGCAGTGAGCGGGACTATATCGAGTACCTGCAACTGACCCATCATTTGGACGTGTTCCAGATGATTTCGCCGCAAGTCGAACCCCAGGACGTCCCTGTCCATCTGCGCCACTATTTCACCACCCAGGCGCAGATGACCTATACGGACAAGTTCCCCTTCATCTTTTCGCGTGGCACGCCGCAGGTGATGGACAGTTTCGAGATGATCCGCGATTTCCGTGGGCTGAGCGACGACGTCTTCATGGCCAACCCGCACTGTTACACGATCATCAACACCAACAGCCCCCGTACGCTGGACATTCCGATGGCGCAGGGGCTGATTGACTTTGCCCGCAACGGTCAGGTGTCGATCATCACGCCGTTCACCCTGATGGGGGCGATGGCGCCGATCACCGTGGCGGGGTCGATCACCCTGTCACATGCCGAGGCGCTGGCGGCCCTGACGCTGACCCAGTTGGCAAGGCCCGGTGCGCCAGTCTGTTACGGCACCTTCACGTCGAACGTGGATATGAAGTCTGGTGCGCCGGCATTTGGCACGCCCGCGCATTTTCAGGCGTCGCTGGCGGCGGGACAGCTGGCTCGCTTCCTCGGATTGCCCTGGCGCTCTGCGGCAGGGTCGGCGGCAAATATCAACGACGTTCAGGCCGCGAATGAGAACCAGATGGGCCTTTGGGGCTGCCTGATGGCTGGTGCGACGGTGGTGATCCACTCCGCAGGGTGGCTCGAAGGTGGGTTGAGTGTGTCTTATGAGAAACTGGTGACCGATGCCGAGGTTCTCAACATGATTGCCGAACTCTGCGCCGGGGCGCAGGCGGGCGAGGACGAGATCGGATATGAAACCGCGATGAAGGCGGTTGAGCCGCAGGGCCATTTCTTTGCCGCACCGCAGACGATGGCGCGCTACAACACCGAGTTCTACGAGCCGGTCGTGCATGACTATGCCAACTTTGGCACCTGGACAGAGCGTGGCAGTCTTGATGCGAACCAACGGGCGACACAGGTCTGGAAGGAGATCGTTGCCGCCGACGCGCGTCCGGAGATTGACCAAAACCGCCTTGAGGCATTGAAATCCTTTGTGGCAAAGCGTACCGCCGAAGGTGGCGCCCCACCCGAGAGTTGACATGGCCAAACGAGTAACCCCGCTGCTGCACCGAGACGACCCCAACAAGGATCCGCTTGTCGGCCACGTGAAGGTCACCCGCGAAGACTGGCTGAATGTCGCGCGGGATGTTCTGGTCAGTGACGGGGTGGCCGAAGTGAAGGTGCTTGCGCTGGGCGAGCGTCTCGAGGTGTCGCGCTCGAGTTTCTACTGGTACTTCAAGAGCCGCAAACACCTTCTCGAGGTGCTGTTGGACGACTGGGAAGAACGCAACACCAAGACCATCGTCGACAACTGCGCCCTGCCTGCCGAGACCATCACCGAGGCGGTCTGCAATTTCTTTCGCTGCTTCATTGATCCTGCTCTGTTCGATCAGGGGCTGGATTTCGCGGTGCGGGAGTGGTCGCGCCGTGACGGGGCCGTGCGCCAACGGATCGACAATGCCGACAAAACGCGTCTCGCTGCCTTGGCGCAGATGTTCGAGCGGCACGGCTATGATGCGCAGGAAGCGGATGTGCGCGGGCGTATCCTGTATTTCATGCAGCTTGGCTATCACGCCTTGGAAGTGCGCGAGCCAATGGAGGCACGGATCGGGCGTCTGGACGGCTATCTGGAGTGCTTCACCGGGGTGAAACACGATCCGGAGTCGCTGGCGGACTACAAGGCCTATAGCGAAGTTCTGGGCAAGACGACCTAGGGCAAATCAGGGTGATTTGCGGCGGAGCGCCGCTCGCAAACGCGGGGGCGAGCACCTTGAGATTTGCGCAGGATTACACGTCAGGGTGAATGACGCCATTTAGCGACACAACCCATTGTGGAAAGTGTGACATCTTTTCGACGGCCTAGATATGGTGATGCGAAGGGATAGCACAAAACTATCTAGTATTTTTTCGAAGGCAGAAGTATAAAGTTTTCCAATTAAAGGCGCGTTAAAGCGCTATATATCGAGCGGTGAAATGTCATGAGTGGTATTGGATTTGCCGTCCGCAGTGCGGACGGGGTAGTTGTGCGCGGTCAAGCGATTGATGGTACGGTCGAGGCGCGCCACGCACAGGAATTGTCTTTGAACCTGTCACCCGAAGAGGTGAAGGTGATCTCACGCCGGGGCGGCGATCTGGTGATCCAGACGCAGGACGGCGAAATTGTTGTTCTCGAGGGGTATTTCCAAGGCCCTCTTTCGGATGAGCGCGAACTCTTTCTCAGTAAAAGCGGCCAATTGCACAAGGTCGATCTGGACGACGACGCCGGCCAGCTTGTCGCCAGTTTCGATGCGATCCCGCTGACGGAGAAGTGGAGCCAGTATGACGAGCTGACCTTCCTCAACCTCGAGCGCGTCGAACCGGTGGTTGCACCGATTGGCGGCCCTGTGATTGGCGGGCTGGGCAGCTTGCTGGGCATTGGGGGCGCGGCGGCCGTCGCAAGCACGATCGTGCCGGGTGGCGACGGTGGCCCCGCGACGCCGACGGTGGATGATGTTGATGTCGACCGGATCATCGGCGGCACCGGCCCTTCGGATGTCGTCGTGACCGGTACTGGCGAGCCGGGGTCGGACGTTGTGGTGGAAATCGGCGGCGAGACCGTGACGACCACGATTGGCGACGACGGTATCTGGACCGCAACCTTCCTTGGGGTCGATCTGCCGGACGACGGGGTCTACCAGACCTCGGTAACCGTGACCGATCCTTCTGGCGACGTCCACGACTTGACGGGACCGACCGTGGACATCGATACGACTGCGCCCGATGTCGCGGTGCAGTCCGGGACGCAATCGACGTCTGACATCGTGAACGCGGTTGAACACAACGACGGCCCGGTGATCACCGGAACCGGCGAGCCGGGGGCCAATGTTAGCGTCGAAATCAACGGCGCAACTCACAGCACAACGGTTCTGGAGGATGGCAGCTGGAGCGTCACCTTCGACGCCAGTGAAATCACGACGGGGGAGTATGAAACCGTTGTCACCATCACGACAACGGACGCGCGTGGCAACGTGAACGTGGTTTCGGACGTTCTGGTTGTGGACACGGTTGCCCCCGATGTCGACCTTGGCGTCACGGCGGGCGATGACGTGATCAACGCCAATGAAGCCGCCGCCGGTGTGCAGCTGAATGGTTTCGGCGAGGCCGGCACGACCTTGAGCGTCACATTTCAGGGCCTGACCCGCGAGGTTACCGTGGGCGCGGACGGCAACTGGTCGCTGGCCTATGACGCCTCTCAGATCGCCCCTGGCACCTATGACAGCGCAGTCGTGATCACCGCAACCGATGCGGCGGGCAACAGCACGACCGAAACCTTCACCGTTCATGTGGACACCGAAGGCGGCGTGACCTTCTCGACCCCGGTTGCCGGGGACAACATCGTGAACCAGAGCGAATTGAACGCGGGGTTCGCGGTGAATGGCACGGCCGAGCCGAATGCCGAAGTGCAGGTCACCCTGCACGGTGTGACACATACCGTCACTGCGGACGCAAGCGGCAACTGGACGACGACCTATCTTGCCAGCGAAATCCCGCAGGGAGACTACGAGGCGCAGGTCAGTGTCACCTCGACCGACGCGGCGGGCAATGTCTCGACCACCTCGGGCACGATCCACGTGGATACGGAAACCAGCGTCGGGATCGACGCTACTCAGGTGGGCGACAACATCGTCAACGCCGGTGAACAGGGCAGCGGCTTTGCCCTCACTGGAACCGCCGAGGCGGGATCGCAGGTTCAGGTCACTCTGGAAGGTGTCACCCATACTGTCACTGCCGGGGCAGACGGCACCTGGGTGGCGGACTTCGCCGCCAACGAAATCCGTCAGGGCACTTACGATACCACCGTGACAGTCGTTTCGACCGATGCCGCAGGCAACGTCGCGAGCAGCAGCAGCAGCCTGCATGTCGACACCGAGATGACGGTTGGTCTCGATGCCGGGCAGGCAGGGGGCGATGACATCGCCAATGCAGGTGAGGTGGCCAGCGGCGTAACCCTGACCGGCACTAGTGAACCGGGAGCCGAAGTGGTTGTGACCCTTGCCGGTGTCGCGCGCACCGTAACTGCGGGCGGCGATGGAAGCTGGGCCGCGACCTTTACGGCGGCCGACATTGCCCAAGGCGAATATGACGCGCCGGTCTCCGTTATTGCGACGGATGCGGCCGGAAACGTCGCCTCCACGTCGGGCACCCTGCATGTCGACACGAGCACCCAGATCGACATCGATGTCACGGCCTCGGGCTTTGCAGGTGGCACGGTCAATGCCGAGCAGATCCAGAGCGGGCTTGTCCTGACCGGTACGAGCGAGCCGGGCGCGAATATCGTCGTCACGGTGGATGGCATCGTGCGCACCACCACCGTGGACAGCAACGGCAACTGGTCGGTGACCTATGAGCCGGGCAGCCTGCCCGAGGGCACCTACGAGGCAACGGCGACCCTTCAGGTGACCGACCTTGCCGGGAACACCGCGACCTCGTCGACCACCTTCCTGGTTGATACCGAGATCACCAACCCAGTTGTCCAGTCGGTGACCTTCTCGGACGACGACGTTACATCGGTGTCGCTTCTGACGGGAAGCGAAGAAGACTACTCGATCACCGCCCTGAATGGCGATGGCAGCAGCAGTGCGCTTGCCACGACCGAGGTGCCGCTGGCAGGAGATGAATCGCTCTTTGTCCTGAACCCGGCCGCGTCAGATGGCACGCATCTTGTGGTTTCGGCAGAGGATGGCGCCGGCAACAAGTCGGACACGTTGCTTGTGCTGGACGACAACATGACCAACGCAGGCACGTTGGACCATGCCGGGCTTGGTGCGTTCAACATCGAAGGCATCGAACTCGACTATGCGTCCGATACCTCACTGACCCTGACCGAGGCACAGATCAAGGATCTGTCCGACACCTCTGACAGCCTGACAATTCACGGCGGCTCGGACGATCAGGTCAATGTGTCCGGCGCGGTCAAGACGGGGCAAACGGTTGATATCGAAGGGGAAGCCTATGATGTCTACACCGTTGGAGATGATGGCGTCACGCTGGTCGTCGATCAGGACATCAACGTCGTGATCTGATGTCCCGCAAGGGAGCGGGGCGCCAGTGGCGCCCCTTGGGAAACTGGGCTTTGGGGCGAACCACATGACTTTGCGACGCGGTGCATGTCTTCTGTTGGGATTTGCCCTGCTTGGCGGTTGCAACCTGTCCTTGCCGTTGCAGGGGCGGGCGCCGCAGGAAGTTAGCCACCGGACCAGCAGCTTTGAACCCTCTTCCGAGGCCCCGCAATCCGAAATCCTGTCGGCCCTGATCCAGCGCCGTTCGGTGATAGCCGAAGACAGTGCGCTTGGCGATGTGGCGCGTGTTGCCCTGGCCTCTGGCGCGCGGCCGTCCGAGGCCAAGTTGCGCACGGCCAAGCTGCGGGCCGAGGCCGAGAACAAGAACTGGCTGCCCACCATTGGCCCGGTGGTGAGCCTCACGAGCCTTGGCGATGTTCTGGCGAGCCTTGTCGTGGATCAGGTGCTGTTTGATCACGGCCGCAAAAAGGCCGAACGGGAATTTGCCTGGGCCGACGTCGAGGTTGCCGCCGTCACCCTGTCGCAGGATATGAATGACCGCGTGTTCACCGCGCTTTCGCTCTATGTCACTGCCTTGCGGGGGCAGGAAAAGGCGCAGGTCGGAGACGGGGCCATGCGCCAGATGCGCGCGTTCAATCGTATCGTGGCAGGGCGCGTGACGGGCGGGGTTTCGAACCTTGGCGATCTGCGCATGGTCGAGGACAAGACCCAGTCGATCCTGTCGATGCGGGACACCGCGAAGGATGAGGCAACTGCGGCCCTTGCCGAACTTGAGGCCATGACCGGAACCCGTTTTGACGGTAAGCCAGTGACGGCTCTGGCGGGTCTTCCTGACGAACGTGGTGCCCCGCTTGAGGTGCTCAAGGCCGATGCCGAGGCCAAGCGCAGCGTTGCGCAGGCGACCATTCAGCGAGCCTCTCTTTTGCCGGGATTGAACGCAAGCGGTACGGTCTCCAACAGCGGGTCTTCTGCGACACTTGAAGCCTCGGGCGAGACAGGCATCGGGCTTGGCACCGGCGGCAAGCTGAAGGCGATTGAGGCCAGCAAAGAGACCGCCCGGCGTCAGGTGGCCGAAGCGCGGGAAGACGCTGCACGCAAGCAGAGCCGTCTGGAACAGCGTATCGCCAGCCAACAACGCCAGCAGGCCGAGGCGCAGCGCCTTGCGCAGCAGGGGCAGGAAACCTATCGCCTGTTCCAGGCCCAGTTCCGGGCTGGCCAACGCTCGGTTCTAGAGGTGGTCAACGTCTACGAACAATCGGTGCGCCGTGCGCTGGAAGGCGTGGATGCGAAATATGACGTGATCCTTGCCCAGTTGGAACTGGCGCGCGACATGGGGCTTTTGGCGGATGGAGATGCCATTTGATCCCGCCGACCTCTTCAACTGTTCTCTCGATCAATTCTCTGAAGGCCAAGCCATCGGACCGGCAGGTGCAGACATCTGTTGATGCGCCAAAGCCATCCGGCATTGCCAACCCCGTGGACGGGTTTCAGGAACTTGTCGAAACCACCGCCAAGCGTATTCAGCATCGCGCAACGCTGATCTCGACACTGGCGGCGCTGAACGGCGCGGAAATTCCCGTTTCGGACGTTGCGGAATACATGTGGAGCACGTCGCCCGGTGATGTCTCGGAAAAGGCGCTGGCCAAGGCGCTTCAGAATGCCGGGGTCGAGCCGCGTATCGCCACGCGCGTTCCGGTGCAGCCGACCTCATGGCCCGCGATTGCGTGGATGACCAATGGCCAGTCTGTCCTCGTGCTGTCGCAGGAAGATGAAACGCTCACCCTGTTCGATGCCACCTGTCCCGACAATCGCACCGAGGTGCCGCTGGCCGAGTTTGCGCCCTATTTCGCGGGCACCACCCTCGCGGCCAGGGTCAGCCTCAAGCAGCTTGCCGAACGACACGTGCCGCAACTGGCGGGGGGGCATTGGTTCTGGGGGCAGTTTCGCGACTATCGCGGCCATATGGCCGAGATCATGCTGGGCTCTCTGGTGGCAAACCTGTTGGCGGTGGGCGTCGCGCTGTTCTCGCTGCAGGTTTACGATCGCGTGATCCCGCACCAGTCCGAGGCGACGCTTTGGGTGCTGGCGATTGGCGCGCTTATGGCCATCGGTCTGGAAGGGGTTCTCAAGCTGGCGCGGGCCAAGATGAGCGATACCGCCGGACGCCGGATGGAGCTTTCCATCCAACACCGCCTGATGCAGCGCCTTTTGGGGATGCGGTCGGACAAACGCCCCCTGCCGCCCTCGGGCCTTTTTGCCGCCATGCGGGATTTTGGGGCGGTGCGCGATTTCTTTACCTCCTCCACGATTTCGGTTCTCGCCGATATTCCCTTCATCGCGATCTTCCTGCTTCTGGTCGCCACCATTGCGGGCAACGTGGTCTGGGTGCTGGTCTTGGGCGGGCTGTTGATGATCCTGCCCGCCTATGCGCTGCAAAAGCGGATGATCGCCCTGACGCGCAGCACGCAAGGGGCCTCGGCCAAGGCCGGCCGTCTCTTGCAGGAGGTGATCAGCGAGATCGACACCGTAAAAACCCAGCGCGGGGAAGAACGGGTCATGCGCCTTTGGGACGAGCTGAACCTGCTGTCCTCGCAAAGTTCGGCCGAGCAGCGCAAGCTCAGCAGTATGCTGACCTTCTGGTCGCAGGGGGTGCAGCAGGCGACTTATGTGGCGACCGTGGTGATCGGGGCTTACCTCGTGTTCCGGGGGGACTTTACTGTCGGTACAATCATCGCCACCGGCATCCTGACCTCTCGTACCCTTGCTCCGCTGACCCAGTTCGCGGGCATTCTGGCGCGTTGGAGCAATGTGAAGGGCGCGTTGGAAAGCCTCGACACCATCGCCACCGCGCCGCAGGAAAAGGAGGCCGGTCGCTCGTACCTGCGTCGACACTCCCTGCAAGGGCAGTTCGAACTGCGCGAGATGACCTTTGCCTATGATCCCGAAGCCGCGCCCACGCTGGATGTGCCGGGGGTGATTATCAAGCCGGGGCAACGGATCACCATCCTTGGCGCGAACGGATCGGGCAAATCGACCCTACTGAAGCTGCTGGCCGGTCTCTACAGCCCCGACAAGGGGCGCATCCTGTTGGATGGCACCGACATGTCGCAGATCGATCCCCGCGATCTGAGGCGTGCAATCGGTTACCTTGGACAGGACGTGCGCCTGTTTGCGGGAACCCTGCGGGATAACCTGAACCTGACCCAGCTTGAGCGCGATGACGACCGCCTGATGGAGGCGCTGGATTTCGCGGGGTTGGGGCCGTTCCTGCGCAACCACCCAAAAGGCCTTGATCTGGAAGTGCGCGATGGGGGTGAAGGTCTGTCCATTGGTCAGCGTCAGTCGATTGGCTGGGCGCGGCTTTGGCTGCAAGACCCCTCGATCGTGCTGCTGGACGAACCCACCGCCGCGCTGGACCAGACGCTTGAGCGCACGTTGGTGAGCCGCCTTGGCACCTGGCTTAACGGGCGTACCACCCTTATCGCGACGCACCGCACGCCGATCCTTGCGCTCAGCAACCGCACCCTCATTCTTCAATCGGGGCGTCTTGTGGTGGATGGTCCGCGCGAACAGGTTCTGGCCCACCTTGCCGCCGGAGAGCGCGGATGAGCGAGATGACCCACCCTTCCGCCGACCTGTTTGACGACCAGATGCGCGCGTCCCGCCTGACCATTCGAATTGTCGCGGTGGCGGTTGTACTTTTCCTGTTGTGGTCGGCCTTTGCCTGGATCGACGAGATCGTGCGCTCCGACGGGCAGGTTGTGTCCTCGTCGCGGTCTCAAAGCGTGCAGAACCTTGAAGGCGGCATCCTTGCGGAACTCTCTGTGCAGCAGGGCGATGTTGTCGAGGCAGGGCAGGTTCTGGCCACGCTACAGGACACCCGCTTTCGCACCACCTTTGACGACCTTCAGGACCAGCTTGACGGCCTTGAAATCCGCCGCCTGCGCCTTGAGGCCGAGAGGGCGGGGCGGTTTACGTTCGAGGTTCCGGACGACCTTGCGAAACGCTCGCCGAATATTTTGTCGTCAGAACGTGCCCTTCTCGAGGCCCGCCAGACCGATCTCGACAGCCGCCGTGAAGGGGCCTTTGTTCAACTGGAACAAGCCAAGGAAGAGCTTTCCAACATGGAGCGCCTTTATCGTAAGGAATTTGTTGCCCTTCTCGAGGTCAACAAGGCGCGCGACAAGATGTCGGAAACCGAGGTGCGCTACATGGATATCCTGACGCAGGCCGAGCTCAGGCTGGCCGAGGAGTATTCCGAAACCACGAAAGAGATCACCTCGCTGCGCCAGGAGATGCGCATCGCGCAGGATCAGCTTGACCGAACGGTGATCACGGCCCCGATGCGTGGCATCGTCAACAGCCTTGCGGTGACAACGATTGGCGGCGTGATCCGTCCGGGCGAGGAAATCGTCGAGATCATTCCGATGGGCGAGGACCTGTTCATCGAAGCGCGAGTGCGCCCGGAAAACATCGCCAGCGTGCAGCCGGGACAGGATGCGACGATCAAGCTGACGGCCTATGACTACACGATCTATGGAACGCTCAAGGGGAAGGTCGATTTCATCTCGGCGGATACTTTTGAGGACGAGCGTGATCCGCGTGCGCCGCCTTTTTACCGGGTGAGCGTGACCATCGACACCAAGGACATGACCGAGCGGCAGAAGGCCATCGAAATCCGTCCGGGGATGCGGGCACAGGTCGAATTGCACACAGGCTCAAAAACCGTTCTGCAATACCTGCTCAAGCCGCTTTACAAGTCGCGTGAAGCCCTGCGCGAACCCTGAGGCGGCTTATCCGCCCGGCATCAGGTCTTTTAGGATGCTCGCGCTGAGCGTGGTGCTGATCGACACCGGTTTGCCTCCCATGTCGGCGCGGGACGAGACCACCGAGACCACCGTGGGGCGGTTGTCCTTGTTGAGGGCCAGAACCGGCGCGCCGGAGGCCCCGAAATCAACCTCGCAGGACATCACCAGCGTCTCGCCGCGACGGGCCAGAACCTGGCAGGGGAACTCCATCGCCGGCTCACCCGCGTTGGAAATCGCGTAGGAGAGCACGCCGAGACGGTCGCCGCGTTTCAGGCCGGTCTGGTAGCGCAACGGCAGTACCGCATCCGAAGCGATCGGGCGTTCGAGGCGCAGCAGCGCGAGATCATAGCCCACCTTGCGGTTGGCGGCCGTGGTGCCATGACGATAGCGGGGGTGTTGCTTGGTATGCGACACCTGCCGCACGGCCTTGGCCTTGCCGCCCCGCAGGCCGGCCTGGTACTGGATCTTGTTCGGTGTGATTTTCTTGCCCGTATAGGGATCGTAAAGGCAGTGCGCGGCCGTCAGGACAAGGTCCGACGAGACAAGCGCCCCGGTACACATGGCCACCCCAGACACAAGCAGGCGCCCGACGGCCGCTTCTTTTACATTGGCGCTATAGGCACCAGTGGCCGTTTCGGCAGACATCTGGCCCGGAAGCAGCAACATTGCCGCGGTAAGTAAAGCAGACACTCGCATACAGGGTTCCTCTTACAGTCTCGAGAAGAAGACCTGCCATGTGGGGCGAATTTGGGGCGAAAGCTGTTCGTTTTGAGGCTCACGCCCCAAAGTCGGGAAACGCTTCGTTGCCGGTTTGGAACCAATGCGGCAAGATTGGCCTAGCCAGTGGCCTTGAACAGCTCGCGACCAATCAGGATCCTCCGGATTTCAGAAGTTCCGCCCCCGATCTCGAACAGCTTGGCATCCCGCAGCAGCCGTCCGGTCGGATAGTCGTTGATATAGCCGTTCCCGCCGAGCAGCTGAATCGCGTCGAGAGCAACGCGCGTGGCGGCTTCCGAGGCAAAGAGGGCGCATGCTGCCGCATCCTGACGGGTGATTTCTCCGCGGTCCGCAGCCATCGCCAGCATGTACGCATAAGAGCGTGACGCGTTCATGCTGGCATACATGTCGGCAATCTTGGCCTGCACCAGTTGGAATTCGCCGATGGGCTGTCCGAACTGTTCGCGCTGGTGCACATAGTCCAGCGCGATGTCCAGAGCGGCGCGCATGATGCCGATCGGGCCTGCGGTCAGGATGGTGCGTTCATAATCCAGACCGCTCATCAGGACTTTGACACCTTCGTTCTCTACGCCTAGAATGTTTTCTTCGGGCACTTCGCAGTCTTCGAAGATCAGCTCCCCGGTGTCCGACCCCCGCATACCCAGCTTGTCGAGCTTGGGCGCGACCGAAAATCCCTTGAAACCCTTCTCGACGATAAAGGCGGTGATGCCGTGCGGACCTGCCTCGGGGCGGGTTTTGGCATAGACAACCAGGGTGTCGGCCACCGGGCCATTGGTGATCCACATCTTGGTGCCGTTCAGAATGAACCGATCCCCGCGCCTTTCGGCGTGTAGTTTCATGGCAACCACGTCTGATCCTGCGCCGCTTTCGGACATCGCGAGGGCGCCGATATGTTCGCCGGAACATAGTTTCGGCAGGAACCGCGCCTTCACGTCCTGCGATCCGTTCAGCGTGATCTGGTTCACACAGAGGTTCGAATGCGCCCCGTAGGACAGGCCGACCGAGGCCGAACCGCGAGAGATTTCCTCGGACACGAGGACCTGCGCCATGTAGCCCTGACCCGATCCACCGAATTCCTCGGGTGCGGTGATCCCAAGAAGGCCCATTTGCCCCAGCTCTGGCCAAAGATCGGCGGGAAAGTCGTTGCTGCGGTCGATCTCCTCGGCTCGGGGGACGATCTTGTCATCGACCCAGCGGCCAACGGTGTCGCGGATTTCCTCAAGTTCCGGTGTCAGGCCGAACGACATGTCGGCGGGGGAATTGCGCAGCATGGGGGGCTCCTCAATAGGTCGGTTTTGTTTTCTCAAGGGGCTGTAAAACGCGTGCCCTTGGCGGGCGGTGTTTCAGGCGGGCCGGCAAAGCACTGGGCGATCTGCATCCATCCGCTTGCGATCTCGCCGGTGACCGTCAGGCTGGTGTCCGCGATGTTGCGGGTCTGGGTGACGACCTGCGCGAATTCGATAGCATCGCCGGTGATCGCATTGTCCTGCCCGTCGTCGCCAAACTGCCAGATCGCTCCGGAGGGGGCGGTTAACGAGATTGCAGGCAACTGATCGGGCACGTTCTGGCCATGCACCTTGTGTGACCATCCGAAGGTGTTGACGCCCAGAACAACGATGTTGCGGATGCGGTCGCTTTGCGGCTGCTGCGCGCCAAGCAGGTCGAAAATCTCCTGGCCATGCGCCCATGTCTCCATCTGTCGTGCCGTCATCATGGAGCGCGCGGACATTTCCGGACCCGCCCATTGCAAACGGGCCTTCGGGTCAAGTGCCTGCCACCTTGGAGGCATGTCGCGGTAAAGCACTTGCCACGCGTGGAAAAGATCCGGACCACGTTCCGCAATCTCGTCATTCTCGATGGCACGCATGCCGCGCGTCGGAATCTCGCGCATGAGAGACGTCACGTAGGCCCTGAACTCCTTTGGCGACCTCAGGGAAAGGTCGGCGGCCTTGTTCCAGAAATGCAGGTGCGTGATGACGTCATTGATCGTCCAGCCCTTGAACTGGGTGGTCTGATCCCATTGACCCGCGGGCAGGGCCTCCAGAAGCTTGGCGAGCGCCTCGCTTTCGTCATGGAAGTCTGTTGCCTGCTGGAGCGTGATTGCGTCGGTGCTCATGTCTCGGCCTCGATTTCTATAATGATCTGCCCGTTGCCAAGTTGCTGTCCTTCGGCAACATGAACTGCGGACACACGGCCCGCGATGTCTGCCATGATCTGGTGCTGCATCTTCATGGCCTCCAGAACCGCCAGCGTCTCTCCCTTGGCCACCTGCGCGCCCTCCTGAACCGTGAGGGACTGGACAAGCCCGGGGATCGGGGCGGTGATTTGCCCGTTGGCTGCGCGATCCTCGGGCCTTTGGCCGGGGCGTTGGCGGTCAACCGTGATCTGACGCCCGTCACGCCAGAGCGCCAGCTGGTCGCCTTTGAGGACATAGCGGGCGCAAAGGATCTGGCTCGCGATCTTGGCGTGCACGTTGGTAGAGGTGAGCTCTTCCATCGCAACGGTTATCTCGTCCTCATCCGCGTGGACGCGCCATCCGTTTGAACAAGCGGAGATTTCCAGCTGCATCCGGGTCTCGCCCGATGAAAGCAGCATATCTGCGGCAACGAGTGGCGCGCTGGACCAGTGCAGCTGGTCTGTCGTGACGTGACCGACCTTTTCAAGCGCCGCCTGTTTGTCTGCTTCCGACATCAGGGCCGCCGCCAAGGCGAAATCCTGTGTCTGAGTTCCTGCGTCCGACACGCCGTCGGGATAGGCAGTTTCCAGCAAGGCGGTGGTGGCCTGCCCGGCGACGAACTCGGGTGTTTTCAGAACGTCGATCAGGAAGGCGGCGTTTGTGGTGGTCCCGAGCAGCGCCGTCTCCTCAACCGCCCTGATCAACCGCTGCCGAGCCACCTCGCGGTTGGGGCCAAAGGCGATGATCTTGGCCAGCATCGGATCGTAGAAGGGCGAGACCTCCTGACCTTCGCGAATGCCTGCATCAATGCGCACCCCGTCGCCTGTTGCCGGTTGCCAAAGGTCGATCGGTCCGATCGTGGGCAGGAAATCATTGGCGGGGTCTTCGGCATAGAGGCGCACTTCGATGGCGTGGCCCTGCAAGATCACGTCGTCCTGCGAGAAGGGCAGGGGCGCGCCCTGCGCAACGGCGATCTGCAGGGCAACGAGATCCTGTCCCGTCACCAGTTCCGTCACCGGATGTTCGACCTGAAGACGGGTGTTCATCTCGAGGAAATAGAACTCTCCGGCGTCATCGAGCAGAAACTCAACGGTTCCGGCGCCGTAATAATCGACGGCCTTTGCCGCATTGACCGCCGCAGCGCCCATCCTGTCCCGCAGGTCCGGTGTCATGATCGGGCAGGGGGCTTCTTCGACAACTTTCTGATGGCGGCGCTGCACCGAGCAGTCGCGCTCTCCAAGGTGCAGGCAGGTGCCGTGCTGATCGGCAAAGACCTGAACCTCGACGTGACGCGGGGCGATGATGGCTTTCTCGAGGATCAACTCACCCGACCCAAAGGCGTTCTGGGCTTCCGACCGTGCAAGGGCAAGCGCATCTGGCAACTGGCCGGGTTCGGTTACAAGGCGCATACCGCGCCCGCCGCCTCCGGCAGAGGCCTTGACCATGATCGGAAAACCGATGTCCTGCGCGGCGGTGATCAGGGCCGCGTCTGACTGATCCGCACCCTCGTAGCCCGGAACACAAGGCACCCCCGCCGCGATCATCAGGCGCTTGGCCTCGGCCTTGTTGCCCATCGCGCGGATCGCAGTGGGCGAGGGGCCGATAAAGACCAGCCCGGCATCCGAAACAGCCTCGGCGAAGGCGGCATTTTCGGAAAGAAACCCGTATCCGGGATGGATCGCACCGGCACCGGTTTGTCTTGCTGCGGCTAGGATTTTATCCGCATCAAGATAGCTGTCCCCAACCGGACCATCGCCGATCAGAACGGCGTCGTCGGCAAGGGCGACATGGGGGGAAAGGGCATCGGCGGTGGTGTAAACGGCCACCGCTTTCAGGCCAAGATCCCGCGCCGTGCGGATCACGCGCACGGCAATCTCGCCGCGGTTGGCAATCAGGATCCTGTCAAAAGAGGTCTGTGCGTTTGTCATGATCAGAACCTCGCCACGCCATAGGAATTCGGTTTCAGGCTGCGCTGTCGCGCCTCGCGGCAGGTCGCAAGGCAGAAGCCCAGAATGCGCCGGGTGTCGCGCGGGTCGATCACGCCGTGATCAAGGCATTGCCCAGAGGTATAGAAGGCGTCCGACTGCCCGTCGAAATGGGCCTTGATGGCGTCGAACTGGGCCTTGAGACGGGTCTCGTCCACCTCGACCCCCTTGCGCCTTGCGCCCGCACGCGCCACCACGTCCATTGTCCGCGCCGCCTGTTCGCCGCCCATGACGCCGGTCAGGGCATTGGGCCATGAAAACAGGAAGTCCGGCTCGTAGGCATAGCCCGACATGCCATAGTTGCCTGCCCCGAAACTCGCACCGATGTAGAGCGCGATCTTGGGCACCTCGACGTTGGTCACTGCCTGGATCATCTTGGAGCCGTGCTTGATCATGCCGGCCTGTTCATACTGGGTGCCGACCATGAATCCGGTCGTATTGTTCAGGAATATCAACGGGGTATCGGACTGGTCGCACAGTTGGATGAACTGCGCCGCCTTGTTGGCACCTGCCGGATCAATCGGGCCGTTGTTGCCGATCAGGCCAACCGCCATGCCGTGAATGGCGGCCTGCATACAGACCGTTGCCGCGCCGAAATCCGGTTTGAAATCAAGGAAGTCAGAGCCATCGACGATACGGGCCACGACCTCGCGCACGTCATAGGGGATGCGATAGTCGGCCGGAACCACTCCGGCCAGTTCCTCGGGCGCATAAAGCGGGGCTTGGGCGTCAGCTGGCATCGGTTTGCTGTCGCGGTTCCAGTGCAACTGGCCGACAATGGCGCGGACCTGTTCAATCCCATGCGCATCATCCTCTGCCAGGTATTCGACAAGCCCCGAGGTGGCCGCGTGCATTTCCGAACCGCCAAGGTCGCGGTCATTTGCTGTCTCGCCCGTCGCCGCATTGACCAGCGCCGCGCCCGCCAGCGCCGCCATGCCGTTTTTCTTTACGCCCACCACATAGTCGGCAAGGCCCGGCATGTAGGCCCCACCCGCCGTGGACGGGCCATGCAACAGGGCGATGTTGGGGATGCCTGCCGCGCTCAGGCGCGCAAGGTTGCGGAACATTGCCCCCCCATGCGCCCAGAGCGAGACCTGATATTCCATCAGGTTGGCGCCTGCGCTTTCCACGAGGTGAATGAACGGCAGTTTCTGCTTGAGCGCCATCTCCTGAACGCTCAGCACCACATCGACGGTCTTCCGCCCCATCGCACCGGCCTTAATGCCCGAGTCATCGACAAGGATCATGCAACGGGTGCCGGAGACAAAGCCTATTCCGGCAATGAGCGACGAGCCGGGAACACTTTTTTCCTCGGTCTCTCCATCAGCCATGTATCCCGCAAGGCTGTGCAGCTGGACGAACGGCAGGCCGGGATCAAGCAAGGCAGACAGGCGCTTGCGCGGTGTCATCTGGCCGCGCTCTTTCATGCGCGCACGACGCTGTTCCGACAGCTGTGGGGCCCGCGCTTCAAGCGCGCGCAACCTGTCAATCAGCGCCAGCATCTCCTGTTTGCGGGTTTCAAAGTCGGGAGAGCCGACAATCACCTTGGTCTCAAAGCGCATCGGGCGCTCCTTTCATGTCATGCGTCAACCGGTCGCTCGGGATCGGGACCGACGTGTTCAACAGAACCTGTGCAAAGCTCTTGGCTTGCGGGTCATTGCGCAGGCTGGCAACGCCCCCTCCGCCAAGCGCCGCGTGCAGCAGGAGGTTCATCGAATGTGTTCCGGGTAGATAGAAGCGCTCAACCGGCCCTTGAATCAAGTTTCCGAACACGTCGGCAACCCTTTCCGGGGTCAGCGCCTGCCAGATCCACGGCATGAATTCCGGATCGCGGGCGATGACGCCGATGTTGGCCTTGTCCCCCTTGTCGCCCGACCGCGCCCAGGCCAGACGCTCAAGGGGGACTGCGGTGAGAGGGGCAGTGGTTGTCACGATTTCGGGTTCCGGCGCAGGTGGGGTGTGTGACTGCGAGGGGAGGGGTGTTGGCGCTTCGAAAGGTACGGCCACGTCCTCTAGCGTGACGGAGAGTTGCACGTCTTCGGCGGGCACCAGAAAGGAAAACAGTTCGACAACGGGCGAGGGGCGGGGCCGTCCGCCGCCGGTGAACATGTGCATCCCCGGCGGTGTCGCCAGCGCCGCGCCCATGGTCTCCTTGAGGAACAGGCCGACGGCGCGGGCATCCTCGTGACGTACCGCAGTCTTGAGGGTGATTTCCTCGTATCCATCCGGTCCGGCCACGCCGCCAAAGGTCTCGACACAGACGTCCGAGAACTCCGGCACCCCCAATTGCGCCATCTTTGCCCGCGCCCGTGCCAGCCCCATGTTGGCATAACTCTCGGCCTTGCGGCGCGCGTCACGCCCGTTGAAGAAAAACACGTGCCCGGCGCGGTAGCCGTTCATATGGGTGAGGGATACCTTCAACTGGCCTGTCGGGGATTGCCCCTTCGCGCCGGTGATGCGTACGCGGGTTGCGTCCTCTTGTTCCAACTTTACTTCCGAGAAATCACAGGTGACGTCTGGCAGAACATATGCCCGCGGGTCGCCGATTTCATAAAGCATCTGTTCCGCGACGCTGGCCGGAGTCACGCAACCGCCGGTTCCGGCCGGTTTGGTCATCGTGATCGCGCCGTCATCTTCGATTTCGATCACCGGATAGCCAATCGTGGCCAGATCACCGGACTCTTGCCAGTCGGTAAAGTTGCCACCCGTCGCTTGTGGTCCGCATTCCAGCAGGTGGCCCGCAAGCGACCCCGCTGCCAGCCTGTCAAAGTCGTCCATGCCCCAGCCGAAGTGATGCGCCGCCGCCGCAAGCGTGAGCGCACTGTCCACGCAGCGTCCGGTGATCACGATATCAGCCCCCGCATCCAGCGCGGCGATGATCGGGCCTGCACCGAAATAGGCATTCATCGAGGTGATCTTGTCGGCATCGGGAAAGGCGCTGCCGGAAAACATCTCGCGCCTGTCCGTGTACCGGTCGCGCCGTGGCATGAGGTCATCACCCTCGACCGTCGCCACCTTGAGATCCAGACCAAGGCGCGTGATTTCGGTTTGCAACGCCCTGGCGCAGGCCGCAGGATTGAGACCACCGGCATTCGAAAGCACCTTGATGTTCCGCTTGGCGATGTCGCACAGGTTGGGGGCCATGACATCGGCCACGAAGTCGCGCGCATAGCCGGCGGTTTCGTCCTTTGCCTTGGCGCGGGCGAGGATCGACATGGTGATTTCGGCCAGATAGTCGAAGACAAGCACATCCAGACTTTCATGCAAAAGCAATTGGGGCACCGACTGGGCCGTTTCCCCCCAGAAGCCCGAGGCACCGCCAATCGTCAGTTTTCCTGCCACGTCGATCTCCTCCATATCGGCGTATTCAGACTTTTTGTCCTGTAACAGAACGTACGTTCGGTTTGTTGCACGTTGAAACCAGACCTGTCAACGGCTAGACCAAGGAAAAGGATCGGAGGAACGTGGTGTCACGACCGACGCAGGAACAGGCGGAAACCCTTCAGGAGCGCCGCTCGCGTGAAACGCAGGTCATGGTGATCAAGGCAACGGTGAAGTGCCTTGATGAATTCGGCTATGCCGAAACCACGATTTCGAAAGTGCAGGACAGTGCCGGGGTGTCGCGCGGGGCGCTGACCCACCATTTCCCCAACAAGCAATCGCTGATTGTCGCGACAAGTGTCTGGCTTCTTGAAAACGCAACGCGGCCCCTGACCGAGTTGCAATCAGGTGGCGGCCCGATGCCCGACATCGAAGACCTTGTCTTTGAAATGTGGAGCAGGGTGGCGGACAACCAGGGTGGCCGCGCCTTCCTTGAGATCCTGCTTGCCTGTCGCACCGATACCGAGTTGCAGGAGATGCTTTCACCCATGCTGCAGGCGTGGGACCGTGACGTTGGTCTGGCCTTTCGCGACGTCCTGCGCGCCCACGGACGCAAGACCGATCAGGCCGAGATGCTCTGGGCACTGGTGCGCACCTTCTGCCGGGGGCTGATCCTGCATCAGAACTTCGTCGACTCGACCGACTATACCCGCGAAATGATTGCGCAGTTCGCCCGGATGCTCGAGACCGAGCTGGGAGCGTGATCTTATCGCGAGGCGGCGCTGACCCGTGGATTGGCTGTTTCGGCACCGAAGAAACGGGCCTTGCGCATGCGTGTCGGGGAGATGCCAAAGGCTTTCTTGAAGTTTTCGACAAAGGTCGCGTAGTTCTGGAAACCTGACGCAACCGCCACGTCCAAGACGGCCATGTCCGAGCGTGACAGCAGGTTTTGGGCGTATTGCAGGCGAATATCGCGGTACACGGCCTGAGGCGAGAGGTCGGTCTTGGCCTTGAACCGGCGTTGGACCTGACGCACCGAGGTGCCGACACGGCGGGCGATCTCGTCTATCGGAAGCGGGTCTTCGATATGCGAGTTCATCGCCTTGAGCGCGTTGCAGACAATCCGGTCGCCGTTCGAGCGCTGCACGTATTTCCACGCGGCGCTGTTTACGGGTTTTGTCGACGCTTCCTCTAGGCCGAGATGCACGCCAACGGCGCGGGCGGTGTGTTCGCCCTGATCCTTGCGCAGCAAGTCCATGAACAGTGACTGGGCCGCAAGCCCACTGATCGCGCTACAGATCCGCCCCTGAACCGAGGTCGGGGCCGACGCAACCTGCTGGTCCGGAAACTCTTCTGACATCGGCGCAAGAAAGTTCGGATGGATGGCAAGGCAGCTTCGGTCGTGCATTCCGACTTCGCGCAGGAGGTAGGCGGCGCTGCCCACCAGAACAATACGGTCCGCCCCGATGAAGATCTTGCGCAGCGTTTCGCGATTGTTGGCGTCCAGCCGCCAGCGGCTGTCGACGCCGCCAAGAAAGACAACTGTCTGGAACTTGCGAAAATCCGGTGTTGGCCGGGTGAACCTGTCGTGCAGTTCCACGTCGTAGAGCGGGGTTTCCGCGATCTGGTTCGCTGCGCGCAGGATCGAGGCCAGGAGATGTGCACTTGCCGTTTCGAGACTGCCTTGGGAATAAATGTGAAAGTGGCGCGTCTGCTTTGGCACGAGGGTGTCCCCGTCGGCACGGCCGATCTGCGTTACCTGGGATTGCTGGGTCATTAAGGCGCCTCCTTGGGTCTGATAAGACAAGGGAAGCTTCCGGCGACGGGTGCCGCCGGAAGCCAGTTTGGTTATGCGTCCTCTTCGTAGTCCGACATCGGCGGGCAGGTGCAGATCAGGTTGCGGTCGCCATAGGCGTTGTCCACGCGGTTGACCGGAGACCAGTACTTGTCCACGCCAAGGTTGCCCGGAGGGAAGCAGGCCTGTTCGCGCGAGTAGGGACGATCCCATTCCCCGACGAGGTCACGTACCGTGTGCGGCGCGTTCTTCAGCGGGTTGTTCTCGGCGTCGATCTTGCCGTCGATGATGTCCTGCGCTTCCTTGCGGATCGAGATCATCGCCTCGCAGAAACGGTCGATCTCTTCCTTGGGCTCGGATTCCGTCGGCTCGACCATCAGCGTGCCAGCCACGGGCCAGGACATGGTCGGCGCGTGGAAGCCCGAGTCGACAAGGCGCTTGGCCACGTCATCCACGGTCACACCGCCTTCGTCGTTGAGCGGACGGGTGTCGAGAATGCACTCGTGCGCCACGCGACCGGTGGTCGAGGTGTAGAGCACCGGGTAGTGATCCTTCAGGCGCGCCGCAATGTAGTTGGCGTTCAGGATCGCCACCTTGGTCGCCTGCGTCAGGCCAGCACCGCCCATCAGCAGGAGGTAAGCCCAGCTGACCGGCAGGATCGACGGCGAGCCGAAGGGTGCCGCCGAGACCGGGCCAACGGCGGTGCCGTACTCCGGGTGACCGGGAAGGTGCTCTTCCAGATGTGCCTTGACGCCGATCGGTCCCATGCCGGGGCCGCCACCGCCATGCGGAATGCAGAAGGTCTTGTGCAGGTTCAGGTGCGAAACGTCGCCGCCGATCTTGCCCGGCTGAGACAGACCCACCATCGCGTTCATGTTGGCGCCGTCGATATAGACCTGGCCGCCATGTTCGTGGGTGATGTCGCAGACCTCCTGAACGGTTTCTTCGAACACGCCATGGGTCGACGGGTAGGTGATCATGCAGGCAGCAAGATTGTCACCGTGCTGGATCGCCTTGGCGCGGAAGTCCGCGACGTCGATGTTGCCATCGTCGTCCGCCTTCACGGGAACCACTTTCCAGCCAACCATCTGTGCCGAGGCCGGGTTGGTGCCATGCGCCGAGGTCGGGATCAGGCAGACGTTGCGGTGCCCCTGACCATTGGCCATGTGGTAGTTGCGGATGGTCAGAAGACCCGCGTATTCACCTTGCGCACCCGAGTTCGGCTGCTGGCTGATCGCGTCATAGCCGGTGACCTGACACAGTTTCTCGTTCAGGTCGCGGATCATCTCGTGATAACCGGCGGCCTGATCTTCCGGGCAGAAGGGGTGCAGGTTGCCGAATTCCGGCCAGGTGACCGGGATCATCTCGATGGTCGCGTTCAGCTTCATGGTGCACGAGCCAAGCGGGATCATCGCACGGTCCAGCGCGAGGTCACGATCCGCCAGGCGACGCATGTAGCGGGTCATCTCTGCCTCGGCCCGGTTCTTGTGGAAGATCGGGTGGGTCAGATATTCGCTGTGACGCAGGTTTTCCTCGGGCAGGCGGTAGAAGCGGTTGGCTTCGCTGTCGTCCGTCTTCTGGATGCCAAAGGCCCCCCAGACCGCTTCGATGGTTTCCGAACGGGTCTGTTCGTCGAGCGAGATGCCGACCTTGGTCTCACCTACCTTGCGCAGGTTGATGCCACGGGCGACAGCCGCTTCCATCACGGTGTTCTGCAACGCGCCCACTTCGACGGTGATCGTGTCAAAGAACACGTCCGGTTCGATTGCGAAACCAGCCTCTTCGAGACCAGCGGCAAGGCGCGCGGTCTTGCGGTGCACGGATTGTGCAATCGCCTTGATGCCGTCGGGACCGTGATAGACCGCATACATCGACGCGATCACTGCCAGAAGCGCCTGGGCGGTACAGACGTTCGAGTTCGCCTTTTCGCGGCGGATGTGCTGTTCGCGGGTTTGCAAGGCCAGACGGTAGGCCTTGTTGCCACGGGCGTCGATCGACACACCGATGATACGGCCGGGCATGGCCCGCTTCAGCTTGTCCGTGGTCGCCATGTAAGCGGCGTGCGGGCCACCATAGCCCATCGGGACGCCAAAACGCTGGGTCGAGCCGATGGCAATGTCCGCGCCCATTTCACCGGGCGACTTCAGCAGCGCCAGCGCAAGGATATCGGCGGCGACAACAGCGATGCCCTTGTGCTCGTGAATGGCCGCGATTTCCTTGGAAAAATCACGTACGTGGCCGTGGGTCCCGGGATACTGGAAGATCGCGCCAAACACCGCGCCCGCGTCCAACTCGTCCGGATCGGCCACATGCACGTCGATGCCCAGAGGCTCGGCGCGGGTCTTGATCACGGCCACCGTTTGCGGGTGGCAGTTCTTGTCGACGAAGAAGGCCGCGTTGTTGGCCTTGGACCGCGAGCTGCGGTGTGCCATGGCCATGGCTTCGGCCGCGGCGGTGGCTTCGTCCAGAAGCGAGGCGTTCGCGATATCAAGGCCGGTCAGGTCGCTGACCATGGTCTGGAAGTTCAACAACGCCTCGAGACGACCCTGCGAGATTTCCGGCTGGTAGGGGGTATAGGCCGTGTACCAGGCGGGGTTCTCGAGGATGTTGCGCAGGATCGGGGCCGGCGTGGTGGTGCCATAGTAACCCTGGCCGATCAGCGAGGTCAGAACCTTGTTCTTGCTCGCGATCTCTTTCATGTGGAACAGCGCGTCGCGCTCCGACATCGCGTCCCCCCACTCCAGCGGTTCCTGCTGGCGGATGGCGGGGGGCACGGTCGCATCAATCAGTGCGTCCAGCGTGTCAAAACCGATCACCTTCAGCATCTCGTCCATTTCGCTGGGCGAGGGGCCGATGTGGCGACGGTTGGCAAAGTCATAGGCTTGGTAGGTCGTCAGTTCGAATGCCATTGTCCGATCCTTTGAAAACGAAAGAGGGCCCCGCGACCTGCGCCGCGAGGCTGTCAGATCAACCAATCAGGGCTTTGTAGCCGTCCAGATCCATCAGATCGTCGAGCTGTGCGGCGTCCGCCAGCTTGATCTTGTAGATCCAGGCATCGCCTTCCGGGGCGTCGTTCAGGGCGCCGGGATTGTCAGCCAGGGCTTCGTTGGCTTCGACAACTTCGCCGTCCACCGGCGCATAGATTTCCGAAGCCGCCTTGACGGATTCGATCACGCCGATCTCGTCGCCTTTTTCAAAGTCGTCACCGGCTTCTTTCTGTTCGACGAAAACGATCTCGCCCAGTTGGTCGGCGGCGTGTTGGGTGATGCCGACGGTGGCGATGTCGCCTTCAACGGTGACCCATTCATGTTCTTCCGAGTAATAGGTGGTCATGGATATTCTCCTGATGCCTTAGCGTTTGTAGTTTTGGGTAACAAAGGGCAGGGCGACGATTTCCGCCGTTTGTGCCTTGCCGCGAATGATGAGGTTCACTTTCTCGCCGGGCTCACCATGGCCTGCCGAAACATAGCCCATGGCGACAGGGGCGCCGACGGTCGGGCCAAAGCCGCCCGAGGTGATCGCGCCGATGGTGTTGCCCTCAAGGCATTGCACCTCGACACCCTGACGGGCCGGTGCGCGGCCTTCCGGCTTGATGCCAACCAGTTTCTTGGCAGCGCCTTCAGCCAGTTCTTTCTGAACCCGCGCTGCGCCCGGGAAACCGCCTTCTTCCTTGCGGCGTTTCTGGATCGCCCAGCCCAGCGAGGCTTCGATCGGCGAGGTCGACTGGTCGATATCGTTGCCATAAAGGCAGAGACCGGCTTCGAGGCGCAGGCTGTCGCGCGCACCAAGGCCTGCGGGTTCACAGTCGTCGTGGGCGAGGAAGGCGCGCGAGACTTCGATGGCCCTGTCTTCCGGGATCGAGATTTCGTAGCCGTCTTCGCCGGTATAGCCGAGACGCGAAATCCGGCACTCGACGCCGAGGATGTCTGCGACAGTGGTTTCCATGAACTTCAGCTCACGCGCTGCCGGGCAGAGGTCGCCCACCACGTCTTCGGCTTTCGGGCCTTGCACGGCCACCAGGGCACGGTCGAAGATCTCGGTGACCTCGACGCCGTCCAGGTTGGCCTGCATATGCGGAATGTCTTGATGGCGCAGGGCGGCGTTGACCACGACGAAGTAGTGATCGCCGGCGTTCGAGACGATCAGGTCATCCATGATGCCGCCGTCTTCGTTGGTGAAGAAACCGTAGCGCGCCTTGCCTTCCTTGAGGGTGGCATAGGCCTGCGGGCAAAGGGTTTCCAGCTTTTCGCCGACGTTCTCGCCGCGCAGGATCACCTGGCCCATATGGCTCACGTCAAACAGCGCGGCCTTTTCACGGCATTGCTTGTGTTCGCCCATGATGCCCATGGGATATTGGACCGGCATTTCCCAGCCGGCAAAGTCGACCATCTTGCCGCCGAGTTCGACGTGCAGGTCATAAAGCGGGGTGCGTTTGGGCGCGTCTGTCATGACGAGGCCTTTCCTGAGTTGGAGTATGAACGATCAGTCACGGACAACGGTGACCGTGCAGTGGGCATTGCGCACCACGCGGGCAAGGTTCGGGCCGATCTCGTAGTTCGGGAAATCACCTTTGGCCGAGGCCATGATGATCAGGTCATAGCCGTCCTTGTGGGCCAGCTTGAGGATTTCGCGGTACACGCTGCCTTCCTGAATATGCACGGGCACATGGGCCGCATCGTTGGCCGCGAGGATCGCTTCGATCTTGCCTCGCACGAAATCCTTGGCGCCCGCGCCATAACCTTCGGGCAGGTTCGGCAGCTGGATGATCTCGGGAATGACTTCTACCGCGTGCAGTTCGGCGCCGTAGAATTTGGCCTGCTCGAGGGCAAGCGGCAGTGCTTTTTTCCACGAACGGTCATCGGTGTGGTCAAGCGGAAGCAGGATTTTAGTCGCCATCTGTTGTCTCCTCGAAAGGGAATGTCTTTTGGATAGCGGGGGCCGCACGGGCGGCCCCCAGCGAAGATTATTTGGCCGCGGTCTCACCGCTTTCCGAAGCGCCGTTCGATGCGAAGAACGCCTTGGTCAGCTTGAAGACAACCGGGCTCAGAAGCGCGAGGGCGATCAGGTTCGGGATGGCCATCATGGCGTTCAGCGTATCTGCCAGCAGCCAGATAAAGCCGAGGTCCGCAGTTGCGCCGAAGTAGATCATCACGATCCATGCGATGCGGTAGACCATCAGGATCTTGTGCCCCATCAGAAAGCCCACGCATTTCTCGCCGTAGAACGACCAGCCGAGGATGGTGGTGAAGGCAAAGATCGACAGTGCGATGGCGATCAAGTAACCGCCGATGCCGGGCAGGGTGGTCTCGAATGCCAGCGAGGTCAGAGCCGCGCCGCTTTCACCCGAAGTCCAAGCGCCCGAGGCGATGATCGCCAGACCGGTGATCGAGCAGACGATGATGGTGTCGATGAAGGTGCCCAGCATCGCGATCAGGCCCTGGTTGACCGGACCTTTGGTCGAGGCTGCCGCGTGTGCGATCGGGGCCGAGCCCAGACCGGCTTCGTTCGAGAAGACACCGCGTGCCACACCAAAGCGGATCGCCATCCAGACCGCCGCACCGGCAAAGCCGCCTTCGGCAGCCGAAGGGGTGAAGGCGTGGGTGAACACGAGGTTCAGCGCGTAACCGATGTTGCCGATGTTGATCAGCAGAACCAGCAGGCCGGCGATGATGTAGGCAACGGCCATGAACGGCACGAGCTTACCTGCAACCGCACCGATGCGGGTGATGCCGCCAAGGATCACGGCTGCGGTCAGGATCATCAGGACAACGCCGGTGACCGAGGTGTTGAGGCCGAAGTTGGCTTCGAGAACCTGCGCCACACCGTTGGCCTGAACGCCATTGCCGATGCCGAAGGCCGCGATTGCGCCGAACAGGGCAAAAGCAACACCCAGCCAGGCCCACTTGGCGCCAAGACCGTTCTTGATGTAGTACATCGGGCCACCGACGTAGTTGCCCAACTCGTCCTGCTCGCGGTATTTCACGGCGAGAACGGCTTCGGCGTACTTGGTTGCCATGCCTACCAAGGCGGTCATCCACATCCAGAACAGGGCGCCTGGACCGCCCAAGAAGACAGCGGTGGCAACACCGGCAATGTTGCCGGTCCCGATGGTGGCCGAGAGCGAGGTCATCAGCGCGTTGAATGGGCTGATCTGCCCTTCGCCCTGACCTTCACGGCCCTTGAAAAGCAAGCTGAAGCCAGTGCCCAGCTTGAGGATTGGCATGAACTTCAGGCCGACTTGCAGAAAGAAGCCGACGCCGAGGATGAGAACCAGCATCAGCGGCCCCCATACGACGCCATTGATGGCCCCTACGATTGAATTCAACGCTTCCATGGATATTCCTCCCAATTGCGTCTTGGTTATGCCCCTTTGGCCAATGCCAGCTGGCGGGCCTGTTTGAGGGCGGCAAAATCTTCATCCGCGTGGAACGACGAGCGCGTCATCGGCGTGGCCGAGACGTGCAGAAAGCCCTTGGCGCGGGCCAGTTGTTCCAGTCGGGCAAAGTCCTCCGGTGTCCAGAAACGGTCGACCGGGTGGTGTTTCGGGGTGGGTTGCAGGTATTGTCCCACGGTCAGGAAATCGACGTTCGCCGCACGTAGGTCGTCCATCACCTGACGCACTTCCTCCATCGTTTCCCCAAGGCCGACCATCAGGCCGGACTTGGTGAACAGCTCGGGGTTGGCGCGTTTGGCATCGTCCAGCAGGCGCAACGATTGATAATAGCGCGCGCCGGGACGTACCGTCGGATAGAGGCGCGGTACGGTTTCAAGGTTGTGGTTGAACACGTCAGGCGCGGCCTCGAATACAACGTCTGCCGATGCGCCCTTGCCAAGAAAGTCCGGCGTCAGAACCTCGATCGTTGTGCCCGGGTTCTGGTGGCGCACGGCGCGGATGGTCTGGGCCATGTGATCGGCGCCACCGTCCGCCAGATCATCGCGGTCCACGCTGGTGATGACCACGTGGCGCAGGCCAAGCTTTTTGACGGCAGCAGCAACACGACCCGGTTCGAAAACGTCAAGCGCGTCCGGCCGGCCGGTGGCCACATTGCAGAACGAACATCCACGGGTGCAGATTTCGCCCATGATCATCATCGTGGCGTGGCGCTTGGACCAGCACTCGCCAATGTTGGGGCAGGCCGCCTCTTCGCAGACCGTCGCCAGCTCGTGATCCCGCATCAGGCGACGGGTTTCATAGTATTCGGCGCTCTCGATCTTTTTCTTGCGAATCCAGCGCGGTTTGCGGGCGATTGCCGTGTCGGCCTTGTGGGCTTTCTCGGGGTGGCGCAGACGAGGGACGTTCATCGCTTTGTCTCCCTTAGGCGTGGATCGCGCGGCCAAGCGCATCAAGGCAGGCTTCCTTGACGGCTTCGGCCATCGACGGGTGGGCATGGCAGCTGTGGATGACGTCGGTCAGGGTCGCCCCCTTGGTCATTGCGAGAACCAGTTCCGCAATCAGGTCTCCGCCATGCGCACCGCAGATATGGGCGCCAAGGATCGTGCCTTCGGGCGTCGCCAGAACCTTGACCGCGCCATCAGTTTCCCCGCTGGACCGCGCTCGCGAGTTGGCCATGAAAGCGAACTTGCCGCTGATGTAGTCGGTGCCGGCCTCTTTCAGGGCCTCTTCCGTCAGTCCAACCGAAGCCACTTCGGGATCGGTGTAGACCACGCCCGGAACCTTGCCGTAATCCACGTGGGCCGCGTGACCGGCCAGCATTTCGACGCAGGCAACGCCGTCTTCCTCGGCCTTGTGCGCGAGCATGGGGCCCGGAACACAATCGCCAATCGCATAGATGCCGGGAATGCTGGTCTGGAAGGTTTCGTCCACTTCGACAAACCCCCGGCCATTCACCGCGACACCAAGGTCTTCCAGCCCTAGGCCCCGTGTCACAGGGCGTCGGCCGATTGCGACCAGAACTTTGTCGGCCTCCAGCGTTTCCTGCGTGTCCTTGCCAACCCGATCCATGGTCAGGGTCAGGCCGCTGTCACCGGTTTCTACCGATGTCACCGCGCGTCCCAGTTGGAACTTCAGCCCACGTTTGGACAGGGCGCGCTGAGCCAGTTTGGCGATCTCACCGTCGATGCCCGGCAGGATGCGGTCGAGATACTCGACGACGGTGACCTTGGCGCCCAGACGCGCCCAGACCTGGCCCAGTTCGAGGCCGATCACACCGGCACCGATGACCACCAGACGCTCGGGCACCTCTTGCAATGCCAATGCACCGGTGCTGCTCAGGATGCTGTCTTCGTCAATCTCGATACCGGGCAGGGGGGTCGGCTCTGATCCGGTGGCGACAAGGATGTTCCTGGTCGCAAGGACTTCGCTGCCAACCTTGACCTTGCCTGCTTCCGGGATCGAGGCCCAGCCTTCGATGAGGTCGACATTGTTCTTCTGGAACAGGAAGGCGATGCCCTTGGTCAGGTCACCAACGATCTTGTCCTTGCGTGCCATCATGCCGGGGACGTCCAGGGACGCGCCTTCAACTGAAATGCCGTGACCTGCAAGGTGGCTCAGTTCTGCATATTTTCCGGATGAGGTCAGCAGCGCTTTCGAAGGGATGCAGCCGACGTTCAGGCAGGTGCCGCCGAGTGCACCGCGGCCTTCTACACAGGCCACTTTCATTCCCAGTTGCGCTGCGCGGATCGCTGCAACGTAACCGCCCGGTCCACCACCGATCACGACCAGATCATATTCGCCCATGATTTTCCCCTCCTGGGCATCCGTATTCCGTATTGGGAATGTATGCCCTTGTATGCATCTCAATTCCCCTTTAGGAAACTTTTCCACTAATGGCAACAAAAATGGCCTCTGGTGAATTTTGACGGAGCGCGGGAAAGGAGATAAGTCTTGGTGGCGAATGGAGAATCCGAGTTCATGGAACCTGTCAGCTTTGAAGACGAAGGCCCTGCAATGGATGCCGCGGAGGCACCCGACGGTACTGTTTTGGGCAAAATGATTCGTGAGGCCCGTAAGGAAAAGGGCCTCACGCTCGAAGAAGCTGCCAAGGCCGCGGGTATTGGCCGGTCGACGCTTTCCAAGATCGAGAACAACCAGACCAAGCCCAGTTTCGAGATCATCCGCCGCCTGATGCAGACCCTTGAGTTGCAGACCCCGCAACTGTTTGTGCAGTCCGGTCAGAGCGATATTTCTGGCCGCCGTGACTATACGCGTTCAGGCCTGGGTGAGCCGCAGGAAACGCCGACCTATTCTCACGAACTGCTGTGCACCGAACTCACAAGCAAAAGCATGCTACCCTACATCAGCACGATCAAAGCGCGTGATGTTTCCGAGTTCGAAAACTGGGTGCGCCACCAGGGCGAAGAGTTCATGTTCGTGCTCAGCGGCGAACTCACCCTCTACACCGAACACTATCGCCCCCTGCACATGAAAGCAGGGGACTCGGTCTACTATGACAGCGGCATGGGCCACGGCTGTGTGTCCACCAGCGAAGAAGATGCCCGCGTCTTGTGGGTCTCTCTGGAACGGTAAGGCCGTAACCAGTCTCAGAACAGTTGATTGATTTCTTCCAGCTCCGCGCAGAGCTGTCCTGCGAACTCGGTGGCCAGCACCGAGGGCGGGCGGTGCGCGGGCTGTAGCACCGAAACTTCCAGTACCACGCGCGGGCGAAACGGGCGAAAGACAATCGGGTGAGGTGTCGGGCTGGTCTTGAGATACCCGGCTGCCGTAATCGGGTCACACACGCAATAGCACAGTTCCTGCTCGACCAGCGTCAGGGCCGGATGAAACGTTCTCAACTCAAACCGATGCTCGAACGTGGCTTTCTGGGAGGCAAAGGCAGCCTTCGTGGCGATCAGGTTCGGGTGCCCTTCCTGAAGGGCGGCCATCGGCCTGCCGGAAAGGTGCCTCGGCTCGATTGCCTCCAAGTCGGCCAGCGCGTCGCCCTGGGGAACGGCACACACGCAATCCAGTTCAAAGTTGTCTGCCTTCAGAGCCGAAGAGGGCGAAGGCGTTTCGGCAAGACCAATGTCATATTGCTGCGACAGGACCCATTCCTCGATCACCGGTGAGGCCCGCATCATGAGAGAGGCCTTCACATCCGGTTTGTCTTTCAGGAACTCGCCCAGCAACCTTGGCATCATCATGGTGGCTGCCGCGGGCATGCAGGCGACGTTCAGCCGCCCCTTTTCCAGCGCGCCGATTTCTTTCATTGTCCGGGTCGACAGCGACAGCCGGTCAAGGATCGCTTCCGCCTCTTCCACGAAGAACTTTGCCTCGGGCGTTGGTTCCAACTTGCCGCGCTGCCGTCGGAACAGCGGCAGTTCCAATTCCGCTTCGAGGTTCGCAATCAGCGCGCTGACAGCAGGCTGAGTGCGCCCGAGGATTCGTGCCGCATCCGAGACGGAACCCGCCCGCATAACCTCTCGAAAGGCCTGAAGCTGTCGAATGCTGACGTTTTGAACCATTGGAAACACTCACGTTTTTTCACATCTATAAAGCAACTCTATTCAAGTATCAATTTAATCGTTTTGACTTAATGAGGTGCGTTTGCATGCTTTTCCGAAAGCTTTTGGCACCGGCATGGGCCGGTCCACGGAGGAGAAAATGGAACGCTTTGCCAGCATCACGCTGACCATTCTGATCTGCCTGGTTGCGCTGGGTCAGTTCGTGCAGGTGATCACCCGCTACGTGCTGGAAATCCCGGTCATGGGCCTGGAAGAAAGCCTGCTCTACCCAACCATGTGGCTCTACATGCTTGGGGCGGTGAATGCCTCGCGGGAAAACACCCACATCCGCGCCAATGTACTCGAGATCTTTCTCAGCACCGAGCGGCAACATCAGGTCCTTGCCATCATCGGTGAAGTGATCAGCCTTGCCGTCGGTATCTGGCTCACGACCTGGGCGTGGGACTTTACCCAGTACTCACTGCGTGTGTGGCGTGAAAGCCCGACCCTCTACCTCCCCACCTTCTATCTCGATGTGGCCCTGACCGTTGGGCTGGTCCTGATGATGATCTTTACCGCGTGGCACCTTCTCGGGCACCTGCGCGCCGTTTTTGCCAAGGAGTCCTGAGATGGTTGAGATTGCGCTTCTCGCGGTACTGGTTCTTGTCGTCCTGCTGACGCTTGGTGTGCCATTGCCCTACTGTTTCGGGGCCGGTCTGATGGTGATGTATTTCATCGGCGACGTGGTCATGAAGGGCAACATGCTCTGGGGCTTTCAGCAACTTGGCAACCCGGTGCTGCTCGCTATCCCGCTCTTCGTTCTGGCGGGGACCATCATGTCGGTCTCGGGCATTGCGGCTTCGCTGTTGAACTTCGTCAATATCTTCATTGGCCACCTGCGCGGCGGATTGGGTGTGGTGGCGACCGTATCCTGCGCGCTGATCGGTGCGATTTCGGGCTCGGGCCTGACCGGTGTGGCCGCCATCGGCCCGCTGTTGATCCCCGAGATGGAGAAACAGGGCTACCCGCGTGAATACGCAACGGCGCTGATTGCCAATGCCTCCCTGCTCGGCCTGTTGATCCCGCCGTCGGTCACCATGATCGTCTACGGGTGGGTCACCGATACCTCCATTCTTGCCTGCTTCCTCGCGACGCTTGGTCCCGGCCTCCTGATCATGACCAGCTTTTCGGTTGTGAACATCCGCATGGCGCGCAAGTTCCCGCTGCAACTGAACGAACCCCTCAAGGGGCGGGCGTTTGTGGCCGAAGCAACCGGTCGCGGCCTCAAGGCAACCCCGGCGCTGCTGATGCCGGTGATCATCCTCGGCGGCATCTACGGTGGGATCATGACCCCAACCGAGGCAGCGGCCGTTGCTGTTATCTATGCTGTGCCGGTGGGTTTCCTGATCTACCGCGGCCTGTCACTCAAGACGTTCCTCGGGGCAGGGCGCGAGGCAGCAACATCTGTTGGCGCGATCATGCTGATGATCCTGTTCTCGATGATCCTGAGCCAGATGTTCGTTCTTGAAAGCGTGCCGCAAGCCCTGGTCCAGGCGATCTTCTCGATCACCGAGAACAAGACGATCCTGCTGATCCTGATCAACATCCTGCTGTTCCTTGTGGGCATGGTGGTCAACGACGTGACGGCCATCATCCTGATTGCCCCGCTGCTGTTGCCGCTGATGCAGGCGATCGGCGTGAGTCCAATCCAGTTCGCCGCGATCATGGGCGTCAACACCGCGATGGGCGGCGTAACACCGCCCTATGCCTCGATCCTTTACCTCGGTGCGCGGATCGGACGTGTGCCTGTGACCAAGGTGATCCGTCCCGCAATGACACTGATCCTTCTGGGCTACCTGCCGGTGGTGTTCCTCACCAGCTTCTGGCCCGACCTCTCGCTCTGGCTGCCGCGTGTCTTCGGCTACTGAGCATACTTTCCCAAGACTTCATCACTCACGGAGGAGACCTACCATGATGAACTTCCTTAAATCGACCTGCCTTGCAGCGGCTGTTCTGGCGACGGCTGGTGTGGCAGCGGCGGATACGCTGAAACTCAGCCACATCCGACCGCAGGGCGCGACCATCGACAACGAACTGCGCGCCTTTGCAGAGGGTCTGTCGGCATCAACCAACGGGTCGCTTGAACTCAACCTGTTCCCGGCCTCTGCCCTAGGCGACTACACCTCGGTTCAGGAGCGTATCTCGGTTGGCGCCATCGACATGGCGGTTCAACCGGCAGCAACCGCCGTTGACCGCCGCATGCAGATTTCGGCCTTCCCCTATGTCGCGTCGAACTGGGCCGAAGCCAAAAAGATCTACGGCCCCGGTGGTGCGATCTACGAAGCAATGAAAGGTCTGTATGCCAAGCAGGATATCACCATGCTGGCCGCGTATCCGGTGTATTTCGGCGGCATCGCGCTGAACACCGACGCCGTGAACCCCGGTGATCCGACCGCTGCGAAGGGCATCAAGGTCCGCGTGCCGGGTATTAAGAGCTTCCAGCTGACCGCTGATGCTCTGGGGTACATTTCCTCGCCCATCCCCTTCTCGGAAGCCTTCACCGCGGTTCAGACCGGTGTTGTTGACGGTGTTGTCGGCTCGGGTGCCGAAGGCTACTACGCTTCGTTCCGCGATGTGACCACCACCTATGTGCCCGTGAACACCCACTTCGAAGTTTGGTACATGATCATCAACTCCGGTGCCCTTGCAGACCTGTCCGACGCCGACCGCGCTGCGCTTGAGCAGGCCGCTGTCGATTTCGAAGCCAAGCGTTGGGAAACCGCCGAGGCAGACCAGGGCGCCTTCGAACAGAAACTCGTCGACAATGGTGCCTCGATTGTATCGCTGAGCGACGCGGAACTGGCCAAGACCGCCGAGCATGTACGTGCGCAGGTATGGCCGCAGGTTCTGGCTGACGTTGGTCAGGACTGGGGCCAGTCGATCCTCGACAAGATCGCCGAGTAAGCGCCAGACGCGAAAGGGGGCCTTCCTCCCCGGTCCCCTTTCGCCTTGCAGGAGTTGGGTCATGTTCAGGTCACTTCGAACCGACAATCCGGAATTGGTCCGCGTGAGCGTCAATGGTCACGCCGTCGAGATTGCCAGCGGTCAATCCGTCTGGTCTGCGCTGGCCCTCTCCGGGCAGACCACGACCCGAAAGGCCGCCCTGTCCGGTGAGGACCGGAGCGCCTATTGCGCGATGGGCGTCTGCTTTGAATGCATGGTCGAAATCGACGGTATCCCGAACCAGCAGGCCTGTCTGCGCCGCGTTGCAGACGGCATGACCATCGCAACCCAGACTATTACTGAGACCTCGGTGGCCAAATAACATGGCATTTGATTGCGTCATTATCGGTGCAGGGCCTGCAGGCATGTCCGCGGCTCTTACCCTGTCGGAACACGGTCGTTCGGCGCTTGTGCTGGATCGGGGTGTTGCCCCCGGCGGGCAGATCTTCCGCTCTGTCAGCACATCGCCGCTTCCGGATTGCACGGTCCTTGGGCCGGACTATGCAGCCGGTGCCGAACTGGTGTCTGCCTACACCAACAGCCGTGCCAAGCACGTCGCCGGCGCCGATGTATGGCATATCGGCGAAGATGGGCGCATCCTCTATTCACACGAGGGCACGACGAAACAGGCTGAGGCGCGCGAGATCCTCATCTGTCCCGGAGCGATCGAGCGCCCGATGCCGATCAGGGGCTGGACCTTGCCCGGCGTCATGACCGCGGGGGCCGCGCAGGTCATGCTCAAATCCGATGCGATGGTTGCCGAAAATGCGGTTTTCGCCGGATCCGGCCCGCTTCTCTATCTGATCGCTGCCCAGTACCTGCGCCTCGGCGTGAAGGTTGCGGGGCTGGTCGATACGACACCCGCTGAAAACTACCTGAAGGCCGCGCCGTTGCTGCCGGCAGCTTTGGGCGGCTTTGGTCTTCTGCGCAAGGGTCTCGCCCTGCTGTCCGAAATCCGCCGTGCGGGCGTGCCTGTGTATCGCAATGCTACCGATCTTGCGATTTTGGGCGACCAGCGCGCCGAAGGATTGGTTTTCACCTCCGATGGGCGACAGGAAATCAAGGCTGACACTGTGTTCCTGCACCACGGTGTGCTGCCCAACCCGAACGTGACCCGCGCCTTGGGGCTGGCGCATCATTGGAACGAAAATCAGCTGGCCTGGCATGTCACGAAAGACGCTTTTGGCCAAAGCTCGCTGCCGCATGTCTCGGTCGCAGGCGACGGGGGCGGGATTGTTGGGGCCGACGGTGCCCGACACGAAGGGACGCTTGCCGCGATGAATGTCCTCACACGCCTCGGACACCTTGCTTCGGATCAACGCGACCGCCTTGCCAAACCGCACCTTGCGCAGCTGCGCAGGTTGGCACGCTTTCGCCGGTTCATCGACCGCCTTTACCAACCGCGCCCCGCGCTGCGGTTGCCGCAGGACAGTGAAACGGTGGTGTGTCGCTGTGAAGAACAACGCGTGTCCGACCTTCGGCAGGGCTTCGAAGAAGGCGCACGTGATCCCAATGCCCTCAAGTCCCGCACGCGATGTGGAATGGGGCCGTGCCAGGGCCGGCAATGTGGTCCTATCGTCAGTGGCCTTCTCGCCAAATGGCAGGACCTCCCGGTTCAGGACGTGGGCTACTACCGCCTGCGCAGCCCGCAGAAACTCTTGAGCCTTGAGGAATTCAGTCAGTTTCAAACTGTCGTTCCTGATGAGGGAGGCACGAAATGAACGCGGATGTCCTTATTGTTGGCGGTGGTATTCAGGGCTGCGCGACGGCCTATCAGCTCGCACGCCAGGGCGTCTCGGTCCTGGTCGTGGAAAAAGACTATATTGCCCGCCATGCCTCGGGTGTGAACGCCGGAGGTGTGCGCCTTATCGGGCGTGACTTGGCCGAGGTGCCGCTGTCGCGACAGTCCATGCGGATGTGGCATACTCTCGACGAAGAGCTTGAGGCCGATACAGGGTTCCGTGCAAAGGGCCTTATCAATATCGCCGCCGATGACGCCGATATTGCGGCCCTGAATGACAGGCAGCAAAAGATGCAGGCGCTTGGCTATGACCACGAGCGTATTATTTCGCGGGATGAACTTCGCGAGAAGCTCCCATTCGTTGATCCGACCTGCGTGGGCGGCGCAATGTCAGAGCTGGATGGCTATGCCATTCCCTACAAGGCGACAAATGCCTTTCGTCTCGCGGCGGAGCGCCACGGCGTAACCTTTCTGGAAGGCACCGAACTCGCAGGGCTGCGCAGAATTGGCGAGGCATGGCTGGCGGCCACCTCACGCGGAGATATCTCGGCAGGCACCATCGTGAATTGCGCCGGGGCCTGGGCCGATCGCGTGGCCGCGATGATCGGTGACAACGTCCCCCTCAGCCACGCAGCACCCATGCTGATGATCACCGCTCGTATGCCGCACTTTGCGTCCCCCGTCGTCGGTGCCGTCAGCCGCCAGCTGAGTTTCAAGCAGTTCGAAAACGGCACCGTTCTGATTGGCGGAGGGGCCAAGGGGTTTGCCGACCGCGCGGCCAATCGCACCCGGCTCGACTATGCCAAACTGGCTCAGGCGTCACGTACCGCGATCGAGTTTTTCCCGATCATGGCCAAGGCATCCATCAACAGGATGTGGGCCGGGCTGGAGGCTTATATGCCCGACAACCTTCCGGTGATCGGACCAGCCGTCAATGCAGACCGTGCTTTCCACGCCTTCGGCTTTTCCGCGCATGGCTTCCAGATGGGGCCGGTCGTGGGAAAAGTCATGGCGGACCTCGTTCTGACCGGCGCAAGCGATTTTGACCTTTCCGCGTTCCGCATCGACCGCTATGACCGCAAAGTTCTTTGACAGGAGACAACCATGACCATCACCCGTATCGAAACCGGCCAACGCATGAGCAAGATCGTCAAGCACAATGGCGTTGCCTATCTCTGTGGCCAGGTTTCCGATGCCGCCACCGTGGCAGACCAGACCCGCGAAATCCTTGAGAAAGTCGAAGACCTTCTTGCCAAGGCCGGATCCGACAAGACCCGTATCCTGCAATGCGTGATCTGGGTTGCCGATATGGCCGATTTCGCCGAGATGAACGCTGTTTGGGATGCCTGGGTGCCCGAAGGCCACGCGCCGGCTCGCGCCTGTGGCGAAGCCAAGCTGGCCCGTGACGTTCTCAAGGTGGAAATGATCGTCACCGCCGCCTGCGACGACTAAGCTGGGGGCGATGGAATCGCTTTCGCATATCTTTGTGCCACTGTCTCTGGTGGCAACCGCCGTGATGGCAGCGTCTGCTGCCATCCAGGCGCGCCGTTTCAGCCTTGATCTGTTCGGCGCGACCGTCCTTGGCATCGTAACAGCCGTCGGGGGGGGCACCCTGCGTGATCTTCTGCTGGGGCTGACCCCGGTCTTCTGGATCACCGACCTGCGATTTCTGCTCGTTGCCGTGCCGTCCGCGATGCTGAGTTTCTACATTGCGGCCCGGATGCCCACCGGCAATGGTCGCCGCCTTGCCTTGCTGATGTACCTTGATGCAATCGGCCTTGCGCTTTTCACGCTGACAGGGGTTCAGGTGGCTCTGGGGGCCGGGGTTTCCCCGGTTCTTGCCATCGTGATCGGATGCGTCACCGGAACCGCTGGCGGCATGATCCGGGATCTCTTGTGCAACATCACCCCCAGCGTGTTGCGCGAAGACCTTTATGCCACGATCTCGCTTGCCGGCGGCGCGGCATATCTTGGCCTCAGGCAGGTGCTGGGCGAGCCGACAGCCACCCTTGCAGCCTTTCTTCTCATCCTGCTGGTCAGGGTTGTGCTGCTTTGGCGCAATCCGCCCCGCCCGGATGACGCGGTCTGACTACCAGCGCGGTGGCTGAAGGCCCGACTGGAACCACGTGACAAGGCTGAGGATCGAATAGGTGGGCAGGCCAGTCGCCGCCGAGATATCCGCCGCATAGGGGCACATGTTCGTGCATTCCAGAACGATGGCTCCAAGATCAGGGTTCTCGGCCTGCAGGGCCAGCGCTGCCTGAACGTTGTCCTCCCGCGCAAGTGCCACGTTCAGCTCCATCTCGTTGTCCAGAATGGCGCGGGTGAACTCCTTGCCGCCTTCGGTTGACCCGATCGGTGTGCCTGCAGGGACATTGGCCGCATCCAGATGCGCCTGCGTTAATGTCGAAGCAGAGATCGTCAACACCCCGGCGCGTTTGCCCTTGGGCAGCATCCGGTTCACGAAATCGACCTGCATAAGGGACGAGGTGACGACAGGCACCGGCACAGCGGCGGCAATCTCCTCTTGAAACAGGGCGAGGAACCCGCAGTTTGTGGTGATCCCGTCCACGCCATCCTGAACCAAGGCGCGGGCGGCGTCGATGAATAGGTCCAGCGTGCCTTCTCCACCCTTGCGCACCACGATGTCGGGCGAGGCATTGCGCACGATCCTGTAGTGCACCGGGAAAGGCCAGCTCTGGGCATTGCCCATGTCGCCGGGAATCCGGGGAAAACGGGCATCGAGCATAAGAATGCCAACAGACGCCCCATAGATCGACTTGCCGCCACGGGCGATACCTCCGGTCATCATGCCTCTTCCTCCAGAAGAACCTGCGTCGACAGCTCATCGACCGTATTCATGTAGATGTTGGAAATGCCCTGCCGCACGACCTCTGTCACCTGGTCGAGACGCTTGGCAATGTGCCGGCCCAGCACCTCTGATGCCCTGTCCGCGTCCCGCGCCAGAAGCGCTTCCATGACGGCGACGTGTTCGCTTTTTGACTTGCGCAGCTTGCCCATCGACATGCTGACCCAGCGAACATATCGAATCCGCTCGTTGATCCGCTCCAGTTGCGCGGTCAAAACCGCGTTGCCGGACAGGCGTGCAATCGCGACGTGAAAGGCCTCGTCGCGATCACAGGCTTCGGCAACGGTTAGCCCCGTCACGTCGATCCCGGTCGAATAGAGTTCGTCTTGCAACGCTTTCAGGTCATCGTCGCTGGCCCGTTCGCAGGCCAGACGTACTGCCGTGCATTCCAGCGTTTCCCGCAATTCGTACAGATCAAAGACGGTTTTTGCGTCCAGTTCCCGACAGAAAAAGCCGGCGCCCGGCTGAAAGTCGAACATCTTTTCGGCGACAAGGCGGTTCAGGGCTTCGCGCAGCGGTGTGCGGCTGACACCAAGTTCCCGCGACAGGGCCACTTCGTTCAACCGGTCGCCCGGACGCAGGCGGAATGTCACCGCCATCTGCTTGAGCCGGTCATAAATATCTTCGACGCGCCCTTCGGCCATAGCTGTCTCCTTCGTCTTGAAACGGGTGTGCCACAGAGGGGATTTGATTTCAATATACAAACCTGTATACAGGTCTGAATGCTGCATACAGCTCTGAACACATCTGATTCCAGAGAGGGAGTGATTTCGGATGGCAAAGGACCTTGCAAACCAGTTGAATGGTGCCGAAGCGATGGTGCGTATGCTCGAAGCCCAGGGTGTGACCCATATCTTCGGCCTGTGCGGTGACACGACGTTGCCGTTTTACGATGCCATGCTGCGCCTTGATCACAACATCACCCATGTGCTGACGCGCGATGAACGCTGCGCGGCCTATATGGCCGACGGGTTTTCCCGCGTGACCGGACGGGTGGGGGTCTGCGAAGGGCCTTCCGGCGGGGGCGCGACCTATATTCTTCCCGGCCTCATCGAAGCCAATGAAAGCTCCTACGCGGTTCTGGCCATCACAACGGACATCTCTGTATCCTCTTATGGCAAGTACCCCCTGACCGAGGTGGATCAGGACGCGTTGATGCGCCCGTTGACCAAGTTCAACACCGTCATCAAGAAGTCCGAGCATATTCCGCGCATGGTTCGTCAGGCGTTCCGCGCCATGACAACAGGGCGGTCGGGTTCGGCGCATCTCGGGTTGCCTTATGACATTCAGTACGAACACGTGGACGCTCAGGACATTTGGGCCGATCCAAAGCACAATGCCTATCCGGCCTATCCCGTCGCGCCGGAACCCGGATCGGTGGCAGCCGCGGTCGAGGCCATCCTTTCGGCGGAAAAACCGCTTATCGTCTGTGGAGGCGGTGTGGTCATCTCGGGCGCCATGGACGCGCTCGACCGGTTTGCCAGCCGTCTCGACATCGCTGTGGCAACATCCATCTCGGGTAAGGGCGCGCTTGCAGACGACAACCCGCAATCGCTGGGCGTCGTGGGGTCGAATGGTGGCACGGATGAAACCTGGGAGATGATGGAGGCGGCCGATCTCGTGATCTTCATGGGCTGTCGCGCCGGATCAACAACCACATCCCGCTGGAGCGCCCCCAGGCCCGGGGCCCGTATCGTGCATTTCGACAGTGATCCCATGACCATCGGGGCGAACTATCCCACCGAGGCAGGCGTGGTTGGTGACCTGCGCCTCGCGCTTGATCAGGCCAACGCGGTTCTGGACGGCCTCGACGAGGTCAAGACCTTTGGAGGCGCGGCCACCGTCGCGGACATCAAATCCCGCAAGTTTGCTAAGTTTGCCGCCCTTGCCGCGTCGACAGATACGCCGATCCGACCGGAACGCATCATCGACACGCTGAACCGCCACCTGCCTGACGACGCCATTGTCGTAAGCGATCCGGGCACAAGCTGTCCCTACTACAACGCATATTCGCAACAGAAGTCTTCGGGTCGCCAATACATAACCAACCGCGCACATGGCGCATTGGGCTATTCGCTTGGGGCGGCCCTGGGGGCCTGGTACGGGCGGCCCGACAGCAAGGTTGTCGCCATGATGGGCGACGGGTCTTTCGCCTTTTCCTGTGGCGAGTTGGAAACTGTTGTTCGATCCAACGCCCCGATCACCTACATCGTGTTCAACAACAGTAACTTCGGGTGGATCAAAGCCAGCCAGTATGCCGACAAGGAGGCGCGCTACTACAACGTCGATTTTGCGCGGACGGACAACGCCAAGGTGGCCGAAGGATTTGGTGTGAAGTCCTGGCGTGTGGAAGATCCGGGGGATCTGGATGCGGTAATCGCAGAAGCCATGGCCCACGCGGGGCCAACCCTGATCGACATCGTGACCCAGCCGCTTGAGGAAAGCGCGGCGCCTGTCATGCGCTGGATGGGTTAGGCCGGAGTGACCCCGTCAACCGCATAAGGCTCCAATTCGCGCAGCAGCAATTCCAGAAACTCTTGCCCGACCGTAGACAGCGGTCGGGTTTTTGATGTGATCACCGCCATCTCCATCGTGATCCGGGGGCGGAAGCGCCGCGTCACCACGCCGCCGCCCCGGTCAAACTCAAGCGCGAAGGGATCGAGGATCGACACCCCCATGCCCTCGCGTACGAAACTCAGCATGTTCTTGAACAGGTGCGAGTGCACCCGCGTTTTCCACGTCGCACCTGCCGTGTGAAATGCCTCTCTGGTTCGACGATGGGTCATGTGATCCGGTCCCATGACGATGAAGGGTTCGTTTTCCAGTAGGGCAGGGGTCAGTTCCTCGTGCGTCGACAAGGGATGCCCCTCTGGCATCGCCAAGAACGTCTCGACCTGGAAGTGATGGACGTTCATCGCGTCATAGAGCAACGGTAATTCGCAAACCCCGATCTCGAAAAGACCCGACATCACCCATTCCTGGATCTTCGACGAATACTGCGACTGAAAGCTGATCGACATCTCCGGCCGATCCTTGGCAAACCGGGCAATAAGCTGGGGCATGAAGCCAAAGGACATCGAGTGTTGAGAGGCTACCTGCAACTGGCCCATCTGCTTGTTCTGGAGGTCGGTCACGGCCTGCGCCACGTGATCCAGCCCGCGCACCACCGTGTCCACCTCCTGATACAGCACCGCCGCCTCGGGGGTGGCAACCAATCGCCCCTTGTTCCGTTCGAACAGCTGGAACCGGGTTTCCCGCTCAAGCTGGGCAAGAAGGTTCGAGATGCCGGGTTGCGAAATGCCAAGCAATTCTGCGGCCGCCGTCACCGTGCCGGTTTCAACGATCGCATGGAACGCCTGAAGTTGTCGAAAGCGTAGCGCCATAGATGCCTCATCATTTTTTATGATGATATACATAGAAATCCGTATTTGAAATGATGAAGGCCCCGTGGGAGCCTGAAAAAAACTCGGGGACCCAATGTCAGACTTGAAACAGAAAATCACGGCGATGGACGTGTGGCACCTTGCATTGCCCGTGGTGTCGCGCCGTGATCACGGTATCGGCTCGGTCGAGGGCAGTTGCGAAATCGTCGTGCTGCGCCTGCGTGCCGAAGGGGGAGCAGAAGGCTTTGGCGAGGCGTCGCCGTGGTCGGTGTTTACCGGCACACCCGAGGCCACCTATGCGGCGCTGAACCGTTACCTGCGCCCTCTTGTCGTGGGGCGTCGGGTTGCCGACCGTGCGGCGATCATGGCGGATGCGGCCTATGCCGTGGCCCATTGTACCGAAGCCAAGGCCGCGCTCGAGACGGCACTTGTCGATCTCGCCGGGCATATCACGCAGCAACCGGTCTGGGCGCTGCTTGGCGGCAAATGCCGCGATACAATTCCGCTCAGCTGCTCGATCGCGAACCCCGATTTCTCACAGGATATCGACCTGTTGCACCGCCTGCGGGCCGACGGCGTGGGCCTGATCAAGCTCAAGACCGGGTTCAAGGATCACGCCTTTGACGTGATGCGCCTCGAACGGATTGCCGCTGATTTCCCCGATTTCCGTGTACGGGTCGACTACAATCAGGGGCTCAGCATCGACGATGCCCCGGCGCAGGTGCGGGATGTCGCGACCTTCAAGCCGGACTTTATCGAACAGCCCGTCCGTGCCCATCATTTTGCCATGATGGCCCGCTTGCGGAACATGGTGGATGTTCCCCTGCTGGCGGACGAGAGTGTGTTTGGCCCCGAGGACATGACCCGTGCCGCCCGCGAAGGCATCTGTGATGGCGTCTCGATCAAGATCATGAAGTCCGGTGGCCTGACCCGGGCGCAAAGCGTGGCCCGGATCGCCGCGGCCAATGGTCTGATGGCCTATGGCGGTGACATGTTCGAGGCCGGGCTGGCGCATCTGGCGGGTACACATATGATTGCCGCGACACCCGAAATCACGCTTGGGTGCGAGTTCTACCAGGCGTCCTATTTCCTCAAGGAAGACATTCTCGAAGCGCCCTTTGTGGTCGAGAACGGCCAGGTTGTCGTGCCGGATGGCCCGGGATTGGGCTGCCGCCCCGATATTGGCAAACTGGATCACTACTCCCAGTCACGCGCGGTGGCGGCATGACCGGGCCTTCGAAAACCATTGCCGTGATTGGTGCTGGTATTGTCGGGGTGTCCACCGCGATCTGGCTGCAACGCGACGGCCATTCGGTCACCCTGATCGACAAGGGTGCTCCGGGGGACGCGGCCAGCCATGGCAACGGTGGCGTGCTGGCCTCCTGTTCGGTGGTGCCGGTGACGGGGCCGGGCTTGATCTGGAAAGCCCCGCGCATGTTGCTTGATCCGTCCCAGCCCCTGTTCATGAAATGGGGCTATGTCCCCAAGCTGATCCCTTGGCTTTGGAAATACATGCGGCATGCAAACGCCAATGACACGCGCCGTATCTCTCGGGCAATTGCCGGCGTCACAAGCGATAGCCTGTCCGACCACCTGGCCCTTGCGGAAGGAACCGGTGCCGAGAAGTGGATACACCCGTCGGACTATCTCTACATCTACAACGATCGCAAGCATTTCGAGGGCGACGCCTTCGGGTGGGGGCTGCGCCGTGAAAGCGGCTTTACCTGGGAAGAGCTCGAAGGGCAGACCTTTCGCGACTACGACGGGGTCTTCGGACCAGAACTGGGCTTTGCCGCGAAACTTTCGGACCACGGGCGCATTTCGGATCCCGGCCTGTATGTGAAGGACTTGGCCCGTCACTTCGAGGCACAGGGCGGCAAGGTGATCCGCGCAGAATTCGAAGATGTCGCGCGGGAGAATGGAAAAGTCACCGGAGTGCGGGCAGGGGGAACCCTTTTGCCATGTGACAGCGTGGTGATTGCCTCCGGCGTCTGGTCGAAACCCATGGCCGAAAAACTGGGCGTCTCGGTACCACTGGAAGCCGAGCGCGGCTACCATCTTGAACTGGTTGAGCCGTCAATCATGCCGCGTGCGCCGGTGATGATCGCCTCGGGAAAATTCGTGGCCACACCCATGGACGGACGGTTGCGTCTTGCGGGTATCGTGGAATTCGGAGGCATTGACGCACCGCCCTCGCGCGCGCCTTTTGCGCTTTTGAAAAAGAATATCCGCGCGGCCATTCCGGGGATAACCTGGAAGGACGAGGTCGAATGGATGGGGCACCGTCCCGCCCCGGCAGATTCCATTCCGGTGATCGGAGAAGTGCCGGGTGTTGCGGGGGCCTACTTGGGCTTTGGCCATCACCATATTGGTCTGACAGGCGGACCAAGAACCGGGCGCCTTTTGGCGCAAATGATTTCGGGCAGGCAACCGAATGTGGACATGAGTGTTTATGCTCCGTCCCGCTACACAACATAAAAAGCCTAACAACCAACAGAGACCCTCAGGGAGAATACAATGAAAAAGATGACGAAACTGCTTGCTGCAACGGCGCTGACCGCCGCAGCCGCCACCACGGCCTCGGCTGAAAAATGGGACATGCCGCTGGCGTATTCCGGCTCGAACTTCCACTCGGTGACAGCCGCAGAATTCGGCAAATGCGTGACCACCGGTACCGGTGGCGAGATCGAGATCGTAACCCACCCGTCGGGGTCGCTGTTCAAGGGCGCTGACATCAAGCGCGCCGTCCAGACCGGTCAGGCCCCAATTGGCGAGCGCCTGCTTTCGGGCCACCAGAACGAAAACGCGCTGTTCGGATTTGACTCGGTGCCGTTCCTTGCAACCTCTTTCGATGACAGTGACAAGCTGTGGAAGGCTGCCAAGGCCCCGCTGACCGAACTTCTTGCGGAACAGAACCTGACGCTGCTCTATTCCGTGCCGTGGCCGCCGCAGGGCCTCTACTTCAAGAACGAGGTGACCTCGGTCGCAGACATGAAGGGCATCAAGTTCCGTTCCTACAACAATGCTACATCGCGCCTGGCTGAGCTGACCGGAATGCTGCCCGTCACCATTGAAGCTGCCGAGATCAGCCAGGCCTTCGCCACCGGTGTCGCCGACTCCATGGTGTCCTCCGGCTCCACCGGCTATGACCGCAAGGTCTGGGAAAGCCTGAACTACTTCTACGAGGTAGATGCCTGGCTGCCGCGCAACTATGTCTTCGTGAACTCCGGTGTCTGGTCGGGCGTGTCCGATCAAAACAAGAACGTGGTGCGCGCTTGTGCGGAACTGGCCGAATATGCGGGCAACTGGCGCTCCAAGGAATACACCGGCTTTACCCTTCAGGGCCTGCGCGATGGCGGCATGACGGTTGGTCCGGCGTCTGACCAGATGGTTGGGGAACTGAAAGACATCGGTGTCACCATGACCAACGAATGGCTTGAAGCCTCGGGCGATCAGGGCAAAGCTATCGTCGACGCCTTCAACGGCATGCAATAATCCTTTGGGCTCGGGCGGTGGTAATCCTCCGCCCGCAGTCTGTTCAGGAACAAGAGGAGAGGGGCTATGGCGGTTCTCAGGGGGCTGCGACGCGGTCTTGATTTTCTGTATCTTTCAGCCGGGGTTCTGGCGGCGCTCAGCCTGATCACGATCCTTGGTTTGATCGTGGTTCAGATGCTGGCCCGTTGGACGGGCGAGGTTTTTCCGGGGGCACCCGACTATGCGGGGTATGCCATGGCGGCGGCCTCGTTCCTTGCCTTTGCCAATGCTCTCAACCGGGGCAGCCATATCCGGGTCTCGATCTTGCTTAACGCCGTCCCTGACGGCCTGCGCCGCTGGCTTGAAATCTGGTGTTTCGGGGTCGGAACCGCGGTGATGTGGTACTTCGTCTGGTACGCACAACGATTTGTCTACTGGAGCTGGAAGTTCAACGACGTGAGCCAGGGACAGGATCGAACGCCACTCTGGATTCCCCAATCCGTCATGCTTCTGGGGGCAGTTATCCTTGCCATCGCCCTGACCGACCACCTTTTGCACGTGATCTTCAAGGGCAATCACCGCATTGAACGGGACCTGGCTGATCAGAGCCACGGAGAGTGACCATGACCAGACTATTGCACGCCGTCACCCTCGTTCTGGCGCTGGGTGCCGCGACAACGCCGCTTGCCGCGCAAGAAGTCACCCGAACTGAAATCCGCCGCGTGGATGCGCCCGGCTCAACCACGCACGAAGTTATCGTGTCGCGGCTCGAAGTGGCACCGGGCGCGACCATTCCCCGCCACACCCATCCCGGCGACGAGCATATGGTTGTGCTGGAAGGCGGCGAGATGAAGGCGCCCAACGGCAAGATCATCCCCTTCGCACTTGGCGACACCGCGCTGTTCCCCGCCGGGCAGGTGCATGGTGGTCTGACCAATGCCGGAACCACCCCTCTCGTGGCACTGACCACCCATATCGTCGAGAAGGGACAGCCCTTCATGACGCTCGCGGAGTAGGCCAATGGAAAACTTTTCGATCATCATTCTCTTCCTGTTCGTCCTGTTCACTCTGCTCGGGTCAGGCGTCTGGGTTGGCCTTGCCCTGATGGGCGTGGCCTGGGTTGGCATGGAACTGTTTACGACACGCCCCGTGGGCGACGTGATGCTGACCACGATCTGGTCGGCGTCCTCGTCATGGACCCTGACAGCCCTTCCGATGTTCATCTGGATGGGCGAAATCCTCTATCGAACGCGATTGTCCGAAGACATGTTCAAGGGCCTGTCGCCCTGGATGGCCCCGCTTCCGGGCGGGCTGGTGCACACCAATATCGTGGGCTGTACCGTTTTCGCTGCGGTTTCCGGGTCGTCGGCTGCGACGCTGACCACCGTGGGCAAGATGTCGATCCCGGAACTGCGCAAAAGGAACTATCCCGAGCGCATGATCATCGGCACCCTGACGGGAGCAGCAACCCTTGGCCTGATGATCCCGCCGTCGCTGACGCTGATCGTCTACGGTGTCACCATCAATGAATCGATCACCAAGCTGTTCTTCGCCGGCATCCTGCCGGGCTTGGTGCTGGCGGCAATGTTCATGGGCTATGTCGCGATCTATTCCAAGGTCGGCAAAGACTGGAAACCCGATGTCGAAGCCAAGCTGAGCTTTGCCCAGAAGATCCGCAATTCGCGGTTCCTCGCCCCAGTGATCCTTCTGATCCTCGTGGTGATCGGTTCCATGTACCTTGGGTATGCCACGGCAACCGAAGCCGCCGCCTTTGGCGTGATCGGCTCGCTCTTGCTGGCGCTGTCGCAGGGCTCGCTCAACTGGCAGACCTTCTCGGCAAGCCTTATGGGGGCGACCCGTACCAGCGCCATGATCGCGCTGATCCTTGCCGGGGCTTCCTTCCTGTCCCTGTCGATGGGGTTCACCGGCTTGCCACGTGGCCTTGCCGATCTGATCGCGCAATGGGAACTTACGCGCTTTGAACTGCTCATGGTGCTCTTGGTGTTCTACATCATCCTTGGCTGTTTCCTGGATGGCATTTCCTCGGTCGTCCTGACGATGGCCGTGGTCGAGCCGATGATCCGTCAAGCGGGCATTGACCTAATTTGGTTTGGTATCTTCATCGTGGTGGTGGTCGAGATGGCGCAAATCACGCCTCCCATCGGCTTCAACCTGTTCGTGATGCAGGGCATGACCCATCACGAAATGGGCTACATTGCCCGCGCCGCGATCCCGATGTTCCTGATCATGGTGCTGATGGTCTTTGTCCTGATCGCCTTCCCGGAGCTGGCCACATGGCTTCCCGATAACCTGAGACAGGGACCAAGGTAGCCCTTGTGAACCCGCTTCTTCTTGCGGCCCGTCACGGCCCTCTGGTTCTTGCCGGAGGTCTCGTGGCGGGCCTCCTTTTTCCCCGAACGGGCAGCCATCTGACACCGCATATCCCGGTGCTTGTCGTGCTCTTGCTGTTCCTGTCTGTTCTGAGGATGGATCCCAAGGCCCTGCTTGGCTCGTTTCGGGATGTGCCGCGCATGGCGGGAGTGGTTCTTATGCTACAGCTGGCTCTGCCCCTGTCCGTGCTGGGCGTCGCTGCGCTTGGCGGCTGGCAAGGTACTCCCGTCGTGCAGGCGCTCACCCTGATGACCGCGGCTGCCCCAATCGTCGGCAGCTCCAACATCTGCCTCATGATGGGTGTCGCACCCGGCCATGCGTTGCGCCTGATGGTGATCGGGACGGCGCTTCTGCCGCTGACGGTTCTGCCGGTGCTTTGGCTGTCTCCGCACTTTGGGGGAGCGGCCACCGTGATCTCTGCCGCCCTGCGCCTGCTGGTCACTGTCGGGCTGACCACTTGTGTCGCCTTGTTGGTGCGCCGCTACCTGGTGCCCGCACCTTCGACGATGTTGGTTCAATCTCTTGATGGGGCTTCTGCCATCGCTCTGGCTGTGTTTGTCTTGGCTCTCATGCCTTCTGTCAGCCGCGTCGCCGCCGATGCGCCCGGTCTGGTTGGCCTGTGGCTCATGATCGCAATGGTTGCCAACCTCGGATTGCAGTGGCTGGGCTTCCGCATTGGCAATAGGGCAGGGCGTGATCGCGCTGTTTCTCTTGGTGTGTCCGCAGGCAACCGGAACATCGCCCTGTTCCTCGTGTCCCTGCCAGCCGAGGTCACTGCGCCACTTCTGGTTTTCATTGGCTGCTATCAGATTCCGATGTTCCTCACCCCGCTCTTGATGCGGCGGGTCTATCGGTCCGCCTAGCGTCAGGCCACCGCAAAGGATGACAGGCGGATGTGGCTTTGGGTTTCAGCAACTTCCGGCAGGGCACGGATTGCGTCGAGTATCTTGTCCAGCCGCTTGAGCGAGGATGTGCGCACCTCGACCACGATGTCGAAATTGCCGCTCAGGGTGTGCATGTCTGTGATCGCATCAATCCGGCGCAGGGCCGCAAGCGTACTGCGCCCGTCGTCTGCCTTGAGCCGGATCAGGGTAAAGGCGCTGATCTGGTGATCTTCTTCCGATGTCCCCAATTCCACGGTGAACCGGTTGATCACCTTGAGGTGGAGCAACTTGTCGATCCTGTTCTGCACCGTGCCACGCGACACGCCCAGTTTGGTCGCCAGATCAGTCACCGAGGCCCGCGCATCCTTGGTCAGCAGGTGCAGCAACTGATGATCGAGATCGTCCATGGGAAGCCCTCCAAATGTCTGTTGGCAATTTGGTAGAAAATTTTCGAATTGCAAGAATTTTTGCCATTCTGAATGCCGCTGATTTCCGGCCTGATGGTCTGTGACAGGACATCTGATCCAGACAGGGAAAACAGACATGATTCAAAGCAAGGTAGAAATCTCGCATTCCGACATCCTCAAGGCCAGCGGCTTTACCAAGGCCGAACTAGGCGCTGGGCCGCTTGACGTATTCACCCCGGTCGACGGCAGCAAGATTGCCAGCCTCGCAATGCACAGCCTGGCCGATTCAAAGGCGCAGATTGCCGATGCCAAGGCCGCCTTCAAGGCATGGCGCCTTGTGCCCGCGCCCCGTCGCGGCGAATTGGTGCGCCTGCTGGGCGAGGAACTGCGCAAGGAGAAAGAGGCGCTTGGGCGTCTGGTCACGCTGGAATGCGGCAAGATCTATCAGGAGGGCCTTGGCGAGGTTCAGGAGATGATCGACATCTGCGATTTCGCCGTTGGCCTCTCGCGTCAGCTTTATGGTCTGACCATTGCCTCGGAACGTCCCGGCCACGCGATGCGCGAAACCTGGCACCCGATGGGCACCTGCGGCGTGATCACCGCCTTCAACTTCCCGGTTGCGCCCTGGTGCTGGAACGCGGCCCTTGCGCTTGTCTGTGGCGATCCGGTGATCTGGAAACCCTCCGAGAAAACCCCGCTGACGGCGCTCGCGGTCCAGAAGATCTGCGACCGCGTCACGGCCCAATTCGGCGAGGAGGCCCCCAAGGGCCTGATCCAGACCCTGATCGGCGAGCGTGACCTTGGCGAGGCGCTGACCGCCTCCAAGGACATCGCCATCATCTCGGCCACAGGATCGGTGCCGATGGGCAAGGCGGTTGCTGCTGACATGTCCAAGCGCCTTGGCAAGACCATCCTTGAACTCGGTGGCAACAACGCCATGATCGTTGCCCCGTCAGCTGACCTTGAGATGGCCCTGCGCGCCATCGTCTTCTCGGCCGTCGGCACCGCCGGTCAGCGGTGCACCACCCTGCGCCGCCTGATCGTGCACGAAGATGTCTATGACGCGCTGATCCCGCGCCTGATCAAGGCCTACAGCGGCCTTCCCATTGGCGATCCGCTGGCCGAAGGCACCCTTGTCGGACCGCTGATCGATACCGGTGCATCAGACGCCATGGACCGCGCGCTGGAACAGGCCAAATCGGAAGGCGGCACCGTTCACGGCGGTGGCAAGGCCCTGAGCGACCAGTTCCCCGATGCCGCCTATGTGCAGCCCGCCATCGTCGAAATGCCCGCGCAAAGCGCCATCATGCACCACGAAACCTTTGCCCCGATCCTGTACGTCGTGAAATACACCGACCTTGATCAGGCCATCGAGATGCAGAATGACGTGCCGCAGGGTCTCAGCTCCTGCATCTTCTCGACCGACGTGCGCGAAACCGAATACTTCCTCTCGGCCGCGGGCAGCGACTGTGGCATTGCCAACGTCAACATCGGCCCGTCCGGTGCGGAAATCGGTGGCGCCTTTGGGGGCGAAAAGGAAACCGGCGGGGGCCGCGAAAGCGGGTCCGATGCCTGGAAAGGCTACATGCGCCGCCAGACCAACACCGTGAACTATTCCCGCGACCTGCCCCTGGCGCAGGGCATCAAGTTCGACATCTGAGGACACCCCATGAAACACATCGCTGTACTTGGCCTCGGCAAGGTGGGAACCCTTGCCGCAGAGCTCCTGCATGCCTCCGGTTTCTCGGTGACGGGCATTGATCTGGCCACCCCCAAGGCGGAACTGCCCTTCACGGTCAAACCGCTGGACCTCGCCGATGCCGCCGCCATGGCCAAAGAGTTCGAGGCGCAGGATGCCGTCCTGTCCTGCCTGCCCTATCACCTCAACACCAAGGTGGCCGAAACCGCCCATGCGGCGGGCATCCATTATTTCGACCTGACCGAAGATGTTCCAACCACCAACCGGATCATCGAACTCAGCAAGACCTCCAAGGGTCTGATGGCGCCGCAATGCGGCCTTGCGCCGGGCTTTATCGGCATTGTCGGGGCCTCGCTGATCGAAAGGTTCGACGACTGCCGCAGCTGCAAGATGCGGGTCGGGGCGCTGCCGCAGCATCCGACCGGCCTGATGGGCTATTCCTTCAACTGGTCACCCGAAGGCGTGGTGAACGAATACCTCAACGATTGCGAGGTGATCGAAGAGGGCGCGCGCAAGATGGTCTCGGCGATGGAGTGGTTCGAGGACATTTATATCGACGGCATCAAGCTCGAGGCCTTCACCACCTCCGGTGGCCTTGGCACCATGTGCGAAACCTATCTGGGGCGCGTGGCGAACATGGATTATAAGACCATGCGCTATCCCGGTCACGGCAAGCTGATGAATTTTTTCTTCCACGAACTCCTGATGCGCGAACGTCGCCAGGAGGCGGGGGAAATCCTCGTCAACGCCAAGCCGCCAGTGAATGACGACATCGTCTATGTCCACGCCGCCGCCGAAGGCATGGTCGATGGCCACCTGCGCCGCGAGGAGTTCGTGCGGGGCTACAAACCCATCGACCTTGCCGGCAAATCCCGCACCGCCATCGCCTGGACAACAGCAGGGTCCGTCGTCGCGGTGATAGAAATGGTCCGTGACGGCAAACTGCCCGCCAAAGGGTTCCTCAAACAGGAAGACATCCCGCTGGAGGCCTTCCTGTCGACGCCCACGGGATCGCTCTACAACGGGTGAGGGGAAGCTCTAGAAATCAAGCACAGTGTTGGAATGGGTAGGGCGGTACGTGGAGGGCTGCCCTATGATTCCGTCGCGGCTATTGAGGAACAAAATCCAGCCAACCCGCTGCGCCGGCACCAATCATATATCCGACCAAAAGTGCCCATGCGATAACCCAATGAATGAAAGCCTTAGTCCGCTTTCCCTCCTTGGGGAACCATCTGAACTTGCGCAGCCAACCCACAACCAAATCCATTATCATGAGTACGAACATGAAGTGGCGGAAAAACACGTAGAAGAACAATACCGTAAGGATGATGCCGGCGATTGCGTTGCTCGGTTCAATTTGCCAACTGCTTCCATTGGTCGAAGCGGTCATCGTACTTTCCATTTTTCAATTCCTTTTGGGATAAAATAAACTGTTGAATGTCGTCTAGTTGCAGTCAGTTACGCCGTCAACACTGTGAAGACTTTCGTTGGACTCCGATCGAGGCAAAAGCGGTTTTGTCTGCTTTCGAAAACTGTACGACCATGAGAAAAGGCTCCCGGAATTTCTTCCGGGAGCCTTTGTTTTCCAACACGCAGGCCCTTGGACCCGAAAACCGCCTAGTCCCGCGTACCTGCGAAGCGGTCCTGCCATTCTTCGCGTTCGGCGTCGGTGATCTTGCGGAAGGTCACGTCGGGCACGGTGAAGGCGTGGCCGGCCTGGAGGGTGTCCAGCGCCGCGGTAACGTCGGTGGGCCAGCTGTCATCCTCGGTCTGCATCGCCGCCATCAGGGCGTCGCGTGCGTCGGGGATGAAGGGCGCGGACAGCACCGCGTAAAGGCGGATCAGGTTCAGCGCGAGGCGGATCTGCATCGCGGCGGTTTCCGGATCTTCCTTGAAGGTCGACCACGGGGCCGCGCTTTGCAGGTATTCGTTGCCTGCAACCCAGATCGCGCGCAGTTCCTGCGCCGACTTGCGCACTTCCATCGCTTCCATGTGCCCCTCATAGGCGCGGATGCGGTTGGTTAGCTCTTCGATCAGCGCCTTTTCCTGCGCGCCATAGGCACCGCCCGCAGGCACCTCTTCGCCGAATTTCGAACGGCAGAACTTGGTCACGCGGCTCACGAAGTTGCCCAGAACGTCGGCGAGGTCCTTGTTCACCGACTGCTGGAAGTTCTCCCAGGTGAACTCGCTGTCGCTGCTTTCCGGTGCATGGCTCAGCAGCCACCAGCGCCAGTAATCGGCCGGCAGAATGTCCAGCGCCTGATCCATGAAGACACCGCGCCCGCGCGATGTCGAGAACTGTCCGCCGTCATAGTTCAGGTAGTTGAAGCTCTTGAGGTGATCCACCATCTTCCACGGCTCGTCCGAGCCAAGGATCGTGGCCGGGAACGACAGGGTGTGGAAGGGCACGTTGTCCTTGCCCATGAACTGGGTATAGCGCACGTCGTCGGCGCCCTTGTCGGTGCGCCACCAGCGTTCCCAGTCGCTGCCCTTGCCGGCATCCACCCATTCCTGCGCGCAGGCGATGTATTCGATCGGGGCGTCGAACCAGACGTAGAACACCTTGCCTTCCATGCCCGGCCAGTCTTCACCGCCTTTCTTGACCGGAATACCCCAGTCCAGATCGCGGGTGATGCCACGGTCCTGCAGGCCGTCGCCGTCGTTCAGCCACTTGTTGGCGATCGAGGTAGTCAGCACCGGCCAGTCGGTCTTGCTGTCGATCCAGGCCTGAAGTTTTTCGCGCATCTGCGACTGGCACAGGTACAGGTGCTTGGTCTCGCGCTCTTCCAGATCGGTTGATCCCGAGATCGTGGAGTGCGGGTTGATCAGGTCGGTCGGATCAAGCTGTTTGGTGCAGTTGTCACACTGGTCGCCACGCGCGCTTTCGAAACCGCAGTTGGGGCAGGTGCCCTCGATATAGCGGTCGGGCAGGAAACGGCCATCGGCGTGCGAATACATCTGCTTTTCCGTCACTTCCCGGATCAGGCCCTGATCTGCCAGTCGGCCCGCGAAATGCTGGGTCAGCTTGTGGTTCTGCGCGCTGGAAGAGCGCCCGAAATGGTCAAACGACAGGCGGAAGCCATCCGCGATCTTGGCCTGAACCTCGTGCATCTCGGCGCAATAGTCCGCCACCGGCTTGCCCGCCTTGGCCGCGGCCAGCTCGGCCGGGGTGCCATGTTCATCAGTGGCGCAAAGGAACAGAACCTCGTTGCCCCGGCAGCGCTGGTAACGCGCAAAAAGATCGGCCGGAAGCTGCGAGCCGACAAGGTTGCCAAGGTGCTTGATGCCATTGATATAGGGAATGGCCGAAGTGATCAGGTGGCGCGCCATCGCTTAGGTTCCTCTGGTCTTGTGTCGCGCTTCGTCTAGACCATCCCGCCGCTTGGTTCCAGCACAGTTTGCACTTCGCGCCTTACGTTAGGTCATTCGAAAATATGTTGCCACACGCGCGTTCCTTTGAAATTTTGACCACCAATTCAAATTACGTATTCAACAAAAGGGAATTTCCAATGGCATTGAATGTCGTCAGCACTCTTGAAACCACAAGTCAATTCGTAAACATCAACGATCCGCTGGTTGTCGCGCGTGATGGGGCCGTGATCACACAGGGGACATCCATATCCGGTGTAAACGATGACGCCCTCCATGTTTCTATTTCCGGGCAGGTGACCTCCATTTCTGGGAACGGCCTACAACTGGGCAGCCTTGTCTCCGACACATCCAGCCTGCGCGTTTCGATTGCAGAAACGGGCCTCGTCGAAACCCTGGGGAATCTATCTGGCGTCGCGATCGAGCGTGACCGCGCCGATATCGTCAACCACGGAACCATTTCAGCGACCCACAGCACCGCCCTGTTTTTCACGAATGGCGTTGAAGACGGCGAGGTTTTGAATACCGGCACCATCAGTGGCGGCTCAAGCGGGTACGGGATTTTGCTATTCGGTGACAGTTCAGGCACCAATACCGGTTTGCTAGAGGTCGACAATTCCGGCACGATCACCTCTGGATTCAGGGCCGTGTACGTACGCTATGAAAGCCTCGCCATGGTGAACTCTGGTAGCATCTCCTCGACCGATGACGCGGTATATGTATCGGGTACTGACGCCAGCCTCCATCTCATGAACTCAGGATCGATCACGAGTGAAAGTGGCGGATACGCTATCGTTGGTGGTGATGGGGGCAACTTTGTCATGAACTCCGGGGACATTCTGGGACGGACATACCTCAGGAACGGCAATGATCAAATTGTCAATCAGGGAACCATGACAGGCCAGATCACTACCTACAGTGGCACAGATTTCATCCAGAATTCGGGGGTGATTTCAGGTGATATCTATATGTATGATGACCGGGATACAGTTGAGAATTCAGGGAAAATTCACGGCTCAGTCGACTTGGGTGATGGGGATGACGAGTACGAAAGCATCGGAGGTATTGTTACCGGTGAGGTTCGCCTCGGCGATGGTTCCGACACGGCCATCGTTGACCAGGACGGGATGAGTGTTGATGGCGGCAACGGCTACGACGTTGTCCACTCTCGTGCAGACGTTTCGGTTGAGGATGTCGAGGAGCTCCATCTTCTCGGAAACAACGATATCTCGGCCACGGTAAACGGCGTTTTCACAACAGTTTTCGGCAACTCCGGAGACAACACTGTGACGTCATGGGGGGTGACGGCGTTCAATGCCAAGGAAGGCGATGACGTCGCCTATGGCTCTCTCTATGATGACTTCTTCAACGGAAACTCCGGGAATGACACGCTGCTGGGTGCCGGCGGCGATGATACGATCTGGGGCGGGCGTGGCGATGACGCGCTGGAAGGCGGCACTGGTGCAGACCACCTGAGCGGCGACCGTGGCAAGGACTATCTCAATGGAGATGACGGTGACGACTCGCTCTATGGTCGTGAAGGGAGCGATACGCTTGACGGCGAGGAGGGCAATGACCTGCTGTGGGGCGGTGCCGGGGCAGACGAGATCAATGGCTCTCTTGGCAACGATACGCTGGTTGGTCACAAGGGCGATGACACGCTGAGCGGTGGTGCCGGGGTGGATGTTCTGACCGGTGGCATTGGCGCGGACGTCTTTGTCTGGAGTGATGGTGCCGAGTCCGGGCTTGGTTCTGACAGCGATACCGTCACGGACTTCACACGCGGGCAGGATCTTCTGGATCTTTCTGACATTGGTGTTGGCGCATTTTCTTTCCTTGGAAGGGGCAACCCTTTCACGGCGTCGGGCGACATGGAGGCGCGCATTGTCAGGAATGGATCCGACTTGCGCCTGTTGCTTGATGTCGATGGCGACGGCGGGACGGATGCGCGGATTATTCTTACGGATGTCTCAAATCTGACGGCGTCAGACTTCATTCTCTAAATCAACCCGTGGGCCGCACTGGTTACTTTTGTTCCGGTGCGGTGCCTTCTGCGTCGGGATCTTCGTTTTGCCGTTCACGCTGGCGGCCCATCAGCTTGCCGATGGTAAAGGATGTGCGCGGGGCATAGACATACCGGGTGCGGTTGCCACCAGACGAACGTACGCGCATCCGCGACAGGCCAAAGATAATCAGGACGGCGTGCCCCACAGCGATCATGGTGAACAGGGCGCCGGGTCCGTACCACTCGATCAGGTTCGAGGCAAACAGCGGCGCCGCGATAGCCCCGATCGCGAAATAGAACATCAATGCGGCCGAAAGTTCGACACGTTCTTCCGAGGTGGCAAAGTCGTTGGCGTGGGCCGAGGCGACCGAGAAGATCGGGAAGGACGTGAGCCCGAATATCCCGGCATTCAGCATCACGATGGCCGTGCTGCCGCCACCTGCAAGCACTGTGGCGCCACAGGACAGGATGGCCGCTCCCGAGAGCCAGATCAGCACCCAGCGCCGGTCGAACTTGTCGGCAAGCCAGCCCACCGGATACTGCGCGATCGCGCCCCCCAGGACGAAGGCCGCCAGGAACCACGCGATTTGATCGGTCACAAGCCCCACTTCCTTGCCATAGACGGGGCCAACCATCCGGAACGAGGCCGAACTCAGCGCCGCCACGATCACACCGGCGGCAGCCAGCGGTGAGCGCCGCACCGCCAGCATCGGGCGCAGGCGGGGGGTGTCGGGGGTCTCGGGCTGCTGCGATTTGGTGAGGGTCAGCGGCAGGATGGCTGCACAGCAGACAATAGCCAGCAGGTTGTAGGAGATATAGGACGCGGGCTCGAGAACGCTGATCACCAACTGCGCCGCCAGTGACGCCCCCATGTCCACAACCCTGTAGATGCCCATTGCCCGCCCGCGGGTTTCGTTGGTCAGCTTGGCGTGCAACCATGCTTCGATCACGGTGTAGCAGCCGGCCACGCACATGCCGGATGCCACCCGCATGATCGCCCATGCCTTGGGGTCGATGATCAGGAAGTGCGCCATCAGGCCAATCGCGCCGGTTGCCGTGAAGGCTGCAAATGCTCTTGAGTGGCCAACGCTGCCCATCAGGCGCGGGGCCCACCAGCAGCCGATAAAGAACCCAAGAAAGTGCGCCGAGCCCAACATACCGATCTGCGCCGTCGAAAAGTCGAGCGCGATCCCCGACAGCGCGTCAAGCGGACCAACCCCTCCCGAACTCAGTTGTAGCAGGATGACGGAAAGAAACAGGGCGGAGAACGAAATCATGAGGCGCATGCCCCCAACATGACCTCGCGGCCTTCTTTATCTTGCAGTTATTCGACTCATGAGAGTCGTTTTCTGCCAATTGTTGCAAAGAGCGTTACGCGCTGTGCGCCACCTCCGCGCCTGCCGGGACAAGGGCAGGGGTGCCGGGCAGCCCCTGTACCATCCACCCCGCCGGCGGGGCCGTGCGCGCCCGCAACCGTTCCAGCCGCCAGGATTTTTCCGGTGCCTGCGCCATGTGCCAGCGGGTTTCGACCCCCTGCGCCCCGCCATGCCCGGGGGTCAGCAACAGCCCCACCGACCTGCCGCCCCCCGCTTCCGCCGCGAGATGCAGCCGGCGCACGGGCGTCAGGGCGGGCAGGGTTTCGAGATCCGCCACCACCATCCCCGTGCACCCCGCGCGCAGCCCTTCCTCCATGCACCACAACACATCTTCGACCTTGTCAGGGGTGACAAAGGCAAATCGTCCCGGGTGAGCAAAAGGCGCAATGCCGGCGGCGTTCAGCTGTGTCCGCCGATGCGGTTGCACGATCCAGAGCACCGGCCCCCGCAGTTTCGAGGCCAGCCACATCGCAAAGGTATGCCGCGCCGGACCACAGGCCTCGTGCACGCGCCCGTCCGGCAGGCACAGCCCGTCGCCAAGCTCCAATCCCTTTGCCGCCTTCTGCGACCTGCGCGCAAGCAAGTGAGTCGTCATGCCCCAAGATACAATGTTCTCTATTTGTCCTCAACATCATTTCCCCTTGCCGCGCCCGTCAATTCCGAACAAGGTGGCGGGAAATACAACAGGGAAGGAAACACTCATGGCAGATCACGGCTATGAAGGTGGAAGGCTCGACCTGCCATTCGTTGGCATCTCGACCTTCGGGAAACGCGAATACGTCACCGACTGGGACGCCATCGAGGCCGACGTGGCCATCATGGGCGCGCCCTTCGATTTCGGCACCCAATGGCGCAGCGGTGCCCGCTTTGGCCCGCGCGGCGTGCGCGAGGCCTCGACCCTGTTCAGCTTTGGCCACGCCGGGGCCTATGATCACGAGGACGATGCCACCTATCTGCCGTCCTCGGTCAGGATCGTCGACATCGGGGATGCCGATATCGTGCACACCGACACGATGAAGAGCCACGCCAATATCGAGGCCGGCGTGCGCGCCATCCTCAAGGCCGGGGCCCTGCCCGTTGTGATCGGCGGCGATCACTCGATCAATATCCCCTGCATCAACGCCTTTGACGATCAGGAAGATATCCACATCCTGCAAATCGATGCGCACCTTGATTTCGTGGATGTGCGTCACGGCGTGCGCTATGGCCACGGAAACCCGATGCGCCGGGCCGCCGAAAAGCCCTATGTCACCGGCCTGACGCAGGTCGGTATCCGCAACGTGTCGTCCACCGCGAAAGAAGGCTACGAGGACGCACGCTCCATGGGGTCCGACATCCTCTCGGTGCGTCAGGCGCGCAAACTTGGGCCGCAGGGCGTGATCGACCGCATTCCCGAAGGTGCCCGCGTCTATGTCACGATCGACATCGACGGCTTTTGCCCTTCGATCGCACCGGGCACAGGCACGCCATCGCATGGCGGCTTCCTCTACTACGATGTTCTGGAAATGATGCAGGCGCTGGCCAAGCGCCACGATGTGGTGGGGATCGACCTTGTCGAAGTCGCCCCCGACTATGACCCCACGGGCGGCACCTCGATCCTAGCCGCCCAAATTCTGCTCAACATGCTGGGTTTCATCTTCCACGAACGCGAAAACCGCTGAAATTTCGCGGAAACTGACCAGACACTCTTGTGAACAGCCCCCGGCCGCATAGGTCGGGGGCACATTTGACAGGGAACACGCTTATGAAAATGAACCCGCTTGGCCGGACCGATATCCAGGTCTCGGAACTTTGCCTAGGCACCATGACCTTCGGCACGCAGACCGAAGAGACCGAGGCACATGCGCAGATCGACATGGCTCTGGCCGGGGGGATCAATTTTGTCGATGCCGCCGAAATGTACCCTGTGAACCCGATCAGCGCGGAAACCGTGGGCCTCACCGAGACCATCATCGGCAACTGGTTTGCCAAGACCGGGCGCCGCTCGGACGTGGTGCTGGCGACCAAACACTCCGGTTCCGGGTTCAAACACGCCCGCGATGGCGCGCCGATTTCCTCCCAGACCATCCCCGAAGCGGTTGAGGGATCGTTGCGCCGCCTGCAAACTGATCACATCGACCTTTATCAGTTCCACTGGCCCAATCGTGGCTCTTACATGTTCCGCCAGAACTGGCGCTACGATCCGTCCAAGCAAAGCCATGCTGAGACCATGGCCCACATGGAGGACGCCCTCGAAGCCCTGCAAAGGCAGGTCGACAAGGGCAATATCCGTGCGTTCGGCCTCTCCAACGAAAGCGCATGGGGCACCTCGCAATGGCTGCGGATCGCCGAGGAAAAGGGCTGGCCGCGCGTTGCGTCCGTTCAGAACGAATACTCGATGCTCTGCCGCCTCTATGACACCGACATGGCCGAGATGAGCGTAAACGAGGATGTTGGCCTTCTTGCCTTTTCGCCGTTGGGCGCGGGGTTCCTGACTGGAAAATACCAGCACGGATCGGTGCCACAGGGATCGCGGATGGATCTCGTGCCGGAAATGGGGGGGCGCAAGTCGGCGCGTGTTTTCGATGCGGTTGATGCTTACCTTGCCATTGCGCAACGGCACGGGGTTGATCCTGTCCACATGGCGCTGGCATTCACGCTTCAGCGCCCCTTCATGTGCTCTTCAATCTTTGGTGCGACCCATCTCGACCAGTTGGAACACATCCTGAAGACACCCGAAGTGACGCTGTCGGAGGAAATTCTCGCGGAAATTGATGATGCGCATCGGGCCCACCCGATGCCATACTGACGGATGTGGAAAACACCGAAGAAAGGCCTGAATCTCGCATTTGTGTAAAATTTTCGGAATCTTATCCACATTTGCCCTGTGGATTGGTTCTGAATCTGACACCTCCGCAATACCGACGTAATACCGACGCAATACCGACAGGCCTTTCTTGAAGCTCTTGGCGCTTCACGGTAGGGCAGGGAAAACGAAAGGAAGATTTGCATGTCCGAAGAAGTGCTGGCCACGGTTCGTGCCTCCGCCCCCCGTCGATGGATTGGCGTCGGGATGCTGGCGCTTTTGGGGGGGATGCTGGTCTATCTCGCCCTGGCAACGCCCCCGCAAACCATTTTTTGGCAGATTTTTCTGTTGGTTATGGGGGGTGGGTCTCTGGTGCTGGCCGATGCCACCCGACGCGCCACCGAACGCGCCATCGAACTCACCGCTCAGGGCCTGCGCGACACCAGCGGCGAGGTTCTGGCCGCAATTGATGACATCGAACGGGTCAATCGCGGCACCTTCGCGATGAAACCTTCAAACGGTTTTGTTGTTATTTTACAATCTTCTGGAACCCGTTCCTGGCACCCCGGCCTTTGGTGGCGCCTTGGCAAACGCGTGGGAATCGGCGGCGTGACACCCGCCGCCCAAACCAAGTTCATGGCGCAAACTTTGGAAGCCCTGATGGCCGAACGCGGTTAAACCTGCCAGACCAGCTGCGGCGCAAAGCGCGGGCGGGTGAAGATAAAGGTCTCGATATCCAGATCCCCCAGACCGACGTTCAGCGGCGGGTTGTAGACGGATTTGGTCTCAACAAGGATCAGGGTTTCACCGTCCGCCATCTTGGGCAACCGGGCCACGACACCGTTCAAGTCTGCCTGGCTATACGCGCTCAGCAAGCCGCGGGTTTGCGACCATTGCATGGTGTAGGTCTTGGTCGTGTCACTATAGCTTACAACGGTCACACGAAGACCTGTCGCCGACTGTGATTTCGCAAGGATATCAAAGAGATTGTGGGCGCTTGTAAGGTAGTTTAGGTCGATGGCCGTGACCTCCCGGGACAGCATGTCCGAGATGGTGAACGCCGCTTTCTCGCTCATTGAACGCGACTTGTAGGCGTCGAAGAACACGATCATCGCGACATAGGCCCAGAACAACACCGGCAGGATGATCGCCGCCTCGACCGAGACCGATCCGCGTGCTTCTTCAGCAAACTCTTTCAGGAAGAAACGAAGTCTTTTGATCATTGCTGTTACCTCGGTTCCTGAACAAAGGCGGCCAGGGCCGTGATGGCGATTTCGCCTGCTTCGTCGCGTGTGACGTACTGGCTGATGCCGACGCTTGTGAACATGGTTTTCAGCTTGACACAGACCCGTAGCACCATGAGTTCGTTGTCCAAACCATTCTGAAAGGTGGTCACCGGCTGGATCTCTTCCGCCTTGTTCGTACAAACCACCGTATCACTGAGCGGTGTATGCCACGCCCGCGGATCAACCTGCTGCATCTCGATCTTGAGGCTGTTCAGGCAATCGGGGATCACGCCGATGTTGTCGCAGATGTCTTCGCGAAGGTCATTGTGGCTGATGATGGCACCGGTCGACAGGCGGATGTCGCGCACGGTGATGTCGACCCCTCGTTCCAGCATCGCGGAACGGTAGGTGATCATGCCCACATCAATGGCCGAGACCAGAATTCCGAAGAAAATCGGGAAGATGAGAACGAATTCGATCGACGCACTTCCGCTCTCGTGGCGGAGAAAGTTCCTGAGTTTCTGGATCATTGGGTCAGCCTCAGTTGCGCGATGGAAGAGGCAATGGCTGCAAATGCATCTGAGATTTCGAGGCCATCTACATCAAAGTAGTGTGCGTCCGAACTGGCACAATCCTTTAGAACCGCCGTGCCACCGGACGGCGCTTCGAACCCGATGGTGAACACCACGATGTTCTTGGCCTTGGCAGCCTCGCAGATTGCTCGGGTGCGCGCATCCTTGGTTGTACGGCCAACATACTTGCGTACGTCATAGTACCAATCGTCCCAGGCTTCGCTGTCGTACATCCAGGGTTCGTAGTTGTCTTCGACATTCGACTCCAGGGACGTGTATGCCCAAAGATCCGGATAAGTAACAACTTCCGCACTGCCGGGTTCGTTCACGACAACGGTCGAAGTTCTCTTGACCTTGCGATAGCGTTTGCATGAGCCGTTCCGGCGATAGGATTTACAGACCCACTCGGTGGTAGTTGTCGTCTCTTCATACTCGCCCTCGCCATAGGCATGGTCTTTCCATTGGTTGGAATGAGGCCAATAGAACATGGGTTCGGTTGTGTTGCCGTCGTTGTCGTAATCGCCTTCGTCTTCACCGACGTACACCGAGTATTTTTCTTCCTGGTCGTTCCACCAGATGTTGGACTCGCCGTTGCGATACCCATCTTCCACATAGTATTGGCTGGTGTTCTGACCGTCAGTCATCAACACGATGACCTTCAGGGAACGTGCTTCCGAATAGCCATAAGGACGACCGTCAAAGTCTGACGACACGACGTTGGTGTCGATCAGGTGATCCACAACGGGCTGCATTGCGGGATCAAGTAGGGCGGTTCCCCATTTCATCCCGACATCGAGAGACGTGTTACCCTTGGCATAGAAGCTATCGATGAAGTTCTTCAGCTTGGTCTTGTCTTTTTGCAACGCCATCACGTGACGTGAGCTGTCCTTGTAGTCGGGGCAAACAGGGCTTGAAACGAGCTTTTTGGGATCATCGTCGCGTCCGTCAAAGTCGGACCAAGGGCTGAAATGCACCGCTTGCTTTAGGCGTTCGTCCGGCGTCACGCTCGTTGTATTGAAGTCGTCGCCTTCAAAATGGATGCAGTGTGAATAGTCGTGTGCGTTCGCGCCAGTCACGGCATCGCCATCCGGATCCACGAAGGCGTCATGCGCAATTGGGGTATCGCCCAGCGAGGGCGAACCAGATGCCACATCTGTCCGGTCAACATCACCCGAGCCATTCAGCGAGGCGTTCAGACGGTTGAAGATATTGCGGGGCAGGGCGACCTGCGTGGCATAGGGCACGATCGATACCGAAAGCTTTCCGTCTTCGGTATTTTCGTCCAGCGTATCAATGAAATCCTTGGCGGCGTTTTTCAGGTTATAGAGGCGGCTGTTGCTGCCCATCGAACCGGAGACGTCCAGCACCATCGAGATTTCAACGCCGCCGATGCGTTCTTCGGCGCGGCCCGAGGCCGGTACGTTCAGCGTGTCAACGCCGTTCAGCTTCATGAAATGCGTGTTGATCGAAGTTTTGGCCGATGCTTCGACCGTCCGGTAGTTGAGACCCTGGTCCACAACCACAGAGGTGAGGTAGTCGCTCATGCCGGCCTTGGCAAAGTACTCTTCCACCACGACCTTGGGGTCGAGATCCTGCTGCATGTCGGCAGCTGCAAGGATTGCACGGTCCAGCGTATGCTGCATCTTCGTGCGCGCCATTTCCGAGCGGATCAGGTCAATGCCCACCCCGCCGATCATCAGAATGATCAGAAATAGAAAGAGCGCGAAGCCCACCAGGACACCGCTTTCATCTTTCGAAAACTGCTGCAACCAGCCTGCGGAGCGCTTCTGCACATTCGCGACTGACCGACTTTTTTTACTCGATCTGTTTCCAGGCATTTCTACCACCTAACTTTCGGCGCGATTACTCCCGTTGACATCCCCAACACCTTTTGCGCCGCATGATGTTGTGCTCCTGAAATGGGGCAAAACTGGGGCAATAGGCGTTCGAAAGTGGGGAATTGATGTTGGAAAACCCCTTGTTTTATTGAGGATTGAGACAGTTTCGGCCCTCTGCCCCCAACTGTTTCCAAATGTGAAACCAAGCGTCCTTGAGGATGGCACAGAAGAATTTTCTGGCCCGAAGTTAGGATTTGCTCTCAATATGCGCCTATGAATAAGGCTGCGGCAACGAGTCGCGATTGTGGTTTCGGGAGGTAGAAAATGAGTATCCAGAAAGAGCCGAGTTTCCGTGAAAGTGTTGACCTTATGTTCAACAGAGCGGTGGCGATGATGGATTTACCCCCGGGACTGGAGGAGAAAATCCGCGTCTGCAACGCGACCTATACGGTGCGTTTTGGCGTGCGTCTCAGAGGGCAAATCCAGACCTTTACAGGGTATCGCTCTGTGCACTCGGAACACAAAGAACCGGTGAAGGGGGGAATACGTTACGCCATCGGCGTCAACCAGGATGAAGTCGAGGCGCTTGCTGCGCTGATGACTTACAAGTGTGCCCTGGTCGAAGCCCCGTTTGGAGGTTCGAAGGGCGGGCTGCGCATCGATCCACGTCAATATGATGAGCATGAACTGGAGTTGATCACGCGCCGGTTCGCATATGAACTCGCCAAGCGCGACCTCATCCACCCGTCTCAGAACGTGCCTGCGCCAGATATGGGCACAGGTGAGCGCGAGATGGCCTGGATAGCAGACCAATATGCGCGGATGAACACGACCGACATTAACGCGGTGGCCTGTGTTACGGGCAAGCCGCTGAATGCGGGCGGTATTTCCGGCCGGGTCGAGGCGACAGGACGCGGTGTTCAATACGCATTGCGAGAGTTCTTTCGCGATCCCCGCGATATGGAAAAGGCCAAGCTGACCGGTTCGCTGGATGGTAAACGGATCATCGTGCAGGGGCTTGGCAACGTGGGTTACCATGCTGCGAAGTTTCTGAGTGAAGAGGATGGGGCTCTGATCACCGGGATTATTGAGTGGGACGGGGCACTCTTCAATGAAAACGGGCTGGACGTGGATGCCGTGCGCGCATGGATTTCCAAGCACGGCGGTGTGAGTGGTTTCCCTGACGCGTTGCATACCGCCGAAGGATCGGCCGTCTTGGAAGAGGATTGCGATATCCTTATTCCTGCCGCCTTGGAAGGAGTCATCAACCTTACCAACGCTGACCGGATCAAGGCTTCGCTTATCATCGAAGCAGCGAACGGGCCGGTAACCGCCGGGGCCGACGATATCCTCCGCGAGAAGGGGGTGGTGATCATTCCCGATATGTACGCCAATGCGGGCGGTGTGACGGTGTCCTACTTTGAGTGGGTAAAGAACCTATCACACATCCGGTTTGGTCGCATGCAGCGACGCCAGGAGGAAGCGCGCCACCAGTTGGTCGTTGATGAATTGCAGAAAATTTCTGATGCGATGGGCAGCACTTACACGATGTCGGACAGTTTCAAGCAAAAGTACCTTCGCGGTGCGGACGAACTTGAACTGGTTCGGTCGGGTCTCGATGACACGATGCGCATTGCCTATCAGTCGATGCGGGACGTCTGGCACGAACGCGGTGATGTCGATGACCTCAGGACAGCAGCGTATATCGTATCAATCGACAAGGTTGCGGCGAGCTATCGTGCCAAAGGGCTATAGATAATGACCGAAGTCGCGCTGTCTTGCAAATGCGGCACCCTGAAAGGGGTGCTGCACGATGCCTCGCCTTCAACGGGGACCCGCGTCGTATGCTACTGCAAGGACTGTCAGGCTTTCGCGCGCCACTTGGGGGCGCATGCCGTGCTTGATGCGCAGGGTGGCACCGATATTTATCAGACATTGCCACGAAACCTCGAGATCACGTCGGGGGCGGAAAACCTTGCGTGTCTGCGACTGTCGCCAAAGGGGTTGCTGCGATGGTACGCCAAGTGTTGCAACACGCCGCTTTGCAATACCTTGGCCAACCACAAGTTCTACATGGTCGGCGTTCTGACCAGCACCGCAGAGGCCGGAAAAGACGCACTTGGACCGATAAGAGCGCAGGTCAACGTAAACGGCGCGATTGGTGGCGGGGTGAAATCCAAGGGCCAACTCAAGGCCGTGGTGGAAATTCTATCGCGTCAACTGGGCGCTATGATCTGGAAACGGACCGAGACCCCGTTGTTTGATGACGGCGGTACCCCGGTCGTCGTGCCAGTGACTCTGAGTCTCGAAGAGCGGCGACGCGCCAGCGAAACTCCCAAACTTCCGCCTGATTTGCTCTAATCCGACAATAAGTGTCGCTCAGAGGAAAACTCGGGTCGAAAACTGCGCGGATTGTATTCGTGTGGCGTTGCAATGTTGTCGTCGGACACGTTCGGACGTGCCCAGGAATTGGTGGAGAGAGACATGCGGTTTTCCGGCCTCAAAGTCCTGAAGGAAGGGCTTACGGGTAACAAAGGGTGGCAGGCGCACTGGCGCGATGCGCAGCCCAAGTCAGAATATGATGCGATCATCATCGGGGGCGGGGGCCACGGTTTGGCAACCGCATACTATCTGGCCAAGAACCACGGCATGACCAATATTGCAGTTGTGGAAAAGGGTTATCTCGGTGGCGGCAATGTCGGCCGGAACACCACGATTGTCCGCGCGAACTATGGTCTTCCCGGGAACTCGGAATTCTATTCCCACTCCCTCAAGCTCTGGGAAGGGATGGAGCAGGACCTGAACTACAACGTGATGCATTCACAGCGTGGGATCATCAACCTGTTCCACAGTGACGGCCAGCGCGATGCCTATGCCCGCCGGGGTAATTCGATGATCAACCAGGGCGACGATGCGGTGCTGCTGGACCGCGAAGGCGTTCGCAAAATGCTGCCGTATCTCGATTTCGACAATGCGCGCTTCCCGATCTACGGCGGTCTTTATCACGCACGTGGCGGTACGGCGCGGCACGATGCGGTGGCCTGGGGCTATGCGCGTGGTGCAGATCAACGGGGCGTGGACCTGATCCAGAACTGTGAAGTCACCGGGATCGATATCGAAGGCGGTGTCGTCAAAGGGGTCCAGACCACGCGCGGGCCGATCAAGGCCAAGAAGGTCGGTATCGTTGTCGCCGGTCGGTCGAGCCAGGTGGCGGCGATGGCAGGTCGACGCTTGCCGATTGAAAGCCACGTTTTGCAAGCCTTCGTGACCGAAGGCCTGAAGCCGGTGATCGACCACGTCGTGACCTTTGGCATGGGGCACTTCTATATCAGCCAGTCCGACAAAGGCGGCCTTGTGTTTGGCGGCGACCTTGATTTCTACAGCTCCTATGCGGCGCGGGGCAACCTGCCCATGGTTGAGCATGTCATGGAAGCAGGCATGACGCTGATGCCGATGATCGGCAAGGCCAAGCTCTTGCGCAGCTGGGGCGGCATCATGGACATGTCGCCGGATGGCAGCCCGATCATCGACAAAATGGATGGGATCGACGGCCTCTTCATCAACACCGGCTGGTGCTACGGCGGCTTTAAGGCCGTGCCTGCGTCTGGGTGGTGCATGGCGCACCTGATGGCGACGGAAACCCCGCATGAATACGCAAAGCACCACCGTCTTGACCGTTTCCGCACCGGACAGGGCCTCATGGACGAAGAGGGCACCGGCTCTCAGCACAACCTGCACTGAGGAGGGAAGAACAATGAGAATTACATGCCCCCTGTGCGGGGAACGCGATCGTCGGGAATTCTACTATCAGGGGGATGCTGAAATGCTGAACCGTCCTGATCCAGAGGCCGGAGATGTCGTCTGGGATGACTACCTGCACAACCGTGACAACCCTGCGGGCGTGACCCGTGATCTCTGGTACCACGAGGCCGGATGCGCCTCTTGGATCGTTGTCACACGTAACACCATCACGCACGAAGTGATTTCCACGGAACTGGCCTCGAAAGTGAAGGAGGCGTCGAAATGAGGATCAATGGAAAAGGTCTCGTTGATCGCAACACGCCCCTGAGCTTTTCGTTTGACGGCAACACATATGAGGGGTTCGCTGGGGACACTCTCGCCTCGGCGCTTCTGGCCAATGACGTCAAGATGGTCGCGCGCTCGTTCAAATACCACCGTCCGCGTGGCATCATGGGTGCCGGCAGCGAAGAGGCGGGCGCCTTGGTCACAGTCGGGACCGGCGCGTCGCAGGATCCTAACGTGCGTGCCACGATGCAGGAGCTGTACCCCGGTCTTGCGGCCAGATCGCAGAACCGCTGGCCCTCGTTGAATGTGGACCTTCTGAGCCTGAACGATCTTGCCGCGCCGTTCCTTGGGGCGGGGTTCTACTACAAGACATTCATGTGGCCCAAGGCGTTCTGGGAAAAGCTGTATGAACCCGTGATCCGCCGGTCAGCTGGTATTGGTGGTCTTAGCGGGCAGGACAACGAGGATCACTACGAGAAGGCCTTTGCCTTCTGCGATCTCCTTGTGATCGGGTCCGGACCTTCGGGCCTGATGGCGGCGCTGACAGCGGCGCGCGCAGGGGCTGACGTGATCCTTTGTGAGGAAGACAGCGTCATGGGCGGCCGCCTTAACGGCGAAGCCCTTGAGGTTGGCGGCATGGCTTCGCAGGCGTGGGCGGTTCAGGCTCTGGCTGAACTGGCTGGCATGGACAACGTCCGTCTGATGAGCCGCACCACGGTGACGGGCGCATACGATCAGGGCACCTATGGTGCGCTGGAGCGTGTGTCGCATCACGTCGACACCCGCGGTGCCCGCCCGATTGAATGCTTCTGGCGGATCGCTGCGAAGCGGGCAATCCTTGGGGCAGGGGCCATTGAACGCCCCGTCGCCTTCCGCAACAACGACCGCCCCGGCATCATGACGGCCTCTGCCGTCCGTACCTATCTGCACCGCTATGGCGTTGCGCCGGGCCGGAGTGTTGCTGTTTTTGCCAACAATGACGATGCCCATCGCACAGCGCGTGATCTTGTCGATGCGGGTGTTCACGTGGCCGCCGTGATCGACAGCCGTCATGACGCTCCGGACGGGGAGGGTTATGAGGTCATCAAGGGCGCGATGGTCTGTGATAGCGAAGGGCGCAAGGGTCTTGAGGCGGTCACTTACCGCCTGCACGACGGGCGCGAGGAAAAGCTTCAGGCCGACTGTCTGGCGATGTCCGGTGGCTGGAACCCGACTGTTCACATGACCTGTCACATGAATGGCCGTCCCGCGTGGGACGAAAAAATCCAGTCGTTTGTGCCAGTTGCCGGTATGGTGCCCGGTCTTGAAGCGGTTGGCGCCTGTAACGGAGCTTTCTCGACGCATGCAGCGCTTGAGCAAGGCGCGCAGGCTGCCATGGCGGCGCTGGATGACATTGGCATCAAGGGTGGGGCCGTCGATTTGCCAGAGGCAGAAGACGCGCCCTATCGGGTCAAGGCGCTCTGGGCCGTGGATGGCAAGGGCCGCGCCTGGCTGGATTTCCAGAATGACGTCACCGTCAAGGATGTGAAGCAGGCCGCGCAGGAAAACTTCCGGTCTGTTGAACACATGAAACGCTATACCACGCAGGGTATGGCACCCGATCAGGGCAAGAACTCGAACGTTGCCTCTCTGGCGATCCTTGCGGATGCCACCGGTCGTGGCATTCCGGAGACCGGCACCACCACCTTCCGACCGCCCTTTGTTCCGGTCGCGATTGCGGCGATGGGCGCAGGGGCGCAGGGCAAAGGGTTTGCGCCAGAGCGGTTCACCACCAGCCACAAGGCCACGGTCGAGCGCGGAGCACCGATGATTGAGGCGGGGCTCTGGTATCGCCCGAGTTATTACCCGGCGCCCGGTGAAAAGACCTGGCGGCAATCCTGTGACCGCGAGGTCAACATGGTGCGCAACGCGGTTGGTATCTGTGATGTGTCGACACTCGGCAAGATTGACCTTCAGGGGCCGGATGTGGGTGAATTCCTCGATTTTGTCTACACCAACATGTTCTCGACGCTGAAGGTTGGCCGCACGCGGTATGGTCTGATGCTGCGTGAAGACGGAACGGTCATGGACGATGGCACCACCGCGCGCCTTGGGGAAAACCACTATGTGATGACCACCACCACGGCTGCGGCTGGCGTGGTCATGCGGCATCTTGAGTATGTGCACCAGTGTCTGCGGCCTGATCTGGATGTGTCGTTCATTTCGGTCACCGAGCAATGGGCGCAATTTGCAGTTGCCGGTCCCAAATCGCGGGAGCTGCTGGACGGCCTTGTTGATGAAACCGTTGATAATGAAAACTGGCCCTTCATGGCATGCGGCGAGATTTCGGTTCAGGGTGTCAAAGGGCGTTTGTTCCGCATCTCGTTTAGTGGTGAACACGCCTACGAGATTGCGGTGCCTTCGCGCTATGGCGATAGCCTCTACCGTCTTCTCATGGCGCGGGCCGAAGCCATGGGGGGCGGTGCCTATGGTATGGAAGCCCTGAACGTGCTGCGGATCGAAAAGGGCTTTATCACCCACTCGGAAATCCATGGCCGGACCAATGCCTTTGACATCGGTATGGAGAAGATGATCAGCCAGAAGAAGGACTGTATCGGCAAGACCATGGCCGAACGTCCGGGCCTGATTGATCCGGACAGGGAACAGCTCGTCGGGATAAAGCCGATTGGTCCGGTCAAGCAGCTTACGGCGGGTGCGCACCTGTTCAAGGCCGGTGACGAAGCGACCCGTGTGAACGATCAGGGATATCTGACGTCCGTAGGCTTCTCGCCGACGCTTGATGGCTTCCTTGGTCTTGGCTTTCTGCGCAATGGGCGCGCCCGTCATGGCGAGGAAATGCAAATGGTCGATCACCTGCGCGGTGTAACGGCGCGTGTGCAAATTTGCGATCCGGTATTCTTTGATCCTGAAGGAGGACGAGTCCGTGGCTGAATTGCTGGCTAAATCACCCTGCGACAGGCTGCTTCCGCTTTCCATTGGAGACGCGCGACTGAGCGAAGTCGACATGACCGTGTTGACATCGCTCGCGCCCTACAACGGCAAGGAAGAGGGCCTGTCAGACGCACTCAAGGCTGCACATGGCATGGAATTACCTGCCGTGAACCGCGCAACAGGCAAAGAGGGCGCGCGCGCGATCTGGTTCGGGCGCGGCCATACTTTGCTGGTTGGTCCCGCGCCGGATGCGTCGCTTGCCGAACATGCGGCGCTGACAGATCAATCGGATGCTTGGTCGATCGTGCGCCTTGAAGGGGACGATGCGGAAGACGTTCTGGCTCGGCTTGTGCCTGTGGATCTGCGTCAGGCCCAGTTCAAACGTGGGCACACATCGCGCACCCAATTGCAGCATATGACGATCTCGATCACGCGTGTCAGCGACACGGCATTCCTGATCATCGCGTTCCGTTCGATGGCCAAGACACTGGTTCACGATCTCGAGACGGCGATGAAAGGGGTTGCAGCGCGACGTGCGGGCTGACATCAAGGAGGACGACTTTGTTGTCCTCCTTGAAAGGTTCGATCATGCGCGTTCTTTCCGCTTTGTCTGTTGTCGCAACTCTGGTTGTCGCCTCGCCTGGTCTTGCAGATCAGCAGGCCGAGTGTGAACTACAGGCGGCTATCGTGGATCGGGCGACCGAACTTCGTCTTGAGCGTACGAGCGAGAAAAAGGCCCTTGCGATCATGACGTCTGGGGAAGATGAGGCCGTCGCCGAGAAATATATCGGCGCGGTCCCGCATATTGTTGAGTGGATTTACTCGCTCAAACGCAAGGAACTAAAGCTGGAGCCGGGCAAGGCCTATCTTGCCAAGTGCGCCGCGCAGTAACAACGGCTGCTGGACGCCCTTGGCACCAGTTCCTATATTTCAATAATGAGCCTACCACCCGGATTCCTGGATGAACTTCGGAGCCGCACCAGCATGTCGCAGGTGGCGGGTCGCAAGGTTGTTTGGGATCAGAGGAAATCCAATCAGGGCAAGGGCGACATGTGGTCTCCGTGTCCCTTTCACCATGAAAAAACGGCGTCTTTCCATGTCGACGACCAGAAGGGCTATTACTACTGCTTTGGCTGTCACGCCAAAGGGGATGCGATTTCCTTTGTGCGCGAAACTGAGAATGTCGGGTTCATGGAAGCAGTGGAAATCCTCGCGCGTGAGGCCGGCATGCCAATGCCACAACGTGATCCACAGGCGCAGCAAAAGGCCGATCGGCGCAGCCAGCTCGCCGATGTGATGGAGCAGGCCGTTCAGTTCTTCCGCCTGCAACTAAAGACGAACGCAGGCCATGACGCGCTAGCATATCTTGAGAAGCGTGGCCTTGGTCCCGAGGCGCTGGAGCGGTGGGAAATCGGGTTCGCTCCGGATGGCTGGCAGAACCTTTGGGACCACCTGACGGGCAAGAATGTTGAACCCGATCTGATCTTTGGCTGTGGTCTGGCCAAACCTTCGACCAAGGGGGGGCGGCCCTACGATACCTTCCGCAATCGCATCATGTTCCCGATCCGCGATGCGCGGGGGCGGTGTATCGCCTTTGGTGGTCGGGCGATGGACCCAAATGACAATGCCAAATACCTGAACAGCCCGGAAACCGAACTGTTCGACAAGGGGCGCAGTCTTTACAACCACGGTCCCGCGCGAGAAGCGGCGGGCAAAGGGAAGACGCTGTTGGTGGCCGAGGGCTACATGGACGTTATCGCGCTCGCCGAAGCGGGCTTTGGGGCATCGGTGGCGCCGTTGGGCACGGCGGTAACCGAAAATCAGCTGGAACTGCTGTGGCGGATTTCGCCTGAGCCGGTAATTGCCTTGGACGGGGACAAGGCGGGTTTGCGGGCGGCGATGCGTCTGATTGATTTGTCATTGCCGCTTCTGGAAGCAGGCAAGAGCCTGCGCTTTGCTCTGATGCCCGAGGGCCAAGACCCGGATGACCTCATCCGCGCCAAGGGGGCGGGGGCGGTTCAGGCGGTTCTGGATCAGGCCATTCCCATGGTTGATCTGCTGTGGAGGCGAGAGACCGAAGACAAGGTTTTCGACAGCCCCGAGCGTCGAGCGGCACTCGACAAGGCACTGAAAGAAAAGATCAAGTTGATCGCGGATCCTTCAATTCGCCAGCACTATGGAGAAGCCATCAAGGAGTTGCGATGGCAGTTGTTCCGTCCGCAACGCGGCAGTGGGGGCAAGCGGTTCACAAAGTGGAATGCCGCGCCTGCCGTGCAATCGCATACCAAGGCATCGATGCTGGCTGTGGCGGATACGTCCGTTGAGTTTCGCGTTCGCGAGGCCGTGGTTCTGGCGATTGTTTTGACCACGCCCGAACTGCTTGATGACTTCGAATACGAGATCGAAACGTTGGAATGTGCGGATGAAGACAACGCCCGCCTGCGTGATGTTCTGTTGCGGTGTGCCAACACTCCTGACCCGCGTGCCGAAGTCGAGATGGCTTTGGGGCACGAAGCCGTTGAAAACTTGCTGCGGCATCCCCATGTCGCGATCACGCCTGCCGTGCGCCACCCAGGCGATATGGAAATGGCACGCCTTACCCTGAGCGAAGAACTGGCCAAAATGAAGACCGTGCGCGGGTTGCGCGCCGAGATCGCGGAGGCCGAGGAAGATATGTTCGGGTTAGCCGACGAGGCCGTCACCTGGCGCTTGGGACAGGCAGCGGAAGCCCGAAACCGCGCTGTGCAAGTGCGGCAGGAAGATGCTGCCGAATATGTGAAAGCCCCCAATGGGGTGGCTGTCGACAAGGAAGAACGCGAGAGGCTGGATGCCCTCAGGAATGCAATCGATTTCACCAGGGGCGGGCGCGGAGGGCGCCGGTAATTCACTTTGGTGAGGAACAGGTAAAGAAAAAGGGGTAAACGGGTGTGCGAATCATCAGATCGCGCTATTGATTCGGTCTAACGAATCACCGACGCCCTTCTCTGCAGGAGTACCGCATGGCCGCAAAAGATACCGACGACCGTAAGCCCGCCGATCAGGAGCCGGAAATCTCGCTCGACATGAGCCAGGCAGCCGTCAAGAAGATGATCGCCGAGGCCCGGGAGAAGGGCTACATCACCTACGATCAGCTGAACCAGGTGCTGCCGCCGGATCAGGTTAGCTCGGAGCAGATCGAAGACGTGATGTCGATGCTGTCGGAAATGGGCATCAATATCATCGAAGATGAAGACGCCGAAGAAGAAGAGCAGAAATCGACCGCGCTGGTTGATACCTCTTCGTCCAATCGCGAAGTTGCGCTTGGTTCGGGTACGACCGAAAAGCTGGATCGCACTGACGACCCAGTGCGCATGTACCTTCGCGAAATGGGGTCGGTCGAACTGCTGAGCCGTGAAGGCGAGATCGCGATTGCGAAACGGATCGAAGCCGGTCGCAACACCATGATTGCCGGTCTTTGCGAAAGTCCGCTGACCTTCCAGGCGATTACCATCTGGCGCGACGAGCTTTTGTCCGAAGAGATTCTTCTGCGTGACGTGATCGATCTCGAAACCACCTTCGGCAACCAGATGGATGACGACGAGGAGGAGGAAGAGCCCGTCGTCGATACCTCAAACGTCAATGCGGCGCCCAAGAAAGATGAGGGCCCGGAACTCGACGCCGACGGCAACCCGATTGCCAAGGACGATGATGATGACGAGGACGAGCAGGCCAACATGTCGCTTGCGGCAATGGAAGCGGCCCTCAAGCCCAAGGTTCTTGAAACCCTAGATCTGATTGCCCGCGACTACGCGCTTCTGTCGGACATGCAGGATGTACGTATTTCGGCAACGCTGAACGAAGATGACACCTTCTCGGACAAGGAAGAGAAGCAGTATCAGAAACTTCGTTCGGAAATCGTTGAGCTGGTGAATGAACTCCACCTGCACAACAACCGTATCGAAGCCCTGATCGACCAGCTTTACGGCATCAACCGCCGTGTCATGCAGATCGACTCGTCGATGGTGAAGCTGGCGGACCAGGCGCGTATCAACCGCCGTGAGTTCATCGAAGCCTACCGTGGTCGTGAACTTGATCCGACCTGGCTTGACGATATGAGCCAGAAGCCTGGGCGTGGCTGGCAGATGTTCATGGAGCGCTCCACGGAAAAGGTCGAAGAGCTTCGCGCGGACATGGCGCAAGTCGGGACCTATGTGGGGCTGGATATCTCGGAATTCCGCCGCATCGTGCAGCAGGTTCAAAAGGGGGAGAAAGAAGCGCGTCAGGCCAAGAAGGAAATGGTCGAAGCCAATCTTCGCCTCGTGATCTCGATTGCCAAGAAATACACCAATCGCGGCCTTCAGTTCCTCGACCTGATCCAGGAAGGGAACATCGGTCTGATGAAGGCGGTCGACAAGTTTGAATATCGTCGCGGCTACAAGTTCTCGACCTATGCGACCTGGTGGATCCGTCAGGCCATCACGCGCTCGATTGCCGATCAGGCGCGCACCATCCGTATTCCGGTGCACATGATCGAAACGATCAACAAGTTGGTTCGAACCGGTCGTCAGATGCTGCATGAAATCGGCCGCGAGCCGACACCGGAAGAGTTGGCTGAAAAGCTGCAAATGCCGCTTGAGAAGGTTCGCAAGGTGATGAAGATCGCCAAGGAGCCGATCTCGCTTGAAACGCCTATCGGTGATGAAGAAGACTCGCAACTGGGGGATTTCATCGAGGACAAGAATGCCGTGCTGCCGCTGGACAGCGCCATTCAGGAAAACCTCAAAGAAACCACGACCCGCGTGCTTGCTTCGCTCACCCCGCGTGAAGAGCGCGTCCTGCGGATGCGCTTTGGCATCGGTATGAACACCGACCACACGCTGGAGGAAGTTGGCCAGCAATTCAGCGTGACCCGCGAACGTATTCGCCAGATCGAGGCAAAGGCGCTACGAAAGCTGAAACATCCCAGCCGGTCGCGCAAGCTGCGCAGCTTCTTGGATCAGTAAAGTTCCTTCTCAGTCTGCTATTGAGAGGCGGTCGGTTCTCCGACCGCCTCATGTTTTTTTGAACATCGGAACATTTTTTCTGTTGATGAAAGTCATATATGGGTTGCAGGACAAGGAGACCTCACCAATGCGGCACGTTCTGATCATCGCTCTTTCGGCAGCTATTTCGTTATTGCCGGGCGTCGCGGTTTCTCAGTTTGGCAATGTGCCTTGGAGAGTGGCTGAATTGCCTGAGCCTAGAAGTTTTGAGATTGCCGAGGGCTTTAGTGCAATGACGTCACGTTTCTGGTGCGAGGCGGGACGGTACGCGGTTAAAAAATACGGGGCGACCGGTTCGGAGCGCATTTACGTTCTGAATCCTTATGGAGCGTCTGTTGCTGGGCTTAGGGGGCGTGCGGTCGGTTTTACCTTATCGCCGGATCAGGCCCTCTTGGAAAAGGCTGCCAATGCTGGCGGGAATTCGTTGTCCGTTAAGATGGTAGGTTACAATATCAGTGTAGGCCACGCCCGTGGATACTGTGGGCTTGACGCAAATGTCTTTAGGATGTGAACAGGATTGCCTGGTTCACTTCCCCAGGCTATTTCAAGCTGCATGCAACGCGAATTCGAAATCTCAACATGCGGCCAAGGTCTCTATGAATTCACATGCGATGTGACGTCTTGGGTAGAAGCGTTAAATCTAGGCTCCGGTTTGCTCACGCTGTTCGTCAGGCACACCTCGTGTAGCCTTCTCATCCAGGAAAATGCTGATCCCGAAGTTCAGACGGACCTTCGCAATTTCTTTCATCGGCTTGTGCCGCCGACGACAGACCCTTCGATGTCATATTTGACCCACACTTATGAAGGTCCGGATGATATGCCTGCGCATATCAAAGCGGCGATGATGCCGGTGTCGCTTTCTATCCCGATCAGTGCAGGACGACCTGTGTTGGGAACTTGGCAGGGCATCTACCTGTTCGAACATAGAAAAGCGCCGCACACGCGAAGCGTGGCGGCGCATATAGTTGCATGAATTGGGAAACCGAGGTCACTCGTTACTTACAATACCGAGATAGGTACGATTGCGTGTCCGCAACAGGGGAATGCTTCGAAAGTTTTCCCGCTGGACTTCATCTAGCGGGTGTATTTCCCCTCTACCCAAACTCTAGCGGCTCCCCTATAGTGAATGTGGATAACTTGGGTGCACGCCCAATTTGGTGAGGCCGAAGACGAAGGGGAGAGGCCATGCGCTGCCCGTTTTGCGGAAATATTGACACCCAGGTGAAAGATTCACGCCCTGCCGAGGATCATGTATCGATCCGGCGCAGGCGGTTTTGTCCGGCATGTGGCGGGCGTTTTACCACCTATGAACGGGTTCAGCTGCGTGACCTGATCGTCGTCAAATCGAACGGTCGCCGTGAAGACTTTGATCGCGACAAGCTTGAGCGTTCGATCCGCATCTCCATGCAGAAACGCCCGGTTGAGCCCGAGCGGATTGACCAGATGATTTCAGGCATCGTGCGACGCCTCGAAAGCATGGGGGAAACCGATATCCAGTCGAAGACGATTGGCGAAATTGTTATGGAAGCTTTGGCGCGGATCGACACTGTCGCCTATGTGCGATTTGCGAGTGTTTACAAAAACTTCCAGGCGGCCGACGATTTCGACAAATTCGTTTCCGAGCTTCGCCCGGACGAAGCACCTTCGGAAGACTGATCCTGTCTGACAATCGGTATATGGCGCTTGCCCTCTCGTTGGGGCGGCGCGGTCAGGGACGGACCTGGCCAAACCCCGCAGTGGGCTGTGTGATAGTACGCGAAGGCCGTATCGTCGGACGTGGCTGGACGCAGCCGGGCGGTCGCCCGCATGCAGAGGTCGTGGCGCTTGAACAAGCCGGCGAACAAGCGCGCGGTGCGACGGCTTATGTGACGCTTGAGCCCTGCGCGCATTTCGGCAAGACCCCGCCTTGTGCATCGGCGCTGATCGAATCTGGTGTTGCGCGGGTGGTGGCAGCCATCGAAGACAGTGACCATCGCGTGTCCGGCCGCGGCTTTGCCATGCTGCGCGAGGCTGGCATCGAGGTGACAACAGGCGTCTGCGCCGAAGAGGCGGCACGTGACCTACAGGGCTTCTTCCTCAGGACCGAACAGGGGCGGCCTTTCCTGACACTCAAGCTCGCGTCGTCGCTGGACGGCCGCATTGCAACGGCAACTGGCGAAAGCCAGTGGATCACCGGCCCAGAGGCGCGGCGTGAGGTTCATTCCATGCGGGCGCGGCATGATGCGGTCATGGTCGGCGGCGGCACTGCGCGCGCCGATGATCCTTCGCTGACGGTGCGCGATATGGGGATTGCAGATCAGCCGGTACGCGTTGTGGTGTCGCGTCGCTTGGATATCCCGCTGATGAGCACCCTAGCCAAAACTGCGCGGGACATTCCTGTCTGGATTGCCCACGGGCGGGATGCTGATCCGACGCTGATACGCACCTGGGAAGACCTTGGGGCCGAACTAATGCCCTGTGATCTTGAGGGCCCCCATCTCGCGCCATCTTCGATCCTTCAAGCGCTAGGTGAACGGGGGCTGACCCGTGTGTTCTGTGAAGGCGGTGGCGCTTTGGCGGCGTCCTTGCTGATGTCGGACCTCGTGGACGAGTTGATTACCTTCACGGCCGGCAAAGCGCTTGGGGCAGAGGGCTATCCCTCAATCGGGGCAATGGGCGTGGAGCGTCTTCCAGAGGCGCCTTTGCTTAGGCTTGCCGGGCATAGGGTGTGCGGAGCCGACACCATGTCGGTTTGGCGACGTGCCTAGCGACTAGCGCCACAAAGAGGCATAGGTCGCAAAGGCCCCCTGCAATTTCGATAGCGTGCGGTTGATAAGGCCGGGATGCGGTATGCGCCCCGAAGACAGCCTGTCGATTGCGACTTCCACCGAACAGGGTTGACGGGACACCGGATCATAGTATCGGGGATAGTCGATCAGGGCCGCGTGCACGAGGCCGTTCAGTGGCACCTCTGCTGTGCGCCTGTCGGGAATATCACCACGGTCGTCCGTCAGCCCCCAGCCTGCATAGAAGGGGGCACCGAAGGTCACCACCTTGACGCCACGCAGCAGGGCTTCGAAGCCGGTGCCCGAGGTCATGGTCCAGACTTCGGCAACGCGCTCAAGCAGTTGCGCCATGTCGCCGTCAACGATCTGGTCGGCCCAGATCAGCGGATCAGGCACATGCCCACTGCGCAATCCGGCGGTCACGTCGGGGTGCGGTTTGTAGAGGATGATCGCGTCTGGGTTTGCCTCGCGTGTCGCCTTCAGAAGGTTGGCATTGGTCCGGATGTCCGAAGTTCCCAAGAGGATTGACGCATCGTCTTCGACCTGACCGGGGACGAGGATCAACCGGCCCTCCGGAAGCTGGATCGGGGCGCTGTCGAGGTTGTATTTGCTAATGCCCAGCTTGCGGACCCGTTCGACCAGCTTGTCGGCGCGAAGTGCCTGATCAGGTCTGAGTTCGGCCCGCTCCTGGATCAGTGTTTCCAGGCGGCTGGCCTGACTGGGGTCATAGTAAATCCCTAAGTCATCGCAGACCAGTGATAGCGGCGGGACCAGTTCTGCCCCAAGGCCGCGTGATCTGAGGAAGCCGTCTTCCACGCGCACCGCGTCTTTCGGCCCGTCTTTCATGCCCCAAACCATTTCGAGGCGTGTGTCGTCGGTCTTGTCGAACTGGACCCCGCGATGCTGGCCAAAGAACTTCTGGATGTGGTTGCGCTTCCAGAACCGCATTCCAAATGCCGACCAGCCGTGCCGGTCTTCCCGCCAGCTGCGCGTTTGCGCCTCAAGAAGGTCCATGGCTGTTTCAAGATCGCACAACCTGTCGCGGCAGGGGTCGTACCATTTCGGATAGAGGATCATAGCCGCTGCGAAGACCTGCGCTCTGGTCAGTTTCCTCTGGCGTCGGGGTACTGGACGTTCGTCAGATGTCAGGCCCCAGCCCGCATAGAACGGCTGTCCAAACACCCGTGGCTTGTGGCCAGCAAAGATCGCCTCAAACCCCATTTGCGACGACACCGTGTAGACGCCGACCGCCCCTTCGAACAAAATCCAGGGAGAGTAGGGGGCAGTGCACAGTTTCACCCGGTCGGTTTCATGTTCCGGGCCAAAGTAGCCCTGTCTGAACCCCTGCGCCGTTTCCGGGTGTGTCTTGATCAGAACGGAACAGCCGGGATGCTCTTCCTGCGCAAAGACCAGCATCTCCTGAAAGGCGGCATCGTCGGCCTTGCTGGCCGTTACAGACGCATCCCCGCGGGTCTGGTCAATCACAAGCACATACCCCGGTTTGGGCGGGGCGAGCGAGGGGTCGACGCCCGTGTACTTGGTAAGGTGCGCCTCTTGAAGCCGGGCCATAGCACCGCGTGCACGGTTGAGAAGCGCCGCATCGTCAAGGGGATGGGTGGCAAGAAGGGTTTCGAGGTCAGAAGGCACCGATGGGTCAAAGTGGGGGCAGGAACCGTCAAGGAACAAGCCGATTGGTGGCTGTTTCCCGGCGCGTCCGGGCAAGACTGAGCGCAGGAAAGCGTCCTCGACGAAGAGTTTGCCTGCGCCGCTGCGTTCGGCCATGTGGTGGCCCCGCCATGCGGTCGGGCTTTGTCCCCAAATGGCGACGAGGTCTTCTTCCGAACTCTTGCCTAGCCGGAGATCGTATCCGGCAAGGTCAAGAATGCGACGCAGGCGTTTCTGGAAGAAGAAGCCGCCATTATACGCATAAAGACGCCGGCGCGTTGCGGCGCCGGCGTCAGACTGCCCGTCGGGCAGGAAAGTCATCAGTTGAAACCGCCAAGAGAGCCGATGGTATCCGCCGAGGTAAGCGTACCGGTAAAGGCTGCAATTGTTTTGTTCCAGGAGGTGATCGGCGCTTCGGTCACGTAGAGCGTGTCGCCGTCGCGGACCACGAAATCACGCGCCATGAACATGCCGTTGGGTTCGGTAAGGTTCAGCACGTAGACCATGCGCTGGGCGCCGACGAGGTCGGAGCGGCCGAGAACCTGGTTCGAGATTTCGGGCGCTTCGTTGCGGAACACGAACACACCGGTGGGATCGCCTGATTGCGGAAGAATGCCGCCGACCTGTGCGATCGCTTCAATCGCCGAGAGGTTCTTGGTTTCGAAGTTGACGCGGCTTTGCGCACCTGTCGCGCCAAGCGCGGTGAAGGCGCGGGTGTCGGCCTCGACCAAGATGCGATCCCCGCCTCGCAGGGCGATGTCGAGCTTCGGGTTATCATAGAGATCCTGCAGCCAGATCTGGCCACGCTGGCCACCGCGCAGGACGGTGACCTGAGCGATTTCAGGCGTGATCGTTACGCCGCCTGCCTGGGCAAGCATGGTCGAAAGGGTACGGGTCGGGCGTTCGATCGGATAAACACCCTGGCCGCCAATGGCCCCAACCAGCGAGACGGTCGCGCCATCACCTGCCACGCGGCGGACTTCGACCTGCGGATCGGGGGTTTGCTCTTCGAGCTTGCCGCTGATCACGCGGCGGATGGATTCCGGTGTATTCCCGGCAGCGCGGATACGGCCGGCGTAGGGCACGAAGATGAAACCTGCACCATCCACCTGCACCTCTTCAAGAACAGCGGCGACCTGTCCTTCGGGGCCAAGCAGGGGTTGGTCGACGTTCTCCCAGATTGTCAGCGACAGGACATCGCCGGGGCGAATGGTGTCCGAGCCGAGTTGGCTTGCGTTCTGGAACTTGTTCGAAAACCCAAGAGCGGGCACCACGGCGGTGGCGCGGGTCACGCGGTCATTCACGGCGACGATAAAGGCATCACCTTCGCGTTGTACGGAACCAGCGAAGATTTCGCGTTTGTTCGGACCAGAGCGGGGGACAAGACCACAAGACGATACGGCGGCCATACAGGCCACGACCACGGCGCACTTCGCCCATCGATTTTGCATGAGTTTCACTGCTCGGTCTCCTCGACCTATGTTTTTCTGCCTCAGGTTTTTCAAGTAACCTATCTGAATTCGAACTAAAAATCCAGCGCTAGACCTTGTGTCTCTCAGTTCACCAGACGCAACTGTTGCCGTGGTGCTGCTGTCCCGGACTTGAGCGCGTCATAGGGATCTTCGGGTGAAAGCATCATGTCGACGACGTGCCTCATCAGTTGGCGGCGTCCTCGGGCGCTGTAGAACCCACCGGCAACCTGGCTCGTTTCCAGTAGGAAGCGACGATAGGTTTTGTAGGCGCGATTGTCCGGGCGTGTTGCGCCGCTGAAGAACTCGCTCAGGGGTTGGTCGCTGATGAACTCGGGTTGCGAATAGACGGCCTTGCCAAATATTTTCAACGGGATGCCGCGCCAAAGAACCTGTTGGGCGGCGGTCGAGTTCACTGTGACGGCAGATCGCGTTTCGGCCAGCAGACGGGCCAGTTTACCGCCGCGCACATAGTGAACACGGTCACGGATGCCGTGGGCCTTTGCAAGGCGATCAAGTTCGAGACGAACCGGAACGCGGCCATCTTCCAAAGGATGCGCCTTGAAGACAAGGTGGTGATGGCCCGGGGCGTGTTGGGCGAAGTTGGTGATGACGAGGTCCAGAAACTCGGTCATCGTGTTGAAGGGCGAGTGTTGCTGGAAGCTGCTGTCATGTTCGAGTTGCAGCAGCACAAGGTGGTAGGGGAAACCGCCGTTCTTGATGCGTCTGGTGGCAATGCGGCGCTCGATTGCATGTGCCGGCATCAGCAGGAGGCGCCGCAAGTACAGGCGGAATTCCTTGGCGACGCTGAGATCACGGTGCGAGCGGAAGTTTCGGTAGGTGCGGTTCGCGAACATGACGAACCAATGATAGAGTGCGCCATAGAAAACGTGCTGGCGCATATCGCCCCAGTGGCCCGGCGGCAAAGGCGTGTCGGCATCGCTGCCTTCGAGTGCCTTCTTCATCTCGGGGATGGTCATATCCATCAACCGCGAGTTGCCGTTTGATCCGTTGCGTTCATAGGTCACCCAGTAGGGGCGCAGGTAACCTTCTTCGAAAACATGGATGCGGATGTTCTTTTTCTTCGCGATTTCAATCGCCTGGGCGTGGATCGCCCGCACGTCTCCGTAAAGGACGACGTCGGTCGCCTGCTTTTCATCGACCAGGGAAGTGAAGCGATCCGGCCAGTTTTCGCGGGCGTCGGTATAGGGAATGTAGCTGTTGCAATCCGGCCAGAAGACGCGGTCGCCGGCGTTGAAGCCGACGCGCCAGACCTTCGCGCCGGAACGGCGCAGCATTTTTGCGAGGCCGTTGAAAAACGGCCCATGTGGTCCCTGTAGGAACAGGAACACCCGGTTCTGTCCACTCGATACTGCCATCTTATTTGTCTCATATGTTCGAGATCTTGCGGCCAGGTTACCTTAGCTTATTGGCGAAAGTAAGGCGTCTTGCGAAAGGTCGCAGGGCGGGCTAGTGCTTGGTCTCACAGTTCAGGCGGGAGTGAGCGATGTTTACTGGTATCATCACCGATATTGGCGTTGTACGCGAGTTGGAAAAGCGCGGAGATCTGCGGGCGCGGATCGGCACGTCTTATGACACCGCAGGCATCGACATGGGGGCGTCTATCGCCAGCGATGGTGTCTGCCTGACAGTTATCGAACTGGGTGATGACTGGTATGATGTTGAAATCAGTGCAGAAACCGTATCGAAAACCAATCTTGGTGATTGGGAAGTCGGCAAGCGGCTCAACCTTGAACGCGCCCTCAAGGTAGGTGACGAACTGGGCGGGCACATCGTTTCGGGCCATGTTGACGGTGTTGCCGAAATCATTGCCATGCAAGACGAGGGCGACTCGACCCGTGTGACGCTGAAGGCACCTGAGGCGCTGGCCAAGTTCATTGCACCCAAGGGATCGGTGGCCTTGAACGGTACGTCTTTGACGGTCAACGAGGTGGAGGGATGTGATTTTGGAATCAACTTCATTCCGCACACCAAGGAGGCCACCACCTGGGGCGATGCCAAGGTCGGAGACCGGATCAACCTCGAGATCGACACGCTGGCCCGCTACGTCGCGCGGCTGGCTGAAATGAGCTGAAAATCAACGTCGGTATTGCGTCGGTATTACGACTGTATCGCGGAGGTGCGGATTTGCAGCCACGCGATAACAGTTAACAAAACCTTGCCGCACTTTGTTGGGCTTCCTATCTGCTTGTGCAAGGAACAAGAAGGTCGAACATGAAGCAGGCCATCAAACCCAAGGGGCAGATACGAGCGCTGTTTGCGGCGCTCCTGTGTCTATGCCTTGTGGTCTGGGGTTCGGCGCCTTCGTTTTCTCATGATCTGGCTGTTGGTGTGATCGCCGCCGAAATGGAAAGTGATCACGGTCACTCACATGGTGATGCACTCGACGCCTACTGGGCGTTTCACGGACATGGCCATGACGTGGTCGATCATGACCACAGCTCGGCAGTCCTAGTCATGGCACGGGCAGAGATGGATACCCAGAGACCCTCACGCCATGATCTCGTGCCGAGCGGCGAGAGCCCCCCGGCACCGGTTTTTCTTCTAGAACGTCCTCCGCGTGTTTGATCCTGCCCGCACCTGCGGGTCCTGAGATCAATTTCAACACACAGCGGAGTTCAATCCATGAACACAGTCCAATCGGGCTGGAAGCGGTCGGCCTGGTGCCGAGGCGTTTTCCTGCCCATCCTCTCGCTTGTTGCGCTATGGCTGAGTGCCAGCGTGGCAGCGGCACATAACGTGACGGCCGGTGATGCCGGCTATATCCAGCAGATCTGGGGGATCAAGATTATCCCCTTCATGTACCTCGGGGCCAAACACATGGTCACCGGATACGACCACATCCTGTTCCTCTTCGGGGTGGTGTTTTTCCTCTACAAGGCAAAGCACGTTGCCACATACGTCAGCCTGTTTGCCATCGGGCATTCCACAACGATGCTGGCAGGGGTCTATTTCGGCTGGAACGTAAATGCCTACCTGATCGACGCAATCATCGGGTTGTCGGTTGTCTACAAGGCGCTTGATAATCTTGGTGCCTACCAGCGATGGTTCGGCATCCAGCCCAACGCCAAGATGGCCACGCTTGTCTTTGGCTTTTTCCATGGTCTGGGTCTGGCGACCAAGATTCTCGATTATGACCTGCCCGAAGACGGGCTTTTGCCCAACCTGATTGCCTTCAATGTCGGGGTGGAAATCGGTCAGATGATGGCTCTCGCAATCATTCTTATCGCCATGGGGTACTGGCGCCGGAGCCAGAGTTTCTGGCGGCACGCCTATACCGCGAACGTCGTCATGATGTGCGCCGGTTTCATTCTTATCGGCTATCAACTCACCGGCCTCGTGGTCGCCTCCTGAACAGGGAAACAGAAAAATGTACAACGCAAACAAACCAAACCCCGAAGAGCTGCCGAGCAGCGAGAAACTTTTGCGCTCGACCTTTATCGCGGCCGGTGCGGCGGCGGCCATCCTTGTGACGGTTGTCCTGCCCGCGGAATACGGCATTGATCCGACGCGGATCGGCGGTCTGCTGGGGCTGACCGAGATGGGCGAGATCAAGCAGGAGCTGGCCGAAGAAGCCGCGGCGGACGAGCAGGCCGCGGTTGGCGGGTTCCTGTTCGGGGCGGCGATGGCGCAGGAGGCCGACGTCTGGAAGGACGAGATTTCCTTTACCCTCGCGCCGGGACAGGGGATCGAGTGGAAGCTGGCGATGGACGAAGGCGCCGTTGCGGAATACCGCTGGTTCACGGACGGCGCGCGGATCAACTTTGATCTGCATGGCGACGGTAGTGGCAAGTCCGTCACCTATGAAAGGGGACGCGGCAAGACTGCGGACGAGGGCGAGATCACGGCGGCCTTTGACGGCCAGCACGGGTGGTTCTGGCGCAATCGCGACAAGACCGAAACCACGGTGATCGTCCAGTTGCGTGGCGACTATACCGGCCTCAAACAGACCTACTGATAACATGTGCCCCGGCCCGAGAGAGGGTCGGGGCCTTCTTTACCGGGGTCTGTCGTCGCGTCCGAACCGAAATTCGCCGCCCCTGCTCTGGCCAATGGGGTGTGGTTGCGATATGCGCTTTGCCAAGCAAAAGGCGAGAGAGAGCCCATGAGTTTCGAAAAGCCCGGTCCGGTGGAACAGTCGCTGCGTGACGCAATCAGCCCGATCGAAGACATCATCGAAGCCGCCCGCAAGGGTGAGATGTATATTCTGGTCGATCACGAAGACCGCGAGAACGAAGGCGACCTGGTGATTGCCGCAGAATTTGCCGATGCGGCAGCGGTCAATTTCATGGCGACGCATGGTCGTGGCCTGATCTGTCTGCCGATGACGGCGGACCGCATCGACCTGTTGGGCCTGCCGATGATGGCGGTCAACAACTCGTCGCGCCACGAGACCGCCTTTACGGTGTCGATCGAAGCGCGCGAGGGCGTGTCGACGGGGATTTCGGCGGGCGACCGTGCGCTGACTATCGCGACGGCGATCAACGAGCAGAACACCATGGCCGCGATTGCCACGCCGGGCCACGTGTTCCCGCTGCGCGCGCGTCGTGGGGGCGTTCTGGTGCGTGCCGGCCATACCGAAGCTGCCGTGGACATTTCGCGCCTTGCCGGGCTGCATCCGTCGGGTGTGATCTGCGAGATCATGAAGGAAGACGGCACCATGGCGCGTCTGCCCGATCTGGTGGAGTTCGCAAAGACCCACGATATGAAGATCGGCACCATCTCGGACCTGATCGCCTATCGTTCCAAGCACGACAACCTGATCCAGGAAACCCGCCGCGATACCGTCACCGCGGAAGTGGGCGGCGACTGGGAGATGCGGGTTTACACCGATGTGATTCACGGTGTGGAGCACATGGCGCTGATCAAGGGTGACATCACCACCGACGAGCCGGTGCTGGTGCGGACCCACGCGCTGAACGAGCTGACCGACGTTCTGGGCCTTGGACCCAAGCCGCGTGACGAGTTCTCGGATGCGATGCGTATCGTGGCCGAGGAAGGCCGTGGCGCGGTTCTTCTGTTCCGCGAGCCGCATCCCAAGTTCGACTTTGGCGATGACGAGGACCGCCCGCGTATCGTGAAAGACACCGGCCTTGGCTCGCAGATCCTGTCGAGCATGGGGCTGAGCGAACTTATCCTGCTGACCGACTCGCCCCAGACCCAGTATCTCGGCATTGATGCCTATGGGTTGTCGATTGTCGGAACCCGTCCGATTGCCAAGGAGTAAGACATGGCTGGCGCAGAAAAACACTACATCATGCCGCGTGCGGAGTTCGACAAGCCTGTCAAACTCGCCATCGTGATGTCGCCTTACTACAAGGATATTGCCGACAACATGCTGGCCGGTGCCGTGGCCGAGATCGAGGCTGTTGGTGGGACTTACGAGGTGGTCGAAGTGCCCGGCGCGCTTGAAATCCCGACCGCGATCGGCATTGCCGAGCGGATGAGCAATTTCGACGGCTATGTGGCGCTGGGCTGCGTGATCCGTGGCGAGACCACGCATTACGAGACCGTCTGTAACGACTCGAGCCGCGCGATCCAGTTGCTGGGCCTTCAGGGGCTTTGCATCGGCAACGGTATCCTGACCGTGGAGAACCGCAAGCAGGCGGAAGTGCGCGCGGATCCGGAAGATCAGAACAAGGGTGGCGGCGCGGCCGCAGCGGCCTTGCATCTTATCGCGCTCACGCGTAAGTGGGGCGCCCAGCGCAAGGGCGTGGGATTCGTGCCCGACGCCGAGGAATACAAGCTCGCTGGCGAACTCAAGGACAATCCGAAAGCATGACCCTTTCCGGCAACCAGAAACGCAAGATGAAATCCGCGTCCCGGCTTTTTGCCGTGCAGGCGCTCTACCAGATGGAGCAGACCGGCCAGACCGTGGACAAGGTGCGGGTCGAGTTTCTGGACTTCCGGTTTGGCGAGACCTTCGAAGAGTATGACATGCTCGAGGGGGACACGGCGCTGTTCTCCAAGACCCTCGAAGACGCGGTGAACTACCAGGCCCCGATCGACCAGATGACCGACCGGGCGCTGGTTGCGAAATGGCCCCTTGGCCGTATCGATTCGACCCTGCGTGGCCTGTTCCGTGCGGCCGGCGCCGAGCTGCTGCAGTCGGGCACCCCTGCCAAGGTGGTGATCTCGGAATATGTGGCCGTGGCCGATGCCTTCTTTCCGGGCGGCAAAGAACGCCAGTTCGTGAACGCGGTTCTCGATCACATGGCGCGGGAAGCAAAGCCCGAGGATTTCTGAGCGGCAAACTCTTCTGGAAGAGTTTGCCAGCCAGATGATTTTCTAGAAAATCATGCGTTTCAGGGCGAGGTGGGGAGAACCCAGTCCTCGCCGCGCGCGGTTGTGACGTATTCCGGCCAGCGGAAGTGCAGCGGTGGTTCGTAGTCGCAGAGCGGGGCCAGCCATTTGTCGCCACCAATCCCGCCGCCGGTGCGTTCGCGGAATTCGGCCTGTGCGGCCTCTAGCATTTCCCCGTCGGTCAGACAGTCGAGCGCGGTCATGGCAATGACCTGCGCGGCGGTTTCGACCATCGGGTCGATGCAGGCAGGATGTCCGCCCATCGCGTTCATCGCCCATGCCGGATAGGCAAAGCCTTCGGGGGCTGTCAGGGCGGGGCGGCCGATATAGAGCCGGACTGTGGGCGCGTGCCAGCAGAACTCGGTGTAGTCGTCCGAGGTGAAATGGCGCTGGGTGGGCGGGAGCATCTGGCGCAGCGCGGCTTCGGCCTGTTCCGGGGGCGTGAGTTCGGAGATCATCGGCAGGAAAGGGTCTTCCATCGGCGCAAGGCCGAGTTCCGACTGTATGGCGCGGGCGAAGGTCTTGGCGTCGTCGCCCCAGATGGGCGCGCCGACGGTTTCGAGGTTGGCATAGGTGGCCGCCGAGAGGGCGTGATTGGCAAGGCCGGGGCGGGATTTGGCCACCCAGTGGCGGCGCCATGTGCAATGGCACAGTTTGGCGGCCGCTTCGGCAAAGTGGTCGAGGCCGCGAATGATGTGTTCGGCCTCGGAGACTTCGGAGATGCGGATGAAATACTGGATCTGGGCAATCTGTGCGGGGATGTTGTCGGCGGTGGCCTGTCCGTGGCTGATGATGGTTTCGTTCATTGACCAGCTTTGGCCCGGTGCCATGACGTGTTCGCGCAGCGCCTTGGCAGACTGGTACATCTGGATCATGGCGTCCGTCGCGCCGGGGGCGCGGGCGGCGGCGTGGCTGGCGGGGATGGGCGAGGCATCGTCGCCTGCCATCCATGTTTCCGGGTCTTCGCAGGAGAATTCATAGATCACCCCGTAGCCGACACCGCAGTGGGTATCCCAGCGGACGGTGTTGCAGAGGGGCGGCATGTAGAAGGGGTGGAACGAGATCGCGGCATCGAGATCGTCATAGTAGCCGGCTGCGGCGTGGATCGGTTTTGAGCCACGCACCTTTTCCGCCGGTTCGCCGAAGAATTTGAGGCGGCCGGGGATGTTGTGTTCCTGCATGGCGGCCTTGGTGGCAAGGAAGCCACCCAGTGATCCGATACCCAGAGCCGAGTGGGGATCGGTGTGGCCGCCCGCATGGGCCGAGAGGCCGGGGCGCGGCGCCTTGCGGGGTTCTGCCGCCTGGCAGTTGCCGGGGATGCCGTCATATTCCGCATAGCCGCCAATGGTCGGGCCGTCGCCATTGTCCCAGGTTGCGCAGAATGCGGTGGGCATGCCGCCCGATCCCTCTTCGACGGTAAAGCCTTCGCGGCGTAGAAGGTCGACATAGAAGGCCGCGCTTTTGTATTCGCGCCATGCGGTTTCGCCAAAATCCCAGACTGTGCGTGTCCATTGCGACAGGTCGGATTTTCGGGCCGCAACCGTGGCACGGGCGGTGGACTTTGGATTGGTCATGAACTGCTCCCTCAAACAATGGGCGCAGCCTAGGGGCGATATGCAGGAAGTGGCAAGCGGGGTTGCGTGAATTTCGTCGATTGCCCTTGCCACATGCCAAGGTTGGCATATCATAAGGGCAGAAGGGAACCGAACCATGCCCAAGCTCATTCGTCTCTATATTCTTCAGGTTCTGGCCGGATTTGGCCTGTCCGCCCTGTTTGTCGCCCTGCTTTTGTATTTCAACGTGGGCAACCTCTGGCATCTTGTTAATGCGACCAGCGGAGGATACGTGGCGGTTGTCATGCTGTTCATGTTCAACGGCATCGTCTTTGCCGGTGTGCAGTTCTCGATCACGATCATGCGCATGGCGCGCGACGATGGCCCCGGTGGCGGCAAGAAAGATGCGCTTCCGGTGTTGGAGCCTGCGTTGATTCCGGTGCCTGTGGAACGGCGCAAGCCTTAGTGGTAACTCTTATGCTTCGTTATCCGACGGCCGCGACAGTGACCGGCCTGATCAGCGTATCAAGGTAGGTACGTGTTTCGGTGTCCCACTTGCCCGGATCTTCATCGTGGGCGACGCGGGCGTGGGTTTCCATGAGCGTCCAGACTTCCTCGCGGGTCTCGGCAACGACGCTGGCGGGACAGGCTTCCATCCCTTCGCAGTCGCGACAGGCGTAAGAATATGCGTTTGACATGATGCATCCTCCCGCAGGCAGGATAGCACAAAACGCGTTTCGATGCCGGATCAGTCGCAGACTGTCAGGATTTCCTCGAGCGGTTTCTTGATCTTGGCCACGGTGGGAATGGTGGCGTCCTCGGCCGGATGGCCCACGGCGAGGATCATGATCGGCTTTTCCGACTCGGGGCGGTTGAGGGCCGCGTTGAGGAATTTCATCGGGTTCGGGGTGTGGGTCAGGATCGACAGGCCCGCGTTGTGCAGGGCCGCGATGAGAAAGCCACAGGCGATGCCGGTGCTTTCGGGCACATAGTAGTTCTTGTAGCGGGTGCCGTCATCGAACAGGCCGTACCGCTGGGCAAAGACCACGATCAGCCAGGGTGCGTCCTCGAGGTGGGGTTTGTGGGCGTTTGTGCCAATCGGTTCGAGCTCCTTGATCCATTCGTCGCCCGCGCCGCCCGCATAGAAGCGGCGTTCCTCTTCCTCGGCCTCGGCGCGGATTTGCGCCTTGAGGGCGGGGTTGGCAATGGCCACGAAGTGCCAGGGTTGATGGTTGGCACCGGACGGGGCGCGGCCGGCGGTCTTGATGCAGATCTCGATCACGTCGCGGGCCACGGGGCGGGGCGAGAAGTCGCGCACGGTATGGCGGCGTTGCATGAGATCGAAGAAGGCGTCTGCGGCGGCCTGCATCTCCGGGTCGGTGATCTCGGTCCGGTCGGGCAGGGGGATCGGTTCGAAGGTGAGATGATCGCGGGCGAACATGCGGTGCTCCTTGGTGGCTTTGAACGCGACCCTAGACGAGCAGGTTGAAGGTGAAAAGTGGCGGGCCCGCAAACGCAGCCGTGGGGTTATCTCATTCCCGAGGACCTGTTTATACAGGTGGGCGCCAGGTAACCAGGCCAGGACCAGGACAGAGCCAGCTCCCTCGGAATTGCTTAAGGCCACCGGAATGCAACCGTATCACGAGAAGGGCAGCACCCGCCGAAGGCTTAGGTAATGCGTGGCGCCTGTTTCGGCAAGGGGGCAGCTGCGGATTTTGGCGGGGGGTGGCGGGATGTGACTTGATTTTTGTTCACTAATTGTTCACGTTTTGCCTATGGATGAGAATCTGCAACCCGGACAGCTTTTGGCGCGTGGCGTCAGCCGTCATCTGCGCTCGCACGGTTTCGTGTCGGTCGAGGAGTTCGTTCCCATTCGGGGCCTGCGCGTTGACGTGATGGCACTGGGGCCGAAGGGAGAGCTGTGGATTGTCGAATGCAAATCCAGCCGCGCCGATTTTCAGAGTGATGCCAAGTGGCAGGGATACCTTGAGTGGTGCGACAGGTATTTCTGGGCGGTGGATCTCGAGTTTCCCACGGAACTCCTGCCGGAGGACACCGGGTTGATCATGGCAGATGCCTATGACGCCGAGATCGTGCGGATGGGGCCGGAAGACAAATTGGCGGCGGCGCGGCGAAAGAAGCTGATCCAGAAGTTCGCGATGGACGCCGCCCGGCGATTGCACCGCTTCCGCGATCCGAAGTTGTCGGCATTGCCAGACGAAGAGTAGACCGGAAACGCAAAAGCGCGACGGGGGCCGTCGCGCTTGATGCCAGTTTGATGTCCCAGCGTTACTTGCTGGCGATATTGCGGGCCGTCGCGGCCGCTGCACGCATTTCTTCCGCGATCTCCTCGGCTTCCTCGGGGGAGAAGTCCATCGGGATTTCCATGCCGTCAGCTTCGACGAAAAGGCGGACGAACCCCTGATCGGTCGGGCCGATTTGCAGGTTGGCTTCGATGTCGCGTTCGGTGTTGATGCCCATTTCAAGCTCCTTCGGCGGGTTCGATGACAAGCCATTCCCCGATGATCTTGCGGCCATCCGACAAGACAAGGGAGCGGTCGAGGTCATGCATTCTTTCAAGTTCCTCGATGCCGTTGAAAGTGTTGGATTCGGCCTTGAGGACACGTGCGCGGTTGCCGCCGGGGATACGCGCGATCAGCGCCTCGCGCAAGGCCAAGCCTGCGGGCATGTTGCGGTCATGCAGTTCGACAATGATACGCGCGTTCTTGAGCGCTGCGAGCAGTTCCTTGGTCAGGACATCAAACTCGGCACCTTCGATGTCGCAGAGGATGACGGATTTGGAGAGGTCCGCACCGATTTCGTCAAGCTGGGCACCGAGGGTTTCGTCGGCAATGCCGCGAATGACCACTTTGTCGGCAACACCGTTCATTTCCGCGTTGGCCTGTACGGCGTTGCGGCCTTCTTCGGTCATCTCGAAACAGATCGAACGGTCGCAAAGGCCCGCGAACAGGGGGCCAAGCGACATATAGCCGTCGGCGGCACCCAGGTTGATCAGGTCCGTGAAGGGGGCGGATGCGGTGATTTCGTTCACCACCTGCGTCTCGTACAGGCCGAAGATCTTGAGGCCGAGGGGGCCGCGGGAGACGTTTGAATCGCCTTGGAGCTTGAGCCCCTTGTAGGCGCCGAGCTGAACCTCGCCGTTGTGGCGGGAGAAAATCTCGTTCGACAGGCTTTTGCGGCGCTGTTTCGCAATCGCTTTGGAGGCGGCGTTGAGTAGCTTCTTCAAGTGGGCACCTTCACGTTTTTTCAGGGATATATCGTGTGGAGACCATTGAGAAAAGGATTTCCTCCCGCTGCAATTTGTCTCGAACAAAAGTTTCTCACGCTCGGCGAAAGTAATTGTCAAAATTGGCTTGCATTCATCTGACGCTAGGGATAAATCGCCCGAACAGTGCCGCCTTAGCTCAGTTGGTTAGAGCGCTGGATTGTGGATCCAGAGGTCCCCCGTTCGAGCCGGGGAGGCGGTACCATCTCCTAAAAGTGATGACCAAAACACCCCGGCCACGGGTTGTTTTGTTGCGCGTTGCACTGGAATTGCCTGTTTCCAGTCGGATTGTTGACGCGAGGGCGGTAGAATCCACGAAAATCAGGGTTTTTCTTGCCAGATTAGCTTTTTTACCCAACGATAAAGCCATCGAATAATTCATTTTGACGCGCAACGTTTTCTTGGAGATACGCCATGTGGCGTCCTGCGGGCGAGGACAGAAAAGGTCTCGTCAGTGTGGTACGAGTTTTCTGTTTCTTGCCGTTATTTTTCGCCGGTGGAGTTGCGCCGGCATTGGCAGACAGCGATCCGATCAATGCCCCTTACGAAGTGGTGCGTTTTTCGGGAGAAACGACTCTACGCGATTTCGTGGCCGAGCATCTGGATGATCCCGACCTATGGCCGATGGTTCTTCGGCTTAATGAGATGGCCTCGGTGGCAGACCTCGCGCCCGGAACCTCTCTGCAATTGCCGGTACAGCAGGTGGCCTACTCAGATCAGGCTTTGCTGGCGTCATTGCAGGCGATCCAGAAGGCGACGGCAGAGGGCGCTCGGCTTTTTGCGCCTGACGAGATTGGCAATGCGATTTCCGATCGGGACACGGCAATTGCCCGGCGTGGCGAAGGCGCGTGGCGCGAGGTTGTAAGCTATGCGCGGTCGGCCTCTGCACATGCGGAAGACGCCTATGAGATTTCGGTGCAACTGCGCGATCAGGCGGCCGAGGCGCTGATCACGGATGTGCATGGTCGCATCGAGGGGCGAGACCCTGCAGAGCCCGCGTGGAGTTCGCGGGCGTTGAATGACATTCTGGTCGAGTTCGAGCGACTGCGTACGCTGTCGAATTCGACGACGCAGGTGACTTTCCGTGATCTCAGCCGGTTGCGCCTTAACCCCAATTCGAATGCGACGATCCAGAGAATGCGGTCTGATCCGCTGACGGGCCGCGAAGTGACCAAGGTCAGCCTGTCGAACGGCGATTTCTATGCGCTGTTGAACCAGCTTTCGGATCGGGATTCCTTTGAGATCGAAGTGCCGGGTATTCGCACCACGACCGACTCGGATGATTTCTGGATCAAGAACGACGAGAGCGGGGCGCGGTTCGTGAATTACGATACGGCGTCTCTGGATATCGAGTCGGCGGGCGCAGCGGTCAGCCTTGAGGAAAATCAGGGCGTGGTGATTTCCCGCGGCAAGGCGCAGCGGGCCGAGATTTTGAAACAGCCCTTACTTGCCGAGCCCCTTGGCGGGGCGCTGGTCTACGGGAATGCCGTGACCCTTGCGTGGCAACCCTATCCGGAGGCCTCGGCCTATTGGTTCGAAGTGGCAGGTGATCCGGGGTTTAACCGGATGATCGCGACGGAATGGGCCGTGCCGGAAAGTGGGTTCAGGGTCGAAGGATTGAGTCCTGGCACGCATTTCTGGCGGGTGGCGGCATTGGATGCGCTTGGATTGCCGGGCAAGTGGAGCGAGGTGCGCAGTTTCGACCTGTTGCAGGATGATGCGCCACCGTTCCTGACCCTGTTTGCGCCACTCCCTGGGATTGTGCTGGAAACGGATTACGTGGACGTTCTGGGCGCCTCGGAAAAAGGGGTTGAGCTGACCTTGAACGGCGAGGTGGTCGTGGTTGGCGGCGATGGCAGCTTTCTGGCCCGTGTTGCGCTTCGGGCTGGAGAGAACGAACTGCGGGTTGTGGCAACCGATCCAGCCGGGAACAAGAGCGAAAAGATCAGCGGGGTGATCTATCGCCCCCTCGCATCGGTTGAGATCCTGCCGGATGCGGGATTGCCGCGCGTGGGTGAGGTGTTCGTGACCCGGACGGGGGAGCTGAGCTTTTTCGCGAGCACCTCGGCGGCGTCGGGTGCGGATGTTCGCGTGCTTGATGACGGGGGCGCGGAGATCGCGCGGGCGCGTGTTGGGGACGCGGGCGCGCTGGGGGTGACCTTGCCCGCGTCGGACATGGTGCGTGGCTATGCCATCGAAGTTCTGGCGCCGACCGGGGCGGTTGAGGGGCGGTTTGATCTGTCGGTCGTGCAGGACAGCGAGGCCCCGATGATCGTTCTGGATCAGCCGCCACCGCGCGCGGTGTCTGATGATCGCCTGCCGATTTCGGGGGCCGTGGGGGATGCGGTCTCGCTGACGGTCGGTGCCGAGGATATTCCGGTTCTGGACGGTGGTTTCGCAACCGAAGTGCAGCTGGCACCCGGTGTGAACACGCTTGATATTCGTGCGACGGATGCGGCGGGCAATGTTGGTATTCTATCGGTTCAGACGAATTATGATGTTGATCCACCAAACATTCTGAGCGCCACGGCCAGCCGGCCACATGGCGCGAATGGCCCCATCGAAATCGTGGTCGAGGCGCGGGATGCCTCGGGGCTGCGACAGGCGGCGCCTTTCCTTCTCGAGGTTGGGGCAGAGGAGCGGGAGGGCTTTCTGCGCTGTGACAGTGTCAGCGGCCTCTGCCGCGCGACCCTGCCTGCCGAGGCCGGAGACCTGGCGCTGATCGAGGTGGTGGTGATGGACTATGCAGGAAACGAGGCGTTCCAGTGATGAAGACACTCCTGAAAACCTATAGCTACGTCGTGCTTTGCCTTGTCATGGGGATTGCGCCTCAAGGGGTCACGGCACAGACGGTTGCCCCGCCCTCCGAGGAAGGGCTGCTCGTGGTTTACGGCACCCTCGCGCATACGCGGGAAGGGGATATTGATCACCGCGAGACCGTGTTTTTCAGCGTACCGGCCGGATTGAAAGACCGGCTGTATGTCCGCCTGTTCGATCCCGAGATGTCGGGGCAGCATGACTTTGTCTATGGGCGGCGGAGCCATTCGGAAACGGTGTTTCGCCTTTCGGGCGGAGAGGGGGCCTTTTCCGGTATCGCGCGACCGCAGAAGGTTGCGGACGGGGCGCGGCCAATTCAGCCCAAGCGGGGCGATCTTTTGAAGGCGTCGCCGGGCAAGGTGCTGCGCGAGGCGACCTTTACCACGGATTTGAAGACCAACGGCCAGTGGGTCACTTTGGGCAGCCTTCGGGCACGTCAGGGCGAGGTGATCGACGGGCGGTCGTATTTCCGGCTGGATGTGCTGGGTACGGATGGAGATGACGGCAACGGGTTTTCGCTGGATGTCAGCCTGTCGCGGGATCGCCATCGCCCGCCGGAAGGCCTTGAGATGTTTGCCTACCAGCCGACCATTCGCTGGCCCGGAGGGGCCATGGCGACGCGGGTGGAGTTCCTGCATGAAGGTGGCCCCGTTGAGGTGCAGAACTTTGACGGGGCGGCGGGGGATCTGCGGCTGAACCTGATGTATCGCGACGTGCGGTTGCGGGCTTCTGGGCAGAACACATGGGCCGTTTCCGAGGTCGAGACGGATGAGGCCCTGCTGGCGCTGACCCTGAAAGGCGGCTTTGAGACGCCAAACGACGTGACGCTTTCGGTGTTTGACAAGGAAGGCGCGGCCTTGCCCCTGATCATGCCGCCACGCAAGGCACCTGACCCCGAGCGTCCCTCGGCCCGGCCGCGTGCGCGTCCGCTGGCGGATTGTACCTCTGTCGCGTTTGATGGCAGCCTTGCCGACGCCCATCCGCTTCTGGCCTATGAGTGGGATTTTGGAGACGGCCAGACCTCGGACGAGCCGGTGATCGTCTACAGTTACGGTGCGCCGGGGCGGTATCAGGCGAGGTTGCGCGTTCTGTCTCCGGGAACGGCGGCGGCGCGCGGAAACGAGGCGGTTGTGCCCGTGCATGTGCGCCCCGCCCCGAAGGCCGTGGCCGGGGATGAAATCACGGTAGCACCGGGCGAGCCCGTCGGGTTTGACGCCTCAGCCTCGGTCGCCTCGGACAGTCCGATCACCCGTTATCTTTGGACCTATGGCGATGGAACGGTGGGGCAGGATCCCGTTGCGCGAAAGGTTTATGAGAAGGCGGGCCGCTATCAGGCGGTTTTGCGGGTCTCGGACAACAGCAACCACCCCTGTAATTTCGGCCTGGCGACCCGCGTAGTAAACGTGAACTTTGCCCCTGTGGCCGAGGCCGGCACGGATGTGTCGACCATTGTTGGCCAGCCGGTGCGCCTGAATGGCGGGGCGAGCTATGACGTGGACGGGAGCATTGTGGCCCATGTCTGGGACCTTGGCGATGGCACCCAGATGGAGGGCGCAGAGGTGAGCCATGCCTTTGATACGGCAGGCGTTTATCGCGTTGCCTTGTCTGTGACGGATGACAGCGGCGTGTCGAACCGCACCAGCACCGACCATGTGACTGTGCGGGTGAATGCACCGCCCGAGCCGAAAATCTCGGGACCAAGCGAGGCGCTTGCCGTGGGTGAGGCCTTTGTTCTGGACGGTCGCGGGTCGGTGGATGCGGATGGCACCATCCTCAGCTATCGCTGGGATTTCGGAGACGGGGCCATGGCCGAGGGGGAGAGCGCGGAATATGCCTGGGCGATCCCCGGGGTCTATGATGTGACACTTACCGTGATTGATGACAGCGGCACAGCCTCGGCCATGCAGAGCACGGTCGCACAGGTGATCGTGAACACGCGCCCCGTTGCCGAGGCAGGGGTGGATCAGTTCGTGACCGCCAGCGAAGTGCAGTTTGACGGCAGCGGATCGTTGGACATTGACGGCCGGATCACATCCTACAGCTGGGATTTCGGAGATGGTACGGTTGGGCGTGGTGTGCGCCCCAAACACGCCTATGCGCGTCCGGGCCGGTACGAAGTGGCATTGACGGTGCAGGATGACAGCGGCGCGCCACAAAGCCATGCGCGCGATACGATGTGGGTGGTGGTGAATGCCAGCCCGATCGCGGATGCAGGGCCTTCGTTGACCGTGGCACCGGGCGAGGGGTTCGTGTTGGACGCGGGGGCGTCGGTTGATCCTGACGGGGCGATTGCCGCCTATCTCTGGACCTTGCCGGATGGCACCACCAAGGACGGCGAGCGGGTGTCGGTGCGCGAAAGCACGCCCGGTCTCTATCGCTATGGCCTGTCGGTCATGGACGATTTCCGCGGTGGCGGGGCGACGGATGACAGCGAGGTTCTGATGGTCGTCAATGCCGCGCCCGTGGCGGTGGCGGGGCCGGATATCCTTGTTGCGCCGGATGAGGAAATCCTATTCGACGCGCGGGGCTCTTACGATCCCGACGGGCGGATCGCGGTTTACGCGTGGGAGTTCGATGATCTTCAGGTGCCGCTGGAGGGCGCGCAGATCGAGCGGGCCTATCCCGCGCCGGGGGTCTGGAGCGCGCAGCTGGTGGTGCGTGATGACAGTGGCGTTTCGAACGGCACAGATGTCGATACGGTTACGATCCGCGTCAATCATGCGCCGATCGCCGAGGCTGGCCCCGTGATCAATACAGACCGTCTGATGGTGAGGCTGGACGCAGGGGGATCAAGCGATGCGGACGGCGACGCGCTGATCTATTCCTGGGATTTCGGAGACGGGTCCGCGATGCGCTATGGCCAGCAGGTCAGCCATGTTTTCGCCAAGGCAGGCAGCTATCCTGTGACACTTTGGGTGGATGACGGCACCGGGCTTTCGAACGCGCGGGACGTGGATGCAACGACCGTCACCATCAACGCGCCGCCGGTGGCGATGGCGGGGGGCAACCGGGATGTGTGTTCGGGCGATGCGATCCTGTTTGACGCCTCGGCCAGCAGCGATGCGGATGGCGATCTGTTGCAGTATCTCTGGGAGTTCGGGGATGGCAGCCAATCGGAGATCGTGAACCCCACCAAGACCTACGAACAGCCGGGAACCTATCCGGTGACCCTGACCGTTCAGGACGAGAGCGGTTCGGCTTTGGGGCGTGATCAGGATCGTGTTGCGGTGATCGTACGCGAAGGGCCGATTGCCAATGCGGGGCCGGACATGAGCGTCTGCGTCAATCAGGAGATCAGGCTGGACGGGACGGCATCGAGCGATGCGGATGGATCGGTGAACAGCTATGAGTGGACCTTTGGGGATGGCACGCGGGGCAGTGGTGCGCGGCCTGTGCATACATTCGAGCGTGTCGGCCTGCATACGGTGACCCTGACGATTGTCGGCGATGCGCTGGGGGCCTGTAATCCCATTGATACGGACACGGTGAATATCTCGGTGCGGCCTGCAAAATCGCAGAGCATTGCCGCACCGGAGCGAGTGGCCAGCGGACTGGAGGTGGCTTTCCGGGCGGTTCTTGGGGATGAACCCGGAACGGGCGAGGCGATTTCGCATTCATGGGATTTCGGCGACGGGGCTACTGCGGAAGGTATGGAGCCGCGTCACAGTTTTGCCGAGCCGGGGGTCTACACTGTTGTTCTGACCAGCGAGATGCAGGGCGGGCAACAGAATTGCGGGCAGCTGGTCTCGCGGCACCGGATCGTTGTGAACGGCGCACCGGTGGCCAAGGCGGATGCCCCGCGCGAGGTGAGCGTGGGAGAGACGGTGATCTTTGACGGTGGCGGGTCGCACGACCCAGATGGCGTGATCACCGGCTTTGCCTGGGACTTTGGCGACGGCGTGGTGTCAGAAGGTGTTCTGGGTGTTCATCGCTACACTGAGCCCGGCACCTATACCGTGCTTCTGGAAGTGCAGGATGATGCCGGGGTCGAAAACAGTTATTCGGTGGCGATTGGACGGATCAAGGTGAACCCCGATCCGGTAGCGGGCCTGCAAACGCCGGCACAGCTTTGCCCGGGTGTGCCTTTCGAGTGGCAAGCGGATGTGGCCGAGGGGACCGAGGTTTCGTGGACGCTGGGAGACGCCAAGCGCGAGGGCGTGCGTGTGTCTCATGCCTTTGAGCGCCCCGGCGTCTATCCGGTGCGGGCGGACATGGATGACGGCAAGGGGTTGTCGAACAGCAAGCGGCTGGAAGAAATCTATGTGCGGGTGAATGCTTCTCCCGAGGCCTATGCCGGGCCGGACCGCGTTGTTTGCCCCGGTGACGAGGTCACGTTCAGCGCCAAGGGCAGTGACATTGATGGGGATGTCACGGGCTGGCAGTGGGTGTTCTCGGACGGGGTTGTTCTGGATGGTCCGAAGGTGACGCGGCGCTTTGACGAGGTCGGGCCTGCCGACGTGCGCCTTGTGATCCAGGACGATAGCGGATCGGCCTGTGCCATTGGCGAAGATCATGCCCGCATTCTTGTGAATGCTCCGCCCGTCGTGGACGCGGGCGCGGATATCGAGGCCTTTGTTGGAGCGGCGCATGACGTTGTCGTTTTCGACGCAGCAGGCGCGCGTGATCCTGACGGTCAGGGTGTGCGGCTGGAGTGGGCTTTTGGCGACGGGACTGAGGCCACAGGCGCGGTGGCGCGTCATCGATATGCCCAGCCGGGCGACTATGAGGCGATTGTGACGGCGCGGGACAGCACTGGCCTGACCTGTGGTGTTGCAACGGATCGGGTGCAGGTGCGTGCCCGGGCGCGGGGCCAGTAACCGACAATGCGATTTCCCCTTCCTCTCAAATTCTTTGTCTTCGCAGCCTGCGTTGCGGTGGCCCCCTTGGCGCTTGTCGGGGAAAACCTCGTGCGCATCACGCGGGACGAGTTGAAAAGTGCCGCCAACGAAGACCTGACGGGCGTTGCTGCCCAGTTGCGGGGCGAGTTCGACAGCATCTATCAGGGCAAGTGGCTTGCGCCGCTTTCGGTGATCCGCAACGGGGTGGATAACCACGAGCTGGATGTTGCCCAGAAGGTATCGCTTTTGACGCTGGGCATGGAGGAGCTGGCCAACGTGGTGGCCCTGCAGCTGAGCCTCGAAGGCGCGGACTTGCCGATGCTGGTGTCAGATCAGGCCTATGCCGAGCGTCTGGCGGGTGCGGGTCTTGATCCGGTCGAGACCCTGTCGACGCCTTCGGCCGTGGTGGACAACGTCGTGGCAACCGGACAGTTCGGCCGGCCGCTTGTGGCGCAGCTTGCCGAAACCGGGGATTGGATCGCGACCGTGGCGCTGCCGATGGAGTCGCGCATTGCCGGGAGGCGGTTGACGCTGGTGGCCAAGCTGGACCTGGGTGAGTTGCGCAGAAGCGTTGAACGTCACCCGTTCCATCAGCGGGGCGAGATTACGATTGTGGACCACGCGGGGCGCACGGTGCTGGTGGATGCGCCCGAGGTGATCGCTAGCCGCGCCATCGTGGGGTCGGCGATGCCCCTGATCGTGGCGGGGGCGCGGGCGGATGCGCTTGAGGGTTATGTGCGGCCTGACGGGACGTCGATGTTGGGCGCCTATGCCTTTCCCGACTGGTTCCCCTGGGCGGTGATCACCGAGTTGAGCGAGGCCAATGCCTATGCGGTGATCCACGAGATGATGCGGCGGATTATCGTGGTGGGCAGCCTCGGTTTTGCGGCAGCCTCGCTTGCGGCGCTGCTGTTTTCACGCGGGCTGACAGCGCCTATCCTGAGGATCGGCCGTGCGGCCGAACGTGTCGGGGAAGGGGACTTTGCGGCGCGGGTCGAAAACGTGCGGTCACGCGACGAGATCGGGGATCTGGCAAAGCGGTTCAACGTGATGGCGGCGCAGTTGGGGGAACGGCTGGAACTTATGAAGTTTGTCAGTCAGGAAACCATGACGGCCATTCAGGCGCGGGGCGAAGAAGGGATGTCGCGTGGCGGTGAGCGGCGCGAGGTCACGATGCTGTTCTCGGATATTCGCGGCTATACCGCCTTTTCGGAAACCGTGACGCCAGAGGAAGTGATCGAGGTTTTGAACCGATATTTCGAAGTTCAGGCCGAGATCGTGGAACGCTATGACGGAGACATCGACAAGTTCGTGGGGGACGAGCTGATGGCGATGTTCGTGGGTGAGAACAAGGAACAGCGGGCGGTGCAATGCGCGCTTGAGATCAAGACGGCGCTTGCGGCCCTTTTGGGCGGGCATGAAGGCTATTCTCTGGAGGTGGGTCTTGGGCTGGCGTCGGGCGATGTGGTGCTTGGGGCGATGGGGGCGCGGGACCGGATGGATTATACCGTGCTGGGTTCAACCGTGAACCTTGCCGCGCGTCTCTGTAGCAAGGCTGGGCCGGGAGAAGTCCTGGTGGAACGGGCCACGCGTGAGGCTGCCGAAGGGGCCGAAGGGGTGCGGTTCGCAGAGCAGGCTCCGGTCGCGCTCAAGGGGTACGCAGAGCCGGTTCCGATCTTTGCTGTTGAAAGTCGTGAGATCGTTACTTGATCTCGATCTCCTGACGCAATGCGCCTGTCATCTGGTCGTAGATCAGGATGCGGTTGTCATCGGTCACAACCGCCCACCATCCCTCGCCGATGGTGAGGGCCGAAGCCGACACACCCTCGGGCAGGGTGATCTGATCGGGCATTGTGGGACCATCGTCATTCAGGCGGATGACAATCAGTGCGACAACCACTACAAGCCCGACAATCATGATGCCTGTGAGGCCAGTCACCAGCAGGCGCAGAAACCGAAGATTGGCCGGTTCCACCGGTTCAGGAGTCTCATCCATGGCAACGTCCCTTGTCTCGTTCCAGATCAACGCTGATCCGCCTGCACGCCTTGATAAGGCGCTTTCGCGGGATGTGCCAGTGGAAGCATCCCTGTCGCGCACGCGACTTGCGCGGTTGCTGGAAGAGGGCTGTGTGCGGGTGAATGGCGCGGTTGTGACCAACGCCAAGGCCAAGGTTGCCGAGGAGGATCAGGTCGAGATCGCGGTGCCCGTTGCGGACGAGAGCCACATCGGCCCCGAAGACATCCCACTGGACGTGGTGTTCGAGGATGACGATCTCATCGTGATCAACAAGCCCGCGGGGATGGTGGTGCATCCCGCGCCGGGCACGCCGAATGGCACCTTGGTGAATGCTCTGCTGCATCATTGCGGAGACAGCCTGTCTGGGGTTGGTGGGGTGCAGCGTCCGGGGATCGTGCATCGGATCGACAAGGACACCAGCGGTCTCTTGGTGGTGGCCAAGAGCGACCGCGCACATCAGGGGCTGGCGGCGCAGTTCGAGAAGCACACGGTCGAGCGGTATTACAATGCTGTGGTCTATGGCGTTCCTGATGCCAATGACCCGCGTCTGCGGGGGGTGAAGGGCGTGAACTTTGAGCCCGGCAACATCATGCGGATCACCACGCATCTTGCCCGCCACAAGACCGACCGACAGCGGCAGGCGGTGCTGTTCCAGGGCGGACGGCACGCGGTGACGCGGGCGCGGATCGTGGAAGGCTTTGGCAATCCGGCGGTTGCGGCGCTGGTGGAATGCTGGCTCGAGACCGGGCGCACCCACCAGATCCGCGTGCATATGGCCCATGCGGGGCACGGGTTGGTTGGTGATCCGGTGTATGGCGGGCGGCGCAAGCTGTCTGAAAAGGCAATCGGGGTGAAGGGGATTGAAGCGACCCGCGGCTTTCCGCGACAAGCGCTGCACGCAGCGGTGCTTGGGTTCGAGCACCCCGTGAGCGGCGAAAACATGCGTTTCGAGGCGCCTATTCCGCAGGATATGGCCGATCTGATTGCCGTTTTGCGCAAAGGCCCGTAACCCTTCACACATATGCGTGAAACCCGTGACACATAGGTGGAAATGCGCGGGGGCCATGTTCATTTTCGACTAAGATTTTCGAGAGAGGGTTCTTGAAAACCCGTTAGCGCCAACCTATCTCGATGTTAAGCCCTTAAACATTGGAGGGGGAGACAGAATGAGCAACTATAAAAACCTGCCCGCACCGACACCGGAAGGTGGTCTGAACCGTTACATGCAGGAAATCCGCAAGTTCCCGCTCTTGGAGCCGGAAGAGGAATACATGCTGGCCAAAGCCTGGGTCGAGCAGGAAGACACGCAAGCCGCGCACAAGATGGTGACATCTCACCTGCGTCTGGCGGCAAAGATTGCCATGGGCTATCGCGGCTATGGTCTACCGCAGGCCGAGGTGATTTCCGAGGCGAACGTGGGCCTGATGCAGGCGGTGAAGCGATTTGACCCTGAAAAGGGCTTCCGTCTGGCGACCTACGCCATGTGGTGGATCCGGGCGAGCATTCAGGAATACATCCTGCGCTCGTGGAGCCTTGTGAAGCTGGGGACGACCTCGGCGCAGAAGAAGCTGTTCTTCAACCTGCGCAAGGCCAAGGCCCGTATCGGTGCCCTTGAAGAGGGGGACCTGCGTCCCGAGAACGTTGCCCGTATCGCAAACGACCTTGGTGTGACCGAGGACGAGGTGATCTCGATGAACCGCCGCCTGAGCGGTGGGGATGCGTCGCTGAATGCCCAGATCGGCTCTGAAGGCGAAGGCACGATGGAGTGGCAGGACTGGCTCGAGGACGAGGATGCCGACCAGGCTGCGGACTATGAGGCCAAGGATGAGCTTGACGCGCGTCGCGAGCTTCTGGCCGAGGCGATGGACGTGCTGAATGACCGCGAAAAGGACATTCTGACCCAGCGCCGCCTGATGGAAAGCGCCGTGACCCTTGAGGACCTGAGCGGCCAGTACAGCGTGAGCCGTGAACGTATTCGCCAGATCGAAGTACGTGCCTTCGAGAAGCTGCAAAAGCGGATGCGGACACTGGCAGCGGAAAAGGGGATGCTGGCAAGCGCCTGATCCGGTTGACAAGAACGAGCGGAGCGCCCCGGAGACAGTCCGGGGCGTTTTGCGTTTTCCAGGGGCGTTGCCAGCGGGCGTCTGTGTGACTAGGCTGGAGGTCTTTCGAAGGAGGGCCCATGGCCGGTGGTTGGGCGCGCGATGGCGCGGTAAGTGAACAGATCGAAGCCTCGATCAGCGACGAGTTGGCGCGGATGCAGGCACAGAAGAAGCCCGTGGGCGAAAGCCTGAAGTTCTGCGCCGAATGCGAGGAGGAAATCCCTGAGAAACGCCGCGCGGCCATTCCGGGGGTGAAGCTGTGTATCGACTGTCAGCAGGACCGCGACGGCGCTTTCAAGGCGCGCGGCGGCATCAACCGGCGTGGGTCAAAGGACAGTCAGTTGAAGTAGTCAGCGCAACCTCAGTGAATGCATCATTTTGGAGAGTTTTTTGATTACGCTGAAGTTGGATTGGAATTGCATCATCGCGCTCGAAAATGGGGAAGTTGATGGGAAGTATGTGGCGCGGCTAATTGATGCCTTCGAAGGAGGGCTGCTGGATGTTGCCGTAACGTCTGTATCCGCCGCGGAAAACATGCCTAGAGAGGTTTGGGAGACGAAGAGGTATGAGACGTTTGAAAAACGTTTGGCAAAAGTTGGCCTCTCTGCAAGGAAAGCCGTAGCGGCTCCCGCGGTAATTGGCCGTTCCTTTATTGGCAGCTCGGTCATTCAAAGTGTCGAAGACGTAGAGCTCTACGAAAAAATTCGAAAAATTGTTGCTCCACAATTGGACCGCTCAGGAGCACTGATGTCTGAGAAGAAAAGGACCAACCTTTTTTGCGATGCAAGTACTCTACATGCCCACATGCTTAGTGGTCGCGATGTTTTTGTGACCAATAATGTGAGGGATTTTCAAAGAAAAATCGGAGAGTTGAAGGCGCTTGGGGTGAAAGAAATCCTCACACCAAAAGAGGCGGTCGAGAAATACTTATCTGAAAACTGAAGAGCATGGTCTCGCAGTCAAATTGAGCTGCGCTCAATTTCGTCTACATCGCCATTTGGCCCGGCATCGTCGGGCCACGCCCGACCCTCCCCACGGGAGGGCGTTTTGCGGCGTTTCGAACATCAACAGGTTGTGGGTGGGGCACTGTGTCGTGCCGCACCAGTGTTTTGGTCGCCCTCCCAGGGACGGGCGTGGCCCTCTGTCTGGGCCTTAGCCTTCCATCGCCTCCAATTCGTCGATCATCGACGAGATCATGCTGAGGCCCTTGTCCCAGAATTTCGGATCGGAGGCGTCGAGGCCGAAGGGGGCAAGCAGTTCCTTGTGGTGCTTGGAGCCGCCTGCGCGCAGCATGTCGAAATACTTGTCCTCGAAGCCCGCGTCGCCTTCTGCATAGACCGCGTAGAGCGCGTTCACGAGGCCGTCTCCGAAGGCATAGGCGTAGACGTAGAAGGGCGAGTGGACGAAATGCGGGATGTAGGCCCAGAAGGTCTCGTAGCCTTCCATGAAGTCGAAGGCCGGGCCGAGGGATTCTGCCTGAACCGACATCCAGAGCGCGTTGATGTCATCTGGTGTCAGTTCCCCTTCACGCCGCGCCGCATGCAGTTTGCATTCGAAATCGTAAAAGGCGATCTGACGCACGACGGTGTTGATCATGTCCTCGACCTTGCCCGCGAGCAGGATCTTGCGCTGTTCCTGGGTTTCGGCCGCATCAAGCATCTTGCGGAAGGTCAGCATTTCACCAAAGACGCTGGCTGTTTCGGCGAGCGTCAGCGGGGTGGAGGAGAGCATTTCGCCCTGTTCGGCGGCCAGAACCTGGTGCACGCCGTGGCCGAGTTCGTGGGCCAGGGTCATCACGTCGCGCGGTTTGCCGAGATAGTTCAGCATCACGTAGGGGTGGACGTTGGTGACGGTCGGATGGGCAAAGGCACCCGGGGCCTTGCCCGGTTTCACGGCGGCGTCGATCCAGCCCTTGGTAAAGAACGGCTCGGCAATCTCGCCCATGCGGGGATCAAATGCGTTGTAGGCGTCCATGACCGTCTTTTGCGCGTCTTCCCATGACACGGTCTTGGTGTCTTCCATCGGCAGGGGCGCGTTGCGGTCCCAGACCTGCATGCGGTCAAGGCTCAGCCATTTGCGTTTGAGTTCGTAGTAGCGGTGCGACAGTTTCGGATAGGCTGCGACAACGGCATCGCGCAGGGCCTCGACAACCTCGGGTTCGACATCGTTCGAAAGGTGACGTCCGGTCTGGGCGGTGGGCATCTTGCGCCAGCGGTCGATCACCTCTTTTTCCTTGGCCGCAGTGTTGTGCACACGGCTGAAAATCTTGATGTTCTCGGCAAAGACGCGTGCCAGTTCACGCGCAGCGGCCTCGCGTTTGCTGCGGTCCTGTTCGGTCAGGAAGTTGAGGGTGGCTTCGATGTTGAGCTCTTCGCCTTCCATGTCGAAGGTCAGGCCCGCGATGGTTTCGTCAAACAGACGCTCCCATGCGTCGCCGACAACGCCGAGATCGTGCAAGAACTTTTCGAGCTCGTCCGACAGCTGATAGGGCTTCATGGCGCGGATGCGATCGAAAACCGGTTTGTAGCGGGCGAGATCGGCATTGGCAGCAAAGAGCGCGTCGAGGTGATCGTCTTCGAGGCGGTTCAGTTCCAGCGTGAAGAACACCAGCGGAGTCGAGAAGTTGGTGAGGGCTTCCTGGCAGTTCGACATGAACTGGGCGCGCTCGGCGTCGGTGGTGAGCTGGTAGTAGCGCAGACCTGCATAGGACATGATGCGGCCGGAAATCTGGCTGATCTTCTCGTTGCGCAGAACACAATTCAGAAGGCCAGCGGCGTCGAGATCGGCGAGTTTGCCTTCGTAGTCGGCGGCAAAGGCGCTGCATTCTTTTTCAAGGAAAGCGAGATCGGCCTCGAGTTCGGGCGCTTCCTCGCCGGTGTAGAGATCGCTCAGGTCCCATTCGGGCAGGTTGCCGAGGTTGTCGGTGCCGTGGCTGGTGTTTGCGTCTCGAACGGGGAAGGGCAGGTCGCGCATCTTGGGCCTCTGTCTCATGTCTATGGTTGAGGAACAGATAGGCAGAGGGGGGCAGGGGGTGCAAGGGGGCAAGGCCGTCACATTGCCTTTTGGCCGGGGTGGGCCTAGGCATGTATCAAGCAAAGTTGAGGGAGAGTGAGATGAAGTTTCTGCGTTACGGTGAGATCGGGGCGGAAAAGCCGGGGGTTCTGGATGCGCAAGGCAACATCCGGGATCTGTCGGGTGTTGTTCCGGATATTGCCGGGTCGGTTCTGGCGGATTTGCCGAATGTCGACCCGGAGAGCCTGCCGCTGGTTGAAGGGACGCCGCGGATCGGGGCACCTGTCGGGCAGGTGGGCAAGTTCATGTGCATTGGCCTGAACTATTCCGATCACGCGGCAGAAGCGGGAATGGACCTGCCGAAAGAGCCGATCCTGTTCATGAAGGCCACGAGCGCGATTGTCGGACCGAACGATCCGGTGGTCCTGCCCCGTGGTTCGGTGAAAACCGATTGGGAGGTCGAACTGGGCGTGGTGATCGGCAAGACCGCGAAATATGTGGATGTCGAGAATGCGCTGGATCACGTGGCGGGCTATTGCACGGCCAATGACGTGTCCGAGCGGGCGTATCAGACCGAGCGGGGCGGCCAGTGGACCAAGGGCAAGAGCTGTGACACGTTCGGCCCGATCGGCCCCTGGCTGGTTACGCCGGATGAAGTGGCTGACCCGCAGAACCTTGACTTGTCGCTGGATGTGAACGGCACGCGGATGCAGACCGGAAACAGCAAGGCGATGGTCTTCTCGGTGGCCGAGATCATTTCCTACCTGAGCCAAATGATGACGCTGCATCCGGGGGACGTGATCGCCACCGGAACGCCGCCGGGTGTTGGTATGGGGATGAAACCTGCGGTCTACCTGAAGGCCGGGGACATCATGGAACTTGAGGTTGCAGGGCTTGGCCGTCAGCGCAGCCACGTGATGCAGGACGCCTGATTTCAGGGGAGCAGCGGATCACGCGCTTTCGCGGTGCGTGGTCCCGTTGCTGAGGTGCTGATCGAAGAAGGCGGCGCTTTGGTCGTAGATGGCGTCGCGGATTTCCGGAAGCTCCATCATGACTTCGTGTTCGGCACCTTCGACCATTACCAGTTCCCCGTTGGGCCAGGTTTCCATGCGTTGATGGATGCGGGCGGGGTCGACGATCTTTTCGTCGGTGCCCAGGAAGGTGATGGCAGGCAATTCAGGTGCGGCCCGTGCAGCAAGGTCGCGGGTTTCCACCAATGCCTCGTGAAGCCAGTGCATCGAGGGGCCACCCAGCGCCATTTCGGGCACCTGTTCCATCTGTACCTGCATGTAGCGATACATGTCAGGGTCATGGGTCAGCGTGTTGCCTTCAAACGGCTCTGCCAGAACGTAGGTCTTGGCCTTGGTGCCAGGGGTGAGTTTCGCGCTGCTACCCACCTGTTTGCTGGCCCAGCTAACGGCCCATGCGGTCGGGCGCATGAGGGCCGACAATTGGATGCCCCACATCGGGGCACTGAACATGGCGGCATTGATCGGCAGGCCAGACATGGCCGCCCGCAGCCCGATACAGCCCCCCATCGAATGGGCGATCATGAAATAGGGCTTGGGCAGATCAAGTGCTTCTGCGGCTTCAAGGACAGCGGCAATGTCGACCTGGTAGTCCGAGAATTTCTCGACATAGCCCGCGTCGCGATCAGGGATCAGGCGATCCGCCAGCCCTTGTCCGCGCCAGTCAATGGCGACCATCGCGTAGCCGCGTTTGCCGTAGGCCGTAGCGGCACGGCCGTATTTCTCGGCATATTCGGTACGACCCGGAAACATCAGGATCGTGCCTTTTTCCTGTTCTGCTCGCCAATGGGCGATGCGAATGCGCACCCCGTCCGCACATGTCAGCCAATGCGCAGCCCCGCCTTCGGGACCGTCGGCAACCTCCGGAAAAAAGGGGGCGGGGTGCAATGTCATCAGCTGAGAACAGAGCCGAGTTTCATGGCAAGGCCCATATCGCCGTCAACCGAGAGTTTGCCGGACATGAAAGCGGCGGTCGGGTTGGTGTCACCCTCGAGGATCGACTGGAAGGTGTCGGCATCGGCGGTGAGGGTCACGTCGGCTTCGTCGTCGGAGGCACGAACACCGTCCGAATCAATGATCAGTGCGCCTTCGTCTTCGATGACGAATTTGGCCGAGCCGTCAAAGCTGTCGCCACCCAGTTTTTCAGTCAGGGCAGCCACTGCTGCGTTTACGATATCGCTCATGAGACAGATCCTTTGTGTTCGCGCATCTTTTAATTTCGTCTGCGCACTCTAATATCACTAAAGTTATGAGTTGCTTTAACCGTTTTCTCAAACCTATCGTCGCGGCAACCGCTGTTGCAACAGTATTGTTGCAACCAATGGTTGCGAGTGCCTCCCAGCTGGATGACTTGTTGTTACAGTTGCGTGATGCGGATCCGACTGCCGCGCAAATCATCGCCAAGGAAATCGAGTTGGAGTGGAGCAAGTCCGGATCGGCTTCGGCAGATTTCCTGCTTAAGCGCGGACGCAATGCGATGGAACGCAATGAATTCGACGTGGCAATCGAACATTTCACGGCTCTGGTGGATCACGCGCCGGAGTTTGCCGAGGGCTGGGTTTCGCGGGCAGGGGCCTATTTCCAGACCGGTCTGCTTGGGCCGGCGGTGCATGATCTGGAACAGGCGCTGGCGCTCAATCCGCAACACTATGAAGCCATCCTTGGTTTGGCGGCCATTTTCGAGATGCTGGATCAGCCGAAAGATGCCTGGGATGCCTACTCCCAAGTCAAGGCTATACATCCGACCCATCCGGACGTAACAGAAGCCCTGCAAAGACTCGAGCCGCAGGTCAAGGGACAGGCGCTCTAACGACAGGCGAAAGACATGTCTTCACAGGCGCGGATCACGGCGGTTCTGGGGCCGACGAATACCGGCAAAACCCACTATGCCATCGAACGTATGCTGGGCCACCGCACCGGGGTTATCGGCTTGCCGCTGCGTCTTTTGGCGCGCGAGGTCTATGATCGGATCGTGGCGGCACGTGGACCGTCTGTTGTTGCACTGGTGACGGGTGAAGAACGGATTGTTCCGCCGCGCACGCAATATTGGGTGTGTACCGTCGAGGCGATGCCCGAGGGGCTGGGCGCGGATTTTGTCGCGATTGACGAGATCCAGCTTTGTGCCGATCCCGAGCGCGGGCACGTGTTCACCGATCGCCTGTTGCGGGCGCGCGGGCAGAACGAGACGATGTTCCTTGGGTCCGACACCATGAAAGGCACGATGGTGACTCTGGTGCCGGGGGTGGAATTCCTGCGTCGTGAGCGGATGTCGACGCTGTCTTACTCCGGATCGCGCAAGATTTCGCGCATGCAGCCGCGCTCGGCAATTGTCGGGTTCTCGGTTGATAACGTCTATGCCATCGCCGAGCTGATCCGCCGCCAGAAAGGTGGTGCGGCCGTGGTCATGGGGGCGCTTTCGCCGCGCACCCGCAATGCGCAGGTTGAACTCTATCAGAACGGCGATGTGGATTATCTGGTGGCGACCGATGCCATCGGCATGGGGCTCAACCTTGATATCGACCATGTGGCGTTTTCGGCGACGACCAAGTTTGACGGACGGCGGATGCGTCCGCTTGCGCCGAATGAGCTTGCCCAGATTGCGGGGCGGGCCGGGCGCGGGATGAGCCACGGCACTTTTGGCGTTACTGGCGAAGCACCGCCGCTGCATCCCGAAGTGGCCGAAGCGATCATGGATCATCGCTTTACCCCAATAAAAAAGCTTAATTGGCGCAATGCGCGGCTTGAGTTCGGGACGGTTGCCGCGCTGATCCGGTCATTGGAAGAAAACCCGCGTGACGAAATGCTGGTCAAGGCGCGGGAAGCCGACGACCTGATGGCATTGAAGTCGATGGAGCGGTCGGCCGAGGTGATGGCACGGGCCAGCAGCGCGCCGTCGGTTCGGCTCTTGTGGGATGTCTGCCGCATCCCGGATTTTCGGGGAATCAGCCACGCCGAGCACGCCAGCTTGATCGAGGGGATTTTCGGCTATCTTCATGAAAGCGGGCGTGTGCCCGACGACTGGATGGCCAGACAGGTCAAACGGCTGGACCGGACGGACGGGGACATCGACACTTTGTCCAAACGGCTGGCATATATTCGCACGTGGACATATGTCGCGCAGCGAAACGGCTGGGTTGATGACGAAAACCATTGGCGCGGCGAGACGCGCGCTGTAGAAGACCGCTTGTCGGACGCGCTGCACGAGCGTTTGACGCAGAGATTTGTGGACCGGCGCACATCCGTGCTCTTGCGCCGGCTCAAACAGAAGGAGGCCCTTTTGGCCGATGTGAATGACAAGGGTGAAGTGACCGTCGAAGGAGAATTCGTCGGTCGCCTCGAAGGGTTCCGCTTTATCGCGGACAAGGAAGCAACCGGGCAGGAAGCCAAGACGCTCAAGCAGGCGAGCCTGCAGGCGCTGGCGCCGCAATTCCATCTGCGGGCGGATCGGTTCTACAACGCACCCGATACCGAGATTGATTTTACCGAGCAGGGTGGCCTCATGTGGGGCGAACACGCGGTTGGCAAACTGGTTGCCGGCGCGGATGCTCTCAAGCCGGGCGTCGAGGTCTTCGTTGACGACGAAGCCGGTGCAGAAGTCGTGCAGAAAGTGCAGCGTCGCCTGCAACACTTTATCGACCGTAAGATCGCGGCCCTGTTCGAACCGCTGCTGAACCTGTCGAAAGACGAGGAACTGTCCGGTCTGGCACGTGGCTTTGCCTTCCGCATGGTCGAGAACCTTGGCGTGATCACTCGTGGCGACGTGGCCACCGAGGTCAAGGAACTGGATCAGGATGCCCGTGGCGCGCTGCGCAAACACGGCATTCGCTTTGGCCAGTTCACCATCTTCATGCCGCTGCTTCTTAAGCCCGCGCCGACCCGCCTGCGTCTTGTGCTGTGGTCGCTGGCCAATGGCCTTCAGGAATTCCCCGAAGCGCCGCCTCCGGGTCTGGTGACCGTGCCTGCCGGGCAGGGGCTGCCGCAGGGCTATCACACCATGGCGGGCTATCGCGCCGCCGGTGAGCGTGCGATCCGTATCGACATGCTTGAGCGTCTGGCGGACATGCTGCGCGTCGAAGACAGCCGCGGTGGTTTCGAGGCCAAGGCCGACATGCTGTCGATCACTGGCATGACGCTGGAGCAGTTCGCCGACCTGATGCAGGGTCTTGGTTACAAGGCAGAGAAGGGCGAACGCGAAAAAGTGAAGCCGGTGGAAGAGGCCGCTCCGGCAGAGGCTCCGAAAGAGGATGCCGCGACCGAGGAAGCGCCCGCGGTTGAAGCGGAAGCACCTGTCGAAGCCCAGACGGAAGCACCCGCCGAGGCGGCTGCCGATGCCGCGCCGGAAACCGAGGTGTTCTTTACCTTCACCTGGGGTGGTAACCGTCAGAACAATCGCGGCCCGCGCCGGGAGCGTGGCCAGCAGCAGGGCGGCCGTCGTGACCAGCAGGGCGACAAGCCGCGTGGCAAGGGCAAGCCGAAAGGCAAAGGTGGTCCGCGTCGTGACAACTCGGCCAAGTCCTTCCAGGCACGTCCGCCCAAGAAGGAAAAAGCGATTGATCCGGATAACCCCTTTGCAGCCGCGCTTATGGGGCTGAAAGAAAAGGGATAATTCCCGTGGTCCGGGCCTCTTGGGGCCCGGGCGTTGCCTGTCCTTGGGCAGGCTGACAGAGGACACCCTCTTGAGCGACCCCTCTCCAAAGCAGCGTCTGGACAAGTGGCTGTGGCATGCGCGGTTTTTCAAAACGCGTACGCTGGCGGCCAAGGTCGTGACAGGTGGCCATGTGCGGGTGAATTCCAGCAAGGTGTCCAAGGCCAGCCATGGCGTTGCGGTGGGCGACGTGCTGACCTTTCCGCAGGCGCGCAGTATCCGTGTTGTGAAAATCGAAGGCTTTGCCGACAAGCGTGGACCTGCCCCCGAGGCCCAGAAGCTGTACCTGGACTTGAGCCAAGTCAAAGACAGCGTTCCGCCTGCGCCTAAATACGAGGGAAATGGACGCCCGACCAAGCGAGATCGACGCAAACTCGATCTTAAACGCGGGCAGGAACTTGAATGACCGGCCCGGCTGATTTAGCTAAGTGCCCAAATAACGTGTAGACGAGACTCATCAATGACCTATGTCGTGACCGAAAACTGCGTAGCCTGCAAATACACCGACTGCGTCGAGGTCTGCCCCGTGGATTGTTTCTACGAGGGTGAGAACTTCCTCGTGATTCATCCGGACGAGTGTATCGATTGCGGTGTCTGCGAGCCGGAATGCCCTGCTGATGCCATCCGCCCGGATACCGAGCCGGATATGGAGAAATGGGTCGAGTTCAACCGCAAGTACTCGGAAGTCTGGCCGGTGATCATCACCAAGAAAGATCCGCTGCCCGAGGCAGAGGAGCGTGACGGTGAAGAAGGCAAGATGGAAAAGTATTTCTCGGAAGCGCCGGGCGAAGGTGGTTAACACGTGATTCGCGTGCTGGACCCGCAAAATCGGCGGTGCAGAGGGCGTTAAGAGCCTAAAAACAAACGGGAAACCCTGTGTTTCCCGTGCTCCTGCTTTGAAAGGGGCATTTTCTATGTTATATTGTCGTTACAAAATATACCGCCTCACAGCCATCCGCGCGTAAGTACCGCATTGGATGGCTTTTTGCGCCCGAGAAAATCCCTGCACGGGGAACATCGTTTCCCGTGAGTGTGCTTTTGTCTGGCGTTATCCAGGCTCACGCTAGGAAGGACTACATGAGCAAGACCAAGAAGAACGAATTCCGCCCGAACGACTATGTTGTTTATCCGGCTCACGGTGTGGGTCAGATCCTGTCGATCGAAGAGCAGGAAATCGCCGGCATGCAGCTGGAACTGTTTGTGATCTCTTTCGAAAAAGACAAGATGACCCTGCGGGTACCGACCAACAAGGCCGTGGAAATCGGCATGCGCGGTCTGAGCTCGCCCGACGTGGTTGACCAAGCTATGACGACCCTGAAGGGCAAGGCCAAGGTCAAACGCGCGATGTGGTCGCGCCGCGCCCAGGAGTATGAACAGAAGATCAACTCGGGCGACCTGATCGCGATTGCCGAAGTTGTTCGCGACCTGCACCGCACCGATGACCAGCGCGAGCAAAGCTATTCCGAGCGTCAGCTGTATGAAGCCGCGCTTGAGCGCCTGACCCGCGAAGTTGCAGCCGTTTCCGGCGGTGACGAAGCGGCGGCGGCGAAGAAAGTGGACGACGTCCTGATCTCGCGCGCTGCTGCGTAAGGATCACGCCCTACCAAGAATTGAGCCGCTCCGGTTTGGGGCGGCTTTTTCTTTGGTCAGAGGGTCAGTGCCATCAAGAGCGCGATTTCAGTGAGTTGCTGACCCGCGCCAAGAATGTCACCCGTCTGACCGCCAATCTTTGCCCTGGCGATTGCATAGACAGAGAGGCCGATGGCGAATGCCGTAGCTCCAAGGGGCACCATGCCAAGGCCCGTACAGACCAGCGAAAGCGCCAGCGCAAGCGCGGCAGCAATGGCGGCGGTTTCCCGCGACGGGCGGCCCTGGGAATGGCTGAGGCCGGTGTCGCGCGCGTGGGGCAGGGCGGCCATGAGGGCGGGCATGACGGCCCGTGACAGGACACCAACGGCGATCAGGCCCCAGAGCCAATCCTCGCTTTGCAGGATGATCCCGACGGCGGCCCAACGAGCCGCGAGCGACAGGCACAGCGTGATCACGCCATAGCTGCCGATGTGGCTGTCTTTCATAATCTCGAGTCGGCGCTGTCTTTCCCATCCACCCCACAGGCCGTCCGCGCTGTCGGCAAGCCCGTCTTCGTGCATGGCGCCGGTCATGATGACATGGCAGGCAACCCAGACCAGCGCCGCCAGAAGCGGGGAGAGCCCGACCCAAAGCGCGAGCGCCGTGGGAATCGCCGCAAGCAACGCCAGAGCCGCACCGGCCAGCGGATAGGCCCAAGCCGCCAAGGCCCCGCGCTCGAAGGCGGCGCGAACGGGCAGGCGGGTCAGCAGCGCAAGGGCGGTGGCAATATCACCGGCCTTGATCAGCGATCTGTCGTGCTTTGTCATGGCTGCGTCTCTTTCCTGACTTGTGAGCGCCGTGGGATGCGATAAACAATCCTTCAGCACAAGTTTCAACAGGAGTGCCTGATGTCTGCCACTTTTTCAAACCTTGATGATTTTCGCGCGGCCTTGGCTGCGGCACCGGTCGTGGATGCCAAGGCAATGGGCGAAGCGGAGGAGCGTAACGGTCAACTGACCAAGCCGCCGGGTGCATTGGGCCGTTTGGAGGACATGGCGATCTGGTACGCCGGCTGGCGGGGCAATCCGCGCCCCAGCATCGAGGCACCGCAGGTCATCGTGTTTGCCGGCAACCACGGTGTGACCGCGCAGGGCGTGTCGGCCTTTCCGGCGGAAGTGACCGAGCAGATGGTTCTGAACTTCCAGCATGGTGGCGCGGCGATCAACCAGCTGTCCAAATCGGCCGGGGCGTCGCTTGACGTGATTGCGCTGTCGCTCGAGACGCCGACCGCTGATTTCACGCAGGAGGCGGCGATGGATGAGGCCGGTTTCCTTGCTGCCGTTCAAACCGGATGGGACGCCGTGAACCCCGAGTCGGACCTGTTGGTTGTGGGCGAAATGGGGATCGGCAACACGACGTCGGCTGCGGCGATTGCCAACGCGCTGTTTGGTGGCGAGGCCGAGGACTGGGTTGGTCGCGGCACCGGTGTTGATGATGCCGGTCTGGTCAACAAGGCGCGTGTGGTACGCGAAGGTGTGGCCCTGCATGGCGCAGGCGACGGTGTCGACATTCTGCAACGTCTCGGCGGGCGCGAGCTGGCCGCGATGGCGGGGGCAATTGCACGCGCGCGTTCGCTGCGTATTCCGGTGATCATGGATGGGTTCATCTGCACGGCCGCCGCCGCGACTCTGGCAAAGGCGCAGGACGGTGCGCTGGATCACGTGATTGCAGGCCATGTCAGCGCGGAAGCGGCACATGGGGCTGTGCTGGCACAGCTGGGCAAAGAGCCGATGCTGAGCCTTGGTATGCGTCTGGGCGAAGGCTCGGGCGGGGCGCTGGCGATCAATATCCTGAAGTCGGCCGTGGCCTGCCACTCGGGCATGGCGACCTTTGCCGAGGCAGGCGTGTCGGAAGGCTAAGCCTTCTTGTCAGAGTAAAAGTGAAAGGCGCCCCGCGGGGCGCCTTTTTCATGCGGCATCTGTGTCGTCGCTTTCAAGCCGCGCCAGAAGGTTCAACTCGAGTTCCTTCTGAAGCTCCTTGGCACGTTCGATATAGGCGCTGTTTTCTGTCACCGGCACTTCGGGGTCCCAGAGGGCGGCCAGTTCGCGCACCGTGTAGCGGTCGTGGTGGTAGAATTCCTGCTCGACCTGCGCGGCTTCGTATTCGCTGAGACCGATGTTCTCGAGGACGTAGCGGCCTGCCCGCAGGGATGAGTCGAACATTTCGCGGACGATGTCATTTGCCCCGGCATTGTAGAGTTCGAACACGTGATGTCTGTCATGCGCTCGGGCCACGATGTGAAGGTCAGGGCGTTCGCGGCGGGCATGGGCGACCAGCTTGGTGGTGGCTTTCGGGTTGTCGAGCGCGGCCACGAGAATACGGGCCCGACCCAATCCGGCCGCATGCAGCAGTTCGGGGCGCGTGGGATCACCGAAGAAGCCTTTGACCCCGAAGCGACGCATCAGTTCGATGGTCCGCATGTCGTGATCCAGAACCACCGATTTGAACCCGGCCGAGCGCACAAGGCGGTTCACGATCTGACCAAAGCGCCCGATGCCAGCAATGATGACCGGGCCCTGTTCGTCAATCTCGTCATGTGGCTGGTCCGGTTCGTCTTCCTTGATCAGGCGGGAGGCGAAATCGAAGACGATGAACAGGAGTGGCGTTATCAGCATCGAGAGCGCGACGATCAGCAAGAGCGTGTCGGCAATGCCTGCGGGCAGGACATGCTGTTGCACCGAAAAGGAAATCAGAACGAAACCAAATTCGCCCGCCTGAGCCAGCCCAAGCGTAAAGAGCATCTGGTCACGTCCACGCAGTCCGAAGGCACGGCCCAGAATGAACAGGATCAGGGCCTTGATCGCCATGATGCCAAGCGTGGCACCGAGGATCGGAGCGGGGTTGGCAAAGAAGCCGGGGAAGTTGATCTGCGCGCCCACGGTGATGAAGAACAGGCCAAGCAGGAGGCCCTTGAAGGGCTGGATGTCACTTTCGAGTTCGTGGCGGAATTCGCTGTTGGCGAGAAGGACGCCCGCAAGGAAGGTGCCAAGCGCTGGCGAGAGGCCGACGAGCATCATCAGGAAGGCGATGCCCACCACGATCAACAGGGCCAACGCCGTGTACATCTCGCGAAGATGTGCAGCGTGGATGAAACGGAACAGGGGGCGTACAAGGTACATGCCGCCCAGGATAATGGCGGCCACGACGCCGATGGTGACAAGGGTTACGCCCCAGCCAGGAAGGCCTTCGACCAGAGACAGACCGGCCCCGTGCCCGGCACCGTGATCGTCGGCCTTGTGGATGGAGCCATCGGACGCGATTTCCATCACAGGCTTCATGGCAAGAAGTGGCAGAAGGGCCAGCATCGGGATCACGGCGATATCTTGCGACAGCAGAACTGAGAAGGTTGAGCGCCCGCCTTTCGTCTGCATCAGGTTCTTTTCCGAGAGCGTTTGCAGAACGATTGCCGTGGACGAGAGCGCAAAGACCAGGCCGACGGCGATCGAGATGTTCATCGAGTAGCCGAGCATCAGGGAACCGGTCATCACCGAGGCCGCCGTCAGGGCGATTTGCAACCCGCCAAGGCCGATCAGGCGGTGGCGCATGGCCCAGAGGGCCCTTGGATCCAGTTCGAGACCAATCAGGAACAGCATCATCACCACGCCGAATTCGGCAAAGTGCAGAATGTCCTCGGGGCGGTCAACAAGGCCAAGAACCGGCCCGATGAACACCCCGGCTAGAAGGTAGCCAAGCACCGAGCCCATCCCCATGCGCGCGGCGATCGGTACGGCGATCACGGCAGCGAGCAGAAAGATCGAAGCCTGGAAAAGAAATCCGTCCATTTACGTGCTCCTCAGGTCGGCAGTGGCGCATCGCGCTTGAATTGGTCCATGACGATCTGGCTTTGCACACGGCTTACGGCCGGGTGGGGCAGCAGGATTTCGTGGATCAATGTGTTCAGCGCGCCTAGGTCTTCACAATAGACGCGCAAAAGGTAATCCGCATCCCCTGTTAGCGTCCATGCGCTGATCACTTCGGGGCGGGTGCCGACAAGCGACAGGAAGGCGCGGCCGTATTCGGGGCCGTGAACACCCAGCGTGATCTGGATGAAGGCCTGAACGTTGAGGCCGAGTTTGCCGGGGTCCAGTTTGGCGGTGTAGGACTGAATGTAGCCGTCCGCTTCCAATCGCTGTCGGCGACGGCCAGCCTGGCTCGGCGAGAGGTGGAGAATCTCTCCCAACTCCTGTGCCGTCAGGTGGGCGTTCTTCTGAAGTGCGTCCAGTAAGCGTTTGTCCAGATCGTCGAGCATTGCGCAGATTCCGCGTTGAATTCTGATTTAATGCGAAGATAGCGCGAAATTTGTAACGAATGCACGTCACTTTACGCAAAATTCGCGTGATATGCGGCGTAGAGTCAACTTAGCGAGCACTTAACATCTTCACCAACGCAAGGAGACGCGAGATGGGTCCTTTCCCGCATGATGCCCCCCGAGCCGAAATTTCCGATTTCAACCCTGCCGGCACCGACGGTTTCGAGTTTGTCGAATTTGCCCATCCCGAGCCGCAGGAACTGCGTGATCTGTTCACCCGCATGGGGTTTGCCCATGTCGCCAATCACAAGACCAAGGCCATCGAGCTGTGGCAGCAGGGCGATGTGACCTACATCCTGAACAACGAGCCAGGCAGCTTTGGCCTGCGCTTTGTCGAGGAACACGGGCCTTGCGCCCCGTCGATGGGGTGGCGCGTGGTTGACGCGCAGAAAGCCTATGAGCACGCTGTTGCGCAGGGTGCCGAGCCTTACGACGCCGAGGACAAGACGCTGAACTGGCCGGCGATCAAGGGGATTGGCGGCTCGCTCCTGTATTTCACCGATCAGTACTATGACACCTCGCCGTATAACGAGGAGTTCGACTGGACCACAACGTCGAAGCCGGAAGGCGACGGATTCTACTATCTCGACCACCTGACCCACAATGTGTTCAAGGGCAACATGGACAAGTGGTTCAAGTTCTACGGTGATCTGTTCAACTTCCGTGAAATCCGCTTCTTCGACATCGAAGGCAAGTTCACCGGCCTGTTCAGCCGTGCGCTGACATCGCCCTGTGGCAAGATCCGTATCCCGATCAACGAGGATCGCGGCGAAACCGGCCAAATCGTCAGCTACCTCAAAAAGTACAATGGCGAAGGCATCCAGCACATCGCTGTCGGGACCGATGATATTTACAGCGCCACCGATGCGATTGCTGAAAAAGGCCTGAAGTTCATGCCCGGTCCGAACGAGACCTACTATGATCTCAGCTACGAGCGGGTGGCAGGCCATGATGAGCCCAAGGACCGGATGATGAAACACGGCATCCTGATCGACGGCGAAGGCGTCGTGAACGGAGGCGAGACCAAGATCCTGTTGCAGATTTTCTCGAAAACCGTGATCGGACCGATCTTTTTTGAGTTCATCCAGCGCAAGGGCGATGACGGCTTTGGCGAAGGCAACTTCAAGGCGCTGTTTGAATCCATCGAGCGCGAGCAGATCGAAAGCGGCGAAATCCAGGCTGCCGAGTGATCCGCGGGATACCCTGAAAACACCCCGTTCGTCCTTCCCGGGGTTGCGCCGTTCCGAGCTTTCGGAGCGGCGCTTTTTGTTGCGAGACGCGATTTCGAAATCGCGTCTAAAGCCCTTTGCAAAGGGCTTTGCGCCGTAACGTCCGTGTTGATCGGTATCGGGTCTTGGGCAAGGCTTGTCGCAAGGGGAGGACACCATGACTGACACACCATTGAACAAGACCTTCATCACGGTGAAGGGCAAGCGCATGGCCTATGCCGAGATGGGCGAGGGGGACCCGATCCTGTTCCTGCATGGCAACCCGACATCCTCGTACCTGTGGCGTAATGTGGTGCCGCATGTCACGGATCTGGGGCGGGTGATCGTGCCGGACCTGATCGGGATGGGGGACAGCGAGAAGCTTGATAACGTCGGCCCGGAAAGCTATCGGTTCGTGGAGCACCGCGCCTATCTGGATGCCTTGCTGGAGCAGGTGTTGGGCGATGCGGGCAACGTGACGCTTGTGATCCACGACTGGGGCTCGGCGCTTGGGTTCGATTGGGCCAATCGGCACCGCGACCGCGTCAAGGGTATCTGTTACATGGAGGGCATCGTGCAGCCGGTGCCCTGGTCCGAATGGCCGGATGCCGCCAAGCCGATCTTCGAGGCTTTCCGGTCTCCTGCGGGAGAAGAGATGATCCTGGAAAAGAACCTTTTCATCGAGGCGGTCCTACCGGGGTCCATCCTGCGCAAGCTGAGCGATGCGGAGATGGCGGAGTATCGCAAGCCCTTTGCTAATGCCGGAGAGGATCGCCGCCCAACCCTGACCTGGCCCCGCCAGATTCCGATTGACGGCACCCCAGAGGACGTAACGGCGATTGTTGCCGATTATGCGGAGTGGATGGCGGCGAACGACCTGCCCAAGCTGTTCGTGAATGCCGAACCGGGCGCGATCCTGATCGGGGCACAGCGGGAGTTCTGCCGCAGCTGGAAGAACCAGACCGAGGTCACGGTGAAGGGCAGCCATTTCATTCAGGAGGACAGCCCCGACGAGATCGGCGCGGCGCTGCGGGCGTGGATGGCGTCTGGCTAGGCGTTTTTCATTGATTGAGCCCGCCGTTTGCTGGACGCTCCGAGAAGGGAGGTCAGCACATGGCGGAACAACCGAATATTATCCTGATCCTTGCGGATGACATGGGGTTTGCCGATCTGGGCTGCACCGGGTCCGAGATCAGTACACCCCACATCGACAGTCTGGCGGCGAACGGGGCCTTGCTGACCTCGATGTACAACTGTGCGCGCTGTTGCCCGACGCGCGCCTCTCTCTTGACCGGGCTCTATCCGCATAGTGCAGGCGTGGGCCACATGGGGGCTGATCTTGGGACACCGGCCTACCAGGGGTTCCTGCGCAGTGACAGCGCGACGATTGCAGAACATCTGCGGCCAGCCGGCTATCGCACGCTGATGAGCGGGAAGTGGCATGTGGCCGGGGACTTCGAGCCGCGCAACGTTGACAGTTGGCGGGTGGGAGACGTGGATCATCCAACACCCCGGCAACGCGGGTTCGATCGGTTCTATGGCATTCTGGACGGGGCGACGCATTTCTTCAGCCCGCACTATATGCTGGAGGATGACAGCCGGGTGCAGGTCTTTCCCGATGATTTCTATTTCACCGATGCGATCACCGACAAGGCCATCGGCATGATCGAAGAGAGCGTGGCAGATGACGCGCCTTTCTTTCTGTACCTGGCCCACACGGCCCCGCACTGGCCGTTGCATGCCCATCCCGAGGATATCGCCCGCTATGACGGGGTTTACAGTGCCGGTTGGGATGCGATCCGGACGGCGAGACACGAGACGATGAACGACATGGGGCTGTTTGCGTCGAATTGGGAGATTTCGCGCCGCGACGAAGATGTTCACCCGTGGTCAGCCGAGAAGAACACCGATTGGGAGGCGCGCAAGATGGCGACCTATGCGGCGATGGTGGATCGCATGGATCAATCCATCGGGAGGCTGGTGGCCGCGCTGAAGCGGCTCGGGCAGTTCGACAACACGCTGATCCTGTTCCTGAGTGACAACGGCGGCTGTGCCGAGTTCATGGCCGAGGATGGCTGGGCCAAGTTCTTTCCGGACAAGACCCACGACGGGCGGCAGATCGTGATGGGCAACCGGCCGGATGTGATGCCGGGGGATGCGCTGACCTACCAGAGCTATGACAAGCCGTGGGCGAACGTCTCGAACGCGCCCTTCCGCCTGTTCAAGCACTATGTCCACGAAGGCGGGATTTCCACGCCGCTGGTGGCGCACTGGCCGAAAGGCATTCGGCCAGATGGCGCACGTCACGCGCCCTGCCATGTTGCCGATGTGCTGCCGACCATCCTGGAGGCGGCGGGCGTGCCGTATCAGAAAGAAGTGGGGGGACATGCGATCCAGCCGTGCGAAGGTGAGAGTTTCCTGCCCCTGCTGAAGGGCGGCGACTGGGCGCGCAGCCAGCCGATTTTCTTTGAGCATGAAGGAAATGCAGCGGTGCGGGCCGGGCGCTTTAAGCTGGTGCGCCAGCATAGTGCTGACTGGGAGCTCTATGACATGGAGGTTGATCGCACCGAATTGCACGATCTTGCCGGGCGTGGTGGGCGGCAAGAGCGCGATCTTGTGGCCCAGTATCAGGATTGGGCGCAGAAGGTTGGGGTTGAGGACTGGGACCGTCAATTGCCGAAGCTTCTGAAAGCCTGGGGGCTGCAAAGCGTGGACGGGTGAGTTAGCCCTTGGGCATTTTCAAGACGACGTTGCGCCCGGATTTCACATAACGCAGCTCGGTTTCGCCGATGGCGGAGACCTTGCCACCATCAATCCGGTCGCCCACTTGCACCTTCTTGTAACGGCCGTTGGACAGGCGCACGAGGGCGCGGCGGTCGGAAGAGGTGCCATAGACGCCGATCAGGTTGATCTTGTTGAGCTTTATGGCGTTCTGAATGGTCGCCTGTCGTGCGACCGACGCGGTGGTCGGAATTTTCGGTGTAACGGTGGCTGCCACAGGCACAGCCGCGACCGGCTCTGACGGGGTGGCCCGAGCGACGATCTGGCTGAAGTTCGAGGGGCGGACACGCGGCTTCACCGATGTCAGCACGGCCATCTTGTTGGGGGTGGTGTCTTTCTCTTCGGCGAACTTGGCCGACTCCGGACGCAAACGAGGGCGTATTTTGCCCAGTTCGGCAATCGTGCGCCCGCCGTTGTTGGCGCGCTCGTTCTGCTCGATCAGATCGGATGGGCGCAGACGCGGGCGAATTTTCGAAATCCGGGCCTCGTCTTCCGGTGTCAGGGTTTCCCCCGGGGCGGGCTGGCGTTTGGGATAGGCAGCAGGCAGGACAACCGGTTTTCCAAGGAACACGCGAATGCCATCCGGTGACATCGCGCCATTGCGTGTTGCGACTACGAGGCCGTTTTCGTCGAGATCAAAGGTCTGGTCCGCCGGGAGAGGCGACATGACCCGCGGGGCGGGGCGATCGGTTTGCAGGGCGGTCAGCGCGGGCAGGGCAATGGCGTCCTGTGCGGTTTGTACCGGGTCGATGGAGGTCGGATAGAGGGAATCCGTGCTGTCACCCAGCGCCGGTACAGCCTGCTCTGGCGCACGTTCCCAGATGCCGGTGACAGCGTAACGCGCTTCGGCTTCCTGTTGGGTGGGCGCAGTCGGATGCACGTCGTCGGTCATCGCCTCGATTTCGGCGCTGTCGGTAATGCTGCCGGTCCCAACGGGCTCGAGAAGAGCGGTTTCCATATCGCTGTCCGCGAGGTCCGGAACCTCTACGGTTTCAGCTTCCGGGGCGACGATTTCAAGACCCGGGGTCGGTTGGCTTTCCGGGGCCGTATCGGCGATCTGCGCGGGGGGATCACGGCGGAAAAGTCCTGCGACACCGCCTTCGAGGAACAGCGAGGCCCAAACGGCGACGGCCGCCAGGAAGACAATAAGCAGAACGGTCAGCAGCAGGCCGAGAAAACGCGGTTTGCCCCCGATCATGCCGTCGCGCGCGCCGAAGATGGCCATCCTTTTGTGCTCGGGATCCGCCGGGGTCACTGTTTCCCGCCGGATGCGCGGGGCGCGTGGGCCTTCGTTGTCCCGGCTGCGTGTAAAGGTTGCAGGGGTTTCCGCTTCTGTCTCTTCGGACCCCGCGGGGGCCGGCGGCAGATCGTCCTTTGCGGTGGCGCGAAGACCGGCAGCAATGCGCGCCGGGTCAAACCGCAGTTCGGCATCTTCCTTGCTGGGCGCAAGGCTTGCAGCAGGCACAGTTCCGTCGTTGACAGAGGGGCCTTCTACGGCCGGGGCCGGCTGTGGCGCTGAACGGCGCGAGCCAAAAGCGATGGGGGCCGCTTCCGGCTCTTCTGGCTTTGCCGGTTCGGCCGGATATTCATCTTCGACAACCGGTTCTGGGTCACTTTCGACGGACTCGGCCAGAGGCAATTCGGGTTGAGCAGCGACAGGTGGTGTTCCGCGGTGGGCATCCTCAAACGCGGCTGTGTCGATTTCCTCGACCGGCGCTTCTTCCGGAGCAGGGTCTGGGGCTCCGGTGCCGATGATGCGAATGGGTTCGACCTCGGCCTCGGGTGTTGCCCGGCCAAGAAGCTCGCCCGCGATTTCGGTCGGGCCGAAGAACGGTTCGCGCGGGAAGTCTTCGTCATCCGGGATTGCAACGAAGCATACCGGATTGAAGGCATGCTCCTTGGCGAAAGTTTCCGCCTCGACAAGTGTTTCACGGGCAACGGCGGCGACATGTGTCAGGCGCCGTTCGGGGGCGATCACGAAGGAGAGTTCATCCGCCTGATAAGGCGTTGTCGCCTCGAGTTCTTCCCTGGCCTGGGCACGCCGTTGCTTTGGCGGCACCTTGCCGGTCTCGATGGTCAGATACTTGATCTGATCATTGGGCAGGACAAGTTTCGTCCTGAAATCCGGCCCAGCAATGGCTTCGGCCATCTGGCGCAAGCCTTCGAGCTCGACCCCGAGATCTTCGGAGGTGAGCGAGGCTTCGCCCAAAAGGTTCCAGCCCCCTTCGACGCGGCAAAGAAGGCTAATCCCTTCAAAAGAAAGGCAAAGGGCAAAATCCGGTTTCATGCTGTGGCCTTAGCACCCAAACTTGGCTGTCGGTAGTCCTTATTCAATTTCAGCATTTTATAGCAGGGTTTCGCCGAAAGGAAGGAAAAGAGATGGCAGCGTTTTGACAGCAACCTTGAGGGGTGGTCTGAGTGGTGCGAAAGCATAAGGAGGTACGTTATGCGTGTGATGAGTATGATTTTGGGTCTCGTTGTGGTTCTTGCTTCGGTGGCCAGTTCGCCTGCTTTGGCAGAGGGGCGGCAGATCACCGTTCAGGGGCAGGGCAGTGTCGAGGCCGTGCCGGACATGGCGGTGTTGACGATGGGGGTATCGCATCAGGCGGATACTGCTGGCGATGCCATGGCACTCGTGGCCGGGGCGGCGCAAGAGATGTTGGCGCGGCTTGAGGCGATGGGTGTTGAAGCCCGTGACATGCAGACAAGCGAATTGTCTCTGCATCCTGTCTGGGAGCGGGATCGGTACGAGAACCGCGCGCCCAAGGTGATTGGTTTCAACGCGTCGACCCAAGTAACAGTGAAACTGCGTGATCTTGCGCGGGTTGGGCAGGTATTGGACGCGGTGGTGCAGGATGGCGCGAACCAGTTCAATGGCCTGCGCTTTTCGCTGCAAGACCCCGAGCCGCAGATGAATGACGCGCGTGTGGCGGCCGTAGCGGATGCACGTGCGCGGGCCGAGCTTTATGCAAAGGCGGCGGGGGTGACCCTTGGGCCGGTTCTGAGCATCCAGGAACATGGAGGTGCTGCCCCTGCGCCGGTGTTCATGGCGCGGGCCGCCATGGCCGAGGCGGCGATGCCGATTGCCGAAGGCGAGGTGTCGGTGCAGGCTGGCGTGACGATGGTCTTCGCGATCGCGGATTGATCGACCCCCTGACAAAGCAAAAGGCCGCGCGGGGTGCGCGGCCTTTTCTTTTTGGGTCAGCCCCGTTTAGCCGTGGGCTTTGTTCAGCGCCTGATCCAGATCGCGGATCAGGTCTTCGGCGTTCTCGATGCCGATCGAGATGCGCACCACGTTCGGGCCAGCGCCTGCGGCTTCCTGCTGTTCCGGGGTCAGCTGGCGGTGGGTGGTCGAGGCCGAGTGGATCACCAGCGAACGGGCATCGCCGAGGTTGGCGACGTGGCTGAAGATTTCGAGGCTGTCGACGAACTTGACGCAGGCGTCATAGCCGCCCTTCAGGGCCACGGTGAACAGGCCGCCCGCACCTTTCGGACAGACGGTGGCAACGCGGTTGTTGTAGGGCGAGGATTCGAGGCCTGCATAGGTCACGTAGTCCACGTGGTCGTGACCTTCGAGCCAGCTCGAGATGGTCTTGGCGTTTTCAACGTGGCGCTCCATGCGCAGGCTCAGGGTTTCGATGCCCATCAGCGTGTAGTGCGCCGCCTGCGGGTTCATGGTCATGCCGAGGTCGCGCAGGCCGATGGCGATGCCGTGGAAGGTGAAGGCCAGCGGGCCAAAGGTCTCGTGGAACTTCAGGCCGTGGTAGGCTTGTTCCGGTGCCGAGAGCGAGGGGAACTTGTCGCTTGCCGACCAGTCGAACTTGCCCGAGTCGACGACACAGCCGCCGGTGACCGTGCCGTTGCCGGTCAGGTACTTGGTGGTCGAGTGGACAACCAGCGTCGCACCAAGGGAAATCGGGTTGCAGAGGTAGGGCGTCGCCGAGGTGTTGTCGACGATCAGCGGCACGCCGGCCTTGTCTGCGATGGCCGCGATGGCCGGGATGTCGGTGATGTAGCCGCCCGGGTTGGCGATGGATTCGCAGAACACCGCGCGGGTGTTTTCGTCGATGGCTTCTGCCACGGCGGCCTCGTCATCGAAATCAACGAACTTGGCCGACCAGCCAAAACGTTTGATGGTCTGGCTGAACTGGGTGATGGTGCCGCCGTAAAGACGGGTGGAGGCAACCACATTGGTGCCGGGGCCCATCAGCGGGAACAGCGCCATGATCTGGGCCGCGTGACCGGACGAGCAGCAGACCGCGCCAACACCGCCCTCAAGCGTCGCGATGCGTTCTTGCAGAACGGCGACGGTGGGATTGGTCAGGCGCGAATAGATGTAGCCCACTTCCTGAAGGTTGAAGAGTGCCGCTGCATGTTCGGCGTCGCGGAAGACATAGGCCGTCGACTGGTAGATCGGCGTCTGGCGCGCGCCAGTGGCCGGATCGGGACGGGCGCCCGCGTGGATCTGCAAAGTATCAAAACCGTAGGTGGCCCCTTCGGACATGATGTTTCCTCCTATAAAAATCCTTGGGCAAATGTTTAGGGGCTGGCCGGACAGGGTGCAACGCGTTTGGTCGCGAAAGGATGGCGTTCCGATTTCGCGTGCCTTTCGGGGAAAATGCTCTGGATTTCAGGTGGCAGGGTTCGCTTAGCGCATCCAAAAGCCGTTGCGTTTGATCGTATTGCGGATGGCCTGTTCCTTGCGGGGCAGGTGATCGCGGTCAAACAGCGCGCGGACCTTTTCGCCACGCCCCTGATAGATCATGCGTTTCATGGGCTCGTATTGCTTGAGAACCTTCTTGATCTTGTTGGGGCTGGCGACTTCTTCCAGAACCTCGACAACGCGGTCGCTTTCACGTGCATAAAGCAGCGGGAACAGGCGATAGTGACAGGTTACATCGCCATCTAGGTACCCTTCCGGCAGGGCGTCGCGCCCCCCGCCGAGGGAATGGATCACTAGGGGCAGGGCCACTTGATCAAGCCAGGGATCAAGGCTCTGGCAGACAAGTTCACTGGGCATGTCCCACTTGATGTCATGGGCGTATTTCAGAAAGCGCTCACCAAAGAGTTTGGGGCACTTGTAGTAGAAGAAACCCGCGTTGAAATAGAGATAGCGGCGCCAGTATTCATCTGGTTGCGACAGGTCGAGCGAGCTTTCGAAATCCAGCTCGAACTTGTTGTAGAGGGATTTCCAGATTTCGGTGTAGCCGGGGCCATAGAGTTCCAGTGTTGGCCATGTGCCTTCCACCCGGCGCGAGGCGCTGGGGCGGTCGAAATCGAACGGCACGGACATCAGGTCACCCGTGACCAGCGTGTCGGTGTCGAAGAACACGAAGGGTTCGCCCTCGGGCAGGGCGGCCAGACCTTCGATCTTGTTGGCGTAGGGGTAATGCTGGCCGAAATAGGGGCTTTCGAAGGGGATGATTTCGGCACCGAGGCTTTCGAGCGTTGCGCGGACGTCATCCTGTTTGATGCGCGGATCATCCCACCAGTTTTTGCCCGGTTGCGGCTCGGCCACGATCAGGCGGCCCTTGAAATCAGGCGAGTTGGCCCGCAACGAGGCAGCAAAAAGGATCGCCTCGTACTGAAGGCGCCCCTTGTGGCCGACGATCATGATATTGAAATTGGCCTGCTTCGACGCTTTTCTTGCCATTTACTCTAATGCCCTGCACCATACCTGTGGCGCGAGTATAGCGGCGAAATCCTCTCTTAAAAGCAAGGATTTGAATTATCTCATCGCCAAAGCGCGGCATTTTGAAATGGGAGGTTAAAATGAAAGCAACACGATGGATGGCACTGGCGCTGGGCCTTGTCGCAGCACCCGCCCTCGCGACAAGCGAGCGCGCGGTGGAGGATCAGACACCCACCGGTAAGTTCCTTACGGCAACCGAAGTGCGCCCCATTCTCGAGGCGACGAAGGGCAACTGGATCGCGGTGCGCGAGTTCAACGGGCAGGACCTGCTGTACTTTACACACCTGATTTCTTGGCGCTGTGGGCTGTATGAAATCCATTTCCGCGTGAATGGCGGGCCGACCAAACAGTTCCCCATCAACAACTGCGATCCGGAAACTCACATGGTCGGCAGCGTGCCGGAGAACGCCCTGATCTATCTGGAGTATCCCCTGGGTTCGATTGAGACGATCGAGGTGGACCTGCTTTATGACGACCTCGGGACGGCCACCGAGACGTTCGAGCGCAAGAACGTGATGACGCCCTGAGCGGGCGGCAAATCCCGTCTAAAGAATGAAGTCGTCGGCTGTCAGGCCGATGACATTTCGCAGATACAGCATGCCTTCGAACTTGCCGTCACCGTTGATGTCCCAAAAGACCTTGGTCCAGTTTTCAGTCGGGTTCGCCTTGATGCGCAGCTCTGCCTGACCGTTGCCGGTCAGGGCGACGCCCTTGATGAAGTTGAACTCGCCTTCGACCATCGCCGAGACGTCGATCAGGTCTTCGCCGCGCGTGAAGTCATGAATGGTGTCGGCGTTGGCCAAGGTGCGGCCGGAGTCGAATTTGTTCGTGAAAACAAAGGTGTCGAGGCCCTCATCGCCCGTCAGGTTGTCACGTCCGCGCCCGCCCGTCAGCACGTCATTGCCCGCGCCGCCATAGAGATCGTCGTCACCAAATCCGCCCTTTAGAAGATCATCGTCTTCCTCGCCCCGCAGGATATCGCGCCCGGTGCCGCCCTTCAGCACGTCGTCGCCGTACCCACCAAGCAACTGGTCGAGGTCCGCGCCGCCCTTGAGCGTGTCGTTGCCTGCACCGCCCTTGATCTGGTCCGCGCCCTTGTTGCCGACAAGGCGGTTGTCTCCGGCATTTCCGTCAATGATGTCGTTGCTCTGGCTGCCCCAGACCCTCGTATCCCCGACGCCGAGAAGGGCTGCCCGTTCGATGGAGTTGACCATCGTGATGTTGCCGGTCGAGGAGACCGTGTCAAAGCCGTTGCCCCCTTCGATGATGGGGGTTCCGCCCCAGACAAAGAACTGGTCATTGCCGTCGCCGCCATTGATCTCTCCCGAGAAGCCTGCGTGAAACTCCGCCAAGTCGTTTCCATCGCCGAGGTTGATCGGGCCGAGGACAGTTCCGCTGTTGATGAAGGTATCGTTGCCGTCTGTCATGGTGACGTAACCGTCGATCAGCCCGGTGTTTTCAACGCGTGCGTTGGCCCCTTCGAGCAGAACGTTGCCGATCAAGCTGCCCGTGTTGATGACGGTGGAGGTGTCTGTTGCGAGCATGGCATGGACTGCAAACAGGCTGCCTTGCACGGTGCCGGTGTTGACGACCTGCAGGATACCATTTCTTGCCAGAATGCCGGTGGAGGCCGCGCCGGTTGCCAGAATGTCTCCGGAATTGTTGATCGCAAGATCGGACCTTCCGACAATGGCATCGTCATGGCCTACGATACGGCCTGTGTTGGCGATGGAGGATGCGAAGGCACCTGAGATCTGGCCGGCGATGTCGATCGCTGCCCTGTTGGATGAGATTGTCCCGTTGTTGATGATCTCGTGGTGCTGGATCAGCGATGAAAGCTTGATCGCCTCGTAGTCAGACGAAATCTCGCCATTGTTGGTGATGTGGTTGAGGCCACCCTGAAGGAAAAGCGCGTTGCTGTTCGCACTCCAGAGCTTGCCGCCTTCGCCGATTGTGATTTGGGCGTTGAGGGTGGCGTCGCGGTCCACCTCGAGGTCAATTGCTCGCCCGTTGCTCAGGATTTCGCCGGACACAAAGATCGACTGACCGCTTTCGTCGGTCATGTTTTCGATGCCAGCCTCGGCTAGGGTTGCGTTCTCGGTGATGATGAGTGTTTCGTTGTCGGCCAGTACGATGTCTGTGGTCGAAAAGGTATTGAGAATTGTCATCTGGCTGCTCCGAAATCATGAACACTATGTCGGGGGCACGGCGGGTGGACGAGTGGGATCCGGTCGACGCGTCGGGACTTGCATCTGTATGCCATGCCCCCGGTCCGGGTGGACGCGGGCAACTTAGGGCGTGTCTTAGCAAAGACATATCCCCGTAAATTAGGGGGGTATGTGGGGTGTGTCTGGCCAAGTGGTTGTGCCGATATAGGTTTTTTGCCTAGGGTGGAGTATCGAAAACCGAGGCATACTGAGTGCTTGGCACCCGAAGAATTGGGTGAGAGAGGCGTATTTTGAGTGGGATTGTGAAGTGGGACGAAATTGATCGTCTCGAGCATTGTTGTGACGTTGAGGATTTGTGGGCGCAGGCGCTGGGCCTGTTGTCAGGCATCGGTTTCGAGTTCGTGATCTACCTGACGGTGGACGAAGCCTTTGGCGCGCCGCAATTGTTCACTAATGCGCCTGCCGTCCATGCGGGCACCCCGGCGGCCAACGACCCGTTCCTTGCCCATTGTTGCAGCTCCTATGCGGCGACGTTCACGGGGGCAGAGTTTGTCGAGGACTATGCCTATCTTGGCGAGCAGGAGCGGGCGTTCATCCGTGCCGCCAGCGAAAAGACCGGGTTTCACGCCGGGATTGCCCTGCCTATGCGCCTGCAGGGGTCGGCGCGGTTCGGGGGCTTCAACCTTGGCACGGGCAAGACGCGCGCCGAGTTCCAAGCAATGGTCGAGGGGCGCATCGAAGAGCTGCGGTTTCTGTGCCTTGTCGTGCACCGCAAAATGGAAGAACTGACGGCCGGTGGCGCGGGAGAGGCCGCGTTCCGGCAGCGGCTTTTGGCGCCGTTTCCCAAAGCCCGCGCTGCCCTTAGCCCGCGCGAGCAGGAGGTTATGTACCTGTTCAGCCAGGGCCTCAGCACCAAGCAGGCCGCCGAAGCCTGCCAGATTTCGACACATACCGTGTCTGATTATGCCAAGAGCGCCTATCGTAAACTGGGCGTGCGCAACCGGGTCGCGGCGGTGCGTCAGTACGAGGCGCTATTGGCGTCGGCCGAGGCTGCGGAGTAGGGCTCAGGCGGCTTTGCCGGACCAATCCACGCCCCGATCCCCATCAAGGAACCCGTCGGAGAGGGAACATCCCGGTGCGGCTGCGCGGATCGCGTCCGTGAGGCCGTCCGCGGTGAGCGTACCGTCGAGACGGGCGCGATAGGCGTCGATGATCTGCGTGAACCCCACGGATTGCGGCGAAAGGCGCAGGGCGCCTACTCCGGCTTCGCGCAGGGCCTCGAGCTGATAGGCGGCGCTGGCGTGGGTCTGGGAGAGGGTCTGCACGCCATTCATGGTCAGAAATGGCTGGCCGTCGGTCGTGTTGACCTGCAGACCATCCGGATCGTCTTCGCAGGCAAACTGGCAGTTGTCCTTGGTGCGTCCGTGCATGCGTGCGTGGTAACAGCGCCCCGAGATCGCCAGCGGCAGGCGGCCGTGTCCCCAGACTTCGATGGTGAGATCTTTGTCTTTGGCCGCATCACACAATGCCTTGACGGACTCCAGGGGAAGTTCGGGCGGCAGGCAGATGCGCGTTGCTCCGCGATCCGCGAGCCATTTCAGCGTGCCTTCGTTATAGACATTCACGAGGGGGCCAACGGAGAAGGGCATGTCTGCGGGGATATGCGCCAGTGCGGTCAGGTCATTCACCTCGACTTCGACACCCATCTCGGCCAGCGCGTGCGTGGCAACGCGTTCGCGTTTCAGCGTGACCAGAGCCAGCGAGGTGATGGCGACGGATTTTCCCGCGTTTGCAAGGGTTTCAAGGGCGGCGGGGATACGATCCTGATAGAAGGGCATGCGTTTGGAGCACACCAACTCGCCTAGCGACACGCGATCAACCGGTGCCGCGGCTAGTTCGTCGTAAAAGGCGGTCCAGTCCTCGGCTTTCCAGAAAAACTGGTTGGGACCAACGGTCAGTTCCATGCGGTTATCTCCAGGTTTTCTTATAAGCGCCGGTGGTGCCGGCCTGTCCTTCCGACAGGCGGGCCAGCATCCCTTCGGGCAGCGGGCGACCAGCGGCTTCGGCTTCGACAGCAGCACGGAAGTTCTTGACCACCTGCGCCACATAGGAGCGCGAGCGTTGGCGGCCTTCGATCTTGAGGGCGGTGACGCCAGCCTTGGACAGGGCAGGGATCAGTTTTTCGGCATTCAGGCTGACCGGATCTTCGAAGAGGTGCGCGGTTTTCTCGCCTGCCGTGAAACAGCCCTTGCACAGTGTCGGGTAGGGGGCGGGTTCGTCCTTGCCGACCTTGTGAATGGTATAGCCGCCAAGGCGGGCCGCCAGATCGGTGCCTTCTTCCTTGTATTCAACATGCGAGGCAGGTGAACAGACTCCATTCATGTTGGGCGAACGTCCGGTGGCATAGGAGGACAGGGAACAGCGCCCTTCGGCCATCACGCAAAGCCCGCCGAAGACGAAGACCTCGGTTTCCACCTCGGTGCCCTTGTTGATTTCAGCGATTTCCGGAACCGACAGGACGCGGGGCAGGACAACTCGTTTTACCCCGAACTCTGCGGCGTAAAAGTTGATGATGTCGGCATTTGCGGCGGCGGCCTGAACCGACAGGTGACGGCGCAGGTTCGGATGGGTCTTGGCCGCATGGGCAAGGAGGCCAAGGTCAGCGAGGATAACGGCATCCGCACCGGCGGTTTCGGCGTCGGCCACGGCGCGGTGCCAGATGTCCTCGGCACCTGCGCGGGGATAGGTGTTGATCGCGACAAGAACCTTGGATCCGTGGGAATGGGCAAAGCGCACGCCTTCCATCATCTCTTCGCGGCTGAAGTTCAGGCCGGGAAAATTGCGGGCGTTGGTTTCATCGGCGAATCCGCAGTAAATCGTGTGGGCACCGGCCTTGACGGCGGCGCGCAATGCGGCGGGGGTGCCTGCGGGGCAGACAATTTCCATCACCATGCCAGATCCTCTTCCTGACGGGTCAAAGCTACGCCGGTGCGGCGTTCGGCAAGCGCCACGAGGCGCTGGAGCGGGCGGGCAAGGGGGCCGCTCAGGGCTCCGATCTCCTCGCCAAGATCAAGTTCCGCGTCGTCAATGGCATTTCGAAGGGCCAGAGCCGCCGAAGTGTCACCTTCGATCACCAGATCGCGGGAAAAGAACAGCGCATCGCCGTCATAGGCCCCATGCACAAGGCCCAGCAGGGCAGCCAGCGGTCCGGCGATCCGGGCATCACCCTCGAGATCGCGCCGTGACAACAAGATGCGCGGTGCACCGCCCCTCGGTTCAAGGCACATCGTTACGGGGAGGTCAGCCGGATCAAGAATGAACCGGCTTTCCCCGTATTCGCCCAGTCGGCGGAACATGGAGGAGTGGCGCTTGGCAACGCTACGGGACACCTGCGTCAGTGCGAGCGCCAAGGGGCGGAGCGGCATGAAACGCAAGGCACGGGCCAGCGGGGTCGGGAATATCGGGATGCTCAGGGCAGGCTCTTCTTGCAAACCTCTGGTCTTTCTTCTTGGCGACGTCGCGCGGTCTCCGAAAGAGTTGATAGACCCATGTCGCCGGGGCGCACTTGATGAAGGTCAAGTAGCGCGGATTTGGGCTCTGGTATCGGCTTGCGGAAACAAGACCACGAGAGTGCCATGCGCGCCTTGCCGCCCCATCCCGACCTGCGCAGTTTCCTGGCCTGGGCCAGTGCCACGGATCAGTTTGCGTGTCTGGCCGAGCCGGTGGAGGTCGCGCATCGGATGACTGCGATCCACAAGGCGGTGCTTGAGCGTGGTGGTCCTGTTCTGCAATTTGACCGACCGGTTCTGGCGGACGGGTCGGTGGCCGGGATGCCCGTCGTGGCGAACCTGTTCGGAACTCCCGAACGGGTCGCGGCGGGGCTGGGAGTAGGCGAAGCACAGCTGGATGATCTGGGGGCATTCCTTGCTGCGCTGCGCTCTCCCACCCCGCCGTCGGGGGCGCGTGATGCCCTGTCGCGCTGGCCGATGTTGAAGGCAGCGCTAGCGACGCGGGCCAAAACGGTGAAGCGAGCGAAGGTGCAAGAGATTGTTCTTGAAGGGGAAAACGTTGATTTGGCGCGTATCCCCGTGCAGACGCATTGGCCCGGTGATGCAGGGCCGCTGATCACATGGCCGGTTGTCCTGACGCGGTCGGCGCAAAGTGGTGTGGAAGATGTGAATGCCTATAACGCTGGGGTGTATCGGGCGCAGGTGATTGGGCGGGAACGGATCATCATGCGTTGGCTTGAGCATCGGGGTGGCGCGAAACACATGCGCAGCTGGATGGCGGCAGGGGAAAGGATGCCGGTGGCCATCGTGCTGGGGGCGGATGCGGCAACCCTGTTGTCGGCGGCACTGCCTTTGCCCGAGACGGTATCGGAACTGACCTTTGCCGGCGCGCTGGGTGGGGTGCGCCCCAGGGTGGTGGCTGCCAAGAGCGTGCCGATGATGGTGCCTGCTGACGCGGAGATCGTGATAGAGGGCTGGATCAGCGCAGGCGACACCGCGCCGGAGGGGCCGTTCGGGGATCACACCGGATATTACAACGCGGCGGAACCTTTTCCTGTGATGCATGTGACGGCGATCACCCATCGCGAAAATCCCCTTTACCTGTCGACATTTACGGGGCGACCACCGGATGAGCCTGCGATCATCGGCGAGGTGTTCAACCGCCTGTCACTACCGGTCATCCGCGATCAGATTCCAGAGATCAGGGATGTCTGGCTGCCACCGGCCGCCTGTTCCTATCGGATGGCGGTGATCGCCATCGACAAGCGTTACCCCGGGCAGGCGCAGAGGGTGATGATGGGGCTGTGGGGGATGTTGCCGCAGTTCAGTTATACCAAGATGATTGTCGTGGTGGATGATGACCTGGATGTGCGCAGTTGGGACGACATCGCCTGGGCGCTGGCGACGCGGATGGATCCGGCGCGGGATGTGACGATTCTGGAGCGTACGCCGATGGACTATCTGGATTTTGCTTCACCCGAACCGGGGCTGGCGGGGAAGATCGGGATTGATGCCACCCGGAAGATCGGGGCCGAGACCTCGCGGGAGTGGGGGGAAGTGATGGCGGTGCGTCCGCAAGATGCTGATTTCGCGGAAGATTTCATTGCCCGTTGCCTGCCGGAGTTGCGGGCATGACGGCGCGGGTGGTTCTGGGGGTAAGTGGAGCTTCTGGGGCGGCGCTGGGCGTGGCGGTGGCGCGGAAATTGCACGCGGTTCAGGCCGAAATTGACCTTGTTGTCAGCTCTGCGGCAGAGCGGACGCTGAGCGAGGAGTGCGGTGATAACACTCTGGAAGGGTTGAAGAAAATCGCGTCTTCCTCACATGATGTGCGCGACGTGGGGGCGCGGATTGCCTCGGGGTCGGCTCCGGTGGCGGGGATGATCGTGGCCCCCTGTTCCATGCGCAGCCTTGCATCCATTGCCAACGGGTTGGATGACAACCTGTTGACGCGGGCCGCGGGGGTGCAGTTGAAAGAGCGCAAGCCCTTGATTTTGCTTACAAGAGAAGCGCCCCTTACGCTGGCGCACCTGCGCAATATGACAGCAGTGACCGAGATGGGAGGGATCATCCTGCCACCGGTGCCTGCCTTCTATCTGCATCCCAAAACCCTTGATGACGTGGTTGCGCAGATCGCCGCGCGGGCGGTTGATTTGCTGCGGATCGCGGCGCCGGTCGCGCAGGCCTGGACGCCGGAATAAGGGCCGAAAACCGGCGTATGTATTACGTCGGTATTGCGTCGGTATTGCGGAGGTGCGGGTTTCGCACTGCGTGAATGGGTCACTTTCCGCAGATTTGACCATCCATTCAAAAAAATCCGATCCGTGCCTAACCAAAGTCAAGTCGGCGACTCGGAACGAGGCGTACCTCTGGTTGCATCAAGTCAGTCAGTGGAGTCGCGCATGCTTGCGCAGAACTTTTACAGAGCAAGATCTCGCCGGGGTGCCCAAGCGCGCCTCCGGCGTCTTTTTGTTCCGGTTCTGGGGATGCTTGCGCTGGTTTTGCAGATGATCTTGCCTGTGGTGTCGCAGGCGTCGGAAGGTGAGTGGATCGAAATCTGCGCCGAGTATGGCCCGGTGATGATGCAGATCGACTTTGAGGATGAAGAGGGCGAAGCCCCGTGTCCCGATTGTGGTGATTGCGTGATGTGCGCCGTTTCCACTCCAGGCCTTCACGACGCTGATCCGGTGATTGTATCGGTGGTGGCTTCGCTTTCGGAGGAGGCCCCGCTTGTCGGGGGGATTGCACCTGAGGGCGTGCGCTGGTTGCGCCCCATTACGCGCGGCCCTCCAGCCGCGCCCCAAGTTAGAACGGACCGCGCCCCGTGCGCGTTCATGGCGTATTCTCTAAGTGAAGGAGGTGCGCTGTGAGTGCAAAGCGCGCAATCTTTTCCTGGCTGAGTGCCGTGATCTTCATTCTCGTGTCGATCGTCGCGGCCGAGGTGAAAGCAGACAGCCTCGCCAGTTTTCTCCCTGATATTGCTCCTGAAGAGCTGGTGCCCGGAGCCGATGGTTTCGGTCAGGTGCGTGACGATGTCAAAGTTGCCCCGATCCTGAAGGGCGGCGAAACCGTTGCATGGGCCTTCCTGACCTCGGATTTCGTGGGCACCACCGGGTATTCCGGCAAACCCATTCACGTGGTTGCAGCCATTGATGATGACGCGGTGCTGACCGGTGTGAAGCTGGTCAAACACTCGGAACCCATTGTTCTGATCGGTATCCCGGAATCTAAGATGGTGGCCCTGACCGAGGGCTATGCCGGGCTGGACCTCAAGATCGAGGCGGCCACCGGTGGTGAAGGTCACGAACTCGATATCATTTCCGGTGCGACCGTGACCGTGATGGTGATCGATGACAGCGTTGTGCGTGCCGGGATCAAGGTGTCGCGGGCTTTGGGCCTTGGGGGGCTTTCGCAGGTCGAAACCGGACCCAAACGCGAAATCGATATGGCCCGCGAGGGCACCGAAGACTGGTCGACCCTGTCGGGTGACGGGTCGGTGCGTCGCATGACGCTGGATGTCGGACAGATCAACAAGGCCTTTGAAGACACCGGAGATGCCCGTGTTCTCAAACGCCCCGAACCGGGCGAGCCGGACGACACCTATATCGACATGCACGTGGCGCTGGCCTCGGTGCCGTCGATCGGCAAGTCGCTGTTGGGCGAGGCGGAATACAAGAACCTTGTCGAGTGGCTGGAACCCGGTGAGCACGCGATCCTGATGCTGGGCCGTGGGATCTACAGCTTCAAGGGCTCGGGATATGTGCGGGGCGGTATCTTTGACCGTATCCAGCTGATCCAGGGCGACAACAACGTCCGTTTCTTTGACAAGCAGCAGCGCCGTCTTGGCGAGTTGGCCACGGATGACAGCCCGAGTTTCGTGGAACTGGACCTGTTCAAGATCCCGGCCGATGTCGAGTTTGACCCGGCGCAGCCCTTCCGCATCCAGCTTTTGGCGCAACGCGCCGTTGGCCCGATTGAAAAGACCTTTCTGACCTATGACCTCGGCTACAAGCTGCCCGAGCAATACCTGCTGCCGATGGCTGCGCCGAAGGTGATCGAGGATGCCACCAGCGAAGCGGCGGCCAAATCGGCCTTGTGGAAACGCATCTGGAAAGACAAGACGTTTGAGATCGGTGTGCTGGGCGCAATGCTCCTGGTGCTGACGGGCGTGTTCTTCTTCCAGTTCCAGGCAACCGCGAATGCGCGTGTCTTCTACTGGTTCCGGATCGGCTATCTGACGGTCACGCTGTTCTTCCTTGGCTGGTACGCCAATGCGCAGCTGAGCGTGGTGAACCTGATGGCGCTTGCCGGTAGCCTGCGCAGCGGTTTCACCTGGGATGCTTTCCTGATGGATCCGCTGGTGTTCATCCAGTGGTTTGCCATCGCGGCCGCGCTGCTGTTCTGGGGCCGTGGGGCCTATTGCGGATGGCTGTGCCCCTTTGGTGCCCTTCAGGAGTTGCTGAACAAGATCGCACGCGCCTTCAAGGTGCCGCAGATCACCCTGCCGTGGGGCCTGCATGAACGCCTGTGGCCTGCGAAATACATGATCTTTCTTGGTCTGTTCGGCCTGAGCATGGTGTCGATCCCGATGGCCGAGACCTATGCCGAGGTCGAGCCGTTCAAGACCGCGATCATCCTCAAGTTCGTGCGGGAATGGCCGTTCGTAGTCTTCGCCGTGGCCCTTCTGGTGGCCGGCCTGTTCATCGAACGCTTCTACTGCCGCTATCTCTGCCCGCTGGGCGGGGCGCTGGCGATCCCGGCCCGCATCCGCATGTTCGACTGGCTGCGCCGTTACAAGGATTGCGGCAGCCCGTGCCAGACCTGTGCCAACGAATGTCCGGTACAGGCGATCCACCCGACCGGTGAGATCAATCCAAACGAATGCGTCGACTGTCTGCACTGTCAGGTGCTGTACCAGTCCGACACGAAATGTCCGGTGGTCATCCGTCAAATCAAGCGACGGGCGAAAACCGGCACGGCGGACATCAAGATCCCTGTTCAGGGGAAACCGCCGGCAAATCACCCAAACGCCAAAACGACTTAGGATTCTTGAAGGAGGAAACCATGTCTGAAGAAACCAAGAAAGGCCTGTCCATGACCCGTCGGGGCATGTTGGGGGCAACCGCAACGGGGGCCGTTCTGGCCGGTACCGGTGTGGGCAGCTCGCTCCTGACAGCCACCCCGGCACAGGCGGCAAACAATGCGCACCTCGCACCGGGTGACCTTGACGAGTACTATGGCTTCTGGTCGTCGGGCCAGACCGGTGAGCTGCGTATCCTCGGCGTGCCGTCGATGCGCGAGCTGATGCGTGTTCCGGTGTTCAACCGTTGCTCGGCAACCGGCTGGGGCCAGACCAACGAGTCGCTGAAGATTCTGACCGAGGGCCTGCTGCCGGAAACCAAAGAGTTCCTGCATGCCAACGGCAAGGTCACCTATGACAACGGCGACCTGCACCACCCGCACATGTCGTTCACCGACGGCACCTATGATGGCCGCTTCCTGTTCATGAACGACAAGGCCAACACCCGTGTGGCCCGTGTGCGTTGTGACGTGATGAAGTGTGACAAGATCATCGAGATCCCGAACGCGCTTGATATTCACGGCCTGCGTCCGCAGAAATATCCGCGCACCGGGTATGTCTTTGCCAACGGCGAGCACGAAGCACCGCTGGTCAACGACGGTTCGGTCCTCGACGACAAGTCGCAATACGTCAACATCTTCACCGCCGTTGACGGCGACGAGATGAAAGTTGCTTGGCAGGTGATCGTGTCGGGCAACCTCGACAACACCGATTGTGACTATCAGGGCAAATATGCCTTCTCGACCTCGTACAACTCGGAAATGGGTGTGAACCTCGCCGAGATGACCGAGAGCGAGCTGGACCACGTTGTTGTCTTCAACATCAAGGCCATCGAAGCCGCGATCGAAGCGGGCAACTATCAGGAACTGAACGGTGCCAAGGTCGTGGACGGCCGCAAGGGCGCGCCGGGCAACCTGACCGCCTATATCCCGATCCCGAACTCGCCGCACGGTGTGAACGCATGCCCCGACAAGCGCCACATCATGATCAACGGCAAGCTGTCGCCGACCGTTTCGGTGATCGACGTTCAGAAAGTGGACGAGATCTTTGCAAACGGCGCCGATCCGCGTTCGGCCGTTGTTGCGGAACCGCAGCTGGGTCTTGGCCCGCTCCACACCGCGTTCGACAACCGTGGCAACGCCTACACCACGCTGTTCCTCGACAGCCAGGTCGTGAAGTGGGACATCCAGAAAGCCATCGACGCCTATGCAGGCAAGGATGTTGATCCGATCCTCGACAAAGTCGACGTTCACTATCAGCCGGGCCACAACTCGACCTCGATGGGTGAAACCGCCGAGGCAGACGGCAAGTGGCTGATTTCGATGAACAAGTTCTCGAAAGACCGCTTCCTGAACGTGGGTCCGCTGAAGCCGGAAAACGAGCAGCTGATCGACATTTCGGGCGACAAGATGAAGGTGGTCCACGACGGCCCGACCTTCGCCGAGCCGCACGACTCGATCATTGTTCACCGCTCGAAAGTGAACCCGGTCAACACCTGGGACCGCAATGACCCGATGTGGGCTGATGCGCGTGCACAGGCAGAGGCAGACGGCGTTGATCTCGACGACTGGCAGGACACTGTCATCCGCGACGGCAACAAGGTCCGCGTCTACATGACCAGCCAAGCGCCGAACTTTGCGCTGGAAACCTTCACCGTGAAGCAGGGCGACGAGGTCACCGTGATTGTCACCAACCTGGATGACATCGATGACCTGACCCACGGCTTCTGCATGGCGAACTTTGGTGTTGCCATGGAGATCGGGCCGCAGGCGACCGCGTCGGTCACCTTTGTTGCCGAGCGTCCCGGTGTTCACTGGTACTACTGCCAGTGGTTCTGCCACGCGCTGCACATGGAAATGCGCGGCCGCATGTTCGTAGAACCGCGCGGAGCGTAAACCATGCGTTGGTTCCTGCTCATAGCATCACTGATGGCGACCCCTCTGGGGGCCGCCGACTGGGACGTGCCGAACCGGGCAGGGGCCATTGCCGAAATACTGGCGCAGGCGGCGGATGGAGACACCCTCCGCCTGAGCCCCGGCACCTATGCCGAAAACGTCCTTCTGGATCGGCCGATGATCCTTGATGGGCAAGGCCATGCCACCCTTGACGGACAGGGCGAAGGTTCGGTCGTCACGGTGGACGGGCCAGACGTGATTGTTCGCGGCCTGACCGTTCTGGGATCGGGTTCAAGCCACGAGACCATCGACAGCGGTATCAAGCTGACCAAGAAGGCGACGCGGGCGCAGGTGCTCGACAACGTCGTTCTGGGCAATCTCTATGGTATCGACATTCACGGCGCCAAGAAGTCGCTGGTCGCCCGCAACCGGATCGAAGGACGTCTTGATCGTCGCATGAACTCGCGCGGGAACGGCATCTATGTCTGGAACGCGCCGGGCGCGGTTGTTGAAGGCAACGACGTGCGCTTTGGACGTGACGGGATTTTCGTGAACTCGAGCCGTCGCAACATCTTTCGCGACAACCTGTTCCGCGATCTGCGCTTTGCGGTTCACTACATGTATGCCGATGACAGCGAGGTCACGGGCAATGTCTCGATCGGCAATGATCTGGGCTATGCGGTGATGTTTTCCACCCGCGTGAAAGTGGCCGACAACGTATCGATCGGAGACCGGGAACACGGTGTCATGCTGAACTATGCCAACCGGGGCGAGATCAGCGGCAACTATGTTGTGAACGCGCAGGAGAAGTGCACGTTCCTTTACAATTCACACAAGAATATGTTCCGCGACAACTGGTTCGAGGGATGTGGGATTGGCATTCATTTCACCGCCGGAAGCCAGGACAATCGTATCCTTGGCAATGCCTTCATCGGCAACCGTACGCAGGTGAAATATGTCTCGACCAAATGGGTCGAGTGGTCCGAAGAGGGCCGGGGCAACTACTGGAGCGATTTTGCCGCCTTTGATGTGGATGGCAACGGTATCGCCGATGCGCCCTATCGCCCGAATGACAGCATGGATCACGTGCTGTGGACCCAACCCTCGGCGAAGCTGCTTCTTGGCTCGCCCGCAGTGCAATTGGTGCGCTGGTCGCAATCCGCTTTTCCGGCCCTGCTGCCGGGCGGCGTGATCGACAGCCACCCGATGATGAAACCCGTCAGACCCGACGTCAGCGAAAAGGTGCCTCATGACGGATAAGGCTTTGGAAATTTCAAGCGTCAGCAAGGATCGCGGCAAGGTGCGCGTTCTGGATGACGTGACTTTGACCGTGCAGCCGGGAGAGCGTGTGGCGCTCTTGGGCCATAATGGCGCGGGCAAGTCGACCCTGATCAAATCAGTGCTGGGGCTGACCCCGATCCACGGCGGCGCAATCCGCGTGGCGGGGGCAAAACCGGGCAGCGGCAAGGCGCGGACGGCCACGGCCTATCTGCCCGAGGCGGTGAGCTTTCACCCGGCACTGACCGGTCGCGAGCAGTTGACCCTGTTTGCGCGCCTGTCTGGCGAAAAGGCCGATGTGCCGGGGTTGCTGGCCCGTGTGGGATTGGGCGAGGCGATGGATCGCCGGATTGGCGCCTATTCCAAGGGGATGCGCCAGCGTCTGGGCTTGGCGCAGGTTTTGCTGGGCCATCCAAAGGTGGCCCTGTTGGACGAGCCGACCAGCGGTCTGGACCCGATTTCGCGGCAGGACCTTTATGCCATTATCGACGAGTTGGCGGCGCAGGGGACGGCAGTGCTGATCGCCAGCCACGCCCTGACCGAAGTCGAAGCCCGGACCGACCGGATTGCCATCATGCGCAAGGGTGTGCTGGTGGCGGATGACACGCTTGAGGGCCTGAGCGCGCGGGCCGGTCTGAAGACCAAGCTGCGCATTCGCGCGACCCAGAATGCCGATGCGGTGGCCGCCGAGATTGGCGGCACGCGGATCAACGGGGCCTCGGTGGAGATCCTTTGCGGGCCGGATCAGAAAATGGCCGAGTTGCGCCGGATCACCCAGTTGGGCGAGGCCGTGGCCGATGTCGAGATCACGCCGCCACGCCTTGAAGACCTTTATCGCCACTATGCACAGGAGGCAGGCCAATGATGCGTTTTCTTGCCATTGCATCTTCTGAGATGCGCATCCTGCGGCGGAACCGGTGGCTGTTCACCGCGACGCTGATCATGGTGCTGTTTGCGCTGGCGCTGACCTTTGCCGGCAGCGCGCCGACCGGATCGCTGGGGGTTGATATGCTGACGGTGTCCGTGGCCTCGATGACCACGCTGTCGGTCTACCTTGCGCCGCTTCTAGCGCTGATGATTTCCTTTGATGCCATCGCGGGCGATGCCGACCGTGGCAGCCTTGCGCTGTTGCTGAGCTATCCTGCCGGGCGGGGCGAGGTGCTGTTGGGCAAGTTTGCCGCGCATCTTGCGGCGCTGGGCTTTGCCATGCTGATCGGGTTTGGCACCGCAGGGGCGGTGGCGGCCTGGTACGGCGGCGCAGGGCCAGAGAGCCTTATGGCGCTGGCACGGCTGATCGCGACGTCGATCCTGTTGGGCGGTGTGTTCCTGACCCTTGGCTATCTGATGAGTGCCCTGAGCAAGACCGCGACGGCGGCGGCGGGCATGTCGGCCGGGCTGTGGCTGGTGTTCGTGGTTCTGTTCGATCTTGGCCTTCTGGGGGCTGTAGTGATGGATGAAGGCGGCGTGTTTACCCGCCAGGTTTTCCCCTGGGTGATGGTGGCCAATCCGGCGGATGCCTTCCGTGTCTGGAACGTGGCGGCCTCGGAAGGGGTGGCCCTGACCAGCGGCATGGCGGGTGCGGCGAATGCGCTGCCGAACTGGGCGGCGCCGGTGTCGCTGTTGCTGTGGCCGTTCCTCGGCTTTGCTGCCGCGCGTCTTGTGTTCCGGAGGATCGAACCATGAGGATCATTCCCGCCCTTTTGATGGCCGCGCTTGCGGTGGCCGGGTGCAAGGAGGAAGAGGCCAAGGCCCCGCCTGCGCCGGTTGAACTGACCGAAGAGGCGCTAAGCTTTTTTTGCCAGATGAACATCGCCGAACACGGTGGCCCCAAGGGGCAGATCCATCTTGAGGGATACCCTGTGCCGCTGTTCTTTGCGCAGGTGCGCGACATGGTGGCCTATCTGAAAAGCCCGGAACGTGATGCCGAAATCCTTGCCGTCTATGTCAGCGACATGAGCGTCGCGGCGAGTTGGGAACAGCCGGGTTCGGACAATTGGATTGCCGCAGATGGCGCAAGTTTTGTGGTGGGCGCACCGGTGGCCGGTGGCATGGGCGCGCCCGAGATCGTGCCCTTTGCCTCGCCAGAAGGCGCTGCGCAGTTCCTGAGCACCTACGGCGGCGAGGTGCTGCCGCTAAGCGAGATACCCGATGAGGCCGTTCTCGGCCCTGTCGACTTTCAAATTGCCCTGGAGACCCCGTCATGACCCAATTGAACCGACGTCGCTTTCTCGCCATTTCCGCCGCGATGGGCGCGGTCCCGGCCCTGGCACAGGCCGAGGTTGCCCGCTGGCAGGGACGTGCCCTTGGAGGGCAGGTTTCGATGCAGCTTGTCGGCGTGCCCGAGAGTGAGGCCCAGTCGGTGTTTGCCGCTGTCGAGGCCGAGCTGGCGCGTCTTGAGGGTATTTTCAGCCTCTACCGCAGTGACTCGGAAGTCAGCCGCCTGAACCGTGACGGGGTGCTTGAGGCGCCGTCGCCAGAGTTGTTGCAGGTTCTGAGCGTTGCCGGAGCGGTTCACACGGCGAGCGGCGGTCACTTTGATCCGACCGTACAGCCGCTGTGGCAGGCGTTGGCCGAAGGGCGCGACCCTCAAAGGGCGCAGGAAAAGGTTGGCTGGCAGCGCCTGCGCTTCGATATCGACCGTGTCGTGCTGGACGGGGCGCTGACCCTGAACGGGATTGCCCAAGGGGCGATCACCGACCGGATTTCCGACCTTCTGAAGGCGCGGGGCCTGCGCGACGTGCTGGTCGACATGGGCGAGATTGCCGCCATTGGTGGCCGTGCGGACGGCACGCCCTGGGCGGTTGGCGTGGCCCGGCCAGAGGGCGACGTGGTTGCGCGCCTGAAGATGACCGATCGTGCCCTTGCGACCTCTGCGCCGCTTGCGATGTCGCTTGGCAATGGGGGGCATATCCTTGGCCCCAATGGCGAGGCAGCCAAGTCCACGCTGGTTTCGGTGTCGGCCTCAAAGGCCGTGCTTGCGGATGCGCTTTCGACGGCGCTGTGTCTTGTCGAGCCGAGCATGGCGGTGGAACTGGTGTCCCACTTCAAGGGCGCAAGGATCGAAGTTCTGGTCTGAGGATCAGGGGATTGCGGAAACAGAGAAGGCGCGGGATCTCTCCTGCGCCTTTTTGATTTTGAGCGATGTTTTGAAAACCTATTCGGACGAGGGCATGACCGGGCGGTCGGCTTCGTCCATCAGGCCGCGAATCCATTTTGCAATCAGCCAAGTCGCAGGTACGCCAAGTGGGACAGATACAATCAACGACACCACTGGCGTGATCGCCGGAATGCCGATGGCCTGCCACATCAGACCGATGAAGTAGACGTTGATGGCCACGGCGGCGGCCGAGAAGGGATAAAACAGCACGGCGAGTTTGCGTGTCGACCAGCGGTCGGGATCTTCGGATGTCATGCGGCGGCCCTTTCACGGGTTTCCTGGCGTAGTGCATTGGCGATGAGTTGCGGGATACCGGGACAGAGGCCCAGGGCGGGCAGCAGCGGCCCGGCAAAGCCAAGTCCCCGCAGGGTGCCGTTCACATCGTCGCGCACGTGTTCGCCTTCCTGCGCAAAGAAGGGCAGGCACAGGGCGGGGCCGGGCAGGCTCTGGGCGGTCTCGGCGATATAGGGGGCCTGTTCCACGAAGGTCGGGGCGATGCGGGCCACCGGCAGGATTTGCGCGAGGTGGTTGGCAAAGATGCGGGCGGATTCCGCGGCCTTCTGTCCGCGTGCCGAGCCGTGGGCGGCGAGAAGGACAGAGGTGTCGTGCAGGTCATAGCCGCGCAGGGCCGCGGCCTCGCGAATGGCGATGGCGGCGACGGCGGGAAGGGCCGGATCAAGGCCCATGGGGGGCAGAACCTGTACGTTGTGGCCGTCAAGCCGTTTGCGCAGTGCGGTGCGCACGAACCAGCCATCCGCCATGAACAGCGGGTAAATCAGGGTATCGTCTCCGGCCCGTGCAAGGGCGTTCTCAAGCGCGTCCGGCGCGGCCATGGTGGCCGAGGTCACGCGGTGGTCGGGCAGGTGAGATTGCACGCGTGCGGCCAGTTCCGCGAGCCGCGCTTCGGCGGGCTCGGGATCGGAAGGCTGGCCGTGAGCGACGATCAGTGCTTCAGTGGCTGGTGCCTTCGGAGAAGGTGATCTTGTTCCAGACATTGTACTTTCCTGATGGCTTGCGCATGGGCAGGCGGCCCACTTGCTCAAGGGTTTTGGCGTCATAGATCAGCACCGCGCCGTCATCTTCCCAGACCGACACGAGTGCGTGGCTGCCATCCTTGGTGAACTCCACGTGGGCGACGGTGGCCCCCGGCACGGGGCGCAGGGTTTTCACGATCTCGAGGCTTTGTTTGTCGATCACGTGCATCGCATCCTTGTTGGGACCAAAGAAGACATCTGCCCACACGTAGGGCGAATTCTCGTGACTTCTCATAAAAAAGCCGGGTCCTTCGGTTTTTATGCGTTTGATGGTCTTCCAGGTGGTCATGTCGATGACCGAAACGACCCCGTCTTTTAGATGCGGCGTGGCCATGACGGTGGTGTCGCCATAGGCCCAGGTGATGCCAGACCCGAGGTGCGGCATGCCGGGCAGATCAAGATCGGCGGTTTTCTGGCCGATCACGAGGTCGATCACGAGGCCGTTCTGGCCCCCGCGCGAGGCGCCCATGACGTATTCATAGGACTGGTCAAAGAAGAAATCATCGAGGTAGTCCGGCGTGGTGATCCGGCGGATCGGGAAGGGGGTGTCCTGCGGCACGGGGCCTTCGATCTTCCAGTCATGGGCCAGCCCGCCGGCAAAGAGGTTCAGGTCGGGGTACTTGGCATAGGACACTTCCCAGATTTCGGGAACGTCCTTGAGGGCCAGAACAAAGCTGTCGCGGGGCGGGGCCTGATAGACAGCCGAGACACGGCTGGGCGTGCCATCCTTGCCGGTGATGTCGTGGACCTCGGCGACGGAGAGGTCGCTTGTGGACAGGATGGTCAGCGTGTTGGGCAGGTAGTTGGCCACCGCCAGCCATTTGCCATCCGAGCTCATCGCGATGTTGCGGCTGTTGACGCCGGCGCGGACGCGGCCGACCTCTTGCAGCGAGTAGATGTCGTATTTCTGGACCCAGCCATCGCGCGACATGATGAAGACATAGCGGCCGGTGGGGGCGAATTTCGGGCCACCGTGGACGGCGAAGGGCGTGGCGAAACGGTCGAGCACTTCGAAGGTGTCACCGTCCAGCACGCTCACGTGGTGATCGCCGGTTTCCACCGCCAGGGTGATGTTCATCGGGTCCGAGGACCAGATGGGTGTGTCGGCGGGGGTATAGTCGTCGCGCAATTCGCGGCTGGCCATGATCTCGGCTTCGCCCCAGACCGGGGTTTCGGCAAGGGGAGACTTGAGGTAGGCGGCGATGGCGTCGACTTCTTCCGTCGACAGGGTTTCGGCGAAGGCGGGCATCTGGGTTGCGGGGCGACCGTCGAGGATCACGCCGGCCACCTTGGGGCCGCGCATACGCTTGAGAGTTTCAGGGATCAGCGCCGGGCCGGTGCCGCCAAGACGGCTTTCTTCGTGACAGGAGGCGCAGTGCTCTTGATAGAGCGCTTCGGCGTCGATGGCCTCGGTCGCACCAGCCATGCCTGCAAAGGCGATGACGGCGCTGGCGAGGCCGAATTTTAGGCCAGCGTGGAGAGAAGGTCGCTGGCCAGAGGCGCGGGCCGAGACTGCATCACCGATCCGTCCAACAGGGGAGTTTGGGAAGGTAGGATGTTTAGAAGAACCGGTGTTGCGGGTCATGGCTTTTGCCTCGGAAAGGGGTGACGTTCAGGCGTTCACCTTCGTCGGTGACGCCGATTTCGGCGTTGCTGAGATAGCAGGCGGGATCTTCGGCCCAGGGGTCGCCGGTCAGTTGCAGGGCGCGGATGCGGGTGTTGCCGCCGCAGACGTCCTTGAGCTGGCAGGCGCCGCAGCGGCCCTTGAGTGGGCGCGGGCGGGTGCGCAGGGTGGCAAGCATCGGGTCATCGCCGGCCCAGAGCTCCGAGAACTTCTGTGTCTTGACGTTGCCGATGGTGTAATCCGACCAGTAGGTATCGGGGTGGACCTTGCCCAGAAAGTCGATGTTGGCGACACCAAGACCGGAAGAGTTGCCGCCCCAGGCCGCGAGATGTTCGCGCAGGTGGGCTTCTTTTTCGGCGTCAAAGTTGGCACGCACCCATTGCAGGAAATAGCCTGCGTCGGCGTCATTGTTGCCGGTGACGATATCGAGCGGACGGCCACCGGAGGCGGATTCCCATGCCCGTTCCAGAAGCAGGTCGAGGCCGGCGCGGGTCATCAGGTGGTGGGCGTCTTCGCCCCGGTTCTTGTCGCCGCGACCGGCATAGACGAGGTGCGAGAGATAGAACTTGTCGACGCCTTCGTCGTCGCAAAGCTTGATCAGGTCGGGCAGGTTGTGCTGGGTGCCTTCGGTAAGGCAGAAGCGCAGGCCAACCTTGACGCCACGCTTTTTCAGCTCGCGCACGCCACGCACGGCGTTGTCAAAGGCGCCTTCGACACCACGGAACCAATCATTGGTGTCTCCGATGCCGTCGATCGAGATGCCGACATAGTCAAAGCCGATCTCGGCGACGCGGTCGGCGGTTTCGCCGAAGATCTTGGTGCCATTGGTCGAGAGGGCCAGAACGCGGGTCTGTTTGCGGGCCTTTTCGGCAAGTTGGAAGAGATAGGGGCTGTCGAGGGGTTCACCGCCAGACAGGATCAGCGCAGGCACCTTGAAATCCCCAAGGTCGGCCAGCGTTGCCATGGCCTGTTCCTCGCTGAGTTCACCGGGAAAGTTCACGTCGGCAGAAACGGTATAGCAGTGGCGGCACTTGAGATTGCAGCGGCGGGTCAGGTTCCAGATGACAACGGGTTTCACAGGCCCCGAACCGCGGCGTTGGCGCACGGGTGTCGGGTTGACCAGCTGGTGCATGTATTCGGTGAGGCGGAACATGGGACTACCCCTTCTTGCGGAGCCGCAGCCCCGTCTTTTTCAGGATACGGGTCGAATAGAGGATGTCCGCGCCGCGCAGCGCATCGCCAAGGATGGCGGTGATCTGGCTGCGTTTCTCTTCGACCTCGTCGCGCGAGGCTCCGTGGACCATGGCAAACAGGTTGTAGGGCCATTCCGGCAGGGCGCGCGGGCGTTCGTAACAGTGGGTGACAAAGGGCAGGGCACCGATCTGGGGGCCAAGTTCGTCAAGGCGGTCATCGGCGACGTCCCAGACGGTCATGCCATTGGCTGTCATGCCCAGCTTGTAGTGATTGGTGGCGGCGGCGATGCGGCGGATGACACCGGTGTCCTTCATGTCCTGAAGGCGCGCAATCAGGGCCTCTTCGGGGAGGTCCAGCGTCTGCGCGGCCTCGGCATAAGGCGTGGGCACAAGCGGCAGGCCTCCTTGCAGGGCTTCGATGATGGCGCGATCTGTGGCGTCGAGTGTCATGCTGCGACCTTGAACCCTATGAAGAACTCTTTCAGTTTCGGGAAACAGTGTACCTTGATGCCTGTTTCCGCTTCGATTTTCCCGGCGACGTCGGCAATTCCCTCGGGGGTTTCCGTTGCCAGGACAAACCACATGTTCAGGTGGTGTGTGCGTTCATAATTATGCGCCACCTCGGGATGCGCATTGACTTTGGTCAGGATGGTTTCGAATTCCGCCGCGGGCACCGCCATGGCGCAGAGACAGAAGGCACCTCCCATCGGCGCGACATCGAAGAACGGGCCGAAGCGGGTCAGAAAACCGTCTTCTTTCAAATGCTTGATGCGGGCGATGAGGTCGTCTTCGCTGATCCCCAGTTGCGCGGCAAGCGGGGCAAAGGGGCGATGCGCCAGCGGCATGTCTTCCTGAAGCAGGTTGATCAGGTCGCGATCGGATTGGGTCAGGTCACTCATGCCGCGCGCTCCGGCCTTGCGGCGATCATTGCACCGGTCTGCTTGAAGCAGCGCAGCGAGAACAGGGCCTTGTACTGGACGCCCGCCAGTTCGGGAATGGCGGCGGCGTTGCTGAGGTGCTTGAGCGCTTCAAGGCGGCTTTGGGCATGGATCATCGAATAAAGACGATAGGGCCAGACACCTTCGACCGGGGTGCGTTCATAGCAGAGCGTCACACCCGGTTGCAGGGCGAGGCGCGGGCCGGCGATGGCCACCTGATCGGCGGGCACGTTCCAGACAACCATGGCATTGGCGCTCCAGCCAAGGGCGCGGTGGCGGACGATTACGCCAAGGCGCGAGATGATGTTGGCCTCGGCCAGAACCGCGACGCGGTCGAGGATGTCGTCTTCGCTGCGGCCCAGATCAAAGCCAAGCGCGGCATAGGGCGCGCTGGTGAGGGGGAGGCCGACCGAGAGGGCCTGAAGAATGTCGCGGTCGTCTTCGCGCAGGACGCTGAGGTCGGTGGCGCGGTGGGTGCGCGGAATTTTTCCGGCCTCGGGCTGGTTCATGCGGAAGCCGAGGTCGACGTTGAAGGGGCGGACAAGGCGTAGGTCGAGAACCCGCAGGCCGCTGCGCTGTTCCAGGCGGGCGAGGGTGGCATCGACATAGGCGCGGTCGGGGCCGGTGGCGACGAACCAGAGGTTCCACGTATCTTCGCGCAGGTAGGAATGGTTGATGCCCGGTTCGTCCTGAATTAGCGCGGCCACTTCCTCGATGCGCTCGGGCGGTGCGGCGATGGCGGCGAGGGTGCTTGCCGAAATGGTGTTGGGTGCGCAGGTTGCGCCGACGCGGGCGATGCGGCCACAGGCGACCATGCGTTGCAGGCGGGCCAGAAGATCGTCCTCGGCGATGTTGAGGACATTGGCCATGCGCAGGAACGGGCGGGCGGTGATCGGGAAGCCGCGCTGCCAGTCGTCAAGCAGCGCGCGGTCGATGGGATCGGCAACGTTTTTCATGATCAAAGCCCCGTGCGGTGGGCGCGGGCGGTAAAGAAGATGCCCGAGGGGCTGTCTGCTTCGATCTCGCGCAGTTTTTCAAAGGTGTGGGTGTCGTAGACCATGACCTTTCCGGCATCGCGGACGCTGATCCAGATTTCGTGGCCGCGTGGTGTGAATTCCATGTGCAGCACGGCCGGGCCGGGCTTGAATTCGTGGATGATGGTCTTGGTCTTGCTGTCGATCACCTGAATGGTGTCGTTCAGCGGGTGGGCAAAATTCACCCAGACCTGGCGGCCGTCCGGACGTGCCATGGCGAACACGGGCTGGCCATAGGTCTGGGTGCGTCCGGTCTCCGTGAGTGTGTCGGCATCGACCCAGAGCACTTCGTGGTGGCCGACGGCAGGCAGGACGAATTCGCGGCCCGTCAGCGCCCAGCCTTCGAGGTGGGGCATCTTGTAGACGGGCATTTCCTTTTTGCCACGGCCATAGCCGGGCAGGACGCGGATCGGTTTGGGATCGTCTTCCCAGAGATCCAGCGCGGTGAGGCCGTCTTCGCCGAAGAGGCCGGTGATATAGGTGCGGCCATTGCCGGTGATCAGCGCGTCATAGGGGTTTTCGCCCATGTCGGTGATCTTGGTGATCTCCATCTCGTCGCCTGAGAGGTCGGCGATCCAGGTCTCGCCGGAATCCCACATGGTAAAGACAAAGCGGCGGCCGGGGGCATCGACAAGGCCGATGGTTTTGCTGTCGGTGGGGATGTCGGCAACCATCTCGAGGGTCTCGGCATCGAAGATGCGGACGCCGCCGGGTTCGTAGTTGGACACCGCGACCAGTTTGCCGTCGTCCGAAATCGCGCCGCCGATGGCGTTGCCGGCCTGAACCACGCGGCCCGCGATTTCACGGGTGACGATGTCGACCTTGGTCAGCCCGCCGTCGCGGCCAAAGACATAGGCAAAGCGTTCGTCGGGCGAATAGACCAGCGAGGCGTGCGAGAGATCGCCAAGGCCTTCGATCCGGGCCAGGGCGGCGCGGTCGGATTGATCAACCAGAAGGACAGAACCCTTGGCACGTTCGATCACCAGACCCAGATCGCCGGTGGCGGTGGGTTCGGCAGAGACCGAGGTGGCGAGGATCAGGGCAAGCGCGGTGGTGAGGCGTTTCATTCGTAGTCTCCCTTGAGGAGGTAATCGGCGATCCATGCGGCTTCGGTTTCGCTCATCAGCGGACGCCATGGCGGCATGGCAGTGCCCTCGATCCCGTCGAGGATCACCATTTGCAGGATGTCGGCTTCGTAGTGTTCGATCGCCTCGCGGCGCAGATCGGGGCCAAGACCGCCCTTGAGGCGCAGGCCGTGGCAGGAGCCGCAATCCTGGTGGACAAGGCGTTGCAGTGCTTCGGGATTGACCTGATCCTCGGCCCTTGCGGCGCCCGGATGCGTCAGGGCACAGGCCAGGACGATCAGGGCGCCAAGGAGAGCCGCACGCTGGTTTGCATTGCGGCGGGGGAGGATGCGGGCAAAACTAGGCATGGGCGCTAACCGGCTCGAACAGCTCGGCGGCGTTTTCTCCGTAGAGGGACACCACCTTGCCGATGATGAAAAGGGTGGGGTTGATGACGTCGGCCTCGCGTACGTCGCGGGCGGCATTGCCAAGGGTCGAGACCAGACGGCGCTCTTCCCTGGTGGTGGCCTTGGTGATGGCGAGGACCGGTGTCTGTTCGGAGAGGCCCTCGGTCATCAGACCGACGGCGATCTGGCCGATGTTGGAAACGCCCATATAGATCACGAGGGTGGTGTCGGGATCGGCGAGGCGCTTCCAGTCGAGATCGAGCACCTTGCCCGCCTGACGGTGACCGGTCACGTATTGCACGCTGGTGGCAAGGCCGCGGTGTGTGAGCGGCACGCCGGTCGAACAGGACGCGCCCTGCGCGGCGGTGATGCCGGGGGCATATTCGATCTCGACGCCGTTTTCGATGAGGTAGGCGGCTTCTTCCGAGCCACGGCCAAAGATCATCGGATCGCCCCCCTTGAGGCGGGCCACGGCTTTGCCGGCCTGCGCCTGTTCAAGCAGGATCTCGTTGATCCGGTCCTGCGGCACGGGGTGGTGACGCGGGCATTTGCCCACGGCGATGGTTTCGGCGTCCTTGGGCATCAGGGCGAGGATTTCGTCTGACACCAGTCGGTCGTAGACGACGACTTCGGCAGATTCGAGCATCCGCAGGGCACGCAGGGTCATCAGTTCGGGGTCGCCCGGGCCTGCGCCGATGAGGAAAACTTTGCCGGTCATGGGGTATCTCGCTCGTCCTAAAGATTACTTTGAACCGGGGTACCGTTGCGCCTTTGCCCAGGGTCGGGTGGGGCAATGAGGGCTTGGGAATCCTGGCATCTCATGGGGGCAAGATGGCAAGTCAGCGGTTTGGCTTCCTTGACAAAAGTTAAGGCCCGCAAAAATCATGCGGGCCTCTGGGGTATTTTAGGGATTCTCGGGGCGCGGTCAGGGCGACACGGTCACCATGCCGATCATGTCGTGGCTTTCCCAGTGCGGGCCGCAGAGGTAATCGACGGGCCCCGGCTCCAGGAAGGTGAATTCGATGACTTCCTCGGGAAAGGCGCGATCGGATTCGGGCATGCCCGCGTCGGGCGACAGGACGCTGTGGCTGGTGCGTTTTTCGACGTTAACCCAGCGCACGGTTGTGCCTGCGGGAACGGTGATGTCTGCCGGGCAGAATTTGTATTTGTACATGGTGACAACCGTCACGCCCTCCGCTGCGGAGGATGGTTCACCGAAGATGTCGACGTAACGCTGTTCGGCCTCGGCGCAGAGCGCGGCCGCGTCGTCATCGCCGGCAAGAACGGGGAAAGCTGTCGCGAGGGACAGCAGGGTGGCGGTCAGAAAAGAGGTGTGGCGCATCTCGAAAACTCCTCGCCTTGAAAAGAAAGAAGCGGCCGGGAGGGCCCGGCCGCTTGGGTTCGCTTATTGCTTGACCACGTTGATTGTGGCGTTTGCGTCGTCCAGTGCTAGGCTCGTGTTGAGCGTCACGTGGTGGAAGCGCGCAGCGGCATAGTCATCGTGGATGGCAAAGCCGACGGTGTAGGTCTTGCCCGCTTCGAGCGGAACATCACCTGCGGCACCGGTGTCGAGGGCGCGGGAGAAGACCACGGTCCACATGCCAGCCGAGAGTTTGGCCGATGCGGCGATCTCGCCTTCGTTCTGGACCCGGCTTTCCAGCAGGTAGCCGTTGGTGGCGCTGCCGTCGGCATAGACGCGCATCAGGTCCATGAAGGTGCCGTCGGCGAGATACTGGTCGATCTCTTCGGCTGCCTTCAGCTTGTCCCAGCCGCCCTGAGCCTTGCCGCGACGCCCCTTGATCTCGATCTTGGTGCGCGACTCGGCGAGGTACTTGCTGACGCTGGTTTCGGCATTCAGGCGTGCGGCGATGTCACCTGCGGCGGCAAGACCTTCTGCACCCGGATCAAAGGGCATGTAGGTGTTGTCCGCGTGGCAGGTTGCCCAGCAGCCGACCTGTTCCCCCAGTTCGATACCGGTGCCGGTGATCATCATTGCCACCTTGACCTGGTTTTCCGGGTCCATCTTGCCACCGTCCACGAAGGGGGCAGGGGCGTGCGGCGTGTCCGGCCATTGCAGGCGGAAGTAGACGTTTTCGCCATCGTGGGCCGCTTGCAGGGTGGCTGGGATCGTGCCGCGTTTGCCCGGGATCGGGGTGGGTTCAAGCTCGTCTTCCTTGCCGCCAGCGCCAGCCACGATCTTGTTGCCGATGGCTTCAAGTTCCTTGGCGTGGCAGGTGGTGCATTGGTCGCCACCCTTGGTGAGGGGACGTGCGCCGCCGTGCTGTTTGCCGTTCTGGACCCATTCGAACGACGCCTGACCCGGGTAGAAGAGGGTCATGTCCGCCGGGGTGATGGCGTTCCAGTCGATGTTGCCACCAACCGAAGCGCCTGCATCGGCCGAGGTTTCACCGGCTGCCAGGGCACGTTCCGCGGCCACGGCTTCTTCGACCGCAGCTGCGATCTGGGCCTGAACCTGTTCACGCGCTGCCGCGTCTGCCGCTTTCTTGGCGTCAGCTTCGGCCGCTTCCTTGGCTTCGACGCGGGCAAGGCTGTCGAGGTATTCCTGCGGGATCTCGCGGATGAAGTCCGGGTTCGGAGCCTCGATCATCTCGAGGAATTCATCGGAGGCGCGGTCACGCGGGCTGGTGTGGGCGATCCCCTTGTGGCAGTCGATACAGGTCTGGCCGGTGGTCATCGCGTTGAGGTGCTGCTGACGGGCGCGGGGTTTCTGGAACTCGGGCATCATCGACTCGAAGTCGTGACAGTTCCGGCACTCGCGCGAGTCGGTGGCCTTCATCCGCTTCCATTCGTTCTTGGCCAGATGCAGGCGCTTGGCTTCGAATTTCTCCTCGGTGTTGATGGTGCCCATCACCTTGCCGTAGAGCTCTTTCGAGGCCTTGATCTTGCGGATCATCTTGTGGGTCCAGTCCTTGGGCACGTGGCAGTCGGAACAGACTGCGCCCACACCCGAGCGGTTCACGTCGTGAATGGTGCCCTTGTACTCCTGGTAGACGAAATCATTCATCTCGTGGCAGGAGATACAGAAATCCTTGGTGTTGGTGGCTTCCATGGCGGTGTTGAAACCACCCCAGAAGACGATACCGGCGATAAACGCCGCAGCGATCCCGGCAAGTGGCATTCCGTAGATGAAATACCGCCGCCAGATCGGCTTTTTGGTTTCCGTTTCGTTGGTCATGTCCAAGCTCCGTCTTGGCTTTTTTGCTAACGGCCCCATGGGGGAAGGGCGCTTGATTGGATTGCGAGGAGCGGAAGGCATTTGCCGGGTTCTTGGCGGGTGCTACCGGACTGTCCTGCCGGTCGCCGCAATCCCGATACCGCTTTGTAAAGAGGAAGGGCGGGCGCTGGGCCCGCCCTTCCGGAGACGATGAAACGTCGGTTTAGGTGACGTGGTTCGAACGGTTGTAGACGTTGAACTTGCCGGTCGGGGCGTAGAGCCCCTTCACGCGGCCGATTTCTTCCAGCGTCTTGGCATCGTAGATGACCATTTCGCCGTTCGGCTCTTTCGAGGTTGCACGGTTCCACTTGGAAACCCAGACCTCGGTACCGTCCTTGTTGAATTCGAAGTGAACAGCAACGTTACCTTCGTCTTCAGTGATCTGGATGGTCTTCACGATCTCGCCGGTCTCTTTCGAGATGACCTGCACCGATTGCTGAACTTCCAGCTCGGGGTGCTTGGTCTGGTCAGCCCAGTAGTAGTCCGAATTCGGGTGAGTCCGGATGAACAGGCCCGCACCGTCGGTTTCCACTTCGTAGCAGGTTTTCCAGGCTTGGTCCGGGTGACCTTCGGGGTCGTTGCCCCAGACAGTCACAGTACCTTCGCCGAGGTGAGTCGTACCAGCAACCGGACCGCAGTTCGGGTCGTTCCAGTTGGCACCGGGGCCGGGGTGCGGCAGCGGTGCGGTGTCGATCATTGCCTCAAGCTTGCGCTCTTTGGTGTCGACAACAACCATCTTGTTCGACGCGTTTGCGGCGATCTGGAAGTAACGACCGGTCGGATCAAAGAAGCCGTCGTGCAGGAACTTGGCCGAGTTGATCTTGTCGATGCGCAGGTTGTCGAGGTCCGAGTAGTCGACCTGCCACAGCTGGCCGAGTTCTTTCACGGCAACGATCCAGGTCGGCTCGTTCGGGGTGGTGTAGATGGCAGCCACGCGGCTTTCTTCCACATAGTCACCGTCAACGTTGGTACCGCGGGTCGAAACCACTTTCAGCGGCTCCATGGTCATCGCGTCAACAATTGCGAAGTGCGGAGGCCAGTAGGCACCGCCGATGACGTATTTACCGTCGCCGGAAACAGCCACGTCGCGGGCGTCATAACCGATGGAAACTTCCGAAACCAGCATCTTGTCCGGCGTCTGCCAGAGGTCGATCTTGGTCATCTTGCCGTCGCGGCCCATGGTGTACCAGAAGCGGCCCGGGTTTTCCGGCTCTTCCAGCTTGTGGTGCTCGGACGCTTTCAGAACGTGCACAGCGTAACCCGTTGGGATGTGTGCCAGAACTTCTTTGGTGTCGCCGTCGATCACGGCCACTTTACCCACGTCACGCTCGATGACGACGAAGAAGTTTTCCCAGTTGCGGCCGTGCAGCGGCTCGGTCGGGTAGTCGGCTTCTTCTACATAGACCTTGCGGGTCTGTTTCATCTGCTCAAGCGACATTTCCGGCGGCTTGGGCGGATCCATCATGATGTAGGTCGCCATGTCTTTGATTTCTTGCTCGGTCATGATGTCCGAGAAGTTGTTCATACCGCCTTCGGTACCCCAGGAGATAATCTTTTCAAGACGTTCCTGGCCGAGCTTGAGCGTGCCGGATTCGGTCACGGTGCCGTCGGCATTCTTTTTCTTCACGATCGGCTCGAGGCTTTTGCCGGTCGCGCCTTTGCGCAGTACGCCGTGGCAACCGGCGCAGCGTTCAAAGTAGAGCTGCTTGGAAGCTTCGAAGGCTTCTTCGCTTAGGGTGGGTTGTTCAGCGATTGCAGGCACGGCAGTGGAGCCAAGCAGAAGCGCGAAGCCAATCCCTAGTGCCCGTTTGGATTTTTTGTAGGTGATTCCAAGTGACATGATCACTCTCCGGTTTGCTGGTGAGGCAGGCTCATGTCTGGCGGAATCCGGGATTCGTATCCTTGACTTTCGTTAAGGAGTCACAGGTTTGCCCCGACTACTCCTTAGTACAAGGGACGCGCAGTCCTGTTTCCAGCGTGAAACAGGGTAAAATCAAAAAGCAGGGCAAGCCGATGTTTGCAACGATCGGGCGGATTTATTCCGAAGGTTTCAGGGTCTTTTTCCTGTCAGCGGCAGTTTATGGAATGTTCACCGGGGGGATCTGGCTGATCTGGCTGATCTCGGGGGGCGGGTTCGAGTTCGCCGGACCATCCATGATCGAGACCGAGTGGCATTCGCACGAAATGATCTTTGGCTATGCCACGGCGGCGGTGGGCGGTTTCTTCCTGACCGCCGTGCCGAACTGGACCAATGCGCCGGCTGCGCGGGGCGCGTTCATTGCCGTTGTCTCGGGGGCCTGGTTGATCGGTCGCGTCGCGATCTGGTTTTATGCGGCATTGCCTGTCTGGCTCGTGATCGCGGCTGACCTTCTCTTCGTGCCGATCCTGGCCGCGAAGGTGCTGTCGCAGCTGTTGAAGCGGCCAAAGCCGCAGAACATGGTGTTTCTCTTCATCCTGAGCAGTCTCTGGGTTGCCAACGGGCTTGTGCACCTTGAATGGGCCGGGATCGCCAGCGGCACGCTGGATGTCGGGATGCGCATGGGACTTTTGTCGCTGTGTTCGATGATCGCGATTCTCGGGGGGCGGGTGACACCGGCATTCACGCGCAACGCCATGAAGCGGGCAGGGGTGCCCGAGGCCGATTGGCCCGTGTCGCGCCCGCCGCTTGAAAAGGCAACGATGATCCTTGCGCTGGGTCTGCCGTGGGTGGTCACCTTGCCGTTAGATGACCGCTTTGTCGGGACGCTGGCGGTGCTGTTCGGGGTGGTTCAGATCCTGCGTGTCGGACTTTGGCGTGGGGCGTGGACGCGAGCTCAGCCAATCCTCTGGTCGCTGCACCTTGGAATGGGCTTTCTGGGGCTCGGTTTCATACTTTGGGGCGCTGCGCTCTGGGGCTTGGGAAGCGAGATCGGTGCCCTGCATGTTCTCGGAATCGGCTGTGTTGGCGTGATGACCGTTGCGGTGATGAGCCGGGCCTCTCTCGGGCACACGGGACGGCCACTCAAAGCGCCGAAACCGGTGGCCTGGGCCTATGGTTTGATGGCGGTGGCGGCTGCGTTGCGCTGGGGCGGGACAAGTTTGCCGGTAGAACTCTACATGCCTGCGATGATGGTCTCGGCGGCTTTGTGGTCCTTGTCTTTTGCCTTGTTTTTCATGGCCTTGGCGCCCGTTCTCGGGGCGCCACGCATGGGCCGCGCCAGCTGATCGGCGCGGTTTTGCCTGCGGAATTTCACCCCCCTTGACTTTCGTTAAGGATAACCCACGCGCCGGACGGCATTTTCACTACATCATCAACTAGGGCAAAGGAGAGCCCAATGCGTGAAGTCATGACTAAAAGCATGGCCCGTAACATCTTCTACGGCGGGTCACTGTTTTTCATCATTATCTTCTTGGGACTATCGTTCCATTCGCATCGCTATATCGTCACCACCTCGACAAACGTCGAGACCCTTACCGAGAGCGTCGCTGCCGGTAAGAAAGTGTGGGAAGATAAAGCATGCATCAACTGCCACACGCTGATGGGGGAAGGCGCCTACTTTGCTCCTGAACTTGTCAACGTAATGACACGCTGGGGTGTAGAAGATGACCCCGAAGGTGCATTCGACGTTCTGAAAGGCTGGATGGACTCTCAGCCCACCGGAATCGAAGGCCGTCGTCAGATGCCTCAGTTCAACCTGAGTGACGAAGAAGTTCGTCAATTGGCTGACTTTTTCCTGTGGATCAACACGATCGACGCACAGGACTGGCCACCGAACGAAGCGGGTTAAGGAGGTCTGAACTATGAAATACAAAACTCAGAGAATTGCCCTTGTCTACTTCGCGGTAGCGATGGCCCTCTTCGCGATCCAGGTGCTGGGCGGTCTGCTCGCCGGCTGGATCTATGTTTCCCCCAACACACTGTCGGAACTCCTGCCGTTCAACATCGTGCGCATGCTGCACACCAACTCGTTGATCGTCTGGCTGATCCTCGGCTTCTTTGGCGCGGCCTACTTCCTGATCCCGGAAGAGACCGAGCGTGAGATCCACAGCGAAAAACTTGCCTATATCCAACTGGCGATCCTCGTGGTCGGCACCCTGGGTGTGGTCGTGACTTATGTCTTCAACCTGTTCGAGGGCCACTGGCTCCTGGGCAAGGAAGGCCGTGAGTTCATCGAACAGCCCAAGTGGGTCAAGGCAGGGATCGTGGTTGCGGCTCTGATGTTCCTCTACAACATCACGATGACCGTGCTTAAGGGTAAGAAAACCGCTATCTCGAACATCCTGCTTCTGGGTCTTTGGGGTCTGGCGCTGCTCTTCCTCTTCAGCTTCTACAACCCGCACAACCTGGCACTGGACAAGCAATACTGGTGGTACATCGTTCACCTGTGGGTGGAAGGCGTCTGGGAACTCATCATGGCCTCTATCCTGGCCTACCTGATGCTGAAACTGACCGGTGTTGACCGCGAGGTTGTCGAAAAGTGGCTCTACGTGATCGTTGCCGCCGCCCTGTTCTCGGGCATCCTCGGCACTGGCCACCACTACTACTGGATCGGTACCCCCGGTTACTGGCAGTGGATCGGCTCGGTCTTCTCGTCGCTGGAAGTCATCCCGTTCTTCGCCATGATGGCATTCGCCTTCGTGATGGTGTGGAAAGGGCGTCGTGACCACCCGAACAAAGCAGCTCTGCTGTGGTCGCTCGGCTGTGCCACTCTGGCCTTCTTCGGCGCGGGCGTCTGGGGCTTCCTGCACACGCTGCACGGTGTGAACTACTACACCCACGGCACGCAGATCACCGCCGCTCACGGTCACCTGGCCTTCTACGGTGCCTATGTCTGCCTCAACATCGCTATCTTCAGCTACGCATTGCCGATCCTGCGCAATCGCGACCCCTACAACCAGGTGCTGAACATGGCCTCGTTCTGGCTGATGACCTCTGGCATGGTCTTCATGACCTTCGTGCTGACCTTTGCCGGTACGATCCAGACCCACCTGCAACGCGTCCTTGGCGAATACTACATGGACGTTCAGGACCAGGTCGAAATCTTCTACTGGATGCGTTTCGGTTCGGGTGTGGTCGTGGTTCTTGGTGCGCTCCTGTTCATCTACTCGATCTGGGTGCCGCGCAAAGAAATCATCGAACCCGGTGCTGCTGAAACTCCTGCGGAGTAAGGAAAAATGGACGGTTCCATGAACCATAACCCTCAAAACGGAATGGGGGCGGCTGACGCCCCCTTCTACCTCGCACAGGGCGACGAACGCGAAGTCTTCTCCGCCGCTGCGCAAAACAACCTGCCGGTCCTTCTCAAGGGGCCGACCGGATGCGGCAAGACCCGCTTTGTGGCCCACATGGCCGCGAAACTGGGCCGCCCGCTCTACACCGTTGCCTGTCACGATGATCTGGCCGCCGCCGACCTGATCGGTCGCTATCTCCTGAAGGGGGGCGAGACAGTCTGGGTGGACGGACCTTTGACCCGTGCCGTGCGTGAAGGCGCGATCTGCTATCTCGACGAGGTCGTCGAGGCACGCAAGGACGTGACCGTGGTTCTGCACCCGCTGACCGATGACAGGCGTATCCTGCCGATCGACCGGACCGGCGAAGAATTGGAAGCCGCACCCGGCTTCATGCTCGTGGCCTCTTACAACCCGGGCTATCAAAATATCCTCAAGACGCTGAAACCCTCTACACGTCAGCGTTTTATCTCAGTCGAGTTCGACTTTCCCAAACCCGAGGTGGAAGCCAAGGTTGTTGCCGAGGAAAGCGGTCTGGACATCGAGCGCGTCAAGCCGCTGGTGCGGTTGGCGAACAAGCTGCGCGATCTCAAGGGGCAGGACCTGGAGGAAGGGGTTTCGACCCGCCTCGTGGTTTATGCCGCGACCCTCATCGCGCAGGGCATGAACGTTGACCGTGCAATCCGCGCGGCAATGGTCGAGCCGCTCACCGATGATGAGGACATCAAACGGGGGCTCCTCGATCTTGTCACGGCTGTCTTTGGGTGAGGCCGGCCGATGGTCAAGATCGACTTTGAGCCATGGGAACCCGAAGAGACCGTCGGGAAACTGTGGCACTCCTTTGCCAGCCGCCTGGATGCGCCGGAGGCGCATGATGGAGCCGCTGTCGACCTTTCCGAGGTCGGAGGGCGGCTGGCAGTCCTATTCAGGGGATTGGGGGGCAGTTCAAGCGTTGAACTGCGCCCCGTCTCTGACGAAGTTTCACGCCACCGTCTGAGCTGGAAGCGCCGCCTCGGTACCGAAGCCGAGTTGATGCCGCGCACCAGTTTCGATGGTGAAATATTGCGTCTGCCGTCGCGCCTTGCGGTGCTGCCGACGCGCGAAGCCAATGCCGCCATGTATGTCTGGCTGGCGGCGGCCGCTGCCCATGCGCCGGACCGGATTGCCGAAGAGGATGCGCTGCGGGCCGATCTGCGGGCCTTGAAAGCGGCGCGCGAGATGGTCGAGGCAACGCTTGAGGATGCGCCGGGGCTGCGCGATCTCTATGCCGCCCTGTGCGAGGGCATCCTGCACTACCGTCCACGTCCCGACCTGCCGGCAGACGAAGCGGCAGTCGAGGCCATCATTCGCCACCTTCTGGGGGATGAGCTCAAGGCCCATGCCCAGCCGATGTGGCAGGCGCTTGAGACCGGCGCGATGGACAACATCCAAGCCCCGCTGCGCTATCAGCCGTTCCGCCCCGTGCCGCTTTGGCCCGAGCTGCGGCCAGTGCAGTTCTCGGAAGGTCACGAGGTGGAAAGCCGCGAGACCGAGGGACCGCCGGAAGAGGCGGGCGAGAATGACAAGACCCACCGCGCGCGCCGCCGCAAATCGGATCAGGCCGAGCGCAATGACAGCTTCATCCTGCACAAGTTCGAAGCGATCCTGAGCTGGGCGGAATTCCTGAACCTCAACCGTCGGGTGGACGACGATGATCCCGACAACGCCAAGAAGGCGGCGGATGATCAGGACGAGATCGGGCTGGGACAGATTTCCAAGGCGCCGCCGACCAAGCTCAAGCTGCATCTCGATCTCGCGCCTGAAGACGTGGATCGCGAACGCCTGTCCGGCAAGATCATGTATCCGGAATGGGATGTGCGCACGGGTCAGTACCTGCCCGATCACTGCTGTGTCCTGACCAGCGTGGCCGAGGCCAAGGAAGAGTTTGCCGATTTCGCCCGCGATCCCGAAGCGGCGCGGCGCATCCGCATGGTGAAACGCCAGTTCGAGGCCCTGCGTCCGGGGCGGGTCACGACACGCGGGCACCTTGATGGCGACAACCTCGACATGGACGCCGCCGTGCGGTCGCAGGTGGACCGAATTGCCGATGGCGAAGGGTCTGAGCGGATTTGGTTGCAGAACCGTCCCGAAGCCCGCGATCTGGCGGTGTCGATCCTGTTGGATGTCAGCCGCTCGACCGAAAGCGCGGTCTCTGGCCGCGCCGTGATCGACGTGGAGCGCGAGGCGCTGGATGCGTTGGCCTGGGGGCTGAATGCCTGTGGCGATGACTTTGCAATTCATGCCTTCTCTTCCCTGAAACGGGATCGGGTCTACGTGCAGAAATGCAAAGGCTTCGACGAGCCGATGAGCGGTCTTGTCGAACAGCGGATCGGCAGCCTGCGGCCGGGGTTCTATACCCGTCTGGGCGCGGCCATCCGCCATGTGTCGGCGGACCTGAGCGAACAGACCCGCAAGCGGCGGCTCTTGTTGGTGATCACGGATGGCAAGCCCAACGACCTTGATCACTATGAAGGTCGTCACGGGATCGAGGATACCGCGATGGCGGTGCGCGAGGCGCGTCGGGCGGGGCATTCCGTCTATGGCGTGACCGTGGATCGCGAGGCCAAGAGCTGGTTTGCCCGCATGTTCGGGCAGGGCAGTTTCGCGGTGATCCCGGAGCCGGACAAGCTGATCTACGCGCTGCCGCAGATCTATCGGCAACTGGTGACCGGATGAGCGACACCACAGGGCAGGGATCGTTGCTGGACGAGTTGCCCGGAGACCTGATGATGTGGGTTCTCATCATCAGCGAGTTGCTGGTGTTCGGGGCCGGTCTTGCGGCCTTCCTCGCCGTGCGCCTGACCGACCCCGTGGGCTTTGCCGAGGCGCAGGACCATCTGCATCGCACCGGTGCGGCGCTCAACACGGTTGTTCTTGTGACCAGCGGGTTTCTGGCGGCGAAGGCGTTTCAGTGGCGCGGGTTGGGCGCCCGGCTCAAGGCGCGGCTGGCGCTTGTCGTGGCTGCGCTTCTGGGCGTTGTGTTCCTGATCATCAAGGGGGCGGAGTATGCGGACAAGGCCGCAAAGGGCATAGATTTCGAAACCCACCCGTTCTTCCTGTTCTACTACATGTTGACCGGGTTCCATGCGGCGCATGTCGTGGCCGGGGTGGCGATCCTGTACCTGATTGCCTGGAAAGACAGCCTGCGCAATATCGAGGTGGGGGCTGCCTTTTGGCACATGGTTGATCTGGTCTGGGTGCTGCTGTTTCCCGTGATCTACCTGTTGGCGTGACGATATGCTGAGTGATCCCCTGAACAAAGCCTGGTTCGCGCTTTTCGCCCTCAGCGGGGCATCTGCCGTGGTGGCGGAGCTGGCGATTGGCGGGCTGGACCGGCGGGTTGTCGGGGCCGTGGTCCTGCTGCTGGCCCTGATGAAGGCGCGGGTGATCCTGTCGCGCTATCTTGGGTTGGCCGAAGCCCCGTCATGGCGACGCGGCTTCAATCTTGTTCTGACGCTGTTCTGTCTGCTGTTGCTGGGGCTCTACCTGATCCCCGCGCTGATCAGCTGAAGGCCGCGGCGAGGTTTTCCGGCAGGTCGAATTCCACCAGCACCTTGGCGCGGGCCGCATCCGACATCTTGCGGGCGGTTTTCTCGACGATGTCCTGCACCTTTTCGGGCGTGTGCTTGGCCGCGAAAGGGGCAAAGTACCAGGTGATGAAGGTGAAACAGATCACGTCTTCCAGCGCCTGCACCAGCGGGTCGCGCTTGATGCCCTGCTTGCGCACCATCCGGCCCATTTGGTCAATGGTTTCCGTGTCATAGCCGTTTTCCGCCATGATCTCACCAATCCGGTTGGCATGGTGGTCGGCCAGATCGCGACGCCATTTGAGATAGCCCGCGCGGCCTTCGGGATAGTCGGCACGTTTCAGGATCCAGCGTTCGATGTGCTGGCCACGGGCGGCGATTTGCAGAACGTCCTGTGCCTCGGGAAACAAGCGCTCACACTGTTCGCTCATGCGCTGGCCATAGAGCAGGGCTTCGGGCTGGCCGTCATCCATGCGCGGATCGGCGGCATTGGCGGCGTCGATGGCGGCGAGTGTGCGGGAGAGCTGGTCAGTCATGGTCAGTTCAGATCCTCGACATAGTCTTGCAGTTTCTCGACGTCGCCGATCAGGGCGTGGTTCTTCTCGATCTTGACGCCAATTGTCTTGAGGCGGGCAAAGGCGCGCGACAGGCTTTCGGGTTTCATGCCCAGTTTGCCCGCGATCAGCACCTTGTCATAGGGCATCGTGACTTCGCAGGCACCTTCCTCCGCGTCGCACAGATCCAGCAGGAATTCGGCGACACGTTGGGCACCGGTCTGCGCCTTGAGCTGTTCCAGCTGAGCCACCAGGGAATGCAGGTGGTTGAAGCTGGAAGACAGGATGGTCAGCGCAACTTCGGTGTCGCGCTTCATCAGGTCCACGATGACATTGGTGGGGATGTGCATCACGTTGCTTCGGGTCGCGGCTTCAGCAGAGACAGGGTAGGGCATGTTGCGCAGGGCGACGGCCTCTCCGAAACTCTGGCCACGGGTGAAGACACTCACCACGGCTTCGGTGCCGCTTGGTGTGACGCGGAAGAGCTTGACCCAGCCGTCCAGCACGATGTGGATGGCATTCGCGGTCTCTTCCTGAATGAACAGGGTTTCGCCCCTGTCGTAAGTTTTCCAGATCGCCTTGGACAGGATGGCATCCACGTGGACGTCCGGAAGCGCTTTGATGAGAAGCGAATTGCGCGCAATCGCTTTGTGCATCTCGTGTGGCATTGAGTGCCCTTTGATCCGTTTGGTTCCCCAGTCGCACTTCGAGGTGCAACATATTTTTCCTATTGGTAACTTTTTATGGCCCCAAGGTCCATCACTGCTATGCAACAGCCGTGTGACTACGGCCGTTGACGCCGCGAGAAAGCACGCTTTTGGAGAGTTGGATTAAGAGTGTTCAGTCAGGGGTTGAGGGCTGAGGCTTCACACACCATAGCGGCACATGATCATCTCAACGCAGGCTTCGACGATCACCGCCATTTCATCTTCACTCACGATGGCACCGCCGAAAATGAAGGGCCAGAACGCTTTGGCCTTGATCAGGGCAAGGAATTCGTCAGCCGCCGAATCCGGATCTTCAATCCTGAGTTGCCCATCTTCGGCCGCAGCGCGAAGCAGGCTGGAAATCACCGGTTTCTTGTCGATCTTGCCCTGCGCCGCTTCGGCCAATTCGGGATGTCGCAAGGTTTCGCTTACGATCATCCGGGCCATCGACATCACATCGCAGGAGATCAAAAGCCGGCCTTCAGCCCAGGCGAGATCGACCAATTGCTCACGGATCGGACGGCCGGGAACATAGCGGATTTCCTTGAGATCGGCGAAGCGGGATGACAGCTCTTCCACGATCGAACGGAAGAGATTTTCCTTGCTTTCAAAGTACTTGTAGACCGTCCGCTTGGAGACCTGCGCGCGCGAAGAGACCCGGTCCATGCTGGCCGAGGCAAAGCCCTTTTCCTGGAACTCCTGAACCGCCGCTTCGATGATCTGGGCGTATTTGGTCGTATTCGGTGCGCTGCATTCGTTCATATGCCCACCTATAGAACCAATTGCCTTTGCCGGTCAAATCTGCGTCTATGAAACTTGTCAGTTTACACCTTGGAAATTCCAATCTACTGTAAACGCGCCAGTTTACCAGAATCTGGAAACAAGCGTGAACAGGAGATTTCCAACATGGCTCTGACTTTGAAGCTGAACGGCGCCACGCATACCGTGGATGCCGAACCGGGGACGCCCTTGCTGTGGGTGATCCGCGATGAACTGAAGATGACGGGAACGAAATTCGGCTGCGGTGTTGCCTCGTGCGGGGCCTGCACCGTGCATCTGGATGGCGAGCCGGTGCGCTCGTGCCAGACCTTCATCGAAGACGTTGAGGGTGCCGAGATCACCACGATTGAAGCCATTGGCGAAGACAAGATCGGCGCGGCGGTTCAGCAGGCCTGGGCCGAGCTGGACGTGGTGCAATGCGGCTATTGTCAGTCGGGGCAGGTGATGTCCGCGGTTGGTCTCCTGGCCGAGAACCCCAAGCCGAGCGCGGACGAGATCGATGCCTATATGGAAGGCAACGCCTGTCGCTGTGCAACCTATCAACGTATCCGCAAGGGCGTTCAGCGCGCTTCGGAAATTCTGGAGGCCTGATCCATGACCATCAACACCTCCCGCCGCGGGTTTCTGAAAGGGGCGGCCGCGACCGCCGCTGTTCTTCTGGTTGGCGCACGTCCGGACGGGGCGATTGCCGCAGCCGGTGCCGAAACGACCCAGCTGAACCCCTTCGTGAAGATTGACGCCAATGGCACCGTGACGGCCATTGTGAAGCACTTTGAAAAGGGGCAAGGACCGGCCACCGGCCTGCCGACGCTGATCGCCGAGGAAATCGGCTTGCGTATGGACCAGATCGAGTACGAATTCGCGCCTTCCAACCCGCAGGTCTATAACAACCTGTTCTTTGGTCCGTTCCAGGGTACGGGTGGATCAACCGCGATGGCGAACTCGTGGCAGCAGTATCGCACCGCAGGCGCAGCCGCCCGCGAGATGCTGATTTCCGCCGCAGCCAAGGACTGGGGCGTTGCCGCTTCGGAGCTGACCATCGAAGAAGGTATGGTCAAGGGCGCAGGGAAATCCGCACCGATTGGCGATTTCGTGGCCATTGCCGCGACGATGGACGCCCCGGAAGCACCGCGCCTGAAAGATCCGTCGGAATTCAAACTGATCGGCAATGGTGACGTGCGCCGCAAGGACACGGTGATCAAATCGAACGGTCAGGCGATGTTTGCGATGGATGTCCACCTTCCCAACCAGATGGTGGCGATGATTGCCCGTCCCGAAGCCCGTGGCGGTGTGGCGCTTGGGTTCGATGACAGTGCCGCGAAAGAGGTGAAGGGGTACATCCGCGCCGCCGTATTGCCGACAAAGGCCGGGGTTGTGGTCTATGCCGAGAACACCTGGGCAGCGATCCAGGCGCGCGAGGCGCTTGAGGTCGATTGGGACATGTCCGGTGCGGAAACCCGCAACTCGGATGAAATCCGTAACGAGATCATGGCCGCGCTGGATGCGGCGCCGGAATATAACGTCAACAAGGCCGATATGACGGCGGTGACATCTGCCGTGGACGGGGCGGCGCAGGTGGTTGAAAAGACCTTCTATTTCCCGCTTCTGGCCCATGCGCCGATGGAGCCGTTGAACTGTACCATCGAGCAGACGGCAGAGGGCAAGATCGTGCTGCATGACGGTGCGCAGATGCCGACCGGGCCGCATATGGCGTTCCAGCAGATCTTCCAGCTGCCGCCGGAAATGATCGAGATCCGCACCATGCTGGCCGGTGGGTCCTTCGGGCGTCGGGCGACGCCGGATGCGGATTATCAGGTCGAGGCGGGGCTGGCCTTTGTCATGACCGACAGGTCGCGTCCGGTTAAGCTTGTCTGGACCCGTGAGGACGACATACGCGGTGGTTACTATCGCCCGGCGTTTGGTCATAAGGTGCGCGTTGGTCTTGACGAGGCGGGCAACATCGCCGGTTGGGAACACCGTGTTGCGGGCCAGTCGATCATGAAGGGCACCGCGTTCGAATCCTTCTCGGTGCATGACGGCGTGGACCACAGCTCGATCGAGGGTATCGCCGACAGCCCCTATTCGATCCCGACCCAGTCACTGGGTCTGACGGACACGAAGAAAGCGACCTCGGTTCTTTGGTGGCGGTCCGTGGGGCACACCCACACGGCCTATGCGATGGAGGTCATGATGGACCTGGCGGCGAAGGCGGCTGGGCGCGATCCGGTCGAGTTCCGTCTGGCCTATCTTGACGAAAGCAATCCGGAAGCCGCGCGCAAGGCGGGTGTTCTGAAGCTGGCGGCAGAGAAAGCCGGGTGGGGCAAGGCAGGTGCCGGTCGCACTCAAGGCGTTGCGGTTCACAAGTCCTTTGGTTCCTACGTGGCCGAGGTTGTCGAAGTGTCGGGTACGCCAGAGGACGGCATCGTGATCGAGAACGTCACCTGCGCGGTGGATTGCGGTATTGCCGTGAACCCGGACGTGGTGCGCGCGCAGATGGAGGGCGGTATCGGCTATGGTATCGGCCATGCGATGCGCGACCAGATTACGCTGAGCGACGGGGCGGTTGATCAGACCAACTTCCCCGATTACGAGCCCCTGCGGATTGGCGATATCAAGGCGATTGACGTGCACATCGTGCCCTCTGCCGAAGCCCCGACCGGGGTGGGTGAGCCGGGAACGCCCCCGTCGGCCCCGGCGCTGGCCAACGCGATTGCCGCGATCAGCGACGTACAGGTGGCCGAGCTGCCAATGGCGGAAAACGGCGTGAGCTTTGCCTGATCCCAAAAACAAAAGCGAGCGGTCCGGCCGCTCGCTTTTTTCGTTTCTCTGAGAGGCCGGTTCAGAACAACCCGGCCTCGCGCGCAATCAGCGCCGCCTGTGTGCGGTTCTTGGCGTCTACCTTCTTGTAGAGCGTCTTGACGTGCAGCTTGATCGTCGGTTCCGACAGGTCAAGGTCACGCGCGATTTCCTTGTTCGACTTGCCTTCGGTCAACCCACGCAACACCTGCATCTCGCGTTCGGTCAGCTTGCTGGCAAGAGGGTGGGTGTTTTCCTCGGGTTCGGCGGTCATGAAATCGATGGGGGCGTATTGTTCGCCCATGGCCATGAAACGGATCGCGTTGATCAGAGACTTGGCCGGCAGGGTCTTTGGGACAAAACCCGCAGCGCCCGCTTCGAGGGCTTTTTCGGCAACGTCCTTGGAAGCCTCTCCGGAAATCAGGGCAACGCGCGATGCCCCTTCGAGCGCCAGGGCGCGGTTCAGGCCGTCAAGCCCATTCATGCCCGGCATGTTGAAATCGAGCAGAACAAGATCAAATGGGCCTTGCGCGGAAACCATCGCGCTTGCCTCGTCAAAATCAGCAGCGGTCCGGGCTTCGATGTCGCCGCTGGTTTCGACGTAGGCCACCAGCGTATCCCTAACCAGACTGTGATCATCAGCTATAAGAATTTTCACGGCACTATCCTAACTATTCACACTCTACCCTAACACGTACGTCGGCGGGGAGAACCACCAATTCTTGTGTCTTACGGACATAGAGTCATATCCGCTTGGGACAAATGTGTTTACGAAACACGCTTGCGTTGAGGTGTTTTGAAAATTTCTCCAAAAACCTATGCGAAAGGGGGCTTTGTGCGTTGGGTGCAGTATCATTTCGTGCGCTTACGCACCCTTTCTGAACTTTGTTAGTAAGTTAAGGTGTTGAAAAGTATGAGAGAACCTTAAGAAAAAAGTAGGCGTTTTCCCGTTTTGGGTGAGTGGCACAGTTCGGTCAGCCCGAGTTTTTCGTTGGTTTTGATCCCTCGTTCCAAGATGACAAAATGCGAAAACTATCCTTTCGGATAGGTCGTTATCCTGAAGGTTTCGTGTGTTGCGTCCCGGTTCGTGCGATAAATTCGGCACAACCTAAGGGGCAATCATGAAACGCAGGGTAACAAGTTTTATTGCGGCTGGCTTTTTCGGGCTGATGCTACCACTCACGACCGAAGCACAAGCCGCAGATGCTCTTCCGAAACCCACTGGGGTTCCGCTTCTGGAAGTTTCGGGAGACATCAAGGTCAAAAACGGTGTTAGGGGCGCCGTTTTTGACCTGCAAATGCTGCGCGATCTGGCCGAGCACGAGTACGTCACCACGACGATTTGGACAGAAGGCGTGCAAACCTTCACGGGCGTGCCGCTGGCTGTGCTACTTGATCGGCTGGACGTGGAAGACGGAACCTTGATGGCAAAGGCGATCAACGACTATGCCATTGAAATCCCCGTCGCGGACATTGATCCGAATGCCCCGATGGTTGCCTACATGATGAACGGCAAGGAAATGTCGCGCCGGGACAAGGGGCCTCTTTGGATCGTGTTCCCGTATGACAGCGATGCCAAGTATCGCGCGGAAATCGCATACGCGAGAAGCATTTGGCAACTCGACAGGATCGCCGTCGTCCAATAGCGTACTGGTGAAGGGGCCGGCCGTATTTCAGAGCCGGCGAAGGTGTCGTTCTGATTTCGGGCAGGCCACATAGCAATGGCAAGAGCACGCTGTTGGCGACCGTGCTGGGCGGTGGGCTTGCTGTTCTGCTGGCAGTCACGCTTGTGTTCAGCCGAGATGTCATCACCGATCTTGAAAGTCTGAACTCTGCCAACTCGGACAATGTCCAGTGGACACTGACGCAGGTCGAAGTTGAATACCTGCGGATGGCGCAGGAAATTTCGAGCACTGTCGCGACAGGGTCTGTGGAAGCCGAAAACGCGGTGCTTCTTGCCGATCTGCGCCGGTCTTTCGATGTTTTCTATAGCCGCGTCGGCATTCTTCAGAATTCACCGATTTTTGCAGACCTCAGACGGGATGAGGCGTTTTTTGCGCCGTTGGGCCAGGTGGCGGCCTTTCTTGAAACGCAGGTTGCAACAATCGACGCACCTGACGAGGTGCTTGTCAGCCGGATCAACAGCCTGCACGAGGCAGCGCGGGGGATCGAGGGCGACGTCCGTGAAGTTTCGGTGGCCGGTCTGTCCTATTTCGCCTTGCAGTCCGACCTTGGGCGCGAGGAAATCGCGCTAACGCTGGAACATCTCGCAATCCTTGTGGGCATTCTCCTATTGGCCCTTACCGGGGTGAGCCTGTTCCTTTTGTCGATCAACCGTCAGATGCGGTTTCGGGAGGCCGAACTGACCGAAGCCAATGATCGCATGAACACGATCCTGTCCACGTCGTTGGACGGGGTTGTGGTGACGGATGCCGAAGGGCGGGTTCTGGAATTCAACCGGGCAGCCGAGCAGATTTTCCAACGGGACGCGCAATCCGTGCGTGGTTTGCGGATCGGGGATGTTGTTGTGCCCCCGCATCTGCGTGAATTGCACGATGCGGGCATGAAGCGCATGATTGACAAGGGAGAACGCCGCGTTGTCGGCAAGGGGCGTGTCCAACTTGAGGGAATGCGCGCAAACGGCGAGGTGTTCCCTGTCGAACTTGCTCTGCAATCGGCAATGCACGAGGACAGCGAGATCTTTATCGCCTTCCTGCGGGATATTTCGCAGCGCGTGGCTGACGAGCAGGAACTGATCGAGGCCCGCGACAAGGCGTTGTTGGGCGAGAAGGCCAAGGCCGACATCCTGACACTGATGAGCCATGAAATCCGGACACCGTTGAACGGTATTCTGGGCAACCTGTCGCTGTTGGAAGATACGCGGCTCAGTGGCCGTCAATCGGTCTATCTGCATAACATGCAGATTTCCGGAAAAATCCTGATGCAGCATGTGGATGCGGTTCTCGATATCGAAAGCTTCGAGGCAGGCAAGTTGCAGATTGTCGAGGCGCCGGTGGACCTTGGCGCGCTCATGCAGGACATCGTGGACGGCCAGAGCGGCAGTGCGGCCTCGCGGGGTAATGACGTTTCGTGGCGCTGGGTGGGGCCGCCGGCGACCTGGGTTCTGATCGATGGCCCCCGTTTGCAGCAGGTTCTGCTGAACCTCGTTGGGAACGCGATCAAGTTTACCGAGAATGGCCGGGTCATTGTTGAGGCCGAGGTTCAGCCCGAGGTGGACAAGCAGAAGCGGCCGCTGGTCGAGTTCCGGGTATCGGACTCGGGCATCGGCATCCCCGAGGCTGATCTTCAGCGCATTTTTGATGATTTCCACACCTCGGACGCTTCATTTGGCCGTCGTGCAGGTGGCACGGGGCTTGGGCTGGGCATTGCCCGGCGGCTTGTCAAAGCGATGGGCGGCGAGATCGGCGTGGAGAGCGTGGAAGGACATGGCTGTACCTTCTGGTTCCGTCTTCCGATGGCCACGACGACCGAGCCGGAAGCGGTGCTGGATGACGTGCGCCAGCCCGATCACAAGCGCAACCAGCGTATTCTCGTGGTGGAAGACAACCAGATCAACCAGCAGGTCATCCGCAACATGCTGGAACGGGAAGGGCATGAGGCGGTTTGCGTCGACAATGGCCGCGACGGTGTCGAGATGGCGTCCGAGCACCGGTTTGACATGATTTTCATGGATATCAGCATGCCTGTGTTGGATGGCATTTCCGCCACCCGCGAAATTCGCAATGGATCGGGCGTGTCGTCGGACGTGCCGATCATCGCGGTTTCGGCCAACGTATTGCCGAAGGATCAGAAGCGTTTCTTTGAGGTGGGGATGAACGGTTTTGTCGGCAAACCCCTGACCCTTGAGCAGCTGCGCTCGGTGCTGGGGGCGGCGAGCCCATCCGAGCATCCCGAAGAGATTGCCCCGGTATCGTCCCTTGTGGACCCCGCCCAGATTGAAGAAATGCGTGAAAATGTCGGCCCAGAGGTATTTGCAACCTTCCTGACCCGCTTTATCGGCGAGACCGATGCGCTTTTGGATCTTTGGGACACCATTGGCGAGACGGGCAATCTGCCGGAGGACATGGCGGGAGAGGCGCATAAGATTGCGGGCAGCGCGGCGGTGTTCGGGGCGGTGGCCTTGCGCGGGGCGCTCTTGTCCATCGAGGAGATGGCCAAGGACAGCGAGACCGCCTCTGTGCGAGAGGCCTTGCCCGAACTGCAGCGCACCTGGTCTGAGACCCGCGAAAGGCTCGAGGCGTCGCGCAGCTGAGGCGTGGGAAGGGGCGGTTTCCCCAAGCGTCGCCGACCAGCCGGCAGACCCTAAACGCCCAGCCCCAGCTTGCGACCGTCGTGAAAGGCCAGCGCGGCATTGCGCGGGGCGTGTGCATCACCCAAGAGCGGCGCCCTGATCCCTTTCCCGGCAAGGTCGCGCCATAGCTCTGTGTCGGCGCGGTTGACTGTGGCCAGCACCAGCGAGTCCGCCTCGATCAATTGCGACGTGCCGGTGAGGAAGGACAGCACCGTGGCGCCTTCGGGCGACCATTGCGTGATTGCGCTTTCCGTCAGGAAGGTCACGCCAAGCTGGGCGAGGGTCCGGCGCAGGGGGAAATCTGCGGCCGAGCGCAGAAGTTCCTTGCCGACAAGACCATCGGGCGTGACGATGGTCACGTCGTGACCTGCTTCGGCCAGTGCCCAAGCGGTGCCGCAGCCCTTCCAGTGACCGCCTTCATCCAGTACCACAACGCCTTTGCCAAGCCGCGCGGCACGGCCCATGACGTCGGCGGCAGACCAGACGTTGCCGTCAAGGCCGGGCAGGCTGACAAGGTGGGGCAGGGCCTTTTGAAAGCCCTCTTCGTCGGGCAGGGACCCCGTGGCCATCAGCACGGTGTTCGCCCCGATCGCGGCAATGTCGTCGGCATCCAGATAGGTGTTGAGGCGCAGGTCGACGCCCAGCTTGGCAAGCTGGCGTTCGTACCAGTCAAGAAGGTCGATGATCTGGGCGCGGCGGGGTTGCAGACCTGCCAGACGGAACTGGCCGCCAATCTGCGGCCCTGCTTCGGCGAGGATGACGTTGTGGCCGCGTTCTGCGGCGACGCGAGCGGCCTCGAGACCGGCCGGGCCGGCCCCGACGACAAGAACGGATTTCGGGGTGTCCGTGCGTTCAAATCGGTCACCGCCCCATTCATGCTCAAAGCCGACGGAGGGGTTGATGAGGCAGGAAATCCAGTAGTCGCGGCCTCGGCGGCCCCAGCATTGCTGGTTGCAGGACAGGCAGCCCCGAATGTCGTCTGGCCGGTCTTCCAGGGCTTTGGTCACAAGGTGCGGATCGGCGATCTGGCCGCGCACGATCGAGACCAGATCGGCCTCGCCCGCGCCAAGAACGGTGTTGGCATTCTCTGGTGTGCGGATGTGGCTTTCGGCGGTGACCACGGCGTGCTGCACCACGCTTTTGAGGCGCGTTGCCAGATCGACGCCTAGCTTCTCGCCATATTGGAAGGTCGGGATGATGCCGTAGAAATCAAGGTAGCTGCCCGAGCCGACGGTGACGTAATCCATCAGGTGCTCGGCGTCATGCAAGGCGACGATATCTGCCATGTCCTCGCGCCCCAAGGAGGCTTCGACGCCGGGTTCGTCGTTGACCGACAGGCCAATGATGAAGTTCTCGCCGCAAGCCTCTCGAATCCGGCGCAGAATCTCGCGCGAGAGGCGGGTTCTGTTTTCAAGGCTGCCGCCCCATTGATCGTCACGCTGGTTCGAGAATGGGGTCCAGAACTGATCCAGCAGACAGTGGTAGGCAGCCCAGACCTCGACCCCGTCGAACCCGGCTTTCTGACAGCGTATGGCGGCATCGACAAAGCCCTGGATCGTTTCTTCGATCTCGTCTGCGCTCATTTCGTGGCTGCCGTCGCTGTCGTGGTAGCTCGGTCCACCAGAGGGCGACCACGACGCGTGGAAGGAATTGTCCTGATCGCCGTGGGCGCCAACATGGTACAGCTGCTGGATCATCACGGTGCCATGGGCGTGGCAAGCATCGGTGAGACGCTGGAAGGCGGGGATGACATCGTCCGAAGAATGGCGAAAGTTGCCGCGGGTCAATACGGCGGCGGCATGCACGGGGACGGGTTCGACCACGATCATCGCCGCCCCGCCGATGGCGCGTTCGCGGTAGTAGGCAAGATGCTGGTCACCGGGCAGGCCATCCACGGCCATGTTGGTGGTATGCGCCCCAAAGACCACGCGGTTCTTCAGGGTTTTATGGCGCAATGTCAAAGGTTTGGCGATATGAGAGAACCCCATGGCTACCCTTCCAGTTTGTTCAGCCCCTCGGCGAGATCGCGGCCCATTCCGGCCGCTTCCATGTGTTGACGCAGGCGTTGGTTATAGCCTCCGGGCGTGTTCAGTGCGTCGATCAGCGGGCCGGTGGCCTGATTTGCGAGGCTTGAGGCGACAAGCGTGCGCAGGAAGGCTTCGCCCTGCACGGGATCATCCACTCGCTGAGCCAGCCAGTCGGCGGCATCGGCCACCATGCGGGCGGCAGGCGACAGCACGGCCTGCGCACAAAGATAGGCCTGCATTTCGGCCGCGTCCTTGAGGGCGAACACCGTGTTTCTTGGTGCGAACAGGCTTTGGACAAAGGCCACGTCGCCCTGCATCATGATGGGTGAACCACCGCGTGCAATGCCCGGAAAAGGCATCATAATCGCGGCTGCGCGGGCCGGGGCGACCATGTCCGCAACCTCTGCCAGCGACGCGCCGGCCATGACGGTGATGATGGCCTGATCTGCGCGAAAGGTAAGCTCTTGCAGGATGGCAGGGGCCGCCTCGGCCATGAGGCCAAGGAAGACAATGTCGCTTTGATCCAGAACGCGCTGATTATCGGCGACGGTCACGTTTTCGAACATCTCGGCAAGGCGCGCGGCCTTGTCGGCTGACCGTTCCGAGACGGTGATCCTGTGGCCGTCACCGGCGATGCCTTCGACAACGGCCGAAGTGATCACGCCGGTGCCGATCACGCCTATCCGTTTGATATCAGACATCTTTCATCAGCCTCAAGGCGTCGTAGATGGCCGCGTGCGTGTTGCGGGCGCTGACTGCATCGCCGATCCGGAACAGCTGGAATTGGCCGTCCTCATTGCGGACCACGGTCTGCGGGCGGCCTTCGATCAGCGCGTCGTAATCGACTTCGCCTCCGTTCGAAGAGGCCGGTTTCAGGTCGAAATAGAGATCATCCAGCGGCAAGGTGCCATAGTTGACCACGATCTGATCATGGGTCTGTTCGGTCACAAGGTCGCTGTAGTCGGTGCCGATTTTTGCCTTCAGCATGTTGCCATCCTTGCTCACATCCAGCAGGCGACGGGTGACGGTAAAGACCGTATCCTTGTCCTGAAGGGCGCGCATATAGGGCACAAGGTTCATGGCCATAATGTCGGGAGCGAACATCCGGTCCGGAGTCATCACCTCGACACGTGCGCCGGAATTGGCCGCGATTTCGGCTGCCATGAGACCGGGGTGATCGCCACTTTCGTCATAGATCAACACGTTGTCGCCCGGTTTTACATCACCTGAAATCAGGTCCCACGAGGTGACAACGAGATTTTGCTCCTTGCCGGATTCGAACAATTCTGTGTTCGGCATGCCGCCGGTGGCGACGATCACGACATCGGGGTTCAGCGCGGTCACGTCATCGGCTTCGGCCCATGTGTTGAAGTGGAATTCCACGTCGCGTGCCGCGCATTGGGCCATGCGCCAGTCGATGATCGAGATCATCTCGCGGCGGCGTTCGGACTGGGCGGTCAGGCGGATCTGGCCGCCGGGATCGGGTTGTGCCTCGAACACGGTGACCTTGTGGCCACGCTCTGCCGCCACACGCGCCGCTTCGAGGCCTGCCGGACCAGCGCCGACAATCACGACCTTCTTTTTCTTTTCCGCCGGCGGAATGTCATGCGGCATGGTCAGTTCCCGACCGGTGGCCGCATTGTGCAGGCACAGTGCGTCTCCGGCCTGATAAATCCTGTCAAGACAATAGGTTGCCCCGACGCAGGGGCGAATGTCATCTTCGCGCCCCTCGACGATCTTGCGCACGATATGCGGGTCGGCCATGTGGGCGCGGGTCATGCCCACCATGTCGAGGAGGCCTTCGGCCACCGCGTGGCGTGCGGTGGCGACGTCAGGGATTTTCGAAGCGTGGAACGTGGGCATTCCGGTGGCCTTCTTGACCTCGCCTGCGAAATCAAGGTGTGGGGCGTTCTTCATGCCCTGCACCGGGATCACGTCGGTCATGGCGGGATCGGTATGGATGCGGCCCCGGATCACGTTCAGGAAGTCGACCATGCCGCTGTCGGCAAGGCGTTTGGAAATCTCGATGCCTTCTTCCGGCGAGATGCCGCCCGCTTCGGCCTCATCCGCCGTATAGCGCAGGCCGACGATGAAATCGTCGCCCACGCGGTCGCGGATGCCGCGCAGCACGTCCATCGGGAATTTCAGTCGACTTTCAAGGGTTTGGCCGCCATAGGGGCCGTCCAGATCATTGGTCAGCGGCGACCAGAACTGATCGAGAAGGTGGCCGTAAACCTGTAGCTCGACCCCATCCATTCCGCCTTCTTTCATGCGTTCGGTGGCATCGGCGAAATCGCCGATGATGCGCTCGATGTCCCAGTCTTCCACCAGCTTTGGAAAGGCGCGGTGCGCGGGTTCGCGGTGTTTCGAGGAACTGACCGAGGGCAGCCAGTTTCCCTTGTTCCAGCCGGTCCGGCGGCCAAGGTGGGTCAGCTGGATCATGACGGCGCAGCCATGCTCGTGACAGGCGTCAGTCAGTTGTCTGATCCACGGCACCACCTCGTCCTTGTAGGCAAGGATGTTGTTGAAAACAGGGGGGGAATCCTTGGACACCGCCGCCGAACCCGCGGTCATCGCCAGCGCGACGCCTGCCTTGGCCCGCTCCGCGTGATAGGCGGCATAGCGGTCCTTGGGCATGCCGTCTTCGGGGTAGGCCGGTTCGTGGCTGGTGGTCATGATCCGGTTCTTCAGCGTCAGGTGTTTGAGCTGATACGGCTGCAACAGGGGATCTTTGGACATGGCTGGGCTTCCCTCGCGTTTTCGTCTTAGTACCAGGCGTCGGCCATTTCGGCTTTTCTACGGGCGACAAAATCTTTCAAGGCTTCGTCGGTTTCTGTCGCCATTTCGGGGGCTTCGTAGTTCGCCAGGGTGTCTTTCCATTTCTTGTTGGCACGGATCGCAGCATCTTCGCCGCCCTGTTCCGCCCAGGTTTCATAGGGCTGATCGTCGTTCAGGCCGCTGTCCCAATACGCTGTCTCATAATGCCGCAGCGTGTGGGCGGTGCCGAAAAGGTGCTCGCCCGGGCCCTGTTCGGCAAGGGCATCAATGCCAAGGGTGTCGTCGTTGACCTCGAAGCCGTTCATGTAGGCATGCAGGGCGCCGCACATGTCGGTGTCCATTACGAATTTCTCGTAGGACATGGACAGCAGCCCGTCGAGGAAGCCGGCAGAGTGCAGGACAAAGTTCGCGCCGCCCTGAACGGCGGACATCATCGACATCATGCTTTGCTGCATGGCCTGCGCGTCCGGCAGTTTCGAGGTCGAGAAGTTGCCGGCACAGCGCAGGGGCAGGTTGAGGCGGCGGGCCAGCTGGCCCATGACCAGAGAGCCAAGCGCCGGTTCGGGCGTGCCGAAAGTGGGCGAGCCTGAGCGCAGCGACATGGAACTGAGGAACCCGGCCAGCACGGCGGGGGCGCCGGGGCGCACCAGTTGGGTGATGGCGCAGGAGGTCATGGATTCGGCTAGGCACTGGGCGATTGACCCGGCCATGGTGAGCGGGGAGACCGCGCCGCCAAGGAGGAAGGGCAGGTGGATCGACCCCTGGCCCGCGCGGGCATAGGCGGTGATGCCCTGCGTCGTGGCCCCATCAAGCACCAGCGGCGAGGTGGTGTTGAAGTTGCCCATGATGACACAGTTCTGATCGACAAAGTCGGCGCCGAACAGGATGCGGCACATCTCGACACTGTCTTCGGCGCGTTCCGGTGCGGTGATCGACCCGAGGAAGGGGCGATCGGAATAGCGCATATGGGCATAGACCATATCGAGGTGGCGTTTGTTCACCGGTACGTCGGTCGGTTCGCAGATGGTGCCGCCGGAATGGTGCAGCCAAGGCGAGGACTGCGCCAGTTTCACAAGGTTTTCAAAGTCTTCGATGGTGCCATAGCGTCGGCCCTTATCGAGGTCCATCACGAAGGGAGAGCCATAGGAGGGGGCAAAGACCGTGGCATCGCCGCCAATCTCAACCGTGTTGGCGGGGTTGCGGGCGTGTTGGGTGAACCGGCCGGGGGCGGTCTTGAGGATCTCGCGGATCATGCCCGGTTCGAATTTGAGGTTCCACGCTTCTGCACTGACGTCGGTGACCTTTGCCCCGGCCTTGCGGAACAGGTCGACGGTTTCTTTGTCTTCGCGGATTTCGATGCCGATCTCGGCGAGAATGCGGTCGGCACCGGCTTCGATCTTGGTCAGGCTTTCTTCGTCCAGAAGGTCCAGCGTCGGAATCTTGCGTGTGATGTAGGGGACGCGCAGGTGCGTGTTCTGGCCGGCCTCTGCCGAGCGGCCTGCGGCTCGCCGGGAGCGACGGCCACGCGGGGCGGGTGCGCTGGGTTGATCAAGCATGAGATGTCCTTTCCAAAGCCGGAACCGCGATCGGGCGCGTCCGATCCGTGCATTTTCAGGACGCGCGGGATTTGGACAATCTCAAAAAATCTCAAGTGAGGTGAGGTCAGGTAACGTCAAATCCGCGCCCATGCTTCTGGAAATACTGTCTGAAATAAAGGCTATACAGATCCAGGTGGACGGAAGTTGGTCCGGGAAAAGGGGTATCCGCAATAGATAATTTCAGGTCTTGATCGGGGCTACGTCGCCGGCTTCGTGTCTTCCGTCAGTTCGGCCAGACGCGTGGGTTCGTGCACGCGGATATGCTTGCGTTCGCTTGTCAGGATGCCGTCGCGTTCCCATGCCGAGAGCAGGCGGCTGACGGTGTGCAGGGTCGAGCCGGTCATCTCGGAGATCTGGCGGCGGGTTAGCGGAAAAGGGATCTCAACGCCGGTGTCGGTCTGGCGTCCGTTTTGCTGCGACAGTCGCAGGATGGCGCTGGCCACTCTTTGTTCCACGTGCTGTGTGGCCAGTTCCATGATCCGGGCGTTCATTTCGCCCACGCGGTGCCCGACCATCTTGTTCGCCTCGCGCCCAAAGCCGGGGTAGGTTTCGACGAAGCTGTCCCAGAGCCGCATCGGCCAGCACAGCACGATACATTCCGCGGCGGCCACGGCGGTGGCGGGATAGGTGTCGCGGCCAAGGGCTGCGGCGATGCCAAAAAGCTGTCCAGGCGGGATGTGCAGAGGGATGACACGGTCGCCTTCGCGCGAAATCCGCTCAACGCGAATGTGTCCGTCCAGCAGGAGAAAGAAGGTTTCGGCTTCTGCGCCTTCCTCGAACACGGAATGGCCTGCCTCGATCCTGCGTGAGTGTGCGTGGCTCAGGATCTCGCGGACCGCCAAAGGCTCAAGCGCCCGGAAGCTGGGCAGGTCGCGGAGAAGAGTTTCGTCGAGGTGCTGCACGAATTCTCGCCAAAGGTTGTTGCGGCGCAAACTTTGATCTCATCGATACCGTTAATGTGCGCCTGAAACAATGGTTGGGCCGTCGGAACCTGTGTCACCGAGGCCTGATTGGGGACAAGACCGTGAAACGAGAAGACCTGGATCACCGGGCAAGCTGCCTTGTGGACCGCAAAGGTGCGTGCCGTGATGCCGCCGGGGCGAAACCCGACAGCACCAAGGGATACATTGTCTTCTCCGGGATGCGGGGCAGCCGTTTCAGCAGGACCGATTCGGGTGCATTCAAGGGTAGGCGCGCAGATCGGACCTACGATTTGCGTGAAACATGTGGGGAAAATCCATCTTTTTTCCACACCGAGGCGAGGGGGCAACATGCGCGCCTCGGGTGGCCGGGAAAAGGTGTGGGGCGCCGCACCTTTTCTGTCCGAAAAGCAATGGGTTATCCAAGTTTTCAAACTGCCCATACTTCGGGCGATTTGCGAAATAAATTCGAAAAATCAGATATTTGCGCCGGCGAAAAAAATGCGAATTCCCCCCGAAACCATGATCCAGATCAACAAATAAGTGTTGCTCCGGTCCTATCGAAAAGGGGGCGGCCCGCATTGGGTCGTGAAGGATCGGAAGGCGCGAGCATGACCAGTCAGGACGGAAGAAGAGCATTTCTGCGGGGCCGTTTCACGGCACGCAGCGTGATGCGTCCGTTTGGCGCATTGCCTCCGATGGAGTTCGAAGAGGCCTGCACGGGATGCGGTGACTGTTCCCGGGCCTGTCCGGAAAACATCATCATGAAGGACAGCGAAGGCTTCGCCGTTATCAACTTCAAGAAGGGCGAATGCACCTTCTGCGGCGATTGTATCGAAGCCTGCGAGACCGGCGCACTTGCCGGGGCGCAAACCTGGCCTTGGCGGGCGCGCGTTTCCGAAGACTGCCTGTCGCGCCAGGGCGTTCACTGTCGTGCCTGTCAGGACTACTGCGACGAGCAGGCGATCCGTTTCCGGCTCCAGACAGGGGGCAGGGCGGAACCGCAATTCGATCTTCAAAGCTGTACCGGTTGCGGGGCCTGCGCCGCACCTTGCCCGGTCAATGCCATCAAATTCAGCCAAATCAGCCAACCAACGGAGGTCAGCCAATGCTGAACATCTGCGGATGTCTCGTCCACACAATGCCGGAGAAGACCGACAGCGTCATCGCGGCCATTGACGCCTTCGAAGGAGGTGAGGTGCATACCCATGAAGATGGGCGCATCGTTATCACCGTCGAAGACACCCCATCCCAGCGCGCCTCGGATCAGATCATGGATATGCACCAGATCCCCGGCGTTCTGACGATCACTCTCACCTATCACCATTTCGAGGAGCTGGACGATAACGCCGAAGCCCTCGATCAACCTGTACACTGAACGGGAGATCAGCCCATGACCTTGCCAACTTCCCGCCGCTCTTTCCTGAAGGCCACGGCCGCTGCTGCGACCGCCTCGGCCGCAGGCATGACACTGCCGAACGCTGCTGCGGCGCAGCTCGACGGCCCCAACATCCGCTGGGACAAGGCAGCCTGCCGTTTCTGCGGTACCGGCTGTTCGGTTCTTGTCGGTGTCAAGGATGGCCGCGTGGTGGCCACCCAGGGTGACCCCGAGGCCCCGGTGAACCGTGGCCTGAACTGTATCAAAGGCTACTTCCTGTCGAAGATCATGTACGGCAAAGACCGTCTGACCCAACCGCTGCTGCGCAAGTCGAACGGCGTCTATGACAAAAACGGCGACTTCGAGCCGGTGTCCTGGGACGAAGCCTTTGATGTGATGGCCGACAAGTGGAAGGAAACCATCAAGAAGAAAGGCCCGACCGCAGTGTCCATGTTCGGCTCTGGCCAGTGGACCGTCTGGGAAGGCTATGCCGCTGCCAAGTTCATGAAGGCCGGCCTGCGTTCCAACAACATCGACCCCAACGCCCGTCACTGCATGGCCTCGGCCGTGGCCGCCTTTATCCGCGGCTTTGGCATCGACGAGCCGATGGGCTGTTATGATGACCTCGAGCATGCGGATACCTTCGTGCTTTGGGGCTCGAACATGGCCGAGATGCACCCGATCCTGTGGTCGCGCCTCACCGATACCCGCCTGACCAAGCCGGGCTGTGAAGTTCACGTTCTGTCGACGTTCGAGCACCGTTCGTTCGAACTGGCCGACAACGGCATGATCTTTGCCCCGCAGACCGACCTCGCGATCTTGAACTACATCGCCAACTACATCATCCAGAACGGCGCGGTGAACGAGGACTTCGTCAAGAACCACGTCAACATCACCAAGACCAACACCGACATCGGTTATGGTCTGCGCCCGAACCACCCGCTGGAGCAGGCGGCTGAAAACCCGTCGCACGAAGGCAAGCACGGCAAGCTGACCAAGATCAGCTTTGAAGAGTATGCCGAGGCGGTTTCGGAATACACGGTCGAGAAAGTGTCGAAACTGTCCGGTGTTCCGGAAGCGGCGCTTGAGCGTCTGGCAAAACAGTACGCTGACCCGAACCGCAAGGTGATGTCGCTCTGGACCATGGGCTTCAACCAGCACACCCGTGGGTCCTGGGTGAACGGCCTGATGTACAACGTCCACCTTCTGGTTGGCAAAATCGCCGAGCCGGGCAACTCGCCCTTCTCGCTGACCGGTCAGCCCTCGGCCTGTGGTACTGCCCGCGAGGTTGGCACCTTTGCACACCGTCTGCCCGCCGACATGGTGGTCATGAAAGAAGCGCACCGCGACATCGCAGAAGCCAAGTGGGGCCTGCCCAAAGGCACCATTCCTGGCAAGCCGGGCTTCCACGCCGTTCTGCAGCACCGCAAGCTGAAAGACGGTGATCTGAACTGTCACTGGGTCCAGTGTAACAACAACATGCAGGCTGCGCCGAACATGAACGAAGAAGGCTATCCGGGTTATCGCAACCCCGATAACTTCATCACCGTGTCCGACCCGTATCCGACCGTGACCGCACTGGCCGCCGACCTGATCCTGCCCACCGCCATGTGGGTCGAGAAGGAAGGGGCTTACGGTAACGCGGAACGCCGCACTCAGTTCTGGCGTCAGCAGGTGGATGCACCGGGCGAAGCCAAATCGGACGTCTGGCAGGTCATGGAGTTCTCGAAACGCTTCAAGATCGAAGACGTATGGCCGGAAGAGCTGATCGCGCAGAAACCCGAGTATCGCGGCAAAACCGTGTACGAGGTCCTGTTCGAGAACGGCAAGGTCAACAAATACCCGCTGTCGGAAACTGCGGACGGCTTTAACAACGAAGAATCCAAGCACTTTGGCTACTACGTTCAAAAAGGTCTGTTCGAGGAATATGCCGACTTTGGTCGCGGCAAGGCACACGACCTTGCAGAGTTCGAAGTCTACCACCAGGCCCGAGGTCTGCGCTGGCCGGTCGTCGATGGCAAGGAAACCCTCTACCGCTTCCGCGAGGGCTATGACCCCTATGTCGAGAAGGGCGCGGGCGTTCAGTTCTACGGCAAGCCGGACGGCAAGGCGAACATCATCTTCGCCCCTTACGAACCGGCGGCGGAAGAGCCTGATGACGAGTACGATCTGTGGTTCGTGACCGGGCGTGTTCTCGAGCACTGGCACTCGGGCTCGATGACCCGCCGTGTCCCCGAGCTGCACCGTTCGTTCCCGTCGGCCGTCGTGTTCATGCACCCGCAGGACGCCAAGGACCGCGGGCTGCGTCGTGGCCAGGAGATCATGGTCTCGACCCGCCGTGGCGAGGTTCTGTCCCGCGTCGAAACCCGTGGCCGGAACAAGATGCCCCGTGGCGTCGTGTTCATGCCCTGGTTCGATGAAGGCCAACTGACCAACAAGCTGACGCTGGATGCGACCTGCCCGATCTCGAAAGAGACCGACTTCAAGAAATGCGCATGTAAAGTTGAACGCGCGTAACTTGCTGTAAATAGGAGAAAAAAGCCATGTCCGCCCCGAAACGCAAACCCTCGTCGATGGATCGTCGCCGCTTCCTTCAGGATGCTGCACGCGGTGCAGCAGGGTGTGCGGTGGCGGGCATGGCGCTCACACAATTCATCAGCGATGCCCGCGCCCTTCCGGCGCAGGCAATCCGCCCGCCCGGCGCGCTGGACGAGGATGATTTCCTCGCGGCCTGCATCCGCTGTGGTCTTTGCGTGCGCGATTGCCCCTATGACACGCTGAAACTTGCCGAGCTGGGCTATGACGGTCCGGCCACCGGCACGCCATACTTTACCGCCCGCGATATTCCCTGCGAGATGTGTGAAGACATTCCCTGCGTCGTTGCCTGCCCGACTGGGGCGCTCGACAAGGAGCTGACGAATATTGACGATGCCGACATGGGCCTCGCGGTGCTGATCGACGAGGAGAAATGCCTCAACGCACTCGGCCTGCGCTGTGATGTCTGTTATCGCGTCTGCCCCGTCATCGACGAGGCCATCACCCTTGAGCGCCGCCATAACGAGCGTTCGGGTCACCACGCCATTTTCATGCCCATCGTGCATTCCGACAAATGCACCGGTTGCGGCAAATGCGAGAAATCCTGTGTGCTGCCAGGCGAGTCGGCGATCAAGGTGCTGCCGCGCCGGATCGCGATGGCCGAGGCGGCGGATCACTACAAACTGGGCTGGGAAGACAAGAACCCGCTGGTTGACGAGTTGATCGACCTGCCGGACCGCCTGCCCGGACCGGGCACCGACAACCTCGTGGCGCCGGGGGGATACACCACCGATGCGCTGCCTGATCCCAGCATGGAAGGCGGGTTCACCTCGTCCTTCAGCCTGCCGGGGACGGGAGGGTCCAACTGATGAGTGCCAAGACCAAACTCCCCGTTGGACAGGAAGCCATCGACGAATTCGGCTGGCTGCGGGCGCACCGTTTCCTTTTGCTGCGCCGTGCCTCGCAGGTGTTTTTCCTGACGCTGTTCCTGATCGGGCCGTGGTTTGGCATCTGGTGGTTCAAGGGCAACCTGTCCGGATCGATGACCTTCAACGTCCTGCCGCTGACCGATCCTTTCATCACCCTTCAGGGGTTCTTTGCCCTGCACTGGCCGGAGACCACCGCCCTGATTGGTGCGCTGATTGTTGGCGTTGCCTATGCGCTGATTGGCGGCCGGGTCTATTGCTCGTGGGTCTGCCCGATCAATCCGGTCACGGACGGCGCGCATTGGCTGCATGAGAAACTGGGCATGTCCAAAGGCTGGCAGCCCAAGAAGAACACCCGATACTGGGTGCTGGGCATGGTGCTGGCCGTTTCCGCCATCACCGGCACGGTGGCCTGGGAATTCGTCAACCCGATCAGCATGTTGCACCGTGGCCTGATCTTCGGCATGGGCTTTGCCTGGGCCTTTGTGATCGCGGTCTTCCTGTTCGATGTCTTCGTGTCCCGTCGCGGCTGGTGCGGTCACCTTTGCCCGGTTGGCGCCTTCTATGGCCTGCTTGGCACCAAGTCTGTTCTGCGCATTTCGGCCGAGAAACGCGCCGACTGTGACGACTGCATGGACTGTTTCGCGGTTTGCCCCGAGATGCAGGTCATCACACCGGCCCTGCGCGGCAAGGACGATGACACGCCACTTATCCTTTCGTCCGACTGCACCAACTGCGGTCGATGCATCGACGTCTGTGCCATGGACGTCTTCAAATTCACCACCCGTTTCGACGACACGCCCGCACCGGCGCGTGAGCAGAGAACAAGAACTCAACCTGCATCCGGGGCCAGCAAAGCCGCCTGAGCAAGCAACGGAGTAAAACCATGAAGAAGCAAGCCCTCATCAGCGCCATCGCCGCAACGGCCCTTTTCGCCGTCGCAGGTCTCGCGACAGCACAGGAAGTCCAGTCGCTGCGCGGAGCACCGATTGATGAACAAAATGTCGTCGAGGACGTGTTCCACCAGGACAAACAGCGCTTTACCCGCAACTACCGCCAGCAGCCGCCGCTGATCCCGCACTCGATCGATCAGTACCAGATCGACCTCAAGGCCAACCGTTGCCTGAGCTGCCACGACTGGACCACCGCAGGCGAACGCAACGCGCCGACCCTGTCGATGACCCACTACCTGGACCGCGAAGGCAACCAGCTTGACCGCGTCGCAGGCACTCGCTGGTTCTGCAACCAATGCCACGTTCCCCAGGCCGACGCTCCGGCACTGGTGGACAACACCTTCAACGCGTCCAGCAACTGATGCGGCTGTGACCGAGAGGAAGGAATAAGAAAATGACGGAACAAAACTCTCCCGGCCTTATTCGCCGCATCTGGAACTGGGCCAAGACGCCGATTGGCGCAGTCAGCCTTGGCTTCCTGATGATTGTCAGCTTTGCTGGCGGCATCGTCTTCTGGGGTGGTTTCCACTGGGCCCTTGAAGCGACCAACACCGAGAAGTTCTGTATCTCGTGCCACGAGATGGAGAACAACGTCTATGCGGAATACCAGGGCACCGTTCACCAGAACAACTCGTCCGGTGTGCGCGCCACCTGTCCCGACTGCCACGTGCCCAAGGACTGGGGCCCCAAGATGATCCGCAAGATCCAGGCTTCGAAAGAGCTGTATGGCAAGTTCATCACCAAGTCGGTATCGACTCCGGAGAAGTTCGAGGAACACCGGATCATCATGGCCTCGCGCGAATGGAAGCGGATGAAAAAGACCGACTCCAAGGAATGCCGGAACTGCCACAACTTCGAGTTCATGGACTTCACGAAACAGGAAAACCGTGCCGCCCAGAACCACCAGAAAGCACTGGACGAAGGCAAGACCTGTATCGATTGCCACCAGGGTGTCGCGCACAGCCTGCCCGAAGGCTACCTTGACGCCTACAAGGCCGTCGCTGCCGAGGTGGAAGGCAAGTAAGGCAAAGGATTGGGTGAAAAGCTCATGAATGAACTCAAGACAATTTCGCAGGCCGCCGCAGACACCGCGGCGGCCTGTGCCTGTTCCACCAAGGGGCTGCCTTCGGTGGAAGAGGCGATGGAGCGCCTGCGCGCGTTGGTTCAGCCGATCCGCGACGTGGAAAGCGTGCCGGTCTTCGATCTGGAAGACCGCATCCTGGCCTGCGATGTGCAGACCGTATGTGATCTGCCCCTGTTTGATAACGCGGCCATGGACGGCTATGCGCTTGCCTTGGACAGTCTGGAAGGGCAGGGGCCCTGGCAGTTGCCGGTGTTCGACCGTATTGCAGCCGGTCAGCCAGGTGACACACCGCTGCCTGCGGGCATGGTTGCGCGGATTTTCACCGGCGCGCCCCTGCCGAAGGGCGCTGATCTGGTCATTCCGCAGGAACAGGTTGTTCGCGCGGGCGATGTGATCACCATCCATGACCGCCCCGCACCTGGCGCACATGTACGTCGCAGCGGATCGGACATGCAAAAGGGGCATCCGCTGCTGTCGGAAGGCACGCGCCTGACCGCCAACCGGATCGCCGCGCTGGCGGGGGCCGGTATCGGGGCCGCCAAGGTCTATCGCCGCCCGCGCGTTGCGCTGATGATGAGCGGTGACGAAATTCGCGATGCAGGGGCGGAACTGTCTGCCGGCGAGATCTGGGATGTGAACACCCCGATGATCAGCGCCCTTGTCACGGCTGCCGGTGCCGACATCGTCGCCCGCGTGCAGCTGAGCGACACACCGCTGGAAATCGCCTCGGCCTTTGCCCGCGTGGCGGGGCAGGTTGACCTGATCATCACCTCGGGCGGCGTGTCTGTCGGGGAAGAGGACCACCTTCACCAGTCGTTCATCCGCGCTGGCGGGCAGCACGCCTTTTCCGGTGTGGCGATGAAGCCGGGCAAGCCGGTCTCTGCCGGACAGATCGAAGGCGCGCTCTGGCTCGGGTTGCCGGGCAATCCGGTGGCGGCCTTTGTCGGCTGGCATCTGTTTGGCAACGGCATCCTTTCCGCGCTGGGCCATCACCCCTCCGAGACCCCCACGCAGGCTGCTGTTCTGGGGGGGCAGCTTGAGCACAAGGTCGGACGCCGCGAATTCCGCCCGGTGGCCGTCATGGGGCGCGACGCAAGTGGCCGTCCGGTGATCGACCCCGGTGTGCCGGTGCGCTCGGCCTCCCTCTCGCAATTGCTGGCGGCGGATGGCATGATCGACATCGCTGCCGAAACCACCACGGGGCAGGTGGGCGAAACAGTTCGCTTCCTGCCTTTCGTTTCTTGATCCAAGGACACCGCAATGAAGATTGCCTATACCCTAGCCCCCGGTCGGGGCGAGACGAACCTCCTTCTGGCCGAATTCGCCGAGGAAATGGCCAAGCGCGGCCTGCGCCTGTGCGGCACTGTTCAGGTCGATACCGAGCGTGACAAGGACCACCACTGCGACATGGACGTCAAGGTGCTGCCCGAAGGTCCGGTCATCCGCATTTCGCAGGACCTTGGCAAAGAGGCGCGCGGCTGCCGTCTGGACACCAATGCCCTGGAAGAGGCCGTGGCCCTGACAGACAGGCAGTTGGGCGAGGGGGCCGATCTGTTGCTGGTCAACAAGTTCGGCAAGCACGAGGCCGACGGCCGCGGGTTCCGCGACACCATCGGACAGGCATTGGCCGCCGGGGTGCCGATCATCGTGGGGGCCAACAAGCTCAACGTGCAGGCGCTGATCGACTTTTGTGACGGTATGGCGGTCGAACTGGCCCCCGAGGTCGATGTGCTGCGCGACTGGGTTCTGACGTCCGAGTGAGCCGGTTTAGAACTGCATGCCCAACTGGGTGACAAAGCGCGCGCCGACCCCCGGATAGGCGCGTGCACCAAGGGTCAGGAAGGGTTGCGAACGCGCTTTTCCTGTGGCCTTGCCCTTCCGGTTCGCTGTCAGTTTCACGGCCAAAGAGACATAGGGAAGTTCCTGGGTTTCCCAGTCGTCGAGAATGAAGATTGGTGACGCGACATCGGTTTTGGTGAGAGTGAACAAAATTCCCGCTGTGCCGGTCAGGTCCACGTCAAACTTCTGACCGTCATACACTCGGCGTTTTGCCCCGGCAGCGAGATCGATACTGGCTGTTTGGAATTTGACAGTGATCGGCTCTTCGAACTTTGTTGGAACTTCAGGGTTGATGGGGATTTCAGCACCGTCAGGAAGAAAATAGGTGGATTTCCCCAAAGCCCCAGTGGCCGAAACCGTCCAGGTGGCGCGCTTTGACATGGCCCGCTCCGCATGGATGCGAGCCCCCAACATCGCTGATCGAGGCACCGTGTAGACAAGGTCTTCGCCGTCGTCCTCATCAGGGTCTGATGTGTCCTGAGACAACAGCGACCCGCCGCCACTTGATCCTCCGAGAGCCTCAATGGCGCCGTCCAACGCTCCGGGCACAAAGGCCGTTTCATCGCGTTCAATGAAAATCTCGCTCCGCGTGGTCCATGTGGACTCGGGTGCGACACAGCCGCTCAAAAGGGCGGCGAGTGCTCCGTAGATTAAAAAAGAACGTGGTAGAATCATTTGTTTTTCAATTACATGCCCGCGAAAGCAATTTTGCTTAGCAAGTTGTTTAAGTGCCCTATTTCGAATTGGAGGATTTGAGGTGCCCGTATTTAACGTGAATTCTGACCTGTCGTATCTTGTCGAACTGGTAAATGGAAGCTCCCCGCTTCCGACGGCCTTTGACAACCTTGAACTGGACTATATGGCCGGCTTCGAGCTTCTGGACACGCTCGGCCCCGACTTCCAGGTCACCTCGCTGGCGTCGACGCAGGTTGTTCTGGCGGACGCAAGCACCGGCCACACCCTGACCCTGAGCGGTTCGGGCATCAATCCGGTCGGCAGTGTTGCCGAGCTGGAAATCGCCATCGACAACGGTCTTGCCACCGGTGCCTTCTCGCAGCTGAAGCTCGAAGGTCCGCTGACCGCGGGTGGTACGCCGGTTGACCTGCTGGTTCTCGACATGAATGCCAGCGGCTACACCATCACCTCGGGCGACCAGAAGATCATCCTCAGCGGCGGCTTCCCCCTGACGCTGACACAGTTCATGGGGCTGGCAGATCTCCTGCCGCAGATCGAAACCGCCGGTGACCTGACCGGTGCAGCGCGCACCAACCTGCTCAACCAACTGGTAGGGTTTGGCCCCGATGGCCTGACCATCATGAACGGCACTGACACGCTGTTCTCCTTCTCGGTTACCAGCAGCGCGGTCAACCTGTCGTTCGAAGGCTACACCATCACGTTGAACGGTACCTTCCCGACCGATTTGAGCGAGCTGTTCTCGGTCATGTACCAGATCGGTGACATCGTGGATGTCTTCGGCTACTTCACCTCGCTGGCTTCGGTGAGCGGCCTTGCCCTGACCGGCGCAACCATCACTGGTCCCGATGGCACTAACCTGCTGACCATGACCGGTGCCATCACCGACGAAGCGTCGCTGGACAACTCGACCCTGTTCATCAACGGCGTTGCCGTTCAAGAGATCAAGGTTGGTAGCGATTACGACGACGGTTTGCCTGGATACCCGACTCCCTACTGGGACTGGATTGTCGGTGGTTCGGGTAACGATCACCTTTTCGGTTTGGGTGGAAATGACCAGTTGGAAGGCGGAAACGGTAACGACTTCCTGTTTGGCGGTTCGGGCAGTGACTACTTGGTCGGCGGTGCTGGCAACGATTACTTCGATCCCGGCGGCAACTCTTTCGAAGCATGGGACACCATCCTGACCGGTTCGGGCAACGATACCGTTGACATGGCCGATGTTGACCAAAGCGGTGTTGGCCTTGATCACGATGATCTGAACGCGGGCATTGTCGCGACAATCAATGGCGCCACCAACACGGGTTCGATCGACAAGGGTCCGAACGGCTCCACAACGCTTCTGGAAGTTGTGAATGCGCTCGACTACTGGGGCCTGAGTGTTTACGGCACCGATTACAATGACATCATCAACATCACGTTGGGCTCCGACCACTGGTTCGGAATTCATGGTGGAGGTGGCAACAACACTGTCAACATTCTTGGCGGAGACGGGATCGTGCGCCTGAACCATTGGGGGGCGACACAAGGCATCTCGGCGGACCTGACGGTTGGTACTATCAACAATGGCCAAGGTGGCTTAGACGCCATCACGGGCATCGGAAGTGGCCCTGTGATCGAAGTCCAAGCCACCGATTTCAACGACAGCATCCTCGGCAGTGCCTCGAATGACCGGTTCATTCTGCGTCAGGGCTTTGACACGCTGGACGGCGCAGGCGGACGCGACCTCGTGCGCTATGATCGCAGCGGCGTTGAGGAGGTCGAAGTCGACCTGGCGCTCGGCTACGCCGAGGGCACTTGGGGTGGCCAGTACTTCTATCACCGCCTGTCGAATATCGAAGACGTTCGCGGCTCGCGTGAGCATGACGATGAGCTTATTGGTAACAACGCCAAGAACAAGCTCGACGGTCGTGGTGGCGATGACTTCCTCTTCGGGGGCGGTGGGGCCGATACCTTGATTGCGGGTGCTGGCGACGACACCCTGTTCGGCGGCAACGGCACCGACCTCGCCGAGCTTGATGGTAACCTCGCGGATGCCACCATTGGCCTGAACGCGCTGGGCTTGACCATATCGCTGGGTGGCGACACCAACACCATCTTCTGGGACGTCGAGAAAATTCGTTTCAACGACGCACAACGCAGCTTTGACACCCTGAAAGGCCTTGTCACCGGCGGTGCGCCGGGCTCGCAAACGGCGGGGGCTGACCTCATCATTGGCACCGGCGGCAACAACAAGCTGTACGGTCTGTCCGGCTTTGACACCCTGCTGGGTGAAGCCGGGAACGATGTTCTCAATGGCGGTAAGGGCGGCGACCACCTGGCCGGTGGTGCAGGTGCCGACACGCTGAACGGTGGTGACGGCAATGACGTCGTGACCGGCGGTCTTGGACGTGACCTCGCGAATCTTGGTGCGGGCAACGACACCTTTGTTGACAACGAGCAAAGCGGCGCCTTTGCCAAGGACACCATCAACGGCGGCACCGGCAACGACTCGATCTGGGCCGGTGGCGGCAACGACGTGCTCAAGGGTGAAGGCGGTAGCGATGAAATGGATGGTGGCGCCGGCAACGATGTCGTCAACGGCGGCAACGGTGCTGATGAGGTGAATGGCGGCTCCGGCGCCGACACCGTGATCGGCGGCGGCGGCGCAGACTCCTTGTACGGCGACCGCGGAAACGACCGCCTGACAGCTGGTGCCGGCAATGATCTGCTAGAAGGTGGTGCGGGCAACGATACGCTGACCGGCAACAAGAACGCCGATACCTTCGTGTTCGCAGGCGACTTCGGCAACGACGTGATCACCGATTTCGCAGCCTTCAACACCGAGAAAGTCGACCTCTCGGCCATTTCCGAGATCACCGATTTCGCCGACCTTCTGGCCAATCACCTGGTGGACGATGGCGGCAAGGCCAAGATCGTTGTCGGCAGCAACTCGATCCTGTTGCAGAATGTTGATTATACCGACGTGGGTGTTGGTCTGGCCTACTCGGAAAACGACTTCATCTTCTGATCCTCAAAGGATTGTCGATTTTAGGGGCCGGTCTTGCACCGGCCCCTTTGTTTTGCGTGGGGTGACAGATGCGGCTGTCGCAATCGTGATTTCCTTAAAATCGTCTCCCGCTCTTGCAGCCCCCCTAGGGCAGCACTAAGACTCTTTCTGACAGGCTTCGGCCAGACGCATTATTGGCGAACAACAGGCAGGCGGATATGACAGACCCATTCGAGACATACATGAATACCCTGGTCCCCATGGTCGTGGAACAGACCAGCCGCGGGGAACGTGCTTACGACATCTTCTCGCGCCTCCTGAAGGAGCGCATCATCTTCATCAACGGCCCGATTCACGATGGCATGTCCTCGCTGATCGTCGCGCAGTTGCTGCACCTCGAAGCCGAGAACCCCTCGAAAGAGATCTCGATGTACATCAACTCGCCCGGTGGCGTGGTGACCTCGGGCCTCTCGATCTATGACACCATGCAATACATCCGTCCCAAGGTTTCGACCCTGGTGATCGGCCAGGCGGCCTCGATGGGGTCGCTGCTGCTGACCGCTGGTGCCGAAGGCATGCGCTTCTCGCTGCCCAACAGCCGCATCATGGTGCACCAGCCCTCGGGCGGCTATCAGGGTCAGGCGACGGATATCATGATCCACGCGCAGGAAACCCAGAAGCTCAAGGATCGCCTGAACGGCATCTACGTCAAGCACACCGGCCAGAAGATGAAGGCCGTGGTCGACGCGCTTGAGCGCGACAACTTCATGTCCGCCGAAGAGGCCAAGGACTGGGGTTTGATCGACGAGATCGTGGAAAATCGCGCCAAGAGCGACGACGCTGAGTAAAATATGGGCCCCGCGGGTTCGTAACCCGCGGGGCGCTTTTTCGACATTGTGCCTGCTTCTAAGCTAGCCTAAGCTAAGTCGGAAACAGGGCTTTGACGCGGAATTTCCCTGACGGTAGTCAGGGGCTGAAAGGTAGGACATGGCAAGCAACTCCGGCGACAGCAAAAACACCCTCTATTGCAGCTTCTGCGGCAAGAGCCAGCACGAGGTTCGCAAACTGATTGCTGGTCCCACCGTTTTCATCTGTGATGAATGCGTTGAACTTTGCATGGACATCATCCGCGAAGAGACCAAGGCAAGCGGCCTGAAATCTTCCGAAGGTGTGCCGACCCCGCAGGAAATCTGCGATGTTCTGAACGACTACGTGATCGGTCAGGCCGTGGCCAAGCGCGTCTTGTCAGTGGCAGTTCACAACCACTACAAGCGCCTCAACCATGCTCAAAAGACCGGCGACATCGAACTGGCCAAGTCGAACATCCTTCTGATTGGCCCGACGGGCTGCGGCAAGACGCTTTTGGCGCAGACGCTGGCGCGCATTTTGGACGTGCCCTTCACGATGGCCGATGCAACCACGCTGACCGAAGCGGGCTATGTCGGGGAAGATGTCGAGAACATCATCCTCAAGCTGCTTCAGGCGTCGGAATACAACGTTGAGCGCGCGCAGCGCGGCATTGTCTATATTGACGAGGTTGACAAGATCACGCGCAAGTCCGAGAACCCTTCGATCACCCGCGACGTCTCGGGCGAGGGCGTGCAGCAGGCGCTGCTGAAGCTGATGGAAGGCACGGTTGCCAGCGTTCCGCCGCAGGGTGGCCGCAAGCACCCGCAGCAGGAATTCCTGCAGGTCGACACCACCAACATCCTGTTCATCTGTGGCGGTGCCTTTGCCGGCCTCGACAAGATCATCGCACAGCGCGGCAAAGGCTCGGCGATGGGCTTTGGTGCCGATGTGCGCGACAATGACGAACGCGGCGTTGGCGAGATCTTCAAGGATCTGGAGCCGGAAGACCTGCTGCGCTTTGGCCTGATCCCGGAATTCGTGGGCCGTCTGCCGGTTCTGGCGACGCTGGAAGACCTGGACGAAGACGCGCTGGTTACCATTCTGACCGAACCCAAGAACGCGCTTGTCAAACAGTACCAGCGCCTGTTCGAGCTGGAAGACACCGCGCTGACCTTTACCGATGATGCGCTTTCGGCGATCGCCAAACGTGCCATCGAACGCAAGACCGGTGCCCGTGGCCTTCGCTCGATCCTCGAAGACATCCTGCTGGACACCATGTTCGAACTGCCGGGCATGGACAGCGTGACCGAGGTCGTGGTGAACGAAGAGGCGGTGACCTCGGACAAACAGCCGCTGATGATCCACGCGGATGCCGAGAAGGAACCGGCAAGCGCCAGCTGATCGCGGCAACGGCACGAGACATAGAGACGGCGTGGCCCATGGGCCGCGCCGTTTCCATTTGAAACCCCAACCTGAAAAGAGACCTCTGATGATCAAACGCATTTCCTTTGGCGGAGAATTCGAAACCAAGATCGGCTACTGCCGCGCCGTTGTGGCCGGTGGCTTCGTGCATGTCGCGGGCACCGTGGGGCAGGGCGATACCGTTGTCGAACAGTGCCGGTCTGCGCTGGAAACCATCGAGAAGGCACTGGCTGAGGCCGGGGCCAGCTTTGCTGATGCCGTGCGCGTCAACTACTACCTGCCGGACGCTGCCGAGTTCGAACCCTGCTTTCCGATTCTGTCGGAAACCTTTGGTGCCAACCCGCCGGCCGCCACCATGGTCGAGTGCAATCTGATCGATCCCAAGTTCCGTATCGAGATCGAATTGACCGCACTGGCACCGAACTGCTGCTGATCAGGCACTTGCGGCGAAATCGCGCTGCATTGGAAAGGCTACCCGCTGGACCTTTGCGCGCGAATGCGGCATACGGATAAGGAATTCGCGGAGGCACCCATGGGCATTCTGAGCACGATCAACGGAATCTTCACCTGGTGGAATGGCGCCACCTTCAACACCATGCTGTATACCCGTCGCAAGGGGATCAAGGTGGGCGAGGACGATCAGGGCAACGTCTATTACCACAACAAGGACGACAGCAAACGCTGGGTCATCTACAACGGCGAAGCCGAGGCAAGCCGCATCAGCGCCGCCTGGCATGGCTGGCTGCATCGCACCTTTGACGAGATCCCCTCGGACAAGCCGCTGCCCCGCAAGGATTGGGAAAAGCCGCACCTGGAAAACCTGACCGGTACCGCGATGGCCTATGCGCCTGCGGGCTCGATTCGTCAGGGCGCGCCTGCTGCGCGGTCCGACTACGAAGCCTGGTCGCCGGAATAAGGCCGAGCTTTCCCAATGTCAGCAGTTCGTACAGAAGTAACCGTCGGTGCAGCCGTTGTTGCCGTTGCGGTGGGTTTCCTTGTTTATGCTGGTCAGGTCAGCGGGTTTTCGTCCGGCAGTGCCGGGTATCCGGTGACGGCCTCGTTCCGCTCGATCGAGGGCGTGACCGAAGGCACCGACGTGCGCCTTGCTGGCGTCAAGATCGGCTCTGTCACCGACATCACCCTGAACACACAGACATTCCGCGCCGATACCGAACTGACCATCGAGCAGGGCATCGAACTGCCCGATGACAGCGCTGTTGTGATCTCTTCCGAGGGGCTGCTGGGCGGCAACTTCGTGGAAATCCTGCCCGGCGGATCGCCCTTCAACATCGAAGAAGGTGGCGAGCTGGAAGATACCCAAGGGGCCGTCAGCCTTGTTGGTCTTCTGATGAAATTCGTCACGGGCGGAGACGAAGAGTGAAGCGCTTTGCGCTGATCCTCGCGCTGGTCGCTGGGACTGCGGCGGCGCAATCCTCGATCACCGTCGAAAGCCTCGACAGTGCCGAACCACCCATCGTGATCATCCAGCCGGACACCGAGGTCTTTTCGCTGGCACCGTTACAGGATCTGGGCACCGTGACTTCCGAGGTCTCGGTTCCGGCCGTTGCAGGCACAGGGGCCTTCCTGCGGGGCCTCGACAAGCTGACTGGCAAGACGGTCGATTTCGAACTGGACAACGGCTACAGCGTGGCCTTCGGCGGCCTGCGCGTCGATCTGGCTGAATGCCGCCATCCCGAGGACAATGCAACCGGCGAGGCCTATGCCTTCCTGTCGGTGCACGAAGGTCTCGAGGCGACAGATGCACCGTTGTTCCAGGGATGGATGATTGCCTCGTCGCCCGCGCTCAATGCGCTGGATCATGCGCGTTATGACGTCTGGGTGCTGCGCTGCAAGACGCCCTGAGCATCCGCCACGGCTGGCCTCTCGAAATCCGCGTTTCCCTCGATCGCATCGCGCAACAACACGTGGTATTCCGCGCGGCTGATCTCGACCGCGCCAAGCGAGGCCAGATGCGGTGTGATGAACTGCGTGTCGAACAGTCGAAATCCCCCACGGCGCAGGTGATCCACCAGATAGGCCAGCGCAATCTTTGATGCATCGCGTGCGCGAGAGAACATGCTTTCGCCGAAGAAGGCCGCGCCCAGCGTCACGCCGTAAACCCCGCCAATCAGGTTGTCCTCCCGCCAGACCTCAAGTGAATGGGCCTGGCCGCGTTCGTGCAAGGCGTTGTAAAGGTGGCGTATTTCGGCATTGATCCAGGTGTCGTCACGATCGGCACAGCCGTCGACAACCCCAAGGAAATCCCGATTGATGGTGATCTGGTAATCCTCGCGTCGGATTGCCTTGGCCAGCGAGCGGGAGATGTGGAATCCCTCAAGCGGAAAGACGCCGCGGCGGCGTGGGTCGACCCAGAAAATTTCCGGATCGTCCCGGTGTTCGGACATCGGGAACACCCCGATGGCATAGGCGCGCATCAGCATTGCGGGGGTGATTTCCCCCATGCCTTCCTGCGCGCCGTCGCCGGGCATCAGCCCTCGGCCATATTGGCTTCAAGCCACTTTTCCAGCCAGTGGATGTTGTAGTTGCCGGTCAGGATGTCATCCTCGGCCAGCAGCGCCGAGAACAGCGGCAGGCTGGTGTCGATGCCGTCGATGATGATCTCGCCCAGGGCCCGTGCCAGACGCGCCAGCGCTTCGGGACGGTCGCGTCCATGCACGATCAGCTTGCCGATCAGCGAGTCATAGTAGGGCGGGATCGAATAGCCGTCATAGAGCGCCGAATCCATCCGCACACCCAGACCGCCGGGGGCGTGATACTGGCTGATCTTGCCGGGGCAGGGGGTGAAGTTCGGCAGTTTCTCGGCGTTGATCCGCACCTCGATCGAGTGTCCGTTGATCTCGAGATCGTCCTGCGTGAACGACATCGGCAGACCTTCGGCCACACGAATCTGTTCGCGTACCAGATCGACACCAAAGATCGACTCGGTGACCGGGTGTTCCACCTGAAGACGGGTGTTCATTTCAATGAAATAGAACTCGCCGTTCTCGTAGAGGAATTCGATGGTGCCCGCGCCGATATAGTTGATGTCGGCCATCGCGTCGGCGCAGATCTTGCCGATCCGGGCACGCTCTTCCGGGGTGATGCAGGGGCCGGGGGCCTCTTCGAAAACCTTCTGGTGGCGACGTTGCAGCGAACAGTCACGCTCGCCCAGGTGCACCGCGTTGCCCTTGCCGTCCCCAAAGACCTGAATCTCGATGTGGCGTGGGGTGGTGAGGTATTTCTCGATATAGACTTCGTCGTTGCCGAAGTTGGCCTTGCCTTCGGCACGCGCGGTCATGAAGGCTATCTCCATGTCCTCGGCCGTCTCGGCAACCTTCATCCCCTTGCCGCCGCCGCCGGCGGTGGCCTTGATGATGACAGGATAGCCCATCTCTTCGCCAAGCTTCTTGGCGGTCGCGAGATCGGGCACACCACCCTCCGAGCCGGGAACGCAGGGCACGCCCAGCTTGATCATCGTGTCCTTGGCGGTGATCTTGTCGCCCATGATGCGGATGTGCTCCGCGGTCGGGCCGATGAAGGTCAGGCCGTGATCTTCGATGATCTGCACGAAGTTGGCGTTTTCCGACAGGAAGCCGTAACCGGGGTGAATCGCCTGTGCGCCGGTCACTTCGCAGGCAGCGATGATCGACGCCATGTTGAGATAGCTCTGGGTGCCGGCGGGCGGGCCGATGCAGACGCTTTCGTCGGCCATGCGCACGTGCATGGCATCGGCATCCGCGGTCGAGTGTACTGCGACCGACTGGATGCCCATTTCGCGGCACGCACGGATCACGCGCAGGGCGATCTCTCCGCGGTTTGCGATCAGGATTTTGTCAAACATGCCAGCCTCTTATTCGATGATGACCAGCGGCGAACCAAATTCTACCGAGTCGCCGTCACCCACGAGGATGCGCTTGACGGTGCCGGCTTTGGGGGCCGGGATGTGGTTCATGGTTTTCATCGCTTCGACGATCAGGATGGTGTCACCTTCGCTGACCTGGCTGCCTACGCTCACGAAGGCGGGCGCGCCGGGTTCGGCCTGAAGATAAACGGTGCCAACCATCGGCGAGGTCACAGCACCCGGGTGGCTTGCGGGATCGTCGTTTGATGCAGCAGGAGCAGGCGCGGCAGCCGGGGCTGCGGCCGGTGCGGCGGCGGGCGCAGCGGCCACGGGGGCAGCGGCGGGAGCCACGACAGTGGCGGCAACCTGGGTCTGGCGGCTGACACGCACGTTCAGGCTGTCGTCCTGGCCGTATTCGCGCATCACTTCCAGCTCGGTCAGATCATTTTCGCGCAGAAGCTCTGCCAGTGCCTGGATAAAGGCAACGTCGTTGTCGTGGTTCTTCTTGCTCATCTTGTGTTTCCTCTGCTGCGCTTGAACGCGCGATTGAGTCTTTTGTGGTTTCCCCTAGGGCCGCTTTATATGGCATAGCCGCACCAGAGAAAAGCGCGTGCGTGCGCTCTCAAATGGGGGTGTTTTGCAGAAATTTCGAGGGGAAACCACCGATTTCTCCTCAAAGTGGCATTCCCGAGAGTTTCGCCACCAGTTCGGCCAGCTTGCGGGCCCCGAATTTACGCAGCAGGCGGGCGCGGTATTCCTCGACAGTTCGGTAGGACAGGTCGAGTTCGAGACCCACTTCCTTGCTGGTCAACCCGCGACAGGTCAGGATCGCCACCTCGCGCTCTCGCTGGGTGAGTTCGACGATGGGGCGTTCCTCGGACAGGTCGGCAAAAGACCAGATGCCACGCTGGAACGGGTTCTCCGGGGTCAGGGACTGGCCGCGCACCCGGCACCAGAACATCTCGCCCCCGCGCCGCCGCATGACACGTTCGTCGTTATAGCGCCCCGACTCGCGCATTGCCGCAAGGCCGCGTTCGCCGATGGTCTGGAAATCCTCTTCCGAGACATAGAATTCGCCCAGAGAGACCCCTTCGCAGTTGCGGGGGTCTTCGTGAAACATCTCTCCGAACGCAAGATTGCAGCGTCGGATGATCCGGTTTTCAAGCACGGCCAGTCCCACTGGAGCGTGGTCGAATGCGATAGCGTCGAGACTCATGCGCACACCATGCACCAGAAGCACCGGAAAGGCCAAGAGGTGCGCAGTATTTCTACGAATTGCCTGTTCGTTGCCCACTTGGTTAGCTCGGCGGCACGAGTGAGGGAGGATATCATGAATATCGCTTTGTGGCTGGCGCGCACGGCTCAGATCAGCCCGGACCGCCCGGCCTTGTACCTTGGGCGCGAGATGGTGGCCGACTATGGCACCTTCCATGAGCGTGCCATGCGGGTGGCGGGCTGGCTGATCTCGAAGGGCATTCAACCCGGTGATCGTGTCGGCCTGTTCATGAAGAACGTGCCGGAATACCTTGTGGCGCAATACGCGGCATGGGCGGCTGGCGCGGCGGTTGTGCCCATCAACGCCAAACTGCACGCGAAAGAGGCCGAGTGGATTCTCGACAACGCCGGGGCCAGACTGTGCTTTGCCTCGTCCGGCCTGTGCGACGCCCTTTCGGATGCGACGGATGTGGATTGTGTCCTTACTGGTGGGGCGGAGTGGGAACGGGCGCTGGCCTATGATCCCTTGCCTTCGATGACACCGCGTGCGCCTGCCGATCTGTGCTGGCTGTTCTACACCTCGGGCACCACGGGCCGCCCCAAGGGGGTGATGATCACCCACCGGATGTTGCAGGCCATGGCGCTCAGCTATTTCGCGGATGTCGACGAGGTGCACGAAGACGATACCGCCCTTTACGCTGCCCCCATGAGCCACGGCGCCGGGATCTACAACGTGATGCACGTCCTGAAGGGGGCGCGTCATGTGCATCCGCCGAGCCAGGGGTTTGACGAGGCTGAGATTTTTGATCTCGCCCGCCATCATGACCGCGTTCACATGTTCTGTGCGCCTACCATGGTCAAACGCATGACCGAAGTGGCCAAACAGACCGGCGAGAGTGGCGCGGGCCTGCGCACCATCGTCTATGGGGGCGGGCCGATGTATGTCTCGGACATCACCGAGGCTGTGGATCACTTTGGCCCGATCTTTGTGCAGATTTACGGCCAGGGGGAATGTCCGATGTGCATCACCGCGCTGTCGCGCTCGGATGTGACAGACCGGACGCACCCCAACTGGCAGGCGCGTCTGGCCTCGGTCGGGCGGGCGCAATCGGTTGTGGAACTCGCCATCGGCGACAGCGCGGGCAATCCCCTGCCTGCGGGCGAGGTGGGGGAAATCATGGCGCGGGGCGATGCTGTCATGCCCGGGTACTGGCAGAACCCCGAGGCCAGCGCCAAGGCGCTTCGTGATGGCTGGCTGATGACAGGGGACATGGGGCAGATCGACGAAGACGGCTACCTGACGCTCAAGGACCGGTCCAAAGACCTCATCATTTCTGGTGGCACCAATATCTATCCCCGCGAGGTGGAAGAGGCGCTGCTGACGCATCCCGACGTGGTCGAGGCCTCGGTGATTGGCCGCCCACATCCCGAATGGGGCGAGGACGTCGTGGCCTTCGTTGTGTGCAGGGGCAAGTTGGACAGCGCTGCGCTGGACGCCCATTGCCTCGGCAATATCGCCCGTTTCAAGCGGCCCAAGGCCTATTTCCAGACCGATGCCCTGCCCAAGAACAACTATGGCAAGGTGCTGAAGACCGCGTTGCGGAGCCAATTGGAGGAGATGTCATGAGCGACCTGACCGGAAAAACCGCCCTTGTGACGGGATCAGTGCAGGGGATTGGCCTTGCCGTCGCCAGATCGCTGGCCGAGGCAGGGGCGCGGGTCGCCGTGCATGGCCTTGCCACGCCAGATCAGGCCGCGTCCGCCTGTGCCGAACTCGAAGCGGCTGGTGCCCCCGAGGTGCGTTTCTTCGAGGGCGATCTGCGCGATCCGGCAGCCATCGATGCGATGATGCAGGCCGTGGCCGATTGGGGCGGGGCCGACATCCTTGTCAACAATGCTGGCATTCAGCACACGGCCCCCCTTGCCGACATGCCCCCCGAGACATGGGACGCCATCCTTGCCATCAACCTGTCTGCCGCCTTCCACACCATGCGCGTGGCCATGCCGGAGATGGCCGCGCGCGGATATGGCCGGGTGATCAACATCGCCTCGGTGCATGGCGTGGTGGCGAGCAAGGAAAAGGCCCCGTATTGCGCGGCCAAGTTCGGTCTTGTGGGCCTCAGCCGTGTCGCCGCGTTGGAATACGCCAACCAGGGCAGCAAACAGGCAGGGGGGGTGACGGTGAACTGTATCTGCCCCGGCTGGACCGAGACCGCGATCATCGAGCCGCAAATCCAAGCCCGCGCCGCCGCGCATGGCGGGGATCGGGACGCGGGTATCGCGGAACTCCTGTCCGAGAAACAGCCGTCTCAGCGCACTTCGGATCCATCGGAAATCGGTGCCCTGGCGCTGTGGCTCTGCGCGCCAATTGCGCACAATGTGACAGGCACCTCTATCCCGGTCGACGGAGGCTGGACGGCACAGTAAGCTGCCCATGACCTAGGGGAAATCCGGGGGATGGGCATGAAAAAGATGATTCTGGCCGGCGCTCTTCTGATCGCCGGCTGTACCGCCGGTTTGCCGCCGCAGGGGGGCAGTGCGCCCTATGTGTCGCGTTATCCCGAACCGATCGACGTCAGCATCCCTGACAACGCACCGAGCATCACCCAGCAGTTCCGTGCCCCTGACACACAGTCTGCGGCCGGTAAGGCCTGGGGCGAGCATCAGGGCTTGGATGTCCATGCCCCGCTGGGGACTGCGGTGATCGCTGCCGCACCGGGCGAGGTGATCCAGAGTTACCTTGATCCGGCCTATGGGCACACCGTCATGCTCAGCCACGGAGGCTCTCCCGCGCACTGGACGCGTTACACCCACCTCGCGTCGCGGACTGTATCCGAAGGTGAGCACCTCAAGCGTGGGCAAACCCTTGGTACGCTTGGGAAAACCGGTGTGCTTGCCGGTGGCTTTCTGCACCTGCACTTCGAAGTCTGGGAGAAACCGGAAGGGGGGCAGCGCACCGCGATCGACCCGCATCTCAAATGGGCGGACGGTGTCGGCAAGGTGACCTGCTTCACCGGCCGGAACCCGCGCGGAGCCTTCAAGCTGACCTATCCGGTGCCCTGCGAATAGGGCCCGCAAAACGAAAAGGCCCGCACAAATCGCGCGGGCCTCAAATCTGTTACCGATCCGAAGATCAGTCGACGATGGTGGCTTCGGTGGCTGCGCGCAGCTCTTCCTCGGTCACGCCATCCGCGGTTTCAACGATCTTCAGACCGCCCTCAACAACGTCCATCACACCGAGGTTGGTGATGATGCGGTCGACCACACCCTTGCCGGTGAGCGGCAGGGTGCATTCTTTCAGAACCTTGGAGACGCCGTGCTTGTTGGCGTGATCCATCACGACAACCACGCGGCCCACACCGGCCACAAGGTCCATCGCGCCGCCCATGCCCTTGACGAGCTTGCCGGGGATCATCCAGTTCGCGAGGTCGCCGTTCTCGGCCACTTCCATCGCGCCAAGGATCGCCATGGCGATCTTGCCGCCACGGATCATCGCGAAGGACTGCGCACTGTCGAAATAGGCGGTCTGCGGCAGTTCGGTGATGGTCTGCTTGCCGGCGTTGATCAGGTCGGGATCCTCTTCGCCCTCGTAGGGGAAGGGGCCCATGCCCAGCATGCCGTTCTCCGATTGCAGGGTCACTTCCACGCCCTCGGGGATATAGTTGGAAACCAGCGTCGGGATACCGATGCCGAGGTTCACATACCAGCCGTCCTGCAGTTCCTGTGCCGCGCGTGCGGCCATCTGGTTACGATCCCAAGCCATTATGCGGTCTCCTTCTGACGGACGGTGCGCTGTTCGATGCGTTTCTCGTGATCGCCCTGGATGATGCGGTGCACGTAGATGCCGGGCAGGTGGATCATGTCGGGGTCAAGCGAACCGGTCGGAACGATCTCTTCCACCTCGGCGATGCAGATCTTGCCGCAGGTGGCCGCCGGTGCGTTGAAGTTGCGCGCGGTCTTGCGGAACACCAGGTTGCCGGTCTCGTCTGCTTTCCACGCCTTGACGATGGCGAGGTCGGCAAAGATGCCTTCTTCCATGATGTAGTCTTCCATCGCGCCGTCGGGGCCGGTGGGGAATTGCTTTTCCATCTTGCCTTCGGCAATCACGGTGCCCACGCCGGTCTTGGTGAAAAAGCCCGGGATGCCCGCGCCGCCAGCGCGCATGCGCTCGGCCAGGGTGCCCTGCGGGTTGAATTCCAGCTCAAGCTCGCCCGAAAGATACTGGCGCATGAATTCTGCGTTTTCACCCACGTAGGACGAGATCATCTTCTTGACCTGCTTGGTCTGCAGCAGGATGCCGATGCCGAAATCGTCAACACCTGCGTTGTTCGAGGCAAAGGTCAGATCCTTCACACCCGATTCCTTGATGGCGTTGAGCAGCAGTTCGGGGATGCCGCACAGGCCAAAGCCGCCAGCGGCGATGAACAGGCCATCCTTCAGCAGCCCGTCGAGCGCCTCGGTCGCGTTCGCATAGACTTTTTTCATGGAATTCTCCCTAAAATCCGGAATTGCCGGAGTTTTGACGGCGCGTCACGGCGGAGTCAATGTCGGCGGCAGGGCTAGGTATTACTACGGGGCGCATCCCGTAGTGGGGGCACCGTAGAATTCCTGATCCGGTAGGGTTGGGCGGGCGCTCCATCGCGCCCGAACGAAAAAGGCCCCGAACCATGTCGGGGCCTTGGATCGCTTATTTCGAAGCTGTCTTTTTCGTGGTGGTCTTCTTGGGCGCCGCCTTCTTCTTGGCGGGCGCCTTGCGCTTGGTGCCCTTCTTGGCGGCCTTCTCGGCGATCCACTGAACGGCCTGTTCCATGGTCACGTCGGCCACCTCGACCTCCTTGGGGATCGTGGCGTTCACCTTTTCCCACTTCACGTAAGGCCCGTACCGTCCGTCCATGATGTTGACCGCGCCGCCCTCGTCAGGGTGATCTCCCAGCTCTTTCAAAGGCTTGGCCGCCGCGCGACGCCCACGGCCGGGGTTGTTGCGCTTTTCGGTGATCAGCTCGACCGCGCGGTTCATGCCGATCTCGAAAACATCCAGCGTTTCCTTGAGGTTGGCGTAAACCGGTTTTTCCTCGTCCGGAAGCTGGTGCATCACATAAGGCCCGAAACGCCCGAGGTTCGAAGAGATCATGCCGCCATCCGGGTGCGGGCCGATCTCGCGGGGCAGGGTCAGAAGAGTCAGCGCCTGTTCAAGCGTCACGTCGTTCGGACCCCAGCCGGGCAGGTATTCCTTGCCCTGTTTCGGCAGAGAGGCACGTGGCGGTTTCTTGTTCTCCGGTGTGGCTTCGCCGCGCTGGACATACGGCCCGAACCGGCCCGACTTGAGGTGAATTTCATCCCCGTTGTCTTCGCCCAGCACACGTTCATAGCCTTCGGCACCCTCACCCGAAATCGGGCGGGTATAGTTGCATTCCGGATAGTTGCCACAGCCCACGAACCCGCCGGTGCGCGAGGTTTTGAGGTGCAACTGACCGGCCCCGCATTTCGGGCAGATACGCGGATCGGTGCCATCTTCGCGCGGGGGATAGAGCTGCGGCGCGAGGGCTTCGTCAAGAATGTCGAGAACTTGCGTGATCCGCAGTTCGGAAGTCTCGGAAATCGCGGCAGAGAAATCCTTCCAGAAACGCGACAGAACGTTCTTGTAGTTGCGTTCGCCCGCGCTCACGTCATCCAGTTCTTCTTCGAGGTTCGCGGTGAATTCGTACCCCACGTACTGGCGGAAGAAGTTCAAGAGGAAGATGGTGACGATCCGGCCCTTGTCTTCGGGGAACAGGCGGTTCTTTTCCTTGCGGACGTAATCGCGGTCCTGGATCGTCGTGATCACGCTGGCATAGGTTGAGGGGCGACCGATGCCCAGCTCTTCCATGCGTTTCACAAGGGTCGCCTCGGTGTAACGCGGCGGCGGCTGGGTAAAGTGCTGCTCCGGAGCGACGGTGCGCTTGGCGGCGGCCTCGCCCTGCATGATCTGGGGCAGGCGCTTGTCGTCGTCATCGACAACGTCATCGCGGCCTTCTTCATAGACCCGCATGAAACCGTCGAACATCACAACCTGACCGGTGGCGCGAAGGCCTACCTGCTTGTCATCGCTGGAGATTTCGACCGTGGTACGTTCCAGACGCGCGCCCGCCATCTGGCAGGCCAGCGTGCGTTTCCAGATCAGGTCATACAGCTTGCGCTGATCGTCTTCTGTCACCTTCAGATCGGCCGTGGCGCGGGTCATGTCGGTGGGACGGATACATTCGTGCGCTTCCTGCGCATTCTTGGCCTTGTTCTTGTAGATGCGCGGCTCGGAGGGCACGTATTCGGCGCCATAACGATCCTTGATGGCATCGCGCGCGGCGGCCACGGCCTCGGGGGCCATGTCGATACCGTCGGTCCGCATATAGGTGATATAGCCGGCCTCGTAGAGACGCTGCGCGGCACTCATGCACTGGCGCGCGCCCATGCCGAACTTGCGGCTGGCTTCCTGTTGCAGGGTCGAGGTCATGAAGGGCGGCGAGGGATTGCGGCTTGCCGGTTTTGCCTCGACACTTGCGATATGCAGGTCGCGCGACTGGATGGCCTGAACCGCCAGTTCCGCCGCAGTGCTGTTCTCGATGTCGAACTTGTCGAGCTTCTGTCCGCCCAGAACCGTGAGGCGTGCCTCGAACTCCTGACCGCGCGGTGTCGCCAGAAGGGCTTTGACGCTCCAGTATTCGCGGGCGTTGAAGGCCTCGATCTCCATCTCGCGTTCGACGATCAGGCGCAGGCAGACCGATTGCACACGGCCTGCCGAGCGTGCGCCCGGCAGTTTGCGCCACAGGACCGGCGAGAGGTTGAAGCCGACAAGGTAATCCAGCGCCCGGCGTGCGAGATAGGCATCGACCAGCGGCTGGTCGATGTCGCGCGGGTTCTGCATCGCCTCGGTCACGGCGGACTTGGTGATCGCGTTGAACACCACGCGGCTGACCGGCGTGTCCTTCTTGATGGCACGACGCTTGCGCAGCGCTTCTTCAAGATGCCAGCTGATGGCTTCCCCTTCGCGATCGGGGTCGGTCGCGAGGATCAGGTTGTTGTCTTCCTTGAGCGCGTCGGCGATGGCCTTTACGTGCTTGCGGGAATCGTTCCCGACTTCCCAGGTCATGTCGAAATCGTTGTCGGTATCGACGCTGCCATCCTTGGCGGGTAGGTCGCGCACGTGACCGTAGGATGCAAGAACGGTGTAGTCCGAACCCAGGTATTTATTAATTGTTTTGGCTTTCGCCGGGGATTCGACGACGACTACTGGCATATACTTTCCTCTCGACTCGCGAGGTTCTTATGGCGGGCCAAAATGTGGTGTGGAAGGGGGGAATGTCAATCCGGCGCGGATTTTCATTGCTTTATTGCATTCCGGTCGCGGAATGCGAAAGCAGGGTAACCTCGGTTTTGCAGAGCGTTTGAGCGCTTTTCGGGCAGGCGACCTGGCGAGTGATCAGACCAGCGCCAGCAACCCGCCGGCCTGTCGGGTGATCTTGCCCTGCATCTCGAGATCGACAAGGGCAGGGGACACCTGCTTCGCCGAGGCCGCCAGATCGCGGATCAACTGGTCCTCTGCTAGGGGCGCAGGGCCAAGCCGGTTAAGTATCTGGGTGTGCAGCTCCGCCGTCTGTTTCAGGCTGCGTTTTTCGGGCGGGGTTGGGATGCCGAGGCTGGCCTGTTCTGCCTCGGGCTGTCTGTCCCGTGGCTGCGCCGTACCAATCGCTTCGATCACATCTGCCGCGCCGCGTACCAGCACCGCCCCGTCGCGGATCAGCATGTTGCATCCCGAGGCACGTGCGTCAAAGGGATGGCCTGGTACCGCAAGTACCTCGCGTCCCTGATCAAGCGCGCCCTGTGCCGTGATCAGGCTTCCGGAGCGGGCCGCCGCTTCGACAACGATCACCGCGCGGGCCAGCCCGGAAATGATCCGGTTGCGCGCCGGAAAGTGGCGCGCCTGTGGCACCATGCCCATCGGTTGCTCCGAAAGCCGCAGGCCTGTTTCACAGATTTTCCGGGCCAGTTCCGCGTTTTCGGCGGGGTAGATGACGTCGACACCTCCCCCCAGAACGGCCACCGTGCCGGTTTCCAGCGTGGCGAAATGCGCGGCTGTATCGACGCCACGGGCCATTCCGGACACCACGACAAATCCGGCCTCTCCCAACTCGCGGGCAAGGGACCGCGCCATGCGGGTGCCCAGAGACGAGGCGTTGCGCGCCCCGACCACCGCGACCATCGGGCGGGACAGAATGGATGTGTCGCCCTTGGCCCATAGCAGGGGCGGGGCGTCAGGCAGGTCATTCAGGGCAGAGGGATATCCGGCGTGGCCATGCATCAGCAATTCGGCGCCGGCGGCCTGTCCGTCACGCATTTCTTTCAATGCGACCTCGCGCGGGCACACCTTATACTCTGTCTCACCTGCGGACTGTGCAATTTCGGGCAGGGCCTCAAGCGCTGCGTCAGCCGCTCCATATTCTCCGATCAGCCTGTGAAAGGTCGAAATGCCCACCCTGCGAGAGCGCAAAAGACGGAGCCACGAAATCCGTTGTTCTTCCGTGGTGGGTGGGAGTTGGGGGTGAGTGGAAGAAATCTGAGTTCCGGACATCCATGGCTCCGCCTGCTTGCGGAATCAGATGTACAGCGCGCCTGGTTAACAGCCCGTAAACCAAGGCGCTTTCTTTCTCACCCCCGACATTCAGGTGGCCGAGCCACCCACGGTCAGCCCGTCCATGAGAACCGTTGGCTGGCCCACGCCCACCGGCACCCACTGTCCGGCCTTGCCACAGTTGCCCATGCCGGGATCAAGCTGCATGTCATTGCCAAGCGCGCGGACCTTTTGCATGGCGCTGGTGCCGTCCCCGATCAGGGTTGCCCCCTTGACCGGCGCGCCCACCTTGCCGTTCTCGACGCGGTAGGCCTCGGTGCAGGAAAAGACGAACTTGCCGTTAGTGATATCCACCTGACCACCGCCAAAGCCCACAGCATAGATCCCGTCTTTCAGCGAGGCGACAATGTCCTCGGGGCTGGCGTCTCCGCCTTCCATATAGGTGTTGGTCATGCGCGGCATCGGCGGGTGGGCATAGCTCTCGCGACGGCCGTTGCCCGTGGGGTCGACCCCCATCAGGCGGGCGTTCTGGCGGTCTTGCAGGTATCCCACAAGAATACCGTCTTCGATCAGTACGTTACGGCCCGAAGGCGTGCCTTCGTCATCCACGGTGATCGAGCCGCGCCGATCCGGGATCGTGCCATCATCCACCACGGTCACCCCCTTCGCGGCAACCTGTTCGCCGATCCGGCCTGTGAACTTCGAACTGCCCTTGCGGTTGAAGTCACCTTCCAGCCCGTGGCCGACGGCCTCGTGCAAGAGGATCCCTGGCCAACCCGGCCCAAGCACCACTTCCATTGCACCTGCTGGCGCGGGAACGGCCTCGAGGTTGACCAGCGCGACACGCAGCGCCTCGTGGGTCTTGGCCTGCCAGTCCTTCGGCGAGATCAGACCGTCCAGCCCGAGACGGCCACCACCACCGGCGGTGCCGCTTTCGCGCCGTCCGTTCTGTTCCACGATCACCGAGACATTGACGCGGGTCATCGGGCGCACGTCGGTCACCATCTGGCCGTCAGGACGCAGAATCACGATCTCCTGATGCGAGGCGGCGAGGGTGGCTGACACCTGCACCACACGCGGATCAAGATCGCGGGCAAAGGCGTCGATCTCCTGCAGGGTTTCGATCTTCACCGGAAAGGGCGCACCGCTGATCGGGTCTTCATCCGTGTAAAGTTTGCGATTGGTGGCGACTGGTCCATCGGCAAGAACACCCCCACCGTCACCTACTGCAAGGCGGGCCGTCTCGGCCGCCCGCCGCAGTGCCGCTTCGGAGATTTCGGACGAATGCGCATAGCCCGACACTTCGCCATTCACGACCCGCAATCCAAAGCCCTCCGAGGCATCGTAAGAGGCCGTCTTGAGGCGTCCGTCATCGAACACCAAGGCTTCGGATCGGCGCCTCTCGAGGAACAGTTCACCGTCTTCGGCCCCACCGGTCGCATTCCGCAGGACACCAAGCGCGGACTCCGGGTCCAAAAGTGTCTCAAAAGGGCGAAATTTGATCTGCGTCATATGGATTTTCCTTTCGGAATTTGATCTAAGTCAAAAAAAGCGTCCGTTTGACGCGGGCTGACTTCTTTATTTGGGTGATAGAATATGGTTTCAATCACCAACACAACAGCGGGATTCCGCCCTTCGGGGCGGTTTTTTGCAAGGGACAACACGAACACTACACCGCAACCTATCAGGGTGAACTATGCGAATTCTAACGAAAATCCTGGGTCTGATGGCAGCCATGAGCGCACTTCCGGCGTTTGCACAGGAAGTTGAAACCATCGGTAAACCGGTCGACGGCAAGATGGGTTTCCAGCCGGCCGCTACCGAGCTGGCCCGTGACCTGCAATCCCTCGACACGATGATTCTCGTGATCATCACCGTCATCGTCGCTTTCGTGGCGGGCCTTCTGGCCATCGTCATCGTGCGCTACAACCGTCGCGCCAACCCGACCCCGGCGACCTTCACCCACCACACTCCGATCGAGATCGCCTGGACCATCGTCCCGATCCTGATTCTGGTGTTCATCGGTGCCTTCTCGCTGCCTGTCCTGTTCAAGCAGCAGGAAATCCCCGAGGCCGACATCACCATCAAGGTGACTGGTTACCAGTGGTACTGGGGCTATGAATATGTTGACCACGAGTTCGAATTCGACAGCTTCCTGCTGGCGAAGGAAGATCTGGTCGAAAACGGCTATGCCGAAGACGAGTACCTGCTCGCCACCGATACCCAGGTTGTCGTGCCGATCAACAAGACCGTCGTGATGCAAGTGACCGCGGCTGACGTGATCCACTCCTGGACCATCCCGGCCTTCGGCGTAAAGCAGGACGCGGTTCCCGGCCGTCTGGCGGAACTGTGGTTCAAGGCCGAGAAAGAAGGCATCTACTTCGGTCAGTGCTCGGAACTCTGCGGCAAAGACCACGCCTACATGCCGATCACCGTCAAGGTCGTCAGCCAGGAAGCCTATGATGCATGGCTGAAAGGCGCGATCGAAGAATACGCCGGTGATCCGGCAACCGCTCCTCAGGCTGTCCAACTGGCAGCGGCGAACTAAAACAAGACGGGTAGGGGCACCATCCCGGTGCCCCGGCCATAAGGAGCGAGCATGACCGACGCCAGCATCAACACCCACACCGAGACCCAGGAAGCGGGCTTTGGTGACTATTTCGCGCTTCTCAAGCCGCGCGTGATGTCTCTTGTGGTGTTCACCGCACTGGTGGGCCTTCTGGCCGCACCGAACGCGGTACATCCGATGATTGCATTTGCCTCGATTCTGTTCATCGCCGTCGGCGGTGGCGCATCGGGCGCACTTAACATGTGGTGGGATGCAGATATTGATGCGGTCATGAAGCGTACGCAGGGCCGTCCGATCCCGGCAGGCAAGGTCACCCGTGACGAAGCCTTTGCCATCGGCCTGACCCTGTCGGTGTTTTCCTGCATCATGCTGGCGCTGGCCGCCAACATTTTTGCCGGTCTCTTGCTCGCTTTCACCATCTTCTTCTACGTGGTGATCTACACCATGTGGCTCAAGCGGTGGACCCCGCAGAACATCGTGATCGGTGGCGCGGCTGGTGCCTTCCCTCCGATGATCGGCTGGGCCGTGGCAACCGGTGGCGTGTCGATTGAATCGGTGCTGATGTTCACGCTGACCTTCATGTGGACCCCGCCGCACTTCTGGGCGCTCTGCCTGTTCATGAAGTCGGACTACAAGGATGCCGGTGTGCCCATGCTGCACGTGACCCACGGTCGCCGCGTGACCCGCAACCACATCCTCGTCTACACCCTCCTGTTGGCCGTTGTTGCCATCGGCATGGCCTTTACCGGCGTTGGCGGTCCGATCTACCTGACCACGGCTCTGGTGTTGAACGGCCTGTTCATCCTGGGTGCGATCTCGATCTGGCGTCGCACCGAAGAGGTGGCGGAAGCCGACAACTACAAGCGCGAAAAGTCGTTCTTCGGCCTGTCGCTGCTGTACCTGTTCCTGCACTTCGGCGCGATCCTCGCCGAAGCCACTCTGGCACCTTACGGTCTGGGAGGCTGGTAAGATGAGCTTCAAGGTAGAACACGAAATCCACCATCGCCGCTTTGGCCGCAACGTCGGCCTGGCTTTGACACTTGTGGGTTTTATCGCAATCGTCTTTGGCCTGACCGTCGTTAAGGTCACCCGTGGCGATTACGAACCCGAGCAGGCAAGGATTCAGAACTGATGGCGATGGACCCCAAACTCAAGACCCTGACACAAACGCTGGGCGTGGTTGTCACCATGGGTGCCCTGGCCTGGGCGTCGGTCCCATTCTACGACTGGTTCTGCCGTGTCACCGGATTTGGCGGAGCGACCGGCGTTGCCGAAGTCGGGTCTGACGAAATTCTCGACAAGACCATCAAGGTGCGTTTCGACGCCTCGAAAGAGCGTGACTTCCCGTGGGAGTTCAAACCCGTCGAACGCCAGATGGAAATCCGCATCGGGGAAACCGGCCTGGCCTTTTACGAGGCCTACAACCCGACCGACCGCCCTGTTGCCGGCTCGGCCAGCTATAACGTCGCCCCCTACGAGGCGGGCGGCTTCTTTACCAAGATCGACTGTTTCTGCTTTGAAGAGCAGGTTTTGCAACCCGGCGAACGGGTTTCGATGCCTGTCTCTTTCTACGTAGACCCCGAAATCGTGACGGATCGCGATGCCAAATACGTACACAGCATCACGCTCTCCTACACGTTCCATGAAATCGACCTGCCCGAAGAGACCGCGTCTCTTGCGCAGGAAACCGAAACCGAAGTGAACTAAAGCAGCCTTCCAACGAGGGATAAAATATAATGGCGCACGCTAAGAACCACGACTACCACATTCTGCCGCCGTCCTTGTGGCCCCTACTGGGCTCGCTCGGTGCGTTCATCATGCTGTTCGGCGCAGTCCTCTGGATTTCGCCCCAGATTCAAAACAACACCCCCTGGATGTTCTTCGTCGGACTGGCCCTGGTGCTCTATGTCATGTTCGGCTGGTGGGCAGACGTGGTTGCCGAAGGCAACAACGGTGTTGACCACACTCCGGTTGTTCAGATTGGCCTGCGCTATGGCTTTATCCTGTTCATCATGTCGGAGATCATGTTCTTCGCCGCATGGTTCTGGAGCTTCTTCAAGCACGCCATGTACCCGATGACCGAAGGTTCGCCCGCAATTGACGGCGTCTGGCCGCCCGCAGGCATCGAAACCTTTGATCCCTGGCACCTGCCGCTGATCAACACCCTGATCCTGCTCTGCTCGGGTATGGCCGCCACCTGGGCGCACCACGCCCTGGCCCACGAAGACAACCGTGAAGACATGAAATGGGGTCTCGTGATCGCCATCGGTCTCGGCATCATCTTTACCATCTTCCAGGCTTACGAATACAGCCACGCAGCCTTTGGCTTCTCGGGCAACATCTATGGCGCCAACTTCTTCATGGCGACCGGTTTCCACGGCTTCCACGTGATCGTCGGCACCATCTTCCTGCTGGTCTGCCTGATCCGCCTGCAGCGTGGTCACTTCTCGCGCGAGAACCACATCGGTTTCGAAGCCGCCGCATGGTACTGGCACTTCGTTGACGTTGTCTGGCTCTTCCTCTTCGCCGCTGTCTACATCTGGGGCGGCTAAGCGCCACGCGCCTTTGCGGTTGAAGGTCGCGAGAAAAAACGCATAAACCTGATCGCGGAGGGCACATCGCCTTCCGCGATTTTCGTTTCGAAAGGGCCTCACTTGTCGCGTCTGATCCTGCCTCTCGTGTTCGGTATCGTCGGCACCGCGATCCTCGTGTCGCTGGGCAACTGGCAGGTGCGCCGTTTGGCCGAGAAAGAAGCCTATCTCGCCGCCATCGACGCCCGCATATCCGACGCGCCCGTGGCCATTCCCGAAACACCCGACCCCGAAAAAGACCGCTTCCTGCCGGTGACCGTGACCGGCCAGTATCTTGGCGACGAGGTGCATGTTCTGGTGTCGGTCAAGAAGGTCGGTCCCGGCTATCGCATCATCGGCTCGTTCGAGGCCGAGGATGGCCGCGTCATCATGGTCGACCGCGGCTTCGTTGCTACCGAGAACAAGACCGCCCCGCGCGACATGGGACAGGCGACCCTGATCGGCAACCTGCACTGGCCCGACGAGATCGACAGCTTTACCCCGGAGAACGATCTGGATGGCAACATCTGGTTCGCACGGGACGTTGACTACATGTCCACCGTGCTTGGAACCGAACCGACGTTGGTAATCCTCAAGGAAACGTCGAAAAACGACACATCTGTGACGCCCTTGCCCGTGGACAGTTCCGGGATTCCGAACGACCATCTCCAATATATTGTCACATGGTACGGACTAGCGATTGTCTGGGTGGCAATGACCCTCTATTACCTGCGCCGACAGCGCAAAACCAAAAAGGCCTGAGACAGTGAAATACATCTCAACCCGCGGCAACGCCCCCGAACTGACTTTCGAAGAGGCCATGCTGACCGGTCTCGCGCGGGATGGGGGGCTGTATGTGCCCGAAACCATCCCGACCATGACCAAGGACGAGATCGCCGCCCTTGCCGGTCTGCCCTACGAAGAGGCGGCCTTCCGTGTCATGAAACCCTTCATCGGCGACGCCTTCACCGACGATGAGTTCAAGGGCATCATCGACCGTGCCTATGCGAGCTTCCGCCACGATGCACGTGCTCCGCTGGTACAGCTGGGATCGAACCATTTCCTGATGGAACTGTTCCACGGCCCCACGCTGGCCTTCAAAGACTTCGCCATGCAGCTGATCGGGCAGCTGTTCCAGTTCTCGCTGGCCCGCCGCAACGAGCGCGTCACCATCGTTGGTGCCACCTCGGGCGATACCGGTTCGGCCGCGATCGAGGCGTTCCGCGGGCTCGACAATGTGGATGTCTTCATCCTGTTCCCTGATGGCCGCGTTTCGGACATCCAGCGCAAGCAGATGACCACCCCGGCAGATGCCAATGTTCACGCGCTGGCGCTGGAAGGTGATTTCGACGATTGCCAGGCCAAGCTGAAAGACATGTTCAACGATTTCGAGTTCCGCGACGGTGTGAAACTGGCCGGCGTCAACTCGATCAACTGGGCGCGTGTTCTGGCGCAGGTGGTATACTACTTCACCACCGCCGTTTCGGTTGGTGCACCGGATCGCAAGGTGTCTTTCACCGTACCCACCGGCAACTTTGGCGACATCTTCGCCGGCTATATCGCCAAAAAGATGGGCCTGCCGATTGACCGTCTGGTCATCGCCACCAACCAGAACGACATCCTGCACCGCACGATGGAAACCAGCGCCTACACCAAGGACGGCGTGACCCCGTCGATCTCGCCGTCGATGGACATTCAGGTCTCGTCCAACTTCGAGCGCGCGCTGTTTGATGCCTATGGCCGCGACGGCGGGGCCGTTTCCCAATTGATGGAAGAACTGAAGGATGGCTCCTTCAAGATCTCGCAGGGCGCCATGCAGGCACTGCGCGACCATTTCGACTCGGGCCGCACCTCGGAAGAGGAAACCGTCGACACCATCAAGTGGGGTTTCGCGCACACCGGAGAAGTCCTTTGCCCTCACTCCGCTTGTGGGGTAAAGGTCGCCAACGAACACCTGTCGGACGCTCCGATGATCACCCTTGCCACGGCCCATCCGGCCAAGTTCCCGGATGCCGTCGAGGGGGCCATTGGCCAGCGTCCCGGCCTTCCGCCGCATATGCAGGACATGATGGACAAACCCGAGCGCGTCACCAAGGTGCCCAATGACCTTGAGCATCTCAAGGCGCTCATCAAGGATCGGATCGCTTCGCGTTGACGACGAGACTACACACCCTTTCCAATGGCTTCCGTATCGTGACCGAGCATATGCCCGGTCTGGAATCGGCGGCCATTGGCATCTGGGTCAATGCCGGGGGGCGTCACGAACGTCGCGCCCAGAACGGAATTGCCCACTTTCTCGAACACATGGCCTTCAAGGGCACGGAAAAGCGCAGCGCGCTGGACATTGCCGAGGCCATCGAGGACGTGGGCGGCTATATCAATGCCTACACCAGCCGCGAAGTGACCGCCTATTACGCGCGCGTCCTCAAGGACGACGTGCCGCTTGCGCTGGATGTGATTGGCGACATCGTGCTGAACCCGGTGTTCGACCAGAACGAGATCGAGGTCGAGCGCGGTGTGATCCTTCAGGAAATCGGGCAGGCCCTTGATACGCCGGACGATGTCATTTTTGACTGGCTTCAGGAACGCGCCTATCCCGACCAGCCGATTGGCCGCACCATTCTGGGGGCCGAGGAAAGGGTCCGCGCCTTTGGCCGCGAAGACCTCGCGCAGTTCGTAACCGAACACTACCGCCCCGAGCGGATGATCCTGTCGGCGGCAGGCAATGTCGACCACGACGCCATCGTGAAATTCGCAGAAGAGCTGTTTGGCCATCTGCCGGGTGGCTCTGCACTGGTGCTGGAACCGGCCAAGTTCTTTGGCGGCGAATACCGCACCGAGAAAGCCCTCGAACAGGCGCATTTCGCACTGGGCCTCGAAAGCCCGAACTACTGCGATCCGGAAATCTATACCGCGCAGATCTATTCCACCGCACTTGGCGGCGGCATGTCTTCGCGCCTGTTTCAGGAAGTCCGCGAAAAGCGCGGTCTCTGCTACACGATCTATGCCCAGACCGGCGCCTATTGCGATACCGGCATGACGACGATCTATGCGGGCACCTCGGGCGCGCAAGTCGCCGATCTCGCCCAGATCACCATCGACGAGCTGAAACGCGCCGCCGAAGGCATGAATGCCGCCGAAATCGCCCGCGCCCGCACGCAGATGAAGGCTGGCCTGTTGATGGGGCTGGAAAGCCCGTCGAGCCGCGCAGAGCGTCTGGCGCGAATGCTGGCGATCTGGGATCGCATTCCCGACCTTTCCGAAACGGTTGAGCGTATCGATGGGGTCACCGATGAAGACGTGCGCCGGTTTGCCGAACACATGGCGGTTGCGGCCCGTCCGGCGCTGGCGCTTTACGGACCGGTTTCGGATGCGCCCACGCTGGAACGCCTGCAAGAGCGGCGCGCGGCCTGATGCTTCTTGGACGGCGCAAGGTTCGAATCGAAACCGAGCGGCTGACATTGCGTCTGCCGCAGCATTCGGATTTTCGGGAATGGACAGCCCTGCGCCGTGAAAGTGCGGATTTTCTGATCCCCTGGGAGCCCGCCTGGGCAAGTGATCACCTCAGCCGCAAGAGCTTTACCAACCGCGTCTACTGGGCGCAGCGGTCGGTGGCCAACGGCACCGCGATGCCCCTGTTCCTGACCCGCAGGTCCGACGAGGTGCTGCTCGGCGCTATCACCCTCGACAACATCCGCCGCGGGCCTTCGCAATCGGGCACACTCGGGTATTGGGTCGGCGAACAGTTCGTTCGCCAGGGGTTCATGCGCGAGGCCATCGAGGCCGTCTCGCACCACGCCTTTACCCATCTGAACCTCAGCCGGATCGAGGCCGCCTGCCTGCCGGAAAACGTGGCCTCGCGCGGGGTTCTGGAGAAATCCGGCTTCAAGTACGAGGGCGTGGCGCAAAGCTATCTCCAGATCAACGGCCGCTGGCGTACCCACGTTCTCTATGCTGCGTTGCGCAATGATCGGCGCGGGCGGACCCTCGTCGGTCAGGCCTGATCCATCCGGTTTTGTTGAAAACCTGATCTGTCGCTATAGTTCTCCCTGAAACACGAGGGAGATCGCCATGCTTCGCCTGCTTCTTGTCCTTCTGACCCTGGCCACGCCGGCGCTGTCCGAAACCCGGCGCGCAAGCCATTGCATCGCCCTGGCGCAGGCACCGGGGCTTGAATACCTGCACAAGGCGTCGTTTCGCGATTCGCTGCCCCGCAATTCCGTGCGGATCAGCTACATCGCCCATGCGTCCTTTCTCATTCAGGCCCATGACGGCACCTCTGCCGTGACCGACTTTACCGGCTTCATCGGCAACACGCGCTTTCTGCCGGACGTGGTGACAATGAACCACGCCCACGGCACCCATTGGACGGAACATCCCGATCCGGCGATCCCCCATGTCCTGCGGGGCTGGGATGATCTGGGCGATGCGGCGGATCACCATCTCGACCTTGGCACCATGCTCGTGCGCAACGTCCCCACCGATATCCGGCGCTTTGGCGGGGTCGAGGAGAACGGCAATTCGATCTTCGTTTTCGAGGTCGGGGGGCTTTGCATTGCCCACCTCGGCCACCTGCATCACGAACCCAGTGACGCGCAATATGCCGCCATAGGGCGGATGGACGTGGTGATGGCCGCCGTTGACGGTGGCATGACGCTGGACCTGCCGACCATGATGCGCGTTCTGCGGCGGGTCGAGGCGCGGGTGGTGATCCCGATGCACTGGTTCGAGGGCTGGACGCTGGATGCCTTTCTCGCGGGCATGTCCGATGTCTACACCATCGAAAACAACGGCCAGTCCGCGCTTGAAATCTCGCTCAAAACCCTCCCGAGACAACCGACGATCCATGTTCTGGCTCCACACTTTTTACGCGACCCCTAGACGGGAAACTCAGGCGTGCTAGAGGTGTCCGCATGACCTTGAAATCCGTTTCCGAACCGCTTCTTGCCCATCTTCGCGCCCAACTGCCGGACGGCACTTTGCGCGCCCCGCAGCCGCACCACATCGAAGAGCCCCGAGGTCGCTTTTTCGGCTCCGGCAAGGAGACTCTGGCCCTGCCGCGCACCACGCTTGAGGTGGCCACCATCCTGCGCGCCTGCAACGCTGCGCAGGTGCCGGTCGTGCCGTTTGGCGGCGGTACAGGTCTGGTGGGCGGACAGGTCATGGAAAACGGCCCCACGCCGCTGATCCTGTCGCTGGAACGCATGAACCGCATTCGCGCTGTGCACCCGCTGGAAAACGTCATCGTCGCCGAGGCCGGCGCGATCCTGTCGGATGTTCAAGCCGCCGCCGAGGGTGTCGACCGCCTCTTCCCCCTGTCCCTCGCGGCCGAGGGCTCCTGCCGCATTGGCGGCAACCTCGCGACAAACGCCGGTGGTGTGAATGTCCTGCGCTATGGCAACACCCGCGATCTCTGCCTTGGTCTCGAGGCGGTGCTGCCCACCGGTGAAATCTGGCACGGCCTGTCGCGTCTCAGAAAGGACAACACGGGCTATGACCTGCGTGGCCTGCTGGTCGGCTCCGAGGGTACGCTGGGCGTGATCACCGCCGCCGCTCTCAAGCTCGCCCCACGGCCCGCATCGGTGGGCACCGCGCTCATGGTGGTGAAAGACCCCGAGGCCGCTTTGAAGCTGCTGGCTCTGGCCCGCGATTACGCAGGCGAAGCGATCAGCGCCTTTGAACTCATCCACCGTCAGGGGCTCGACTTCATCGCCGAAACCCTGCCGGATATCCGCCTGCCGTTCCCGAGACCGCCTGAGTGGATGGTGCTGGTGGAACTGGGCATGGCCAAGGGGGCGGATGCCGCCCTAGAAACGCTCTTTGCTGCCGGCATGGAAGAGGGGCTTCTGTCCGATGGCCTCACCGCCCAGAGCGATGCACAGCGCGCGGCCTTCTGGTCGGTGCGTGAACACATTCCGGTCGCCAACAAACGGATCGGCTCGATCAGCAGCCACGACATCGCGCTGCCCCTGTCGGTGATCCCCGAATTCATCCCCCGCGCGGGCGAACGCCTTGCCAGCCTTGGGAAATTCCGGATCAACTGTTTCGGGCACCTCGGCGATGGCAACCTGCATTACAACGTCTTCCCGCCACGTGGACGCCGCCGCAGCGAGTTCCTGAACAAGCGCGAAGAGATCAAGTATCTCGTGCATGACATGGTTCAGGAATACGGCGGCTCGTTCAGCGCAGAACACGGGGTCGGGCGTCTCAAGACCGGCGATCTGGCGCGGTATGGCGATCCCACCAAGGTGGCGGCGATGCGCGCCATCAAGGCGGCGCTTGATCCCAACGGCATCATGAACCCCGGTGCCGTGCTGCGCGACTAGGCTGTTACAACCCTTCTGGTTTTTGCTGAGCAAAGAAAAACACCCCGCGCCGGAAAAAGGCGCGGGGCGGTGATCATCTGATCATGCAAGCAGTGCCGCCTCCCTGACGGCCCCGTCTTGGTGACATGCAAATCTTGCGATTTCCTTTACAGGCCCTCGAACTCGCAGAGAACCGAGACATTCATCCCCATGTCCTCGAGCTTTTTGCGCCCCCCCAGTTCCGGCAGGTCGATGATGAAGGAACAGGCGATGATCTCGCCACCCAGGCGTTCGATCAGCTTGATGCCCGCCTCGGCTGTGCCGCCAGTGGCCAGCAGGTCATCGACAACCAGGATCTTCTCACCCGGCTGGATGGCATCGTCGTGGATTTCCACGATCGCCTCGCCGTATTCCAGCGTGTATTCCTGCGAAATCGTGGTGCCGGGCAGTTTGCCCTTCTTGCGGATCGGCACAAAGCCAACCGAAAGCTGGTGGGCAATCGCGCCGCCAAGAATAAAGCCACGCGCCTCGAGACCGATCACCTTGTCGATGCGCTCGCCAGCAAAGGGGTGCAGCATCTGGTCGATCGCCATCCGGAACCCGCGCGGATCGGCGAACAGGGTGGTCACATCGCGGAACATGATCCCTTCGTGCGGGAAATCCACGATGGTGCGGATATAGTCTTTGACGTCGTTGCTCTTGCGCATGTCCGGAACCCCTCATGGAAATGACGGTATTCCTTTGAAGACTTTCGCCCGCCGACGCAAGGGGCGGATCGGCGCAGGATTACTGGCTACGGCGGCGCAGGAAGCGATAAACCGTGTTCGACATCCAGTTGAGATGCGGTTTGTGCCAATCCATGCGATCGCGCACGAGCATTGTTTTCGCGGCAATAAGGTTCATTTCTCCATTTCCTTTCTGAACTGCCTCGTCTAAATTAGTGTATCGTTTGTATATGTTATGTATATACATTCGGTTCACTAATAATTCAATACCGATGGGACAGTTGGTTCACGCATGGGCAAGAAAGACGGCAAGAAGGCCGGAAAGAAGGACAGCCAGCTGGTGCTGCGTTTGGACAAGGCGGAACGCGATGCCTTTGTCGAACTCTGCAAGGATATGGATACCAGCGCCGCAAGGGAAATTCGGCGCTTTATCAGGGGCTTCATGAAAGAGAATGGCTCGGACTGAGCCCCTGAAACAAGGAAAAACGGCCCGTGGTTCACACGGGCCGTTTTCGTTTGGAACCTTACAATTTCTGGAAAATTCAGCCCAGAACCCGCCCCGCAATCGCAGAGAGTTTTTCGACCATCGCCGGGTCACGCGCATCCGGCGCGGTCAGGATGGCAAACTCCAGCGCGCGGTCGCAGCCGTGTTCGCAGGGGGCGCGGTCCTGGCCGAGGAGGGTGGGGAGGCGGCGGACGAGGTTGCGGCCCTTGTCGGCATTGCCCATCAGCGTCTTGATGATCTCGGCCACGTCCACTTCGCCGTGTTCGGGGTGCCAGCTGTCATAGTCCGTCACCATCGCCACCGAGGCATAGCACAGCTCGGCTTCGCGGGCGAGTTTGGCTTCGGGCATGTTGGTCATGCCGATCACGTCACAGCCCCAGCTTTCGCGGTACATCTTCGACTCGGCCAGCGACGAGAACTGCGGCCCTTCCATCGCCAGATAGGTGCCGCCACGATGCACGGTGATCCCGGCGTCGCGGGCCGCGGTTTCGCATGCATCCGACAGGCGCGGGCAGGTGGGGTGAGCCACGCTGACATGCGCCACGAGTCCGGGGCCAAAGAAGGATTTCTCGCGCGCGAAGGTGCGGTCAATGAATTGATCTACAACAACAAAATCGCCCGGCGCCATATGTTCGCGGAACGATCCCACAGCCGAGATCGAGATCACGTCGGTCACGCCGATCTGTTTCAGGGCGGCGATATTGGCACGGTAGGGAACCGAGGTCGGGGTGTGCACGTGGCCGCGCCCGTGGCGTGGCAGGAAGGCCATTTTCACACCGTCCAGAACGCCGGTCAGCACCTCGTCGGACGGGGCACCCCAGGGGGTGTCGATGGCGGTCCACTTGGCGTCTTCCAGCCCGTCGATGTCATAGATGCCTGAGCCGCCGATCACGGCGATCATGGTCTCGGTCATGGGGTGCTCCTGTTGGATAATCTGTTGCGCCCAGTCTTGGCCTGTCACCTGCCGATTTGCAACTTGGGGCGGGGGAAAAGCCGGGAAAAATGCCTGTCTGTATCGCGTCGGTTTTACGTCGGTATTACGGAGGTGGCGATTTCACCCATCCAGAAGCCCGCGTTTGCCCAGTTCCGCCCGATAGTCCGCCAGAGCGGCAGGGAATCCGACAAGCGGCCAGCTCAGATCCTGGGCCTGCCCGTGCCGGTCGCGAAAGGTAAAGCGCATCTCGCCGCCGTCCTGCATCCGCTGCAAAAGGGTCTCGGCATCTTCGGCCTCAAACGTGCAGGACAGGCCGGTCAGGCAGCCGGGGCGGTTGGTCTGCCAGGTCACGGTGCCGCCGTTTTCGATCCGGAAGTCGCCCGGAAGGAAAAGGGTGCCCGGTTCAAGCCCGAAGTCGACCTTGGGTTCTGGTGTCACGAACAGGAACATGCCGCCGAATTTCGGGCGGGGAGAGAAGACATCGACATAGCGGATGTAGCACCGCTGAACGAGCGCGCCCTGTTCCTCGCGTTCATCACACAACACGTTCCAGATGTCGTGGATTGCATGATGCGTCACCCGCCAGTTTCCGGCGGTGTCATTGCCCTGCAAATCCTGTGCAAGGGCAGGGGAAGCGGCAAGAAGAAGGGGCAGGAGCCAGCGCATCGGGGGCCTCGTGTTCGGGGATGCGGCCAATCTTTCGCAATCAAGCGCAAGCGTCCACTCAACTTGCCGCGATGACCGCGTGAAGCAAAAGCTGCCCAAATCTTTGGCCCCGCCCGCCGCTTGCATGGCGGCCATGCGGCTCAGGCCTTGTGCGAAAGGGGTATTTTCGCTAGGGAGCCTGCAACGAACGCTTTCCCAAAAACAGGTGAAACATGAAACGCGCGGCGCTGGCCATGCTGGCCAACAACATTTCCCCGCCCAACCTTTCGATCATGCAGGACGAAGGGTTCACCGCGGGCCGCATCAAGACCGAGGTGCTTTCGGGCCTGACCGTGGCACTTGCCCTTGTTCCCGAGGCCGTGGCCTTTGCCTTTGTCGCCGGGGTGCACCCGCTGGTCGGCCTCTATGCAGCCTTCCTTGTCGGTCTTGTCACCGCCGTCTTCGGCGGCCGTCCGGGCATGATCTCGGGCGCGACCGGCGCACTGGCCGTGGTCATGGTGGCCCTCGTGGCCGAACACGGGGTGGAATACCTCTTTGCCACGGTGATCCTGATGGGCATCCTTCAGGTGATCGCGGGTGCCCTGCACTGGGGCAAGTTCATCCGCCTTGTGCCACACCCGGTGATGCTTGGCTTTGTGAACGGTCTGGCGATCGTGATCTTCCTCGCGCAGCTGACCCAGTTCCAGGACCCTGACAGCGCCGCTGGTGGTTACCTGCAAGGCACGCAGCTTTACGCCATGCTTGGCCTTGTGGGTCTGACCATGCTGGTGATCTGGGGCCTGCCCAAGGTCACCAAGCTGATCCCCGCGCCGCTGGCCGGGATTGGTGTCACCGCGCTGGTGGTGATCGGTTTTGGCATTGATGTCCCCACCGTTGGCGACATGGCCTCGATCAAGGGCAGCCTGCCCAGCTTCCACATCCCCTTTGGCGAGGGCGAGGGCATCTACCCGCCGGCCATGCTGGCCCCGTTCAACTTTGAAACGCTGAAGATCATCCTGCCCTATGCCGTGATTCTTGCCGCCATCGGCCTGATCGAAAGCCTGCTGACCCTGAACCTTGTTGGCGAAATGACCGGCAAGCGTGGTGGCGCCAGCCAGGAATGTATCGCGCAGGGTGCTTCGAACATCCTGACCGGTTTCTTCGGTGGCATGGGCGGCTGTGCCATGATCGGCCAGTCGATGATCAACGTGAAATCCGGCGGTCGGACCCGTATCGCAGGCATCACCGCCGCGCTGTTCCTGTTGCTGTTCATCGTTGTCGCTTCGCCGCTGATCGAACAGATCCCGCTGGCAGCCCTTGTGGGCGTGATGTTCATGGTGGTGATCGGCACCTTCGCGTGGAACTCGTTCAAGATCATGCGCCGTGTGCCGCTGATCGATGCCTTTGTCATCGTGCTGGTGACCGTGGTCACCGTGATGGAAGACCTTGCCGTGGCCGTGGTTGTCGGTGTGATCGTTTCGGCGCTCGCCTACGCATGGCAGAATGCCCGCCGCATTCACGCCGTCACCCGTGACAGCGAAAGCGATCCGGGTGCCAAGGTCTATGAAATCCAGGGGCCGCTGTTCTTTGGCTCGTCCGACGGGTTCATCGAACTGTTCGACGTGGCCCATGACCCCGAGCACGTGATTGTCGACTTCAAGGACAGCCGCGTTGCCGACCAGTCAGCCTTGCAGGCGATCGAGGCCGTGGCGGCCAAGTATGAGGCCGCTGGCAAGCAGGTTGTGCTGCGCCACCTGAGCCGCGACTGTCACCAACTGCTGACCCGTGCTGGCCACCTCATGGTCGATAGCGAGGACGACCCCGAGTATGAAGTCGCGGTCGACTACACGGTGCGCACGGGCATCCTTGGTGGTCACTGACCCAAGCCTGAAAAACAAAAAAGCCCCGCCGAAAGTGGCGGGGCTTTTTCGTGTCTGGTTGGGCGATCAGTCTTTTAATCCGCTGACATAAAGCGAAACTGCGTTGATCTCGAGCTCTGTCAACTTGCTGGCGATCGAGTGCATGATGGCATTGTCGTTGGTGCGGGTGCGTTCGCCAAAGGCCTGCAACTGTTCGACCATGTAATGCCGGTGCTGACCCGCGAGGCGGGGCAAAACCTCGTCTCCGGCCGCGGTTTCTCCGTGACAGTCACTGCATGGAGGGATCTGCGAGTATTCGTTGCCTTCGTGGTAGATATAGGCGCCGACCGCTTCGAGCGATTTCTTTGAGGTCCGCACCCGGTGTGCCTTGACCGGCTGTGTGCTGAAAAACGCGGCGAGGGCTTCGATCTGCGCGTCGCTCAGGTCTACGGCCATATCGTTCATCACGTCGCTGGCGCGGCTGCCGTCGCGAAAGTTCCGCAGCTGTTTTGCCAGGTAGACCCGGTTCTGCGCGGCGAGGCGGGGATAGAACCGGCTGGAGGCCTGGCCGTCGTCACCGTGACAGTGCGAACAGCGGTCTTCGATGACGGTGGCAATGGGCTCGCTTTCCTCGGCCTGCGCGGTGGCGGCAAGGCATAGGGCAGACAGCAGGAGGGCCGTTCTTCGCATGGCTATGTTCCCTTGATTGGTCGCAGGGAGTCTACCAGCGTGCCGCGGGAGGCACGAGTTTGCAAAGTGTCTCAGAGGCTTGGCCGCTCGGGCGGTCAGAGGATCGGCACAACCAGGAAGTCATCGGTGTCGAGATTTTCGAGCAACACATCTTCGATCCGCACCGTGCCGCGTTCCCATGTCAGCAGCACATCATCTCCGTCCTGCCGCATGCTGGCGGTCAGCGTCTCACTCAGGATGCGAACGCGGTCTTCGCCGATGGTGAAATCGGTGATCACGTCATTGCCGTGGCTGGTACCGGGCAGGGCGAACCCGCCGTTCTTGCCGAAGATGAAGACATCGTTGCCGTCTCCGCCGGTCAGCGTGTCATCGCCATGCCCGCCGCGTAGGCGATCCTGTTCGCCGCCGCCTTCAAGGATGTCATCACCTCCGCCGCCGCGCAGCGTGTCACGCCCCTGACCACCGATCAGCGAATCCATGCCGCGGCCACCGCGCAGCAGATCGGGTTGTTCGCCGCCATCAAGGGTATCGTCGCCGTCCTTGCCGAAGAGGGTGTCGCGCCCGCCACCGCCTTCGCCATAGTCATCGCCCGCCCCAAGGTTGAAGTGATCGTGCCAGCCGTTCAGATAGACGATGTCGTCGTTGTCAAACACCAAGGGCACGTTGTCGAACGAGGTTTCGTTGCCAAGAAAGCGGTCCTGAAAGACGCTGCCGTTATAGGTCATGGGCTGCGCCATGAAGAGGGTTTCCAGCGCATCCACCGTGCCTCCCTGTTCGGCCACCACCGCAGCGCGGAAATCGGCGACCGGGATCGACATGGCGATTCCCACCAGGAAAAACCCGTTCCCCTCGGCCGCGATATCGGTGATCGTGCCGCCCGTCAGCCCTTGCTTGCCGTCCACGTAACCATAGGTGAACCCCGTGCCCGTCACCGTGTAAGTGCGCGTATCATCCGTGAAAATCGCCTGCGTGGCCGTGCCGCTTTGCAGGTCGGGGTTCCGTTCTAGGAAAGAAAAATGAAAAAGGGCGCCCGTGGGCCAGCCGTAAACATTTCCGCCAAATCGTATGGTAATCATCTGAGGTCTCCGACCTTTGAATATGGCCGGAGACTATCACATTTCAGGGCAAAGGTCAGTCGTCGGGACGTTTCAGTTCAAAGACATTGTCGACCACCGAATAGTCGCGATAGCCAAGACGCGCCAACGGGCGGAAGGTGGAAACATCGAAGCGGCCATCAACGATGCAGTTGTCGCGCAGGTGAATGCCGATCACCTCGCCATGCACCACGTAGTTTGCCGCGCCGGGCAATTGCACGATCTGGGTGACCTTGCATTCAAGGCTTGCCGGAGCGCCGTCCAGACGCGGGCACTCGATGGTGTCGCATGGCGCCGCCGTCAGCCCCGCGCGCTCGAACTCGTCAACATCCTTGTCAAAGCCCGTGGTCGAGACGTTCATCGCATCCTTCATCGCCTCTTCGACGATGTTGATACAGAACACGCCAGTGGCGCGGATATTGGCGAGCGTGTCCTTGGTGTTGTCCTGATCCGGCTTGGCCCCGGTGCTGGCAAACATGATCTGCGGCGGCACATAGGCGGTGCCGTTGAAGAAGGAATAGGGCGCAAGGTTGGCGACACCATCGCCATCGCGGGTCGAGACCCAGGCAATCGGGCGTGGCGCGATCAGCGCGTTGAACGGGTTGTGCGGCAGGCCGTGGCCCTCTTCGGGACGATAGAACATTGAAAACGCTCCTGTTGGGTTTGAACCATGCCTAACCTCGTGCTAGGGCGGTTTCCACGAAAAAGACGTGGGGCAGGGCAAGTGCTTCGGCTGACAGTGGAAAAAGACACGGACTGGTGGGAGGTCGAAGCCCTCTATGACCTGTGCTTTGCACCGGGTCGTGAGGCGCTGTCGTCCTACCGCCTGCGCGATGGCGTGCCACCGGTTGCGGGGCTTTCGCTGGTTGCGCGCGATGATGATGGCATCCTTGGCGGGGCGATCCGCTATTGGCCGGTGCGCATCGACGGCCACGATGTTCTGCTGCTCGGGCCGGTCGCCGTCCACCCGACGCGGCAGGGCGAGGGGCTTGGTGGTTTCCTGATCCGCGAGAGCCTCGAGCTGGCCAGGCCGCTTGGATGGCAGCGGGTTCTGCTGGTGGGGGATGCGCCCTATTACACGCGGTTCGGCTTTAACAAACTCGATGGCGTGGTCATGCCGCCGCCCACCAATCCGGAGCGGGTTCTGGGCTATGAGCTGACCGAAGGTGCCTGGGACGGGGTGCGTGGGGATGTGGTTTCCGTCGCTGGCCCTTGATCTCGCGCGCCGCGCTCCCAATCGCTAATGTATGACCCGACCGTTGGACATGCCCCCAAGCCGCGTCGTTCACCCCTCCGAGGTGGACGCTGAACTCGACCGCCTTGCCAAGACTTACCGTGGCGCAAGCAGCATAGGACTGGACGTGCTGAATGCGCTGGGCGGCGCGGGAGAAGGGATGTTCGACAGCCTGCCGCGCTCGGTCAAGGACCAGCTGGCCGGCACGACCGAGCGGGCCCTGATGCGCGCCATGAAGCTTGCCCATTCCTCCCGTGGGCTGATTGGCGATGACAGAGGCTGGCTGAACGGCGCAATGGCCGGCGTGCTGGGCGCGGCAGGTGGGGTCGGAGGCACCCCCACCGCCCTGGCCGAGATCCCGGTGACGATCACGCTGCTTTTGCGGGTGATCCAGCGTGAAGCGGCGCAGCTTGGCTTTGATCCCGCTTCCGAGAATGTGCAGTTCGACTGCGTGCAGGTGTTCGGCGCGGCAGGTCCGCTGGCACGCGATGACGGGGCCGACATGTCCTTTGTCAGTGCCCGCCTTGCCTTGACCAGCGGCGCGATGCAGACATTGATCGTCAAGATCACCCCGAAGCTGGCGGCGGTGCTGGGCCAGAAGCTGGCAACGCAGGCGGTGCCGCTTTTTGGCGCTGCTGCGGGCGCGGCGGTGAACTGGGCCTATGTCAGCTATTATCGCGACATTTCACAGGTGCATTTCGGATTGCGCAAACTGGCCATCGACAGCGGCGAGGATCACGACGCGCTGGTGGCGGCCCTGCGTGCGCGGATGGCGCCGCAACTGACCTCGGACCGCGTCGCCTGATCGCCCTGCCGGATGCCTCCGGCGGGAGTATTTTTCGTGCATTGAAGATTAAGGCACTCTTTACTGTGCGTGGCTACCCTTGGAGGGCGTCACAGGCTGGAGAGCCGATGGGCGCGTGCGTTGAAGCCCTGTCCGGATAAATCCGATAGCCAAGCGGTAAGGCCGGGCAGGCACCCCCGGCTTCAATGCACCGCAAATACTCCCGCCGGAGGCGGAAAATCAGCTCTGGCCGCGCAGGTAATCCATTACGGCCGGGCGGACCGACTGGTCGCCGCGCTCGCGGGCTTCGACGATCACCTGGCGCACCTCGGAGAGGTTCGACCGGCGCAGAAGAGATTTCACCGGACCGATCGAGGCCGGGCGCATCGACAGGGTGCGCAGGCCCATGGCGGCAAGGCAGAGTGCTTCGATGGGGCGGCCGGCATCCTCGCCGCAGAAGCTGAGCGGGGTTTTGGTCGAGGTGCTGTTGCAGCGGTTCACGATGCCTTCGAGGAAGGTCAGGAAGCTGACGTTCAGCGTATCATAGCGCCGCCGTACCCGTTCGTTCTCGCGGTCGGCGGCAAAGAAGAACTGTTTGAGATCGTTACCGCCGATTGACAGGAAGCCCACTTCTTCGAAGAATTTCTGCGGCGCAAAGCCAAGCGAGGGCGTTTCCAGCATGGCGCCGATCTCGAGGGTTTCCGGCAGCGGATGGCCGAGAACGCGTTCGCGTTCCTTGGCTTTTTCCATTTCTTCCAGCGCTTTGGTGTATTCTTCGTACTGGGCGATGAAGGGGAACATCACCGAAAGCGGGCGTCCGTTGGCGGCCCGCAGCAGGGCTTGCAGCTGCATCCGCATCACGCCCGGTTTGTCGAGACCGACGCGGATCGCGCGCCAGCCAAGCGCCGGGTTCGGTTCTTCCTGTGGCGCCATGTAGGGCAGTACCTTGTCCGAGCCGATGTCGAGGGTGCGGAACACCACGCGTTTGCCGTGGGCGGCGTCCATGACGCGGCTGTAGAGCTGCGCCAGTTCCGTGCGTTTCGGCATCTGGTTGCGGATCAGGAACTGGAGTTCTGTACGGAATAGGCCAACCCCCTCGGCACCCGAATTGTCGAGGCTGGGCAGATCGGCCATGAGGCCCGCGTTCATGTGCAGCCCGATGGTGACACCGTCCAGCGTCGTCGCGGTCTTGTCGCGGATCGAGGCATAGCGCTGCTGGGCCTGGGCCTGCATCGCGATCTTGTCGCGGAAGGCGGTGACCACGGTTTCGTCGGGACGCAGGTGAACCGTGCCATGATCGCCATCCACCATAATGTGGTCGCCGTTCAGGGCTTCGGTGGTGATGCGGTCGGCGTGGATCACCAGCGGGATCGCCAGCGCGCGGGCAACAATCGCGGCGTGGCTGCCGACCGAGCCTTCTTCCAGCACGATGCCCTTTAGGCCCCGGCCATATTCCAGCAGTTCCGCCGGTCCGATGTTGCGGGCGATCAGGATCGGATCGGTGGGCAGTTCGGCACCGGTCTCGCTGCCCTGTCCGGTCAGGATGCGCAGCAGGCGGTTGGAGAGGTCATCAAGATCATGCAACCGTTCGCGCAGGTAGGCGTCGGTCACCTGCTCCATGCGGGTGCGAGCGGTGGTCTGTTCCTTCTCGACCGCGGCCTCGGCGGAAAGCCCGCCGGCGATGTCATGTTCCATGCGCCGCATCCAGCCCTTGGAGTTGGCGAACATCCGGTAGGCTTCGAGCACCTGGAGCTGTTCCTTGTCGCCCCCGGCGGCACCATCCAGCATCTTGTCGACGCCGACGCGCAGTTGGTCCACGGCCTCGTGCAGGCGCTGCAATTCGACCTCGGGGTCTTCGGCAATCGGGTTGGTGACCACGACGCGCGGCTCGTGCAGCCAGACATGGCCTTCGGCGGCGCCTTCCTGCGCGCTGCCACCGCGGAACATCACAGACTGGTGGTGGCGGGCCTGCATCGCGGCATTGTCGCCAAGAAAGGCGCCAAGCTCGGTCATCTCGGCCAGAACCATGGCCACCACTTCGAGGGCATAGGTTTCGTCCAGCGAGAAATCGCGGGCTTCTTTCGACTGCACGACCAGAACGCCGAGGTTTTCGCCAAGCCGTTGGATCGGGACACCGCAGAAGGACGAGAAAATCTCTTCCCCGGTTTCCGGCATGTAGCGGAAGCCCCTGGCCGAAGGGGCGTCAGCGGTGTTGACGATGCGCGAGGTCTTGGCGACGCGACCGACAAGGCCTTCGCCAATGCGCAGGCGGGTCTGGTGAACCGATTCCGGGTTCAAACCTTCGGTGGCGCAGAGTTCGAGCGTTTCCTCATCGCGGAACAGGTAGATCGAGCACACTTCGGTGCCCATGGAGGATGCAATGAGGTGGGTGATCCGATCTAAGCGGGCCTGGCCAGCACTGCTTTCGGCCAGAACTTCTCGCAAGCGGCCAAGCAGCTTGCGGCTTTCGGTTTCGGTTCTTTCAGACATAGGTGTCCGCTCTTTCGTGTGCCCACCACCGGCAGGCACACGCAAATCGCGTCATGCCTCAGGCAGCTTTCTCTAGTTCGAAAGCATCATGCAGGGCTTGGACGGCAAGTTCCATGTATTTCCGGTCTACAAGCACGGAAATTTTGATTTCCGATGTCGTAATGACCTTAATGTTGATGCCCTCGTCCGACAGCACCTTGAACATCTTGGCTGCAACCCCTGATTGAGAGCGCATGCCGATGCCTACAACCGAAACCTTGCATACGTCGAGGTCGGTCACGAGCTCTTCGTAGTTCAGTTCCTGGCCCTTGATCTCGTTCATGGCCTTTTCGGCGCGGCCCACCTGATCGGTCGGCAGCGAGAAGGTCATGTCGGTGCGGCCTTCATCCGAGATGTTCTGAACGATCATGTCGACGTTCACGCCGGCATCCGACAGCTTGCCGAAGATGATCGAGGCGATGCCCGGACGGTCGGCAACCGAGACCAGGGTCATTTTGGCTTCGTCGCGCGAGTAGGCGACACCGGAGACGACGTTGGATTCCATGATTTCCTCCTCATCGCAGACCAGGGTGCCTGCTTCGTCGGATTGTTCTTCAAATGAGCTCAGGACGCGCAGCTTGACCTTGTAGCGCATGGCCAGTTCGACCGAGCGGGTCTGCAGGACCTTGGCACCGAGAGAGGCCAGTTCCAGCATCTCTTCAAAGGCGATCTTGTCAAGTTTGCGGGCCTTTTCACAGATACGCGGATCGGTGGTATAGACCCCGTCCACGTCGGTGTAGATGTCACAGCGTTCCGCACCGAATGCGGCGGCAAAGGCCACGGCGGTGGTGTCCGAACCACCACGGCCCAGCGTGGTGATGCGGCCTTCGGGGCTGATGCCCTGGAAACCGGCGACCACGGCCACTTTCATGCCTTCGTCGAACTTGGCCATGATGTTGGCCGGCGGGATGTCTTCGATCCGTGCCTGGCTGTGCGCCGAGGTGGTCATGACCGGCACCTGCCAGCCCTGCCAGCTGCGTGCGGGCACGTTCATTTCCTGCAGGGTCAGCGCCATCAGGCCGGCGGTCACGTTTTCCCCCGAAGAGACGACAGCGTCGTATTCGCGGGCATCGAACAGCGGCGAGGTTTCATTGACCCAGCCGACCAGTTCGTTGGTCTTGCCGGACATGGCCGAGACGATGACGATGACGTCATAGCCCTTAGCCACCTCGACACCGATGCGCTTGGCGGCGCGTTTGATGCGGTCCAGGTTGGCGACGGAGGTGCCGCCGAATTTCATCACGAGAACGGGCATTGATCTTCCCTTGGTCTTTGATTGACGGGCGGTTTACGCGGATGCCGTCAGGGTGGCAAGCGCAGTTGGGGCCGTGGGTGCAATGATTGCGCTAAAAGTCGCGGCCACGTAGGTTTCTTTCGCGGAAAACCGGCCAATATTTTGGATATTTACCGTTATCGCCTCAAAAGGCGTGATCGCGCCCGTCCCAGGTGCGGAAACAGCCGGTGGTCTCAAGGTCGAGTTCATCGAACCGCCGCACCAACCCGTCGGCGCTTTCATCGACCGTGATGTCTGCGGCTTCGGTGCCCATGTCGGTCTTGACCCAGCCGGGGTGATAGATCCCCACGGCGATGCCGATATGGGCCAGATCGGTTGCGAGGTTGCGCCCCAGGTTCAGGGCCGCGGCCTTTGACGCGCGGTAGATATATGAGCCGCCCGGCGCGCGCTCTTGCGAGGCCATCTGGCTCGAGATGATCGCGATCTTCGGGGCCTTCGAGAGCTGCAGGTTCGGCAAGAGGTTCTGCACCGTGAGGAACACCCCAGTGACATTGGCCGCCATGGTCTCGGCCCACATCTCGGGCGGATAGCCATCAGCCAGACTCTCGTGCTTGTCGAAGTACACCCCGGCGTTGCAGACCAACAAATCAACCGGACGGCTGTCGAGTGTCTGGGCCATCGCCGCGTGATCGGCCTTGTTGGTGACATCCAGTGTCAGGAATTCGCCGCCCGCGCGGGAGGTGCCGGTAACCTCGTGGCCGGCGGCGCGATAGCGGCTTTCCAGAGCCTGTCCGATGCCACGGTTCGCGCCTGTGATGACAACATGCATGTGCGGTTCCTTCCTGCGGAGACTCGAAACGAGATCTCCCGCAGCTTAACCACGAAGCGACAATCAGGTGTAGGGTTTAGTTGCTTTTGCGGCCCGGACGGAACGGCAGCGGGGCCACCGGGATGCCATCTTCGATCAGCGCCTTGGCCTCGTCCGGCTTGGCCTCGCCATAGATCGCGCGTTCCGGCGCGTCGCCTAGGTGCATCGCGCGGGCTTCCTCGGCGAAATTGCCGCCGACATAGTCCGAATTGGCCTCGACCTGTTTGCGGAATTCGGCCAGCGCGGTTTCCATTTCGGTCTTGGGGCCGCTCAGCGGGGCCGGTGCGGCCTCTTGCCTGGCTTCCTGTGCAGGCTTTGCCGCGGCCTTGCGGGCGGGGCGCACACGCGGGGCCATGATCGCCTTTTCCACCTGCATATCCCCGCAGACGGCACAGGCCACCATGCCGGCCGCTTTCAGCTTGTCAAAAGCCTCTGCCGACTGGAACCAGCTGTCGAACTTGTGGTCCTTGCTGCATTTGAGCGTGTACTGGATCATGGCTGCCCGAAGTTGACCGGCCGTATCGTGGCCGTCTGACAAAGATAATGTCGGGCAGGGGGGCGATCAAGCCAAATGGATCATCGCAGGTGGCGCGCGTCGAATTTGCGCAGGATCTGGGCAAGTTCCGGCTCGCGCACCATTGCTGCCGCCTTCTTGGGGCGCATCCACTTGCGACGGCGTTCGCCGCGTTCGGGAAACTTGTCGGCGACCTTGGTGGCTTCGAGCGGGTAGACCGTGACCATCACCGGCATCATCATCTTGCCGCCGCGTGTCTTGATTTCCTTGGCATAGGTGTAAAGACCGATGGGCGCGTAATGCGCCACACCCTTCACGCCGGCCTCTTCCCAGGCTTCCTGTGCGGCGGCTTCGGCCGGGGTCAGGCCCGACATCGGCCAGCCCTTGGGGATGATCCAGCGCCGGGTCTGGCGGCTGGTGATCATCAGAACCTGGGTGCGGTCCTTGTGCACGCGGTAGACCAGCGCCCCGAATTGGCTTCGCAGGTCGGTCTTGCGTGCCGATTGCATGGCAATTGGCTTTGGTTTGTTGAGGTGCAGTGTCATGCTGTCCCCCGACTGCCCGTCTTGTTGTTCTTGTCCCAAGGATACGCCAGCTTGCCTGCCGCGCCAATGGATTCTTGGCAAGATCCTGCCTTGTGTGGCGAGGGGGCGGCATCAGGCAACCTGCGGTGCGTCGCCCAATGCCTTTGTTTTTATGGGAATTTTTGCCGCGTTAAGCCTCGTAGGTGGCGACCGGCGCGCCAAGGCTTTCAAAGTCCGGCGTGACACCAAGACCCGGCGTATCCGGTGCATATAGCTTGCCGTTCTTCACCGACGGGCCGCCGATTCCCGTGCTGCGGGTCACGTAGTGGTGCAGGTCGGTGGTGTTTTGCAGCATCTCTTCGGGGGTCGAGGTCGCGAAATGCGCCACCGCTGAAGAGGTGATCTGGCCGCCCCATGTGTCTTCGCTGATCACCGGAATGCCATGATCAATCAGGAAATCACGCACCCGGCGGGCCTTGGACAATCCCCCAAGGTTCGAGATTTTCAGACAGCAGATCTCTGCGCCGCGATCCTCCACAATGCGGCGTGCCATCTGGATGCCGGTCACGCATTCATCGAGCTTCATCGGCTGTTCGGCGACGCGGCGCACCTGCTGGCATTCCTCGTAGGTGTGGCAGGGCTGTTCGAGGATAAAGTCGAGATCGCGGGTGGCGCGGGCCACGCGGATCGCGTTGTCGACGCGCCATCCCTGGTTGGCATCCGCCATCGCCTTTTCCCCCGGTTTGAGAAGCGGCACGGCCTGGCGAATGCGGTCAATATCCGTGACCCAGTCACCGCCCACCTTGATCTGGAACTGGCGATAGCCGCTGGCCCGATGCGCTTCGAGTTCCCTGATGGTCTCGGGAACCGATTTCTGCGGTGCCACGCGGTACATCGGTGCGCCGTCGGTCAGCTTGCCCCCCATCAGCATCCAGACCGGCTGGTCCGTGGCCTTGCCCAGAATGTCCCAGAAGGCGGCATCAAAGGGGGCCTTGGCATAGCCGTGACCCTGCGTGATGCTGTCCATCAGCCGTTCCATCCGCCAAAGCTGGCGGGGGTCTTCGCCAAGAAGGCGCGGTGCGGCCAGTCGGGCAAAGGCCTCGACCCCTTCGGAATGCGCCACCATATAGTTCTCGCCACAGGGGGTGAATTCCCCACAGCCCTGAAGGCCCGCATCGGTATCCACCACCACGACCGAGGCCATGGCCGTCTCGATGGCATTTCCCGCCCCCCAAACATAGGCCCCGTCCACATAGGGCAGCGGGGTCTTGTAGATGCGAATACGGGTGATCTTCATGGCCTATGCCTCCCAAACGGCGACCGGGTCGCCCATCACGTCCATGTCCGGTGTCACGCCAAGGCCGGGGGCGTCGGGCGCTTCGGCCCCGCCGTCCTGCAGGGGCGCGTCAAAGGCGGCGGTTGTCACCGACACCATCGACCGCGTGTCCAGCGCCTGCCGCAGCATGTGGCGCGGCGTGGATTGCGCCATGTGCAGGATCGCGGCAAAGGCGATGTCCGATCCGGTGGTGTCCTGCACCGAGGCCACGAGGCCCGCCGCGCGGGCAATCTCGCGCTGGCGGCGCGTGCGGGTCAGCCCGCCCTGTTTCGAGATCTTGAGGCCGACACCGTCACAGGCATCACGATCAATCGCGTGGATGATGTCTTCCTCGCTCTGGACCAGTTCATCCAGCAGGATCGGCACGCGGCATCGCTGGCGCAGCGAAAGGGTTTCGCGCCATGTGGGGCAGGGCGCTTCCAGCACGAAATCAAGACCCTCTGGCAGCAGGGACAACAGCCGCAGCGCATGTTCCGGCGTCATGCCGTTGTTGGCATCGGCCAGAAACCATTCTCCGGGGCGACGATCTGCCAGACAGGCCTGGATGCGCTCGGCGTCGATCATCGGGCCGCCCTCTGCCTCCTCGGCACCGATCTTCACCGAATGCCCCATGAACCCCATCTCGCGATGGCGTGCCACGTTGGCCCGCATGGCCTCGGGGGTGTCGCTGCCAATCGACGAGATCATCGCGACCTTGCCGGGAATGCGCCCGCCCAGCAGGTCACAGACCGGCATGCCCGCCGCCTTGCCGAACACGTCCCAGCAGGCCACGTCGATCGGCGTCTTGGCGTGATGGTGCCCCATCAGCGCCATGTCCATCGCGTCATTGATCCGGTCCAACTGACGGGGGTCCATGCCCAGAACGGCAGGGGCCAATTCCTCAAGGCCTGCGCGTACGCCACGGGCATGGGCGGCGATATAGGTGCTGCCGAACGGCGTGCTTTCGCCCCAGCCATCGAGGCCGGTGTCGGTGACGATCCGCACGAAGGTCGCGTCGAAACTCTCGTAGGTGCGGCCCCCCGACAGGCGGTAGACGCCACCGGCATAGGGCAGGTCGACCTGATAGGCCTCAATCCGTTTGATCTTCATGCCGCATCCATCTTTGGCAGCCCCGCCAGACCGGCCCCGCGCCACAGAACAAGGGTCAGGATCGGCTGATCTGTGGTGACCATGGCATGGCTCTGGTTGGTTGCGTGGAACAGTGTTTCGCCCGCCGCCAAGTTTACCGGTTCGCGCCCCTCGGCATGGAAGGTCGCGCCGCCGGCAAGGCAGACATAAAGCTCTTCGGCCTCGTGGCGGTGCCAGTCATAGTTCAGCCCCGGCCCCCAGTAGGCGACATAGGCGCGAAGGCTGTCGCTCTGGAAATGCCCTGTCGGGCCGACCAGTTCGAAATAGCCATAGTTTTCGCGGAAATGCGCGCCGACCTCTTCCTCGGTGTAGGTGCGAATCCAGTAGCCATCCTGCGCCGCCGCCCTGATCGCGTTGACCAGGGGCTGGGTGCTGTCCGTTCCAGCACGGTCAAATGCTGCGACAATGTCGGTCGCCGGGATATGGCGCATCATCTTGCCGGTGCTGGGTGTGTCATCCGGCCAGTCGACAAAGGCCTGCATGTCGGGATGCGCCGCAAAAAGGGATTTCGCGGCGGCCAAAACACGATCCAGCCCGGTCATGGCATGACCACGATGTTGCCGGTGTGGGCTTTTTCGATGAACGCGGCCTGTGCCTCGCGCAGTTCGGCAAGCGGGTAGGTCGCGGCCAGCGCCGGTTTGATCTCGCCCGCCTCGATGTATTTCACGAGGTTCTCCGTCACCACTGGGTCGATCACGGTCGAGCCGGTAAAGGTCAGGTCACGCAGATAGAAGGTGCGCAGATCGAAGTCGACCATCGGGCCTGCAATCGCTCCGGAACAGGTGTAGCGGCCACCACGTTCAAGGATGTCGATCAGCTTGGGCCAGTAATCGCCGCCAACGACATCGGCCACCACGGTGATCTTCTCGTCGCCAAGCGCGGCGCGCAGGTCTTCGGGGCCGCGCGGCAGGATGCGATCGGGTCCAAGCTTGGCCACATCGTCATGTTTGGCTTCCGAGGCCAGCGCGATCACCCGCGCGCCCCGGCGTTTGGCCAGTTGCACCAATGCGCCGCCAACACCGCCCGATGCACCGGGCACCAGCACAGTGTCCTTGGCGCAGACATTGGCGCGGGTCAGCATGCCTTCGGCGGTCGAATAGGAGCAGGAAAAGGTGGCCAGTTCCGCGTCCGAAAGATCGGATTTCACGGCAATGACATTGGTCGCGGGAATGGTGGTGTATTCAGCATAGCCGCCATCGCATTCCGATCCGTAGTAGCCGGTCTTGTCCATGTTGGTCGGGTCTTCGGGATCGCGCAGCCAGTTGTCGGTAATGACGCGTTCGCCGATGCGCGCCGGGTCAACGCCGTCGCCCACGGCGACGATAACGCCGCAGACGTCCGCGCCCTGGATGCGTGGAAAGGTGAGGGGGCGGCCCCCCCAGGTGGGGTCTTCCTCGTTGACCTCGTCAAAGGCGCCGCCAGTGGTGGCTTCGTCCACGGCCTTGGAATACCAGCCCGAGCGCGTGTTCACATCGGTGTTGTTGAGGCCGCAGGCGCCTACCTTGACCAGCACCTCGCCGGGTGCGGCTGTCGGGGTCGGCCAGTCTTCTTTCCAGTGGTATTGATCCAGCCCGCCGTGACCCATGAGCACCATTGCTTTCATGGTTGCGGGAATGTCTGCCGCGCCGTTCCTGGTATCGGCAACGAGAGAATCTGACATGGCCTTGATCCTGTCCGTGTTTGCGTGTCTGATGGAGACGTTATTCAATCATATGTACCAAGGTCAACAATGAATGATACAAATGTATCCGACGCAGTTCTGAACCGCCTCAGTTCGGAGTGGGACGCCCTCACACCCGAAGCTCAGAAGGCGGCGCGCTACGTGCTCGAGAACCCGCGTGACGTTGGTGTATCGACGGTGCGCGAGATTGCTGAGGCGGCGAATGTGAAGCCCAACACGGTGGTGCGTATGGCGCGGCAGGTGGGGTTTGAAGGCTACGAGGATTTCCGCGAACCCTTCCGCGAGGCGATCCGCAACGGGCAGGCCTCTTTCCCGGACCGCGCGCGATGGTTGCAGGACACCCGCAAGAACGGCGCGCTGGGCGGGCTTTATGCCGATATGGTCTCGGCCGCGCTTCAGAATGTCGAGGATACCTTTGCCGGGATTGACGAGGCCGCGCTGCACGCCGCCGCCAAAACCCTGTGGGAGTCGCGCAGCGTCTATACGCTTGGGGTGGGGGTCAACAATGCCAACGCCCGCAACTTCACCTATCTGGCCCGCACTGGCATGGTGCAGTTCCACGCCATCCCGCGCCCGGGCTCTACGCCGGTGGATGACATCGCCTGGGCTGATGAACGGGACGTGCTGATTGCTATCACTTGCCATCCCTATCGCCGCGAAGTGGTTGAGGCGATGCAGGTTGCACGCGAGCAGGGGATGAAGATTGTTGGCATCTCCGACTCTCCGGCCTCGCCCATCGTGCGCAATGCCGATCACGGGTTTGTCGTGGCCGCAGACACGCCGCAGTTCTTCCCGTCCTCGGTCTCGACCATCGCCTTGCTGGAAACGCTCTTGAGTTTCGTGATCGCCACCGCCGACGACAAGATCGTCGATCGGGTCGAGAGGTTCCACAAGCGACGGCACGAGCTTGGTATCTACCAGGGCGATATCTCCTGACCCCCACGGCCCGCGATACTGCGGGCCGTTTTCGTTTGGGGGGTGATTTTGGGACGTCATGGGACGGTCGCCCGATTTTGATGGGTGTTATGGGAAATCATGGGTGAAGCCGGTCTTCTGGCAGGGTGAGTGCCGCGAATCACCTTGGTCCAGCATGGGAATTCGTGTCTGCGGCCCTGTTTCAGGGGCGCTTTGGGGTGGAAAATTTCAGCTCATCAAGATTTTTGGGAATTCATGGGACGGTCTGCGCTGCTTTCCTGATTTTGGCATATTGGGTAGTTATCTGAGATTCATGCACCAAATATGGTGTGTTGAGACTCTAATCTCGGCAATCTATCGTCGGATCGCGCCCCGATTCTGGGGGAGTCTCGGAAAAATTCCCAAACTTTTCAGTTGATTCCCATGCTTTCCCATGTCATTCCTTAATCACACGATGAGGACGGGAAATCAAAAGGGGCGACAAAGACCCCAAAGAAAATCCCAAGTCAGGTTTCATACAGGCCCCGCTTTCATCGAACCAAGAGATCCGGCGCGCGGGCGAGCAGACATCCCCCCAGGTGGCGCGCGCAGCTGGACACCCCGCTAGACGGGACGAGGGCGGCGGATTGATCAGTGGCAGCAGATCAATCCGCCGTTTCCCGTCTAAGGGGTCACGTAACAGGTAACCGGGGACAGGTAGAGAAGGGCCAGCAGGCAGTGGCACGCAGGTTCAGAGGCGAAAGCGACCACAAGGTCGACACGAAGGGCAGGGTGTCTATCCCGGCCTCCTTTCGTCGTGTGATCGAAAGCTGTGACCCCGACTGGACCGACGGCCTTCCGCCGCGCCTGATCCTTGTCTACGGCGGGGCGACCCGCGACTACATCGAAGGCTTTACCATCGAGGCGATGGATGAAGTCGATGAAAAGATTTCCAAATTCCCACGCGGTTCGGCCAAGCGTAAGGCGATGGAACGCCTCTACTCGGCGCAGTCGGTCGAGATCGTGGTCGATGACACCGGCCGCATTGTCCTGCCGGCAAAGCTGCGCGAGAAGATCGGCCTTGATGGCATGGCCCGGTTTGTCGCCTCTGGCGACACCTTCGAAATCTGGCAGCCCGAGGCCTATGACGCGTCGATAGACGAACTGGACGAAGACGGCTTCGACCCGGATGCCGATCCTTCGATCTATCTCGACGGGGACTTGGACTGAGATGGGGGCCGAACAGCCACATATCCCCGTACTCCTGACCCCCATCCTGAAAACCTGCGCCCCGATCCACGGCACATGGCTTGATGGCACCTTCGGGGCGGGCGGCTATACCCGTGGCCTGCTGGACGCAGGCGCCGACAAGGTGATCGGGGTTGACCGCGATCCGCTGGCCTTCGAGATGGCCGCGCCCTGGGTGGGCGACTATGGCGACCGGATCGAGATGGTGCAGGGCGTGTTTTCCCGCATGGACGAATATGCCCAAGGTCTTGATGGCGTGGTTCTCGACCTTGGCGTGTCGTCAATGCAGCTTGATCTGGCCGAACGCGGCTTTTCCTTCCTGCGCGACGGGCCGCTGGATATGCGGATGTCGCAGGATGGCCCTTCTGCCGCCGACCTCGTGAACGAGGCGGACGAGGCCGATCTGGCCGATATCCTGTTTCATTATGGCGAGGAACGCGCCAGCCGCCGGATTGCCAAGACCATCGTCAGGGCACGCACCGCCGCGCCGATCCGCACCACGCTGGAATTGGCCGAACTGATCGAAGGTTGCCTGCCGCGCGCCAAACCCGGCCAGTCGCACCCCGCCACCCGCAGCTTTCAGGCGCTGCGCATCGCGGTGAATGACGAATATGGCGAGCTGTTCCGCGGTCTCATGGCGGCCGAACGTGCGCTCAAGCCCGGTGGCCTTCTGGCGGTCGTGACCTTCCATTCGATCGAAGACCGCATGGTCAAGCGGTTCATGCAGGCGCGGGCCGGTCGCACCGGCAACGTCAACCGCTATGCCCCGGAAATGGAAACCGAAAAACCGGCGTTTGAGCTGATCACCCGCAAGGCGGTTGGGCCGGATGACGACGAGTTGGCGATCAACCCGCGCTCGCGTTCGGCCAAGCTGCGCGTGGCGCGGCGCACCGATGCCCCTTCGGGTGACGTGGATGGCAAACAGATCGGTATGCCGATGACCGGTCAGCAAGCCGGACAGCAAAAGGGACGGGGAGGACGCCGCTGATGCGCAGCATGATGTTTGTGATGACCGCCCTTGCCGTGATCGGCCTTGCCGTCTGGGCCTACCGTGAAAACTATCGCACCCAGCACGTGATTGACGAAACCGAGGAAATCCAGCGCGAGATCGGCACCGCCCGCGCGCGCCTTGCGGTGTTGCGTGCCGAGTGGGCCTATCTCAACCGCCCCGACCGCCTGCGCGATCTGGCCGAGTTGAACTATAACAGCCTGCAACTTTTGCCGCTGCGCGCCGAACAGTTCGGACGCGTCGATCAAGTGGTCTATCCCCAGCAGGAGCTGCAGTTCGATCTTGACGGCGCGGTGATGGTCTCGTCCGACGGGGCAGGCCAATGATCCGCACGCCGCTTCGCCCCCTGGCCCAGGTGCTCTGGGCGCGCGACACCGGCGAAAATCCGGACGTGATCGAGCGTGAAAACATCCGCCAGCGCCACGAGGAAATGCGCGGCGCCCTGCGCGTGCGCGCCGAGGGCCGCTTGCTTATCATGTCGGTGTTGTTCCTGTCGCTGTTCATCGTGGTGGGCGCGCGGATGGGCATGCTGGCCTATTCCGAGGCCACCGAACCCCGCGCCAGTGCCGCGGGTACCGCCATCGCCGCGCAACGGGCCGATATCGTCGACCGTCAGGGCCGCATTCTGGCCACCAATCTGGAAACCCACTCTCTCTATGCGCAACCGCCGCATATGATCGACAAGGAACGGGTGGCGGACGAGCTGATCAAGATCTTCCCCGATCTGGATCGCGCGCGTCTGGTGAAGGATTTTACCGGCAAGCGCAAGTTCCTGTGGATCAAGAAGAAAATCAGCCCCGAGCAGAAACAGGCGGTGCATGACATCGGCGATCCGGGCCTCATGTTCGGCCCGCGCGAGATGCGCCTTTATCCCAATGGCCGGCTGGCGGCACATGTTCTTGGCGGCTCTGGCTTTGGCCGCGAAGATGTGCGCGCCGCCGAGGTGATTGGCGTGGCCGGTGTCGAGAAATACTTTGACGAGGCCCTGCGTGATCCCTCGAACGGCGGCAAGGCCCTGACCCTTTCGCTGGACCTGACCGTACAGGCCGCAGCCGAGCGTGTGCTCTATGGCGGCATGAAGCTGATGAATGCCAAGGGCGCGGCGTCGATCCTGATGGACGTGCACACCGGCGAGGTCATTTCCCTTGTGTCGCTGCCCGACTTTGATCCCAATGATCGCCCGCGTCCGCTGACTGAAGGTGACCAGAGCGACAGCCCGCTGTTCAACCGCGCGGTGCAGGGGGTTTACGAACTCGGCTCGACCTTCAAGATCTTCACCGCCGCGCAGGCGATGGAGCTGGGTCTGCTTGGTCCGGACACTGTGATCGACACCAAGGGGCCGATGAAGGTTGGCGGGCACCGCATTGGCGAGTTCCAGAACAAGAACTATGGCAAGCTTTCGGTGACCGACATCATCGTTAAAAGCTCGAACCGTGGCACCGGGCGCATGGCGCTCAATATCGGGCCGCAACGCCAGCAGGATTTCCTCAAGAGTCTTGGTCTTTTCGAAGCGACCCCGATCCAGATCGTCGAGGCCTCGGGCGGCAAGCCGCTCTTGCCGTCGCGCTGGACCGAGCTGTCGGCGGTGACGGTCTCTTATGGGCACGGCATCTCGAGCAGCCCGATGCACCTTGCCGCCGCCTATGCAACGATTGCCAATGGTGGCCGCCAGATCAAACCGACGCTTCTGAAACAAAGTGGTCCGCAATACGGTCCGCAGGTCGTGTCTGAGCGGGTTGCCGCCGAAAGCGTGCGCATGTTGCGCAAGGTGGTCACCGAAGGCACCGCCAGCTTTGGCGAGGTCGAGGGCTATCACGTGGCGGGCAAGACCGGCACGGCGGACAAGCCCAAGCCGACCGGTGGCTACTATGACGACAAGGTCATCAACACATTTGCCTCGGTTTTTCCGGCACATGACCCGAAATACGTGCTGATCGTGACGCTGGATGAACCGGTTGAGACTTCCGGCCCCGAACCCCGCCGCACCGCCGGTTGGACAGCGGTTCCGGTGGCCGCCGAAATGATCGGCCGCATCGCGCCGCTTCTGGGGCTGCGTCCCGAAGTTGAACCCACCTCGTTGACTGGTATAACGCTGACATCGAACTAACGCATGTTGTGCGGAGGCAAACGCCGCTTTGCCGACCTCTGACATGCGATCCTCAAAAGCCGAACCAAGGGCAGAGCAGATGGCAGCAGATTCCAAACCCCTCCATGAACTCGGGCTGACGGCTGCCGCCGGACGCGATCCGCAGATCACCGGCCTTGCGGTTGACAGTCGCGAGGTGAAAGAGGGCTTCCTGTTTGCTGCCCTTCCCGGCACCCGCGTGCATGGTGGCGAATTCATCCAGTATGCACTGCGCATGGGGGCCGCTGCCGTCCTGACCGATCCCGAAGGGGCCGAGATTGCCCGCGGCGAACTCGATGCCTCTGATGCCGCGCTGATCGTGGCCGAAGACCCGCGCCAGACCCTCGCCATGACGGCTGCGCTGTGGTTTGGCGAACAGCCCGGTATCATGGCCGCCGTCACCGGCACCAACGGCAAGACCTCGGTCTCGACCTTCCTGCGCATGATCTGGCAGGAAATGGGGCTTGAGGCGATCAACCTTGGCACCACTGGGGTCGAGGGCGACTTTACCGCGCCCCTGAACCACACCACGCCCGAACCGATCACCCTGCACCGCACGCTCAAGGCCGCCTGTGAGGCGGGGGTTGAGTTTGCCGCGATGGAGGCCTCCTCCCACGGCCTTGAACAGCGCCGCCTTGACGGGGTGCAGCTGCGGGCCGCCGGTTTCACCAACTTCACGCAGGATCACCTCGACTATCACGAGACCTTTGACGACTATTTCGACGCCAAGGCCGGGTTATTTGCCCGTGTCCTGCCCGAAGACGGTGTTGCCGTGATCAACATCGACGATCCCCGCGGCGTCGACATGGCCGCCATTGCGCGCGCCCGTGGCCAGGAGGTGATCACCGTTGGCCGCGATGGGGCCGATCTCAACCTTGATGCCCAGCGTCTCGACAGCACCGGCCAGGACATCCGATTTACCTTCCGCGGCAAGGCCTATACCGCGCGCCTTAACCTGATTGGCGGTTTTCAGGCCGAGAACGTTCTCTTGGCCGCTGGCCTCGCCATCGCCTGTGGGGCCGAGCCGGAACGCGTGTTCGAAGTGCTGCACGAGCTGAAAACCGTCCGTGGCCGGATGCAGCTTGCCGCCACCCGCGAAAACGGCGCAGCAGTGTTTGTCGACTACGCACATACGCCCGATGCGGTGGAAACCGCGCTCAAGGCGATGCGCCCGCATGTGATGGGCCGCCTTGTCGCCATCGTCGGCGCCGGGGGCGACCGCGATGCAGGCAAGCGCCCGCTGATGGGGGCTGCGGCCACCGCCAACGCGGATGTGGTCTTTGTGACCGACGACAACCCGCGCACCGAAGACCCCGCCGCCATCCGCGCCATGGTCATGGAAGGCGCCCCCGGTGCCACCGAAGTGGGCGACCGCGCCGAGGCCATCCTGCGTGCCGTGGATGCGCTGCAACCGGGCGATGCCCTGCTGATTGCGGGCAAGGGGCATGAGACCGGGCAGATCGTCGGCGATGACGTGTTGCCCTTTGATGATTGTGAACAGGCAAGTGTGGCCGTCTCCGCACTGGATGGAGGGATCGCATGAGCCTTTGGACCGCGAAGGACGCCGCCGCCGCCACCGGCGGCACCGCCACGACCGATTGGGAAGTAAACGGCGTTTCGATCGACACCCGCACCATTGCCAAGGGCGATCTGTTTGTTGCCTTGACTGCGGCCCGTGACGGCCATGATTTTGTCGCGCAGGCGCTTGAGAAGGGCGCCGCCGCCGCGCTCGTGTCGCGCATCCCCGAAGGTGTTGCCCCGGATGCACCGCTGCTGATCGTCGATGACGTGCTGGAAGGGCTTGAGAAACTGGGGCAGGCGGCGCGTGCCCGCACCGATGCGCGTGTGGTTGCCGTGACCGGCTCGGTCGGCAAGACCTCGACCAAGGAAATGCTGCGCTCGGTGCTGGAGGGGCAGGGGCGCACCCATGCCTCTGTCGCCAGCTACAACAACCATTGGGGCGTGCCGCTGACGCTGGCGCGGATGCCCGCAGACACCGAATTCGCGGTGATCGAGATCGGCATGAACCACCCCGGCGAAATCGCACCGCTGGCCCGTTTTGCGCGCCCGCATGTGGCGATTGTTACCACCGTGGCCGCCGTGCACCTCGAGGCCTTTGAAAGCGTCGAGGGCATCGCCCGCGAAAAGGCGTCGATCTGTGAAGGTCTGGAACCGGGTGGCCTTGCGATCCTGAACGGCGACGTCGACACCGCCGCGATCCTGACCGACACCGCCAAGGCACTTGGGTTCGACGCGCAGACCTTTGGCGAGGCCGACACTGCGACCCACCGCGCCACCGAGATCACGCTACAGGACGACACAACCGTGGCCCGCGCGGTCACCAGCGGCACCCCGATCCTGTTCAAGGTCGGCTCTGCCGGTCGCCACTTTGCAATCAACGCCCTTGCGGTTCTGGCCGCAACCGAAGCCATGGGTGGCGATCTGGCCAGGGCCATCATCGACCTTGGCCATTGGCGCCCCGGTGGCGGGCGTGGCGCACGCGAGACCATCCTGCTTGATCCGGTGGAAACCGACCGGACGCTGACCCTGCTGGACGATGCCTATAACGCCAACCCCACCTCGATGGGGGCCGCGCTTGAAGTTCTGGCTGCCGCCGAGGTCCAGAACGGCATCGGCCGCATCGGCAAGGGACGCCGCATCGCCTTTGTTGGTGACATGAAGGAACTGGGGCCGCAGGAAAACGCCATGCACGCGGCACTTGCCGATCTTCCGGCGATGGATGCCATCGACACCGTGCATTGCATTGGTCCGCTGATGAAACATCTCCACGACGCGCTACCGATGGACAAACGCGGCGAATGGCGAGAAACCAGCGCAGAACTCGCGCCAAAGGTGCGAAATCTGCTTGATGCAGGCGATTGTGTGCTTGCCAAGGGCTCTTTGTCGATGGGGCTTGCGCAAATTGTTGACGCGATCCGCAAATTGGGTCATCCCGCCCCGCAATCGAATAACGAGGACGCATAAATGCTCTATTGGCTCACCGAATTGTCGGATGGCGGCGATTTCTTCAATCTGTTCCGCTATATCACCTTCCGCGCCGGTGGTGCCTTCATGACAGCCCTGATCTTCGGCTTCATCTTTGGCCGTCCGCTGATCGACGTGCTGCGCCGCAAGCAGGGCAAGGGTCAGCCGATCCGCGAAGACGGCCCAGAGGGCCACTTTGTCAAGGCAGGGACGCCGACGATGGGCGGCTTGCTGATCGTCGGTGCGCTTGTGACCTCGACGCTGCTGTGGGCGCGGCTGGACAACGGGTTTGTCTGGATGGTCCTCTTCGTGACGCTGGCCTACGGCCTGATCGGCTTTGCCGACGATTACGCCAAGGTCTCCAAGCAGAACACCGCCGGTGTTTCGGGCAAGGTACGTCTGGCGCTTGGCTTTGCCATTGCCGCGCTGGCGGCGTGGTGGGGCACCTACCTGCAACCGGAAGAGATGCAGATGCACCTTGCGCTGCCCTTCTTCAAGGACGCGCTTATCAACCTTGGCTTCTTCTTTGTGCCCTTTGCGATGATCGTGATCGTTGGGTCGGCCAATGCCGTGAACCTGACCGACGGCCTTGATGGTCTGGCCATCATGCCGGTGATGATCGCCGCAGGCACGCTGGGCATCATCGCCTATGCCGTGGGCCGCGTCGACTTTACCGAATACCTTGACGTGCACTACGTGCCGGGCACTGGTGAAATCCTGATCTTTACCGCAGGCATTGCCGGCGGTGGTCTTGGCTTCCTGTGGTACAACGCACCGCCCGCCGCCGTCTTCATGGGCGACACCGGATCTCTTGCTCTGGGCGGTGCCCTTGGTGCCATCGCCGTGGCCACCAAACACGAGCTGGTTCTGGGCATCGTCGGCGGCCTCTTCGTGGTCGAGGCGCTCTCGGTCATCATCCAGGTGCTCTATTTCAAGCGCACCGGCAAACGGGTCTTCCTGATGGCCCCGATCCACCACCACTACGAGAAAAAGGGCTGGTCCGAACCGCAGATCGTGATCCGTTTCTGGATCATCGCCCTGATCCTCGCGATGGTCGGATTGGCAACGCTGAAAGTACGGTAAAGATACGGGCGGGGTTTCCCGCCCTTTTCATTTCCATATCCCTGCGCACGCCCGATTAACCCGCTGTTGGAACGGTCCCCGCACCTCCGCAATACCGACGTTATACCGACGCAAAACCGATGCCCGTTTTGCAGAAATGCAGCCCGTTAACTTGCGTCCCTGCGCCGGGGCGGGCATTGTCTCGGCCAAGACAAACACGGCAGGACAAGAGGGCCAGACCATGATTCCAGTCACCGGCTACACAGGTGCAAACGTTGCGGTTCTGGGCCTTGGCCGCTCGGGCCTCGCCACCGCGCGGGCGCTGCGCGAAGGCGGTGCGATCCCGGTCTGCTGGGATGACAATCCCGCCGCCCGCGAGACCGCAGAGGGCGAGGGGTTCACCTGCCAGAACCTTTTGAAACAAGGCGCGTTTGACGACATCGCCTGCCTGATCGTCAGCCCCGGTATCCCGCATCTCTATCCCGAACCGAACCCCGTGGTCGCCGCCGCCCTTGCTGCGCGCGTGCCGGTCGACAACGACATCGGCCTGTTCTTCCGCTCCTTCGCCACGCGCGAGTGGGAAAACTATGACGTCACCCCCAAGGTGGTCGCGGTGACGGGATCGAACGGCAAATCCACCACCTCTGCGCTGATCCATCACGTGCTTGATCAGGCCGGTCGTCGCACCCAGTTGGCTGGCAACATCGGCCGTGGTGTGCTGGATATCGAACCGGCCGAAGACGGTGAAGTCGTGGTGCTGGAGCTGTCCTCATACCAGACCGATCTGGCCCGCCACCTGACGCCGGATATTGCCGTGTTTTCAAACCTTTCACCTGATCATCTGGATCGCCACGGCGGCATGGGTGGCTATTTCGCCGCCAAGCGCCGCCTGTTCGCCGAAGGTGGGCCGGACCGTGCCATTGTCGGCGTCGACGAGATGGAAGGCCAGTTCCTTGCCAACCAGCTATCTATGGGGCCCGCCGACGACCGCGTGATCCCGATTTCCGTCGAACGCAAACTCACCGGCCCCGGCTGGCAAGTGTTTGCGAAAAAGGGCTTCCTGTCCGAATACCGCAAGGGCCGTCAGGCGGGGTCCATCGACCTGCGCGCCATCAAGGGGCTGCCGGGGGAACACAACCACCAGAACGCCTGCGCCGCTTATGCAGTCTGCCGTGCGCTTGGCCTTGCGCCACGGGTGATCGAGGCGGGTTTTGCCTCGTTCGGAGGCCTGCCGCACCGCTCGCAGATCGTGGCAGAGGCGGGGGGCGTGACCTATGTCAACGACAGCAAGGCGACGAACGTGGACGCGGCGAGCAAGGCCCTGAAGGCGTTCAAGAAGATCCGCTGGATCTGTGGTGGTTTGGAAAAGGAAGGCGGGCTTGGCGACCTTCCGGACCATGCGGGCGAGGTGATCAAGGCCTATGTGATCGGCCGCGAAGCCGCCGGTTTTGCTATGCAGCTGAAAGGGGTCGAGGCCGAGGTTTGCACCACGATGGACATCGCCGTGGCCCGCGCCGTCGAAGATGCGCAGGACGGCGAGGTTGTCCTCCTCGCTCCGGCGGCGGCCAGTTTTGACCAGTACAACAGCTTTGAACGGCGCGGCGAGGACTTTGTCCGCCTCGTTAAGGAGTTGGTAGGCGGTTCGTGATCTTATGATGCGTGTTTGGTTCGGATGGCCGTTCCGGCGGCCCAGCCCGAACTCCACGCCCATTGAAAGTTGAAACCGCCCAGCCAGCCGGTGACATCAACCGCTTCGCCAATGGCATAAAGGCCGGGAACGGTTTTGGCCTCCATGGTTTTTGACGACAGGGCATCGGTGTCGATCCCGCCCAGCGTGACTTCGGCAGTGCGATATCCTTCGGTTCCTGCGGGCGTCATCTCCCAGCCGTGCAACTGATCTGCCAGCGCCTGCAACGCCTTGTCGGACTGATCGGCAAGGTTGCCTTTAAGCGCCCAGACCTCGCCCAGATGATCGGCAAGACGCGCCGGAAGCAGATGGCCCAGAACCGTGTGCATCTGCCGCCGCCCGTCTGTCTGCCGCTTGGCTTTCAGGGCCTCAAAGGCGTTCCCGTCCGGAAGAAGGTTGACCGTGATCGCTTCGCCCTCGCGCCAGTAGGAGCTGATCTGGAGCATCGAGGGGCCGGACAGGCCGCGATGGGTAAACAGCAGCGCCTCGTCAAAGCTCTTGCCACCCGCCGAGGCACGCACGGGCAGGGCCGTGCCGGAGAGGGGTTTGAACCGCCCGTCAGGAAAGGTAAACGGCACCAGACCGGCCCGCGTGGGCAGGATGTTCAGCCCGAATTGCCGTGCAATATCATAGGCCAGACCGGTAGCGCCCATCTTGGGGATGGATTTGCCGCCGGTGGCCAGAACAAGGTTGGTGGCCCTGAATGTGGCGGGCTTGCCGTGCTGTTCGGTTTCCACAACAAAGCCCGACCCATCCTGTGTCACGGCCGTGATCGTGGTCTCAAGCCGCAGTTCGGCCCCGGCCTTGGTCATCTCATCCCGCAGCATGGCGATGATGTCCTTGGCGCTGTTGTCGCAGAACAGCTGACCAAGGGTTTTTTCGTGATAGGCGATCCCATGCCGCGCGACGAGGTCGATGAAATCCCATTGCGTATAACGGCTTAGCGCGGATTTGCAGAAGTGCGGGTTGGCGGAGAGAAAGTTCTCGGGGCCGGCATACATGTTGGTGAAGTTGCAGCGCCCGCCGCCGGAAATGCGGATCTTTTCGCCTGGCGCCTTGGCGTGATCCAGCACAAGCGTGCGCCCGCCCGTGTGGGCCGCGCACATCATGCCGGCCGCACCGGCGCCAAGGATGATCGTGTCATAACGCATGGGCGCGGCCTGCCTGATTGGCGGGCGCGGGTCAAGGGGGCGGAGAATTGCCTTCGTTACAAAGCGATTCTTTGCTTTGGCGAATCGCCGTGGTATGATCCCGCACAGACCCGGAAAACGGGCGTTTTGAGGCACAGATCGGCAGGTTTCCGATGACAGAAATGGTATATGGTTCGCTCCCCGTGCAACGCGGTGAGCCGGTTCTCCCGAAATGGTGGCGGACGCTGGACAAGTGGACACTTGTCGCGATCCTGCTTTTGTTCGGGGTTGGTATCCTGCTTGGCATGGCGGCCTCGCCGCCGCTGGCCGCCAAGAACGGCTTTTCGGCCTTCCACTACGTACAGAAACAAGTGATCTTTGGCGGCATGGCGCTGATGGCCATGCTGATCACCTCGATGATGAGCCCGACCCTGGTGCGGCGTCTCGCGGTGATCGGATTTATCATTACATTCATTGCCTTGCTGGGGCTGCCGTTCTTTGGCACCGACTTTGGCAAGGGCGCGGTACGGTGGTATTCGCTTGGCTTTGCCTCGCTTCAGCCTTCGGAGTTCCTGAAACCCGGTTTCGTGGTGGTGGCTGCCTGGATGATGGCCGCCAACGAAGAGATCAATGGCCCTCCGGGGCGGCTCTGGTCGTTCATGCTGATGGTGACGATCGTGATCGTCCTCGCCCTGCAACCCGACTTTGGCCAGGCCTGCCTGATCCTGTTTGGCTGGGCGGTGATGTATTTCATCTCCGGTGCGCCGATGCTGCTGATCGTTGGCATCATCGTGTCGATCTATCCGGCCGCGCGCTTTGCCTATAACAACTCGGAACACTTTGCCCGCCGCATTGATGGCTTTCTGGACCGGTCCATCGACCCCACGACACAGCTTGGCTATGCGACCAACGCCATCCGCGAAGGCGGTCTTTACGGTGTCGGGGTGGGCGAGGGGCAGGTGAAATGGTCACTGCCCGATGCGCATACCGACTTTATCATCGCGGTTGCGGCAGAAGAATATGGCCTGCTGCTCGTGCTGGCGATCATCCTGCTTTATGCCACCATCGTTGTTCGGTCATTCTTCCGCCTGATGCGCGAACGCGATCCCTTTACCCGCCTTGCAGGCACCGGCCTTGCGGCCATGTTCGGGGTTCAGGCCTTCGTCAACATGGGCGTTGCCGTGCGTCTTTTGCCCGCGAAAGGCATGACTTTGCCGTTCGTAAGCTATGGCGGCTCATCTTTGATCGCAGGTGGTATTGCAGTCGGCATGCTTTTGGCGTTTACCCGCACCCGGCCTCAGGGCGAGATCGGTGATATTCTGCGGGGACGTGTGAGATGAGAAAACAGCCATTGCTGGTCATTGCGGCGGGCGGCACCGGGGGGCATATGTTCCCGGCGCAGGCGCTGGCCGAGGTGATGCTGCGCAAGGGGTGGCGGGTCAAGCTGACCACGGATGCCCGCGGCGCGCGTTATACCGGCGGCTTTCCGCATACTGTCGAGATCGAACAGGTGTCGTCGGCGACCTTTGCCCGGGGTGGGGCGCTGGCGAAACTGGCCGTGCCGTTCCGCATTCTGGGCGGTGTTCTTGCGACTTCGTTCAAACTCTACCGCGACCGCCCCGAAGTGGTGGTCGGCTTTGGTGGCTATCCCACCATTCCGGCGATGGGCGCGGCCTGGCTGTTGCGTCTTCCGCGCATGATCCACGAACAAAACGGCGTTCTGGGGCGTGTGAACCGCCTGTTTGCCTCGCGTGTGCATGGCGTAGCCTGTGGCACCTGGCCCACCGATCTTCCCGAAAACGTTGAGGGCATCCACGTTGGCAATCCGGTGCGCGGCGCCGTGCTTGAGCGTGCCGGTGCGGGCTATATCAGCCCCGGTGACTATCCGATGTCGATCCTCGTGATCGGCGGCAGCCAGGGCGCGCGCATCCTGTCCGACACGGTGCCGGGCGCGATTGCCTCCCTGCCGCCGGAAATCCTACGCAACATTCGCGTGGCGCATCAGGCGCGTGACGAGGATGGCGAGCGTGTCGCCGCATTTTATGCCGAACACGGCATCAGCGCCGATGTGCAGCCCTTTTTCCATGACGTGCCCGCCCGCATGAGCGAGGCGCAGCTTGTCATCTCGCGTTCGGGCGCATCGTCGGTGGCGGATATTTCTGTCATTGGCCGCCCCTCCATCCTGATCCCCTTTGCCGCCGCCACCGGCGATCACCAGACCGCGAATGCCCGTGGCCTGGTCGAGGCAGGCGGGGCCATTCGTATCCCTGAAAGCAAGCTCACCGTCGAGGCGCTGGCCGAACAGATCGCCCTGATCATCGGCAATCCGCGTGGCGCCACCCAGATGGCGCAGGCCGCCCTGTCGGTGGGCAAACCCGAGGCGACAGACAACCTTGTCGCGCTTGTGGAAATGCTGGCAAGCAAGGAAGAGTAAGACATGAACGCAGCAACCAAACTTCCCGGTGACGTCGGTCCCATCCACTTTGTCGGCATCGGCGGGATCGGTATGTCGGGCATCGCCGAGGTGCTGTTGAACCACGGTTATACCGTGCAGGGGTCTGACCTGAAGGCATCAAAGATCACCCAGCGTCTGGAAGAACACGGGGCCAAGGTCTTTGTCGGACAGGTGGCCGAGAACCTGCAAGACGCCGAAGTTGTTGTCATTTCCTCTGCGATCAAACCGGGCAATCCCGAGTTGGACGAAGCCCGTCGCCGCGGGCTTCCGGTGGTGCGCCGCGCCGAGATGCTGGCCGAGTTGATGCGCCTGAAGTCGAACATTGCCGTTGCGGGCACCCACGGCAAAACCACCACCACAACCATGGTCTCTGCGGTGCTGGACCACGGCAAGTTTGATCCCACCGTCGTCAACGGCGGCATCATCCACGCCTATGGATCGAATGCACGCGTTGGGGATGGCGAATGGATGGTGGTCGAGGCCGATGAGAGTGATGGTACCTTCAACCGCCTGCCGGCGACGATTGCCATCGTGACCAATATCGACCCTGAGCACATGGAACACTGGGGCACCGTCGAGGCGCTGCACAAGGGGTTTTACGACTTCGTGTCGAACATTCCCTTCTATGGTCTGGCGGTCTGCTGCACCGATGATCCGGATGTTCAGACCCTTGTGGGCAAGATTACAGATCGCCGTGTCGTGACCTTCGGATTCAATGCGCAGGCCGACGTGCGGGCGGTGAACCTGACCTATAAGGCCGGTGTCGCGCATTTCGACATCCAGCTGCAGAACGAAGGCACCGTGATCGAAGGTTGCACCCTGCCGATGCCGGGGGATCATAACGTTTCCAACGCTTTGTCGGCCGTGGCCATTGCCCGCCACCTTGGCATGAAACGCGCCGAGATCCGCGAGGCGCTGGCCAAGTTCGGTGGCGTGAACCGCCGGTTCACCAAGGTTGGCGAGTGGAAGGGTATCCCGATCATCGACGACTATGGCCACCACCCGGTTGAAATCGCCGCTGTTCTCAAGGCCGCGCGACAGGCCAGCGAGGGGCGCGTCATCGCCGTGCACCAGCCGCACCGCTATACGCGTCTGTCTTCGCTGTTCGAGGATTTCTGCTCGTGTTTCAACGAGGCGGATTTTGTCGGCATCGCCGAAGTCTTTGCCGCCGGTGAGGCACCCATTCCGGGGGCGACCCGCGATGATCTGGTGGCGGGGCTCGTGGCGCATGGCCATCGCCATGCGGTTGCGATCAACAATGAAGATGATCTTGAGGCGCTGGTGCGGGACAAGGCACAGCCGGGCGACATCGTTGTTTGCCTTGGGGCCGGTACCATCAGCGCATGGGCCAACGGGCTGTCCAAACGTCTGAACGGTTAGGCAACAATGTGGCCCACGCCGCCGCGTCGCCCTTGCATACCTTGATCGCAATCGAGAGACTTGCAGCAAGGGAATTTGGGCCAAGCGGGGCATGTGATGGCAGAGCACCTCAAACGGCGGATCGGTCTTGGGCTTCTGACAGCTTATGGTGTCGGGGTGATGATCGGGGCCGGTATTTACGTGTTGGTCGGCGCGGTTGCCGCCGACGCGGGCATCTGGGCCCCCTTGGCCTTTCTGGTGGCCGGTTTGATCGCGGCTCCGACGGCGCTGAGTTATTCCGAGTTTTCGACGCGTATTCCTGAAGCTGCCGGTGAGGCGGCCTATGTTGGCAAAGGGCTGAACTCACAGGTTTTGGCGGTCGTGATCGGTCTGGCCATCGTTGCGGCAGGCACCGTTTCCGCCGCAGCTGTGTTGCGGGGCGGCGTGGGCTATCTGACGCTTGTCGTGGATGTGCCCTATGTCGCGGCGCTTGTGGCAATCGCGCTTTTGCTGACGGGGGTGGCCGTGTTTGGGGTGATGGAAAGCCTTGCATTGGCTGCGATCTTTACGGTGATCGAACTGGTCGGGCTGGGTCTGGTGGTCTGGGCCGGAACCGCGGCCGAGCCGGTTGCCGACTGGGTCTCGCAGCCGGAGATTGTCTGGAGTGGGGTCGGGGCAGGGGCGGTTCTGGCCTTTTTTGCCTTCATCGGTTTCGAGGACATCGTGAACATGGCCGAGGAGGTCTCGGAGCCGGAGCGCACCATGCCACGCGCCATACTGATTGCGCTGGTTGTGACAACGATCATCTATGCCGTTGTGGCCTGGGTCACGGTGCGGGCCGTACCACTGGAGGCGCTTGGCAGCAGTGAACGCCCCTTGGCGCTTGTCTGGCAGGCGGGCACCGGCGGGGATGCCAAGTTCCTTTCAACGATTGCGGTCTTTGCGGCGTTGAACGGGGTTCTGGCGCAGATCGTCATGGCCTCGCGGGTTCTGTTCGGACTTGGCAAGCGCAATCCGTCGCTTGCCATCTTTCACCATGCGAACCCACGCACCGGCACACCTGTTCTGGCGACGGTTCTGGTTGGTGGCATGGTCCTGATCGGGGCGCTGGTTCTGAATGTCAGCCAGCTTGCGGAAATGACATCCTCCATCCTTCTGTCGGTCTTCGTGATCGTGAACCTTGCCCTGATTTTCGAGAAGCGTCGCAATCCCGAGGCACCGTTCCGCGTGCCGATGATCGTGCCCGTCGCGGGCCTTCTGCTGGCAGGGGCGGCGCTTGTCTTCAATATCCAGAGCGCCCTATGAGCCTGACCCTGATCCTTGCCTGCCTTTGGGTGCTTGCGGCGACGGGTGTCGCCGTGCTGCCGATGCGGCACCAGTATGCTCCGGGTGTCGGTCTGCTGATCCTCGCGCCGGTTCTGATCGGGGTGATCTGGTATGAGAACGGCATCTGGCTTGCGCTGGTCGCCGTTTTCGGATTTGTCTCTATGTTCCGGCGGCCGCTGCTCTATTTCTGGCGCAAGGCCCGCGGGGAAACATCGGAGACACCTGAATGAGCACACCTTTCACACTTGCGCTGATCTGGATGTTGGTTGCCAACGTCCGGGCCATGTTCCCAAGCAAGGATCACCACTGGCGGTTCGCCTATGCGATGATTGCGATCGGTCTGCCGATCCTGGCATGGCTCTGGTATGAAAACGGCGTGTGGATGGCGTTGGTCTTCCTGTTGGCGGGCATGTGGATCATGCGCTGGCCGGTGATCTATCTCTGGCGATGGGCAAAGCGGCAATTTGGGGCCGAATGAGCCTTGAGGGGCTTGCCTTGACCGGATCATTTCGCGCAAAAGGGCGCGAGTTTTCGGAGAGATTGCATGACCCAGATGCCCAGCCCGCGCGGCAAACTGACCCCAAACCGTGTGCTGGCTGATCTGACGTGGCTCCGCGTTGGCGGCGAGGCCGACTGGCTGTTCCAGCCTGCCGATGTGGAGGATCTCGCCGCGTTCCTGCGCGACTTGCCGGACGGGATCGAAGTGTTCCCGATGGGCGTGGGGTCGAACCTCATCGTGCGGGATGGTGGCTTGCGGGCTGTAGTGGTGCGCATGGGGCGTGGGTTCAACCAGATCGAGGTTGCGGGAAATCGGGTCACGGCGGGTGTGGCGGCGCTGGATGCGCATGTTGCCCGCAAGGCGGCAGAGGGCGGTGTCGATCTGACCTTCCTGCGCACCATCCCCGGCGCAATTGGGGGGGCTGTGCGGATGAACGCAGGCTGCTATGGCAGCTATGTTGCCGACGCTTTTGTCAGCGCCAAGGCCGTGACGCGCGCGGGCGAGGTTGTGACGCTGACGGCCGAAGACCTGAATTTCCAGTACCGGCAGACGGATTTGCCCGAGGGTTGGGTAATTGTTGAGGCCACGTTTGAAGGCCCGTCGGGTGATCCCGAAGAACTGGCGCAGCGCATGGAAGATCAACTGGCCAAGCGCGATGCGACCCAACCCACCAAGGACCGCACCGCAGGCAGCACCTTCCGCAATCCGGCGGGTTTTTCGTCAACCGGACGGGCGGATGACGTGCATGATCTGAAGGCCTGGAAGCTGATTGACGATGCCGGGATGCGCGGGGCGCAGGTTGGTGGCGCGCAAATGTCCGAGAAGCATTCCAACTTCATGATCAACGTCGGTGGCGCAACTGCCGCGGATCTGGAAAATCTTGGCGAAGAGGTTCGAAAAAAGGTTTTCCAAAACAGCGGAATAACGCTAGAATGGGAAATCAAGCGTGTTGGAGAACCGCGCGCACGATAATCCCCGGCCACAGGCACAATAACAAGGCCGGAATTGCAGAAAAAACAGGGCCTTAAGGTCCGGGGAAAACGAGGCACAGTCGGGTATGTCGAGCAGGGCAAACCCCAAAGTGGCGGTATTGATGGGTGGCCCCTCGGCCGAACGCGAGGTGTCACTGACGTCGGGTCGCGAATGCGCCGCCGCACTGCGGGATGGTGGATATGAGGTAATCGAGGTCGACGCCGGCCGCGATCTTGCCTTGCAGCTTTCTGAAATCAAACCTGATGTCGCCTTCAACGCGCTGCATGGCCGTTGGGGTGAAGATGGTTGTGTGCAGGGCATCCTTGAATGGATGGGTATTCCCTATACGCACTCCGGTGTGCTGGCTTCGGCCCTTGCGATGGATAAACAACGGTCGAAGGATGTGTACCGCGCCGCAGGTTTGCCCGTTGTCGATAGCGTGATCTGTCCCCGCGAAGAGGTGAAAGCGCGCCACGTGATTGCGCCGCCCTACGTGGTCAAGCCCAACAACGAAGGGTCGTCGGTTGGTGTCTACCTCGTCAACGAGGCCGCCAACAGCCCACCACAGCTTGCCGACGACATGCCGGATTTCGTGATGGTCGAGACCTTCGCGCCGGGGCGCGAGATGACAACCACCGTGATGGGGGATCGGGCGCTTGGGGTGACCGATATCCTGACCGACGGCTGGTATGACTATGACGCCAAGTACAAGACTGGCGGATCACGGCACGTGCTGCCCGCGGAAATTCCCACCGAGATTTACGACGCCTGCATGGACTATGCGGTGCGTGCGCATGAGGCCCTTGGCTGTCGCGGTGTGAGCCGCACCGATTTCCGCTGGGATGAAGAGCGGGGGCTTGAGGGTCTCATTCTTCTCGAAACCAACACCCAGCCCGGCATGACGCCAACCTCGCTGGCGCCGGAACAGGCGCAGTTGATTGGCATGAGTTTCAGCGAATTCTGTTCGTGGATGGTGGAGGACGCGTCTTGCAACAGGTAGGCGCCAAATGTGATCCGGCCCCATCCCGCTGGGTCTATCGCTACGAGCGGTTGATGCTGACGCCGCTGTTCCGCCTGTTTCTTCGGGCGGTTTTGCCGTTTGTCGTGGTGTTTGGTGCCGGCGCGATCTGGCTGTCGAGCGAAGAGCGCCGTGATACCCTGAATGCAGCGATCCACGATATCCGCACCAGCATAGAGACCCGCCCCGAATTCATGGTCAATGTCATGGCCATTGATGGCGCGAGTGCGGGCATTTCCGAAGATATTCGGGAAATCCTGCCAATCGACTTTCCAATCAGCTCGTTTGATCTGGACCTTGCGCAAATTCAGGACAGCATTTCGGGCCTGCCCGCCGTTGCCGGTGCAACCGTGCGTATCCGCCCAGGCGGGATCATGCAGATCACTGTAACCGAGCGTGATCCGGTGATCCTCTGGAGGTCGCAGGATGGTCTGGAACTGGTCGATAACGAGGGCTTTGTTGTGGCTCGCGCAGATAGTCGCGCCGCCCATGGCACCCTGCCGTTGATGGCCGGGAAGGGGGCGGAGAACCATGTTCCCGAAGCCCTGGCGCTTTACGATGCCGCGGGGCCGCTGTCGGGCAAGATGCGCGGCCTTGTGCGTGTGGGCGAGCGGCGCTGGGACGTGGTTCTGGAACGCAACCAGCGCATTCTTCTGCCCGAAGTGGGCGCCGTACAGGCGTTGGAACGCGTGATCGCACTAAATCAGGCGCAGGATCTTTTGGAGCGTGACCTTGCGATTGTCGATATGCGCATCGCGTCGCGCCCGACCATAAGAATAGCCCAAAGGGCAGTGGAAGAGTTGTGGCGTATTCGCCAGCTGCAGGTTGAAAAGAAAGAATAATAATGATCGAGCTTTACGAGTCCCAGAGAGCGATGCGCAACATGCGCAAGGCCGCAATGCAACGCGGGGTCGTTGCCATTCTGGATGTGGGAACATCCAAGATTGCCTGTCTTGTCCTGCGCTTCGATGGCACCGAGCGCCTGTCCGAGGTGGAAGGCATTGGTTCTATGGCGGGGCAAAGCGGGTTTCGTGTGATCGGTGCTGCGACAACCCGGTCGCGTGGCGTGCGGTTCGGCGAAATCGACGCGATGCAGGAAACAGAACGCGCTATCCGCACAGCCGTTCAGGCGGCGCAGAAGATGGCCAAGATCCGTGTCGATCACGTGATCGCCTGTTTCTCCGGTGCCGCGCCGCGCTCTTATGGTCTGGCGGGCAAGGTTGATCTTGAGGGACAGGTTGTCAGCGAACAGGATGTCGCGCGCGTTCTGGCATCCTGCGACGTGCCGGACTATGGCGATGACCGCGAGGTGCTGCACGCGCAGCCCGTGAACTTTGCGCTGGACCATCGCTCTGGCCTGTCCGATCCGCGCGGCCAGATGGGCCAGCAACTGACCACCGACATGCACATGCTGACGGTTGATGCGCCGGCAGTTCAGAACCTTGCGCATTGTGTCAAACGCTGTGATCTGGAACTGGCCGGTATTGCTTCGTCTTCCTATGTGTCCGGCATGTCGGCGCTGGTCGAGGACGAACAGGAACTTGGCGCGGCCTGTATCGACATGGGTGGTGGGTCGACGGGCTTGTCGATCTTCATGAAAAAGCACATGATTTATGCCGATGCGGTGCGCATGGGCGGCGATCACGTGACCTCAGACATTTCCATGGGCCTTCAGGTGCCTGCTGCTGCGGCGGAACGGATCAAGACCTTCTATGGCGGCGTGCATGCGACCGGCATGGATGATCGCGAGATGATCGAGCTTGAAGGGGATACCGGCGACTGGGAGCACGATCGTCGCACGGTGAGCCGCGCCGAGTTGATCGGGATCATGCGTCCGCGTGTCGAGGAAATCCTCGAAGAAGTACGCGCGCGTCTGGATGCGGCGGGGTTCGAATACCTGCCCAGCCAGAAGATTGTCCTGACCGGTGGCGGCAGCCAGATCCCGGGGCTGGATGGGTTGGCGTCAAAGATCCTTGGCCAGCAGGTACGCCTTGGGCGACCGATGCGTGTGCATGGTCTGCCGCAGGCGGCAACCGGTCCCGGATTCGCCAGTGCGGTTGGGATGTGTCTCTTTGCAACACATCCGCAAGATGAGTGGTGGGATTTTGACCTTCCGGTCGAACGTTACCCGGTTCGTTCGCTGATGCGGGCCATGAGATGGTTCCGGGATAACTGGTAACGGCGAATTTCCGCCCGTTGTCGCCGCTATGCCGGATTGGGCGAAATTGCGGGCGGAAAAATACATAATATCCTAGAGGGTTGCGCGAAATAGCTGATCTAAAAGGTTAAGATTTTTCCGCCAATTTTCCCGACTCCAGATATCGTCTTTCGAGCTAAATAGCGGGGCTTGAAGGGAAAAATCTCTATATTTTGCGGTGCTACGCGCTTTTTTGACGTGACGATTCCTGCTGCTTTGGATAATATCGCAAGCGAGTAGGGATAATAATCACCCGGAATTCGGGGCACATCACCCGAACACGGGAACAAGACAGGCGGAAAACCATGACTCTGAATCTGACTATGCCCGAGCAGGCGGACCTGAAGCCGCGCATCTCGGTTTTTGGTGTTGGTGGCGCAGGCGGTAACGCGGTCAACAACATGATTGAAAAGGCGCTGGAAGGTGTCGACTTTGTTGTCGCTAACACCGACGCGCAGGCGCTTCAGCAAAGCCGCTCCAAATCGCGCATCCAGCTTGGTGTGAAAGTCACCGAGGGCCTGGGCGCGGGCGCACGGGCAACCGTCGGCGCTGCGGCAGCCGAAGAAAGCATCGAACAGATTGTTGACCAGCTGGCCGGCGCGCACATGTGCTTTATCACGGCCGGTATGGGCGGTGGCACCGGTACCGGCGCGGCTCCGATCATCGCGCAGGCCGCGCGTGAGTTGGGTGTTCTGACCGTGGGTGTTGTCACCAAGCCGTTCCAGTTTGAGGGTGCCAAGCGGATGCGTCAGGCCGAAGAGGGTGTCGAAGCCCTTCAGAAGGTCGTGGACACGCTGATCATCATCCCGAACCAGAACCTGTTCCGTCTTGCGACTGAAAAAACCACCTTCACCGAGGCGTTCTCGCTTGCCGATGACGTTCTGTATCAGGGTGTGAAGGGCGTAACCGACCTTATGGTTCGTCCGGGCCTCATCAACCTCGACTTTGCCGACGTTCGCGCCGTAATGGACGAGATGGGCAAGGCGATGATGGGCACCGGCGAAGCCGAAGGCGAAGATCGTGCGATCCAGGCGGCCGAAAAGGCCATTGCCAACCCGCTGCTGGACGAAATCAGCCTGCGTGGCGCGCGTGGTGTTCTTATCAACATCACCGGCGGCCACGACCTGACCCTGTTCGAACTGGACGAAGCGGCCAACCGTATTCGCGAAGAGGTTGATCCCGACGCCAACATCATCGTGGGTTCGACGCTGGATGACACTCTGGATGGTGGCATGCGGGTTTCTGTGGTTGCGACCGGCATCGATGCTTCGGAAGTTCCGGCAGAACTGCCGGTGCGCCGTCCGATGTCCAAGCCACTGGCGACCCATGTTCTTGAAGAGCCCAAGGTTGAAGCTGCCCCGGTCGTAGAGGAAACCCCGGCCGTTGCCGAGGCTCCGGTTGAGGAAGAGCCCTCGCTCTTCAATGCGCTGGACGCAGAGCGTGCCGCGGCAGAAGACCAGATGGAAGATATCTTCGAAGAGGCTCCGGCCGCCGTGCAGCAGGATGATGATCTGCCGCCGCCCGCGTACCAGCCGCAGGTTGCCAGCTTCAACCCGCAGCCTGAAGCCTATGAAGAAGACGAACCCGAGACTTTCGTGGCACCCAAGGCCCGCCCTGTCGGCACCCCGTCGCCAGAAGTTCTTCAGCGCCTTCGCGCCGCTGCTGAAAAGGCACCTTCGGCCCCTGCGGCCCGCCCTGCGGCAGCTGTTGAACCCGAAGCCCCACTTCAGCAGCCGCGTGCTGAAGAGCCGAAGCGAGGTGGTTTCGGCCTGAACTCGCTGATTGGCCGCATGACCGGACACGGTGCGGAGACCGCGCCTCAGGCCGCACGTCAGCAGCCGACGGTTCAGGCAGTACAGTCGGAGCCCGAGTATGACGAGGATCAGGAGCGGATCGAGATCCCCGCTTTCCTGCGTCGCCAGGCAAACTAACGTAAAGAAACTACATTGAAAGGGCCGCCAAATTGGCGGCCTTTTTCTTTTCGTTTCAGGTGTTTACATGGGTGTGAGCGGCGATTTGCCGATTTGTTTCAGCGATGTTTCAGTCCGTTACAATGTTTGAATTGTGAAGCACTGCGCGACCAAGTAGGTCAGGATTGCGGTACCACTGGGGGCGTATCGCGCCATTCGGAGAAAAGCGTGCAACACACGGTCAAATCATCCATTCGCTTTACAGGGACAGGCCTGCACTCGGGTAAACCGGTTCACATGACGGTTCATCCGGCGTCTGCCGATTACGGCATCTGGTTCCGTCGGACGGATATTTTGATTGGTGACGCAATGATCCCCGCCCGCTGGGATGTGGTTGAACAAACCGCTCTGTGCACGCGGATTGTGAATGACGCTGGTGTGACCGTTTCCACCATCGAACACATCATGGCTGCACTCGCAGGTACCGGCGTTCACAATGCGCTGATTGAAATTGACGGCCCCGAGGTCCCGATTCTCGATGGCAGTTCGGCCGAGTTCGTTCGCGGGATCCTGCGTGCGGGCCTTGTTGGTCAACGCCAGCGCACCCGTGTGATCGAAATTCTCAAGCCGGTTTCCGTGACCCGTGGTGATGCGACTGCCTCGCTTGCACCGGCAAACGAAATGAAAATCGATTTTCACATCGATTTCGAGGATGAGGCCATCGGCGTTCAGGACAAGTCGCTTGTCATGGCCAACGGCAGCTTCGTACGCGAGCTTTGTGATAGCCGCACATTCTGCCGCAAGGCCGATGTCGACATGATGCACGCCAATGGCCTTGCCCTTGGAGGCACGCTGGAAAACGCGGTTGTGGTTGATGGTGCAGATGTTTTGAGCCCGGGTGGCCTGCGTCACCGTGACGAGGCCGTGCGCCACAAGATGCTGGATGCCTTGGGGGATCTGGCTTTGGCGGGGGCGCCGATTGTTGGTCAGTACGTTGGCCATCGTGCAGGCCACGCCCTGACCAATGCTCTCTTGCGCGAGCTTTTTGCGCATCCGGATGCGTATCGTTTCGTTGAAGTCGACGAAATGACGGCTGCGCGTCTGCCCGGTGCCGGCGTGCATATCGCAGAAATGCCTGCCGTCGCCTGAACTTGTCTGCGATTTCCTGCCAAAGACGTTTTGCACCGCGATTTTCTGTGCTAACAGCTTTTGAAAGGGCAGTGTTGGTCTGCCTTAACCGGATAAGAGGTTGTGCAGTATGACAGGTGTCGGATCGCGTTTGGGAGTTTGCGGTGCGATTCTCGCAACAACTTTGCTTGCCGCCTGTGGCAAAGGAAGTGTTGCCGATCAGGTGAAACGGGGCGAGTTGCCAATCGAATCGTTCTCGGCGGAACAGATTTATGAGCGCGGCGAATATGAGTTGACTGAAAACAACGAGGAAACCGCTGCCTTCTATTTTTCGGAAGTGGAACGTCTTTATCCCTATTCAGAGTTGGCCAAGCGGTCTCTGATCATGCAGGCCTTTTCCTACCACGAGGCTAAAGAATACGAGGATAGCCGCTCTGCCGCGCAGCGTTTCATCGACTTTTATCCGGCGGATGACGACGCGGCCTACGCGCAGTATCTTCTTGCCCTCAGTTATTATGACCAGATCGACGATGTTGGACGTGATCAGGGTCTGACCTTCCAGGCGCTGCAATCGCTGCGCACAGTGATCGAGAACTATCCCGACAGCGGCTATGCCAAGTCGGCCAAACTCAAGTTCGATCTCGCCTTTGACCACCTCGCTGGCAAGGAAATGGAAGTGGGGCGCTACTACTTGCGCCGTGACCACTTTGGTTCAGCCATCAAACGGTTCCGTGTTGTTGTTGAGGACTTCCAGACCACAACCCACACCCCCGAGGCGCTTCACCGTCTGGTCGAAGCCTATCTGTCTCTGGGCCTTGATGCAGAAGCCCAGACCGCTGGTGCAATCCTTGGTCACAACTACCGTTCGACCGAATGGTACGAAGACAGCTACAAGCTGCTGACGGGCCGTGGTCTCGAGTTGGAAGCGGCAAGCGATGGCTGGCTGAAACAAGTGTATCGCCAGACCGTGCAGGGCAGATGGCTCTGATCAACCCGGACAGGATCTGAGGTTGTCCCATGCTGCGTTCGCTTGATATTCGCGACATGCTGATCATTGACCGGCTGGACCTTGGGTTCCAGCCGGGTTTGAATGTGCTGACCGGGGAAACTGGGGCTGGCAAGTCGATCCTGCTGGATTCACTTGGCTTTGTTCTCGGCTGGCGAGGACGTGCCGAATTGGTGCGCTCCGGGGCCGAGCAGGGCGAGGTTGTCGCCGTGTTTGATTTGCCCGAGGGCCACGCAGCCCATGCCATCCTTGAAGAGGCGGGGTTGCCGGGTGGCGATGAGTTGTTCCTGCGCCGTGTCAACGGACGGGATGGGCGCAAGACGGCTTGGGTCAATGATCGTCGCTGTTCAGGCGAAGTGTTGCGCCGTTTGTCCGAAACGCTGATCGAACTGCATGGACAACATGATGACCGTGGCCTTCTGAACCCGCGCGGGCACCGCGACCTTCTGGATGAATTCGGCCGCCTTGAAGGTCTGCGCAGTGATACGCGTGCGGCGTGGGCCGGCGTTTCCAAGGCCCGCAAAGCCCTGAGTGCAGCGGAAGAGGCGCTGGCCGCTGCGCGTGCGGAAGAAGATTTCCTGCGTCATGCTGTTGGCGAGCTGGATCAACTTGATCCGCAACCGGGCGAAGAAGCCGACCTCGATTCCCGCCGCCGCCTGATGCAGGGCGCTGAAAAGGTGCGTGAAACAGTGACGCTGGCGCATAACGCTCTCTCTCAGGGCGCAGAGAGTGCGATGGGGGATGCGCTTCGTTGGTTGGAAAGCGCAACAGAGGGCACCGAAGGTCGCCTTGACGGGACACTGGCGGCGCTTGAGCGTTCGATGAACGAATTGGCCGAGGCCGTTGATGGCGTCGAGCGATGCCTCGAAGCACTCGATTTCAATCCGCACGAGTTGGAGCAGGTCGAGGAACGACTTTTCGCAATCCGGGCATTGGCGCGCAAACATGGTCAGGCTCCGGACGAACTGGGCGCTTTCGCCGATGACCTGCGCCAGAAACTGGCGGCGCTGGATGCGGGCGAAGGCAATATAGACGCATTAAGCAAGGCGGTGAGCGCGGCTGAGGCGACATATGAGGCAATGGCGGCCAAACTGCGTGCAGCGCGTACAGAGGCGGCACAGCGGCTTGATGTTGCGGTGTCAGAGGAGCTGGCACCGCTCAAGATGGAGCGAGCGGTCTTTACCACGCAGGTGAGCGAGGCCGAGGCCGGGCCTGATGGTACGGAAACCGTTGCCTTTACCGTTGCGACGAACCCGGGCGCGCCCGCGGGTCCACTGGCCAAGATCGCCTCTGGTGGCGAACTCAGCCGATTTCTTCTGGCGCTCAAGGTATGTCTATCGGCTGGCACCACCGGTATCACCATGATCTTTGACGAGATCGACCGTGGCGTTGGTGGGGCCACGGCCGATGCAGTTGGTCGCCGTCTTGCCGCCCTGTCTGAAGGTGGGCAGGTGCTTGTTGTCACTCACTCGCCGCAAGTGGCGGCGATCGGCGCGCATCACTGGCGCGTGGCCAAGCGGGTTGAAAACGATCAGACGCTGTCCGAGGTGACACCGCTGTCCGAGGGCGAACGCGTGGATGAAATCGCCCGCATGATCTCGGGCGACAGCATCACCGATGAAGCACGTGCCGCGGCGCGGTCGTTGCTGGGCTAACTTGCCCAAATTTTCCGTTTCGCAAGAAATCGTTACGGCCGCCCCCTTTGCCTTTTGCGGTGAAACCCCTAAAGCTGGGAGAAACCTTAGCAAAACCATTGGCTCATGGCGAAAACCACGCGATCCTTTCTGGCCCAAAGTGCCCGTGAAGCTGTCACGACCTGTCGGGGTGGATGGAAGGTTCTGGTCGAGAAAGGGCCGAGCCAGTTCCAATTCTGGCTGATCGCGCTGCTGATCGGGATAGCCGCCGGGTTTGCCGCGCTGTTCTTCCGCAAGGGCATCACCTGGCTACAGTCCACACTTTACGGCACTGAAGATGTGAACCTCCTGCACAGTTTTGCGGGAACCTTGCCTTGGTACATGCTTTTGGTGATCCCTACGGTTGGCGGCCTGGTGGTCGGGCTGATCTTGCACAGGTTCACGCCGGACGGGCGCGTGCGCTCGGTCGCTGACGTCATCGAAGGCGCGGCGTTGCTGGAGGGGCGGGTCGAAAAGAAAGAAGGTATCGCCTCGGCCTTTGCCTCACTCATTACCCTGTCTTCGGGCGGCTCGACCGGGCGGGAGGGACCTGTGGTGCACATGGCGGCGGTCATCTCGTCTTGGGTCAGTAATCGGATCAAGGCTGACGGGATCACGGGGCGCGATTTGTTGGGCTGCGCTGTGGCGGCGGCCGTGTCCGCGTCTTTCAATGCGCCGATTGCGGGTGCCCTGTTTGCTCTCGAGGTGGTTTTGCGGCACTTCGCGGTGCACGCCTTTGCCCCGATCGTGATCGCCTCTGTTGCCGGAACAGTTATCAACCGGCTGGAATTTGGGGATGTTACCGAATTTGCGCTGCCCACGTCCGGGGCCCTACAGTTCTATCAGGAGCTCCCGGCATTTCTCATGTTGGGAGGACTTTGCGGTTTTGTCGCCGTGGCCCTGATGTGGACGATCTTCTGGGCCGAGGACATGGCCACGCATATTCAGGACCGTACCCGGATGCCGCGTTGGCTGCGTCCAGCGGTGTCTGGGGCCTTGCTTGGCGTACTCGCGATATGGTTCCCGCATATTATCGGTGTCGGCTACGAAACGACCTCTGCGGCGCTGACAGGCAAGCTGGTGCTGCACGAGGCTGTAGTCTTCGCGATATTGAAGGTTATTGCCGTGTCCATCACCATGGCCGGGCGCATGGGGGGCGGCGTGTTTTCACCTGCGCTGATGGTTGGGGCGCTTACCGGGTTGGCCTTTGGTCTGATCGCGACGGGGATCTTCCCCGAGGTGTCCGGCACGGTGACCCTTTATGCTCTTGCCGGCATGGGGGCGGTGGCCGCGGCGGTTCTCGGGGCACCGATCTCGACAACGCTGATCGTGTTCGAACTGACCGGGGACTGGCAGACTGGTCTGGCCGTGATGGTGTCGGTGTCCATCTCGACAGCCCTTGGGTCGCGGTTGGTGGATCGCTCGTTCTTCCTGACGCAGCTGGAACGGCGCAATGTGCATGTCGCTGCGGGCCCCCAGGCGTACCTATTGTCCATGTTCCGTGTGGCGGGCGTGATGCGATCCAAGGATGATCCGCGAGCAGCCTCAGAGGACACCTGCTGGGAGATGATCGCGGATGGCATCTATGTCGACGGAAACGCCACGCTCGAATCCGCGATGCCGATCTTCGACAAGGCTGCCGTGCCCTTTATCCCTGTTGTCACGATAGCGGGCGAGGGGCAGCCGCCGGAACTCTGGGGGGCACTGTTCCATGTGGATGCCCTCAAGGCCTACAACCGCGCCTTGGCCGCGACGGCAGCGGAAGAGCACAGCTGAAATGAAAATTGCGCCGGTGGCACCGACGCAATACCGACGGAATACCGCCGTGATACATATGGCTGTTTTGGGCGCTTAGATACGCTCTACGGTGACGCCGTCACCCGTGTAGAAAGCCAGGTGATCCTTGATGCGCGCGACGTCTTCAATCGGAGCCTCATAGCTCCAGACGGCGTTCTTAAGTGTCTGGCTTTTGGTCACAATCGAGAAATAGCTGGCATCGCCTTTCTTGGGGCAATGGGTGCTGTGATCGCTGTCGTCCAGGAACGCCATCGCGATGTCTTCACGCGGGAAATAGATCACCGGCGGCAGGTCACCCTCGCTCAGCTCAAGCGCATTCGAGCTCTCTCCCAGAATCGCGCCCCCTGCGCGAACAGTCCAGTTTCCTTCCGCTTTGCGGATCGTGATATTGTTGCCCATGCTTGTCCCCTTAAAGTCTTGCGACATCCTTTCGGATGCGTATGACACCGATGTGTCATCCTCCCGAGCGCGTACTGTGTCACAGTGGCGCGGTCGCGCGATCCAACCACATCTGTACTTCTTTGGGAAGCCTTGGTCCCAGAACGTGACGACACGTCTCATGATAGGTGTCGATCCAAGCGCGTTCTTGGTCGGATAACAGCGATGTCTCGATCATGCGACGGTCGATCGGGCACCAGGTCAGGGTGCGGAAGCATAGGATGTCCCGGTGAGAATCACCTGTTGGCAGTGCAGGAGCATCTTCGACGACGATGAGATTCTCGATGCGGATACCGAACGCGCCGGGGCGATAGTAGCCGGGTTCGTTAGACAGGATCATTCCCGGTTTCAGGGGCACATCGCTCAGGCGGCTGAGGCGTTGCGGGCCTTCGTGGACGCAGAGATACGAGCCGACACCGTGACCGAGGCCATGGTCGAAATCCTGTCCTGCCTGCCAGAGCGGCACGCGACCGATGGCTTCGAGATGCATCCCGGCAAGGCCCTTGGGCCAACGTAGTTCGGAGATCGCGATCATGCCTTTCAGAACGCGGGTGAAGGCCTCGCGTTCGTCCTGCCCAACCGCGCCGACCGGAAGGGTGCGGGTGATATCGGTGGTGCCGTCGCGATACTGGCCGCCGCTATCGAGGACAAGAAGGTCGCCCGATGCCAGGGTGCGGTTGGTGTCTTTGGTCACGCGGTAATGGATCACGGCACCATGCGGACCGGTTCCCGAGATTGTCTCGAAACTGATGTCGAGAAGCGCGTTGGTGTCACGGCGGCACTGTTCGAGTTTTTCGACAACGTCGATTTCGGTGATGCCCGTTTCCGCGTTTTCGTCATACCAGTGCAGGAAATGGCACATGGCCGCGCCATCTCGCAGGTGGGCTTCGACGCTGCCAGCGACTTCTGCGGGATTCTTGCAGGCCTTGGGAAGCGCGCAGGGGTCATCGCCCCATTGGATCTCGATCCCGGCGGTTTCCAAGGCGTGCGCCACCTTGTAGGGGGTTGTCGCCTTGTCGAGCCGGATTGGACCCGCCATGGAAATCAGCAGTTTCAGAAGCAGGTCTGGCGCATGAACGCGGATATCCGGGCCAAGATGATCGGCCACGTCTTCGAGTTTGACCGGATCCATGAACAGATCAACGGTCGCGTCGTCATTCAGCAGGGCCATTCCGTGTGCAACGGGATTGCGGGGGATGTCTGAGCCGCGAATGTTGAGCAACCAAGCGATGCTGTCGGGTTGGCTGATCAGGGCCGCGCGATGACCTTTTTGGACGAGTTCCGAAGCAAGGCGTGCACGCTTGGAGCCATGCTCTTCACCTGCGAATTCAATGGGTTGCGTAGAGGCGCGGGCACGAGGTGGATCGGGTTGATCCTCCCAGACGCGGTCAACCATGTTGTCACATGCCACCAGGGTGATGCCGCTGCCTTGTAACTTCGCTTCGAGGGTTTCGATCTGTCCGACAGTATGCAGCCACGCGTCATAGCCGATCACACCCGTGCCCTTGACATTGTCCAGAATCCATTGCCCGAGAGACACCTCGGGCCAGTCAACGGGCGTGAAGTCATCCGCGACCTGTGCCTTGACCTGGGTGCGGTAGCGGCCATCAACGAACACGCCAGCACAGTTTGCCAATGCGATACAGTAGCCCGCGGAGCCCGTGAAACCGGTCAGCCAGGCGAGGCGCTCGTCGCGGGGGGCGACGTATTCGCCCTGATAGACATCGGCACGGGGGATGATGAAGCCGTTCAGCCCTTCGCGGGCGAGTTCCTGGCGCAGGGCTGCGAGACGGGGCGGACCTTGTTCCGGGCGCGCCAATACATTGAAATCCTGGAACACAGGCTTCCCCTTCAATCAATTTCTCAAGGGTGCCCTGTTGGAATGGGCACCGAAAGACGTATTAGCCGACTTTGCGCATTCCCAGAACGCGGGCGCGTTTGCGCGGGTCGCTGTCAAACAGGCTTGCCAGTTGTTCGGTCATGGCACCGGCCAGCTGCTCGACATCGGTGATCGTCACCGCGCGTTCATAGTAGCGGGTCACGTCGTGGCCGATACCGATGGCCAGCAGTTCGACCTGACGGCGCTTTTCGACCATGGCAATCACGTCGCGCAGGTGTTTTTCCAGATAGTTGGCTGGGTTGACCGACAGGGTCGAGTCATCCACGGGCGCACCATCCGAGATCACCATGAGGATCTTGCGCGCCTCGGGGCGGCCGATCATGCGGCGGTGTGCCCATTCCAGTGCTTCGCCGTCGATGTTCTCTTTCAAAAGGCCCTCTTTCATCATCAGGCCAAGGTTGTCGCGCGATCGGCGCCACGGGGCATCGGCCCCCTTGTAGATGATGTGGCGCAGGTCATTCAGGCGACCGGGCTGCTGGGGGCGGCCTTCGTTCAGCCATGCCTCGCGGCTTTGGCCGCCTTTCCACGCGCGGGTGGTAAAGCCGAGGATTTCGACCTTGACGTTGCAGCGTTCCAGCGTGCGGGCGAGAACGTCGGCGCAGATTGCGGCGATCGAAATCGGCCGGCCGCGCATCGAGCCGGAGTTATCGAGCAGCAGCGTCACGACGGTGTCGCGGAATTCGGTGTCTTTCTCGACCTTGAACGAAAGTGGCGTTGTCGGGTTGGCGACCACGCGGGCCAGACGGCCGGCATCGAGGATGCCTTCTTCGAGGTCGAATTCCCACGAGCGGTTCTGCTGGGCTTGAAGGCGGCGTTGCAGTTTGTTGGCAAGGCGGCTGACGGCACCTTTAAGCGGTTCAAGCTGCTGGTCGAGGTAGGCGCGCAGGCGTTCCAGTTCCACTGGCTCGGCCAGTTCCTCGGCCTTGATCTCTTCGTCGAACTCGGTGTTGAAAACACTGTAGTCCGGATCGGCTTCGGAAATCGGCTGCGGGGCAGGCGGCTCAAGCGGGGCCTCGCCGTCGGGCATCTCGACATCTTCGCCCAACTCGTCCTCGGCCATCTCGTCCATCGAGACCTGGGCCTCGGACATATCCTGCTGTTCTTCCTGCGACTGTTCCGGATTGGCCTCGGCTTCGTCGTCCTGGCTGTCGTCCTGGCCGCTGCTGTCGGGATCGGGCTGTTCTTCGGAATCCTCTTCCGCCTCGTCCTCCTGATCCTCTTCCTGATCCGGATCGTCGCCAAGCTGATCGCCATAGCCAAGGTCTTCGATGACCTTGCGGGCGAACTTGGCAAAGCCCTGCTGGTCAGACAGCAGTTCGTTCAGATCGCCAAGGGTGTCGCCAGCCTGCTGTTCGATATAGCCCTGCCAGAGTTCCATGACATTGCGGGCGGCATCGGGCAGATCGCGGCCGGTCGCAAGGTGACGAATGAGATAGCCTGCGGCGACGGGCAGGGGGGCGTCGGACGAACTCTTGATCTGGTCATAGCCCTTGCCACGGGCCTCGTGTTCGATCTTGGCGTCGATGTTGCCGGCGGTACCGGGCATGTCGCGCGCGCCCATCGCTTCGCAACGGGCGGTTTCCATCGCCTCATAGAGGTCACGCGCCATGCCCTGTTGCGGGGCATAGCGTGCGTGCATGCCGTCGTCGTGGTACTTGAGACGCAGCGCCAGCGCATCGGCGGTGCCGCGGGCCAGCAAGACCTCGTCGCGGGTCATGCGGCGCGAGACCTGCGGCAGACGCACCTGATCGCCGGAGACACCCGAAGGATCAACGGTGTAGGTCACCGACAGATCGGGTTCGTCGGCCATGACCTTGGTGGCCTCGGCCAGCGCCTTCTTGAACGGATCGGCGGGGTTGTCGTTAGTTTTTTTCATCGCGTCTTCGTCACTTCATCCAAGCTGATCCGGCCAGTCGCAAGATCCGACAGGACCGCCACATGCACATCCAGCGCATCAATTACTTTATATCCCGGTTCCTGACCGTCAAAGGCCAGATTGAGATCCGTTCCCGCAAGTACAACTGCTTCGGCGCCCAGTTCCTTTGTCATACGCCGCCCCGCATCGAGAAACATGGCGCGTTGCTCTGGCGTGCAATGGCCTGCGACTGCCATGTCTTGATAGGTTTGACCTAGTTCATCGACTTCCGCATCCAAGGCGACTGCCCGTGTTTTGACAAGCTGCCCATAAAGGCGTGTCTGCATGACAACGCGGGTTCCGAGCAGTCCCACACTCTCGATCCCTTGTTCAGAGAAGTACTTGTCGAGAGGGGCAACGGCGGAAACAAGCGGGAGCGCAGAGAGCGGTACTGTTTCGTCAAAACAGAAATGCCCACCCAAAGACGTTATCGCTGCACAATCGCATCCAGCAGCTTTCAGCCTGTCGATCAGCTTTGCGTAAACCGCCGCTTGCGGGGGCCGGTCATCTGCAAGGTTGTTGCGGATCAGCTCATGCACATCGGCGTGGACGATGGTGAGGTCTAGTGTGCCACCTTTCGCCTCTACCGCCGCAACGAGGCGCTGGTAGTAGACGACGGTCGCGGCAACGCCGATCCCACCAATCAAACCTATGTGCATGGGCTCATTCCCGAACTGATTACCCCAGGCTCACGCTTGCGGCGCTTTCCGGCAGTTCTTCGTCGAACAGGCGCTGGTAGAATTCGGCCACGGTCTGGCGTTCGAGTTCGTCGCATTTGTTGAGGAAGGTCAGGCGGAAGGCATAGCCCACGTCACGGAAGATTTCCGAGTTTTCGGCCCAGTTGATCACGGTCCGCGGCGACATCACGGTCGACAGGTCGCCGTTCATGAAGGCGGTGCGGGTGAGGTCGGCAACGGTGACCATCTGCTTGACGATCTTGCGGCCCGCTTCGGTGTTGAAATGCGGGTTCTTCGCCAGAACGATGTTGGTTTCGGCGTCGATCGAGAGATAGTTCAGCGTGGCGACCAGCGACCAGCGGTCCATCTGGGCCTGGTTGATCTGCTGGGTGCCGTGATAGAGGCCGGTGGTGTCACCAAGGCCCACGGTGTTCGCGGTGGCGAACAGGCGGAAATGCGGGTGCGGCTTGATGATCTCGTTCTGGTCCAGAAGGGTCAGCTTGCCGTCGGTTTCCAGAACGCGCTGGATCACGAACATCACGTCGGCACGGCCCGCGTCGTATTCGTCAAAGACGATGGCGACAGGGTTGCGCAGTGCCCAGGGCAGAATGCCTTCGTGGAATTCGGTGACCTGCTTGCCGTCGCGCAGTTTGATCGCGTCTTTACCGATCAGGTCGATCCGGCTGATGTGGCTGTCGAGGTTTACACGCACGGCGGGCCAGTTCAGGCGCGCGGCAACCTGTTCGATGTGGGTCGATTTACCGGTGCCGTGGTAGCCCTGGATCATCACGCGGCGGTTACGGGCAAAGCCTGCGAGAATCGCCATCGTGGTGTCCGGATCGAACTTGTAGGTCGGGTCCACTTCGGGCACACGGTCGCTGCGCTCTTCAAAACCTTTCACGGTCATGTCGGTGTCAAAACCGAATACATCGCGGACCGAAATCGTTTCGGTGGGTTTCGCGTTCATGTCGAGCGTGCCGTCAGCCATGCCTATTGTCCTTATGCCTTGCCCTGGGTGAGGGGTTCAAACCCGCACTTCGTGCCTGATCTTTGGAACGTTAGCAAGAGGAAGAGCGCGGAATGTGAACGTGACGTGGTGAATGTTCCAGAACTGGATATATAACGCGATCCCGGCATTGCAAAAGCGCCCCCGGATTGAGGACGCTTCGGGCATTTTTGCAAAGCGCGATCAGAGTGACAGGCGCAGGTCGTTGCGTGCACGCATCAGGCTGCGTTCGTCAAGAAAGCGGGGTGTTGAGCGCATGTAGTCGTGAAACGCCTGTCCGTAGCCCTTTACCAGCCAGCGTTCCTCGTTGAGGACAAAGAGGAAATAGAGGGCAAAGAGGGTGGCGGCGAAGGCAAGTGTCAGGAAAGAGCCGCTGGTGATGCCAAGGCCGACGGTGGCCAGAACCGAGGTCACGTATTGGGGGTTGCGGGAATAGGCGTACATGCCACCCGTGACGAGGCCGCCGCTCTCGCAATAGGTGTTGTCGAGGCCAAGAAAGCGATAGCCCCAAAGTGTGATGCCAAAGGCCGTGACCATGATCGGGAGACCCACGGCATAGCGCAGCCAGTGGCCCCATCCATTCACGCCGATTTCGCAGAGCGCAAAGACCACTGTCGCGCCGCAGAACAGGCGGAACAGGCCAAAGGCGAGGTGGTGGCGCCAACCATCAGAGGCGGGCCAGAGGCCAAGGTCCGGGCGTGCGAGGCTGAGCGAGAGATGACCGCCGAGGGCCAGCGCAGACAGGATTGCGGTGATGAGGGAAATCGTGTGGGCAGTGGAGAAAATGTCGAACAGCACGGCAAGAGGACTCCTTTGAATGCGCCCGGCACGGTGCCTGTGCCCGGCATCTTCAAATCGGCTAGCAAGCGGATGTAACAGTTCGTTTTCGGTTTGGTGACGCTTGCGTCACCCTGCATCTTGCGTTTTGTGCAACGCCTCGTGAACGGCCTGGGCCACCTTTTCACGCATGGTTTCGCTCATCCCTTCAAGGTCCACGACAAGTTTGTCGCCCTTGGGAACAGGGGCCGTTCCTTTTGCCTTGCGCAGAACGCGGTAGGGGGTGATGTCACGGGCAATGCCCTTGAAACGTGTCGGCTCAAGGGCTTCGGCCTCGATCAGGTCGCGGACATGGGCGTAGGTTTCATAGCTCATGACAATGCCGCCGGGTTCGGCGATGCCCTCAAGGCGGGCCGCCAGGTTCGCCTCGGCCCCGATGATGGTATAGTCCATCCGCGCGTCAGACCCGAAGTTGCCCACGTTGCAGTAGCCGGTGTTGATGCCCATGCGTGCGCGGAAGGGGTGTTCCAGTCCCTTGGCGCGCCAGACATCGTCCAGTTCGTCAAGCCGCGACTGCATTTCGAGTGCCATACGAACGCAGGCACGGGCATCTTCGGCGGTGCCATTGGTGGTTGGATCGCCAAAGAAGGCGACGATGGCGTCTCCGATGAACTTGTCGATAGTCGCGCCGTGGGCTTCGGCGATCTTGCTCATTTCGGTGAAATACTCGTTCAACAACTCGGTCAGTTCTTCCGGCTGCAAGAGTTCCGTTGTGGCGGTGAAATCCTTGATATCAGAAAAGAAAACCGTGAGTTTCTTGCGCTCGGTCGAGATGGTGACATCCTTTTCACCGGAAAAGATCGAGCGGTAGACCTGTGGCGGCAGATACTTGGAAATCTTAAGCGACACATCGGCAAGGAAGCTGTTGTTCGCGGCCAGTTCGTTGTTCATCTGGCTGAATGAGCGGGCCAGACGAAACTGCATGGCAGCGAAAACAAGGCCTGCCGTTCCGGCAAGCGCGAGGTAGGTGAGCATCCAGCGAAAGGCCCAGAGGTTGCTTGCGATCGGTTGGTTGATGGTAACGCTCTGAACGCCACGCACGTCGCCAACGGCCCAATCCTTGTGCGTGCTTTCCGGGTGGGCGTTGTGGCAATCGACGCAGGCCTGTTCCATCAGGATGGGCGTGGCCAGTGTCAGGGTATGGTCGAAGAACGTGGCGCCGCCCATGGTGACGATTTCACGGGCCTCGGGGTTGGTCCGGAAGGTTTCAAGCGCTTGGCTTTCGAATGGAGAGAGTTCGTGAGCGGTGCGGTTCATGAAGGGAAAGTCCGAGACAAACCGGTACGTGACCGCTTCCTCTGCATCGGCGACGAGTTGGCCGAGTTCAATCGAAAGCGTCGCAGGAATCGGGATGGCGCCGGGCGTATCTCGGTAATTGTGCATCGCGAGTGAATTGCCATCGTGCAGTTTGACCGGATCGACGACGTTTTCGGCATAGTAGGCGCGCACAGCCGACAGGATGGCGTTCATGCTCTGGGTCTGGCGTTCCATGTGGTTGTCGGACAGGGCGTCCATGTCCTGCCAGAGGGCCAGCGGCAGCCCGGCCAGTGCGGCCAGAACAAGGCCAAGCACCCACACGGGGCGATCAATGAAAAATCTTCCAAGCCGTTCCATGAAAGTCTCCGTCCATCCTTGTCCTAAGGGATAGGGCAGGGGCAGGTTTCAAATCAACTATACCAAAAGAAAGGGCGACCATTTGGCCGCCCTGTCGAAACTCATTTGAAGTTCCGGCTGTCCTTGATCTGGTCCCATGCCCAGACAACCTCTTGAAGCTGTTCTTCCTGGCTGCGGTCGCCGCCGTTCATATCCGGGTGCAATACCTTGATCAGCTTCTTGTAGGCCTTGCGCACCTCGGCCTTGGTCCAGGTGTCCTTGGCTTCGAGGATCTCGATCGCGCGGCGTTCCGTGGGCGGCAGACGACGGCCAGCGCCGGCACCCTTGCCGGGGTTCTGTGTCGCGTTGGCGCCAAGAACCTGATGCGGGTCTTCGATGCCGAGACGGGCCCAGGCACGGGCTTCGGGGTCGGTGAATGTCTTGGTTTCACGCTCCCACACCTTGTCTTTCGACTTCTGGGCATTCATCTCGGCTTCGGTCTTGCCGTCGAAGAAGTTCCATTTCAGGTTGTATTCGCGAACGTGTTCCTTGCAGAACCACTTGAATTCATCCAGCACGTCTGGCGCCCTTGGGGCGCGATAGAGGCCAGGTTCGTTGCACCCCTCATGTTCGCATACACGGGTCGAGGTTTCACTGGCTCCAGACATGCTGCGCCGCCCGCGCGGGTTCTTCTTCTTGGCAGAAGACACGGACATATCGAAACCGAATGGATCTTCTTTTGGCATGGACTCACCTTTTCGACTCAGGGCGCAGAGTTTAGTCTAACCGGCGGCAGATAGAAGAGGCTGAGGGTAAAAAAATGTCAGTGACACAGGAAATTCATACTCGGCTGGAAGCGGCCTTTGCGCCAAGCGAGTTGCAGGTCGTTGATGATAGTGAACGTCATCGCGGTCATGCGGGCTATCAGGAAGGTGGCGAAAGTCACTTCAATGTCAGGATTCGGTCTTCGGCCTTCGAGGGGCTGACGCGTATTGCGCGTCACAGGGCCGTTCACAAGGCGCTGGGGGCGGAACTGGTGGCGCGAATCCATGCGCTGGCGCTGGACATCGACGTCTGAGGGCTATTCGGCTGCGAGGTCGGATTTCTTGTCAGGCTTGCCCTCTCCATCGTCTGAAACGCGTCGCGCGCGCGCCAGGAGAGCGGCAGGAAGAGCATTCGGGAACGGGTCATCGCTGCCTTCGTCTTCATCTGGAACAAAGCGGGTGGAGGCTGCCGCATCTGAGACAAACGCCTCTTCTTTCGGAGCAGCTTTGGGCGCAGGCTTTTCGGGTATCGAAACAGGGTCCGTCAGCATCAAATGCCCGTCTTCGGGGGATCTTTGCCAGTCGAACTGCTCGGGCAGCTGGTCTTCTGGAAGGGTCGAATTCCAGGGGAATTGGTTAGGTGTCTCGGTTTCGGCGGTTTCGAGGGCTTCGATTTCCTCGTCTTCCGGGGGCTGATGTGGCGCAGTTTCGGCCTCCGCCGCCTCGGGAGTACGCTCTTCGGGCGGGAGAGCTGGTGTTTGCACGTCCTGCTCTGATGGCGTCTCTTCGGTGAGGTGATGTTCCGGAATTGACGGCACTGGCACCGCTGGCAACGCATGGCGGGCAACAGCCTCGGCCAGTTGTTCGAAGGGGGCCTGTAGGTCCTCTGCCTCGGCCGACGTTGAACGGCGGAATATCAGGATGGATTTGTAGGATGTCCGGCTCGACGTCAGACCGGTTCGTTCCTCGCATGGCAGCGTATCCGAGCGCCAGTATTCCCAGCCATCAGCGGCCAGTTCGTTCATCACACACTCAAGCGCATGGGCAAACCGCCCATCCGTGCCCTTTACCCCACGCGCCCGTTTTCCCCGGTCCGGGGCAGGCACAACTTTGTACTCGTAGTTCGTCATTCCGAAATCGGCTCAGTCACTTAATGACATGACTATAGCAGGCGGAAGTGTGTCCGTCTGCATCCGAGTTTCGGTGGTTCACGTTGGTTTCTTGGGAATTCCCATTGGTCTTCCGACGCGGTCGGGCACGGGCAGGTCGGCATGTGCTTTCGCCAAAGCGCGCATGTTTTGCCGAATGTCTTCGGGCATGGGGGCGACTTTTGGGCCGCTCATGTCGATGTGCAGGCCAAGGCCCTCGCCGGTGGCGGAAATCCAACCGTCTTCGTGGATCAACTCCTGATAGAAGTGAAACCGTTTCTCATCGTGATCCAGAAGCTGGAACGAGGCCCGTACGCGGCTGCCAAGGTGCACCTCGCGGAGATAGCAAATGTGGAACTCCGCCGAGAAGGTGGTAAAGCCCCGTTTCTCGCGGTACCCGGCACCAAATCCCAGACGCTCCCAGATCTGATCGACACCACGGTCAAACAGCACGCTGTAATAGGCCATGTTGAGGTGGCCGTTATAGTCGATCCAATCTTGTTCGAGCTCCATGAAGTCAGAGAGGAAGGGGGCGTCGAATTGCATGAGAAGCCTGCTTTGGTTGATCTCTTGCCGTCACGTTAGGGAGAAACCGGGGACGGCGCAAAAAAATATCGCGCCGGTGGGGCACCGACGCGACGTGACTTTTCTTGGGGCGTGAAATCAGGTGTTCAGCTTTTGGGCGACCAGCTGGTTTACAGCCTTCGGGTTGGCCTTGCCGCCGGTGGCTTTCATGACCTGACCCACGAACCAGCCCGCGAGCTTGGGGTTCACCTTGGCTTTTTCGACCTGCGCCGGGTTGGCGGCGATGATCTCGTCCAGCGCCGCTTCGATGGCGCCGGTGTCGGTCACCTGCTTCATGCCACGCTCTTCGACGATCTGCTCGGGGTCGCCGCCTTCGGTGTAGACGATTTCGAACAGGTCCTTGCCGATTTTGCCCGAGATGGCATCCGACTTGATCAGCTTGATGATACCGGCCAACTGAACGGGCGACACCGGGCTTTCGGTGATGTCGTGGTCTTCGCGCTTGAGGCGGCCGAACAGTTCGTTGATGACCCAGTTGGCAGCCTGCTTGCCGTCACCTGCTTCGCTGGCAACCGCTTCGAAATAGACGGCGTTTTCGGCTTCGGCGGTCAGAACCGAGGCGTCATAATCGCTCAGGCCGAAATCTTCGAGGAAGCGGGCCTTCTTGGCGTCGGGCAGTTCCGGCAGGTTGGCGGCGATGTCGTCGACCCAGCCTTGCTCGATCTCGAGCGGCAGAAGGTCGGGATCGGGGAAGTAGCGATAGTCGTGGGCTTCTTCCTTGGAGCGCATCGAACGGGTTTCGTTCTTGTCCGGATCGTAGAGGCGGGTTTCCTGTTCGACTTCACCACCGGCTTCGACGATTTTGATCTGGCGCTCGGCCTCAATCATGATCGCCTGCTGGATAAAGCGCATGGAGTTCATGTTCTTGATCTCGCAGCGGGTGCCGAGATGGCCGAAGTCACCGGTTTCGCGGTATTTCTCGTAGGCGCCGGGCGAGCAGATCGAGACGTTGACGTCTGCGCGCAGGTTGCCGTTTTGCATGTTGCCGTCACAGGTGCCGAGGTAGCGCATGATCTGGCGCAGCTTGGCGATATAGGCGGCGGCTTCTTCCGGTCCTCGGATGTCAGGGCGGGACACGATTTCCATCAGCGCAACGCCGGTCCGGTTGAGATCGACGAAAGACATATGCGGGTCCATGTCGTGGATCGACTTGCCCGCGTCCTGCTCAAGGTGGATGCGCTCGACGCGCACGTTGCGTGCGGTGCCGTCGCCCATTTCGACCAGCACTTCGCCTTCGCCCACGATCGGGTGATAGAGCTGCGAAATCTGGTAGCCCTGCGGAAGGTCGGGGTAGAAATAGTTCTTGCGGTCGAAAGCGGAGAACAGGTTGATGTCCGCCTTGAGGCCAAGACCCGTGCGCACAGCCTGTGCGACGCATTCCTCGTTGATGACCGGAAGCATGCCGGGCATGCCCGCGTCAACGAAGGCCACGTTCGAGTTCGGCTCGGCGCCGAACTTGGTGGATGCACCCGAGAACAGCTTGGCATTCGAGCTGACCTGCGCGTGGACCTCCATACCGATGACCAGTTCCCAGTCCTGCTTGGCGCCAGCGACGATCTTGGGCTTGGGGGATTCATATGTCAGGTCGAGCATGCCAGACTCCTTTGAACGCAATTGGATCGCGTTCTAGGGCAGAGCTTGGACAGGAGCAAGAGGGCAGGCGGCTCAGGAGTTGCTTTGGGTGATGCCATCCGGGCCAAAAGTGACCGTGTGCCCTTCCTGAAGGCGCTTGAGGAAGGGCATGGCCACGGCCTTGAGGGCGGTTTGGCGACCCTTGTCGGCGAGACGCTCTTCCGAAATGATCCGCGCGGTGTTTTCGAAGCCGATTTCCGCGTGGCCCCAGATGAGCGGATGCACCTCACGCAGGTGATGCGTGATGATGTCTTCGAACCCCTGTCGCAGGTTGGCCGCGATCTCGGGGTTTTGGCCCGTTTCGTTGTAGCGCGAGCGCGCGATCTGCCAGCTTTGATAGAGGTGGGCCGCAAGCAGGTTGGCAACGTGCTGGTCCTGACGGCGGGCGAGGATGTCGCGCACACCATCGAGGAAGTAGTCCATCTCGATCATGTCAAAGCCGTCGGGATCGACCAATACGGCATCGAACCAGACCCAGGTATAGGCGCCAGCGCCCCAGTCTTCGTAGGTGCGGGCTGCCGTGCGGCGGGCTTCGAGATCGAGGGCCTGAAAATCTCCGTACCAGCGCGGCAGGAGGTAGTTGCCAAGCGCCCGCATGTGGCGCGGGTTCATCGGATCAAGGTCAATCAGACGTTCGAACTCGCGCGAAAGGTACAGCGCGGGGTTGGTCTGACCGGGTAACAGGGCACAGCGGGCGGCAGACAGGGCAGGTGATCCCTGTGCTTCCGGGCTGAAACTGTCGAGGATGGTCTGGGCGCGTTCGAAATGCGCCTCAAACGCTTCGCGATTTATCGGGTGAATGTCTTCATTGGATTTCGCACCACGCCATGCCCAGCCAATATCGATGTGCATATGAGCAACAACGAGGGCCAGCGGATAGCAGTCGGGATGGTCTTCAAGAACGGACTCGAGGGCCTCTACGCCATGAAAGAATTGTGAGTCATTGGCGGGGCGGCCATGCAGAAGCGAGTGTTCGGCGGCGCGCACCACATCCGAGCGCGCACCATAAGCCAGCAGTTCGGCAATCGCGAGGCCGGCCTGCGTTGTATCGCGGCACTGGTCAGCGTCATAAATCCGGTTGGCCAATTCGCCCCATTCCTCCTGACGGGCGCAGCGTAGGCCAAGCTCTTGCGCAATAACGCCTTCCTTCTGGTCCTTGGGTGCCGAAATCACGGGAATATGCAGTTGTCCGAGCATCTTACGGTAGGTCACGTTGCCGGGGGCAAGGGCGGGGCCGGGTACGGAAACTTCAGGGGGCTTGCGCGAAAATGCACGCAATGAGGGCGACAGCAGGTCGGCAATCTTGGACGTTGGTTTAGAAAACAGTGACATTCGGGTTCAGGCTCCATCCGTTGCGATACAACTTGACGGAGCATTCAGGCCGAAACATGGCACCTTGTGGGAATGTTGCTGGCGATTTTGGCGTGCAAATGGCGCAGTCAGATCACCCTGAAATGGTGTCTCTCTACCTTGATGCCACGTGCTTTCATCGCCTCTTCAAGGATTTGATGCGGGGGCGTCGCATTCTGGGGGATGCGTTGTTTGCGCTTGCCCGCAAGGATCAGGGTCACGCGCACCGAGAAATCCCAGCGGGTATCGAAACGGGCCTTTTCGATATGGGAGAGACCGACTTCTGCATCCTGGCCCGGTGCCTGCCACAGGATGGCCGTGTCATTCAGTTCGAACCGCGTGGTGGGGTTCTTCACCAGATCCCAGATCGCCGGAAGGATCGGAAGCGCAAATAGAACCAGAAGCCAGGGCAGTGTCCCGACCGAATAGAGACCGGCGAGGATCGCAAGGGCGAAGAGAACGGCAATCCAGGTGCGGGGCGTGCGGCCTGACGAAGTGTGGACAAGGGGAGGCTTGGTCATCCCAGAATCCGCGTGATCATTTCGTTTGTGTCGCGGCTGAGGTTCGGCGTTGCGAGAATGCGCTCCAGCTCTGTCTTGATCCGCGACTGGCGCGTCTCGTCATAGCGCCGCCACGTCTGGAACGCGGAGCACATGCGTGCGGTTGTCTGGGGGTTCAGCGGGTCGAGTTTGATCAGCCAGTCGGCCAGCAGGGTATAGGCCGCGCCGTTGTCGTGATGGAACCCTGCGTGCTGCATCTGCATCGCGCCCATGACGGCGCGGAACCGGTTGGGGTTCTTCATGTCGAAATCGGGATGCGCGGTCAGGGCGCGGGTTGTGGCGGCCACGGCCTCGGGTTTGGCCTGAATGATCTGCAAGCTGAACCATTTGTCCATGACAAGGCGGTCGTGCTTCCACTGGGTTTCGAAAGCGACCAGTTCGTCCTGGCCCTTGCCGGCGTCCAGAAGGGCGCTGAGGGCGGCGAGTTGCAGGGTCATGTTGTCTGCGGCCGCATACTGTTTCGCCGCCGCCGCGCCACCATCCAAACGGGTCAGGAGAGAGAGGGCGGCGTTGCCAAGGGCGCGTTTGCCGGATTGTTCGGCGTCCGGCGCGAACGGCGCGGTCACGGTGTTGTCGCTATAGAGATCGGGCAGAATGTCAGCCAGCGCAGACGCCTTGGCGTCGCGTAGGGCTTCGCTTGCGAGGTGGATTTTGGCCGGGTCAGGGGTGACGCCCTGTTCATGCAGAAGCGCGGCCAGTTCCGATTGCGTCGGCTGCCCAAGCATCAAGGCGCGGTAGGAGGCGTCAAGGTTGGCATCGCGCACGACGGCCTTGAGGCCTTCAAGGTAGGCCGGATTCGGGGCTGCGTCGTTGATGATGGCATTCAAGAGTGAGTCGCGCGCCAGCATCCGGCCCGCTTCCCAGCGGTTGAACGGATCGGTGTCATGCGCCAGCAGGAAGGCGCGGCGGTCATTGTCGATATCCTGCTCGAGCGTAACGGGAGCCGAGAAGCCGCGCAGGACCGAGGGGATCGGGCGGGTTGCGTGGCCGGTAAACGCAAAGCTCTGCTCTGCCTTGTCCAGTTCCAGCACGCGGGTTTCCATCACTTCGTCGCCATTGGGGTTCAGAAGACCGACGGCAACGGGGATGACTTGTGGGTGTTTCTCTTCCTGCCCCGGAGTGGGGGCAGAAGTCTGCGTCAAATGCAGGGTGAAAGTGTCCCCTTCATATTCCTCGCGAACAGCAACCCGTGGCGTGCCGGACTGTGAATACCACAGTTTGAATTGCGTCAGGTCGCGCCCGGTGGCGTCCTCAAATACTTTCAGCCAGTTTTCGATGGTTGCGGCGTCACCGTCGTGGCGGTCGAAATAGAGGTCGAGGGCCTTGGCATAGTCTTCGTCACCGACAAGCGTTTTCAGCATACCGATGACTTCGGCACCCTTCTCATAAACAGTCGCCGTGTAGAAATTGTTGATTTCCTGAAAGCTCTCCGGGCGTACGGGGTGGGAAAGCGGCCCTTGATCCTCGGGGAACTGACGGCCACGCAGGGCCAGCACGTTGTCGATGCGCGCCACCGGGGCTGAGCGCATGTCAGCGGTGAACTGCTGGTCGCGGAAAACGGTCAGGCCTTCTTTCAGGCAGAGCTGGAACCAGTCGCGGCAGGTAATTCGGTTACCGGTCCAGTTGTGGAAATACTCGTGGGCGATGATGGCTTCGATGCGCTCAAAGTTGGCATCGGTCGAGGTTTCGGGTGAAGCCAGAACGCAGGACGAGTTGAAGATGTTCAGCCCCTTGTTTTCCATCGCGCCCATGTTGAAATCGTCAACCGCAACGATGTTGAAGATGTCGAGGTCGTATTCACGGCCGTAAGTGTCTTCATCCCACTTCATGGATTTCTTGAGGGCTTCCATTCCGAAGGCACATTTGTGCTCGTCTCCGGGGCGGACATAGATGTTGAGCGCGACGGCGTTGCCCGACTTGGTCGTGAAGCTGTCGGGATGCGCGACAAGATCTCCGGCCACAAGGGCAAACAGGTAGGCGGGTTTGGGCCACGGATCGGACCACTCGGCAAAACCCTTGCCGCTGGCACCGGGATTGCCGTTGGACAACAGAACAGGTTCTTCGCCTTCGATACGCACGTTGAACGTGGCCATGACGTCGGGGCGGTCGGGGTAGAAGGTGATCTTTCGGAACCCTTCCGCCTCGCATTGGGTGCAGTACATGCCATTTGACATGTAAAGACCTTCGAGGGCGGTATTGGCTTCGGGGTTGATCTCGACTTCGGCCTCCCATGTGAATGGGGCGTCAGGGGCGGTGACTTCGATGCCGCCTTCGACCTTCATGGGCGAAACCTCGGTGCCGTCAATCTTTGCCGAAATCAGCTCAAGTTGTTCACCATGCAGGAAAAAACGCCTGTCATTGGCATCCGGGTTCGGGCGGAAACGGATGGTGCTGAGGACGCGGGTCTTGGTGGGATGCAGGCGGAAGACCAGATCGACGCTGTCGATCAGATACCCGAAGGGGGTGTAATCCTTGAGATAGATCGTCTGAGGGGCCGCATCGCGCATCGGGAACTCCTGAGTTGTGGTTGCGTTGAAACCTAATGGAATAGAGCGCGGCTTCAAGCGGCGAAAATCGGCTGTTTTGAATTCAAGGAGAGTGTTTGATATTCGCTTGAAAATTTTGAAGGTAACTTTGGTAAGAAAAAATAACCAATTTTGTTGCCTATAGGAAACTTCTGTTCTACATCGGATCGCGAGAGAGTGGAGTTGGAAGGGATAGTCATGTCCGAACGTATCGAGAAACATGGGCTCAGGGTCGATCCGGCCCTTGTGGCTTTCATCGAAGAACGTGCTTTGCCGGGGACCGGCGTATCGGCTGATGCTTACTGGTCGGGCCTGAGCGCACTGGCGCACGAACTGGGGCCGGAAAATCGCAGGTTTCTGGCGGTGCGGGAAGAGGTGCAGCAGAAACTTGATGCCTGGCACATGGCCCGCAAGGGGGCAGAGCATGATGCCGAGGAATACAAGGCGTTTCTGAAGGAAATTGGCTATCTGGTCGAAGAAGGCGCGGACTTCGAGATCGAAACCGCCAATGTCGATCCCGAGATTGCCAAGGTTCCCGGGCCGCAGCTTGTGGTGCCGATCACTAATGCCCGCTTTGCACTGAATGCTGCGAATGCGCGCTGGGGATCGCTTTATGATGCGCTTTACGGCACCGACGCGCTGGGCGACCTGCCGACCGGAAAGGGCTATGACGCAGACCGTGGTGCGCGGGTGATCGCATGGGCCAAAGGGTTCCTGGATGATGCGATTCCGCTTGCCTCGGGCTCGTGGAAAGATGTGTCGGGCATCTCGGTTGAAGGGGGTGTTCTGGCACCGGCGTTGAAGTCGGTTGACCAATTTGCGGGTTACGTTGGCGACGCGGCGGCACCAACGCGTGTTCTTTTGAAGAACAAGGGTCTGCATGTCATCCTTGAAATCGACGCCAGTGGTGCGATTGGTGCGACCGATCCCGCAGGCATCAATGATGTGACATTGGAATCTGCCCTGTCGACCATCATGGATTGCGAAGACTCGGTTGCCTGTGTTGATGCCGAAGACAAGGTCGTGGCCTATGGTAATTGGCTTGGCCTTATGAAAGGCGACCTTTCGGAAGAGGTTTCCAAGGGCGGCAAGACCTTTATCCGCGTTCTGAATGATGACGTTGCCTACATTACGCCGGAAGGTGAGGAGAAATCGTTAAAGGGGCGTTCCCTGATGCTGGTGCGCAATGTGGGGCACCTCATGACGAACCCTGCTGCGCTTGATCGCGAGGGTAACGAAATCGGCGAAGGGCTCATGGATGCCCTGACCACCGTGATGATCGCGATGCACGATTTGCAGCGCGACAGCGGGAACTCGGTGCATGGCTCGGTCTATGTCGTGAAGCCGAAGATGCACGGGCCGGAGGAAGTGGGTTTTACCGATCGCATCTTTGACAAGGTTGAAGACATCCTTGGCCTGCCGCGCCACACCGTGAAGATCGGCATTATGGATGAGGAACGCCGCACCAGTGCCAACCTGAAAGAGTGCATTCGCGCCGCAAAGCATCGCGTTGCCTTTATCAACACCGGTTTCCTTGACCGGACGGGCGACGAAATCCATTCCTCGATGGAAGCCGGTGCTTTCCTGCGCAAGGGTGCGATGAAAACCACGCCCTGGATCCTGTCTTACGAGGATCGCAACGTGGACATCGGTCTGGCCTGTGGTCTGCAGGGCAAGGCGCAGATCGGCAAGGGCATGTGGGCAATGCCCGACATGATGGGCGCAATGCTGGAACAGAAGGTCGGCCACCCGAAATCCGGTGCGAACTGTGCTTGGGTGCCTTCGCCGACGGCAGCGACGCTTCACGCGACGCACTACCATGCGATTGATGTTCTGGCCCGTCAGGACGAGATCAAGGCCGGTGGTGCACGTGGGACGCTGGATGATCTGCTGACCATTCCGGTCATGAGCGGTGAAAACCTGAGCGACGCCGAGATCCAGGAAGAGATCGAGAACAACGCCCAGGGTATCCTTGGATACGTGGTGCGCTGGGTCGATCAGGGTGTTGGCTGTTCCAAGGTGCCGGATATCCATGACGTGGGCCTTATGGAGGACCGCGCGACCTGCCGGATTTCTTCGCAGGCGCTGGCGAACTGGCTGCATCACGGTGTGGTCAGCGAGGCGCAGGTCATGGAGGCCATGCAGAAGATGGCCGGTGTCGTGGACCGTCAGAATGCCAGTGATCCCCTGTATCGTGCGATGGCGCCGGGCTTTGATGGCGTGGCGTTCCAGGCGGCCTGCGACCTCGTGTTCCGTGGGCGGGTTCAGCCCTCGGGGTATACCGAACCGGTACTGCACGCGCGCCGCCTTGAGCTGAAGGCCAGCTTGTAACGCAAAAAATCACAAAGGAGGGTGCGTGCCCTCCTTTTCAACATGTTCAAATCTCCGTTGAAGGGACACAAATCTCATGGCCATCTCACTCCGTAAGGCCCGGACAATCATTCGTAAGGCGCTTGAAAAAGGGCGCGAACTGGAACTGAAACCGCTTTCGGTTGTCGTGCTGGATGCCGGTGGAAACGTACAGGCGTTCGAGCGTGAGGATGGGGCAGCTCCCGGGCGTTTCGCGATTGCGCACGGCAAGGCCTATGGCTCGGTCATGCTGGGGATGGCGGGCACGGCGCAGATGGCGCGTGCGGAAGGCCAGGCCTATTTCATGGCAGCGGTTAACGGCGTTTACGGCGGTCAGGTGATCCCTGTGCCTGGTGGCGTTCTTGTCCGTGACAAGAAAGGCGAGGTAATCGGAGCGGTTGGGGTGACCGGTGACACCTCGGACAATGACGCGATTGCCGCTCTTGCAGGCATCGAGGCGGCAGGGCTGACCGGCGAGGCCTGATCCCCTTTGCCATTCCGGCGGGGCGTGCTTATGTTGAGAGCGACTAAAGGCGCGAGGACACCATGACACGGCCCGTCGTAGGGATTATCGGCAACCAGTATCTTATCAATGACCAGTACCCGGCGCATGCCGGAGGCACCATGAATTCCGAAGCGATTTCAGGGGTGTCTGGCTGTATGCCGATTTTGGTTCCGGCTGATCCACGTTTTGTTTCCGTAGATGAACTGCTGAACATCTGTGACGGTTTCCTGCTGACCGGGGGGCGTCCGAACGTGCACCCCGAACATTACGGCGAGGTGGCGACAGATGCGCATGGCGAATTCGACCGTGCGCGCGATGCCATCACCCTGCCGCTAGTGCGGGCCTGCGTTGAGAGCGGGCAACCGTTTTTCGGGATTTGCCGTGGCTTTCAGGAAGTGAACGTCGCCATGGGGGGATCGCTTTATCCGGAAATCCGCGATCTGCCGGGGCGTGACAATCACCGGATGCCGCCCGATGGCACGCTGGAAGAAAAATTTGCGCTGCGCCACGTGGTGACCTTCTCGGAAGGTGGGGTGTTCCACGAGTTGATGGGGTCGCAGAAGGTGATGACCAATACCCTGCACGGGCAGGGGATCAAGCGGGCTGGTACCCGTGTTGAAGTGGACGGTCATGCGCCGGATGGCACGCCGGAGGCAATCTATATCAAGGATGCGCCGGGCTTTACCTTGTCGGTGCAGTGGCATCCGGAATGGGATGCCGCCAACGATCCGGTGTCTCGCCCCCTGTTTGAGGCGTTTGGATCAGCAGTGCGCGCTTGGGCCGAAGAACGGCGGCCTCAGAAGGTATTGCGCAGCGCCTGACCTGTGTCGGGTTGTTGCGGGGCATTTGCGGGAAACAGCAGGCGGGCCTCGTGCGCCTTGAGACAGGTCCGCGCGGTCGGGCCATAGGCCGAAACATCCCCACGCAACTCTGGAAACGCCGAGAACATGGCGTCGCGTGTCGCGGGCCCCATGCCTGACAGCGCATAGTCGGCAGCATGGAAGCTTTCGGTAGCGACGCCCTCGGCATAGACGATCTGGTGCCGGTCGAACATCATGTGGATATAGGTCACCTTGGGGCAGGGCAGTTGCATCACGCTGTGGTCGTTGATCATGTGCTTGGCGGCAACCAGAACCTCTTGTTCTGCAAACAGAAGATCCGCGTGCCAGTCGTCGACGAGGAAGCGGTGTTGCGGCGAGACGATCAGCGGGCGATTGGCGCCTTCAAGGGCATCCTGGCCAAGGTAGATCGGGGCAAAGGCGCCCTGGCCTTCGACGGTGGTGGCCCCGATCCAGCGGATCGGTTGCAGTCCGTCGTCGCGGGTCAGGACAAGGTCGCCTGCCTGTAGGCTTTCGATCGGGCGTTCGCCTTTCGCCGTCAGGATGCGGGTGCCGGGGGTGAAACAGACGACAGACTTGAGGTTTTCATCGAAGATATTCTCGATTTCCGAGAAGGTGACGACGGTTCCGTCATTGAGCTGGATGGTGCCGCTGTAGCCGCCTGCAACGCTGTCTTCGGATGTGATGACGAGGGTGCTGACGTCTGCGATGTCGCCGAGGTATAGGAGATCGCCGCCGGTTTCGTCGCCTTCGCCGCCGGTGATGGAGATCCCGTCGGTGTTGCCTTCGCCAAGGTCCAGAAGCAGGAAGACGTCATCACCGTCGCCCCCCTCGACCGTGTCGCCGTGGCTGACTTCGAAACGGTCATCCCCGGCGCCGCCATAGGCCTGATCCGCACCTGTGCCGCCGACCAGCGTGTCGTCGCCGTCCTGACCATGCAGGATGTCGTCGCCTTCGCCGCCGTCGATAGAGTCATTACCGTTGCCGATTTCGACCATCGTGGTGAAGTGGACGTCACTGACCCAGAGGGCCTGGCCGGAGGAACCGCCGTTTTCATAGATGATTTCGATCGAGGACACAGGACCCGCGATTTCGATCAGGGCGGAACCGTTGGCGCTTGAGCTGCTGTCCGAGGAGGCCCCTGCGGTTATGGTGTTGCCGGACAGGGTTTCGTTGCCGTCCAGCGAAATGGTGACAGGGACGGGGTTTCCCTCGGCGTCAAAGGCGTTGACGGTGACGATGTCCTGCCAGCCGGATTGGTCGATGTCGTTGATCCGGAAGGAAACGTCCTGAACCGAGTCGCTGATGCCATCGGTGTTCGAGGAAAAGTCGATGTTTGTCGTCGAGGTGGTGCCAACGCCCGATCCGGTCAGGCTGAGGTTTGAGTTGGCGTCGAAGGGTTCGCCGGTCTCGGTATAGACAGTGTCGGTGCTTTCGACCGTGATACCAGTGGTTTGCGCTGTGGTGTCAAAGCTGACGGCGACATCCATGTCGCCCGTGGTTTGCGTAAAGCCGCCGCTGAGGTCGCTCTCGTCGGCCCCTGCGGCATCCCAATTCAGGCTTTCCGCGGTGCCACTATCAAAGCCGTCGCCGTAGAGAACGTCATCCCCGCTGCCGCCGTTGATGACGTCGTTGCCTTCGTCGCCATAGACGGTGTCATTGCCCGCTCCGGAAGAGATCGTGTCGTCGCCATCCGCGGCGCGGATGCTGTCGCCAAGCCCGCCGGTACCTGATCCGGTGCCGCCGTCGACGCTGTCTCCGTCGGCGTCAGAGTAGGTGGCGTCGATGGTTTCGCTTGCGTCGGTGCCGTCGATCTCGCCGTCCGTGGTACTGAAGGTCGGAGCACTTGTGACCGAAGCACTGGTGATGGTGTCGACCGGGCCATAGTCGGGGACGAAATAGACGTTTCCGTTGGTCGCGAGGTAGTAGACGCCGGGCTCCGAGGTGTTGGTATAGGTGGTGCCGGCATAGGTGCCGGACCAGACCCAAGTGCCTGACCCCAGAACGCTATCGGTGGAAAAGGAAACCAGACCGCCGCCGATGGAATCGGTGGGGTCGAGGCTGCCGTTTTCCAATGTGACGAGATAACCGTTTGGCATCTTCGCTCGCGCTCCTTCGGGGGACGGGATCGTCCGATTGTTTCCAAATTGGTAACGGAGCGTTTTGGCGGAAAACGGAGAGTATTAAGGAAAGATTAAGGTTTGTGCCGCGGATTGCGGCAAAAATGGGGCCACGGCCTAAACCGTTCAGAGTTTCCGGATGTTGTTTTCTTGGGGGTGGCTGATTGGCCTTAAACCCGTGAGGCGAGATTAAGGCGCAGGGTTTAACGTTAGGTTACTTTCGAGCGCGTCTTGAACTCGGGGCGATCCCAGAGGGCATTGGTCATGACGTCTTCGAGGATATCAACGGCCGCGCGAACGTCTGTTTCGTCGATGTAGAGTGGTGTGAAACCAAAGCGCATGATGTCGGGGGCGCGGAAATCACCGATCACGCCGCGCGAGATCAGGGCCTGCATGGCGGCGTAGCCCTGTTCGAAGTGGAATGAGACCTGGGAGCCGCGTTTGGCGGGATCCCGAGGGGTGGCCAGTTGCAGTTGGGGGCACCTGCTTTCGACCTCGGAAATGAAAAGGGCGGTCAAGTCTTGGGATTTCTGCCGAACGTCGGAGATCGTGGTCAAGTCCCAGATATCCAGTGCTTTTTCCAGGGCGGTCAGGGCAAGAACCGGTGGTGTGCCGACCCGCATGCGTTCGATGCCTGCGCCGGGGCGGTAGTCGAGGTCGAAGGCAAAGGGGGCGTCGTGGCCAAGCCAGCCGGAGAGGGCAGGGCGGGCGGTGTCGGCGTGTCGCGGGGCGACATAGATGAATGCGGGCGCTCCGGGGCCGCCGTTGAGGTATTTGTAGGTGCAGCCGACAGCAAAGTCTGCGTTGCACTCGGACAGGCGGACGTCGGTGGCGCCGGCGGTGTGGGCGAGATCCCAGACCGTGACGACGCCTTTCGCGTGGGCGAGGGTGGTGAGGGCCTTCATGTCGTGCAGGCGACCGGTGCGATAATCGACCTCGGTCAGCATCAGAACGGCGACATCTTCGGTGATGTTTTCGGCCACGTCTTCGGGCGCAACGATGCGCAATTCGTGGTTTTGTTTCAGGGACTTGATAAGCCCGTCTGCCATGTAGAGATCGGAGGGGAAGTTGCCGGAATCCGAGAGGATGACCTTGCGGCCTTCTGGGGCGAGGTCGAGGGCGGCGGCGAGGGCCTGATAGACCTTGATGGACAGGGTATCGCCCATCACGACGTGGCCGGGTTCCGCGCCGATCAGGCGGGCGATGCGGTCGCCGACGCGGGTGGGCTGATCCATCCAGCCGGCCTTGTTCCAGCCGGTGATCAGCATCTCACCCCATTGATTTTGCATGACGTCCTGCATGGCGGCAGAGGCGGCCGAGGGCAGGGGGCCAAGCGAATTCCCATCAAGATAGATAAGGCCCTCGGGCAGGTCGAACATGGCCTTGGTGGCTTGGAAATTCGTCATCTTAGGCTCCCTCACTCGCAAGGCATCACACTATCGGTTAACCGGTGTGGGGCAAGGCAAAACCAACGTCGGTATTACGTCGGTATCGTGTCGGTATTGCGGAGGTGGCGATACCGACGCATCGCGGTTTTACACCGGTTGCCAGAGGGTTAATCTGACGGGTGCGGGAATTCGAGGGGGATACCGAGTTCGATCCGTTTTTTCCTGGACAGCCCCTTGGAGACGAGTTCGTAGCTGATCGCGATGTGCCGGCGCAGCTCTTCGTCGGAGAGGCCGGGGGCCGCATAGTGTTGCAGCCACTTCATGCCGCGCGAGGCAAGATAGGGGGCGGGGCGAATGCCGGGGGTTTCCTGGAGCACTTCGAAAGCGATTTCGCTGACCTTGAAGGTGAAGGCATCCACCTTGTCTGCCCAGCCACAGATGGCAAAGACCTTGTCCGCGACTTTCCAGACGTCGGAGTTCCCCCACTGCACCACATGGGATGTTGCCGGGAAGGTGGCGCAGTAGGTGTTGAACTCGTCGCGGGTCATGGGGCGAGGTTACATCTCGCCGCCGGAGATTTGAATGGTCTGTCCGTTCATCGAGCCGGAATTCGGCGCGCAGAGGAACATGGCGGCTTCGGCGACCTCTTCCGAGGTGATCAGCCGGCCATGCGGGTTGACGCCAACCATCAGCTTGTGGGCTTCCTCTTCGGAGAGGCCGGTGCGCTGCATGATCTTCTGTGTGTTGGAGGTCACGATGTCGGTGTCGACATAGGCGGGGCAGAGCGAGTTGAAGGTGTAGGGCTTGCCCGCATAGTCGGCCGACAGCGCCTTGATGAGGCCGTTCAGCGCATGTTTCGAGGCAGAGTAGCAAGGCGCGCCCTTGAGACCGCGCAGACCCGCGATCGAGGAGACACCGATAACGCGGCCCCAATCTGTCGTGACCATGGACTTGAGGCTTTCGCGGATGGTCAGGAACGCGCCATCGACGTTGATACCCATCATGTGACGCCATTCGTCCAGTGTGGATTTGTGCAGGGCTCGGCCTTCGGCGACGCCGGCATTGGCGACACAGATCTGGATGGGTCCACGGGCTTCAACGGCGGCGGCAACGCCGTTCACTACCGAGTCTTCGTTGGCCACATCCATCTGAAGAGCGTGCAGACCGTTGCCCGCGTTTTCCTCGAGTACGCTTTGACGGCGGCCCGTGATGGTGACCTGCGCCCCTTCAGCGGCCAAGGCGCGGGCAATGGCGAGGCCGATTCCGGTGCCGCCGCCGGTGACAAGTGCATGTTTTCCTTGCAGATGCATATCTCTCTCCCTGTTTTGAAAGCAGGGTACATACCCGTCGGTATGTTTCAAGGTGCGCCGTTCCGTCACTTTATTACTTATTCACAGTTGCGAATTTGTACATTATTGCTTTGGGAATGACATTTTCAGGGAGGGCGAGGATGACTCGTTTTGCAGTTTGGGCCGCCGCGATGGCGTTTGGCACCGCGGCGTTGGCCAGTGAGGACATTGCCGATCAGTATCCGCAGTCAGAGCTTTATTCGAAGCCGGTCGAGGTAATCCCGCACGTGTTCTCGGCGATCGGGGCGACGGCACCGCCGACCTACGAGAACTCGGGGCATAACAACAACCTGTCCTTCGTGGTGACGGACGAGGGGGTTGTCGTGGTGAATGGCGGGGCGTCGGTGCGGCTTGCCAAGGCGCTGCATGACGAGATCAAGGCGGTGACGGACCAGCCTGTGAAACTCGTGATCAATGAAAACGGGCAGGGGCACGCGATGCTGGGCAATGCCTATTGGATGGACCTTGGGGTCGACATCCTTGCCCATGTGGATGCCATCGAGGCCTTTACCTCGGAAGCGGATTTCATCCTTCAGGGCATGGAGCGTTACAACCGCGACAAGGCGGAAGGCACGCGGACCGTCACGCCGAACCTGTCGTTCGAGGACGAGTACAAGTTCACGCTGGGCGGGGTTGAGTTTCATGTCATGTACATGGGCCCCTCGCATGATCCGGGTGACGCGCAGGTCTGGTTGCCGCAATGGGGTATGCTGATTGCGGGGGACATTGCCTTCCACGAGCGCATGTTGCCGATTTTCGAAGGCATCTGCACCAGCTGCTGGATCGAGACATGGGATGAAAAGCTGGAACCGCTGGCACCGACTTATGTCATTCCGGGGCACGGCCACCCGACCAACCTGGCGCAGGTGCGCCGGTATACTCGCGACTATCTGGTGGATCTGCGCGAGAAGATTGGCGCGCATATCGATGAGGGTGGTGACCTTGCCGGGGCCTATTATGTCGACCAGGAACGCTGGAAAACGCTTGATACCTTCGAGGAACTGGCGACCAAAAACGCGGGCCGCGTGTTCGAAGAGATGGAATGGGAGTAAATCCCGAAACGCCCGTACCAATGCTGTGGCACGGGCGTAACTTTTTCCTTTTTGTTGCGCAGGGTCAAAATACGACATTGCGGACGCTGTAAACGTCGTTAAAGGAGATGTCATGAAACGACTGGTGTCGGCAGTTCTGGCTTTGGCCTTGGCCATGCCCGCTTTGGCGGACGAGGAAATCGTTCTCGAAGCGGTTCAGGACTATATGGATTTTGCCACCTATGAGGCGGGTATCATCCTTCCTGCACAACTGACGCAGGACGTATTCGAAGCTGCGACTTTTGTCGATACCCGTGATGCCGAACAATTCGAGTCCGGCCATATTCCGGGCGCCATGCATATGGAATGGCGCGAAGTGGCTGCCCGTCTTGACGAAATTCCGGACAGCGGAATGGTGGTTTTTTACTGCAATACCGGCACCTTGTCATCGCAGGCCACTTTCGCGGCGCGTCTTTTGGGGCGGGAGAACGTGGTTGTGTTGCAGACCGGCATGAGAGGCTGGTCAGAGACGGCGGCGTATAAACCATGAAGCAGTGGATTGATCTTCCTCCCGTATGGCTGGCGGGTGCGCTGGTGCTTGCCTGGCTTCAGGCCAGCCACTATGCGCTGGGCCTGTCCTTCGGGCCGGTCTGGGCCGACCTTGTTGGCGGGCTTTGCGTGGGCGGCGGGATTGTCCTGATGCTGCTTGCGGTGACGGAAATGCGCCGCCAGAAAACCACGCTGATCCCGCATCGCGACGCGGATCGCCTGGTTCAAAGCGGGATTTTCTCGCGCACGCGCAACCCGATCTATATCGGTGATGCGCTGATCCTGTTGGGATTGATCCTGTACTGGGACGCTGTTCTTGCGCTGCCGCTGGTGCCGATCTTCGTCTGGGTCATCGAAAAGCGCTTTGTCATCCCGGAAGAAAACCGTCTGCGCCGCAAGTTCCGTGCGGATTTCGCCCGCTATTGCCAGAAAACACGGCGGTGGGTGTGATGACGTGGCGGCGCAGAAATCGGGGAGATGCCATTTTGCTTGTGCAGCATTTGGGATGTCGTTAAAACTTTTCGCAACCGCAGCATGGGTTGCGCGAAATAATCTTGCTCTTTGACCGAAGGGGGATAGGAAACGTGAAAATCGGTACACCAAAAGAGGTGTTTGACGGGGAAAACCGGGTCGCAATGACACCGGACTCTGCCAAGCAGCTTCAGAAACTGGGTTACGAATGTGCCATTGAGACCGGCGCCGGTTTGGCAGCCGGGTTCTCGGATGCCAGCTATGAAGAGGCGGGCGTCGAGATCATCAAGACCCCGGCTGCTTTGTGGAAAGCGGTTGATATCGTGGCCAAGGTGCGTCAGCCGAATGAAACCGAGCTGAAGCGCCTGACCAAGGACAAGACGCTGATTTCGTTCTTCAACCCGGCAGGGAATGAAGACGGCATGGAAGTGGCCAAGTCCAAGGGCGCGAACGTGATCGCCATGGAAATGGTGCCGCGTATTTCGCGTGCGCAGAAGATGGACGCGCTTTCGTCGATGGCCAACATCGCCGGTTACCGCGCGGTGATCGAGGCGGGCAACAACTTTGGCCGTTTCTTCACTGGCCAGATCACGGCGGCGGGCAAGGTTCCCCCGGCCAAGGTTCTGGTTGTGGGTGCTGGTGTTGCCGGTCTGGCAGCGATTGGTACCTCGACCTCGCTTGGCGCGATCACCCTGGCATTCGACGTGCGTCCGGAAGTGGCCGAGCAGGTTGAATCGATGGGCGCCGAGTTTGTCTACCTCGACTTCGAGGAAGAACAGCAGGATGGCGCGGCGACCGGCGGTTACGCCTCGGTGTCGAGCCCTGAGTTCCGCGAAGCTCAGCTGGCCAAGTTCCGTGAATTGGCGCCGGAAGTCGATATCGTGATCACCACGGCCCTTATTCCGAACCGCGAAGCGCCGGAACTGTGGACCGAGGACATGGTTGCCGCGATGAAACCGGGTTCGGTAATCGTCGACCTTGCCGCCGAGAAGGGTGGTAACTGTAAGCTGACCGTCATGGACGAGAAGATCGTGACCGAGAATGGCGTGACCATTATCGGCTATACCGACTTCCCGAGCCGCATGGCAGCGCAGTCGTCTTCGCTTTATGCCACCAACATCCGTCACATGATGGCCGACCTGACCCCCGAGAAGGACGGTCAGATCAACCACGACATGGAAGATGACGTGATCCGCGGCGCGACCGTGACCTTTGAGGGTGACATCACCTTCCCGCCGCCGCCGCCGAAAGTGCAGGCGATTGCCGCCAAGCCCAAGGCCGAGGTCAAGGAACTGACCCCGGAAGAGAAGCGCGAGCAGGAAGTAGCGGCCTTCAAGGCGCAGACCAAGCAGCAGGTGACCCTGCTGGCGGTAGGTGCGGCGCTGATGATGGGCGTGGGTCTCGTGGCCCCGGCAAGCTTTATGCAGCACTTCATCGTGTTCGTTCTGTCGGTCTTCGTGGGCTTCCAGGTGATCTGGAACGTCAGCCACTCGCTGCACACCCCGCTGATGGCCGTGACCAACGCGATTTCGTCGATCATCATCCTGGGTGCCGTCCTCCAGATCGGGTCGGGCAGCTTCCTGGTGATCCTGCTGGCCGCGATTTCGGTGTTCTTTGCCGGGATCAATATCTTCGGCGGCTTCCTCGTAACACGGCGCATGCTCGCCATGTTCCAGAAATCTTAAGGAGGCCGGGACTATGGAATTGGGCTTCACTACTGCCGTTTACGTTGTTGCGGCTGTTCTTTTCATCCTCAGCCTGGGTGGCCTTTCGGGGCAGGAAAGCGCGAAACGTGCCGTTTGGTACGGCATTGTCGGCATGGCGCTGGCGGTGTTTGCCACGCTGATCGGCCCCGGTGCCGGCCTGTGGTGGCTGTCGGTCATCCTGATCGCCGCCGGTGGCGTGATCGGTTATCAGCTGGCGTCGAAGGTCGAAATGACCCAGATGCCGGAACTGGTTGCCGGTATGCACGCGCTGGTTGGTCTTGCGGCCGTGTTCGTTGGTTTCAACGCGCACTTCGAGCTGGGCAACGTCATGGCTATGAGCCCCGACGGCACCCTGCCGCTGAGCAAGGATCTGGCCAAGGGGCTTGAGGGTTTCGCGGCGCTTCTGGCCAAGAAGACCCCGGTTGAGATCAACATCCTGCGTGTCGAGGCGAGCCTTGGTATCTGGATCGGTGCCGTGACCTTTACCGGGTCTGTCATCGCCTATGGCAAGCTTTCGGGCAAGGTGACGTCGGCGGCGACCAAGCTGCCTGGTGGTCACGCGCTGAACGCAGGCGCGGCGGCGATCTCGCTTGTCTGCCTGATCTGGTACCTGAACTCGGGCAGCCTGCTGCCGCTGCTGATCCTGACCATCGCGGCGCTGTTCATCGGTTATCACCTGATCATGGGTATCGGCGGTGCTGACATGCCGGTGGTTGTGTCGATGCTGAACTCGTATTCGGGTTGGGCCGCGGCCGCGATTGGTTTCTCGCTGGGCAACGACCTGCTGATCGTGGTGGGTGCGCTTGTGGGTTCCTCGGGTGCGATCCTGTCCTACATCATGTGTAAGGCGATGAACCGTTCGTTCGTCAGCGTTATCCTTGGTGGCTTTGGTGGCGCGGCTGGTCCGGCCATGGAAGTGGAAGGCGAACAGATCGCCATCGACGCAGACGGCGTGGCAACCGCGCTGGAAGAGGCCGACAGCATCATCATCATCCCGGGCTACGGTATGGCCGTTGCGCAGGCTCAGCAGAACGTGGCGGAACTGACCCGTCGTCTGCGTGCCAAGGGCAAGACCGTGCGTTTCGCGATCCACCCGGTTGCGGGCCGTCTGCCGGGCCACATGAACGTGCTTCTGGCCGAAGCCAAGGTGCCTTATGACATCGTTCTGGAAATGGACGAGATCAACGAGGACTTCCCGGAGACCGATGTTTCGATCGTTATCGGTTCGAACGACATCGTGAACCCGGCGGCACAGGAAGACCCGAACTCGCCGATCGCAGGCATGCCGGTTCTGGAGTGCTGGAAGTCGAAGCAGGTGTTTGTTTCGAAGCGTGGTCAGGGCACCGGTTACTCGGGCATCGAGAACCCGCTGTTCTACAAAGAGAACACCCGCATGTTCTATGGTGACGCGAAGCAATCGCTGGATACCCTGCTGACCATGATCAACTGATCCGGTTGCAGAAAAGACAGGAAAGGGCGCCCGTTGCGGCGCCCTTTTTGTTTTGCGGGTGTGGGCGCGATTTGACCGAATGGTTGGGCATTGGGGGAATATGCTTGTTTTTTAGGGTGTTGAGGCGGTTTGTATACCATTGCATTCGCGTAACATGTTGAAATAAAACATTTTTGTTTACATGTGGTCAAAATTGGCTAGGGTGCGGGGACTTCAGGAGAGTGCCCATGGCCCCGATTGCCGATCACCCGCTGCGATACAAGCTGACCAACGAGTTGCACGCGCGCCCCTTCCCATCGCTGGAGGAGCCCTGCACGGCGGTGTTCATAGCCATCAAGAAGCCGGTCAACGCGGTGGGGCGGGACCGGGGCGAGGACCTCGCGCATCTGTGCGATCTTCTGGATCGTCACGGGGGGGCGCATCCGCAACCGGGGGCTACGCATTACTCGGGGCAGATCGGGCGTCATGCGCTGAAGTGGGAGCAGCACACGGAGTTCGTGACCTACACGGTGTTCACACCGGGTCTGAGTGCGCGGCCGTTTGATCCCGCGGAATTCGAGGTGTTTCCGGAAGACTGGCTGGCGCAGGCGCCCGGTGTGCGGGTGACATCGGCGTTGATCCGGGTGGAGGAGCGGCCGGAGGAAGAGGTGATCATCCGGAGCCTGCGGGACTGGTTTGTACCCGAAAGCCTGGCGGTCTCCGAAGTGCTGGATGGCTCTGCCGTGGTGGGAACGGACTTTCGGATCAACCCGTCAGGACATATGCGGATGGGGGTTTTTGTAACGCCGGGTACGGGTGCGCGGCGGATCGGGCGGATCGTGCAGCGGCTGTGCGAGATCGAGACCTACAAGAGCATGTCTATGCTGGGCTTCAGCCGCGTGCGGTCGATGACGGGGCCGCTTGGGGCGCTGGAGAGCGAACTGACCGCCTTGATGGGGGAAATCAGCCGCGGGGATGCACCGCCGGAGGAGACGCTTGAGCGTCTGTTGCAGGTCTCGGCGGAGCTGGAGAACATGATCGCAGAGAGTGCTTTTCGGTTTGGAGCCACGGGGGCTTATGAGACCATCGTGCACCAGCGCATCGAAGTCATGCGGGAAGAGCGTTATGACGGGCGCCAGATTTTCTCGGAATTCATGATGCGCCGCTATGATCCGGCGATGCGGACGGTGGCCTCAACGCAGAAGCGCTTGGAAGACCTGTCGCAGCGGGCGACGCGGGCGGGCGAGTTGCTTAGGACCAAGGTGGATGTTTCGCGGTCTGCGCAGAACCAGGCCTTGCTTGAGAGCATGGACCGGCGGGCGGATCTGGCGCTGCGCTTGCAGGAGACGGTGGAAGGCCTGTCCGTGGTCGCGATCAGCTACTATGCGGTGTCGCTGGCCTCATACGCGGTGTACCCGCTGGCCAAGAGCCTTGGTCTCAGCAAGGGCGAGGTGACGGCGGCTTTGGTTCTGCCGGTGGTTGGCCTTGTCTGGTGGATGGTGCGCCGTATCAAGCAGAAGATGCACTAGGGGCAAAACCTTCTCGAAGGTTTTGCCCGGGGAGATTTTTCCCGAAAAATCTCGTTACTCGGCAGGGATGGCCGCGGTACGTGGGCTGGCGGTCAGCAGGCTATGTGTGACCAATGCGCCAGCGACGATGGCCGCCACCGCGGTGATAGCCGAGAGCGAGAGGGTCGGGATGCCCGACAGGCCTGCGCCGACGGTGCAACCGCCTGCCAGTACACCACCGAACCCCATGAGCGTTGCGCCCAACAGGTAACGGCCGGTTTGCGCCGGGGTTTCGAAACTCTGCCAGCGGAAGCTGCGGAAGGCGAGCGAGGAGAGCAGGCTGCCCGCGAGCACGCCGCCGATCAGGGCTGCTCCGAAGTTCGCAGAAACCGCGCTGGAGGCCACCGTGAAGAACAGGGCGTCTGCGGCGGGGGCGGTGAAGGCGAGGCTTTCGAAGGGGACGGGATCAAAGTCGTCGTAGAAGACAAAGCCGGTGCCAACCCATGCCAGCGGCACCAGTGCGCCGATCAGGGCCGCGCCTAGGAGGGTGGCGGGACGGTTGCCCGAGCGCAGCGCGATGAAACCTGCCGCGCCGACAATGAGCGCAACCCAGATTGCTGAAGGGCCGGGGAGTGAGGTGGCCTCGAGCGGGAGGGTATAAGCGCTGATCGACAGGCGCAGGGGCGCAAGCACCCCTTTCATGGCCGCATGGGCCACGAAGGCAAAGACGAGAAGGACAAGGGCGGCGCGCAGGTTGCCTGTGGCCGACAGAACGGTCAGGCGCGAGGCACAGCCGCGGGTGAGGACCATGCCAGCCCCGAACAGGCCGCCACCGATCAGAAGGGCTGCCAGCGGCAGGTCGGGCGACAGGAAGCGGTGCTCGGCAAAGGAGATCAAACCGGCCTGTACTGCGGTCTGGGTGCCGAGAACGGCCACGGCAAGAGCGGTGAGCCAGACACCGAGGGCGGCGCGGCGGTCTTCACCGGCGATACCCCGGCGGAAACAAAACTTGGTGCGCTCGGCCAGTGCGCCGAAGGCAAGGCCAAGGGCGAGTGCGAAGAACACGATTGCCTCTGGGGCGGTGAGCGTTTCGAAACCGAGGGACTCGAACATGGTGTCGTCTCATGCATTGGAATTTTTTCCCAAATGCAGACGAATTCAAATATGATCAAGTGTTGTTGCATTGCCGCAGGGGCAGGGTTTCGGGACGCTGTTCCGTTAGGATGTCGACGGGGAGGAACAGGGTTCCGATAACGGCAAAGGCCGGATCAATTGACCCGGCCTTTGGAGGAATCCAGACTGGATGTCCTTATTTCGTTAGCGACCCCGGATGCGCGGGTCGAGCGCGTCGCGCAGGCCGTCGCCAAGGTAATTCACCGACAGAACCGTCAGCGAGATGGCCATGCCCGGCAGGACCACGCGTTCGGGGTATTGGTCCATGCGCGGTACGGCATCGGCCAGCATCTTGCCCCATGTCGGGAAGTCGGGCGGGAAGCCGACACCGAGGAAGGACAGGGCGCTTTCGGTGATGATCGCGGTGGCAAGTCCGAGGGTGGCGGAAACCATGATCGGTGACACCACGTTGGGCAGCAGGTGCCGGCGGATGATTGCGCCGGGGGTGGTGCCGATGGACCTTGCGGCGAGGATGAACTCGCGCTCTTTCAGCGCAAGCACCTCGGAACGCACGATCCGTGCGGTCTGCATCCAGGATGTCACGCCCACCACGCCAACGATCAGGATGAACATCCCGGTCTCCGGCCCGAAGGCGGCGCGGAGCTGATCGCGGAACAGGGTCACGGCAACCAGCAGGAGCGGCAGGATCGGCAGTGACAGCACCAGATCGGTAAAGCGCATCAGCGGGCCGTCGAGCTTGCGGAAGAACCCGGCCAGAACACCGATCGAGGTGCCGATGCTGAGGGCGAGGATCATAGCAACCCAGCCGACGGCCATCGAGGTGCGGCCGCCCACGATCATGTTGGCCAGCGCGTCACGCCCGAGGTTGTCGGTGCCCAGCGGGTGTGCCCACTGGACCTTGGCATCGCCATCCCAGATCGCGGTGTAGATCGGGCGGACATCCTTGTTACGGATGTCGAGTTTCTGGGGATCGAGGGTCCAGATGTATTCGCCGAACAGGACACCGAGGGTGATGAACAAGAGGAAGGTGCCGCCCATGAGGGCGCCCTTGTGTTTCTTGAACTGGTCCCAGACGTCTTTCCACTGCGAATGCGGCGGTTCGGTCGGCACCTTGTCCTGAAGCGGCTCGATCTTATTTGCGGTCGACTCAGTCATAGCGGATCCTCGGGTCGAGCACGCCGTAGAGAATATCGGCGATGAGGTTGAAGACGACGATCAGCACCGCGATCATGAAGGCGAGTGTCTGAACCGAGGGAAGGTCATTGGCAAACAGGGCGTTCAGCAGCTGGTCACCGATGCCGTTCACTTTGAAGACCACTTCGGTGATGATCGCGCCGCCGAAGATGCCGGGGATGCCAAGGGCGATGGCGGTAACCACCGGGATCATCGAGTTGCGCAGCACGTGCACCATGACCACGACCTTTTCGGGCAGGCCCTTGGCGCGGGCGGTGCGGACGTAGTCCTGGTTAAGGTTGTCGAGCATCGAGGCGCGCATGAAGCGGCTGATCTGGGCCGTGGTCTGTAGGGCCAGAACCATGACTGGCATGATCATCTGGCGTAGCTGGACGACGAAGCTGTCCCAGTCGTTCACCACGTGGGTGGTGTCATAGACCGAGGGGAACCAGCCCAGTTGCACCGCGAATATCATGATCAGCAGCGGGCCGGTGAAGAAGGGCGGGATCGAGAAACCGATCATGGTGATGAAAGTGCCCGACTGGTCGAAGATCGAATACTGGCGATAGGCCGAGTAGATGCCGATCGGCAGGGCAATCAGGATGCCGACGATGTAGGACATGCCGACAACCCAGAGGGTCTGGGGCAGACGCTGGGCAACCATGTCCATTACGGGCGAGCGGGTCTGCCAGCTCAGGATGCGTTGTTTGCCTTCGGCGAAGGTGGTGCCGAACATGTTGTCGAATAGGACCTGGGGTTCGATCCAGAAGAACTGAACCAGCCATTTCCAGTAGCGGACGTGAAGGGGTTCGCCGAGACCGAGCGCTTCGCGCATCTTGGCCTTGACTTCGGGGGGCACGGTCAGCGGGACCTGGGCCATCGGATCACCGGGGGCCAGTTCAAGCAGCAGGAAGATCACCAGGCTGATGAACAAAAGCGTCGGGACCGCGAGGATAAGTCGTCGGATCGTGAATGTGAGCATGATCGGCGCCTTTGTAGAGCAGTCTTTTTCTATTTTTGGCGGGAATGCACCGCCTTTGGCAAGTGGCGGCGTCTTTATGTGTAAAGACGCCCCGGTGCAACGACCGGGGCGTCCTGTTTCGCGTCAGTTTACTTTACGCGATGCCAGTCGGCGATGTTCCACAGTTCCGAATCCCAGGTGTTCAGAACCACGCCACCGAGGGTGTTCGAATGTGCCGAGACGCGACCACGGTCCACCAGCGGAAGGATGGTGTAGGTTTCCTTGGTCAGCATGTCGTTCATCTTCTTGGCGAGTTCGTAACGCTTTTCGAGATCCGAGGTGCGCGACAGTTCGTCGATCATCGCATCGTAAGCCGGATCACAGAAACGGTTGATGTTCTCACCCTGCCACTGCGATTCCGGCTTGGGCTCGTTGCCGCAGCGGTACATCGACAGGTAGGCCTGCGGATCGGTGCCGTCGAAGTTGTTGGCGTACATTTCAACGTCGGCGTAGAACTTCTGGAAGGTGTCCGGCGAGCCCGGGTCACCACCGAAGAAGACCGATGCGTTCAGGTTGCGCAGTTCGGTTTCAACACCGATCTCGCTCCACCACTGTTTGATCAGGGCCTGGAAGTCCTGACGAACTGCGTTGGTCGAGGTTTGATAAAGGATCGAGAGGCGCACGCCGTCTTTGGCGCGTACACCGTCAGAGCCTTTTACCCAGCCGGCATCGTCCAGCAGCTTGTTCGCGCCGGCGATGTCCTGGGTCAGACAGTCGGTGTTGTCGGAAGCGTAAACCGCCGGTCCGGGAACCAGGTTACAGGTCGGGCGACCGGCCTGGCCGTAGCCGACTTCAACCAGCAGTTCACGGTCGATGGCCATCGACAGGGCCTTACGCACGTTGATGTCCGACAGGAACGGGTGCGGTGCCTTGCGGGTCGAACGGGTGTCGGCGTCGAGCGACGGCGACGGGTCGGTCATGTTCATTTCCAGACGCTCGACCAGCGAACCGAAGGCCGCGATCGGGGTTCCTTTGCCGCCTTCAGCCATCTTGGCCAGAACGTCGGGGGCCAGTTGGAGGTTCCAGGCGTAGTCAAATTCGCCGGTTTCCAGAACGGCGCGGCCTGCTGCGGTCGCGTCACCACCACCTTTGAAGGTCAGGGTTGCGAAGGCAGGCTTCGATGCGTCACGGTAGTTCGGGTTGGCTTCCATCGAGATCACGTCGTTCGGTTTGAACTCGGTGACGACGAAGGGACCGGTCCCGATTGGGCCAAAGTTGGCGTCGGTACATTCCGGGGCCTTGGCGCCCATGCAGTTCTCGAACTGGGCTTTCTGGATAATCGGCGACTGGCCGCCCATGAACGGACCGTAGGGGTTCGGCTTGGGCTCGGAGAAGTTCACCTTGACGGTGAGGTCGTCGATGATCTCGACGTTATCGACGCCGTCGAACTTGGCCAACTGGGCGCAGCCACCTTCGGGGTGCATACAGTAATCAGCCGTGAATTTCACGTCAGCCGAGGTCACGGCGGACCCGTCCGACCATTTCAGGCCCGACTTCAGTTTCCAGGTGATCGACTTGAGATCTTCGGACACACCGCCGTTGGCGACGGTCGGGATTGCTTCTGCAAGGTAGGGGACAAGTGCGCCATTGGGATCGTAGCGGCCGAGGGGCTCGATAACGAGCGATGCCGATTCGATGTCCTTGGTGCCGCCCGACAGGAACGGGTTCAGGATCGAGGGCGCTTGCCAATAAATAATGTTGACGTGGCCGTCCGAACCGCGTTCTGCCATTGCCGCAGGGGCCATGGCAAATGCGGCGGCAGCGCCTAGCATAAGTGATTTAACCTTCATGGTTCACTCCTTGTTGCGCACAAAATTGTGCTTATTACGCGACGGCCTTGTCAGCCGTTCGCTTGTTGGTTGTCACGTGAGAAAACAGATGAGGCGCCGTATAAAAACGGTTCTCAAAAATATATCCCCTCTCGACTGAGGGCATCACAGACCAAGGTGCGACAAATTGCAAGCCTAGCGTTTCGGTTTACGCTGCGGCAGCGGGAAAGAATTCTGCCTCCTGTTTGACAGTTGGGCGTTGCTGTCGTTAGCGTCACCATATTCTAGGGTAGCTAAAAATGGGGTGAGCGATCCATGTTGGATAACGCCATCGCGTCAATCGAAAACCTTCGCGTCGAGTTCCAGACCAAGAGCGGTCCGGTAGTCGGCGTCGAGGATGTCTCGTTCAAGGTCAATTCGGGCGAAACGGTTTGTATCGTTGGCGAATCCGGGTCGGGAAAATCAGTTTCGAGCCTGTCGTTGATGCGGCTTGTGGAGTTCGGAGGCGGGGAAATCGCCGGCGGTCGCCTGTTGTTCGATCGCCGTGATGGTGGCGAGACGGACCTTGCCGGAACCGAACAGGATTTGATGCGGACGATTCGCGGTAATGAAATCGGAATGATCTTTCAGGAGCCGATGACAGCATTGAATCCGGTGTTCACTGTTGGTCGACAACTGACCGAAGGCCTGCGGTTGCACAAGAAGATGAGCAAAGACGCGGCCGAGGCGCGGGCGCTGGAACTGCTCAAGCAGGTGCGCATTCCTGAGCCGGAGCGCCGCATGAAGCAATATCCGCACGAATTGTCGGGCGGGATGCGTCAGCGCGTGGTAATTGCCATGGCGATGGCCTGCGAGCCGCGCCTGTTGATCGCGGATGAACCGACCACTGCGCTGGACGTGACTATCCAGGCGGAAATCCTTGCGCTGATGGACCGCCTGAAGCGCGAAACCGGGACGGCGGTGATGTTCATCACGCACGACATGGCGGTTGTGGCGCAGATGGCGGACCGCGTTGTTGTCATGTTCCGTGGTAACAAGGTGGAAGAGGGGACGGTCGAGGAAATCTTCGAGAACCCCAAGCACGACTATACCAAGGCGCTTTTGGCGGCGGTTCCCAAGCTGGGCGAAATGACGGGAACGGATTTGCCGCGCCCGATGAAACTTTTTGGTGTCGAGGGGCAGAACCTCGATCCGATTCCCGGTGTCGACGAGCCCATTCTTGAAGTGAAGAACCTCGTGACGCGCTTTCCGGTTCAGGGCGGGCTGTTGCGCCGGACCGTGGCCAATGTACACGCGGTCGAAGATGTATCCTTTACGGTGAACAAGGGGCAGACCCTGTCGCTCGTGGGCGAGTCGGGCTGCGGCAAATCAACGGCGGGCCGCTCAATCCTGCGTCTTGTGGAGCCGATGGCCGGGGAAGTCCTGTTCGACGACGTGGATGTGATGTCGCTCAACCAATCGCAGTTGCACAAGGTGCGCCGCGATATGCAGATGATCTTTCAGGATCCCTTTGCCTCGCTCAATCCGCAGATGCAGCTGATGGAGCAGGTGGCGGAACCGATGCGCAACTATGGCACCCATTCGGGAAGCGAGTTGCAGGATCGCGTGGCGCATCTGTTTGACCGGGTGGAACTGCCGCGCAGTTTCATGAAGCGCTATCCGCACGAGTTGTCGGGTGGTCAGCGCCAGCGGATCGCGATTGCCCGTGCGCTTGCGTTGAACCCCAAGCTGATCGTGGCGGACGAAGCCGTTTCGGCGCTGGACGTGTCGGTTCAGGCGCAGGTTCTGAACCTGATGATGGAGTTGCAGGCAGAATTGAACCTGTCCTACCTGTTCATCAGCCACGACATGGCTGTCGTGGAGCGGGTGAGCCACTATGTCGGGGTGATGTATCTGGGGCGGATCGTGGAACTGGGGCCGCGGCGTGCGGTCTTTGAAAATCCGCAGCATGCTTATACACAGGCCCTGATGAAGGCGGTTCCGATTGCCGACCCACGGCAGCGCAAGTCCGAGAAGGACCTGAACTTCAAGCCTATCCCATCGCCGATTCACCCGATTGGTCACGAGCCGGGGCCGTCTGAGTATTTCGAGGTGACGCCGGGCCACAAGGTTCTGCGTTCGGACAGCGGGTACTGACATTTTCGGAGGAAGCGTGGCTGAGTGCTGTGCTTCCTTTTTTTTGTGCATCGACGTTGCCTCTGAACGCTCCCGGCCAGAAGTGAGTTTGGGGGCATCGAATTTGGTGGGATACGGGTGATCTTTTGACATTTTCCATTTGGTCAAAACGCTCTAGGCTCCCTTCGAATCCAGCGAGGGAAATATGGGTGAGCGACTAACTCCTAGGGAGATTCTTGATAAGCTCGTGGGCTTTCCCACGGTCAGCCGTGACAGCAACCTGCCTTTGATCGAGTGGGTGGATGACTATCTGACGAGCCACGGCATCGAGGCGCATCGTCATTATGACGAAACCAATGAAAAGGCAGCGCTTTTTGCCCATGTCGGCCCGTTGGAAGAGGGCGGCGTGGTGTTGTCGGGGCATACGGACGTGGTGCCGGTGGATGGCCAGCCCTGGGGCACCGATCCGTTCAGCGTTGTTGAAAAGGATGGCAAGCTTTTCGGGCGTGGCACCTGTGACATGAAGGGTTTTGACGCGCTTGCGATCTGGGCGCTTGTCGAGGGGCATTACAGTGACCTCAAGCGGCCGCTGCAACTGGCGTTGAGCTATGACGAGGAGATCGGTTGTCTTGGGGCGCCGCCGATGATCCGCGCGATGCAGCCGATTGTGCCCAAGGCCAGCGCGGTCATTGTCGGGGAGCCGTCGATGATGCAGGCGGTGACCGGGCACAAGGGCGGCTTTGGCTATCACCTGCATGTGCAGGGCTTCGAGGTGCATTCGTCGATCCTGCACACCGGGGTGAACGCGATCCTGTATGGGGCGAAGATCATCGAGTGGGTGAACGAGATGAATGCCGCCAATATGGCCGCCGAGCCGGGCGAGATTGCCGCGATGTTCGATCCGCCGTTCACCACATTGCATGTGGGAACGATCAAGGGCGGCACAGCGCATAACATCACTGCCAAGGATTGCTGGTTCGGTGTCGATTTCCGGGTGGTGCCCGGTGATGACGTCGAAGACTGGCGCAAGCGGTTCCTGGCCAAGGTGGCCGAGGTCGAAGCGCTGATGCAGGCCGTGGTGCCCGAGACCAAGATTGCTCTGGAAGAACGGTTCCAGCTTCCGGGACTGGTGCCGGAAGAGAACGGCGAAGCGGAAAGCATCGTGCGCCGTCTGACCGGAGACAATGCAAGCCATGTTGTCAGCTATGGCACCGAGGGTGGTCAGTTCCAGGAAGGCGGCTACTCTGCCGTGATCTGTGGACCGGGTGACATTGCGCAGGCGCACCAGCCCAACGAGTACCTGACGGTGGCGCAGTTCGAGGCCGGACAGGGTTTCATGGCACGATTGCTGGATTTGTTGCAAGGATGACGGGGCAGATGGCAGGCTTTCCGATTTCCATGGGCAATGCGCCCGAGTTTGAAGGGGCGCTGCCAGAGGCGGCGGATGTCGTGATCATCGGTGCCGGCGTGATCGGTATCGCCAGCGCCTATTACCTTGCCAACAAGGGGCTGAAACCGGTTGTCGTCGAGAAGGGCCGCGTTGCGGGGGAGCAGTCTTCGCGCAACTGGGGCTGGATCCGGCAGCAGGGGCGTGACCTTGCCGAGATCCCGATCATGGTGGAGGCAAACCGCCTTTGGAAAGAGATCGCCGAGGCGGTTGACGAAGACATTGGTCTGAATGTCTGTGGCCTGACCTATTTTGCCGAGACGCAAGAGGCGCTTGCGGTCTACGAGGACTGGCTGGAGCAGGCGCGCCCGCTTGGTGTGGACAGTGTGATCCTGTCGCCCGCCGAGATCGAGGCCAAGTTTCCCGGCATGACCAAGAGCTATGTCGGTGCGTTGCATACGCCCTCAGATATGCGGGCCGAACCGTTTCTGGCGGTGCCTGCGCTGGCGCGGGCGGCTGTTGCGGCGGGGGCGGTGATTGTCGAGGACTGCGCGGCGCGGGCGCTTGAGCGGGAAAACGGCCGTGTGAGCGGCCTTGTGACCGAGAAGGGCATCATTCGCACGCAGGAGGTGATCGTTGCGGGGGGGAGTTGGTCTTCGTTGTTCCTGCGCAACGAAGGGGTCAATATTCCCCAGCTTTCGGTGCGTGCGACGGTGGTGCAGACCGGCGCGGTTCCCGATATCCATCAGGGCGGTGCCAATGGGTCCAAACTGGCGTTCAGGCGGCGGGAAGACGGGGGCTATACGCTGGCGGCGTCGGGGTTCCATGAGACGTTTGTCGGGCCGGACTGTTTCCGGCATTTTCGCACCTACCTGCCGCAGTTGATGGAAGCGCCGTTTTCACACAATTACCGCCCGATGTCGCCCAAGGGATACCCTGATGGCTGGGGGACCAGACGGCGGTGGCGTGGCGGGGACGTGACGCCGTTTGAGAAGATGCGCATTCTTGATCCGGCGCCGAATGCCCGCAAGGTCGAGGAAATCCGCGCGCGGTTTGAGGCGCTGTTTCCGGCGCTGGGCAAGGTCGAGGTTGAACGCAGCTGGGCAGGCATGATCGACGCGACACCCGACGTGGTGCCGGTGGTGGACCGTGCCCCTGTCGAGGGGCTTTCTATCTGTACCGGCATGTGCGGGCACGGGTTCGGGATTGGTCCGGCCTTTGGGCGGATCATGGCGGATATGGTGACCGGCGGCGACGTGGGGCATGACCTGCATCGCTTTCGATTGTCCCGTTATTCGGATGGCTCAAAGTTGATCCTTGGGCCGGATCTCTGATTTGCAGTTTTGAGGGGGTGTGCAATGGCTGTAAGAAATCGTTTGGCAGAAATGCATGAAGAAATCACCGGATGGCGGCGGCATCTGCATGCCAATCCGGAGCTGATGTATGACGTGCACGAGACCGCGGCCTTTGTTGAAAGCCGTCTGAAAGAGTTTGGTGTCGACGAGATCGTGCCGGGCGTTGGCCGCACAGGCGTGGTGGGTGTCATCAAGGGGCGGAGCGATGCCTCGGGGCGTGTGATCGGGCTTCGCGCTGACATGGATGCGCTGCCGATCGAGGAGGCGACGGGGCTGGATTATGCCTCGACCGTGCCGGGCAAGATGCATGCCTGCGGACATGACGGGCATACGTCGATGCTTCTTGGCGCGGCCAAGTACCTTGCGGAGACCCGCAATTTCGATGGCACCGTCATCCTTATCTTCCAGCCTGCCGAAGAAGGCGGCGCTGGCGGCAAGGCCATGTGTGACGACGGGATGATGGATCGTTGGGGGGTGCAGGAGGTTTATGGCCTGCACAACTATCCCGGCCTGCCGGTGGGCGAGTTTGCTATCCGGCCCGGGCCGTTGATGGCGTCGGCGGACGAGTTCGAGATCGTGGTGACAGGGCGCGGAGGCCATGCGGCGGCCCCGCATGAGGCGATTGATACCACCCTCGTGGCGTCGCAGATCGTTGTGTCGCTGCAAAGCATCGTGGCGCGTACCGTTGATCCGGTAAAGCGGGTGGTGGTGACCGTGGGAACATTCAACACCGACAGCAACGCGTCGAACGTGATTGCCCACACGGTGCGGATGAAAGGCACGGTGCGCACGCTTGATCCCGAATATCGTCAGATCGCCGAAGAGCGTATCCGGGCTATTGCCGAACATACCGCCCTGGCCTATGGGGCGACGGCCAAGATGACCTGGACCGATGGATACCCCGTGACGGTGAATACCGAGGAGCACACGGGCTATGCCGCCGAGGCCGCGCGCGCGGTGGCCGGGGACAGCAAAGTCGATGACATGACCGCGCCGGTGATGCCGGCAGAGGATTTCTCGTTCATGCTTGAAGAGCGTCCGGGAGCCTATATCTTCCTTGGGAATGGCGACACGCAGATGTGCCACCATCCTCAATACGTATTTGATGACGACGCGATTCCGGTTGGGTGTAGCTGGTTCGCGGAGTTGGTTGAGCGGCGGATGCCGCTTACCAAGGACTGACCAGAAAAGGAGCGAACAGATGCCAGTCAAAAACCGTTTTGCCGAACTGCAGGCAGAGATTACCGAATGGCGGCGGGACATTCACGAGAACCCCGAGATCCTTTTCGAAACCCATCGCACCTCGGCTTTGGTGGCCGAGAAACTTGAGGCCTTTGGCTGTGACGAGGTGGTCACGGGCATCGGGCGCACCGGCGTTGTTGGTGTGATCAAGGGCAAGGCGACCGGATCGGGCAAGGTGATTGGTCTGCGCGCTGACATGGACGCACTGCCGATCCATGAGCAGACCGGCCTCGGCTATGCCTCGAAGACGCCGGGCGCGATGCACGCCTGCGGCCATGACGGGCACACGGCCATGCTTCTTGGTGCGGCCAAGTACCTGTCGGAGACCCGCAATTTTGACGGCACCGTGGTCGTGATCTTCCAGCCCGCCGAAGAAGGCGGCGGTGGCGGCAAGGAAATGTGTGATGACGGCATGATGGACCGCTGGGGCATTCAGGAGGTTTATGGCATGCACAACTGGCCGGGCAAACCGGTTGGGTCCTTTGCCATCCGTCCGGGGGCGTTCTTTGCGGCGACCGATACCTTTGACATCGTGTTCGAAGGCAAGGGTGGCCACGCGGCGAAACCGCAGGAGACGGTGGACACGACGGTGATGACCGCGCAGGCGGTGCTGGCGCTTCAGACCGTGGCAAGCCGCAACGCCGATCCGGTGGACCAGATCGTTGTGTCGGTTACGTCGTTCGAGACCTCTTCGAATGCCTACAACGTGATCCCGCAGAAAACCCATCTGAAGGGCACCGTGCGCACCATGAGCCACGCGATGCGCGACCTTGCCGAAACCCGCATCAAGGAAATCTGCACTGGCATCGCCGGCACCTTTGGCGGTTCGGTGGCGGTGGATTACCACCGAGGCTATCCGGTGATGGTGAACACCGAAGAGCAGACCGAATTTGCCGCGGATGTGGCGCGGGCCGTCAGTGGCCAGTGTGATGACGCGCCGCTGGTGATGGGCGGTGAGGACTTTGCCTTCATGCTGGAAGAACGCCCCGGCGCCTATATCCTTGTCGGCAACGGCGATACAGCGATGGTGCACCACCCCGAGTACAACTTTAACGACGACGCCATTCCGGCGGGGTGCAGCTGGTGGGCAGAGATTGTCGAGCAGCGGATGCCTGCCGCGTAAGCGCTTGAAATAAGAACGTTTTGAGGGGGTCGCGCCGCGAGGTGCGGCCCTTATTTCATGAGGTCCAGCAGATCGCGCAGGACGTCCTGGCGGATGTTCTGGGCAGAGGCCACATAGGCGCGGGCGTTGTCTGCGAGAGCTTTCTGCTGAGGGCCGTTCAGAAGGCGGGCGACGGTCGTGCCAAGCGCCTGGGCGTCCGCGACCTCAAGACAGGCCGCGTGGTTTTTCATCTCGCCATAGGCAAGGCTGAAGTTGGCGTATTGCGGGCCGTGCAGGATGGCGCAGTCGAAATGGGCGGGTTCGTAGGGGTTGTGCCCGCCAACGGGCGTGAACGATCCGGCGATAAAGGTGATGGGCGCGAGGTGATACCACAGTCCGGTTTCGCCCAGCGTGTCGGCGAGGTAGATCTGGGTGTCCGGGCTGGGCGTTTCGCCCCGGCTGCGCCGTGCAATCGTCCAGCCTTCGGAACGCAGCTGCGCCTCGATCTCGTTGCCCCGGTCCGGATGGCGCGGGACAAGGATTTGCAGGGCATCGGGGTATTGGGCGGTGACGGCGCGGTGTGCTTCGGTCACGAGGGGCTCTTCCCCCGGATGGGTCGAGGAGGCAACCCAGATGGGGCGCGTGCCGATCTGCGCTTTCAGCTTTGACGCCTCGTCTGCATCGAAGGGCAGGGGGGCGGAGGCGGCTTTCATATCGCCGGTGGTACGCAGGGCGCTGCGCGGTGCGCCGAGGAGTTCGAGGGCCTGTTCGGTGCCGCGCACCTGACAGAGGATACAGTCGAAGCGGGTAAAGAGGGCGCGGGCGGTGGCCGAGAGTTTCTGCCATTGGGTCAGAGACTTGGCCGACAGGCGGGCGTTGATCAGGGCCAGCGGAATGTCCCGCGACTTGGCCTGAAGGATCTGGTTGGGCCAGATTTCGCTTTCGACAAAGACCGCGAGGTCCGGTTTCCAGTGGTACAGGAAGCGGCGCACGGCCTGTGGCGTGTCGATGGGTGAGAACTGGTGCAGGGCACCCTCGGGCAGGCGCTTGTCGGCGAGGGCGGCGGCGGTTCCGGTGGTTGTCGTGACCAGAACCTGATGGCCGGATTCGGTGATTTCCCGGATGAGATCGAGGACCGACAGGAATTCACCGACGCTTACAGTGTGCATCCAGACCAAAGTGCTCTGGGGGCGCGGTTTGGAGGCGTGGCCATTGCGTTCGCGCAGGCGATCAAGCGGGGCGTTGGTGGAGATGAAACGGCGGCGCGCGGCGCGCATGGCCAAGGGCGCGGCAGCAAAGGTCAGCGCCTGATAGAGGCGCGTGACAAACGTCAGAGGGGCGGGAGGCATCAGCCGCCTGTGTGGCTCATGTGGCGCGACATCTGGCCATCGGCACGCTGGCGCGAATAGTCAAAGTCATGGCCCTTGGGCTTGAGACGGATCGCGGCGCGGATCGCCTCTTCGAGAACCTCGGGATCGGTCGAGCTACGCAGCGGTTCGCGCAGGTCGTACATGTCTTCCTGTCCAAGGCACATGAACAATTGGCCGGTGCAGGTCAGGCGCACACGGTTGCAGCTTTCGCAGAAGTTATGGGTCAGCGGGGTGATGAAGCCGATCTTCTGACCGGTTTCTTCCAGCCGAACATAGCGCGCCGGACCACCGGTGCGTTCGGCAAGGTCGGTCAGCGTGTATTCTTCGCCAAGACGCGCGCGCAGATCCTTGAGCGACCAGTACTGGTCAAGACGGTCTTCATTGCCGAGGTCGCCCATCGGCATGACCTCGATCCATGTGAGATCCATGTCGCGCTCGGCGCACCAGCGAGTGATCGGGATCATTTCGTCTTCGTTGAAGCCCTTGAGGGCGACGGCGTTGATCTTTACGCGCAGCCCTGCCTTCTGGGCGGCGTCGATGCCGCGCAGGACTTGGGGCAGGCGGCCCCAGCGGGTGATTTCGGCGAATTTCTCTTCGACGATGGTGTCGAGGGAGATGTTCACGCGGCGCACCCCGGCGGCATATAGCTGATCTGCGTATTTTTCGAGCTGCGAGCCGTTGGTTGTGAGTGTCAGTTCCTTGAGCTTGCCGCTGTCGAGGTGGCGGGTCATGCCCTGGAAGAACGTCATGATGTCACGACGTACCAGCGGTTCTCCGCCTGTAATGCGCAGTTTCTCAACACCAAGGTCGACAAAGGCGGAGCAGAGGCGGTCCAATTCCTCGAGCGTCAGGAGTTCCTTTTTGGGAAGGAAGGTCATGTTCTCCGACATGCAATAGACGCAGCGGAAATCGCAGCGGTCGGTGACGGAGACGCGCAGGTAATTGACAGCGCGCTGGAAGGGATCGATCAAGGGTGCAGTCATAGCGTTATAGGTAGTGTGAGTTTGGTGGCGGGGCAAGGGCGGAAGATGATGGACAATTCTTGGAAGTTTGGAATTTGCGGGCTGGCATTGCTGGGGCTGACGGCCTGCGAAGGTGGGCTGTCGCAGGTGAAGATGCCGGACTGGCCCGTGCTGGACCGATTTGGCAAGAAGTCAGCCCCCGAGGAAACGACCGAAGTTGAGCCCTTAGAAGAGGACGGCGCAGCGGGGGAAGATGCCGAGGTTGCCCCCATCAGCGCGATTGGTCCCAAAGGGGAGTTGGGCAAGACCGTCGTGTCTCTGGGTACGGCGACCGAGCCGGGGCTGTGGTTGAAGACTCCGCTGGCCAAGGTGCCGGGACCGGGGCGGGTGCGTTATGGCGGGCAGAGCGTGGAGGTGACGTTGATCCCGCTGGTGGCAGAGGACACCGCCGGCTCCCGCCTGTCGCTTCAGGCAATGCAGGCCTTGGGCATTCCGCTGACCGAACTGGCAGAAGTGTCTGTCTCAGGCAGTTAAGGCGCTATTTCAGATATTTGCCAGCTTCCTTGCGGGCAAAGGGCTTGAGGCGGTCGCCGTAAGTTTCGAGGAAGGCGCTGGCGCGGGGGACATCGTGTTTGGAGAGGTCGCGCACCCACCATGCGACGGCCTTTTGAATGAACCATTCGGGATCGTCGACATATGACGCTGCCCAGCCGAGCACGCGGTCGCGGGCTTGGAGTTCGGCCGGTTTGGGAAAGTTCTGCTTGGCCCAGGGCAGGGTGATCACGAGGGCCGCGCGGCGTGTCCACATGTGATCCGACGTTGTCCATGCCTCGACGGCATCAAGGCGGGAAGGATCGGCCACAAGGCGTTTCTGACCGGCCATGCAGACGTGATCGGCAATGGCCCAGCTGTCGAAATCGGGCACCCAGGTCTGGATCAGCTTCCAAGCGGCATCATCCGGACGGATGCGGGCCTGTGTCAGGAGTTTGGCCGCCGCAATGCGCCCTTCGAAGATGTCGGTTTTCCAGAGGTCTGCCGCGAGAGCGACGCGCTCATCCACCGTCAGGGTCTGACGCCAGGCTTTTGTCACGTCGTTCAGGGCCGGATTCGGGATGCCGAGAACCTCGCGGGTCTGCTTGTGATAGGCCGCCATCTGCTCGGCGCGGCCGGGTTCAATGTGGGATTTCAGCTCTGCAAGCGCGTCGTCACGTGTCATCGGAAGGCCCCAGAATGTCGGTTGGCAACCCGTCGATGGTGTGCTGGTTGCGCTCTTCCCAGTAGGTGCGAATGCCGTCCGCCCCGCGATCCTCGGCCCATTTGGCAAGGGTGTCGCGTTCGCCGACGTGGTCATAGAAGGGCACGGCATAGCCGCAGGAGGTCTGCACCATGTCGACGGTCATGTCATAAATCTGGCGGGCGCTGACGATCTCGGGGAACATGGCGTTGAGCTCGTCAAATTCGGCGTCGCGGCGGTGCAGGGTGCGGGCGCTGCCATAGGCGCGCAGGATCATCGGGCGTTTTTCGAAACCGCACCACATGAGGGTCATGCGGTTGGCGAGCTTGAGATGGCCGGCGGTTTCATTGCCGCTGCCGGTGAGATTGCGCCAGATGATGCGGTTTTCCCCCAGCACCCTCAGGCTGTCCATGCCCTTGGGCGAGATGTTGACGCGGCCCGAGGGGGCGGCGCTGCCGACAAAGAACATGTGCTGCGCTTCGATGAAGGCGCGGTGCGGGGCTTCGATGCTGGGGAACTGTTTGGCCATTATTCCACCGTCACGGATTTGGCGAGGTTGCGTGGCTGGTCAACGTCGGTGCCTTTGGCAACGGCGGTGTGGTAGGCCAGAAGCTGCGCCGGGATCGCGTAGAGGATGGGCGAGAGGATCGGGTCAACCTCGGGCAGGGTGACAACCTCCCAGGCCCCTTCGGCCCCTTCGTCTGCACCGAGGGTATCGGTGATCAGGAGCACCTTGCCGTTGCGGGCCATGACTTCCTGCATGTTGCTGACGGTCTTGTCGAACAGGGCGTCACGGGGGGCGAGAACCACCACGGGAACATGTTTGTCGATCAGGGCGATGGGGCCGTGTTTCAACTCGCCGCTGGCATAAGCTTCGGCGTGGATGTAGCTGATTTCCTTGAGTTTCAGCGCACCTTCAAGGGCCAGCGGATACATCAGGCCACGGCCAAGGAACAGAATGTCGCGCGCCTCGGCGAGCTTGCGGGCAGCTGACTGCAGCTTGCCTTCGCGTTCAAGCGTGGCGTTCAGGATGCCCGGCAGGGTGCGCAGGGCCGAGAGTTTGTCCTGAATGTCCTCTGCCGACATGACGCCCCGGTCGGATGCGGCCTTGAGGGCAAGCATCAAAAGCACCGTCAGCTGGCAGGTGAAGGCCTTGGTCGAGGCGACGCCAATCTCGGTGCCGGCAAGAATGGGCAGGGCGAGATCGCTTTCGCGGGCGATCGAGCTTTCGGGAACATTGACGACCGAGACGATCTTGTCGGCCTTGCCGTCGCAGTAGCGCAGGGCGGCGAGTGTGTCGGCGGTTTCGCCGGACTGGCTCACGAAAAGGGCCAGGGTGCCCTCGGTGATCGGCGGCTCGCGGTAACGGAACTCGGAGGCGATATCCACCTCGACAGGCAGCTGCGCGACCTGTTCGAACCAGTATTTCGCGGTCAGGCAGGCATAGTAGGCGGTGCCACATGCCACCATTGTCAGGCGGTTCACCTTGGTGAAATCAATGCCATCGCCGGGCAGGGCGACCTTGGCGCCATCGCCGGACAGGTAGTGGCGAACGGCCTCGCCGATGACGGTGGGCTGTTCGGCGATTTCCTTGGCCATGAAATGCTTGTGGCCGCCCTTGTCGACCCGGGCCTGATCAATGCGGATGGTGCGCATCTCGCGGTTGGCAATCTCGCCGGCCTCATTGCGTATTTCCAGAGAGGTGCGAGTGAGAACGGCGCTGTCGCCTTCCTCGAGATAGGTGATCCGGTCGGTCAGCGGGGCCAGCGCGATGGCGTCGGAGCCGACGAACATCTCTCCGTCCCCATGGCCGATGGCGAGAGGAGAGCCCTTGCGGGCAGCAACGATCAGATCTTCCTCGCCCTCAAAGAGGAAGGCGAGGGCAAAGGCCCCCTCAAGGCGGGCAAGGGTTGCGCGGGCGGCGTCGACGGGCGACAGGCCCTGTTCGATGTGGTGCTGCGTCAGCAGGGCGACGGTTTCGGTATCGGTCTCGGTGGCAAAGTCGATGCCGGCCGTGGACAGTTCGGCCCGCAACTCGCGGAAATTTTCAATGATCCCGTTGTGCACCACGGCGACGGGGCCAGCGCGGTGGGGGTGGGCATTGTCAACCGAGGGCGCACCGTGCGTGGCCCAGCGTGTATGGCCGATGCCGGCCTTGCCGCGCAGGGGATCATGCACAAGCAGGTCGGAGAGGTTGACCAGTTTGCCAACGGCACGGCGACGGGCGAGATCGCCTTCGTAAACGGTGGCGATCCCGGCGCTGTCATAGCCGCGATATTCGAGGCGTTTCAGGGCTTCAACAAGGATTGGGGCCGCTTCGTGGTTTCCGAGAACCCCTACAATACCGCACATTATTTGGCCTCCATGTCGCGTTTGGCTTTCTTGGACTTTAACAATTCGAACAATTTTCGCGCCAGCCCCGGTTTGTTGACCTGTTCGGCGCGAGCAAGGGCCAGGGCCTCGGAGGGCACGTCCTTGGTGATTACCGAACCGCTTGCCGTCATCGCGCCATCTCCCACGGTGACCGGGGCGACCAGCATGGTGTTAGAGCCGATGAAGGCATTGGCGCCGATGGTTGTCTTGTGCTTCATGACGCCATCATAGTTGCAGGTGATGGTGCCTGCACCGATGTTGGACGCCGCGCCGACCGAGGCATCGCCGATATAGGTGAGGTGGTTGACCTTGGCACCGGCATCCAGCGTGGCATTCTTGATTTCGACGAAGTTACCGATCCGCGCGTCTTCGGCCAGTTCCGCGCCAGGGCGCAGGCGGGCGTAGGGGCCGACAATTCCGCCGCGGGAAACGTGGCAGCCTTCGAGGTGCGAAAAGGCGCGGATGTGGGCACCGCTTTCGATGGTTACGCCGGGGCCAAAATAGACATTGGGTTCGATCACCGTGTCACGCCCGATCACCGTATCGTAGGACAGCATGACGGTGTCCGGCTGTTGCAGGGTGACCCCCATTTCCATCAGCTCGGTGCGGGCGCGGGACTGGAAAACCGCTTCGGCCTGCGCGAGGTGCAGGCGCGAGTTGATGCCAAGGGTTTCCGCCTCGTCGCAGGCAACGGCCGTCACCGAAAGACCGCGTTCGCGGGCAATTCCGACGATGTCGGTGAGGTAGTATTCGTCCTGTGCATTGTTGGCCTCGACCGCGTCGATCATCGAAAAGAGTGCGCTTTTCTCAACCAGCATTACGCCGCTATTGCAGAATGTTATAGCGCGTTGCTCATCTGTCGCATCAGCGAATTCAATGATGGCTTCGAGGCTGTCGCCCTGCATCACGAGACGCCCGTATTTGCCGGGGTCGGCCGCTTCAAAGCCCAGAACCACAACCGCGTTGTCTTGGCGGGCGGCGGCCATGCGTTCAAGGGTTTCGGGCTGCACAAAAGGCGTGTCCCCGAAGAGGACAATCACGTCGCCTTCGAAGTCTTCAAGTGCCGCGCGTGCGGCGTCGACGGCGTGAGCGGTGCCCTTTTGCTCTTCCTGAAGGACGACCGTTGCCTCGGGGTCATATGCCTCGACACTTGCCTTGACCGCGTCGAACCCGTGGCCCGCGACGATGATAGTGCGGGCGGGTTCGAGAACCGCGCCGGACTGCATCGCATGGACGAGCATCGGCGCGTTGGCGATCTGGTGGAGGACCTTGGGTTGGTCCGAGTTCATCCGGGTGCCTTTGCCTGCGGCAAGGATGACGAGGGCAATGCTCATGTGTTTTCTCTTTGAATTTGTGTTGTGCCCGTTTTATCCGTTCACGGTATCGACGCAAGGCCGAGGCCCATCAAAAGGCATTACGGCGTGTAACAGCGTTGGGCGGAAATATGCCATTTCGAGGGGTAAGGGCAGATGCGAACAGTGGTCTTTGATCTGGATGGCACCTTGGCCGACACGAGCGGTGATCTTCTTGCCGCTGCCAATGCCTGCTTTCGCGATATGGGCGAGGGCGATGTTCTGAGCGTTGAGACCGACGCGGGCACGGCGCTGCGGGGGGGCAAGGCAATGCTGACCCTTGGCCTGACGCGGATTGGCCGGATGGATCAGGCAACGGTCGAGAAATACTATCCGGTGCTGCTGGAGGCTTATGGCGCGGCGATTGATACGCATACGGTTATGTACCCCGGTGCGATGGAGGCCGTGGGTGTGTTGAGCGATATGGGTTATGGCGTCGGGATCTGCACCAATAAGCCCGAACGCCTTGCCGAGCAGTTGATGGCATCGCTTGGGGTGCGGGATGCGTTTGGCGCTTTGATCGGGGCTGATACGTTGCCGGTGCGCAAGCCTGACCCTCTGCCGCTTGCGGAAACCGCGCGGCGGCTTGGCGGAGATCCGGCGCAGACCGTTCTGATCGGAGACAGCGTGACCGACCGCGAAACCGCGCGAAACGCCGGTGTTCCCTCGGTTCTGGTGACTTTTGGCCCCAGCGGCGAAGATATGGCGGCGCTGGAGCCGGAAGCCCTGCTGCAGGACTATGCAGACCTTCCCGCGTTGGTTCAGGCCTTGATTGGCGTGAACAGCTGATCCGTCAGGGGCGCGAGGCCGGTTTCGGCCAGCCTCATGATCGCCGTTTCCAGGGCGGTGGAGCGATCCTTTCCAAATACCGGCTCCGTGAGGCCGTGGAACTTGTCGATCAGGTCCTGTGCCGTGGGCGGATTGGTGTGATCCCAGCGCGGTTCGTTCCAGTCGCCTTCGTGCCGTGTGCCGTCTTTCAGGACCAGAGCCACGCGGGCAAGGCGCTTGGCGGGGAAGTGTTCGTTGGCATGGTTGGCCTCCTGCATGTCCATTGCATCCGACAGGCGCAGGATTTCCGGGTCAAACAGGGCGTCGCCCTCAAGGTGTTCCGGGCGCACGGTGCCGTGCACGGCGGCAACTGCGGTGGGGAAGGACGTTGAGTATTGCGCCTCATCACCAGTTTGCGGGCGTTTCATGGCCAGACGCACGGATTCGTGGAAGGTGTGGACTTCGATTTTGGCAATCTGGTCGGCGGTGACGTCATGTGCCTTTTGCAGCGCCATGGTGCCTTCCATCGGGGCCTGGGCCCAGCGGCAGACGGGGTAGGGTTTGTAATACTGCTCAAGGCAGTACCAGCGAGAGCCAAGGTCGGTCCAGTAGTCGGATGCGTCCTCGACAGTGATGGCCGGCGCGCCGGTGAAACCCTTGGCGGCAAGGCGTGCAGCAGAGATGCCGCACATTGATCCCCAGCCGGCCCCATCCTTGACCATTGTCGGAAAGTCGATGCAGCGCATCATCTGGCTGCGCGGGCCGTGGTATTCGGCGATGCCAAGGGCGTGGCGGGTGGTTTCGCGGTCCAGCCCCATGAGGCGGGAGACGGCTGCTGCTGCGGCGACAGCCCCCCAGCTGCCCGAGGTGTGGTAATCGGGGGCGGTGGCGTGCTGGGCCATGGAGGTGCGGGCGCCGATCTCGTAGCCGACCACGATGGCTTCGAGAAGCTGTTTTCCCGATGCACCAACTTCATGCGCGGCAGCGAGGGCGGCGGGGATCATGGGGGCGGCGATGTGGCCCTTGGCCGGGTTGAAGCCGTCGTGACCATCAACCGAGTCGATGGTCATGCCCGCGGCCAGCGCAAAGCCGAGCGGGCTGCTCGTGCGGCCGTCGAACATCAGGGGGATTGTGCCGCCGAAATCCTCGTGTGCGTGGGCGCAGATGATAGCAGATGTCTGGGTCTGGCTGCCGGCAACCCCGACGCCCAGAACATCAAGAAGGTTCAGGTGGGTCTGGGTGCGCACCTTTTGCGGCAGGTCTTCCCAAGTCAGCGTGTGAATGAAGTCAATTTGGTCAGCCATCGTTTTCTCCCTCTAATAAGGGGAAGCGTAGCAGCCCATCGTGAGTCCAGAAGTCTGTTCGCGACATGCAGATGTGGTTTTCAAGGCGGTTTTCGCCGATCTTGCGGTGGAATGGACGTTGACGGCGTGCGGGAAGGGCGACAATGCTGCGTCCATGACTGAGATATTCGAAGGCAATTTCACCCAGCAGGAACCGATCCCGGACGAGGCGATCGAGGCGGCGCTGCGCGTGATGCAGAGCGGACGTTTGCACCGCTATAACGTGGGTCCGGGCGAAGATGGCGAAGTGGCGCTGCTGGAGCAGGAGTTCACGGAGCAGATGGGCGCGAAATACTGTCTTGCGGTGGCGTCTGGCGGGTATGCCATGGCCACGGCCTTGCGGGCATTGGGTGTGAAACCCGGAGACCGTGTGCTGACCAATGCCTTTACCCTTGCGCCGGTGCCGGGGGCGATTGCCAGTGTTGGTGCGGTGCCGGTGTTCGTCGGGGTGACCGAGGCGCTGGTGATTGATCTTGATGATCTGGAGGCCAAGGCAGGGCAGGCGGATGTTCTAATGCTCAGCCACATGCGCGGGCATCTGTGCGACATGGATCGCCTGATGGAGATTTGCGACAGCCACGGCATCAAGGTGGTCGAGGATTGCGCGCATACGATGGGCGCCAAGTGGCGCGAGACCCTTTCGGGGCGTTACGGTGTCTTTGCCTGTTATTCCACCCAGACTTACAAGCACGCCAATTCGGGCGAGGGCGGTTTGCTGATCTCGGATGACGACCTGTTGATGGCGCGGGCGATCATGTTGTCGGGGTCTTACATGCTGTATGAACGTCACCTTGCGCGGCCGCCGGTCGAAGTGTTCGAGCAGGTGAAATACGTGACGCCCAATGTCTCGGGGCGGATGGATCATCTCAGGGCCGCCATTCTGCGGCCGCAGTTGCGCGATCTGGGCACACAGGTTGAACGCTGGAACGCGCGGTACCGCGTTGTCGAGGAAGGTCTGCGCGATACGCCGGGCCTTACGGTTGTCGAGCGTCCGGAAGAAGAGACCTATGTCGGGTCTTCCATTCAGTTCCTTTTGCTCGACTGGAGTGAAGAGAAGATCGCCGAGGTGGTGAAACGCTGTGCGGCACGGGGTGTCGAGGTCAAATGGTTTGGTGGTTCTGAGCCTGTCGCCTTTACCTCGCGCTATGACAGCTGGCGTTACGCGCCCTCCGAACGGATGCCGAAGAGTGATCGCGTTTTGGGCGGGATCATGGACATGCGCATTCCACTGACGTTCAGCCTTGAGGATTGCGCGCAGATCGCGCGGATCATCCGGGCCGAGGTCGGGGCGGTTTTTCAGGGCGCTTAACGGGCGTTTCGCAATCGGTTTCATTGAATGGTGTCTGTTGGACCGGTCCGCTTTGGCGGGCCGGTCTTTCGCATTCTGCGTGACCCAACGTCGTAGTTATACGGGAGTCGGAATATTTCTTGAACGGAATCGGCTTGTCGCGTAGTTATATGAACAAGCGTTCAATAATGGGAGACTTTGAGCGATGTTCATGCACACAATGAATTTTGATCTGGGTGAAGACGTCAACGCGATGCGCGAGATGGTGCATCGCTTCGCCCAGGAGCGGATCAAGCCGATGGCCGCGGACGTCGATTTGAAAAACGAATTCCCCAACGAGCTTTGGAAAGAGTTTGGCGAGCTTGGCCTTCTGGGTGTCACGGTGCCCGAGGAATACGGTGGGGCGGGCATGTCCTATCTTGCACACGTCATCGTTGTCGAAGAGATCGCCCGGGCCTCGGCGTCGGTTTCGCTGAGCTATGGTGCGCATTCGAACCTCTGCGTGAACCAGATCAAGCTGAACGGCAACGAAGAACAGAAGCAGAAGTATCTCCCACGTCTTCTGTCGGGTGAACATGTTGGCGCGCTGGCCATGTCGGAGCCGTCGGCAGGATCGGACGTGGTGTCGATGAAGCTGCGTGCGGAAAAGCGCAATGACCGCTTTGTCCTGAACGGCAACAAGTACTGGATCACCAATGGTCCGGACGCGGATACCCTCGTGGTTTATGCCAAGACCGATCCGGATGCGGGCCCCAAGGGCATTACCGCCTTCCTGATCGAAAAGGAAATGAAGGGTTTCTCGACCTCGCCGCACTTTGACAAGCTGGGGATGCGCGGGTCGAACACCGCCGAGCTGATCTTTGAAGACGTGGAAGTGCCGTTCGAGAATATCCTTGGCGAAGAAGGCAAGGGCGTGAAGGTTCTGATGTCGGGCCTTGATTACGAGCGTGTGGTTCTTGCCGGGATCGGCACCGGGATCATGGCGGCCTGCCTGGACGAGGTGATGCCCTACATGGTCGAGCGCAAGCAGTTTGGTCAGCCGATCGGGAACTTCCAGCTGATGCAGGGCAAGATTGCCGACATGTACACCAAGATGAACTCGTCCCGTGCCTATGTTTACGAGGCGGCCAAGGCCTGTGACCGTGGCGAGATCACCCGTCAGGATGCCGCGGCCTGCTGTCTCTATGCCTCTGAAGAAGCGATGGTTGTCGCGCACCAGGCGGTTCAGGCCTTTGGCGGTGCCGGTTACCTTTCGGACAACCCGGTGGGCCGTATCTTCCGCGATGCCAAGCTGATGGAAATCGGCGCGGGTACGTCGGAAATCCGCCGGATGCTGATCGGTCGCGAACTGATGGCGAAACAGGCGTGATCTGGTGGCGGGGAGACCCCGCCATCAAGACACTTGCGGAGGCCTAGCGATGAGACTCAAAGCCCTGATTTTTCTGCCGTTTATGGCGATGCCTGCCATGGCGCAGGAGATGGTGTTCTCGGCTGCGGCGACGGAAAGCTGTCTTGCCGCACTTGATGAGACGGGTGACCCCAAAAGCTGTATCGGGTCTTCGGCCAATGCCTGCATGGAGGCCACCCCAGGTGGGTGGTCGACCGTGGGTATGGGGGGCTGTCTGGAACAGGAGCGCCTCTATTGGGATGCGCGCCTGAACGCGGCCTACAAGGCGGTTCGTGCTGGTGCCAAGAGCGTGGATGCGGAGATGCGCGAAATCGGGGCGAGCGCCCCGTCGCAGGCCGAGGCGTTGCTGGCGATGCAGCGGGCCTGGATCGCCTACCGCGATGCCTCCTGCGATTATGAACGCTCTCTCTGGGGCGGGGGGACTGGCGGTGGCCCGGCAACCGTGTCCTGCCACATGTATCTGACCGGCGAGCAGGCGCTTTACCTAGAAGCGCAGCTTGTTGTGAACTGAATTCGAAGGATTTGAAATCATGGCGAAAATCCAATCCAAGGCTCTGACCACGTCAGACGATTTCCAGGCCAACCGCGCCGCGCATCTCGAGGCGCTGGGCGTGGTGGCGGAAGCGGCGGCCAAGGCGACCCAAGGCGGCGGCGAACGCTCGCGCGAGCGTCACGTCAGCCGGGGCAAAATGCTGCCGCGCGAGCGGGTGGCGAACCTGCTTGATCCGGGCTCTCCTTTCCTTGAGGTCGGCGCCACGGCGGCGCATGACATGTATGGCGATGCCGCGCCCTGTGCCGGTGTGATTGCCGGGATTGGCCGGGTTGAAGGCCAGGAAGTCATGGTGGTCTGCAACGATGCCACCGTGAAGGGCGGCACCTATTATCCGATGACCGTGAAGAAACACCTGCGGGCGCAGGAGATCGCGGAAGAATGCAACCTGCCTTGCATCTATCTCGTGGACTCGGGCGGTGCGAACCTGCCGAACCAGGACGAGGTGTTCCCCGATCGCGAACACTTTGGCCGCATCTTCTTTAACCAGGCGAACATGAGCGCCAAGGGCATTCCGCAGATCGCGGTGGTGATGGGGTCGTGTACGGCAGGGGGCGCCTATGTGCCGGCGATGTCGGACGTGACAATCATCGTGAAAGAGCAGGGCACCATCTTCCTTGCCGGCCCTCCGCTGGTAAAGGCCGCGACGGGCGAGGTTGTGTCTGCCGAAGACCTTGGTGGTGGTGATGTCCACACGCGCCTGTCGGGCGTGGCGGATTACCTGGCCGAGGACGACGCCCACGCGTTGGCGCTGGCGCGGCGCGCGGTGAGCCACCTCAACCGCACCAAGCCGCAGACCGTGCAATGGCAATCGCCAGAGGAACCGGCCTATGACCCCGAGGAAATCCTTGGTGTTGTTCCGGCAGGGCTGCGGACGCCTTATGACATCCGCGAAGTCATTGCCCGCACCGTGGACGGATCGCGGTTCGACGAATTCAAACCGCGCTTTGGCGAGACGCTGGTGACCGGTTTTGCCCATGTCAAAGGTTGTCCGGTTGGCATCGTGGCCAACAATGGCGTGCTCTATTCCGAAAGTGCCGCCAAGGGTGCGCATTTCGTGGAACTGTGTTCGCAGCGGGGTATTCCGCTGGTGTTCCTGCAAAACATCACCGGTTTCATGGTCGGGCAGAAATACGAAGCCGAAGGCATTGCCCGCCATGGCGCAAAGATGGTGACCGCAGTGGCCACCACCAAGGTGCCGAAGATCACCATGCTGGTGGGCGGCTCTTTCGGGGCAGGCAACTATGGCATGGCCGGTCGCGCCTATAGCCCGCGTTTCCTGTGGACCTGGCCGAACAGCCGGATCTCGGTGATGGGTGGCGAACAGGCTGCCGGTGTTCTGGCCACCGTAAAACGCGACGCCATCGAACGGCAGGGCGGAGAATGGTCGGCCGAGGAAGAGGCCGCCTTCAAGCAACCCACGCTGGACATGTTCGAGCACCAGAGCCACCCGCTCTATGCGTCGGCGCGCCTTTGGGATGACGGCATCATCGACCCGCGCAAGACGCGTGACGTGCTTGCCCTGTCGCTGTCGGCTTCGCTCTGTGCGCCGATCGAAGAGACCAGGTTCGGCGTGTTCCGGATGTGAGGCTATCAATGCTGTCTTTTGGAAAACGTCTGTTGAATCAGTTACCGGATTTGAGCCTTCCCGAGATGACTCGGGAAGTGGAAATAGCGGTGTATCTGGTTCACAACTCGACGGACCCGGAAGATTACTTCTTTCTGTTCGATTTCGAAGAGTTTGTTGAAAAGTCCAAAGCTGGCCTGTTCGTACGGCCGGTAATCAGGATTTTTGCGGGTCGCGACGACTTTAGCAGGACAATCTTTGCCCGTGAGTTTCGAGAGGTCTTTTCGCGAGAGTTCGACCGAATGCGCGCGGAACTCGCTGCAAAGAAGAACAGGTTTGGATGGCTGAGTTTCGGAACAGCTTTTGACCTGCTGAGCGGGTTTGTTTCGAGCATCGTGCTTTCCATAGCTTTGTCTGCGGGCAACAAAATCCTGGAGAGGATCGGCGTTGGTGCATTGCTCAAAGGCAAGAGCGACGGCGCAAAGCTCAGAGATGAAATTGAGAAAACGAAGTCACAAGTCGAAACCGCGCTTCAACGGATAGAAATCACGATCCATCGCGAGTTGTACGACTATGCCTATCGCGATGGCTTCATGGGCAAAATAAGTGGAATGGACCGGGAAGCATGGCCGCTTCCGCATTACGTCCGTTCACATTTGGACAAGGGCGAAAGCAGCTCTTGGTGGTGAGGAAACTGATATGTTCAATAAAATCCTGATTGCAAACCGTGGCGAAATCGCCTGCCGCGTGATGGAAACCGCCCGTGCGATGGGTGTGAAAACCGTGGCTGTCTACTCGGATGCGGATGCGCTTTCGAAACATGTCGCGATGGCGGACGAGGCCGTGCATATCGGCGGATCGGCGCCTGCTGAAAGCTATCTCAAGGGCGATGTGATCATTGCTGCCGCGCAGGAGACCGGCGCGCAGGCGATCCACCCCGGCTATGGGTTTCTCTCCGAGAACCCGGACTTTGTGGACGCGGTTGAAAAGGCCGGTCTGGTCTTCATCGGCCCCTCGGCGGAGGCGATCCGCAAGATGGGGCTCAAGGATGCCGCCAAGGCGTTGATGGAAGAGGCCGGTGTTCCGGTGGTGCCGGGCTATCACGGCGACAATCAGGATGCGGCGTTCCTTGCCGCAGAGGCCGAAAAGATCGGCTATCCCGTCCTGATCAAGGCGGTTGCCGGCGGTGGCGGCAAGGGGATGCGCCTTGTCGAGGCACCCGAAGAGTTCGCGGATGCGCTGGCCAGTGCGCAGGGCGAAGCCATCACGGCCTTTGGCAATGCGGATGTTCTGATCGAGAAATACGTGACCCAGCCGCGCCACGTCGAGGTGCAGGTCTTTGGTGATGGCACCCATGCGGTGCATCTGTTCGAGCGGGACTGTTCGTTGCAGCGTCGCCACCAGAAGGTGATCGAAGAGGCCCCCGCGCCGGGCATGAGCGCCGAGGTGCGCGAGGCCATGGGGCAGGCCGGTGTACGTGCCGCCGAGGCGATTGGCTACAAGGGCGCGGGTACGGTCGAGTTTATTGTCGATGGCTCAAACGGGCTGCGGGCGGATGGGTTCTGGTTCATGGAAATGAACACCCGCCTGCAAGTGGAGCATCCGGTGACCGAGGCGATCACGGGCGTTGACTTGGTGGAATGGCAGCTGCGGGTTGCGGCGGGGGAAAGCCTGCCTGCGAGCCAGGAAGAGCTGACGATCTTTGGTCACAGCTTCGAGGTGCGCCTTTATGCCGAAGACGTGCCCAAGGGCTTCCTGCCTGCGACGGGCACCCTGAGCCATCTGGATTTCCCGGAAGGGGCGCGCTCGGACAGCGGGGTTCGGACCGGCGATACGATCAGCCCGTTCTATGACCCGATGATTGCCAAGATCATCACCCATGGGCCGACCCGAGCTGTTGCGCTGTCGCGGATGCGCACGGCACTTGCCGAGACGCAGGTTGGCGGCACGGTGACCAACCTCGCCTTCCTTGGGGCTTTGTGTGACCACGCAGGCTTTGCCGCGGGCGAGGTGGACACGGGCCTGATTGCGCGGGATCTGGATGATCTGGTGCAGGAGGTGGCCCCGACGGCGGCCCAGACCGCCTGGGCGGGAATGGTTGCTTTGGGTCTGAACGCGGCATCGGCCCCGGAGGGCGGGTTCAATCTCTGGGGACCGCTGGAGCGCAGTGTCACCATCGCGCATGGCGATGAAGAGGTCGTGGTCAAGGTGATGATGGATGGTGCCGACAAGGCCGAGGTTCTGGTAGGTGAGACAACTGTTGTTGCCGAACGCATCGGTGGCGGCTGGCATCTTGATGGCAAGCGTGCCGCGCCCGTGGGCGTAAGTGACGGCAAAGTCAGCGTTTTTGCCCGCTACGGGATGGAGTTCGACGTGGTCGATCCGCTGGCGCGGGATGCCGATGGTGGCGCGGCGGGCAACGTGATTGCAGCACCGATGCCGGGCTTGGTGAAGGCGATCTTTGCCGAGCCGGGACAAGAGGTGAAGGAAGGCGATCGCCTTGCCATTCTGGAAGCGATGAAGATGGAACACTCGCTTTTGGCCGCACGCGATGGCATCGTGGCCGAGGTTCTGGCCCATGCTGGTGATCAGGTGCAGGACGGTGCCGCGCTGATCCAGCTGGTCGAGGAGGACGAGGAGGCCGCATGATCCTGTTGCACCACATTCCGTTTTCGCGATCGTTCCGCGTGCTCTGGCTTCTTGAGGAGATGGGGCTGCGCGCGGAGCTCAAGCATTATTCCATCACCGATGGATCGTTGCGTGCGGCGGAGTTCAAGGCGATTTCTCCGGTGGGACGTGTGCCCGCGCTGGAAATTGACGGGATCACCATCTTCGAAAGCCCGGCCATCATCGAATACCTTGCCGAGACCCGGCCCGAGCACGGGCTGGGACGGATGCCGGGCGATCCCGAGCGGGTGGCGTATCTCGAGTGGCTGGGGTTTGGGGAAACGCAGGCCAGTATACTCGGCTCGCTCAACATGCAGCATCTGTTCATGGGGGATCCGACGCCGGCCTCTCCGGTGATGATGAAACTTGAGGCGGCCCGTCTTGGTGCAACGCTGAAGGCCATGGACCGAGTGCTTGCGGATCGCGAATGGCTGTTGCCGTCGGGGTTTTCGGCCGCGGACACGATGATGGGGTTCAACCTGTTCTCGGCGCCTTACTATGTGCGGCTTGACCGTTTCCCGAATGTGCAGGCCTATATCGCGCAGATCGAAGCGCGTCCGGCCTATCAGAAGGCCCGCGAACTGGATGGGCAGCAGGAGTTCTACAAGCAGGACTTCTACGACGTGCCGGAGGCCTGAAAGATGAAGATCGTTTTGCATCATGCGCATGAGGCGCGTTCGATGCGCGTGCTTTGGATGCTGGAAGAGTTGGGCGTGCCCTATGACGTGGTGTTGCACAACTTTTTCGACAAATCGCTGCGCAGCCCGGATTATCTTGCCATCAACCCGGCGGCACGGGTGCCTGCGCTGGAGATCGAAGGGCAGGTTATCTGCGAAAGCGGGGCGTCCATTGAATACCTATGCGAGCTGTTTCCCGAAAAGGGGCTTGGTCGGCCCGCTGGCGATCCGGAGAGGATGGCGTGGCTGGATATGCTGCATTATGCCGAAAGCATTGGGCAGCATGTGGCGAACCTGACCCAGGCGCATATTGTTCTTTACAAGCCGGACATGCGGTCTCCAACCCAGATGAACCTCGAGGCGCGGCGTTTGCTGAAGGTTCTGGGACGGCTGGAAGACCGGCTTTCGGATGGGCGTGAGTTTGTCATGAAAAGCGGCTTCAGCGGTGCCGACTGTGCCGTCGGCTATGGCGTCGACGTGGCGCGCCGCTTCGTGGCCTTTGACGCATTGCCGCGTGTTGCGGCTTACCGAGATCGTCTTGTGGAACGCCCCGCATTCAAGGCTGCTCTCCCTCCAGAGGGGGTGCAGCGCATCTATACCCAGGATTTTTATGAGGCACCGGATGTCTGACTTTGTCGAAATCTTCGAAATGGGCCCACGTGACGGGCTTCAGAACGAGAAGCGTCTGATCCCGACCGAGGAGAAGATCGCGCTGGTGGATAGCCTGAGCGAAGCCGGGTTCAAACGGATTGAAGTGGCGAGTTTCGTGAGCCCGAAATGGGTGCCGCAGATGGCGGATTCCGCCGATGTTCTGGCGGGTATTTCGCGGGCCGAGGGCGTGTCTTACGCGGCACTGACCCCGAACATGAAGGGGTTTGACGGCGCGGTTGCGGCAAAGGCGGATGAGATCGCGATTTTTGGGTCGGCGTCTGAAGGGTTTTCTAAGGCCAACATCAACGCGACGATTGCCGAATCCATTGAACGCTTTGTTCCGGTTGCCGAAGCCGCGAAGAACATTGGCCTGCCGGTGCGTGGCTATGTCTCCTGCGTGACGGATTGCCCTTATGACGGTGCGACACCGCCGGAACAGGTGGCACGGGTCGCTAGGATGCTCGCCGATCTGGGATGCTATGAGATTTCGCTGGGCGATACCATCGGGCAGGGCACGCCAGAGACCATTCGCGCGATGCTGGAGGCGGTTCTTCAAGAGGTGCCAGCCGCGAAGCTGGCCGGACATTACCATGATACCGCGGGGCGGGCCTTGGTGAACATCGAGGCCTCGCTCGACCTTGGGCTGCGGGTGTTTGATGCGGCCGTTGGCGGGTTGGGCGGTTGCCCCTATGCGCCGGGGGCCAAGGGCAACGTGGCAACAGAAGCGGTGCACGAGCGCGTGCGTGCGCTTGGGTTTGATACCGGTCTGGATGCGGCGGTTCTGGCCAAGGCCGGAGCCATGGCGCGGGCGATGCGGCAGGAGGGGTAAGTGCTCTGCCTGAAGAATTCTCATCACGAGGGGAAGATGAATGTTTGAAACAGTGACCATTGAAACGGATGCACGTGGTGTCGCGACGCTGACGCTGAACCGGGCCGAAAAGCACAACGCGATGTCCGGCGAGATGCTGGTGGAGTTGAAGGCGGCGGCCGAGCAGCTTGCCGCCGATGATGCGGTGCGCGTGGTGATCCTGACCGGGGCGGGCAAGTCGTTCTGTGCCGGTGGTGATCTGGGCTGGATGCGGCAGCAGATGGAGATGGACGCCGCGACCCGGGGCAAGGAGGCTCGCAAACTGGCCGAGATGTTACAGGCTTTGAACACGCTTCCCAAGCCACTGATTGGTCGTGTGCAGGGCAATGCGTTTGGCGGCGGCGTTGGCATGGCCAGCGTGTGTGACGCGACAATCGGTGTCGACAGCCTGACGATGGGTCTGACCGAGACGCGGTTGGGTCTTATCCCGGCGACGATTGGCCCCTACGTGGTGTCGCGCATGGGTGAGGCGATGGCGCGGCGGGTGTTCATGTCGGCGCGCCTGTTCAAGGCGGAGGAGGCAGTTACACTTGGGCTCTTGGCCAAGGCGGTTCCGGCGGAAGAACTGGACGCGGCTGTCGAGGCGGAAGTGGTGCCGTATCTTTCGTGCGCACCGGGGGCGGTGGCCTCGGCTAAGGCGCTTGCACGGGCCTTGGGCCCCCGGATCGATGACGAGGTGATCGACATGACGATCGCAGCCTTGGTCAAGGCCTGGGAAGGGGACGAGGCGCCGGAAGGCATCGCGGCGTTCTTCGAGAAACGGAAGGCTGCCTGGATATCGTCGTAAGCGAACCCCTAAAATTTCTTACCCGCGCCGCCCTAACATCGGGGCGGCGTTTGCCGTTTTGCGCCCTGTTGCAGGGGCGGTTTCTGCAAAGAATGAGTCTCTGGCGTTCAATTCGTGCGGACCTTGGCTTTGGTTGTCGATAAATTGATCGCCAAGTTGACGCAGGGTGCCCAAGAAAATTAATTTCGCATTTTTCCTACATCTTTGGGCTTGCGACGCGGCAGTGTGGTCGGCTTGGCGCATCAGCCGGTAAAAACGCCGTATTTCTTTATGAAATGGGGGTCGACCAATTGCCGCAGGATGGTTGAACAGAGAGTGTATACCTTTGTATGCAAGGGCGATGCGCCTTAATTTCATATTATTGAATGTGTGCGCGCTTGGTTGACCCTGCCAAGGGGCAGGGGTAAACCCGCTCTAGTAAATACAGCCATCTGACTGCACGAATTTTTCAACGTGCATGAAAGGAGCCACCTGTGGAAGAGATGCTGAGGGAATACCTTCCCATCCTCGTCTTTCTGGCCATCGCCGTTGCCCTTGGCCTCGTTCTGATCCTCGCAGCTGTCGTTCTTGCCGTACGCAAGCCTGATCCTGAGAAGGTGAGTGCTTATGAGTGCGGTTTCAATGCCTTTGATGACGCGCGGATGAAATTTGACGTCAGGTTCTACCTGGTATCGATCCTGTTCATCATCTTCGATCTTGAGATCGCGATGCTGTTCCCCTGGGCCGTTGGCTTCAAGGACATCTCGATGGTCGGCTTCTGGTCGATGATGGTTTTCCTGGCTGTGCTGACCATCGGCTTTGCCTATGAATGGAAGAAAGGGGCGCTCGAATGGGAGTGATGACCGGAGCGAACACCGCCGGAGCGGACCGTGAGGTCGCCACCCAGGCGCTGAATGCCGAGCTTCAGGACAAGGGCTTTATCCTGACCTCGACCGAAGACATCATCAACTGGGCGCGTACCGGTTCGCTGCACTGGATGACCTTTGGTCTGGCCTGCTGCGCGGTTGAGATGATGCAGCTTTCGATGCCGCGTTACGACCTTGAACGTTTTGGCACCGCACCGCGGGCTTCGCCGCGCCAGTCGGACCTGATGATCGTTGCGGGAACACTTACCAACAAGATGGCACCCGCGCTGCGCAAGGTTTACGACCAGATGCCCGAGCCGCGTTATGTGATCTCGATGGGCTCCTGTGCGAACGGCGGCGGTTACTACCACTATTCTTACAGCGTTGTGCGTGGCTGTGACCGGGTTGTTCCGGTCGACGTTTACGTACCGGGCTGCCCTCCGACCGCGGAGGCCCTGCTTTACGGCATCATGCAGCTGCAACGCAAAATCCGCCGCACGGGGACGATTGAACGATGAGCGAAGCCCTTAAAGAACTCGGAGCTCAGATCGAGCTCAAGCGCCCGGACTGTGTTCTGGGATGGGATGTGACCTACGGCGAATTGAACATTGACGTGGCCCCGGCGAACATCGCCGGGTTCGTCGAGTTTCTGAAGTCTGACACGAACTGCAAGTTTACCCAGCTTCTCGACATTGCCGGCGTGGACTATCCCGACCGTGCCAAGCGTTTCGACGTCGTGTATCACCTGCTGTCGATGACCCAGAACCAACGCATCCGCCTGCGTGTGAGCGTGCGCGAAGACGAGATGGTTCCCTCGGTGACCGGCGTGTTCGCCTCGGCCAACTGGTATGAGCGCGAAACTTTCGACATGTACGGTGTGATCTTCTCGGATCACCCCGACCTGCGTCGCCTGCTGACCGACTATGGCTTCCGTGGCCACCCGCTGCGCAAGGATTTTCCGACCACCGGTTATACCGAGGTGCGCTATGACGAAGTTCAGAAGCGCGTGGTCTATGAGCCGGTGAAGCTGCCGCAGGAATACCGCCAGTTTGATTTCATGAGCCCGTGGGAAGGTGCGCAGTACATCCTGCCGGGTGACGAGAAAGGGGAGGCGAAGTGATGGACGGCTCCAAAGGTTTCGAAGACGCCCTGACCGGCGAACAGAAAATCCGCAACTTCAACATCAACTTTGGCCCGCAGCACCCTGCGGCGCACGGCGTGTTGCGTCTGGTGCTCGAGTTGGACGGCGAGATCGTGGAACGCTGCGACCCGCATATCGGCCTGCTGCACCGTGGCACCGAAAAGCTGATGGAAAGCCGCACCTACCTGCAGAACCTGCCGTATTTCGACCGCCTCGATTACGTGGCGCCGATGAACCAGGAACATGCCTGGTGTCTGGCCATCGAGAAGATGACCGGCACCGAGGTGCCGCGTCGCGGCCAGCTGCTGCGCGTGTTGTGGTCGGAAATCGGCCGTGTGCTGAACCACCTTCTGAACATCACCACGCAGGCGATGGACGTTGGTGCGCTGACCCCGCCGCTTTGGGGCTTTGAAGAGCGCGAAAAGCTGATGGTGTTCTACGAGCGCGCCTGTGGTGCCCGTATGCACGCCAACTATTTCCGCCCCGGTGGTGTTCACCAGGATGTGCCGGACGCGCTTCTGGATGACATCGAAGAATGGGCGATCGAGTATCCTGCGAAGATTGACGATATCGACGGCCTTTTGACCGAGAACCGGATCTTCAAGCAGCGTAACGTTGATATCGGTGTCGTGACCCAGCAGGACGTGCTTGATTTCGGTATGACCGGCGTAATGGCGCGCTCAGCGGGCCTTGCCTGGGACCTGCGTCGCTCGCAGCCTTACGAGTGCTATGACGAGTTCGACTTCCAGGTGCCTGTTGGCAAGAACGGTGACTGCTATGACCGTTACCTGATGCGCATGGAAGAAATGCGCCAGTCGACGTCGATCATCCGTCAGGCCATTGTCAAGCTGCGCGAAGCGACGGGTGACGTCATGGCACGTGGCAAGATGACCCCGCCCAAGCGCGGCGAGATGAAAACCTCGATGGAAAGCCTGATCCACCACTTCAAGCTCTACACCGAAGGGTTCCACGTTCCGGCTGGCGAATGTTATGCCGCCGTCGAAGCGCCCAAGGGCGAATTCGGCGTTTACCTCGTTGCCGATGGCACCAACAAACCCTACCGCGCCAAGATCAGCTGCGCCGGCTATCGTCACCTTCAGGCCATGGACCACATGGCCACGGGTCACCAGCTTGCCGACGTCGCCGCCATCATCGGCACGATGGACATCGTTTTTGGGGATATTGACCGCTAATGCTTCGTCGTCTTCATTCTGAACAACCCGAGAGCTTTGCCTTTAGCCCGGCCAACCAGGCCTGGGCGGAAGCGCAGATCACGAAATATCCCGAAGGCCGTCAGGCAAGCGCGGTTATTCCGCTGTTGTGGCGTGCACAGGAGCAGGAAGGCTGGCTGACCAAGCCCGCGATCGAAGGCATCGCCGACATGCTTGGCATGGCCTACATCCGCGTGCTGGAAGTGGCGTCCTTCTACTTCATGTTCCAGTTGCAGCCGGTTGGGTCGGTGGCCCACATCCAGATCTGCGGCACCACGTCCTGCATGATCTGCGGTGCGGAAGACCTGATTGCCGTGTGTAAAGAGAAGATCGCCGAGAAGCCGCACCAGTTGTCGGCGGATGGCAAGTTCTCGTGGGAAGAGGTCGAGTGCCTTGGTGCCTGCACCAACGCACCGATGGCCCAGATCGGCAAGGACTACTACGAAGACCTGACCGCTGAAGGTCTGGCTGCGATGCTGGACGAGATGGCGGCTGGCAAGGTGCCGGTTCCGGGGCCGCAGAATGGCCGGTATGCAGCCGAGCCGCTCTCGGGTCTGACCTCGCTGACCGAATATGACAGCGGCAAGACCCAGTATAACGCTTCGGCACAGCTGGCGACCGACATCGGTGACAGCATCAAGCGGATCGACGGCACCGAAGTGCCGCTGCGCACGCCTTGGGTTGGCGCGGATGGCACCGTTGCGGGCCGTAGCCCCTCGAAGCCGCAGGCCCCGGCCGAGCCGGAAGCGCCGAAGCCTGCCGTGAAGCAGGCCGAGGAGGCCAAGAAGGCGGGGGCTCCGAAAGAGGAAGCGCCCAAGAAGGCAAAACCGAAGGCCGAGAAGAAGGCGGCTGAAGCCCCTGCGGCGGATGCGGGTGTGGATGATCTCAAGCAGTTGAAGGGTGTTGGTCCGAAGCTGGAAGAGAAGCTGCACGCCGCTGGCGTGACGACCTTCGCGCAGATCGCGGCCTGGGGGCCGGACGATATTGCCGAGATGGACGACAAGCTGTCGTTCAAGGGCCGCATCGAGCGGGACGGCTGGGTCGACCAGGCCAAGACGCTTGCCGAAGGTGGTGCAACCGAGTTTTCGAAACGCGTCGCCAAGGGCGGGGTCTACGAGGACTAAGACATGACGGGTGGGCAACAGGAACAGTATCTGGCAAAGCGGGGCCGCGTCGTGGCCATCGTGATTGCCGCGACGATGCTGATCTGGATGGCCGCCCAGTGGTTGGGACAGGCGATGGGGCTGCCGGGACGGTATGCGCTGTTGTTCGATTTCGCCGCGATTGCCGCGCTGATTTGGGCGGTGGTGAACATTTATCAGATCTGGCGCCTGCGCCGGGAAATGCAAGGGTAACAAGATGCTCAAAGACCAGGACCGTATCTTTACCAATCTCTACGGTATGCACGATCGCACGCTGGCGGGCGCAAAGGCGCGTGGCCATTGGGATGGCACCGCGAAGATCATCCAGAACGGATGTGACTGGATCATCGACCAGATGAAGGCCAGCGGCCTGCGTGGTCGTGGTGGTGCGGGCTTCCCGACCGGTCTCAAGTGGTCCTTCATGCCGAAAGAAAGCGACGGACGTCCGGCCTACCTGGTCATCAATGCCGACGAATCCGAGCCGGGCACCTGTAAAGACCGCGAGATCATGCGCCATGATCCGCATACCCTGATCGAAGGGGCGCTGATCGCCTCTTTCGCGATGAATGCCAACACGGCCTATATCTATATTCGTGGTGAATTTATCCGCGAGCGTGAAGCGCTGCAAAACGCCATCGACGAAGCCTATGACGCCGGTCTTCTGGGCCGGAACGCTGCTGGCTCGGGCTGGGATTTCGATCTCTTCCTGCACCACGGGGCAGGGGCCTATATCTGTGGTGAGGAAACCGCGCTTCTGGAGAGTCTTGAGGGCAAAAAGGGTATGCCGCGCATGAAGCCGCCGTTCCCGGCGGGTGCGGGCCTTTATGGTTGCCCGACCACCGTGAACAACGTGGAATCGATTGCCGTTGTGCCGACCATCCTGCGCCGTGGCCCGGAGTGGTTCACCTCGTTCGGTCGTGCGAACAACGCGGGCACCAAGCTGTTTGGTATTTCCGGCCACGTCAACAACCCCTGTGTTGTCGAAGAAGCGATGTCGATCTCGTTCGAAGAGCTGATCGAAAAGCATTGCGGCGGTATCCGTGGCGGCTGGGACAACCTGTTGGCCGTGATCCCCGGCGGATCGTCGGTGCCCTGTGTACGCGGTGAGAACATCCGCGACGCCGTGATGGATTTTGACTATCTGCGCAACGAGCTGGGTTCGGGTCTCGGGACCGCTGCCGTGATCGTGATGGACAAGCAGACCGATATCATCAAGGCGATCTGGCGTCTGTCGAAGTTTTACAAGCACGAGAGCTGTGGTCAGTGTACGCCGTGCCGCGAAGGCACCGGCTGGATGATGCGCGTGATGGATCGCCTTGTGAAGGGCGAGGCCGAGATCGAGGAAATCGACATGCTTTGGGATGTGACCAAGCAGGTTGAGGGCCACACGATCTGTGCCCTGGGCGATGCGGCTGCCTGGCCGATCCAGGGTCTGATCCGCAACTTCCGCGAAGAGATCGAGGATCGCATCAAGGCCAACAAAAACGGGCGCATGGGCGCCATGGCGGCCGAATAAGGAATGTCGGGTATGATGGGGCAGGACAACAAAACCAAATGGAACACACGTGCGCGTGTTGCGGTAATTGGTGTGGTAGCGCCATTGTGTCTTGCACTTGGGCTTTCTGCATGTGGACGCTTCTCGGATGAGAATGCGTTGACCTTCGACGGCTTCTATTTCCGCACGGACGTAGACTTGTTCGAGCGCAAGGTGCGCGATCACTTCCGCGTTGAAGTGCGCAATCCCCAGCAATCGCTGGCCGGTGCGCGCGAGGCCGGTCGCCATGAGGCGATCAGCCACTGTATCGAACAATATGGTACTTCGGTCATTGAGTGGGTCGACGGCCCTGACGTGGAAGATGCAGAGTTGATCTTTGACAAGGATACCCTGGTATTCGAGGGGTATTGCAGGCCATGATCCGTCGTCTCTCGCATATGTTTGCCTGCGCCGCAGTGGCAGCCCTTGTTGCAGGGGCTGTTTCCGCGCGTCCGCATCTGAGCGAGGTTGACGAAATCAACGACGGTCTGTTCGTGATCGCCGTGGCCAAGGAAATCCGGGATTACTGTCCGGAGATTTCGGCACGCACCCTGAAAGCCTATGATTTCCTTTGGAAATTGCGCAAACAGGCGCGTGAAATGGGATACTCGGATACCGAGATCAAGGCCTATATCGGCGACGATAAGGAAAAGGCCAAGATGCGCGTACGTGGTGAGGCGTATCTGAAGAAACACGGGGTCACCTATGAAGACCCGCAAACCTTTTGCGCGCTTGGGCGCGTGGAAATCGAAAAATCGAGCCGGATCGGCGCGCTGTTGAGGGCGAAATAAGAGATGTCTGACCTACGCAAGATCGTTATCGACGATACTGAAATCGAGGTGGAAGGGGCGATGACCCTGATCCAGGCCTGTGAAGAGGCTGGGGTCGAGATTCCGCGCTTCTGTTATCACGAGCGCCTGTCGATTGCTGGCAACTGCCGCATGTGCCTTGTCGAGGTCGTGGGGGGGCCGCCGAAGCCGGCGGCGTCCTGCGCGATGCAGGTGCGCGACCTGCGCCCCGGGCCGGAAGGCCAGCCGCCGGTGGTGAAAACCAACTCGCCGATGGTCAAGAAGGCGCGTGAAGGCGTGATGGAATTCATGCTGATCAACCACCCGCTGGATTGCCCGATCTGCGACCAGGGCGGTGAGTGCGATCTGCAGGACCAGGCCATGGCCTATGGTATCTCGAACACCCGCTTTTCCGAAGCCAAGCGCGCGGTAGACGATCTGGATCTCGGGCCGCTGGTGGCAACCACAATGACCCGCTGCATCAGCTGTACCCGCTGTGTGCGTTTCACCACCGAGGTGGCGGGGATTGCCCAGATGGGCCAAACAGGCCGTGGCGAAGATGCGGAGATCACCAGCTATCTGAACCAGACGCTGGATTCGAACATGCAGGGCAACATCATCGACCTGTGTCCGGTTGGTGCTCTGACGTCCAAGCCCTATGCTTTCTCGGCCCGTCCGTGGGAACTGACCAAGACCGAAACCATCGACGTGATGGATGCGCTTGGGTCGAACATCCGCGTCGACACCAAGGGCCGCGAAGTGATGCGTATCATGCCGCGTAACCACGATGGCGTGAACGAAGAGTGGATTTCGGACAAGAGCCGTTTTGTCTGGGACGGCCTGCGCCGCCAGCGTCTCGACAAGCCCTATGTGCGTGTTGATGGCAAGCTGAAGCCGGCGACCTGGGGCGAAGCTCTCGCCGCCGCGGCCGAAGCCATGAAAGGCAAGAAGGTTGGCGCGCTGGTGGGCGATCTTGCTCCGGCCGAAGCCGTCTTTGCGCTGAAGCAGATTGTTGATGGTCTGGAAGGCAATATCGAATGCCGCACCAACGGTGCGGTGCTGCCTGCCGGCAACCGCTCGGCCTATGTGGGCACGGCGGCGATTGAAGACATCGACAGCGCCAAGGCGATCTACCTGATCGGAACCAACCCGCGTGACGAGGCACCGGTGCTGAACGCGCGTATCCGCAAGGCGTGGGCCAAGGGTGCCGACGTGATCGTTGCGGGTACCAAGGGCATGGATCTGACCTATGACTATTCCTATGCCGGTCCGGGCCGTATGCCGCTGAACCGTCTGGCTGACGAAGCCGTGGCGCGCGAAGGTGCCATCGTGATCGTGGGGCAGGGTGCCATCTGCGAAGGCGACGGCATTGCGGTTCTTGGTCAGGTGATGACGCTGACCGAAAAGCTGGGCGGCAAGATGATGGTTCTGCACACCGCAGCAAGCCGTGTTGGCGCGATGGACCTTGGGGCCGTGACCGAAGGTGGTCTGGACACCGCAATGGAAGGTGCCGAGGTGGTCTTTAACCTTGGTGCAGACGAAGTGGAGATCGCGGACGGTCCCTTCGTGATCTATCAGGGCAGCCACGGCGACCGCGGTGCACACCGCGCCGACGTGATCCTGCCAGCCGCGGCCTATACCGAGGAAAACGGTCTGTTCGTGAACACCGAAGGTCGCCCGCAGCTTGCGATGCGTGCCGGGTTTGCGCCGGGTGAGGCCAAGGAAAACTGGGCCATCCTGCGTGCCCTGAGCGCGGAGCTGGGCGCGACGCTGCCTTATGACACGCTGGCGCAGCTGCGTCAGGCGATGGTTGCCGAGGTGCCGCATTTCGCGCAGATCGATCAGGTGATCGACAATGGTTGGGACGCGCTACCGGGCAAGGAACTGGCGAAGTCGCCGTTCCAGGTTGCGGTCAAGGACTTCTACCTGACCAACCCGATTGCCCGTGCAAGCGAGCTGATGGCCGAGTTGAGCGCCAATGCCAAAGGGCGCAACGAAGCAAAGGTTGCGGCAGAGTAAGCACATATGCATTTGAACGCCTTCATATCCCCAGTTCTCCCGGCGCTTGCGCTGGGGGTAACTGCGTGCGCACCCGTTGATGGCAACGGCGTGACACGTAACGGGGGTGTTGCGGATCTGGATTACATCGGTGTGGAAACCCGTCTTCTAGAAGACGACCTGGTCAATTTCCGCGCCGCTCTGTCCGGTTCCGAAACGGGTGAGGACGTGCGTGCCTATGCCGAATGCGCTGCCGCGCAATACGCGTTGATCCGGGGATTTGGATTTGCCCGGCATCTGCGCACGAATGTTGAGATTGAAAACGGAATCTGGCGGGGTGACGCGGTCTATGTCATCTCGGCTTCGCTTCCCCGTGGTCTCAAGACGATCGACGCTGAGGTGATCGTCTCGAACTGCGAAGAGAACGGAATACCCACGGTGTGAGGACCCATGACTGAATTCTTTACCACCACCTACCTGGGGATCTTCCTGCTGATCGTAGGACAGGTTCTCCTGATCGTCGTGCCGCTTCTGGTGGCGCTGGCGTTCCTCCTTTACGCCGACCGTAAGATCTGGGCCGCCGTCCAGATGCGCCGTGGCCCCAACGTGGTGGGCACCTTCGGTCTGTTGCAGAGTTTCGCGGACTTCGTGAAATACGCGGTGAAGGAAATCGTTTACCCCGCGGGTTCCGACAAGGTCGTGTTCCTGCTGGCCCCGATGGTATCGCTGGTCATGGCGCTGATCGCCTGGGCGGTGATCCCGTTCAATGATGGGTGGGTGCTGTCGGATATCAACGTCGCGATCCTCTATGTCTTCGCGGTCTCGTCGCTTGAAGTTTACGGCGTGATCATGGGTGGCTGGGCGTCGAACTCGAAGTATCCGTTCCTCGGCTCGCTGCGGTCTGCTGCCCAGATGATCTCGTACGAAGTGTCGATCGGCCTGATCATCATCGGTGTGATCATCTCGACCGGTTCGATGAACTTTGGCGACATCGTGCGCGCCCAGGATGGGGCATATGGCATCTTCAGCTGGTACTGGCTGCCGCACTTCCCGATGCTGTTCCTGTTCCTGATCTCGGCCATGGCGGAAACCAACCGCCCGCCGTTCGACCTTCCGGAAGCGGAATCGGAACTGGTTGCCGGTTATCAGGTTGAATATTCGTCGACCCCGTTCCTGTTGTTCATGATCGGCGAATACGTGGCCATCGTTCTGATGTGTGCACTGACCTCGCTCCTGTTCCTTGGTGGGTGGCTGTCGCCGATCCCGGGTCTGCCGGATGGCATCCTGTGGATGTTCGCCAAGATCGGTTTCGTCTTCTTCATCTTCTCGATGGTGAAGGCGATCACCCCGCGCTACCGCTATGATCAGCTGATGCGTATCGGTTGGAAAGTGTTCCTGCCGATGTCGCTGGTCTGGGTTGTTGTCGTGGCGTTCCTTGCAAAATTCGAAGCCTTCGGCGGTGCGTATGCACGCTGGGCGATTGGAGGCTGATATGGCGAATATCGATTACAAACGCGCCGCAGGCTACTTCCTGCTCAGCGATTTCATCGGTGGCTTCAAACTGGGCCTGAAGTACTTCTTCGCGCCCAAGGCCACGATCAACTATCCGCACGAGAAAAACTATCTCTCGCCGCGCTTCCGTGGGGAACACGCCCTGCGCCGCTATCCCAACGGGGAAGAGCGATGCATTGCGTGTAAACTCTGCGAGGCGATCTGTCCGGCACAGGCGATCACCATCGATGCGGAACCGCGCGAAGACGGCAGCCGCCGCACCACGCGTTACGACATCGACATGACCAAGTGCATCTACTGCGGTTTCTGTCAGGAAGCCTGCCCGGTGGACGCAATTGTTGAAGGCCCGAACTTTGAATTCGCAACCGAAACCCGCGAAGAGCTTTTCTATGACAAGGAAAAGCTGCTTTCGAACGGGGAACGTTGGGAAGCCGAGATCGCGCGTAACATCGAACTGGATGCGCCGTACCGATGACCGATAAGACGAACCCTTTTGAAGCGATGATCCAGCAGGCACAGGAGATGGCCAAGGCCATGAATCCTGCGCTCGAGTCCTTCACTCCGAAGGGGTTCGAGAACCTGTGGCCGACGATGCCCAAGGACATGATGGAAATGTTCTTTGGCAACACGCTGAACAAGGACGGGCTTGATGCGAAAACCCGTCTTCTGCTGACGCTGGCGGCCCTGACGGTTCTGGGTGCGCAAGCCGACGCACAGATCAGAATGACCGTGCGCCACCTCATCGAGGCGGGCGCCACGAAACAAGAAATTGTCGAGACCATCGGCCAGATGTCGATGTTCGCAGGCATCCCCGCCATGACCCGCGCCCTGGAACTTGCGCAGGATGTCCTGGCCGACCAAGAGGAAAGTGACACATGACCATCGCAGCGCTGGCCTTCTATCTGTTTGCGATCTGCGTGATCGCCGGCGGGCTGTTCACCGTCATCAGCCGCAACCCCGTACACTCGGTTCTGTGGCTTATCCTGGCCTTCCTGTCCTCGGCGGGACTGTTTGTCCTGCTGGGTGCAGAATTCGTCGCCATGCTTCTCATCATTGTCTACGTCGGTGCCGTTGCGGTGCTGTTCCTGTTCGTGGTGATGATGCTGGATGTCGACTTTGCCGAGCTGAAAGCGGGCATGGCACAATATCTGCCGCTTGGCCTTCTGATCGGTGTGGTTCTTCTCATGCAACTGGGCATGGCCTTTGGTGTGTGGCAGGCCTCGGACGTCGCCGAAGCACAGCGCGCCGCCGTGACGCCCGAAGGTGTCGAGAACACCGCCGCCCTAGGCCTTCTCATCTACGACCAATATTTCCTGCTGTTCCAACTGGCAGGCCTGATCCTTCTGGTGGCCATGATCGGTGCCATCGTTCTGACCCTGCGCCATCGCAAGGACGTCAAGCGTCAGAACGTGCTCGAGCAGATGTGGCGTGATCCGGCAAAGGCCATGGAACTGAAAGACATCAAACCGGGGCAGGGCCTTTAATGGCCCGCCTCTGGAAGAATAAGACCGAGGGACGAACATGATCGGACTTGAACATTATCTAGGGGTGGCAGCGACGCTGTTTGTCATCGGTATCTTTGGCCTCTTCCTGAACCGGAAGAACGTCATCATCCTCCTGATGTCGATCGAACTGATGCTGCTTTCCGTCAACATCAACCTGGTCGCTTTCTCGAGCTTCATGAACGATCTGGTCGGGCAGGTGTTCACCCTGTTCGTTCTGACCGTTGCCGCGGCAGAGGCCGCGATTGGCCTGGCGATCCTGGTCTCGTTCTTCCGCAACCGCGGCACCATCGCGGTGGAAGACGTCAACGTAATGAAAGGCTGATCGGCAATGGAAAAGATCATTCTATTCGCACCGCTTGTCGGCAGCCTTATTGGCGGCTTCGGCTGGCGCTATATCGGGGAGAAGGGCGCGCAATACGTCACGACCGGGCTTTTGTTCCTGGCCTGCGCGCTGTCGTGGATCGTGTTCCTGACCCACGGGCCGGAAACCCAGCACATCCATATTCTCGACTTCATCCGCTCGGGATCGCTTGATACCTCGTGGTCGATCCGTCTGGACCGCCTGACCTCGATCATGCTGATCGTTGTCACCTCGGTTTCGGCGCTCGTGCACCTCTACAGCTTCGGCTACATGGCGCATGACGAGAACTGGAAAGAGGGCGAGAGCTACAAGGCGCGCTTCTTTGCCTACCTGTCGTTCTTTACCTTTGCTATGCTGATGCTGGTGACCTCGGACAACCTTGTTCAGATGTTCTTTGGCTGGGAAGGCGTGGGCGTCGCGTCCTATCTGCTGATCGGCTTCTACTACAAGAAACCCTCGGCCAATGCGGCGGCCATCAAGGCGTTTGTCGTCAACCGCGTGGGTGACTTTGGTTTCGCCCTGGGTATCTTCGGCCTGTTCTTCCTGACCGACAGCATCAACTTCAACGATGTCTTCGCGGCCGCACCGGCGCTGGCGGAAACCCAGCTTCACTTCTTGTGGACCGAATGGAACGCGGCAAACCTGCTGGCCTTCCTGCTGTTTGTTGGCGCGATGGGTAAATCGGCCCAGCTTCTGCTGCACACCTGGCTACCGGACGCGATGGAAGGCCCGACCCCTGTTTCGGCCCTGATCCACGCCGCAACCATGGTGACCGCGGGCGTCTTCCTTGTCTGCCGCATGTCGCCGCTGATGGAATACGCGCCCGAAGCCACGGCCTTTATCACCTTCCTTGGTGCCACCACCGCGTTCTTTGCCGCGACCGTGGGCCTTGTTCAGAACGACATCAAACGCGTGATCGCATATTCGACCTGTTCGCAGCTTGGCTACATGTTCGTAGCGGCGGGCGTCGGTGTCTATTCGGTTGCGATGTTCCACCTGTTCACCCACGCCTTCTTTAAGGCGATGCTCTTCCTGGGCGCCGGTTCGGTGATCCACGGTATGCACCACGAACAGGACATGCGGAACTATGGCGGCCTGCGCAAGAAACTGCCCTATACCTTCTGGGCGATGATGATCGGGACGCTTGCCATCACCGGTGTTGGCATTCCGCTGACGCATTTCGGTTTTGCCGGCTTCCTGTCGAAAGACGCAGTGATCGAAAGCGCCTATGCAGGCACGGCGGGCGGCTATGCCTTCTGGATGCTGGTCATCGCGGCGCTGTTCACCTCGTTCTACTCGTGGCGTCTGATCTTCCTGACCTTCTATGGCGAGGCACGTGGCAACAAGCACACGCATGACCACGCGCATGAAAGCCCCAAGGTTATGCTGATCCCGCTGGGTGTTCTTGCCCTGGGGGCGGTGTTCTCGGGTATGCTGTGGTACTCGTCCTTCTTTGGCGACAACGTGAACAAGTTCTTTGGCATCCCCGGTGGCGATCACCATGCCGAAGCCTCGGAGCACGGTGATGATCACGCCAAGGCAGACGATCATGGCGACGACCACGCCAAGGCGGATGATCACGCACATGATGACCACGCGGCCAAGCATGACGATCCGGCGTACAAGCCGGTCATGGCCGCGCATCACGGTGAAGCTCCGCAGGGCGCGATCTTCATGCACCCCGACAACCATGTTCTGCATGACGCGCACTATGTCCCGAAATGGGTCAAGCTGAGCCCGTTCTTTGCGATGATCATCGGTTTCGTGGTGGCCTTCTGGTTCTACATCGTGAACCCGGCACTGCCGAAGCGTCTGGCCGAAGAGCAACGTCCTCTCTACCTGTTCCTGCTGAACAAATGGTACTTTGACGAGATCTATGACGCGATCTTCGTGCGTCCGGCGATGGCCCTTGGCCGCTTCTTCTGGAAGCGCGGCGACGGCAACGTCATTGACGGCTTCCTGAATGGCGTGGCGATGGGCATCGTGCCCTTCTTCACCCGCCTCGCTGGCCGAGCCCAATCCGGTTACATCTTTACCTATGCCTTTGCCATGGTGATCGGCATTGTTGTCCTGATCGCCCTGATGACGCTCAGCGGAGGAGCGCACTAATGAACGACAGCCTGCTCTCCCTTGTGACCTTTATTCCCGCGCTGGCGGCTGTGATCCTCGCAGTCTTCCTTCGTGGGGAAGAGGCAGCGGCGCAGCGCAACGCGAAATGGGTTGCGCTGGTGGCGACGGTGATCACCTTCCTGGTGTCGCTGTTCATCCTGGCAGAATTCGACGCCTCGAATACCGGCTTCCAGTTCGTCGAAGAACGCGAATGGCTTCTGGGCCTGAAGTACAAACTGGGTGTTGACGGCATCTCGGTTCTCTTCGTGATGCTGACAACCTTCATGATGCCGCTGGTGATCTGGGCATCCTGGGGCGTTGAAAAGCGCGTGAAGGAATACATGATTGCCTTCCTGCTGCTTGAAACCCTGATGCTCGGCGTGTTCATGGCGCTGGACCTGGTGCTGTTCTACCTGTTCTTCGAAGCAGGCCTGATCCCGATGTTCCTGATCATCGGCATCTGGGGCGGCGCCAACCGTATCTATGCGTCGTTCAAGTTCTTCCTCTACACCTTCCTCGGCTCGGTTCTGATGCTGGTGGCGATGGTGGCGATGTTCGCGGACGCGGGCACCACCGACATCCCGACCCTGATGAACCACCAGTTCGGCTCGGAAAGCTTCTCGGTGCTGGGTATCCACATCGTCGGCGGTATGCAGACGCTGCTGTTCCTGGCGTTCTTCGCATCCTTCGCGGTGAAAATGCCGATGTGGCCGGTGCACACCTGGCTGCCTGACGCACACGTTCAGGCGCCGACGGCTGGCTCGGTTGTTCTGGCGGCGATCCTGCTGAAGATGGGCGGCTATGGCTTCCTGCGCTTCAGCCTGCCGATGTTCCCGGTCGGCTCGGCCGTGATGACCGATCTGGTGCTGTGGATGTCGGCCATTGCTATCGTCTACACCTCGCTGGTGGCGATGGTTCAGGAAGACATGAAAAAGCTGATCGCCTATTCGTCGGTTGCGCATATGGGCTATGTGACCATGGGTATCTTCGCGGCGAACCAGCAGGGGATCGACGGTGCGATCTTCCAGATGCTGAGCCACGGTTTCATCTCTGGCGCGCTCTTCCTTTGCGTGGGCGTGATCTATGACCGTATGCACACCCGTGACATCGACGCCTATGGCGGTCTGGTGAACCGGATGCCGGCCTATGCGCTGATCTTCATGTTCTTCACCATGGCCAACGTCGGTCTTCCCGGCACCTCGGGCTTTGTGGGCGAATTCCTGACCCTGATGGGGATCTTCCAGGTCAACACTTGGGTGGCTCTGGTGGCAACCTCTGGCGTGATCTTCTCGGCGGCCTATGCCCTGTGGCTTTATCGCCGCGTGGTCTTTGGCGACCTGATCAAGGAAAGCCTGAAGGCGATTTCGGACATGACCGCCCGTGAGAAGTGGATCTTTGCGCCGCTGGTGGCGATGACCCTGATCCTCGGTGTCTACCCGTCGCTTGTTACCGACATCATTGGCCCCTCGGTCGAGGCGCTGATTTCCAACTACGAAACCGCTCTGGCAGGTGCCCCGATTTCGGGCACCCAGATGGCATCGCACTAAGGAGAGCTTGAGAAAATGATCCAGGCTGATCTGAATATTATCCTGCCGGAAATCATTCTGTCGATCTACGCGATGATTGCGCTGATTGCGGCGGTGTATACCGGCAAGGACAAGCTGGCGGGTATGCTGGTCTGGTTGACAGCGGGTGTCTTTGTCCTGGTTGCCGCATGGATCGGCATGTCGGGCGAGGGTGCCAACAGCGCCTTTGGCGGCATGTTCCAGGACGACGGCTTCTCGCGGTTTGCCAAGGTGACCATGCTTCTGGCCGGTGCCGCGGTGCTGGTGATGGGCCAAGACTACATGGCGCGTCGCGGCATGCTGCGCTTTGAGTATCCGCTGCTCGTGACCCTGTCGATCGTCGGCATGATGGTCATGGTCTCGGCGGGCGACCTGATGGCGCTTTACATGGGCCTCGAACTGCAATCCCTGGCCCTTTACGTCGTTGCGTCGATCCGTCGTGACAGCGTGAAATCGACCGAAGCCGGTATGAAGTACTTTGTTCTGGGCGCGCTTAGCTCGGGTCTGTTGCTGTTCGGCTCGTCGCTGGTCTACGGTTTTGCTGGCACCACGACTTTCGCGGGTATCATCAATGCGGCGGGAACCGGTCATGTTTCGCTTGGTCTGCTGATCGGTCTGACCTTTGTTGTGTCCGGTCTGGCATTCAAAGTGTCGGCGGTTCCATTCCACATGTGGACGCCGGACGTTTACGAAGGTGCGCCGACCCCGGTGACCGCGTTCTTCTCGACCGCGCCCAAAGTGGCGGCGATGGGTCTTTTTGCCCGCGTGCTGCATGACGCCTTTGGTGGTGTTGTCGGCGACTGGCAGCAAATCATTGCCCTGCTGTCGCTCCTGTCGATGTTCCTTGGTGCGGTGGCCGCGATCGGCCAGACCAACATCAAACGCCTGATGGCTTATTCGTCGATTGCGCATATGGGCTATGCCCTGATGGGTCTTGCGGCCGGTACGGCCTTTGGTGTGCAGGCGCTGCTGATCTACATGGCGATCTACGTGACCATGAACGTCGGCACCTTTGCCTTTATCCTGAGCATGGAAAAAGACGGCCAGCCGGTGACCGATATCAACGCTCTGAACATGTATTCGAAGCGCGAGCCGGGCAAGGCGCTGGCGGTTCTGGTTCTGATGTTCTCGCTGGCCGGTGTTCCGCCGCTGGTCGGGTTCTTCGGCAAGTTCTATGTGTTGCGCGCAGCCTATGACGCGGGCCTTGCATGGCTGGCGATCCTTGGTGTTGTCGCCTCGGTGATCGGTGCCTTCTATTACCTGCGTATCGTCTTCTACATGTACTTTGGTGAAGAGGGGGACAGCCTCGACAAGAACAAGTCGCCGGTGCTGTGGGCTCTGCTGATGGGCTCGGCAGCTGTGATCGGTCTGGCCTGGCTGCCGGGTCTGAACCTGCTTGGTCTTGAAACCATGGCACAGTCGGCGGCAACTGCGCTGCTGAACTAAGCATCCAACATCACCTGAAATTCGGAGCGCGCCCTTTCGGGCGCGTTTCTTTTTGGGTATGTGCCTTTGAACACGAGATTTCCAAGAGGTGCGGGCATGAGCGATTGGCCCACGGGATACAGCAAGCGGATACTGGACGAGGTGGATAGCACCAACGCCGAGGCCGGACGCATTGCGCCAACATTGACCCAGCCGGAATGGATTCTCGGACTGCGCCAGACCGCCGGACGTGGGCGGCGGGGACGTGCGTGGCGCGACCCACAGGGCAACTTTGCGGGGACACTCGTGATGCGGCCCGCCGAGCCACCAGACCGGATGGCCTTGCGGTCTTTCGTGGCCTCTCTGGCGCTTTACGATGCCTTTGTTGCCGCAACTGGGCGGACGGATGCCTTTACGCTCAAGTGGCCGAACGACGTTCTTTTGAACGGGCGCAAGGTGGCGGGTATTCTTCTTGAAAGCGCCGGGTTTGCCGGTGGCATGGTCAGCCACATCGCCATTGGCATTGGGATCAACCTCGCGCAGGCACCGGACGCCGAAACCCTTGAAAGCGGTTCGGTCGCGCCGGTCTCGCTGTTTTCGGAAACCGGCGTCAAGATCACGCCCGAAGCCTTTCTTGACCTCTTGGCACCGGCCTATGCGCGCTATGAAGAGCAGTTCCGCACCTACGGGTTCGAGCCGATCCGCACCGCATGGTTGGCCAAGGCGGCCAGGCTGGGAGAGGTGATCACCGCAAGGACGCAGCGTGATGAAACCGTTGGGACATTTGAAACAGTGGACACTGACGGCAATCTGGTGTTGAAGACCCCGAAAGGGTCTGTCGCCATTGCTGCGGCGGATGTATTTTTCTGACAGCCCAAAGGGGACACGTATGCTCCTGGCCATCGACTGCGGCAACACGAACACGGTTTTTTCGATCTGGGACGGTGAGAAGTTCCTGTGCACATTGCGGACCTCGACGCATCATGCGCGGACGGCGGACGCATACTTCACCTGGTTCTCGACCCTGATCAAACACTATGAAATTGATCTCGACATCACCGATGTGATCATTTCGTCGACCGTGCCGCGTGTGGTTTGGAACCTGCGGGTGTTTTCGGATCGGTTTTTCAACTGCCGTCCCCTTGTTGTCGGCAAGCCGGAGTGCTTGTTGCCCTGTGAGGCCCGCGTAGATGAAGGCACGATTGTTGGCCCGGACCGCCTTGTGAACACCGCCGGTGCATTTGATCGGTATGGTGGCGATTTGATCGTGGTCGACTTTGGCACGGCGACAACGTTTGACGTTGTTTCCGCGGATGGCGCCTATATCGGCGGGGTGATTGCGCCGGGTGTGAACCTGAGCCTCGAGGCACTGCACAATGCCGCAGCCGCCCTGCCGCACGTCGACATTGCCAAGCCGCAGGCCGTGATCGGCACCAATACCGTGGCCTGCATCCAATCCGGGGTGTTCTGGGGCTATGTCGGTCTCGTGCGCGAGATCTGTGAACGTATCAAGGCCGAACGCGAACGGCCCATGAAAATCATCGCGACAGGTGGCCTTGCGCCGCTCTTTCAACAGTCGGTCGACCTTTTCGACAGCTTCGAAGAAGACCTGACCATGCACGGCCTGACCGTGATCCACAATTACAACAAGGAACACACCGCGTGAGCAGCGAACGATTGATCTACCTGCCCCTTGGCGGGGCGGGTGAAATTGGCATGAATGCCTATGTCTATGGCTACGGAAAACCGGGCGAAGAGCGTCTGATCCTCGTCGATTTGGGGGTGACCTTTTCCGACATGGACACCAGCCCCGGCGTTGACCTGATCTTTCCGGACATGTCCTGGCTGATTGCCAACAAGGACCGTCTTGAGGCGATCTTCATCACCCACGGTCACGAAGACCACGTGGGTGCCGTTGGCCATTTCTGGGAGCAGCTTGGTGCGCCTGTCTATGCGCGGGCCTTTACCGCGGCGCTTGCCCGGCACAAGATGTCGGACCGCGGTGCGCCAGAGGCCGAGGTGCTGACGGTGTCGGCCTGGCCCGAAGTCACCAAGGTCGGCCCGTTCTCCGTCGGGTTCCTGCCCGTAAGCCATTCGATCCCCGAAAGTGCGGCGCTGGTTATCGACAGCCCCGCAGGGCGGGTGATCCATTCTGGCGACTTCAAGCTGGACACCAACCCGATTGTGGGCGAGCCGTTTGATGCTGAGTTGTGGACCGAGGTCAGCAAGGATGGCGTCAAGGCGCTGATCTGTGACTCGACCAACGTTTTCTCGCCGAATGCGGGCCGTTCGGAAAGCGAGCTGGGCCGTGAGATCGAAGCGCTTATCTCGGCGGCGCCCAATACGGTTGTGGCCACGACATTCGCGTCAAACGTGGCGCGGGTGAAAACGCTTGCCGAAGCCGGTGAGCGGGCGGGGCGTTCGATCTGCCTCATGGGGCGCGCGATGCGCCGCATGATCGAGACGGCGATTGAGACCGGTGTTCTGGACAGCTTTCCCAAGGTGGTCAGTCCTGAAGATGCGCGTGCGATCCCGCGTGAGAACCTGATGCTTCTGGTGACGGGGTCACAAGGCGAACGCCGTGCCGCTGCGGCGCAGCTGGCACGGGGCAAATACAACGGTATCCAGCTGAAGGACGGGGATACGTTCCTGTTCTCGTCGAAAACCATCCCGGGCAATGAACGCGGCGTGATCCGCATCATGAACCAGTTCTCGGAAATGGGGGTCGACGTGGTGGATGACTCGTCCGGCCGCTACCATGTGTCCGGCCACGCCAACCGCCCCGATCTTGAGGCACTGCAGGACATCGTGAACCCGCAGATGGTGATCCCGAACCATGGTGAACACCGCCACTTGCGCGAACATGTCAAACTGTCGAACAACCGTGGTCGTGCGTCCATCGTCGCGGTGAACGGTACGATGCTGGACCTCTCCGGCGATGAACCGCGCGTCGTCGACTATGTCGAGACAGGCCGGACCTATCTGGATGGCGCGGTGAAGATCGGCGCTCTGGACGGGATCGTCCGCGATCGTATCCGCATGGCGTTGAACGGGCACCTTGTTGTGAACGTGATCCTTGACGAAGACGATGAGCCGCTGGGTGAAGCATGGTGCGAAATCAAGGGCTTGCCAGAGCAGGGGCGCAGCTTTGCGCCGCTGATCGACGTTCTGGAAGAAGACCTGACCCAGTTCCTTGGCCGCGCCAGCGAAAAAACCCTGGCGAATGATGACAAGCTTGAGGAAGAGCTGCGTCGCATTGCTCGCAACACCTGTAACGATGAAATCGGACGCAAGCCCGAGGTCACCGTGATTGTCAGCCGTCTGAGCTGAACGCAGGTTCGCGACACGATTTCGTCGAAAACACGATAGATCGCGCAGGCGTCTGCGCGGTCGGATGGGGCATTGCAAGGGAGGAGATGCCGTGACCCATGTTGCAAGCGACTTGATTGATCTCGACCGCTATCCCATTGATCGGGACTGTGAGGCCCGCGATGCCCTGATCAAGAGCGTGCGGGCCGATCTGGCGCGGGACGGTTGCGCGGTGATCAAGGGGTTCCTGACCCCCGAAGGGGTCGAGGCCCTGCGCCGGGAGGCAGATCAGGTGGCCGACAAGGGCCATCGCAGTTTCAACCGCACCAACGCCTATTTCACGCAGGATGATTCCAGCCTGCCAGAGGATGATCCGAGACGGCAGTTCTTTGATCGCTCGAATACCTTCATTCCGGCGGACAATTTCCCGGCCGATGGGCCGCTCCGCTGTGTTCATGACAGCGCTGGGTTTGACGGGTTCATTCAGGATTGCCTGCAGGAAGAGAACTTCTTCCGCTATGCCGATCCGCTGGCGGATGTGATCGTGAATATGGCCGAAGAGGGTAATGGCTTTCCCTGGCATTTCGATACCAACAACTTCACCGTGACGCTGGCAATCCAGAATGCCGAGGAGGGCGGGGCCTTTGAATACGCGGCCGCGATACGGGAAGAAGGCGAGAACTTTGAGGAAGTGAGCCGTGTGCTGGCGGGGACGTCAGATCGGGTGACCGTGCTGGAACTGGAACCGGGTGATCTGCAGTTGTTTCGCGGCCGGTATTCGCTCCATCGGGTTGCCCCTCTCAAAGGGCCAACCCGCAGATATGTCGCGATTTTTTCCTATGTGGAAGAGCCGGACATGGTGGGCTCGCCGGAACGCACAAAGCAGCTTTATGGCCGTGTGTTGCCAATCCATCTTGAGCGCGCAGGGCTGCGCGCGGACAGCTATCTGGACTAAAAAAACGGACGCCCGAGGCGTCCGTTTTCAATTAGCTTGCGCGGCGTTCGTCGAAGCTCAGCGCGATGAAGCTGGGCATGTGATCGCCCATGCCGACCACGGGTTCGTCGCGGCCACGGCCACCACCGCGCGAGCGGTTGGAGCCGGAGCGCGACGACGATCTGTTCTCGTCCCGCTTGGTGCTCTTGGTTTCCTTGGCAGGTTTCGGTTCCTTGGGCGCTTCCGCCTTTTCCGCCCTTGGTTTGCGGGCAGGCGCCTCGACCTTGACCTCAACGCGGGTGATCTGCTTCTGGATCAGCGTTTCGACGGCATCGAAGGCCTTCTCGTCACGTGGCGAGCAGATGGTGAAGGCCTTGCCTTCGCGGCCCGCGCGACCGGTGCGGCCAATGCGGTGTACGTAGTCTTCGGCGTGGCCGGGAACATCAAAGTTGAACACGTGGCTCACGCTGGGAATGTCGAGGCCACGGGCCGCCACATCGGATGCCACGAGGAACTGCAATTCACCGCTGCGGAAGGAATCGAGGGTCTTCATGCGCTGCGACTGATCCAGATCACCGTGGATCGGGGCGGCGTTGAGGCCGTATTTCTTCATGGATTTCGCGCAGATATCCACGTCGGTCTTGCGGTTGCAGAAGATGATCGCGTTGGTGCAGGTTTCGCCCTCACGCTTGATCAACTCGCGCAGAACGCGGCGCTTTTCACTGCCTTCGCGATCGCGGCGCGAGGCTTTGAACATCACGACACCCTGTTCGATGGTTTCCGACGCTGTGGCCTGACGGGCCACTTCGATGCGGGCAGGCGCGGACAGGAAGGTGTTGGTGATGCGTTCGATCTCGGGGGCCATGGTGGCCGAGAAGAACAGGGTCTGACGGGTGAAAGGCGTCAGCGAGAAGATGCGCTCGATGTCGGGGATGAACCCCATGTCGAGCATACGGTCCGCTTCGTCCACCACCATGACCTGAACGCCGGTCAGCAGCAGCTTGCCGCGTTCGAAATGGTCGAGAAGGCGGCCGGGGGTGGCGATGAGCACGTCAACGCCACGGTCGATCAGCGCATCCTGTTCCTTGAAGGAGACACCGCCGATCAGCAGCGCCTTGGTCAGTTTCAGGTGCTTGGAATAGGTATCAAAGTTCTCGGCAACCTGTGCGGCCAGTTCCCGCGTCGGGCACAGAACGAGGCTGCGCGGCATACGGGCGCGGGCGCGGCCGCGGGCCAGAAGGGACAGCATGGGAAGCGTGAAGCTTGCGGTCTTGCCGGTGCCGGTCTGGGCGATACCCAGCACGTCCTTGCCCTCAAGCGCAGGAGGAATCGCTCCGGCCTGAATTGGGGTCGGGCTTTCGTATCCCGTTTCGCTGATCGCTTTCAGCACCTTCGGGTTGAGGTTCAGGTCAGAGAATTTTGTCATGCGTATCCGTGGTTTACGGACACGATTTGGCCCGTAGCGACTGATGTGGGTCGGACCCGGATGGTCCCGTGGTTGATCACATGTATGACCCACGCGCGCGTTGTAGCCCAAAGCCTGTCTCGGGTCAATCAGAGCGGGGGAAACGCTTTGTTTTCCGCCCGCTTAGCGCGTTTTCTGCCAGTCCGGGAAATGGGCCTCGCGCAGGGTATCGAGATCAAGCCGGAATTCCCGCAACAGGTTTCGCTCGCGCAGACCGGAAATCAGGGTGGGCCGCGCAAGGCAGATTTCGTCGAAAAAGGCGCGGATGGCCTCGTCCCCGCCAGTCTCGCGCAAAGTGGTAAACAACTGGTGGAGAGAGAGGCCGCCGAACTCTGACGGGCGCACGGGTTTGAGTTCGGCGCGGTAGGAGCCTTTCTCGTGGCGGTAGTCGAAGTGGCGCTGCCAGTCCTGCCAGCTTTTGACGTGGATGTGGCAGAGGTCGATCCCGTCGAGCGTGACGCGCGGGCCGACTTCGTCATTGCCGCGCATTCCGCGATGGATGCGGAATTGCAGGGGCTGCAGGCCGGTGCGCAGGAGGGTTTTGCCCAATGTGTGGCTGATGAAACCGCCGCGCACGTAGTGACCGAAATCGGGGTAGAGCGCGGCTTCCATCTTTTCGCGGGCGGCGGTGTCGGGCACCCAGGCCTTGGCATAGGTCGTTGACGGATCAAGATCGGCCATGCCCTCGCTGGCAAGTGCCTCGGCAGGCGCGACGCGAGCGGCTGCGATGCCGTTTTCGACGCGGCCAAGGAGCTGATCCAGAGGGTCGTCCGTCGGGCAGAGCAACTCGTCAACGTCAATGTGACCGAGCCAGTCCAGGCCGAATTCCGGTGCCATTTCATAGGCCTGTGTGGCGTTGTGGGTCTGACGGGGCTGGTGCTTTTCGGGTTTGCGCCCAACAGTCCCGCGCCAATATGCACCGTCGGTGCGGGTGACGGTGACCTGTGGATGGGCCTCAAGGGCGGCCTGCGCCTTGGGGTTCTGATTGTCGAGATAGATGAAGAGGTGATGCGCGCCCTGATCAAGGTGATAGGCGACAAAGTTCAGCACCTCCTTGGGGGGTGCCTTGATGGTCGAAACAAGGCCCCAGCGCGTCACGAGTTGTCCTTGAGCTTGAGATAGACTTCTTTCATGCGCTTGAGACGCCGGAAAATGCCGCCGTGATCGTGGTTGAGCTCTTCCATGAGATGGTTGGCGAGGGGCGCGATGCCGGGGTCGGTCATGGCCAGTTCCCAGACCGGCGCAAGGATATTGGCATCAAGCCCGCCCCAGCGCAGCGAGAACGGATCCATCAGGAGGGGCAGCTTGGCCTTGATCTTGCGGGCAAAACCATAGGGGGTCTGCGGGTCGAAACCGCTGTAGAGACGCTCGTATTCATAGAGCTTCATCATGCCGAACAACATGCGCATGGCCTGTCCGACCTGGCGCTGGACGTCGGTGTTGCCATGGTCGGCGAAGGTACTGACGGCCGAGACTTTCCAGCGGATATCAAGGGCTTCGATCAGGTGTTCATGCTCCTCGGCCCAGATGCGGAGGAACAGTGGCGCGGTCTGCTCGGGCGCGTCGGATTTGCGCAGGTTCGAGATCAGCAAGGCGTTGAGATAGGCGAGCTCGGTATTGCCGATGAACTCTTCGGCGATGGCGCGGCGCTTGGTGGCCCAGGACGAGCGTTTCTCGCCCTTTTGTTTCTTGGTGGCCGCCTCGGTAACGATTGTTGCCTTCAGCGGGGCCAGATCGACATCGAGGGGCGGCAGGGTTTCTGCGCCGAAATCAAAGGGCGCACGGCGGCTGTTGTGCCGCTCGGACAGCGTTGCCAAGCCGCCGGGATAGGTAACATTTTCACTGCTCATGCCGCATGATTGCACGGGGGGCGACCCCGTGCAATTGCGCTTTGACCTAGACCGCCATTTCCTTGGTCGCGGTCAGTTTGACATCGGGATAATCGCGCACGACGCGGTCGATGTCCCACTGGAGGCGGGTGAGGAACACCACGTCGCCATCATGGTCATAGCTGATGTGCTGTTTGTTCGAATTTACAAATTTATCAATGGCTTGCGTGTCTCCGCTTGCCCAGCGGGCCGAGGTGAACTGCGACTGTTCGAAGCGCACGGGCAGGCCGTATTCCATCTCGATCCGGCTGGCCAGAACCTCGAACTGAAGCGCGCCGACGACGCCGACGATAAAGCCGGAACCGATCATCGGTTTGAACACCTTGGCGGCGCCTTCCTCGGCGAATTGCATCAGCGCCTTTTCAAGGTGCTTGGCCTTCATCGGGTCGCCTGCGCGGATGCCTTGCAGGAGTTCCGGTGCGAAGGAGGGAATACCTGTAGCACGCAAAGCTTCGCCTTCGGTTAACGTATCGCCAATGCGCAGCTGGCCGTGGTTGGGAATGCCGATGATGTCGCCGGCCCAGGCCTCTTCGGCCAGTTCGCGATCGGAGGCGAGGAACAGCACGGGGCTCGAGATCGCCATCGGCTTCTTGGTCCGCACATGGGTCAGTTTCATGCCGCGTTTGAAGTGACCCGAGGCGAGACGGACAAAGGCAACGCGGTCGCGGTGCTTGGGGTCCATATTGGCCTGCACCTTGAAGACAAAGCCGGAAACCTTTGTTTCATCAGGAGAAATCTGGCGCGGTTCGGCGCTTTGCGGTTGCGGTTCGGGGCCGTAGTTGGCGATGCCATCCATCAGTTCCTTGACGCCGAACGAGTTGATGGCCGAGCCAAACCAGATTGGGGTCATGTGACCTTCGAGCACGGCTTGCGGATCGAGTTTCGGCAGGAGTTCGCGGGCCATCTCGACCTCTTCCTGCAATTGTTCAAGCAGGTGAGCGGGCACGTGTTCCGCCAGCTTGGGATCATCAAGCCCTTGAATTTGCACGGTTTCCGCGATGACGTTGCGGTCTGCGCGGTCCATCAGTTCAAGACGGTCGTTCAAAAGGTCGTAGCAGCCGACGAACTCGCGGCCGACGCCGATCGGCCAGGAGGCCGGGGTCACGTCGATGGCGAGGTTTTCCTGAATTTCATCAATGATCTCAAAGGTGTCGCGGCTCTCGCGGTCCATCTTGTTACAGAAGGTCAGGATCGGCAGGTCGCGCAGGCGGCAGACTTCGAACAGTTTCTGGGTCTGGCTTTCGACACCCTTCGCCCCGTCGATCACCATGACCGCAGCGTCAACCGCCGTGAGCGTGCGATAGGTGTCTTCCGAGAAGTCCGAGTGGCCGGGGGTGTCGACGAGGTTGAAACGGAACTCTTTGAAATCAAACGACATTGCCGATGCGGAGACCGAAATGCCGCGATCCTGTTCCATCTTCATGAAGTCCGAGCGCGTGCGGCGGGCTTCGCCCTTGGCGCGCACCTGGCCAGCCATCTGGATCGCGCCACCGTAGAGAAGGAACTTCTCGGTCAGCGTGGTTTTACCGGCATCCGGGTGCGAGATGATCGCAAAGGTGCGGCGGCGGCCAATTTCTGGCGGCAGATCGGGGCGGTTTGATGAAACGTCAAGCATGCGCACGCATATAGAAGGGCCGGGGCGGCGGCGCAATATGGCTGTCGGTGCCACGTCGGTATTACGTCGGTATTGCGGAGGTGCGCCTGTCGGCGCCCCGGCGTTCACCGGGATTGCCAAAAGGTTACTTGGTCGAGGCGCGGCGCAGCAGATCGACCGCGTCGGGGCGATCCAGCAGGTTTTCGTTCACTTCGAATTCCTGTTGCAGCACCGCGGGACGGTTGTCGCCGCGCGGCAGGTGCATCTGTCCCAGATCCTGCGGCAGCACCGGTTGCGTGCGTTTGTCGGCCTGCATGGTCTCGGCCGAGATGCCTTCGGCAAAGATGATCTGGTGACGGTCGAACAGAAGCTGGAAGTAATCGACGAAACCGCCCTCGTGGACGCGGACGGTTTCGCCGTTGACAAGGTGGCGCGCCCGGACGAGCAGTTCCGGGCGGCCTGCGCCGATGTGGTCATGGCGCTGATAGATGAAAAGACGGTGGTCGGGGCTGACCATCAGGTCGCCGGCATTGTTGAGGGTGCCGGCGGAAATCAGGATCGGCGCGAACTCACCGTGCGCACGCATGGTGTGAGTGCCAACCCAGCGTACCTCTTGCGGGCCGTCGTCGCGGGTGAGGACCTTGTCGCCGGGGCGGATGTCTTCGATCGGTTTCTGTTCGCCGGTGGCCATGGTGATGCGGGTGCCGCGGGTAAAGCTGACACAGGCCATCTGGGCCATGCGCTGGCGCGCGCCGGTGCGGTCGATGCCGACAAGGGAATACGGGGTCTTGGGCGACAGCGGGGCGAGAGGGGCCGCGTGGATCTGGGCCACGTTGCCGTCTTCGTCCACTTCGACCATGACGATGATCTCAATCGTCGCCCCGGTGGGGGGCATGACGGTCAGGACGCAATCGGCGTGCAGGGTCGCGCCGGGCGCGCCGCAGTTGCTTTCGCTGGCGATCTGGAAGCTGTTGTCGTCGGTCACGACAAAGGACAGGCTGCGCACGGGCGCGCCGGGGGTCAGCTCGTAAATGTCGTCGGGCACCAGTTCATCGGCAAAAGACAGCGCGTCGCCAAGGTTTGCCCCATTCGTGACGCAGAGGTCTTCTGCATCATGGACGGGCATTCTCTGGGCGGGCATGGCCGAGGTTTCACTGGGGCGAGACATTTGATTGTTTTCTCTTTTTGCTGCGCGACGTGCAAGTCATCGCGCAGAATTGTGGCGCTTTCGGGGATCAGGATCGGCAATTTGCTGGCGTCTTTTTGAAATTGCGGGTTACTTGGTGGGCAACAATGAGTTTGGGGAGAAGAATTCATGGATCTTGGAATCAGGGGAAAACGGGCGTTGGTCTGTGCATCGTCCAAGGGTCTTGGGCGCGGGTGTGCCGAGGCGCTGGCCGAAGCAGGCGTGGATCTGGTGATGAACGCGCGGGGAGCTGAGGCACTTGAGGCGACGGCCGCGGAGATTCGCGAGAAATACGGCGTGAATGTCGTGGCCGTGGCCGCGGACGTGACCTCGGCGGAAGGACAGGCAGCGGTTCTGGAGGCGGCGCAGGGCGTGGATATTCTTGTCAACAACGCCGGTGGCCCGCCGCCGGGCATGTGGACCGATTGGGAGCGTGAAGATTTCCTATCGGCGCTGGATGCCAACATGCTGACCCCGATTGCCTTTATGAAGGCGCTGGTGCCGGGCATGATCGAAAAGGGTTGGGGCCGCGTGGTGAACATCACTTCGCAGTCGGTCAAGGCACCGATTGCCGTGCTTGGCCTCTCGAATTCGGCGCGTGCGGGACTCACGGGTTATGTCGCGGGGACGTCGCGGCAGGTGGCGCAATACGGTGTGAACATCAACAACCTGCTGCCGGGCAGCCATGACACCGACCGGATTGCGGCGCTGGATGCGGGGGCTGCCAAGAACGCGGGCATTTCCGTGGAAGAGGCGCGGGCGACCCGGCAGTCGACCATTCCCGCCGGTCGGGATGGCACCATCAGTGAGTTCGGGGCCACCTGTGCCTTCATGTGTTCGCAACATGCGGGATTCATGGTGGGCCAGAACATCCTGTTGGATGGCGGTAACGTGAACGCCACGCTCTGATGGCGGAGGGGTTTTCTCTCAAGGACGAGCTGTTCAATGCGATGACATTGGGCGATCTGGCGGCAGAGTATTCTGCCGCCTTGTCTTTCTTTGACGGGGAGGCGTTTCACGCCGAGGTGGTTGCGGGCCTTGAGGGGCGCGAGCTGATGGAGCGGTTGGAGTGGATCGCGGATTGTGTCGAGGCGCGGTTGTCGTCCGCGTTTCCCGAGATGGCGGATCAGCTTGAGGCCGCGATGCCTGCGCCGCTGGATCCGGGTCTGCGAGACGACGATTTCGGGCGGTTCATTCACGCGGTGCCGGGAATCCTTGCGGTTCGCCATGGGCTTGAGGCGCATCGCGAGCGGGCGCTTGATCTGCTTTATGCCGCGACCCAGCGGTTTTCGATGGAGTTCTATATTCGTCCGTTCCTGAACCGCTGGCCGGAGGAGACGATGGCGCGGCTTGAGGCCTGGGCGGGGGATGCGAATTACCACGTGCGCCGCCTGGTGAGCGAGGGGACACGCCCCAAGCTGCCCTGGGCGAAGAAGATCGACCTGCAACCGGGAGAGGCGCTGCCGTTGCTGGACCGGCTGCACGGGGATGCGACGCGGTATGTCACGCGGTCGGTGGCGAACCACATGAACGACATCGCCAAGGTGGACGCGGAGGCCGTGTTGGCGCGGCTTGAAGCGTGGCGCGAGGCCGGGGGGCAGGACGGCAAGGAGCTAGACTGGATGACGCGCCATGCGCTGCGGACGCTGATCAAGGACGGGCATCCGGGGGCGCTGGCGCTGTTGGGGTATCGGCCGGATGCGGCGGTTGCGGTGGACCTGCGGCTGGCAGAGGGACCGGTGCGGATTGGCGAGGCGCTTGAATTCACCTGTACGGTCAATAGTGCAAAGTCCGAGCCCATTCTGGTGGATTACATCCTGCATTTTCACAGGCCAAACGGAAAGGCCGGGCGCAAGGTGTTCAAGCTCAAGCAGGGCAAGACACCGATGACGGTGACCAAGGTTCACAAGCTGAAGGGCAATGCCACGACGTTCCAGTTGCATGAAGGGCCGCACCGGATCGAGGTGCAGGTCAACGGGCGGGTTGTGACAGGGGCCGATTTCGACCTGATCTCCTGACGTTTCATCACGTTCGCGTGGGGGGTGGTAGGCGTGTGAATTTCCTGTTGTTAGAGCAGCTTGCAGGACAAAGGAACACGCACATGCAAGCCACCGCCATTATCGGGATATTTCTGTTCATCATCGTTGCCAGCCTCGTTGTGGCACCGCGCCGGGCGTCGGTTGCGGGGTTCTTTGGCGGCATGGGCGCGACGGGCGCGGCACCGGGGCTTTGGACATTGGTTCTGAGTCAGGTGACGACGTGGATTTTTGCCCGGTCGCTGATGAATTCGGCGATCCTTGGTTACTACTACGGGATTGCGGGCGTTCTGGCCTATGCGGCTTATTACGGATCGTTCCTGACCGGCGGCTATATCGTGGGCCGGATGCGCCAGCAGGGCGCGCGGTCGGTGCAGGACTGGCTGGTTGACCGGTTCGGCACGGTTGGCACCGGCTGTTATAACCTCGTGATCGCGCTGCGCCTGTTGTCCGAGGTCTTTGCCAACCTGATCGTCGTTGGTCTGATCTTTTCGGCGGCCCTGCCGGAAGTGGCATGGGCCAAGGATGGGGCGATCCTGATCGTGGGCGCGCTGGCGCTGGCCTATTCGGCGTGGGGCGGCTTGAGCGCGGCGCTGCGTACGGATGTGGTGCAGATGGTTCTGTTTCTCGGCGTCTTCGGTGTTGCGTTTCTTGCGCTGATCCTGAGCCCCGGCTTTGACATCGGTGCCGTTCTGACCGCCGAGGGGGTCTCAGGCGGGTACAACGGCTGGGTGCTGCTGCTGGTGGCGTTCCTGCAGGTGTTTTCCTATCCGGTGCATGATCCGGTGATGATGGATCGCGGGTTCCTTGCCGATGAGAAGACAACGAAGAAGAGCTTTCTGCACGCCTTCTGGATTTCGGCGCTGTGCATCATCGGGTTCGGGTTCTTCGGCATTCAGGCGGCGCTGGACAGTGCGGCCTATGAGGGGCAGTTGATCGGGACATGGGGGGCGACCCTGCCGGCGTGGGTCTTCGTGGCGCTGCTCGTGTCCCTGCTGGTGTCGGCCCTGTCGACGCTGGATTCGGCGCTGTCCTCTGCGGCGCGGCTGGTGGTGGAAGAGTTGCGCCTTGCGCCGCGCAGCCTGAATGGCGGGCGACTGGCGATGCTGGTCTTTGCGCTGGCGGGCGGTGTGCTGACGCTTTGGGGCAACCAGACCCTGTTTGACGCGGTCGCAGTCAGCGGCACGGCGTCGATGTTCCTGACGCCGGTTCTGGTCGCGGGGCTGATCGGCGCGCGCCATGTGGCGGTTTGGGCCTATGTGGTCAGCTTTGTTGCGGCGATGGCGGGCGCGGCGGCCTATTTCTTCCGTGGCACCGAGGCCATGGCGGCGATCCTGTATGACGGCCACAAGTACGAACAGCTTTTGCAGATCTGTATCGTGGTGCTTGCCGTGGGCTTTGCGGCGGTGCTGGCGGGTTCGCGCAGGGTTGCGAGCTAGGCGGGGGGCTGTTAAGGGTCAGAAAATTCCGATGGTTTTCATCGGGCATTGACCAAGAGGCAGACGTGACCGACCCGATCCAGAGCCCGCATCCCCGTCTGGAAATCCGCAACCTGAAGCGCCGGTTCGGTGATCGGCAGGTGGTGGATGGCGTGTCGTTGACCATTCAGCCGGGGCATGTGACCTGTCTTCTGGGGCCTTCGGGCTGTGGCAAGTCAACGACGCTTCGGATGATTGCCGGCGTCGACATGCAGGATTCCGGTGAGATCTATGTGGATGGTGAGTTGATCTGCGACACGGTTTTCCGGATTCCGCCGGAACGCCGCAAGATCGGGCTGATGTTTCAGGATTTCGCGCTTTTCCCGCACCTGAGCGTGGCGGACAACGTTGCTTTTGGTCTGAAGGGGCCGAAAGAGGAAAAGCGGGCGCGGGTTGAAGAGCTGCTGGCCAAGGTGAACCTTGGCTGGACCATCGACAAGTTTCCCCATGTGTTGTCTGGCGGCGAACAGCAGCGGATCGCCCTGGCGCGTGCCCTTGCGCCGCGTCCGCGTATCATGCTGATGGACGAGCCGTTTTCGGGGCTGGACAACCGTCTGCGCGATGGCATCCGTGACGAGACGCTGGCGGTTCTCAAGGAAGAGGATACCGCGGTTCTTCTGGTGACGCACGAGCCGGAAGAGGCGATGCGGATGGCGGATGAGATCGCGCTGATGCGGGATGGCAAGATCGTTCAGCAGGGTGCGCCCTATAACATCTACAACGCGCCGGTGGACAAGGCGGCAGTCGCTTTCTTCAGCGATGTCAACGTGATCCGTGGCGTGAGCAACGGTGCTCTGACCGAGACCCCCTTTGGCCAGTTCCTGACACCGGGGCTGGAAGATGGGGCGGCGGTCGAGATCGTGATCCGCCCACAGCATCTCAAGCTGGATTTCGACCGTCATGGCAAGGGGCCGATGCCCACCGCCACGGATGGGGTTGCGGCGCGGGGCGTGGTCAAGCGCGCGCGTTTCATGGGCAATGAGAGCCTTGTGGAATTCGTGATGGACCACGACGGATCGGAGTTGAAGGTGACGGTTCCGAACGTCTTCATGCCCAAGGCGGGCACGCCGCTTTGGCTGACCATTCGCCGTGACCGGTGTTTCGTCTTCCCGGCCTAGGCCGAGTAATCTTCCAGCCGTTTTCCGGGTTCGTCCACAAACAGGCCGGGCAGGACCGTGACCTGTTCGATCTGGTCGGCCCGCAGCGTGGCAAAGCCATCGGTGGTGTCGCACCAGACAAGGCAGGTCCAGACCCGCCCCCAGTAATCGAGTTTCAGGGGCCGCACGTCGCGCAGGCTCTGGTCCTGCATGGTGAGGCGCAGTTTCTGACGGTTCCGAATGGCGCTGCGCAGGGAGGTGAGGTGGCGGAAGCCATAGGCGGCATCGGCGAAGGGGTAGACGGCAAACCCGAAGGACGCCGGCGCGCCGTGGCGATCTTCGGGCAGCACGGCGTCGATCTTGGCCGAGAGGGTCTTGGCGGCCTCCTGTAACTCTCCATCCACGCCGTTGCCGACGGCGGCCAGACCAAGGTGCAGGGCCTCAAGCTCGGTCTCGGTAAGGTTCAGCGGGGGCAGGGTGATGGCGGCGCGGGCAGAATAGCCGATGCCGCGTTCGCCTTCGACCGGAACACCAGACGCGGCCAGCGTGTCCATATCGCGGTAGATGGTGCGGATCGACACCCCGAGATCGCGTGCCATGTCTTCGGCGCGGTGCAGTTTCCCGTCTTTCAGGATTTCGATCAGCGAATAGAGGCGGTCGGAGCGTTTCAAAGGAGTGATTCTCTGTCGGTTTTTTCCCATTACTGACAAAAATCTGACAACTGACAAGCTGTTGACAAAACTCGCGCCAGAATCCGCTCAAAAAGGGGGGATACGGGCGGATTTGGCGCTTTCCGTTCCCTTGGCGAAGTTTTATTTAGGGCAGGTAATTCCCGAGGCGGCGCGGGTCCGCCCCGATGTATAGGAGACATACCATGGGTATCGGAAATATCGGCCTTCCCGGCCTTCTCTTGATCGCAGTTGTTGTGCTGGTGCTTTTCGGGCGCGGCAAGATCTCGGGCCTGATGGGCGAAGTGGGCAAGGGTATCACCTCGTTCAAGAAGGGCATCAAGGAAGGTGAAGACCAGCTGGAGCAGGAAGCTGCTGATGCAGCCAAGGACGTGACCCCCGAAGAAGACAAAGACAAAGTCTGATAGGGGGGCTGAAGCGCCATGTTTGATCTCGGTATGGCCGAGCTCCTGGTGATCGGCGTTGTTGCGCTGATTGTTGTGGGGCCAAAGGATTTGCCGATCCTGTTCCGTCGTGTGGGCCAGTTTGTCGGCAAGGCCAAGGGCATGGCGCGCGAGTTTTCCAGCGCCATGAACCAGGCGGCTGACCAGGCGGGCGTGAAGGATGTGACTGACACGCTCAAGGGCGCGACACAGGGTATGAACAAGATCGCCAACCCGTTGCAGACGGCGGCGGATGCGGTCAAGGACACGGCCAAGTCGGCGGTCGACATCAATCCTGACAGCGAGACCGGAAAGCTTGCGGCCAAGCGGGCGGAAGACAACCGCAAGGTCAAGGAAGCGATGGAGAAGAAGGCGCAGGAGCGTCTTGAGACCGAGGCCAGGGAAGCCGAAGAGGCGGCCGCCAAGGCACGCGCCCGTGCCGAGGCCGCGCGCAAGAGCAGCGAAACGACAGAGGATGAGGCATGAGTAGCCAAGACGACATCGACGATACGTCCGCGCCGCTCATCGAGCACCTTGCGGAACTGCGTACGCGCCTGATCCGGTCGGTTCTGGCCCTGCTGGTCGGTGTCAGCATCTGCTTTATCCCGATCGGTGGCGATTTCATCGCCGTGCATATCCTGAACTTCCTCTTGGCCCCGATCGAGGCCTCGTTGCGGGCGCTGGGGGATCCTTCGCCGACGCTGCAATATACCTCGCCGCAGGAATACCTGTTCACTCTGTTCCGCATTTCGCTTGTCTTTGGCTTCGCGATGGCCTTTCCGGTCATTGCCTTCCAGATGTGGCGGTTCGTGGCACCGGGGCTTTATCGCAACGAGCGGGGGGCGTTCCTGCCCTTCATGATTGCCTCGCCTTTCATGTTCCTGCTGGGCGCGACCTTTGCGCATTTCGTCGTGACACCGCTGGCGATGGCCTTTTTTCTTGGCTTTGCCGATGTGAGTTCGATCTTTGCCAACCTGATGTCGGGGGCAACGCCGGAAGTGCCGGGCGAAGTGGTTGCCGTGCCTGAAACGCAGGAAGGTATCCGTGTCACCTTCTTTGGTAAGGTCAACGAAAGCCTTGATATCACGCTGAAATTCATCCTGGCCTTTGGCCTGTGTTTCCAGCTGCCGGTGCTTTTGACCCTGATGGGCAAGGCCGGTCTGGTGAGTGCGGATGGCCTGGGCAGCGTACGGAAATACGCGATGGTTGGCATCCTGGTGCTGGCCGCGCTGGTGACGCCGCCGGATGTGGTGACCCAGCTGATCCTGTTCACCGTGGTCTATGGTCTTTACGAGGTGTCGATCTTCCTCGTGCGTCGGGTCGAGAAGACCCGCAAGGCCAAGCTTCAGGCCGAGGGCGTGTGGTTCGAGGACGAGGAAGAAGAGTTCGACGATCCGCTGATGAAGGAATTCGACGAGGACGACAAGAAATAGGCCTTGTTGAGATGAGATGGAAAGACGCGCCGGAGACGGCGCGTTTTTTTCTGTGTGGAAGCGTTGGGGGCAGGAGCCTTGATGCTGTTTTCGGGGGAGGGGGCAGGTGCCTCCGGCGGGAGTATTTGGGGTGCATTGAAGCGAGGGGGCTTCGAGTGCGGAAGGGTGCGTCTCTGGCTTGCCGAGGCTGTCGGAACGTGGTTTGACAAGCGTCAGAGAACGATGGAGGCCAGAACATGGATGAGAGCGCGTTGACCCGCATTGCCGAGGCGTTGGAACGGATGTCGCCGGCACCGATGGCGGCCCCTGATTTTGCGGCTGCGGATGCCTTTGTCTGGCATGTTGCGCCGGACCGTCTTGAACCGGTGGCCAAGGTGAACCGCGTTGATCTGTCCCTGCTGGTCGGAGTGAACCGGTCGCGGGATACGCTTTTGGAGAATACCCTGCAATTCGCACGCGGTCTGCCGGCCAACAACGCCCTGTTGTGGGGCGCGCGCGGGATGGGGAAATCCTCGCTTGTGAAGGCGGTCCATGCCGAGGTGCTGCGCCAGGGGCTGGGGTTGAAGATCGTGGAATTGCAGCGGGAAGACCTGCCGAGTGTATCGCGCCTGTTGAACCTGTTGCGCGACAGTGGCGAGCGGTTCCTGTTGTTCTGTGACGACCTGTCGTTCAGCCATGACGACCAGCACTACAAGAGCCTCAAGGCGGTGCTGGATGGCGGGATCGAGGGACGGCCTGACAACGTGGTCTTTTATGCCACGTCGAACCGGCGCCACCTGATGCCGCGTGACATGATCGAGAACGAACGCTCTTCGGCGATCAACCCGTCGGAGGCCGTGGAAGAGAAGGTCTCGCTTTCGGACCGTTTCGGGCTGTGGCTGGGTTTCCATCCCTGTTCGCAGGATGAATATCTCGAGATGATCCGCGGCTATTGCGGGGAATATGGTGTCGAGATCGACGAGGAGACGCTCTGGGCGGAGGCCATCGAATGGCAGGCCACGCGCGGGTCGCGGTCGGGTCGGGTGGCCTGGCAGTATTTCATCGATCTTGCCGGTCGGCGTGGCGTGACGATCTGAGGCAGGTGTCCCGGACACTGTCCGGGACGGGCCGGGATCACTTGAGGTAGGGCATCGGATCGACCGAGTCGAAGCCTTTGCGAACCTCGAAATGCACGAAGTTGTCTTTCTTGGGCACGGCCGCGATGGTCTGGCCGCGTTTGACATTGGCGCCCTTGTCCACCTTCACGCCATCGACGTTGTAGTAGACCGTCATCAGGTTGCCATCGTGGCGCACGACGACGATGCGCACGTTGTCGGCATCCGTGGTGATGGCGGCGACCTTGCCGTCGCGGGCGGCCTTTACCGGGCTGCCGGCGGGGGCGGAGATGTCGATGCCGTTGTTCTTGCCCTTGGCGTAGGGGCGGATGATTTTGCCATCAACCGGATAGCCCATCTTGGAGGTCGATGTGTTCTGCGCCTTGCCGAGATCGGGGGCGGGCGGCGTCTTGACCGGGGCTTCGGCGGCCGGCAGGGGCTTGGTCGAACTGGGCGGGGTCGGTGTGGGCGTGCCCTGACCTGGGGCCGTGACCGTCGCCGCGGCGGCGGGCTTGGCAGCGGATTTCGCATTGGCGTCAACCGGCGGGATCAGCAGGATCTGACCTTCGCGGATGGTGAAATCGCTGTTGAGGCCGTTCCATTCTGCCAACGCGCGTGGCGTCACGTTGTAGAGGCGCGAGATGGTGAAGGCACTTTCGCCACGGCGGACCTTGTGTCGGATCGGCTCGAACCCGGTTTCACCCTTGGGCGCGTTCTTGGGGGCCGGTTGCAGCGGCTCGGTGCTGACCGGGGTGGACGGCGCGGTGCTGTCCAGCGCGTTACCGGCCAGCGCGGCGATGTCGACGCCCTCGGGGGCGGTAACCACACCGCGGCCACCGGTTTCGGGCGAGGGTTCGGCTACGCGGTAGGGCAGGGCCACGATCTCGCCCCGGCGCAATTCGTCTTCGGCGCGGATGCCGTTGTAGCGGGCCAGGTCCTCGACCGGCATATCGATGCGTTCGGCCACGTCGTTCAGGGTGTCGCCACGACGGGCCACGGCGACCTGGTAGTTCGGATAAGAGATGATGCCGCGGCGATCGGGGCGCGGGCGGTCGGCGGTGGCGGCCTTGGCGGCGGTCGTGGTGTCCAGCCCCGCACCGAGCCCGCCGCGCAGGTCGATGTCGAACCCGTCCTCGCAAGCGGCCACAAGGCCAAGCGCCAGACCGGCCATCATAAGCCGCGCGGGAATACGTTTCTGCGAAGGTGCCATCTCGATATCCTCAAATGCCGGCCACGTCTTGATTTCGCGGAAGGCGTTAATGCACTGGTACCAGGATCGGGCGTTTGCGCCTCTGTTATAGGTGCCTATGCCCCAGATCAGCTATCGGGGGCAAGGCCTTCGATCAGCGGAACAAAGCGCACGGGGCGCAGTTCTTCGTAATCAAAGCCGGTTTCGGTGCGATGCACACGAATGAGGCTCTGGACCGCGTCCGACTGACCGACGGGTACCACCATGATACCGCCGACCTTGAGCTGGGCCAAGAGGGGGCCGGGCGGGTCTTCGGCGGCGGCGGTGATGATGATGCGGTCAAAGGGGGCCTGATCGGGCAGGCCGAAGCTGCCGTCGCCGGACAGCGTGGTGATATTGGCGAGGTCCATCGCTTCGAACACCGCGCGGGCTTCGCGCACGAGGCGGCGGTGACGGTCGATGGTATAGACGCGGCGGGCAAGCTGGCTGAGGATGGCGGCCTGGTAGCCGGACCCGGTGCCCACTTCGAGCACCTTGTCGCGTGGCTGCACGTCAAGCGCCTGTGTCATCAGGCCAACCACCGAAGGTTGCGAGATGGTCTGGCCGCAGGCAATGGGCAGCGGTGTGTCGTCATAGGCGCGTTCGGAAAAGATGCCGCGCACGAAGGGGGCGCGGTCGATGGTTTCCATTGCCGTCAGAACACGCTGATCCGTGACGCCCTTGCTGCGTAGGGCGAACATGAATTGCATCTTGAGTTCTGCGGCGGCGTTGTCGGTCATTCGATGGCTTTCAGGGCGTCGAGCGCGTCATGGGCGGTGAGGTCGGCGCGCATCGGGGTGACCGAGATGTAGCCGTCGAGGTTGGCGGCGGCATCGGTTCCGGGTGCGGTCTGGATGCGCTGGTTGCCGCCCTTTGCCCAGAGGAAGCGGCGGCCGGTTGGCGAGGCCTGGGCTTCGACCGAGAAACAGGTGCCCTTGCGCAGGCCCTGGGTGGCGACGCGGGTGCCCTTGACGTTGGCGGCGAGGACCGGCGGGAAGTTCACGTTGTAGAACAGGCCATAGTCGCTTGGGTTGGGGGGCGTGGCGTCGAGGATCTTGCGGATCACCTCGGCACCGTATTTGGCAGAGGCTTCGAAGGGGTTTTCGATCTCGTAGTTTTCAGGCCCGAGGTATTGCGAGAGCGCCATCGCGGGCAGGCCCTGGAGGGCCGCTTCCATGGCGCCGCCGAGGGTGCCGGAATAGAGCGCGTTTTCCGCCGAGTTGTTGCCGCGGTTGACGCCCGAGAGGACAAGATCGGGCGGGTTGTCCTTCATCACGTCGTGAATGCCGGCCATGACGCAGTCGGCGGGGCTGCCTTCGGCGGCAAAGCGACGCTCGCCCATCTTGGCGATCATGGTCGGGTGGGTATAGCTGATGCAATGCGCCACGCCGGACTGTTCGAAGGCGGGGGCGACTGTCCAGACTTCGCCGTCGGGGCCGGCCAGTTCGGTGGCGATGTCGTGCATGACCTTGAGGCCCGGTGCGTTGATACCGTCGTCGTTGGTGATGAGAATGCGCATGGCTGCCCCCGGTGCTGACCTCAGTGGTTCGTTGCATTCTGTCTAGGGGGCCAGGCCGTGACGGGCAAGGGAAACGGCGCGTTTTGTGGCGGGTTTTAACCGGCGCTAAAGGCCGGTGCCGCATTGAGGGGGGAATGCGGGTGCGGCGGGCATGAAAAAGCCCCGGACCAGTTGCGCGATCCGGGGCCTGAATTGCGTCGTGTGACGGGCGATCAGAGGTCGAGGGTGGCCAGAAGGCGGGCGGCCTCGTCGCGCGGGTTGCTCAGGCTCTCGCGGTCTTCGCCGGGGAAGAAACGGGCGCGGGTGCCGGTGGGCATGCCGTTTGGCGACAGGATCGACACACGCGGGCCGGTGTTCACGGTTTCGGCCTGCCAGCTGCGGGCAAGCGCGATCTGCGCGGCCTTGGTGGCACCGTAGGAGCCGAAGAACTTTTGGCCGGCGCGGTCGTCTTCGAAAAAGACAGCGTGGCCGGTATCGCCAAGCAGCGGTGACAGGAAGGGGATCAGGCGTCCGGTGGCGGTCACGTTGATCGACACGGCCTTGTCGAGATCTTTCTGGTCGATGTGGTTGGTCGGGGTGAGCGGCGCACCGTGGACGGCGCTGTGGACCCAGAGGTCGACCTTGCCCCAGCGATCATGGATCGAGCGGCAGAGTTGGGCCATCGCATCGATATTGGTGATGTCCATCGGGGCCAGCGTGGCCTTGCCGCCCTTGGCCTGGATGTTGTCGTCCAGTTCCTCGAGCGCGCCGGTGGTGCGGGCCACGGCGACGATGTGGTATTCGGGGGCGAGGGCTTCGGCGAAGGCCGCGCCAAGGCCGCGGGAGGCGCCGGTGATCAGGGCTAGTTTCTCGGTCATGGGGAGGGTGTGCGCCCTTGTGCGGCAAAGGTCAAGGGGGCGAATTTGCCGATCTGCATCGCGTCGGTATCCCGTCGGTATTGCGGCGGTGGGAGCCTGCGGAGAGATGCGCCTCCGGCGGGAGTATTTGCGGTGCATTGAAGCCGGTCAGCCCGGCAGGTGCAGGCGCGTGGTCTTGTCGCCGCGCTGGAGGGTGACGCTGGTGCCATCGACGCCGACGAGGCGGCCCATCGGGGTCTTGTCGTCACGCCCTGCCGAGAGGGTGCGGCCCGAGGGCAGGAGGAACAGGGCGCGCAGGTTGGTTTCCGGGCCCATGATCCCGATCAGGGTCAGGCGGGCGCGGTTTTTCAGCACGCCTTTGTCGGTGGCCAGCGCGGCCACGTTGTCGGGGGTGTCGGTCATGTGAGTGGTGATCTGCCGTTGTTACTCTGGCCCCATATGGGGCAGGGGCGCGCAGTTAGAAGGCGTGCGTGCAAAGCGCAAGGGGCAGATGGCGGGAAATTGCCGCGATGCAGCAATTTTGGGCGGATTCGTGCTGAAATCCTAATGAAACAAGGGGGGCTGGCGCGTTGGAGCGTCAGTCGGCCATCAGGAACGGGCGAATATCGTCGCCGGAGGCGGCGTAGATGTCGAGCAGCTGATCAAAGGAGATGCCGTTTTCTTGGGCCTCGGCCAGGGGGCCGGAGAGGGCGATCAGCACGGGGCGCTGGCCAGCATCGCCTGGTTGCAGGGCGCAGGCGATCGGATCTTCGCTTTCGAAACCGGGCAGATCGTTCATCAGCCAGGCCTCTCCGCCTTCGAACCCGTCGGCGGCGCCGGTAGCCTCGTCGATATAGGCATAAAAGGTGTCGGGCGGAACGCTGGCCCAGGGGCCAAAGAAGAACACCTCGTCGCTGCCGCGGATCGGCAGGGGGAGGACGCATTTGAGGAAACGGTCCTCATCGATGCGGCAGAGATCGCTGGAGAGGCGATCTTCGCCGACCTGGAGGTCCGGGGCGCCCGCTTCGGCCAGATCGCCATGCGGCCAGCTGTCGGGGTGGTCGTAGCCGATGTCGAAGATGCCGTTGAACCGGCGTCCGCTTTGCGGGCAGACGCGGGTTTCATCGTGCAGACGCCGCCAGCGGGCGTCGAGGGCGAGAAGGTTCATCGCCCTGTTCCCCTAGCCGTGCGAGGCCGCGGCGGGCGCGTTCCAGGAAGCGCCGGGTTGCGGCATGTCCTTGATCTTCTTGCTGACGCGGCTGCTGCTTTCGAGGGCTTCGAGATAGTCGGGCGACACCGAGCCGGTGATGTAGTTGCCGTCGAAGCAGGAGCAGTCGAAGGTGTCGATCTCGGGGTTGCCTTCCTGTGCCGCCCAGATCAGATCGTCGAGGTTCTGGTAGAACAGGGCATCTGCGCCGAGTTCCTCGCGGATTTCCTCGATGGTCTGGCCGTTGGCGATCAGCTCGTGCTTGGTGGGCATGTCGATGCCGTAGACGTTGGGGTATTTCACCGGCGGCGAGGCGGAGGCGATATAGACCTTCTTGGCACCGGCTTCGCGGCACATCTGGACGATCTTCTTGATGGTGTTGCCGCGCACGATCGAGTCGTCGATCAGCAGGACATTGTGATCCTTGAACTCGAGCGGGATCGCGTTGAGCTTGCGGCGTACGGATTTCTGGCGCTCGGCCTGACCGGGCATGATGAAGGTGCGGCCGACATAGCGGTTTTTGACGAGGCCTTCACGGTAGGGGATGCCGGTGGCCTTGGCGACCTCGAGCGCAACCGGGCGGGCGCTGTCGGGAACCGGGATGATACGGTCGATCTGGAGGTCGGAGTCCTGGATCTGCTTGGCGAGGGCCTGACCCATGCGCATCTGGGTCTTGTAGACCGAGATCCCGTCGAGCAGCGAGTCGGGACGGGCGAGGTAGACATATTCGAAGATACAAGGCGTGAGCTTGCCTTCGACGGCCTGGAATTCGTGCTTGTTGCCGTCGAGGTCGATCAGGATCGCTTCGCCCGGTTTCAGGTCGCGTAGTTTTTCGAAGCCGTTGATGCCGAAGGCCACGTCTTCGGAGGCGAAGGCATAGTCATCGCCGTCACCGTCTGCGTCGCGTTTGGCGACAGAAAGCGGGCGGATGCCGTGCGGGTCGCGGAAGGCGAGCATGCCGACACCAGCGATCAGGCAGATCACCGAATAGGCGCCCTGAACCCGTTCCATGGTCATTTTCACGCCGGCAAAGATATTGCGGATCGGATCGGCGTTGCCGTTCACCTTGATGGCGTCGGCCACCTTGTCGGCGAGGACGTTCAGCAGGATTTCCGAGTCGGAGGTGGTGCGCAGGTGGCGGCTGTATTTTTCCGTGACCTTTTCGCGCTGTTCCTCGGTGTTGGTGATGTTGCCGTTGTGCACGAGGTAGATGCCGTAGGGCGCGTTCACGAAGAACGGCTGGGCCTCGGAGGCGCTGAGCGAGCCGGCGGTGGGGTAGCGGACATGGCCCATGCCGATATGGCCGCGCAGGGTTTCGGCGTCGGAGGGTTGGAAGACGTCTTTGACGAGGCCGTTTTCCTTGCGCTCGCGGAAGTTCTCGCCGGTGTAGGTCACGATGCCCGAGGCATCCTGACCCCGGTGCTGAAGCATCAGCAAGCCATCGTAGATTTCCGCAAAGACCTCATCGGTCCGGCTTGCAATGCCTAGAATCCCGCACATAGGTTGGCTCCAATTTCACGTTGGCTGTGTCTCAGACACGGGGCTTTGAAGGGAGAGGCCGAAGTCTTGTCGGCCACATGCTTCACGCTGAAGAGGGGGAGGGCCTTGTGTGCCGTCTTGGTGCCGGATGCGAAGGTGCGTTTCGTCGGATGTGCGACGACCCCTTCGGCAGGTGGCATAGGGCTGGACAAGGTGGGTGCTCCGAATCCGTGTGGCGTGTTTCGAGGCCCCTCTTAAGGGGTCGCGCGCAGTATGTCACGAAAGGATCACAATCAGAAGTGTCGCGGTGTTGTGCATATTCGACGCGGCCCCGGAAAGGGCCGCGTCCGTGATCACATCAGGTGGGATCAGTTCAGATTCATGCAGCTTGCATAGTAGGTGACTGTTGCGGGCCAGTCCGAGAAGATGCCTTCGATTCCCACTTCCTCATGCAGGGCGTGCAGCATGGTGAAGTAGTCGGCGTCGGTGTCGATGGTTTCCTTGACCGACTGGAAGTACCAGCCGCCGCCGTTGGTGAGCGGGCCGGAGCGTTCGAGGGTCCAGGTGACGATCTTGAGACCGGCATCCTTGGCTGCTTTGGTGTAGGGCGAGGCAACGATCTTGTCGCCTTCGGTGGTGACCAGCATCCACATCGGCGGGGCGATGTAGTTCACGCCCATATCCTTGAGCTCCTGCATGGAAGGCTCAAAGGTGGCGGGGTCCATGTGGTCGAAGGTTTCGACGTTGTAGCGACCGTCGAGGAAGACCGCCTGCTTGCCGAATTCGGGCTCGTTCTTGATCCAGTAGAGCACGTCGTCGAGGTTGAAGGACTGGGCAAAGACGTCGCTGGCAGGGATGCCGGCGGCCTTGTATTCGTCGATCAGCTTCTGGGCGTACATTTCCTGGGTGAAGCCATCAAAGGGCATTTCGACCGAAGGGGATTTCAGTTCCGGGGTGAACTTGGCACCCAGCGATTTGAACAGTTCGATCGACTCGGCGTGGGTCATCAGGGTGCCGTCTTCGACCGAGTAGAGATCGGTGCGCCAGTTGGCGGTGCCGTCCATGTAGGCCTCGACCGTGGTGGCCGATTTGTCGGCGGCGTCCATCTTGCCGCGCAGGGTGCGGAATTCGGCCAGGGTGATTTCCGAGGTCCGGCATTCCGCCTTGGCGTTCTGGTCGCCAGAGGCCGGTGCGAAAGGCGCGATGCAGGTGTCGGCCAGCGGGCTGGCGAGGATGTTGGTGGTGGTGTGCAGGTCGTTTTGGGCGTGGCGGCAGACCAGTTCCTTGTCCTTGGTAAAGGTCACGTCACATTCCAGGATGCCGGCACCCATGCGGGCCGCTGCACGGTTGGATTCAACGGTGTGCTCGGGGAACTGCAGGGGGGCTCCGCGGTGACCGATGGAAAAATCGGTGCGCTTCAGGGGGGTGGTGGCGCAGGCGGCGAGCTGTTGTTTCAGCTCACCTTCGGGCATGCGGTCCACGAGGTAGAGCGGGCGCGGGCCGACGTGGATGTCGCTGGCAGAAGCGAGGGTCGCCATGGCGGTGAAGGCCGTGGCAGTCAGGGCTGCAAATGTTGGTTTCATGAGGAACTCCATTGTCGATGGACAAGAGATCATCCTGAAAAGGCACAGGCAGATGACGCTTTTCTAACCAATCGGTAAAACCAATGCGGAGGTATTTTTTTACGTTGCGCAAAGAAAAAGGCCCGCGCGGGGCGCAGGCCTTGAAAGCGATGGGGCGGGTTTTATTGACCGCAGACGCCAACCAGCTCTTCGTATTGGGTTGTGATCCAGCCAAGGGCCTGCGCCGGATCGCGGTCTTCGATCTGGTCGGTCATGCGGCTGAAGACGGCGGCCGAGCGGCTGTCGTCGACCATGGGGATGGCCTGCGAGGTGGCAATGGTTTCGTAGACGAAGAAGGCGATGGCGACGAGAAGAATGCCGCGCAGCACACCGAAGAGGAAGCCGAGCCCCTGATCGATGCCACCAAGCGCCGAGCGTTGCACCAGCGAAGAAAACAGCGGGGTGAACAGCGAGACGATCACCAGCGACAGGGCGAAAACGATGGCGAAGGAGGCGATGATCGAGAGTTCGCAGCTGTCGGCGAGGTATTCGCCAACGACCGGGATTTCCTTGACCAGCGGTTCGACCTGCGGGGCGAACATGAAGGCGAGGATGGCGGCGGCGATCCAGCCGACGATGGCCATGCCTTCGCGGACGAGGCCGCGGCTGTATGCCAGCAGTGCCGAGATGATGATGACGCCTGCGACAACGCCGTCGATAACCGTGAAACCTTCCATACCTGTCCCGTCCCTGTTGCCGCCTGTCGCGGCTATCCTGCTCCGAACACGTCCCCGACAAAGCCTGCCAGATCGCCAACACGGTTGAGGCTCATGCCGTCAATTGCCGGTGATTTGCCGCCTTTCGGAGCGATTGCCGTTGTGAAACCAAGTTTTTGCGCTTCTTTCAACCTGTTTTCGGTCTGGCCGACGGCGCGGAGGGCACCTGAGAGGGAGATTTCGCCAAAAACCACCGTATCGGCGGGCAGGGCGCTATCTTCGCGGGCAGACAAAAGGGCGGCTGCAACTGCAAGGTCGGCGGCGGGTTCGTTGATCTTCATGCCGCCCGCGACGTTGAGATAGACGTCGAGACCGGTGAAAGGAATGCCGCAGCGGGCCTCGAGCACGGCGAGGATCATGGCGAGGCGGCCGCCGTCCCAGCCGACCACCGTGCGCCGGGGTTGCGAGTGTGGCGAGGGGGCGACCAGAGCCTGAAGTTCGATCAGTACGGGGCGGGTGCCTTCGATGCCGGCAAAGACGACCGAGCCGGGCGAGGGTTCGCCGCGGTCGGACAGGAACAGGGCGGAGGGGTTCAGCACCTCGCTGAGGCCACCGCCCGTCATTTCGAAGACGCCGATCTCATCTGCGGGGCCGAAGCGGTTCTTGACGGCGCGCAGGATGCGGAACTGGTGGCCGCGTTCGCCTTCGAAATAGAGCACCGTGTCGACCATGTGTTCGACAACGCGGGGGCCGGCGATCTGGCCTTCTTTGGTGACGTGACCCACGAGGATCACGGCCATGCCCTTGCGCTTGGCAAAGGAGGTCAGCTCGTGGGCGGCGGCACGGACTTGCGAGACCGATCCGGGGGCAGAGCCGACGTTGTCGGACCACATGGTCTGGATCGAGTCGATGATGGCCAGCTGGGGTTTTTCCGCCTCCAGCGTGGTGAGAATATCGCGCAGATTGGTTTCCGAGGCGAGCTGGACCGGGGCCTCGGTCAGGCCAAGGCGCTGGGCCCTCATACGCACCTGGGCCGAGGCCTCTTCGCCGGAAACATATATTGTTTTCAGACCACTACGGGCGAATTGTGATGCGGCCTGCAAGAGCAGCGTCGACTTGCCGATACCCGGATCACCGCCCACGAGGATGGCGCTTGCCGGCACCAGTCCGCCGCCGAGGACGCGGTCGAGTTCGCCAAGGCCGGAGTGGGTGCGGGGGGGCGGGGTTTCCTCGGTCCGCAGGTCGGTCAGCGGGATGGTGCGGCCCTTGGCGGTGCCAAGGGCGGTCGAGGAGGGGCCGGAGGAGAGCGGGGTCTCTTCCGAGATGGTGTTCCATTCGCCACAGGCCTCGCATCGGCCGGACCATTTAGAGGTGATACTGCCGCAAGCGGAACAGGAGAACTGGGTTTTTGATTTTGCCATGTTCTCGTTTTGCCCCCTTATCGGCGGCGCGTCAAATGGCTTATCGCGATAGAGGCGAGAATTGCGCCTGTAAAGACGTAAAGACCCCAGCCTGTCTGTACCGTGACATGGCCCGCGCCTTTGACGATGACCACGTAGAGCGCGATCAGGAAGACATCGGCCATCGCCAGTTTGCCAAGGATTTCAAGGGCCGGAACCACCTTGCGCCGCATCAGGCCGAAGTGGACCAGCGCGAGACCGATGGTTTTCATATAGGGCGCGAAGATGGCGAGGAAGGTGACCAGCAGGGCCAGCGCCGGATCGGTGTCCCACAGCGATTGCAGGCCGGAGATGATGGAGATTTCGCTGAGGCCGAAGATCGGCAGGAGTCCCGCGTGCAGCAGCGGGGCGAACCATGCGATGGGAAACAGGACCAGAAGGGCGAGGTTGGCAATGCGGAGCGTCATGTTGAAGAGCTAGGCCGTGGGGTGACAGCGCGCAAGGGGGAGGATTGCGTGCGTCGGTGTCATTTCCGGGGGAATCAGGGTTAACGCGTTGGAAGCACGGGATTTTGTGCTGCGGTATCACGTCGGTATTACGTCGGTATTGCGGAGGTGCGATCTGCCGGGGTTTGCGGGGTTACCGGGCCGTGCGGTGGCGGCGAGGTTAACGAAGTGTCGCGGTGGCATTGGCGGCGCCGGGCGGGATAGAGCCGTGAGGGCCGCGTTTGGGGCGCCTCCGGCGGGAGTATTTGGGGTGCATTGAAGCCTGTACCGGTCAGGGACCGGTTTAGCGTACCGCCTCGATCGGGCCTTCGGCGCTGCCGGAGATGAACTGGGTCAGGTAGGGATCGCCGGAATTGTCCATGTCGGCGACGGGGCCGGTCCATTGGATGACGCCGTCGTGCAGCATGGCGACCTTGTCGGCGATGGCGCGGACCGAGGACATGTCGTGGGTGATGGTCATGGCGGTGGCGCCCATCTCGACCACGATTTCGCGGATCAGGTCGTTGATGACGCCGGACATGATCGGATCAAGCCCGGTGGTGGGTTCGTCGAAGAAGATGATTTCCGGCTCGGCGGCGATGGCGCGGGCGAGGCCGACACGTTTCTGCATGCCGCCGGAGAGTTCGGAGGGGAAGAGATCGGCCACATCAGGCGTGAGGCCGACACGGCGCAGTTTCTCGATGGCGATGTCGCGGGCTTCGTCCTTGGGGCGTTTCAGCGAGCCGCGCAGCAGGCGGAAGGCGACGTTCTGCCAGACGGTGAGGCTGTCGAAGAGGGCACCGCCCTGGAACAGCATGCCAAAGCGGGCGAGGAAGGCATCGCGGTCGCCCTTGGTGGCGTCCTTGCCATCCACCGTGATGGTGCCCTGATCGGGGGACAGGAGGCCGAGGACGCATTTCAGGGTCACCGATTTGCCGGTGCCGGAGCCGCCGATGATGACCATGGATTCGCCCTTGGGGACGTGCAGGTTGACGCCGCGCAGAACCTTCTTGGGGCCAAAGGCCTTGTGGACGTTGTCGAAGGTGATCATTGCGAGACCTCGCAGGGTTGGGGCGGCTCTTGCGGTTGGGTCCAGGGGCGCTGGGTTGTCTGGTGACTTCTGCGGGCGGTGAGGGCCGTGGGGTCGGTTTGCGGATCGCCGGTGAATGTGACCACGTAGCAGGTGGCGTGGTGGTTGCGCATGCCCCTGGCGCTGTTGCTGATGCCGAAGTGTTTCTCGGCCCAGGTTTCCTTGTGGTGGGTTTCAAGGCTGCAGGAGGTTGTGGTGCAGAAGAAGCCGAAGTCCTGCAGGCGGGCGATGGCCTCGGGGCGGGAGCGGCCGGAGAGGTGTTTTGCGAAGGCCTTGTTGAGGGCGGTCTCGCGGCTCTCGTAGTCCTTGTAGAAGTTGTAGTGCACTAGCACGGGATCGAGGCCCGACGGGGGCGGGCCGCAGGCGGCGAGGGTGCCGAGGGCAAGGAGGGTGAGGCCGCGGTTCATGACACGAAAAAGATCGAGGTGAGCAGGAAGTTGGCGGCGAGGATCAGCACGGCGGCGGCCTGAACCGAGGCCTTGGTGGCTGCGCCCACGCCCTGAGCGCCGCGCCCGGAGTGCATGCCGAAGTAGCAGCCCATGGTGGCGGCGATGCCGCCGAAGACCGAGCCCTTGATCAGCGAGGAGATCACGTCGGAGCGTTGCAGGAAGTCGACGGTGTTGGTGATGTAGGTGGCCGGGTTGAAGCCCAGTTGCTGGGTGCCGACGACAAAGCCGCCGAAGATGCCGATGATGTCGCCGATGCCGACCAGCGCGGGCACCACGAGGAGGGCGGCCAGCACGCGGGGGGCGGCGAGGTATTTCATGGGGTGGGTCGACAGGGTGGTCAGCGCGTCGATCTGTTCGGTTACCTTCATGGTGGCGATCTCGGCGGCGATCGAAGAGGTCACGCGGGCGGCGACCATGAGGCCGACAAGTACAGGGCCAAGCTCGCGCACCATGCCGATGGCGACGATCTGGGGCACCACGGCTTCGGCCGAGAAGCGCGAGCCGCCGTCGTAGATTTGCAGTGCGAGGGCGGCGCCGGTGAAGATGGCGGTGAGGCCGACCACGGGCAGCGACAGCCAGCCGATGTTGAGAAGGGCGACGGCGAATTCGCGGCCATAAAAAGGCGGGCGGAGGATGTGGGTGAGTGCGGCAAGCGCAAAGAGCGCGACACGCCCGATTGTGGCAAAGACGCTGATGGTGGCGCGGCCGAGGGCCGCTAGGGGCGTCACGAGGATCATGACTTGTACCGCCGGTAATAACGTGCGCCCATCGAGGTGAGGATTTCATAGCCGATGGTGCCGGCCCAGTCGGCCAGGGTGTCGACCGACTGGTGCTGGCCGATCAGTTCCACGGAGGCGGGATCGCTGGTGGCGTCGGTGATGTCGACGCCGATCATGTCCATCGAGATCCGGCCGATGATCTTGCAGCGGGTTTCCCCGGCGTGGACCCAGGCTTCCCCGCCCATGCCGCGGATCAGGCCGTCAGCGTAGCCGGCGGCGATGGTGGCAACGCGAGAGGGGCGTTCGGCGGTCCAGGTGTTGGAATAGCCGACGGTTTCGCCGGGGGCGACCTCGCGCACTTGGATCACAGGGATGTCGAGGGTGACAACCGGGGTGGCTTCGACATAGGGCATGCCGCCATAGAGGCCGACGCCGGGGCGGGTGAGGTCGAAGTGGTAGTCGGGGCCAAGCAGAATCCCGCCGGTGGCCGCCAGCGAGCGGGGCACGTCGAGGCCGTCGGTCATTTCCCGGAACACCGCAAGCTGGTGCGGGTTCATCGGGTGTTCGGGATCGTCCGCACAGGCAAGGTGCGACATGATCAGTGTCGGGCCCTGTTCGATCGCGATGTCGCGGACGGCGGCCCATTCGTGGGGCTCCATCCCGAGGCGGTTCATGCCGGTATCAAGCTGGATGCCGAAGGGCGCGCCGGGCAGGGCCTCGAAGTGGCGCAGCATCTGGTCGAGCGAGTTCAGCATCGGGGTGAGTTGCAGATCGGAGATCATGTCGGTGTCACCGGCCATGTGACCCGAGAACACACAGATTTCCGGCCCCGGACCCAGCGCCTGGCGCAGGGCGGCGCCTTCTTCGGTGGCGGCGACAAAGAACTTGCGGGCGCCCGCATTGGCCAGAGCGCGGGCGACGCGGTCGGCGCCAAGGCCATAGCCGTCGGCCTTGACCACGGCTGCGGTCTCGCAGGCTGTCATTGCATCCAGTGCCCGCCAGTTGGAGGTCAGGGCGTTGAGGTCGATTGTCAGTGTCGCGGTAGCCATGCGGTCGTTTTTGACGGTGTTGGGGACAAGGTCAAGGGGAAAGCGGGCGCATGGGAGAAAGGGTGCCGATGACGCGACTTCCCTGCGTCAATGGCGGTGCCGGGGTGTCATGTCGTGGTTGGTTTATGGGCATCATATGCGGCTTCGAGTTCGCCGCGCAGGAAGGTATCAAAGCGGATCGGATCAAAGCGGGGTGTGCCGGTGCCGGGCAGGGGCGCGATGGTGGTGGCGACGTTGGGATCATAGAAGAACGGGCAGGAAAAGCGTTCGCGGCCAGAGCGGTTGATCACGCGGTGTGGTGTGGAGAGCAGGCGACCGTTGCTGAGGCGGTGCAGCATGTCGCCGACGTTGACCACGAAACTGCCGGGGATGCGTGGGGCATCGACCCAATCGCCGCCGGGGGTGCGGACCTGAAGACCGCCGACATCGTCCTGGGCAAGGATGGTGAGGCAGCCGAAATCGGTGTGCGGGGCCGAGCCATAGAGATCGTCTGGTGCGGCGGCTGGTGACGGCGGGTAGTGCAGGAGGCGCAGCCAGATGGTGGGGGTATCGAAGGCGGACATGATCGCGGTGTCGGTTACGCCCGCGGCCTTGAGGGCGACCTGCATGAGGGCATGGCCGAGATGGGAAAGCTGTTCGGCATAGGCGGTCAGCGTGTCGCGAAAGCCGTCGAGGTCTGGCCATTGGTTTGGGCCGGAGAGGTACAGGTCTGGATCGGCGGCGCTGTCTTCGCGCATCATCATGAAGCTGGCGGACTGGTTGGGTTTGGTCACATCGGCCAGTTGCGAGTTCACGTCGGTCGAGCTGTCGATGGGGATATAGCCGCGATGGGTGCGGTCTACCTTGATCGCAAGTTTCTGTGCCATCGGAAGGGCGTGGAAGCGGCGGGAAGCTTCGAAGACCGCGTCGACCAGTGCGGGGTCGATGCCGTGGTTGACGATATAGCCAAAGCCCGTTGTGCCATAGGCGGCGCGGAAGTCCGAAATGAGGGTGGTCTGGTCGCCCTCGTGCAGGGCGCTGGCGTCGATCACGGGGATTTCGGTGAATTCGGTCATGGGGCTCTCGTCAGGTTGGCGTGTCCAGCGCGGCGCGGGCCGTCGGGAGCAAGGTTTCGATATGGGCGCGGGCCGCGTCAAGAGAGATGGCGGGTGTGGCGGTGGTTGTGATCGGTTCTGAGAACAGGGTTGTGCGCCCCTTGGTCCACGTGGCGCAGGTGCGGGCGTTGTCGTCGGCAAATTCCGCAAGCATTGCGGCGCGCTCTTCGGGAGTGAGGCAATCGTTGCTGGCCAGTGTTTTACCAGAGGGATCGGCGATCAGGGCGCGGATCAGGTGGCGACGGACGGGTGGTGTCAGGTCGGAGAAGGTGCCAAGCGCCTGACAATAGGGCAGGGCGAGCGAGGCGTTGGTCTGTCCCGAACCAAGCGCCTCTGTCGGAGGGGTGTGCCAGCCGATATGGTGGGCGAAATCCGCCACCACGTTGCCTCCCGGAAATTCGCTGCGTTCGTAAGGCACGACGATCAGGTTTTCGCGGCCAAAGGCGGTGTCAAAGGCGTCGAGGATCGGGGCATAGGCGAGGCGGTCGCCCAGAAAGGCACGATAGGCGGCGACATCGCCCTTGAAACGCCCGCTCTTGAGGTGCTGTTTGTACATCGCCTCGAAGTATTCGTCTTGCCTGCGCAGGTAGACAATCACGCGGGTGCGGGCGCGTTGCGGGGCGGAAAGGAAGCGGGTGAAGACCTGCGCGACTTCGGGGCGCAGGAACATTTCGCAGGACAGGATATGGGTGTGGTCGGGGTTGGCCTTGAGTTCCTCGCGCAGGCGCAGGAAGGGCGGGCGCGGGCGGTTGGCGACAAAGGCCTGCCACATGCGGTTGTGCGAAATGTGGTTGCGCCCCGCGGTGGCAAAGCGCAGGCCGCTTTGGGCAAGGCTTTGGGGACAGGCGTCCAGGGCGGATTGAATGGCCGTGGAGCCTGTCTTTTGCGAGCCGATGTGCAGGATCAGCAGGGGGCGTGACATCAGAAGCCTTCGTCTGCGCCGTCCTGCTGCCAGGGTTTGACGAGGTTGCCGAAGCGGGTGAAGCGGCCCTCGAAGGAGAGTTCCACGGTGCCGATGGGGCCGTGACGCTGTTTGCCGAGGATGACTTCGGCCTTGGCGTGCAGGCGTTCCATGCGCTCCTGCCAGGCGGCCATTTCCTCGAGCCGGTCATCCGAGGGTTTTTCCCGTTCCACGTAGTATTCTTCGCGGAACACGAACATCACCACGTCTGCATCCTGTTCGATCGAGCCCGATTCACGCAGGTCTGACAGCTGCGGGCGTTTATCGTCGCGGCTTTCCACGGTCCGTGACAGCTGGGACAGGGCGATCACCGGGATGTTCAGTTCCTTGGCGATGGCCTTCATGCCCATCGAGATTTCGGCGATCTCCTGAACCCGGTTGTCGGCGGTACCGCGGCAGAGCTGGAGGTAGTCGATGATCAGCAGATCAAGGCCGTGGGTCCGCTTGAGGCGACGGGCACGGGCCGCCAGCTGCGCGATGGGCAGGGCGGGGGTGTCGTCGATGTAGAGCGGGCAGGCCTCGAGCGATTTGGCGGCATCGACGAAGCGGCGGAACTCGGCCTCGGTCATGTCACCTTTACGGATCTGTTCCGAGGGGATTTCGGCGGCCTCGGAGAGGATACGCGATGCCAGCTGTTCGGCGCTCATTTCGAGCGAGTAGAAGCCGACCACGCCGCCTTCGACCGCGCCTTCGGAGCCGTCGGGCTTGATGCCCTTCTTGTAGGCCTTGGCGACGTTGAAGGCGATGTTGGTGGCCAGCGAGGTTTTCCCCATCGAGGGACGACCGGCGAGGATCAGAAGGTCGGAGGGATGCAGGCCGCCGAGTTTCTTGTCAAGGTCGATCAGACCGGTGGAGATACCGGCGAGGCCGCCGTCACGCTGATAGGCGGCGTTGGCGGTGTTGACCGCTTCTGTCACCGCTTTCAGGAAGGAGACGAAGCCCCGCTCGGTCTGGCCCTGCTCGGACAGTTTGTAGAGCGCCTGCTCGGCCTGCACGATCTGTTCGCGCGGCTCGAGTTTGATATCGGCCTTGCGTGCCGAGGTCGAGATGTTGTCGCCCAGACCGATGAGTTCACGGCGGATCGCCATGTCATAGATCATCTGCGCATAGTCGCGGGCGGCGAAAGACGAGATGGCGGCCCCGGCCAGACGTGCGAGGTAGGCGGGGCCGCCCAGCTCCTTCAGACCCTCGTCATCTTCGAGAAAGGCCTTCAGCGTTACCGGCGAGGCCAGCGCGTTCTTGGCGATGCGGGCGGCCGCGATTTCATAGATCCGAGCGTGGACGGGATCGTAGAAATGGTCGGCCGTGATCACCGAAGCGACGCGGTCGAAGATGTCATTGTTGGTGAGGATCGCCCCCAGAAGCTGCTGCTCGGCCTCGATGGAATGCGGCATCGGATCGGCGTCTGTCGACTCGCCGGTCGGATTGATAGCTGCGATTTCGTTCATTTTTTACTCACTGTCCCTGAGGGAGAGTTCTACGGAAGTTTAACGGGATTTTCCACGTTGAAAGTCTTGTGGAAAACCGGTGCTGAACCTTGTGGATAGAATTGTGGATAGCACAGATTGCACCAGATTTCGAGTGTCTGGAGTGAGTTTCCACAATATCTGGCCGGCAGCCTGTGATTCTGCGGAGGAGTTCTCCACAGAATATTAACAGGCCGCGATCAGAAAATTTGCGCTAGGTGTGGCTGACCGAGGGTCAGCCTTTCTTGTTGGCTTCCTGCCATTCGCGGGGCGATTTCAGGAAGTTTTCAACTTCTGCAAGGGTTTCCTCGGAAAAGGCCTTTTGGGCGCGGGCCTCGGCGAGGACGTCCCACCAGGTGCAGAGATAGTGCAGATCAACGCCGTGATCGCCCAGTGTCTTCGTGGTTTCGGGGAAGATGTCGTAGTAGAAGATCACCGCGGTGTGACCACAGGTGGCACCGGTGTCGCGGATGGCGTCGACGAAGCTCAGCTTGGAGCCGCCGTCGGTGGTGAGGTCTTCGACCAGCAACACGCGTTCGCCTTCGCTCATGGCACCTTCGATGCGGGCGTTCTTGCCATAGCCTTTGGGTTTCTTGCGCACGTAGGTCATGGGCAGGGCCATACGTTCGGCTACCAATGCGGCAAATGGGATGCCCGCGGTTTCGCCACCGGCGATGTTGTCGAAGGCCTCGAAGCCCGCGTTGCGCATGACGGTGACAGTCAGGAAGTCCATCAGCGTGCTGCGGATGCGCGGGAAGGAGATCAGCTTGCGGCAGTCGATATAGGAGGGCGACGGCAGGCCGGAGGCCAGGGTGTAGGGCTCATCGGTGTTGAAGTTCACCGCGCCGATTTCCAGCAGCATACGCGCGGTCAGGCGGGCGATTTCTTCTTGCGAGGGATAGGAGGTGGGGATCATCTGTCTGTCCTTTGTGGGGGCAGAATTTTCGCGAAAATTCTGCCTTTGGGAAATTCTTATAAAAGAATTTCCTATGAGGTGACGCTCCAGTAGAGCGGGAAGCCGGGGTCGAAGACGGTGACGGTGTGCTCGCCCGCCTGCAGGGCCTTGGGGTAGGTCACTTCGGTGTCGCCCTTGGTCAGGGTGATGGTGTCCGTGTTGACCGGCAGGCCGTAGAAGGCGGGGCCGTGCAAGGAGGTGAAGCCTTCGAGCTTGTCCAGCGCGCCGGCCTGTTCGAAGGTCTGGGCAAGGATCGACAGGGCGTTGGGGGCGGTGAAACAGCCCGCGGCGCAGCATTCGGCCTCTTTGGCGTGGGTCGGGTGCGGGGCGCTGTCGGTGCCGAGGAAGAAACGTGTGTCGCCCGAGGTGGCCGCGGCCATGAGGGCTTCGCGGTGTTCGCGGCGTTTCAGGATCGGCAGGCAGTAGTAGTGCGGACGCATCCCGCCCACCAGCATGTCGTTGCGATCCAGGATCAGGTGCTGGACCGTGATCGTCGCGCCAAGGTCCTTATCGTTGGCCAGCACATAGTCTGCGCCGTTCTTGGTGGTGATGTGTTCCATCACGACGCGCAGGCCCGGTGTGGCCTTGCGGATCGGGTCGAGGACGCGGTCGATGAACACGGCTTCGCGGTCGAAAATGTCGATGTCGCGGTCGGTGACTTCGCCGTGAACACAGAGCGGGCAGCCGATCTCGGCCATCTTCTCGAGCACGGGGCGGACCTTGTCGAAGTTGGTGACACCCGAAGAGGAATTGGTGGTGGCCCCGGCCGGGTAGAGCTTGACCGAGGTGACAAGTCCGCTGGCGTGGGCGGCGGCGACGTCTTCGGGATCGGTGTCCTCGGTCAGGTAGAGCGTCATCAGCGGCTGGAAGGTCATGCCTTCGGGCAGCGCGGCCATGATGCGCTCGCGGTAGGCGGCGGCCTGTGCACCGGTCACGACGGGCGGAACCAGGTTCGGCATGACGATGGCACGGGCAAAATGGCGGGCGGTTTCCGGCAGGACGGTCTGCAGGATGGCGCTGTCGCGCAGGTGCAGGTGCCAGTCGTCGGGGCGGGCGATTGTCAGGGTGGTGCTCATGCTTTTGGGCCATACACAAAAGCGATGCGCCGCGCCAGTGGGGCGGTGCGAAAAAGCGCCGATTTTCGGGGGGGTGTTCTGTGCGTCAGCCCGCCAGTTTGCCGCGCGAGGCTGCGTTTTCCAGCAGTTCCAACTTGCGTCGGAAACGGGGGGCGTCAAGGCGTTGAACGACGTTGGCGCAGAGGTAGGCCTTGAGCAGCGGGCGCTTCTGTTTCTCGATGGCGAGAAGCAGGCGGTCGAGGTAGGGCACATGGGTGCGGCGCGCGCGGAACAGGCGGTGGGCGGCGCGGGCATCCAGTTCGCCCTTGCCGGCCTTGGCCAGCAGGCGGAACAGGATCTGCATCTCGAAGAAATCATCCTCGAGGCGGTCGCCCATGTTGGGCAGTGGCAAGAGCGTGGTGTTCTCGGCGCGGAACAGGGCGGCATGGATCGCGTCTTCGCGCTCCATCGGGTCATAGCAGATAAAGACCTTTTCGGCGGCCTCGGTCATGTCGGGAGCATAGCCGTAGCGGGTGGTGAAAGAGGTCTTGCGCATGTTGCGGAAGCGGGTGTCCCAGCCGGTCAGTTGCGGATCAAGGGTGGCCTGGGGTTGCAGGGCGACAACCGTGGCACCGGGGGCGCAGACCGAATAGGTGGCGGCGGCATAGGCACAGCCGGGGCCGGCACCGTAAAAGATCACGCGTTCGAATTCGTCGAAAAAGCCATCATCGACGAGGCGGTCGAAATAGGCAAAGACCGCCGGATCGCGGAACCAGCTTTGGCCTTCGGACAGGATGCACAGGTGCGACCAGCCCAGTTCGCGCACCAGTTCAAAGCCCAAGGGCTGGCCGGTGTCGGCGCGGTCTTGAATCGATTCGATGGTTTCAAAGGTCACGAGCAGCAGCGGCTTGTCTTCGACAAAGGTGCTGTGGTGATGCGCGCCAAGCGGCTGGTAGTAGCCGTGTTCCTCGGCAATTTCTTCCAGTTTTTCAATCCACTCTGCGGGTTTCAATCCCAGCATGGGGGTATCGAAACCGTTTGGTGCGTCTTGCATGCTCTTAACCCTTTCCCCCACGTCACTTGGCGAATACGCCGATGGGGATACCTTTTGATTTATCACTATTGGGACATTGCGGCGAAAATTGGAAATTTTGCCAGCAATGCAGGGGCTTCAGCGCCTTGACCGCGGGGGCGGGCATCGGGCAGCCTTTGAAGCGAGAGAGAGGGGGCAGGATGCAGGATTTCAATTCGATAGACGCGGTGCAGGCGGCACTTGGCGAAGAGGGCTATGTCTGCGGGCGGTCGCTTGCGACGGTGGTGTTCCTGTCGCTGCGCCTTGGGCGGCCCCTGTTCCTTGAGGGGGAGGCGGGCGTTGGCAAGACCGAGATTGCCAAGGCGATTGCGGCGGCGCTGGGCCGTCGTTTGATCCGGTTGCAGTGTTATGAGGGGCTGGATGCGTCAAGCGCGGTTTACGAGTGGAACTTTGCCGCGCAGATGGTGGCGATCCGCACGGCAGAGGCGAGCGGCAGCGCGGATCGCGAGGTGTTGAACGCGGAACTGTTCGGGCCGGACTACCTTGTGGAGCGGCCCCTGTTGCAGGCGATGCGGCCTGATCCGGCGGGCGCGCCAGTGTTGCTGATCGACGAGCTGGACCGCACGGACGAGCCGTTCGAGGCGTTTCTCTTGGAGGCGTTGAGCGATTTCCAGGTGACGATCCCGGAAATCGGCACGATTGCAGCGCCCGAACCGCCGATCGTGATCGTGACGTCGAACCGGACGCGCGAGGTGCATGACGCGCTGAAGCGGCGGTGTCTCTATCATTGGGTAGACTACCCCGATTTCGAGCGCGAGATCGCGATCCTTCAGGCGCGGGCACCGGAGGCGGCAGAGGCGTTGAGCCGCGAGATCGTGGCCTTTGTCCAGCAGTTGCGCACCGAAGACCTGTTCAAGAAACCCGGCGTGGCCGAGACGATAGACTGGGCCAAGTGCCTGTTGGCGCTGGATGTTCTGACGCTGAGTCCGGAGGTGATTGCCGATACGCTTGGTGCGGTGCTCAAGTATCAGGACGACATTGCCAAGCTACAGGGATCAGAGGCGGGGCGGCTTCTGGATCAGGCGCGGGCCAGCATGGAGGTGGCCTAGTGTGCGCGTTCTGCATGTGGTGCATGCGAGGCGTCTGGCATGGCTGAACATATCCCCCTCGAGTTGCCGGATGCGCCGAAGCTGAGCCACAACATCACCTATTTCGCGCGGGCCCTGCGCAAGGCGGGGCTGCCGATCGGTCCGGGGCGTGTGATTGATGCGATCCGCGCGGTGGAGGCGGCGGGGTTCACGCGGAAAGAGGATTTCTACTGGACGCTGCATGCCTGTTTCGTGTCCAAGCCCGAGCATCGTGCGGTCTTTGCGCAGGTGTTTCGCCTCTATTGGCGCGATCCGCGGTATCTCGAGCATATGATGGCGATGATGCTGCCTGCGGTGCGCGGGGTGCAGGAAGAGCGCACGGCACAATCCGCCGAGAAGCGGGCTGCCGAGGCGCTGTTGGACGGGGTGGAGCGCGATGCGCCGGATGTGGCGCAGGAAGAGGGTGGCAGCGAGATCGAGGTGGACGCTTCGTTGACGATGTCGGCCGAGGAACGCTTGCGGACGCTGGATTTCGAGCAGATGAGCACGGATGAGGTGGCGCGGGCCAAGCGGATGCTGGCGAGGCTGGCGCTGCCGGTCAAGCCGATCCCGTCGCGGCGGGGCAAGGCGGATGCGCTGGGCCGGCAGGCCGACTGGCGGCGCACGCTGCGGGCGGCAATGCGGCAGGGGGGCGACATCCGGGCGCTGGCGCGCAAGAGCCCGCGACCGCGCTGGCCGAACCTCGTGGTGATTTGCGATATTTCGGGTTCGATGAGCCAGTATAGTCGGATGGTTTTGCATTTTCTCCATGCCGTGGCCAATCAGAAGGGGGCGGGATGGGCCAAGGTGCACGGGTTTACCTTTGGCACGCGGCTGACCAATATCACCCGCCATCTGGCGACCCGCGACGTGGATGCCGCATTGCGGGCGGCGGGGTCGGAGGCGCAGGACTGGGAAGGTGGCACGCGGATCGGCGCATGTCTGCATGATTTCAACCGCGACTGGTCGCGGCGGGTGATGGGGCAGGGGGCTGTGGTGTTGCTGATCACCGACGGTCTGGATCGCGGGACGCCGGAGATGCTGGCCAAGGAGATGGAGCGGCTGCACCTGTCGTCGCGCCGCCTGATCTGGTTGAACCCCCTGCTGCGCTGGGAGGGTTTTGCGCCCAAGGCGCAGGGTATCCGCACGATGCTGCCGCATGTCGACAGTTTTCGGGCCGGGCATTCGATTTCGACGCTGGAAGAGCTGGCCGAGGCAATCTCGCGGCCCGATGATGTGGGCGAGAAGGCGCGGCTGTTGGCGGCGGTGGGGGAGTGACTGCCTAGGCAGGTGCAGCCCGGCGGGGCCGCCGGGCGATTTCTACTTTATTTGCATTGCCCTGACCCTAGAGCGGCAGGCGGTCATCCGGTGAAATGCCGAGCATCTGTTCGATTTCCAGCAGGGTTTCGGATTCCTCGGGCGCGCGGGTGCCATCGGCGAGGATCACACGCGCCATCGCCTGAAGCATCTCGAGCCGGTGCGGATAGTCGACGTTCTGGCGGATCAGCAGGGCGAAATCCGGCGTGCCGGGGGCCTGTGCCTCGAGCTTTTCGCAGGTGGCGCGCATCTTGGCGGCGGGGATCGGCTTGAGATCGAAGGTTTCGGCAAGGATGCGGTCGATCTCGCCGATTTCAAGCGCGTGGTAGTTGGCATCCGACCGCGCAAGCCGCACGAGGAGGGCACCAAGGGCGAGATGTTCATCCGGTTCCGGCAAGGGCGGTTCCGCAGGCTGGCCGCGCAGACGGTTGATCAGGCTTTCAAACATCAGTCTGGTATCCTTGTTGAATTATTGTTCTTCATATCAGAGCTTCTTCCCCCATCCGCTTCATCTAAAGCGGGACCGAATATTCAAGCAGATGCGCCGTTGCTTTCTTGCGCGTGATCTTGCCCTGGCCAAGCTGTTCCATCATCTCTGCATGTCCTAGCGAATTGAACGTTCAATCTGTGCCTAGGTTCTTAATACAAACTCCGTGATAGGTATCGGCAGAAAACGTAGTCGGACCTGCCTCTCTTGAATGGTAGGAAAACTTTGACTGATTTGGAGGGTTCTTTTCGTCTTCAGGGAAAACTGACAGCAATCCAGATGATCGATCCTCACCGATGAAAAGTATGTCTGCTTTCCCATATGAGTCAGTGTGCACATAGGCCGCTTGGTCGGTATCGAAAACCATTCTTCTTCCCGCAAGATTGCAGCCGCCGCCAGTGTCCCTGCATACTTGTGGGAAATAGCAATCATAGGTGTCCGCATATGCTGGCACCGACACACATATTCCCAAACAAACCAGCAAAAACCGTAACCCCATCAAAGAACTTTCTGTTTGTTGCGATCCATGTCACGTCGTGGGGCAGGTAGCGTTGAGGCCGCTCTTGATGGTTCGGTTTTTTTGCCCCCAAACATCAGCCTTCGTAGCCTTCGATGATGATCAGCTCTCCGGTGGAGACGGGATCGCGGTGCGCCTTGGCGGCCTGGTAGGCTTCGGAGTGGTAACAGTCCAGCGCGGCCTGATAGGAGGGGAATTCGATCACGACGTTGCGCGAGCGGGGTTCGCCTTCGACGGCCTCGAAGGTGCCGCCCCGCACGAGGAAGCGAGCGTCATAGGCGGCGAAGGCCGGGCCGTTGGCGGCGATGTAGTTCTTGTAGGTGTCAAGGTCTTGGACGTCGATGCGCCCGATCCAGTAGCCTTTGGCCATGTGTTGGTGTCCCCGTTGGTGTTGGTCTTGTTCAGAAAAGCATGCGTTCAATCTGGAAGAGGATGTCGTCCAAAGCAATCCCCCCCGGATCGGAATTGGTGATGAGAATGCCGCCGATGCGGGCGCGGGTGTCGGCTGTGCGGAAGCCGTAGCTGGTGATTGAGGGGCCGGGGTGCAGGGTGTGTTGGTCGAGGGCGTGGCCCATGCGGGTCATGAAGGTCACGGTCAGGGTGCCACGGGGCGCGGTGCCGAGCGGCTTGGCGTAGTCGGTGTGGACGCGGAAGCCGAGGGCGAACTGGTCGTGGTCGAACAGGATGGCGACGGCGCCTTCGCCCCGCCCCGAGATGGTGTCAAAGCTATGCGGGCCGAGGGGCAGGAGGGCGTTGGAGGCAAAGCCGCGGTGGTGCGCGACCGAGAGGTTCTGGCGGCGCGGGCCGGGGCGGATGGCAAGCGGGCGGTGGGCGGCGGTCTGGCCAAGGATGTCATGCGGGGTGCCGGTGGCGGCGGGGCGCTGGGTGATCGACTGGCCGGCAAAGTGTTCGCCCAGCCAGATGCCGGTAAAGCGCAGCGGGTGATCGAGGTTGAAGCCCGGTTCGGGGCGGGAGGGCAGGGTCTCGAAGGTCAATGTGGTCGAGAGTTCGCGGGCGAGCGTGTCGTAGGGTACGGGGGTGACCTCGGCCGTCAGGGGGGAGGTTAGGCAGGTGAGGAGGATGGCAAGCCAGCGCATGAGGGGAGCCTAGGGGGCGGATGTGCGGACTGCAATGGGGGGACTTGGGTGTCCGGATATGGTTCGAAGCGCCCGCCCAGGCAGGCACAGCCCTCTGTTAAGGGTGTTGAGGTTCTTGGGTCCTGAGCAGACTCAAGGCTGCCAGCCTGTCAAAGCGCAGGTTGTCGAGGGCGATGCCTTCGGGATCGGAATTGGTGATCAGAAGGCCGGCGATGTCAGGGCGATCGTCCTTGCGGGCAAAGCCGTAGGTGGCCTCGGACAGGGGGCCGAGGGTGTGGCTGTCGATGACCTGGCCGTCGCGGGCGAGGAAGGTGAGGGTGGCAAATCCCTGTTCGCCGCCGCGGATGTCGAGCGCGATGGCGCTTTGGTCCCAGTCGAAGATCACCGCGATGGCGCCTTCGCCCACGGCTTCGGTGCGGGGATAGCCGGCGGGGCCGTGGCCCTGCAGGACCGAGGTGCGCATCAGGCGCAGGATGCCCAGCGACTGGTTCGGCGCGCCGGGCAGGAGGGTGAGGGGCGCAAGGGCGGTGCCGTTCACCCGGTCGAACGTGCCATCGCGGCCAAGGTCCTGACCGGCAAAGCGTTCGCCGAACCGCGCGCCGTCCTGTTCGAGGATGCCGTTGATCAGGCGGCCCACCCCGAAGGAGGAAGGCAGATCGTCAAAGGTGATGCGGCGGGAAAGATCGAGCGTGTTGGGATCGGTTGGGCAGATAGGGGTCTCGCAGGCCCAGGCGGGCAGGGCCAGAAGGGAAACCAGTACGAAGGAAAACAGGCTGCGCATGGATCAAGTGTAGCGCAGGTTGCGATTTTCGCAAAACCGGGCGGAAAACTCTTCTGGGAGAGTTTTCGGGGGCAGGAATTTTCCAGAAAATTCTTGGGCCCTGCCGCGGAGGTTGTGGGTTTTTCGGCACAGCGGGGCAGCGGCAGGGACGTATGAAAAAAGCCTGCTCTGGAGAGAGCAGGCTATCTTTATGGGGCGCGATTGGTGTGGATCACACGAGTCGCGAATTGTCTTTCGCGGCGCGGACGAAATCCTTGAACAGCGGGTGCGGATCGAAGGGTTTCGATTTCAGTTCCGGGTGGAACTGGACACCGATGAACCACGGGTGATCCGCCCATTCGACGATCTCGGGCAGGCGGCCATCGGGCGACATGCCGGAGAATTTCAGGCCGCATTCCTCGAGTTTCTCACGGTAGGTGATGTCGACCTCGTAGCGGTGGCGGTGGCGTTCCTCGATGGCGACGGAGCCATAGACTTCGTGCACTTTCGAGCCGTCCGCGAGGGCCGCGTCATAGGCACCGAGGCGCATGGTGCCGCCCTTGTCGTCGGTGGCCTTGCGCTGGACCTTGGCGTTGCCCTGAACCCATTCCTTGAGGTGGTAGACCACCGGTTCAAAGCGTTTGCCGCCGGCCTCGTGGTCGAATTCCTCGGAGCCCGCGGTTTTGATGCCGGCCACGTTGCGGGCGGCTTCGATCACGGCCATCTGCATGCCGAGACAGATGCCAAGGTAGGGGATCTTGCGTTCGCGGGCGAATTGCGCCGCCTTGATCTTGCCCTCGGTGCCGCGTTCGCCAAAGCCGCCGGGCACGAGGATTGCGTCGTAGCCTTCGAGGTAGGGGGCGGCGTCGGTCTTGTCGAAGACCTCGGCGTCGACCCAGTTGACGTTGACCTTGACGCGGTTGTGCATGCCGCCATGCACCAGCGCTTCCTTGATCGATTTGTAGGCGTCTTCGAGCTGGGTGTACTTGCCGACGATGGCGACGTTGACTTCGCCGTCGGTGTTGTGGATGCGGTCGTTCACGTCTTCCCAGACAGAGAGGTCGGGGCGCGGGGCCGGGGCGATGCCGAAGGCATCCAGAACCGCCTGGTCGAGGCCTTCACGGTGGTAGGCCAGCGGGGCTTCGTAGATCGACTTGAGATCGTAGGCGGCGACAACGGCTTCTTTGCGCACGTTACAGAACAGGGCGATCTTGCCGCGTTCCTTTTCCGGGATCGGCTGTTCGGAGCGGCAGACCAGGATATCGGGGGCGATACCGATGGATTGCAGTTCCTTGACCGAGTGCTGGGTCGGTTTGGTTTTCAATTCGCCGGAGGCCGCGAGATAGGGCAGCAGGGTCAGGTGCATGAAGATGCACTGGCCGCGCGGCTTGTCGTGGCTGAACTGGCGGATGGCTTCGAAGAAGGGCAGGCCCTCGATGTCGCCGACGGTGCCGCCGATCTCGCAGAGCATGAAGTCGACTTCGTCATCGCCAATGTTGATGAAGTCTTTGATCTCGTTGGTGACGTGGGGCACGACCTGGATGGTTTTGCCCAGGTAGTCGCCACGGCGTTCTTTTTCGAGCACGTTCGAGTAGATGCGGCCCGAGGAGACCGAGTCGGTCATGCGGGCGGGGACGCCGGTGAACCGTTCGTAGTGGCCGAGGTCGAGGTCGGTCTCGGCGCCATCGTCGGTGACGAAGACTTCGCCGTGTTCGAAGGGCGACATGGTGCCCGGATCGACGTTCAGGTAAGGATCGAGTTTGCGCAGTCGCACGGTGTACCCGCGCGCCTGAAGCAACGCGCCAAGAGCTGCTGACGCGAGGCCCTTGCCCAGCGATGAAACAACCCCACCCGTGATGAAAATATACCGTGCCATTGGTCGGCGTCCCCCGTGATTTCCAGTATCTTCCAAGCGCCCGCGCAGACCGGAATCTGACGCAGCATCACGGGACTTAAGTATAACAAGATTCGCATCAACTTGGCAACAGGACCGCAAGATGCTGTTGCGGCCCCGAAGGAATTCTCAAGTTGTGGTGTAAAAGGGGGCAGGGCCCCCGAAAGATCAGTCGGCGCGCGGGACCAGCGGTTCGCTGGTGCCATCGGTCGTGGGCGGCAGGAGCGAGCCTGCGTCCGAATCCGTAGTGGTGTCCGCTGCCGGAACGCTGTCGCCGAGACGGTCCAGAACCGAGCCGCCGACAGATTTCTGTGCGGCGATGATGGTCAGTGCAATCGAGGTACAGATGAACGCCGCGGCGAGAATCCATGTCACCTTGCTGAGCGCGGTGGCCGCAGACCGGCCAGACACGGCACCTCCGCCGCCGCCACCCATGCCAAGACCGCCCCCTTCCGAGCGTTGCAGCAGCACGACACCGATCAGTGCCAGCGCGAGGAGGAGGTGGATGATAAGGACAACGTTTTCCATGAGGACCTGTCAAAGCGTTCGGTTGGTTCAGCGCGCTATGTATGCAAGTTTGCCGCGCGGGGCAAGCGGCTTTCGGGGGGAATGTGGGCCACGCTGTCGCGGGAAATCACACGGATTGCGGATCGCAGAGAAATCGCTTTCGAAAATGCGAGGTCTTTGCATGTGTCGAGACAGGCCGCGCACGATAGGTGTTTGCCTTAGCGGGGGCGTAAACATGCAGGGCCGGAGGCTCTGGCGGTCTAGCCCGGTGCGTTTGCCAGGGAGCATCTGATGGCGCTTTCGAAGGCCTTGGCGAGATCGGAGCCTTCGTTGGGAAAGGCCACCAGCTGTTTTCCGCGGTTGTCGTAAACCGAGATCGGTTTGCCCTGCGCGATGAAGGATTTCAGCTTGGAGATCTGGATGCGGCTGCCGCTTTGCAGGTCGTGGCTCATGCCCGAGATCATTGCGCCACCGTAGAGAGCGGCGGGGATCTTGATCTGTCGGGATCCGGACCTGAGCGACAGGCGGGCGCGGGCGAATTTGTAGTTCCAGCCGCCTTTGGCCACGTAGAAGGACCAGGCCCTGTCGTTCTTGGCTTCGAACTCGAGCGATGCGGTCTGGGCAAAGAGAACGGCGCTGCACAGGGTATAGCGGCCTTTCTTGCCGGTCTGCGGGATCAGGTAGGTGGCCGGTTTCTTGACCACGTACCAGTGGCCGAACCTTTCGACTTTCTTGCTGTTTCGTGTGGCGGGGTCTGCGCTGGTGGCGGTTGCGATCAGGCCAAAGCCGATCAAGACAAGGGCCAGAAAAGGTAGTTTCGCAAGGGTTTTCATCGGACGTCTCCTTTCGGGAAAAGAGGTGTGCTGTGATGGGCAACAAGCCTAGGCGACCTGACATGCGGGGCCATGATCTCGGTCAAAGTGGTGAAAGGGCGCGGTTTGACGGATTGGGACGGTGCGCTTCACCGCTTGCCATGAGCGGTTTTTCTCTGCCAGTGTCGGGCCATGCCACATGACCATTCTGACCACGATCACCCGCACGCATTGTTGCCGCCTGAGCCTGCGCTCAGGGTCAAGGCGCTGGAGACCATCTTGACCGAGAAGGGGCTGATCGATCCGGCGGCGCTGGACGAGATTATCGACACCTACCAGAACAGGATCGGGCCGCAGAACGGCGCGCGGGTGGTGGCGAAGATGTGGAGCGACCCGGCGTTTCGCGCAGCGATGCTGAGTGATCCGATGCCGCTGTTGGAAGAGATGGGGTTTTACGGGCGGCAGGGCGAGCACATGGTGATCGTCGAGAATACACCAGACGTGCATAACGTGGTCGTCTGTACCCTGTGCAGCTGTTACCCTTGGCCGCTGCTGGGCATACCGCCTGGGTGGTATAAGTCGGATGCTTACCGGTCGCGGGTGGTGCGCGAGCCGCGCAAGGTCTTGGCGGAGTTCGGGCTGGAACTGCCGGAGGGCACATCCGTGCGGGTCTGGGATTCGACGGCCGAGATCCGGTATCTGGTGGTGCCCGAGCGGCCCGCGGGCACGGACGGTATGGGCGAAGAGGAACTGGTGGCGCTTGTCACGCGGGATTCGATGATCGGCACCGGTCTGGCGCAGGAGCCGGGCGCATGAGCCGGGTGCATGACATGGGCGGGCGGTTCGGTGACGGGGCAGTGACCCCCGGTGATGATGAGACCTTTGCCGAGGACTGGCACGCGCGGGCGCTGGCGGTGACGCTGGCGGCGGGGGCCTTGGGGCAGTGGAACATCGACAGTTCGCGCCACGCGCGGGAGTTGCTGGCGCCGAAGGATTACAGCCGGTTTTCCTATTACGAGAAGTGGATGGCGGCGCTGGCCGATCTGCTGGTGGAGCGCGGCGTGGTGAGCCGTGAAGAGCTTGCCGCGGGGCATGGTGCGGGGCGTTCGGAGCTGGCCGGACGGGCCTTGCATGTCGACAAGGTGGCAGGCGTTCTGTCGGGGGGCAGCCCCTATCTGCGCGACGATGCAGAGGCGGCGCGGTTCAAGGTGGGCGACAGGGTGACAACCCGCAGGCCCGCCCGCAATGCGCTGGTTGACGGAGGGCACACGCGATTGCCGTCATACGCGGCGGGCGCGACGGGGACGATTGTTCTGTGCCACGGGGGGCATGTGTTTCCCGATTCCAACGGGCATTACCTTGGCGAGGCGGCCCAGCCGCTTTACGCGGTGGCCTTTGCCGCGCGTGACCTTTGGGGCGAGGGTGCCGAGGGGGACGAGGTGGTTCTGGACCTCTGGCAAAGTTATCTGGAGCCCGCATGAGCCAGCCTGATCCCGTTTTCGAGGCCCCGTGGCATGCGCAGGTTTTTGCGCTGACGGTGCATTTGCATGAGCGCGGGTTGTTCACATGGCCGGACTGGGCCACGGGTTTTGGCGCGACGCTGGCGCGGCACGGGCTGGAGCGCGAGCTGAACGGTGGGGATGATTACTTCAACGCCTGGCTGGAGACGCTGGAAACGGTCCTGCGCGAGGCGGGGAAGGCGGATGCGGTGCAGGTGGAGGCCGTCAGGGCGGCGTGGGAAGAGGCCTATCTTTCAACGCCGCACGGGCAGCCGGTCAGGCTGGCGGATTAATCCTCGACATCATCCATGTCGTACTGGCCCGACAGCATCCGGCGCACGATCGACCAGCCAAGGCCAATGCCCAGAACAGCGGAGAGCGCGAAGATGCCGATCCATGTGTTCATGTTGGGATTGTCGAGCGAAAGCATGTTCCAGTCGTAGAGCACCCAGACCATTGCGCCGACAACCGACAGCACCAGAAGCATGCCAAAGCCGCCGATCGAGCGCAGGGTGGCCCGCAGGTAGATGATGTAGCCAATCACCAGAAGCAGCCCGAGCAGCACCGAGAGCGGTGTCTCCTCGAGGTAGTTGTCCATCGTCCAGCGAATGTAGTTCCACTGGGTAGGGTTGTAGGTGAGGGCCAGCAAGATGAATGCAAAGACCCAGCGCAACAACAAGCCCATGCGCCTTCCGCTCCTTTTTTACCCATGGTTTGCGCAAAAAAGCCGGGTCTGTCCAGATGTTGGCGAGAATTTCCCTAGGTTTCTGCGCGTTAAAGGGTCACGGGGCGGTCGATTGCCTTTCCCCAGGCCATAATGCGGTAGCTGCGGTGGTCCGGATGGAAGTAGGGATCGTGGCGCACGAGATCTTCGACATCGCCCCGTTCGGTGGCCTCGACCACCCAGAGGCCGCCACAGAAGGGCGCGTCGGGATCAGTTCTGAGACCGCCGCCGACGAGAATGCGGTCGGAATAGAGGTCAAGATAGGCCAGATGCGCCGCGCCATGGCGTTTGCGATGGGCCAGCATTTCCTTGGTGTCTTCGAACAGAACGATCCAGCGCATGAGTCTTTCCTTCTCCCTTGGTTGGCGGCAGAGTTTCGCGCCCGTGGCGGTAGGGAAAGGGCCAGTTTGGCATGGGCGATACCCCCAATTGCGCCGAAAAGCCGCGATCTGCGGCACATTTGCGGTTTCGCGCCGCAGACAAGATGGCTAAAAGGGCGCGGGTTTGACCTCTTGAAAAGGACCGAAAATGGCAAACGTCGTCGTCGTGGGCGCCCAGTGGGGCGATGAAGGCAAAGGCAAGATCGTTGACTGGCTCAGCGAACGCGCGGATGTGATTGCGCGCTTCCAGGGTGGCCACAATGCAGGCCACACCCTCGTGATTGACGGCAAGGTCTATAAGCTGCACGCGCTGCCCTCGGGTGTTGTGCGTGGCGGCAAGCTGTCGGTGATCGGCAACGGTGTTGTGCTGGACCCCTGGCACCTTGTGAACGAGATCGAAACCGTGCGTGCGCAGGGTGTCGATATTTCGCCGGAAACCCTGATGATCGCCGAGAACACTCCGCTGATCCTGCCGATCCACGGTGAGCTGGATCGGGCGCGCGAGGAAGCGGCCAGCAAGGGCACCAAGATCGGCACCACCGGGCGCGGTATTGGTCCGTGCTACGAGGACAAGGTGGGCCGCCGTGCGATCCGCGTTGCCGACCTGGCGGATGAAGCCACGCTGGAAGCGCGTGTAGACCGTGCGTTGCAGCACCATGACCCGCTGCGCAAGGGTCTGGGCATTGAAGCGGTTGACCGTGATGCCCTGCTGGCGCAACTCAAGGAAATTGCACCGAAAATCCTGCCCTATGCGGCGCCGGTCTGGAAGGTGCTGAACGAGAAACGCAAGGCGGGCAAGCGCATCCTGTTCGAAGGGGCACAGGGCGCACTTCTGGACATCGACTTTGGCACCTATCCCTTCGTGACCTCGTCGAACGTGATTGCCGGCCAGTCGGCGACGGGTGTTGGCATCGGTCCGAACTCGATCGATTTCGTGCTGGGCATCGTCAAGGCCTATACCACCCGCGTGGGCGAGGGGCCGTTCCCGACCGAGCTGCTGAAAGAAGATGGTACGCCGGATGCCGATGGCGAGCGTCTGGGCACCCGTGGCCACGAGTTCGGCACCACCACCGGCCGTCAGCGCCGCTGTGGCTGGTTCGATGCGGCCCTGCTGCGCCAGACCTGTGCGACCTCGGGTGTGACCGGTATCGCGCTGACCAAGCTGGACGTGCTGGATGGTTTCGAGACCCTGAAAATCTGTGTCGGCTATGAGCTGGATGGCGAGCGTCTGGACTATCTGCCGACCGCGGCGGACCAGCAGGCACGCTGCACCCCGATCTACGAAGAGATGCCGGGCTGGAGCGAGTCGACCGAAGGCGCGCGCAGCTGGGCGGAACTGCCGGCCAATGCCATCAAGTACGTGCGTCGCGTCGAAGAGTTGATCGATTGCCCGGTTGCGCTACTTTCCACTTCGCCGGAGCGGGATGACACGATCCTCGTGACCGATCCGTTTGCGGACTAAGAGGTAGACCAACCATGGCAATGAGCTACAAGTCACGTCGGCGCTGGGCGCTGTGGATCCTGTTGGTGGGCATTCCGCTTTACCTTGGCGTGGCCTGGGGTGTTCTGAGCCGCCTGGGGCTTTGGGAACTGCCGGTGCTGGTGGAATTCGTGATCTACGTGTTCTTCGGCGTGGCCTGGGTGTTCCCGCTGAAGCCGATCTTCCTGGGCATCGGCCAGGCCGACCCGGACGATCCGGACCACGGCACATGGGATTAAACAAAACGCGTCAGGTGACTGGCGCGTTTTTTTGTTGTGGGGTGTTTGTCGCTAATTTTCATTGAGCTTTCCAACGATTTTTTTGCCGTTGGCAATTCCGATGCGGTTCAATCTGAGCTAAGGAATTAGTAATCCACCTTTGGTGGAGTGATTATTCTGATATTTTTGTAGAGGTTGAAATTGGACCCAGTTGCGATTGGTTTGATAGTATGGATGCTCAGCGCTCCCGTTTTTCTTGTTCTTTGGTTGCGAAGCCATTTTAGGCGGAAGCGAGCCTTGGGAGAACTCGAACGGTTCGCGGAAATAATTTCCATTGAAAAGGAAGTGGCCAAGAAGAAGCATGAGGTTGAGGCACTGGAGACCGACATCGAAACTCTTCAGGCAACTTACGGCGAAAAGAAAAAATATCTTGATCAGCTATTAGAGCAGGTAGCTGTCTACGATGACCGCTTGGCTTTTGCTGAACTGGGAATGTATGAGCCACATTTCGAGTTTGGGGATAGCGAACAGTACAAAGACCAAATTAAGAAAGTACGAACCCTTCAAAAGGCGATGGTCTCGGCAAAAGAGGCGACGATCTGTCCGGCTGATTGGACGGTTGAAGGGAGCCGTGCCAAAGGGCAGACAATGATCAACCGTCAATCGCGCTTGACGATGCGGGCTTTCAACAATGAGTGTGAGGCCGCAATCGCCAACACCAGATGGAACAATGTGGTTGCGATGGAAAAGCGCATCCTGAACTCGGCTAAAGCAATTTCAAGAGAAAACACCTCTCTCCAACTGAGCATCAATGACGCCTACGTTGCGTTGAAGATCGACGAGTTACACTTGACGCACGAGTATCGTGAGCAGCTAAAGATTGAAAAGGATGAACGCGCTGAACTTGCCAGGGTTGAAAGAGAAGAAAAGAAGCTGGCAGCTGAGGCAAGAGCGGCGGAAAAAGAAGAGATGAAATATCAAGCGCTCTTGGAAAAAGCGCGAAGAGAAGCAGGCTCTGATGAGGTTAGTGAGAGCTTGAAGCAAAAAATCCACGATCTCGAGAGCGCTTTGGAAGAGGCGCGCGCGACCTCTGAGCGCGCACGCGCAATGGCGGAAATGACTAGGTCAGGGTATGTGTATGTAATTTCCAATGTGGGATCGTTTGGAGAAGAAATGGTTAAGATTGGCCTGACGAGGCGTCTCGACCCTGGTGACCGTGTTCGCGAACTGGGAGACGCGAGTGTTCCGTTTGGTTTCGATACACATGCCATGATTTATTCAGAAGAGGCGCCTGCCTTGGAAGCTGCTCTACACAAAGAGTTCTCAGAACAACGCGTCAACATGGCCAACATGCGGAAGGAATTCTTTCGCGTGTCCCTTGACGAAGTGGAAGACGCTGTTGCGCGACTTGCTCCAGATGCTGACTTCTTCAAGGACAGAGAAGCGCAGGAGTGGCACGAAACCTTGGCAAGGCGGAAGGAGAAATTGCAAGCGGTCGCTCCATCCGAACTTGAGGCGCTGCCCGCCGCAATTTGACATAGTTCGCGCGGCTTTCTCGAAAACGGTCTTCTGGATTGAGTTTGGGTTGGTAGTCGTCTGAATATAAAGCGAAAAAAGCCGCCCCTGATGGAGCGGCTTTTGGTGTTTTTGAGGCTTGCCCGGATCAGCCGGCGGCGCGGTCTTCGGGGCGGTAGCCGATCAGTTCCGAGGCGGTGAAACGGCCGCCTTCGATCTTGGCAATCTTGTTTTCGCGCAGGAGTTGGCCGAAGGAGCGCAGGCTGTCTTCGCGGGTGTAGGCGTTGCTGCCGTCGACATCGCGGGCGAGGCGCATGACCATCGGGCGCGAGAACTTGTCCTGACCTTCAACGAAGGTGAGGTAGGCGGCGGCGGCTTCGAGAACCTCGGGCAGCTTGGTGGCGCCCATTGATTCCGCGAATTCCGCAAAGCTGCCGGCTTCGGCCGGGTCCATCTGCGACGGGGCGGCGGGGGCCGGTGCCGGGGCATCGGCGGCGCGTTCGCCAACCGAGACGCGGCGCGGACGTACGGGGCTGCGCGGGGCTTCGGCCTCGGGGGCTGGGGCGGTTTCAACCGGCGCGGCGGGTTCCTGCGGTTCCGCGGCAGGGGTGTCGACGCGCTGTTCGGCCACAAGTTTCAGCGGGGCCGCGGGGGCCTTGGGACGGCTCGGGCGGACCTCGGTTTCCTCGGGAGCCTGGCCGGTCACGTTGCGCACCACGCTGGCGAGATCGCCGCGATAGGGCTCGGTGGCGTCCTGCGGGGCGCGGGCGGCGCCGGAGCGCTGTTCCGCCTTGGTGGCGGCAACGGCGGCACGCAGATGTGCGATGGCCTGGCGACGACGGTTGCCGTCCGGTTCGTTCATGTGCTGGTCGGCCTCGGCCATCAGGCGCGGCATGTCGCTTTCGGCGTCGCGGTCGGCATCGGTCAGGTGCTTGCCACGCTCCGAACGGTCAGCCTCGGGCTCTTCTTCGGCTTCCATCTGGTCGGCGCGGTTCAGTTCGGCCTCGACCTGAGCCAGTTCGGCCAGCAGTTCGGCTTCGTCCTCGGGGGTCAGGCTGGAGACACGGCCGGGTTCGTCGGTCTTGGTCTCTGCGGTGTCCTCGGCGATTGGTGCTTCGGGCTCGTCTTCTTCCGGCTCGGCTTCAAGAAGACCTGCAGAGACTGCCTCTTCGAAGTCGGCCTTTTTCATGCGGACAACGCGGGCACGGACCGGGCGTTCGACCGGGGCCTCTGCCACGATCTCTTGTTCGGCGGGCTCTTCGGCAACGTCCTCTTCGGCTGCTGCTGCGGCCATTTCATCGTCGAGTTTCAGAACCGATTCAATCTCTTCGCGGGCTTCGGTCAGGAAGCTGTCGGCGTGTTCGTCTTCGGAATAGTCTTCTTCTTCGGGTTCGTTGCGCGACTTGGACACCACGGCGCGGATACGCTGGAGCTTGGCGGCGATGGAGTTTTCCTCGGCGGGGAAGTCCTCGGGCTCTTCGACCAGTTCGGCAATGTCTTCGGCGGCGTCCTCTTCGGCGAGGGCGTCTTCGATGGCAGAGAGGTCGAGCGTGTCGTCCTGTGCGGGGGCGCTGGCCACCTCGTCGTCGGCAAAGTCCTGTTCCTCCAGCGCGCCTTCGAGATCGGCGACAATGGTGGCGTCCTGATCTGCGATGGCCTCTGCGACAGGGGCTTCCTCGGCAATGTCTTCAGCGACCACCTCTTCGATGGTTTCTTCGACCATCTCTGCCTCGGGGGCAGTCACGGCATCGAGAATCTCGTCGGTGACGTCTTCGACTTCCGGTTCAATCTGTTCTTCCGGGGATTCGGCCTGCGGCTCGGCAACCTCGACGGGCGCCGCTTCGGCCACCGGTGCGGCGGGTGCGGGGGCTGCCTCGGGCTGCGGCGCGGGGGCGGCGGGGGCCTCGGTGGTCAGGTAGATCGAGCCCTGTTCGGTGCGCGCCTGAACGCGGCGTTCGACCTCGCGCTCGGCGATGCGGGCCAGCATTTCGGCGTCGGGGGTGGGAGGCTCGGCACCGAAGTACCTATCATCTGCCGCGAGATCGCGGAAATACTCAGCAATCGCTTTCATGGTGTCGAACGAGTCATCGAAACCCTCAAGCGTACAGGAGAACGTGCCGTATGAGACCGTCAAAACTTTGTTATTCGTAACCATCAGATGCGGGTCCTTTGAACTACTCGAGGTTCTGTTTACCACGACAGTCGAGACGAAAGCTGACCGATTCTGTGAAAGACAGCGTATCATTTTGAGGCTAGATTGTGGCGCGTTTCTTAAAATTGGAGGGAAACCGGGGTGTCTGAGGCGATTGTGCATAGTTTGGAACCAATCACCCTTGTCGGGGCGGGATTGGTCGGGAAAACCGATTTTGACACCTGTCGCCGCCTTGCACCGCGTGTTGTTGCGGCGGATGGCGGGGCCTTGCATTGCCTTGAATACGGGGTGATGCCCGAGGCGGTTATCGGCGATATGGACTCGTTGGAGGGGGCCGGGGTGGAGGGCATTCCGCAGGATCGCCTGCATGTGGTGTTTGACCAGAACCGGACCGATTTCGACAAGGCCCTGCATAGTATAAGGGCGCCGCTGGTGATCGGGATGGGGTTCAGTGGGGCGCGGCTGGATCACCAGCTTGCCTGTTTCAACGCGCTGGTGCGCAACTGTGATCATCGCTGCATCCTGCTGGGTGACACGGATATTGCCTTTCTCGCGCCGCCGTCGATTGATCTTGATCTGGAAGAAGGCGAGCGGGTCTCGCTGTTTCCGATGGGGCTGGTTGAAGGGGTGTCGGACGGGCTGCACTGGCCGATTGGCGGGCTGACCTTTACGCCGGACGGGCGTGTGGGAACATCGAACCGCGCGACGGGGGCGGTGTCGCTTCAGTTCACGGCACCGAAGATGCTGATCATCCTGCCGCGTGACTGTCTGGGACGGGCGGTTGAGGCGTTGCTGACGCAATCCGCGACATGGCCCGCTCTCTGAAGACGATATAAAGACCGGCGGCCATGGTCACGCAAATACCGATGGCGGCGAGGCCATTGGGCAGGTCGGAGAAGATAATCCAGCCGATCAGCGTGGCGAAGGGGATCTCGAGGTATTGCATCGGTGCCAGCGTGGCCGAGGGGGCATAGCGCAGCGACCATGTCATCAGGAGGTGGGCGAGGGTGCCGAGTGCGCCGATGAACAGGAGCATCGCCGTGGTGCTGGTGTCGGTCCAGACGATCGCGGTTTCGGGCATGTTGATATGCGGGCCGATCAGCAGGAACGGCAGGATCATGAGCGAGGCCATGGTGCCGCTGACGGCCTGAAGGCTGATCGGGTCGGTTTCCTTGGCGATCTGGCGGGTGACCAGCATGAACAGCGAAAAGACCACCGCCACCACGAGGGGCAGGAGGGCGGGCAGGCCGACCTCGGCAAAGCTCGGCTGGATCACCATGAGGGTGCCGACAAAGCCGACAACGCAGGCCAGGATGCGGCGCAGGCCGACTTCTTCGTCGAGGACGAACTTGCCAAGCAGCAGCATCAGGAAGGGCATGACGAAGGCGATGGCCACGGCATCGGCCAGCGGCAGGAAGCGCAGGGCGGCGAACATGGCGCCAATGCCGATGATATGCAGGACGGTGCGGATGATCATGAGATTGAAGGTGCGGCGGCGCATTCGCCATGGGCGGTTGGTGGCGGCAACGACGGGGATCAGCAGCAGTGCCTGAATGCCGAAACGCACCAGAAGCAGTTGGCATAAGGGAACGAGTTGACCCAGGATCTTCGCAACAGCGTCTCCTAAAGGGGCAAGCACACAAAAACCAAGCATCAATAAAATGCCGAGGAGAGGTCGATCCTGAGCCATGGGGTGACGCTAATCCGAAACAGTTGCGCGGTTCAATCCTGAGCTTAGCAATGTGACCCAGCGTAAATCACGAAAAAAACGGGCCGGTACGAAGACCGGCCCGACAGGGAGTGAGCTCGGTCTATGGATCAACACCGAGCATCGGGGAACTTTTGGCGATCAGATCGCCAGGTATTCTGCGCGCAGCTCTTCGTTCGAGAGCACTTCCTCGGCAGAGCCGTCAAAGACGATGCCGCCGGTATCGAGGATCACCGAACGGTCGGCGAGTTCGAGGGCGCGGACCGCGTTCTGTTCAACGAGGATCGTGGTGATGCCCTGTTCCTTGATGATGCGCAGGGTTTTCTCGATTTCGTCGACGATCACGGGGGCGAGGCCTTCGTAGGGTTCGTCGAGCAGCAGTACCTTGATGTCACGCGCAAGCGCCCGTGCAATCGCCAGCATCTGCTGTTCACCACCAGACAGCGTGACGCCTTCCTGCTTGCGGCGTTCGCCGAGACGCGGGAAGAGATCGTAGAGGCGTTCAATCGACCAGCCGATAGGCGGTGCGATTTGCGCCAGTTGCAGGTTCTCTTCCACGGTCAGGCCGGGGATGATGCAACGATCTTCGGGCACCAGGCCGATTCCGGCGGCGGCGGCCTCATGGCTTTTCATGAGGTGCAGCGGCTGGTGGTCGAGCCAGATTTCACCGTGGGTGACCTGCGGGTCATCCATGCGGGCGATCGAGCGCAGGGTCGATGTCTTGCCAGCGCCGTTGCGGCCCAGAAGCGCGAGGATCTCGCCTTCGTGCACGTTGAACGAGATGTTCTGCACGATGTAGCTTTCGCCGTAGTAGCTTTCCATGTTCCAGACGGAGAGGAAGGCGGGGGCGGTTTCGGCCAGGTTGTGGCCCTTGGAGAAGTCGGGTTTGACGTTCATTTGGGTCTCTCCTGATTATGCCGTTTCGCCCAGGTACGCTTCGCGCACCTTGGGATTGCCGCGGATGTTTTCCGGATCGTCTTCGACGAGGGGAGTGCCCTGCGCCAGAACGGTGATCCGGTTAGCCAGCGAGAACACGACGTGCATGTCGTGTTCGATGATCGCGATGGTGATGTCGCGTTCGTCGCTGATCTGCTTGAGCAGGTCGATGGTGTTGTTGGTATCGGCCCGCGCCATACCGGCGGTGGGTTCGTCCAGAAGCAGCAGGCGCGGCTCCTGGGCGAGGCACATGCCGATCTCGAGGCGGCGTTTGTCACCACGCGACATGGCAGCGGCGTGCATGTCACGCTTGTCGGCCATGTTCATTTCCTCAAGCATGTGCTCGGCCCGTTCCACGATGTCCTTTTCGTCCATCATGTTTTCGATGGCGTGCATACGGAAGGCACCGTCGCGCTTGGCGAAACAGGGGATCATCATGTTTTCCATGACGCTGAGTTCGCCGAAGATCTCGGGTGTCTGGAACACGCGGGAAATGCCCATCTGGTTGATCTCGTAGGGGCTGCGGCCCAGCACCGACTGGCCGTCGAACATGACAGAGCCGGTGTCGGGGATGAGTTTGCCCACGAGGCAGTTCAGGAGGGTCGACTTGCCGGCGCCGTTGGGGCCGATGATGGCGTGGACGGAGTTTTCCTTCACGCTCAGGTTGACGTCGCTCAGAGCCTGGAGGCCGCCGAACCGTTTGCCAACATCTTTGACTTCAAGAATGCTCATCAGTCGTTCTCCTTATTCAGCGGGTTCGGTTTTGGCGGTTTCGGTGTCATCGGCCTTTTTGCCTTTGATGGCTTTGCGGATGCGTTGACCACCTTCGACCAGGCCACCGGGCAGGAAGATCACGACGAGCATGAACAGGATGCCGAGGGTCAGGTGCCAGCCTTTGCCGATGAAGGGGTGGATGATGAAGACAACGAAGTCTTCAAGACCATCGGGCAGGAATGCGAACCACTGGTGCAGGATGTTGTCGTTGATCTTCGAGAAGATGTTCTCGAAGTACTTGATGAAGCCCGCGCCCAGAACCGGACCGATCAGGGTGCCGGTGCCGCCGAGGATGGTCATCAGAACAACTTCACCCGATGCGGTCCACTGCATACGCTCGGCGCCTGCCAGCGGGTCCATCGAGGCCATCAGGCCGCCTGCGAGACCAGCGTACATGCCGGAGATCACGAAGGCTGCCAGCGTGTAGGGACGCGGGTTGAGGCCGGTGTAGCTCAGGCGGTTCTGGTTCGACTTGATCGCGCGCAGCATCATGCCGAAAGGCGACCGGAAGATGCGGATCGACAGGTAGAAGGCGAGGATCATGATCAGCGCCGAGAAGTAGTAGCCGACGTTGAAGGTGAAGACCCATCCGGCGATTTCCAGATCCGTGCTGCTGCGCATTTCCATGCCGAAGAGGCTTGGAACCGGGATGTTGCCGCCTGCGGTCTGGCTTGCGCCAAGGATACGCGGGTCGTTCAGGGTCAGTTGCAGGCCGGTTTCACCGCCGGTGATCGGGGTCAGAACCGAATAGGCCAGTGCAAACATCATCTGGGCGAAGGCGAGCGTCAGGATCGAGAAGTAGATGCCCGAGCGACGCAGGCTGACGTAGCCGATGACGACTGCGAAGAGGCCGGCGACGATGACCGCGAGCACGATGGCGGGCAGCACGTTCATGCCGAGGATCTTGAACATCCAGACCGCGCCGTAGGAGCCGATGCCGAGGAAGGCAGCGTGGCCGAAGGAGAGGTAGCCGGTGAGGCCGAAGAGGATGTTAAAGCCGATGGCGAAGATCCCGAAGATCACGAAACGCTGCATCAGGTCCGGATAGCCTGCGTTGAACTGTGCCATCGCCGAGCCTTCGGGGAAGGGGTTCAGGATGAAGGGTGCAAACAGGGTCAGCACCACAACGATCAGCAGGAGGGAGGTGTCTTTTTTGTTGAGACCCAGCATGAGTTATTCCTCCATCACGCCTTTGCGACCCATCAGGCCACGCGGACGCGTCAACAGAATGATAATGGCAACCAGGTAGATGATGATCTGGTTGATGCCCGGGATGAGGTCGATGATTTCGCGCATGGAGGCAAAGCTTTCGAGGATGCCCAGCAGGAAGCCTGCCAGAACCGCGCCCGGAAGCGAGCCCATGCCGCCGACAACCACAACAACGAAGGACAGCACGAGGAAGTCCATGCCCATGTGGTAGTTGGGCGAGTTGATCGGGGTGTACATGACGCCTGCGAGGCCGGCCACGGCGGCTGCGAGGCCGAACATGATGGTGAAGCGCTTGTCGATGTCGATGCCCAGGAGGCCCACGGTTTCACGGTCTGCCATGCCGGCACGCACGACCATGCCGAAGGTGGTGAATTGCAGGAAGGCAAACACACCGCCGATGATCACGACCGAGAACATGAAGTAGACCAGACGCCAATAGGGGTAGATGATGGTGTTCGGGTCGAAGCCGATCGCGGCCCCAAAGTCGAACGAGCCCTTGAAGGCGTCGGGCGCCGGGGTCGGGATCGGGTTGGCACCGAAGTAATACTTGATGATTTCCTGCAGAACGATGGCAAGGCCGAAGGTCACGAGGATCTGGTCGGCGTGCTCACGCTTGTAGAAGTGCTTGATCAGGCCACGTTCCATGATGACGCCGACCAAGAGCATGATCGGGATCGAGAACAGGATCGCAAGTGGGACGGACCAGTCGATCAGGGCGGCACCGGTTTCCGGGCCGAACCAGGCTTCGACATAGGGGGTTTTGACCTTGAGCGGGTTGCCGAGGAAGTCGGTCTTGGTCGGGTCGATCGTCTCGAAGCTCAGGTTGAGGATCTTGCTGAGGGTCACGGCACAGAAGGCGCCGATCATGAACAGGGCGCCGTGGGCGAAGTTCACCACACCCAGCGTCCCGAAGATCAGTGTAAGCCCAAGCGCGATCAGCGCGTAGGCCGAGCCCTTGTCGAGCCCGTTTAGGATTTGAAGGATTATTGCGTCCATGGTTCCCACCCGTAGGTTTTGTCTGGGGTCGCTCCGTTAGATCAGTGCCCCGATCCTTGGAATGAAAAGCCCGTCCTCCCACCCGCGAAGGGGCAGAGCGTAGCGGTGTCGCGATGCTCGATTTGGGGGCGGACAGAGAAACCGGTCGCGCCGGGGGCGCGACCGGAAGGTCCGGATTAGGCGCCCGGGTTGCAGGTGCCCAGTTCGCCGCCGAAGATCGCCGGATCGTAGGTAACCTGTGCGGTCGGGGTAACTTCGACGATTTCGAGAAGGTCGAATTCCGAAGTCGGGTTTTCCTTACCGCGCACAACCAGAACGTCTTTGAAGCACTGGTGGTCTTCCGCACGGTACAGGGTCTTGCCGTTGCCCATGCCGTCGAACTCGAAGCCTTCGAGAGCTTCTGCAACACCGCAGGGGTTGAAGGTGCCTGCGCGCTCACATGCGTCAGCGTAGAGCATGGCCTGAACGTAGCAGGTGTGTGCAGCCTGCGACGGCGGGAAGCCGTACTTGGTGCCGAACGACTTGACGAATGCCTTGGAGCCTTCGTCCTGCAGCGACCAGTGCCAGTTGGTGGAACCGTAGATGCCCTTAACGTTGGCACCGGCACCCTTAGCCATCAGGCGCGAGTAGAGCGGAACAACGATTTCGAAGTTCTTGTTGTTGACCAGCTTGTCACGCAGGCCGAACTGAACCGCGTTGGTGAGCGAGTTCACCATGTTGCCGCCGTAGTGGTTCAGAACCAGAACGTCCGCGCCCGATTGCAGAACCGGAGCGATGTAGGACGAGAAGTCGGTCTGGGTCAGCGGGGTTTTCACGGCCGCAACGGTTTCCCAGCCAAGGGCTTCGGTCGAGGTGCGAACCGCTTCCTCGGTGGTGTAGCCCCAGTTGTAGTCGGCGGTCAGGTGATAGGCCTTACGGTCGGTGCCGTAGTTGTTGGCCAGGATCGGCGCAAGCGCGGCACCCGACATGTAGGAGTTGAAGAAGTGGCGGAAGCCGTTGGCCCGCTTGTCCTTGCCGGTGGTGTCGTTCGAGTGGGTCAGGCCGGCCATGAAGATGACGCCTGCCTCTTGGCAGAGAGCCTGTACGGCAACCGCAACGCCCGAGGACGAACCGCCGGTGATCATGACAGCGCCGTCTTTTTCGATCATCGACTTGGCCGATGCGCGGGCTGCGTCCGATTTGGTCTGGGTGTCGCCGGTTACGAATTCGACTTTCTTGCCCAGGATGCCGTTACCTTGCAGCGCCTTGGACGAGAAGGTGTTCATCATGCCGCCGTCGCCGCCACCGTTCAGGTGCTCAACAGCCAGCTCGTATGCGCGCAGTTCGTCTGCACCCTCGTCCGCGTAGGGACCGGTCTGGGGCACGTTGAAGCCCAGGGTCACGGAGCCGCCGGTGGGCTCGTTGGTGTAGGCAGCAGCAGACGACGCGGTAAAGATGGTCGGAAGCGCTACGCCAGCGCCAGCGACGGCACCGGACTTGAGCACGCCGCGACGTGTCATAGTGGTTTTGGACATTTAATCCTCCCGTTTGGTAAACAATGGCGATTGGCTCCTCTTCCGCACGCCATAAGCACTTTTGTGCAAATTCATTATCGGGGAGGGATAGAAAATTCCGCAACAACTGCTTTTAGCGTAACAATTTTTTTGTAAAGTAATCCACAATACCATAGTATGCACTGTAAAGAAATTTTTCGGCGCTGCAGAAAGTCGTTGAAAACAACAAGGAAAACACCATGGCTCGCGACACTTTGACAGGCAGCCGTATTCGGGAGCGACGGGCGATGGCGGGGATACGTCAATCAGAGCTTGCGCGCGAGGTCGGTATCTCTGCCAGTTACCTCAATCTGATCGAGCACAACAGGCGCAGAATCGGCGGTAAACTCCTTGTGGACATAGCCCAGGTGCTTGGGGTGGAGCCATCCCTGCTGAGTGAGGGCGCCGAGGCGGCGTTGATCGCCACGCTGCGGGAGGCTGCTGCGGATGCGCCTTCAGTGCAATCGGAGCTGGACCGGGTGGACGAGTTTGCTGGGCGGTTTCCGGGCTGGGCAGAGCTGATTGCGGACAACCACCGCCGGGTGGGCACGCTGGAGCGGGTTGCGGCCACGCTGACCGACCGGCTGACCCACGATCCGCATCTGGCCACCTCGATGCACGAGGTTCTGACGATGGTAACGGCGATCCGCTCGACTGCGGGCATTCTGGCCGAAACCAAGGAAATTGAACCGGAATGGCGCAACCGGTTCCAGCGCAACCTGAACGAAGACAGTCAGCGGCTGGCCGAGAGCACGCAGCAGCTTGTGACTTACCTTGATGGGGCAGGGGATGTTGGGGCGAGCCTGACCTCGCCGATGGAAGAGGTGGAAATGATGCTGGCCGAGCACAATTACCGCTTTACCGATCTGGAAGAGAGTGACGAGGGGCTTGAGGCGTTCATCGAGGCGCAGCCGCAGTTGACCTCACATGCCTCGCGGGATGTGGCGCTTGGGGTGCTGCGCCAGCTTAGGCGCGATGCGGTGATGATGCCGCGGGCGAGTTTTGGCAAGGCGATGGGAGAGTGGGGGCTGGATTTCCCGCGTCTTGTAAAGGAATTCCGCGCGCCGATGGCGGCGGTCATGCGGCGGATTTCCATACTGTCCAATGATTTCTGGTCGTCGCCCATCGGGATGGTGGTCTGCGACGGCTCGGGGACGCTTATCTTTCGCAAGCCGGTCGAGGGGTTCGCGGTGCCACGGTTCAGCGCGGCCTGTCCGAAATGGCCATTGTTCCAGGCCTTGAACCGGCCTTTGCGGCCGATCCACCAGACCGTGACGGTGACGGGGCGGGATGCGCGGCAGTTTGATTGCTATGCCATATCCGAGACCATTGGGCCGCTCGAATTCAACGAAGACCCGCTGTATCACGCTTTCATGCTGGTGGTGCCGATCGAGGGGGATGCAGGGGCAACGCGGGAGGTTGGCTCAACCTGTCGGGTATGTCCGAGCCTTGACTGTGTCGGCAGACGGGAACCATCCATTCTTGTTGATGGGATTTGACTTGGCTTTTTGGTGCGGGCAGTTAAGATCGGCGGGCGCGGCCGTAACATCGGTTGAGGCAGGGAGGGTATAATGTATGGGAAAGAGCGTTCTTCTGATTGAGGACGAGCCGAACATTATTGAGGCGATCAGTTTCATCCTGTCGCGGGATGGCTGGGCTGTTTCCACGCATTCGAACGGGCATGATGCAGTTGACGTCGTGCGTGGTGCGGTGCCCGATATTCTTATTCTCGACGTGATGCTGCCGGGCAAGAGCGGGTTCGACATCCTGCGCGAATTGCGTGAAACCCACGGACCCGAGAGCCTGCCGGTGCTGATGCTGACCGCGCGTGGCCAGTTGAAGGATCGCGAAATGGCGGAAAAGGCCGGTGTGAACCGGTTCATGACCAAGCCGTTCTCCAATGCTGAAGTGCTTGAGGCGGTGCGCGACCTGGTCGACGCATGAGCAAGCGGCAGACTTCCGTTTTCTTGCAAAGGCGAAACTATCGCCGCAGGCGCCTTGTTGACCTGATCCGCATGATGCCGGTGATTGGCACTCTGCTCTGGGCGGTGCCACTGTTGTGGCCGACGGGTGAAGATGGCGGCGTGACCACGTCAAAGGCGCTGGTTTACGTATTTCTGGTGTGGTTCGGGCTGGTGGTTGTCACGGCGCTGTTGTCGCGGCTGGCGTTGACGGCGCAGGTGGATGAGAACCTCAAGGACGGCTAGATGGCGACGCTCAACATACTTGTGGCGGTCTGCCTGATCTACGTGATTTTCCTGTTCGTGGTGGCCTTTGCCGCCGAACGCGAGGCGCGACGGGGTAAGGGCGGGTGGCTGCGGTCGCCGCTGGTCTATACGCTGTCGCTGTCGATTTACTGTACTGCGTGGACGTTCTACGGGGCGGTAGGTTATGCTGCGCGGTCGGGGCTTGAATACCTGACCATCTATATCGGCCCGAGCCTTGTGATGATTGGCTGGTGGTGGGTCCTGCGCAAGCTGGTGCGGATCGGCCGGGCACAGCGGGCGACCTCGATTGCCGACCTGATTTCCTCGCGATATGGCAAGTCTAACCTGCTGGCGGTGGGGGTGACGATCCTCGCCGTGATCGGAACCACGCCCTATATTGCGCTTCAATTGCAATCGGTTACGCTTAGTTTTGCGGTGTTTTCCGACGCCGGATCGACCTTTGAGGCGCTGGCGGATCAGGAAAGCACGGCGCTGTTGGTCGCGATGGGGCTGGCGTTGTTCACGATCCTGTTCGGCACCCGGAACCTTGACGTGAACGAACGCCATCACGGTGTGGTCATGGCCATCGCGGTGGAGGCCATCGTAAAGCTTTTTGCGCTCTTGGCGGTTGGGGTGTTCGTGGTCTGGGGCGTTGGTGGGGGCCTGTCAGAGACACTGGACAAGATCGATGCCTCGAAGATCGGCATGTGGGAGATGCGTGGAGATCGCTGGGCCTCGCTGATCTTCTTGTCGGCGGCGGCCTTTCTGTGCCTGCCGCGCATGTTCCAAGTGATGGTGGTGGAAAACGATGATGAAAGCCACCTGCGCACCGCATCCTGGGCGTTTCCGGCCTATATCATGGTGATGAGCCTGTTCGTGGTGCCGATCGCGGTGGTGGGGCTGGACCTGTTGCCGGAAGGATCGAACCCTGACCTCTTTGTTCTGACGCTGCCGCTGGCGACGGGGAACGAGGGGCTGGCGATGCTCTCTTTCCTTGGTGGGTTTTCCTCGGCGACGTCGATGGTGATCGTGGCGGCGCTGGCGTTGTCGACGATGGTGTCGAACCATATCGTGATGCCGATCTGGCTGACGGCGACAGGTGGCGGAGCGACGGTTTCGGGCGACGTGCGTAACGTCGTGATCCTGGCGCGGCGGTTCTCGATTGCCGGGGTGGTGTTCCTTGGATTCCTGTATTTCCAGCTTTCGGGTGGCGGCAACGCGCTGGCCTCGATTGGTCTTGTTTCCTTTGCTGGTGTGGCGCAGTTCCTGCCGGTGTTGCTGGGCGGGGTTTTCTGGCGGGGCGCGACACGCAACGGGGCCTTTGCTGGGTTGACTGTGGGGTTCATGGTCTGGGCCTATTGCCTGATGCTGCCAAGCTTCGGCCCCGGCGTTCTGATCCCGGAAACCGTTATGGAGCACGGGATCTTCGGGATTGATTGGCTGCGGCCCTATGCGTTGTTCGGGATCGAGGGAATGGATCCGCTGGTCCATGCAGTTCTGTGGTCTATATCGCTGAATTCAGTTGTGTTTTTCCTTGCGTCCCTGATCGGGTTTCCAACCCCGCTTGAGCGTTTACAGGGCGCGCAGTTCGTGAATGTTTACGAACACACGGAGAACCTCCAGAGCTGGAGCGGCAGCTTTGCGCAGAGTGAAGACCTGATGGTGATGTCGCAGCGTATTCTTGGTGCTCGCGAGGCGCAGATCCTGTTTGAAAGCGAGGCCCAGCGGCAGGGTGTGGGCGGTTACCTGCCCGAGCCCAGCCCGGATTTCCTGCTGGTGCTGGAGCGGGAGTTGTCGGGGTCGGTCGGGGCGGCGACGGCCCATGCGATGATTGGCCAGATTGTTGGCGGCGCTTCGGTTTCGGTGGAAGACCTGATGGCGGTGGCGGATGAAACCGCGCAGATGATGGAGTATTCCAGCCGTCTTGAGGCCAAGTCGGAAGAGCAGAGCCGGACTGCGCGGCAGCTGCGGCAGGCCAACGAGAAGCTGACCGAGATTTCGGTGCAGAAGGATGCCTTCCTGAGCCAGGTGAGCCACGAGTTGCGCACACCGATGACCTCGATCCGGGCGTTCTCGGAAATTCTTCGGGACAGCGAGCGGCTGAGTGAAGTCGAGAAGGTCAAATATTCCTCGATCATCCATGACGAGGCGTTGCGTCTGACGCGGCTTCTGGATGACCTGCTGGACCTGAGTGTGCTTGAAAACGGGCAGGTGAACCTGAACGTGCAGACCGGTGATCTGGGCGCGCTTCTGGATCATGCGCTGGCCTCGGCGCTGACTGGTGCGGGCAGTGATGGCTTTACCGTGCGCCGGGATCAGGTCAAGGAGGCGGTGGCGCTGAATACCGATTTGGATCGCCTGAGCCAGGTGTTCATCAACCTGATCGCCAACGCGCGCAAATACTGTGATGCAGAGGCGCCCGCGCTGACCATTCGTGTTGTGCAGAACGGGGCCTCGGTGCTGGTGGATTTCGTGGACAACGGGTCGGGTATTTCCAAGAAAGATCAGGCGGTTATCTTTGAGAAGTTCGCGCGGGTCGGGGAGATGAAAGCCGGCGGCGCGGGGCTTGGGCTGGCGATCTGCCGCGAGATCATGGCGCGGCTTGGCGGGTCGGTGAACTATCTGCCGGGACAGGGCGGTGCTGCGTTTCGGGTGATCGTTCCAAGGACGTTGCGCAAGGCGGCGGAATAGGGGTGTTGTAAAGCCTCTGGTAACCTCGTGTGCCTAGACTGGGGTGATACTCGTGTCAGGCAGCAGGCAATGACGGAACAGGACGAAAAATCGGTCTTGCGAAAGATGGCGACGCCCAAGGGCAGCGCGGGAACGGTGCGGGCCGTGCCGGTGGCGCGGCTGATGCGGCGCGCGCTTGAGACGGCGGCGCAGGACAGCCTTGGGGTGCCGCTCGAGGTGCGGTCGGTGCGGCAGTCATCGGTCAAACACGAGGACCTGCGTGAACTGTTTGCCGGTTTTGGGTTCATGGCGCTTCTTGAGGGGAGGCCCGCCGCAGGTGTCGCGATCGAAACCCCGGTGTTGGGTGGCGTGGTCGAGCATCAGACCATCGGCACCGTGTTGCCGCAAGGCGCGGGCGAGCGGCTGCCGACACGGGTGGATGCGGCGTTGATGGCACCGCTTCTGGATGATGCGCTGGCGCGGTATTCGCAGAGCCTCGAGACGGCGGATACGTCGTTCTGGGGGCGCAACTATGCCTTCGGGGCGATGGTGCCAGAGGCGCGAACACTTGTTCTGGCGCTGGGGGACGGGTTGTATCACCTGTTCGAGATGGAGGTGTCCCTTGCCGGTGGCGCGCGCGAAGGACGCCTTGTCATGGCCTTTCCCGACCATGTGGAACCAGCAGAGGAGCAAGAGGGCGGGGATGCGGCGTCAGAGACCGTGCGGCAGGGCGTGCTTTCGGCCCATGTGACGCTGGATGCGGTGCTGGCGCGGGTGCAGCTTCCGCTTTCGCAGCTTCAGGGCCTCGCGGTTGGCGAGACGATCCCGCTTGAGGCCGGCGTGCTGGATCGGACCTGGCTTGTGATGGAAGAGGGGGGCGTGTCGGCGCAGGTCACGCTTGGCCAGATGAACGGCGCGCGGGCTGTGCGGCTGATCGGGCAGGCCGGACGGGGCGAAGAGGGCGGTGAAAGAGATGCGACGGCCTTCGTGCAGATGCATGAAGAGGCGCGGGTGGCCGAACCTGACCTGTCGGATTTGCCGGAGGTGGCCCTTGATATGCCGATGATGGATCTTGAGACTGGTATGGAAGACGGCGAAGCCCTCGATGATCTGGAAGATCTGTTATCGGGAGAGGGCTTGGCCGAAGATGATATCGCCTTAACCGCCTGACGCGAGCGAGGCGATGCGCGGTGCGAGCGGACGCATGTCATAGCCGCCCTGTGCAGCGGCGTTGACGATTTCGTCAACGGTGAGGGTATCGGCGTGACCCAGCGACCAACACACCGTCGAGCGGGTGCCGGATGCGCAATAGGCCAGAACCTTGCCGGGGGCCTCTTCCAGCGTCTTGCGTTGCAGGGCGCAGCGGTCGGGCGTCATGGTGTCATGGGTCAGAGGGTTGACCACGAAGGTCAGCCCGGCCGCCGTTACCGCGTCACCGATGGCATCGGCCTGATGGGAGGGCGGAACCTCGGCATCGGGGCGGTTGCAGATGACATGTGTGAACCCTGCGTCGGCGAGGGCGGCAACGTCCTCGGCCGAGATTTGCGGGGCAACGAAGTATCGGGGCGTGATCTGACGAATATCCATGATGCTCTCGATTACTCGGCTGGAACCGCCTTGTCCAGTTGCGAGCGCACCATCGGCGCGGCCCACATCCCGGCCAGCATGGCCACGAGGAAGACCCAGTGCGGCCAACCGCCATAAGACAGAGAGGCAACGGCCGGTCCGGGGCAGAGGCCGGCGAGGCCCCAGCCGGCCCCGAAGAGGACCGAGCCCAGAACGAGGTTGCGGCCGATTTTGGGTTCCGGCGGGGTGGGGAACTCTCCGCCGACGATGGGGCGGCGGCCCTTGGTGAGCATCCAGGCGATGGCCATGGGCAGGATTGCCCCGCCCATCACGAAGGCAAGGGTCGGATCCCAGGTGCCGAAGACATCAAGCCAGCCCTGTACCTTGGTGGTGTCGGTCATGCCGGAGACGAAGAGGCCGGCACCGAACAGGCCACCCGCGATGAAAGCAAACACAAGGCGCTGCATCAGATCACCCCCAGAATGTGACGGAAGAGGACCACGGTCAGGCCACCTGCCATGATGTAGAAGACGGTGGCGACCATGCCGCGCAGCGACAGGCGCGAGATGCCGCAGACCCCGTGTCCGGAGGTGCAGCCATTGGCGATACGGGTGCCGATGCCGACAAGGAGACCCGCTGCAACCAGCACGGCGAGGTTCTCGCTGGCGTGGGTTTCGAAGGGGCGGTAGAGCGGTTTCAGCACGTTCGGCAGCAGGAAGACCCCGATCAGAAAGACAATGCGTTCCATGGCCGAGCTGCGGCCCGAGCCATCGACAAGGCCGCCGATGATACCGCTGGCGCCCATGACGCGCCCGTTGGCAAGAAGGTAGACGGCACCGCCGGTGCCGATCAGGAGGCCGCCAACCAGCCCCCAGATCCAATCAACTGGGATAGATTCAAACATCGCATTTCCTCTTGGTCCTGATGCGAGACTATGAGGTGGCGCGCCCTATCCGCATTTGGACGCGCCACCGGTGTGTTTTGGGAAAGGGGTCAGAGTTTGTTGACCGGCACTTTCAGGAAGACATCGCCCTTTTCATCCGGTTCGGGCATCTGGCCAGCACGCATGTTGACCTGAAGCGAGGGGATGATGAGCTTGGGCATGTCGAGGGTGGCGTCGCGTGCGTCGCGCATTTCGACAAAGGCGTCCTTGTCCTTGCCCTCGCCAACGTGGATGTTGCGCGCCCGCTGTTCCGCGACGGTGGTTTCCCACGCGTATTCATCGCGACCCGGGGCCTTGTAGTCGTGGCCCACGAAGATACGGGTCTCGTCGGGCAGGGCGAGGATCTTCTGGATCGACTGGTACAGGATCTCGGAGGAGCCACCGGGGAAATCGCAGCGGGCGGTGCCGAAATCGGGCATGAAGAGGGTGTCGCCCACAAAGGCGGCATCGCCAATCACATAGGTCAGGCAGGCGGGGGTATGGCCCGGGGTGTGCAGCACGTCGCAGCGCATCTGGCCGATCATGATGCTGTCGCCCTCGGTGAAGAGCTGGTCGAACTGCGAGCCGTCGCGCTGGAACTCGGTGCCTTCGTTGAAGACCTTGCCGAAAGTGTCCTGAACGATGGTGATGTTCTTGCCGATGCCGATCTTGCCGCCCACCTGTTCCTGGATATAGGGCGCGGCGGAGAGGTGATCGGCGTGGACGTGGCTTTCAAGCAGCCATTCGACGTTGAGGTTGTTGTCCTTGACGTAGGCGATGACCTCATCGGCCGAGGCGGTGCTGGTGCGGCCTGACGAGTAGTCGAAGTCGAGCACGCTGTCGATGATGGCGCAGGATGCGCCTTCGGGGTCTTTTACCACGAACGAGATCGTGTTCGTCGCATTGTCAAAAAAGGCGGTTACTTCTGGCGTCATCGAGAATCCTCCGTTTGCAGAAAGACATATATTATTTTGCGCATATGTATCAAGAGGAAGTGTTGCGTTGACCTATATCAATGCCAGATCAACCGGAACGTGTCAGTCTGTGGGCGCATTTTGAGGAAGACGTGATGACCGATGTAACGACCCGCAAAAAAGCCCTTTTGAAGCGCCTGTCGGAGCTGGATGAAAGGCTGCACCTGATCGAGGAAGAGTTGGACGCACCCAACTCGAAAGATTGGGAAGAGATGGCTGTCGAGCGGGAAGGCGACGAAGTTCTCGAGCAGTTGGGCCAGAGTGGCCAAGATGAGATTCTGCGTATTCGTGCAGCACTCAAACGCATTCGTGACGGAGAATACGGCATTTGCGTGCGTTGTGGGGACGACATCTCGGCTGAAAGGTTGGATGTGCTGCCTGATGCGCCATTGTGTAAGAATTGCGCGGCTGCAACGGCCGGGTGAGTTGGTTTTTTGAGGAGGAACCAAGAAAATGACTATTGAAGACCTTCTGGCCAAGGCCGAAGCCCTGTTGCCGGAAATCGAAGCAGCAGAGGGTGATGAGCGGTACAACCTGCACCAGGACCTGCACCGACTTTTGGAAAATATTCGTATACGCGGCGGCAAAGTTCCGGCGCATCTGCGGACCCGCGACCTTGAACTGGTCGACGAGGAAGTGGAAGACGCATTCGACAACATGCCGATCTGATCGGATCGGCAGACTTGCAAAATGGCACTCGCGGGAGACTGCGGGTGCCATTTTTCTGTTTGTTTTCTTGCTTTGAGCGTGGGGCTTCGTACTGTGGAGGGGAATTACAGTACGTGTATTGAGAGTAGGGGAACGACGGTATGGAGGACGCGGTCGAATACCTTGTCAAAGGCGAGGTTGCGGTTCTTGCAGTGAACAACCCGCCGGTGAACGCCCTTGGGGTGGCGGTGCGGCAGGGGCTTGTGGCGGGTCTGGACCGTGCGCTGGCCGACGACACCGTAAAGGCCATCGTGATCCTAGGGCGCGGACGGACCTTTCCGGCGGGGGCGGATATCTCGGAGTTCAACGCGCCGCCGATCGATCCCTGGCTTCCCGAGGTCTGCAACCTGATTGAGGCATCGAGCAAGCCGGTTGTGGCGGCGCTGCATGGCACTGCGCTGGGCGGCGGGTTCGAGGTGGCCTTGTCGGCGCATTACCGGATCGCTGTGACGGGGGCGCGAGTTGGCCTGCCGGAAGTGACATTGGGCATCCTGCCCGGAGCCGGGGGGACGCAGCGCACGCCGAGGCTGGCCGGGGCGTCTGCGGCGCTGGACCTGATGCTGTCGGGCAAGCCGATCGAGGCGTCATCGAAGACAGCGGAATGCTATTTCGACCGGATCGTTGAGGGGGAACTCGAGGCGGAGGCGCTGCGCTTTGCCGAGGAGCTGATTGCAGAGGGCGCGCCGGTGCGCCCGACGAAAGACGCGATGCAGGGGTTTGCCGATCCCATTGGGTATCAGAAGGCGGTGGCGTCGCGGCGCAGCGCGATTGCCGAACACCCGGAACTTGCGCCTGCCGAGATCATCAACTGTGTCGAGGTGGCAGAGCTTTTGCCGTTCGCGCAGGGGCTGACTTTCGAGCGGGCGGCTTTCGAGACGCTGGTGTCCTCGGACCAGAGCGCGGCGTTGCGGCACGCGTTCTTTGCCGAGCGCAAGGCGGCCAAGTTTCCCGAACTGGAGGCGGGGCGTCGCCGGGCGGTGCGCCGCATTGGTATCGTGGGCAGCGGGCGACAGGGCACTGGCGTGGTGCTGGCCTGTCTCGCGGCTGGGTACGAGGTGCTTATTGTCGAGAACTCGGAACAGATCGCGCGCAACCGGGTTGACCAGATTTCCAACATGCTGAACCGGCAGGCGCGCAACGGCAAGATTTCCGCACAGGACGTCGAAAGCGGTTTGGCGCGGCTGAGCGGGCATAGTGATTTCGTGGCCCTTGCGGACGTGGACATGGTGATCGAAGCAGTGCCGGAGAAACGCGAGATCAAGCAGCGGGTCTATTCGCAGCTGGATGCGGTGATCCGGGAGGACACGGTGCTGGCGACCACGTCGCTGTGGACGGATGTGCGCGAGTTGGCGGAGATGACCGAGGACCCGCAGAACGTGGTGGGCCTGCGGTTCTCGCGACCGGTGCGCATCGGGCGGATTGTCGAGGTCGTGGCCGGAACGCAGTCCGGGGCGGATGCGGTGATGACGGCGGTGGATGTTGTGCGGCGCATGGGCAAGGTGCCGGTGCGTGCGGGCGGCGGCGTGGCGCATATCGGGCGCAGCATTCTTGGGGCCTATCGGCACGCGGCGGACCTGTTGGTTGAGCAGGGCACGACGCCCTACCTTGTAGACGAGGCGATGCGCGACTGGGGCATGGCCAAGGGCCCCTATCAGGTGATGGACGTCGAGGGCCTGAACAGCAGCCTTGGAGAGCGGCAGGCCAGAGCCATGCAGGGGGGCGAAGGCGAACGCAATATCCGGTTCGCCGGACTTCTGCTTGAGGCCGGGCGCGAGGGGCGTGACAGCGGCAAGGGGTTTTATCTTTATGACGGTCCGAAATCCGCTGGCGTGCCTGATCCGGAGGTGATCGAGATCCTGCGCCACGAACGTGAGCGCCTTGGGATCAGGGCGCGCGGGTTTTCAGCCGAGGAGATCCAGCACGCCTGTCTTGCGGCGATGGCCAACGAGGGGGCGCGCCTGTTGCGGCTGGGGATTGCCACGCGGCCGTCGGATATCGACGTGGTGATGATGCTGGCCTACGGTTTCCCGCGCTGGCATGGCGGGCCGATGAAGTCGGCGGATCTGGCAGGGTTGCTGACCGTGAAGCGCGACATCGAGAAGAACGCGCCGATGGACGGCGTGTTCTGGCGGCTTGAGCCGGTCTTTGACGAGCTGATCAAGAACGGGCAGGGCTTTGACGCCCTCAATGCCTAGGCGAGGAAGAGACCAAGGATCACCAGCATAAGGCCGATGACCGACAGGAAAAGCGAGCCGAGGTTCAGGGGCATCACCTTTTGAACGGCTACCCGTAGCTCTTCATCGCTGAGGCCAGCGTTGCGGGCCTTGGCGACCTTGACGATCGACAGAATGAGGCCGCAGAGGCCGATAAGCGAAACAAGGGCACCGCCCCAGACAAGCCATTGCATGCTGTCATCCTTTTCGAGTTGCACCCCTGCCTTGTGGCGGGCGCGGTAAAACCGGTTCCGCGATGGCCTAGCGGAAGTGTCGGCGCGGGGCAAGCGGCGGGGTGGAAAAGGGGCGTGCATTTTCCCGCCGTCACCCGTTTTTGGCGTCTTGCGGCGGTGGGGGCGGGGGGATAGGTTGCGGGCCTGATAAAACGCCAAACCATCGCCTGGAGGCCATATGAACGACTACGTCACCGAAGAAGCCAACTCGCCGGATTCGAGCTATCGCGTAACCGCGGGCGAACTGCGCCAGTTCATCGAGCGGTTCGAACGGCTGGAGATGGAGAAGAAGGACATCGCCGACCAGCAGAAAGAGGTGATGGCCGAGGCGAAATCGCGTGGCTATGACACCAAGGTGATGCGCAAGATCATCGCGCTGCGCAAGCGCGACAAGGATGACATCGCCGAGGAAGAAGCGGTGATGGAAATGTACAAGGAAGCGCTGGGCATGTGATCCATGCCCATGCCCGGGCGCAGGCCGCGTCAGGGCATGATCAGGTTGACGCCGGGCAGGCGGGACATCTCGTAGAGGTCTTCGTCGTAGATTTCCGTCAGAGCGTCGATGAAATCCTCGGTCCAGCCGGGAATATCCAGTTCTTCCTCAAGCTCGTCATCAAGGGCAAACTTGTCCAGGAACGCCGCGATCACGCGGCGTTTTTGCATTTCGGTCATGCCCGGGTGGCTGTCGATGTAGGACTGGTAGCGGCTCATGCCTTCTTTTGACATGATCTCGTCCAGCAGATCGTTGCCGCCCTTGATGGGCTGGGTCGCGTCGAGCCCGGCCATTTCACGCAGGAGTTCTTCCCACAAGAGCGGGGTGTCTTCGTTGCACCAGACGGTAAGGGATGCCTGCGGGACGGCGGCGCGGATGCGCGTGACCAGTTCGGACCAACGCAGGGCGGTCGGGATCGAATTGTTGGTCAGGTCATCAATGCTCTTGCAGGGGGTGCCCCCCAGCATCGCCGGCAGGAAGGTGGCCGGGTTGCGGATCGCGAGGAAGATCTCGACCTCGTCCTGTTCAAAGATGTTGCAGAAATCGAGCAGCCGGTCCGCGGCATCGGGATAGATCATGTTCTGGCGGATCGCGATCTTGGGCACACCGAAGAAGTTGCTGTGCGACATAAGGATGCGATCGGGAGACTTCACCGACTTGTCAACGAGGTTGTCGAGGAAGCGGGCACGCAGTTCGTCACGTTGCGCCGTATTCTGCACCGCGCCGAGGGTTGAGCGCATGTCGGCGCGGTAACTCCTGGGTTTGGGCAGGGAAATACCGCGTTCGGCAAACATTTCGGTGTTTTTTGCCAGAGATTTCAGGAGCTTGTCATCGTCCGTGAAATGCGCCCCGGTGTGGAGTACGACCTGCATGAGTATCCGGTGTTTTTTGATCAGTTTGGCGTATTATATCTTCGTTTCTGGACAGTGAAACCAGATTCAGGCAACAGGGGGCCATGACCGAGATCCAAACCCAGATGTCGCCCGCCGCACGCAAACCGCGGCTGCCCAGCCCCTGGTCTGCCGGGGCGCTGACGATTGCGGTGATCGTGCTGTTGCCGATCTGCGCCGTGTTCTACATGGCGCTGTTTCCGTCCGAGAATATCTGGGGGCACCTGATCTCGACCACCTTACCGCGTTACCTTCGCAACACGCTGATCCTGATGCTGAGCGTCGGGCTTCTGGCGGCCAGTATCGGCACAGGCGCGGCCTGGCTGGTGAGCCGCTATACGTTCCCGGGTTCGGGATGGCTGCAATGGGCGCTTTTGTTGCCGCTGGCGATCCCGGCTTATGTCGGGGCCTATGCGCTGGTGGATTTCCTTGAGTATGCGGGTCCGGTCCAGACAGGGATGCGGGCGGCGTTCGGATGGAGCAGCGCGCGCGACTATTGGTTCCCCGAGATCCGCTCGATGGGGGCGGCGATCATCGTGCTTTCGGTGGCGATGTTCCCTTATGTCTACATTCTTGCCCGCGCGGCCTTCCGCGAACAGTCGGGGGCGGGAGAAGAGGTGGCCCGCTCGCTGGGTGTCGGCGCCCTGGGGCGGTTCTTCCGCGTCGGCCTGCCGTTGGCGCGCCCCGCGATTGCGGCCGGGTCCGCCATCGTGATGATGGAGACGGTGAATGATTTCGGCACGGTGGACTATTTCGCGGTGCAGACCCTGACCACCGGGATCTTCAGTGTCTGGCTGGAGAGCAACAATGCCGGCGGTGCGGCGCAGATCGCGACCGTGGTTCTTGTGCTGGTGATTTTCCTCGTGACGCTGGAAAAGCTGAGCCGTCGCAAGTTGCAGTTCTATTCCATGACCACGCGCCACCAGCCACCGCGCCTCGTGGCGCTTGCAGGCGTTTGGGGCTGGGTCGCCACGGGCCTGTGCCTGATTCCGCTCGCGGTGGGGTTCGTGCTGCCGGTTGGGGTGATCCTGTCACACGCACTGGAGAATGCCGATTTGTGGCGCGATCCCGCGCTGTTGCAGGCGCTGCGCAACACGCTGGTGGTGGGCAGCATCGCGGCGGTGATCACGGTGCTTGCGGGCGTGTTCCTTGTCTACGGCGTGCGCTTGTCGGGCAAGACCTTGCCGCGCCTGTTGTTGCCACTAACAACCATCGGTTACGCCGCGCCCGGGGCCGTTCTGGCGGTGGGCATCCTGATCCCTCTGGCGCAGGTCGACAACCGACTGGCCGACTTCATCGAGGTGGTGACGGGTCGACCGACGGGACTTTTGCTGACGGGATCGGCCTTTGCCATCATCCTGGCCTATTGCGTGCGATTCTTCGCGATTGCCCAGGGGGCGGCGGATGGTGCGATGGGACGTGTCTCGCCAAGCCTGCCCTGGGCGGCGCGCTCGCTTGGGCGGACGCGGGGACAGACGCTGCGGGTGGTCTATTTCCCGCTGATCCGTGCCACGGTTGGGTCAGCGCTGCTTCTGGTGTTCGTGGACTGTGTCAAGGAATTGCCCGCGACCATGCTTTTGCGGCCTTTCAACTTTGATACGCTGGCCACGCGGGTGCATGATCAGGCCAGTCTGGAAAACCTCGGCGATGCCAGCCCCGGCGCGATCATGATCGTGCTTGTGGGGATGGTCGCGGTCGGTTTTTTGGCGCGCGCAAACCGGTGATCAACTTAACACTTGCAGCCCCCATTTTTTGCGCTTAAACGCGTGCCAGTGCCCCTATAGCTCAGCTGGTAGAGCAACTGATTTGTAATCAGTAGGTCCGCGGTTCGAGTCCGTGTGGGGGCACCACATTTCTTCGTAATCCACCTGTTTTTCGTTTTCCGGCGGCCTTCAGCTCGCCTGGTGTTATCGTGTATTCTTGTTAGGTGGCGCTATTGCGCGAGCAGTACTTCGACTGCAAGCCTTGCAAGGGGACGTGTTCGAGGTTTTTTCGAACTAAGTAATGGTGAAGGGCGTTTCAAACTGAAACGAACTCATAGTGAGGGCAGGGCTGGCGCGGCTTCGCGGTCCGCACGACAGTGTGATTTGAGGTGCTGGAATTTGCATTGGGAACAGTGCTACACGGCGGCTTCAATGCGACATTCTTTGGGGCTGTGTCCGGAAACGGGGGCGCGCGGGGCCTAAATGAGGAAAACGGTGAAGACGATGGGGCCGAAAAGCCAAGCAAGATCAGGGTTTGCCGAAGTGCGGCACGCAGCGCGGTTGAGCGTTGCGCCCATGATGGACTGGACAGACCGGCATTGTCGGTATCTGCACCGTATCCTGTCGCGCGAGGCGCTGCTTTATACCGAGATGGTGACGGCGCCGGCGTTGGTGCAGGGCGGCGCGTTGCATCTTCTGGACTATAACCCCGAGGAACATCCGGTGGCCTTGCAGTTGGGCGGGTCAGATCCGCAGGAGTTGGCCAAGGCGACGCGGCTTGGGGCGGATGTGGGGTATGACGAGATCAACCTCAATGTCGGCTGCCCGTCGGACCGGGTGCAGTCGGGCACCTTCGGGGCGGTGTTGATGCGCCAGCCTGAGCTGGTGGCGGAATGTGTGGCTGCGATGGCAGAGGCCAGTGACGTCGAGGTGACGATCAAGTGCCGGATCGGCGTTGATGAGCAGGAACCGGAAGAGGTTTTGCCGGATTTCCTCGAGAAGACCTCGGCGGCGGGGGTGACGCGGTTCACGATCCATGCGCGCAAGGCCTGGCTTCAGGGGCTGAGCCCGAAGGAGAACCGCGATATTCCGCCCTTGGACTATGACCTCGTGAAACGCATGAAGGCGGCTTATCCGCATCTGCATATCTCGATCAACGGGGGTATTGCCTCGCTTGATCTTGCCGAAGAGTTGCTGGCCGCGGGGCTGGACGGGGTGATGATCGGGCGGGCGGCCTATCACAACCCTGCAGACATTCTTGTCGAGGCGGATCGTCGGATTTATGGCGGTACGCACCAGATCACGGCGCATGATGCCGTGAGGGAAATGCTGCCTTATATCGAGCGGCATCTGGACGGCGGGGGGAAGCTGCACCAGATTACCCGTCACATGCTGGGCCTGTTCTCGGGGCGTCCCGGGGCGCGGGCGTGGCGGCGGGTGCTGTCGGAGAACGCAACCAAGCCGGGCGCCGGTGTTGCGCTTGTCGAGGAAGCCCTCGCGCATGTGGCGGAATTTGATGGGTCTGAGGCGAGGAGCGCGTGATGCCTGAAATGTCGAGTTTGCTGCCGATGGCCGCAATGCTGGTGGTCATCGGTGGGTTTGCCGGTGTGCTTGCGGGCCTGTTGGGCGTTGGCGGCGGTATCGTTCTTGTGCCGGCGTTTTTCTATGCGTTCAGTGGCCTTGGCTATGAAGGACCGCAGTTGATGCAGGTCTGTCTGGCGACCTCGCTGGCGACGATCGTGGTGACTTCGGTGCGTTCGGTGCTGAGCCATAACAAGAAGGGCGCGGTGGATTGGGATATCCTGCGCGGCTGGGCCATCGGGATCGCGATTGGCGCGGTTCTGGGCGTTCTGGTGGCGTCGTCGCTGCGGTCGGTGACGTTGCAGGGAATTTTTGGCTGTCTCGGTATCGTGATCGGCCTCTACATGGGGTTCGGCAAGTCCGAGTGGCGTCTTGGACAGGCGATGCCCAAAGGCGTGACGCGCGCCGTTCTGAGCCCCGGTGTCGGGTTCCTGTCGGTGCTGATGGGGATCGGTGGAGGCAGTTTCGGCGTTCCGCTGATGAGCCTGTTCAACACGCCCATTCACCGCGCGGTTGCCACGGCGGCGGGTTTTGGCGTGATTATTGCGGCGCCGTCGGTGCTTGGGTTCCTGTTTCTCGAGATCGATCCGGCGACACGACCGCCTTATACTGTTGGTGCAGTGAATATCCCGGCCTTTGTGCTGATCATTGCGATGACGCTGATCACCACGCCTTTGGGGGTAAAGCTCGCCCACGCGATGGACCCCAAGCCGCTCAAGCGGGTGTTTGCGGTGTTCCTGACACTGGTCGCGATTAACATGCTGCGAAAGGCCTTTGGATGGTAAGCGCGCTGGCGGCGCGTGGCTGGACGCGGTTCGGCTGGGATGCGGGCATTGCGGCCTGGGTCGAGGCGGCGTTGCCACATGCGATTGCGTCGATGGAAGATCCCGCGCTGGCCGAATGGTGGGATTGCGAGGATACGTGGTTCATCGGTGTCGATGCCCTGCACAATGACGAGAGCGGCGCGGTGTCCGGCCAGCCGTTGGCGGGGCAAGCGGTTGATTTCATTCACGAGACTTTTGGGGCCATGCCCCCGCTGCACCGCGCGCAGGTGTCGGTTGTGAGCCCCGGTTATCCGCGTCCGAGACGGGGCGAGAGCGAGGCGGGTTTCCGGTATCGCGACAGGCGGTTTGCGGCACATGTGGACGGGTTGAAATTCGAGGGGCCGGATCGCCGCCGGACCATTGCCGAGCCACATGCGTTTATCCTTGGCATCCCGATGAACGATGCGCCGGCAGATGCGGCGCCGCTGGTGGTTTGGGAGGGAAGTCACGAGGTGATCCGTGCCGGAATGGCGGATTTCCTAAAGGATGTGCCGCGCGCGGACTGGGGCAGGGTGGATATCACCGACGCCTATGTCGCCGCGCGGAAACGGGCTTTCGAGACCTGCCCGATGGTCGAAGTGCATGCGCGGCCCGGCGAATGTTATCTGATGCACCGGTTGGCTGTGCATGGGGTAAAGGGGTGGGAGGCAAGGTGCGAGGGTGATCCGGAGAACCGGATCATCGCCTATTTCCGTCCCGAGATTGCCGGTGGGGCCGAAGCCTGGCTAGATCAGCCCTGAGTGCGGGCGGCGCGGCCGCCGCGACGTTTGCGCAGGCGCGGTGCGCGTGAGGGCAGTTCGTCCATGATGGCGCTGCGTTCATCCGGTTCCATGCGGGACCAGCGGGTGATCTCGTCAATCGAGCGCAGGCATCCGGTGCACAGGCGCTCTTCCTTGTGGATCACGCAGACCTGAATGCAGGGGCTTTCCACCTCGTTCCGCTTCCAGACCTTGTCTTTTTCCGCTTGCGTTGCCTTCATTGCGCGCTCCTCAGGTGTCGCATCCTGTCCAATGCTCCCTGAAGGATATAGGAGGCCGCGACGTGGTCGATAACCTCTGAGCGACGTTTGCGAGTCGTATCCGCCTCAAGAAGGGCCCTTTCTGCGGCAACAGTCGACAGGCGTTCATCCCAGAAACAGATCGGAATCGGTGTCAGCTTCGCGAGATTGCGGGCAAAGGCGCGGGTGGATTGGCAGCGCGGGCCTTCGGTGCCGTCCATGTTGCGGGGCAGGCCAAGGACGATGGCGCCGACACTGCGCTGGTCGATGATTTCCAGAAGGCGGGCGGCATCGATGCCGAATTTCTTGCGCTTAACGGTTTCCATCGGAGTGGCAACCGTTTGAAAGCTGTCGGAAAGCGCCACGCCGATTGTCTTGGTGCCAAGATCGAGGCCCATCAGGGCCTGCATGTTGGAAATGGCGGGCAGGATGTCTTCGACGGTTTCGAAAAGATGGTTCATTCCGAGGCGATCCCGGCCTGCACGGCGCCGCCGCGTACGATGGCGAGGGCCTCTTCGTTTGCGGCAAAGACGTCCTGGGCTTCGTTCCAGATGGCGATGGCGCGGTCCTGTTCACCCAGAACGCCGTAGGCCCCGATGAGACGCGCCCATTCCTGCGGCGTGCCGCCTTCGGTGTTGAGGCGTTCGGCGAGGCTCGAGACCATGCCACGGATCATTTCGCTTTGTTCTTCGGCGCTCATTTCCGAGGCAGCCTGCATGTCTTCTGCGGTCGGGCCGCCGGTGGGGGCGGCAGGGGGCAGTTGGTAGTCGACGCCCGCGAACCAGGCCAGTTCCGGCAGGCTCTGGCGGATGGGCGGGACCCAGGGGGCGTCGTGGGTGCTGTCGCGCAGAAGCTGTTCCCAGAGACGGAAGGTTCTGTCGGGGCGGTCATTCTGCAACAGCATCAGACCCCAGTAGTAACGTGCCAGCGGATTGCGGGGATCGCGTTCCATGACCCTGCGCAGCGAGGCTTCTGCTTCGGGAGAGACATAGCCTTCGGCGGCGCTGATCAAGAGCTGGGCGTGGGTCAGGTAGTCGTCGATGTTCGCCTCGTCGCCCTTGATGCGCAGGACGGCGGCCTGTGCCTCGTAGGCGGCCTTGAGGTTGCCGAGGTTGGCCTCGTTACGGGCCAGCAGGATCTGGCCTTGCAGGTCGTCGGGGCGTTCGGCGACGCTGGAGCGAAGTTTTTCAATAAGTTCGGCATATTCGCCGTCAGGTGTCTGGCCGGGGGTGACGGGCAGGGTGGCCTCAAAAGCGGCCTGAACGGGGCGGCTGTCGTGTTTTGCCTTGGCGGCGTCGATACGTGCCTGAAGGGGGGCATCCTCAAAGCCCGGTTGGCCAAGCGAGGAATAAAGACCAAGGCCGCCAGCGACGACGAACAGAGCCATGAGAACGGCGACCACGCGCCCCGCGCCAGTGGGTTGGCCGCCGGTATCGCCGCCTTCCTTGAGCTGGGCGTCGGCGGCAAGGATGCGGCGGGAGATTTCCGCACGCACACGCTCGGCGTCGGCCTCTTCGATCACGCCACGGGCCAGATCCTTGTCAACTTCCTTGAGCTGATCGCGGTAGACACGCAGGTCATAGGCCGCGGGCGGTTCGCTTCCGGTGCGTCCGCGCAGGATGGCAAGCCCGAGCAAGAGCGCGACGATCAATGTCAGGGCAATGGCGGTAATCCAGAACAGCATGGAGGCCTCCTGTGGTCATTGCCCTTCATCTATATCTTCGGGGGGGCGGTAAAAAGGGCAAAAGTCAAGGAAACATGAACATGTCGCAACCGTTCGCCAAACCGACGGTTTGAACCGGGTGAAACGGCATGTGAAGGTACATTAATCTTCCAATACCCGTCCCAGATCGGAATCATCATCATGAGACGTTACTCAGCTTTTGCCATCGCCCGCGAGGCCGCCCGGTACCACACCGGTTGGGAACGCGCGTGGCGTTCGCCGGAACCCAAGAAGAAATACGATGTGATCATCGTAGGCGCGGGGGGACATGGTCTCGCCACGGCGTTCTATCTTGGTAAGAACTTCGGCATCACCAATGTTGCAATCATCGAGAAAGGGTGGCTTGGCGGCGGCAACACCGGCCGTAACACGACCATCATTCGCTCGAACTATCTTCAGGATCCCTCGGCGGCGCTTTATGAAAAGGCGCGTTCGCTTTACGAGACCATGTCGCAGGACCTGAACTACAACGTGATGTTCAGCCCGCGTGGCGTGATCATGCTGGCGCAAACCCAGCACGAGGTTCGCGGTTACCAGCGCACCGCCCACGCCAATGCCCTGCAAGGCGTCAAGACCGAGTTCATCGGTCCCGAGCGCGTCAAGGAACTGGTGCCGATCATCAACCTTGATGGCCCGCGCTATCCCGTTCTGGGTGGCCTCTGGCAGGAACGCGGCGGCACAGGTCGTCACGATGCGGTGGCCTGGGGCTATGCGCGTGCGTGTTCCGACATGGGCATGGACATCATCCAGAAATGCGAAGTCATCGGCGTTCGGTCCGAGGGCGGCATGGTCAAGGGCGTCGACACCACCAAGGGGCCGATCGACTGTGATAAGTTGGGTCTTGTCGTGGCGGGCAACTCGGGAGCGCTGGCCGATATGGCGGGCTTCCGTCTGCCGATGGAAAGCGTTGCGCTTCAGGCGCTGGTTTCCGAGCCGATCAAGCCCTGCATGGACGTGGTCGTCATGGCCAACACCGTGCATGGCTACATGTCCCAGTCGGACAAGGGCGAGATGGTGATCGGCGGTGGTACCGACGGGTTCAACAACTACACCCAGCGTGGGTCTTTCCACCACATCGAGGAAACGGTGCGCGCGCTGTGCGAAACCTTCCCGATGGTCTCGCGTCTGAAGATGCTGCGCCAGTGGGGCGGTATCGTGGACGTGACCGGCGACCGGTCGCCGGTGATCGGCAAGACGCCTCTGGGCAACTGCTTTATCAACGCGGGCTGGGGCACCGGCGGCTTCAAGGCCATTCCGGGTGGCGGCTGGGCGACAGCCGAGCTGATCGCCAAGGGCGAACCGGGTCCGCTGAGTGCCGAGTTCGGCATGGAACGCTTCATCGAAGGCCGCTTTATCGACGAATCCGTCGCGGCCGGCGTGGCTCACTAAGGGAAGGGGACAGGATATGCTTACTCTTCAATGCCCCTATTGCGGCGTAGAGGCCGAGGAAACCGAACTGCACGCGGAAGGTGAAGCGCACCTGAAACGTTTCGGTCCCGGTTCGTCGGATGACGACTTCGAAGGTTACCTGTTCATGCGTGAAAACCCGAAAGGGGTTCACTTTGAGCGTTGGCGCCATTCGAACGGCTGCGGCAAGTTCTTTCACGCCGCCCGTTGCACCATGACCCTTGAGGTATTTGGCACCTATTCGGCACAGACGCTGGAGCCGCCTCAGGAGATCAAAGACAAGATTTCGGCCAAGTATCCCGGCTGGACCTGGAGGGAATTCGCATGAGCACGCGTCTCGCATCAGGCGGCCGTCTGCTGAACAAGGGCAAACAGCTCAAGTTCAGCTTCAACGGCAAGCAATTTACCGGCTACGAAGGCGACAGCCTTGCCTCGGCGCTTCTGGCAAATGACCAGATGATGATCGGCCGGTCGTTCAAGTATCACCGCCCGCGCGGTGTTGTCGCCAGCGGCTCGGAAGAACCCAACGGCCTCGTCAACCTGGGCGAGGGCGGCAAGTTCGAACCGAACCAGCGCGTCACCACGACCGAACTGTTTGATGGTCTGACCTGCACCTCGCAGAACCACTGGCCGTCGCTCGAGTTCGATATCGGCGCGATCAACAACCACATGACCCGGTTCTTCCCGGCGGGTTTCTACTACAAGACCTTCATGTTCCCGCGCTTTGCATGGAAGCATGTCTTTGAACCGATTGTGCGTCAGTCGGCGGGTCTGGGTAAAGCGCCGCAGGATCGTGACGCGGACACCTATGAGCACTTCTACGCCTTTGTCGACGTGGTGGTGATCGGTGGCGGTATCGCCGGTCTTCAGGCCGCAAAGGCAGCGGGTGCCTCGGGTGCCAAGGTTCTGCTGATGGAACAGACCCCGCATTGGGGTGGCCGCGCGCCGGTTGACGGTGGTGAGGTCGACGGCAAGCCGGTGGCCGAATACATCGACGGTCTGGTTGCCGAGTTGCAGGCCATGGACAACGTCACCATGCGCAACCGCATGATGGGCGCAGGTGTCTATGACCACGGCTATGTTCTGGGCTATGAGCGTGTGAACGATCACACCCCGATGAACACCGGCCCGCGCCACCGCCTGTGGCGTATCCGGACCAAGCAGATCATCACTGCAACCGGTGCCATCGAACGTCCGCTGTCGTTTGCGGGCAACGATATTCCGGGCGTGGTTCTGGCCTCTGCGGTTCGTGACTATGCCGTGGATTACGGTGTGTCCGTGGGCGACCGTACCGTTGTTGTCACCAACAACGACGACGCCTATCGTACTGCGATTGCTCTGAAAAAGGCCGGTCTTGAAGTGCCGGTGATCCTTGACGCCCGTGCGTCGGGTGGCGGTGCTCTGGCGGATGAGGCCAAGGCGCTTGGTATCCGTGTCGAGAACGGCAAGGGTATCGCCAAGGTCAAGGGCGGCAAGCGCGTGACCGGTGTTGTGGTCTGTGCCCAGGCGGGTCAGGGCGCGATGCTGGAAGAGATCAAATGTGACGCGGTTGCCATGTCGGGCGGCTGGTCGCCGGTTGTGCACCTGTGGTCGCATTGCGGTGGCAAGCTGATCTGGGATGATGCGCAGGCACATTTCCGCCCCGACGCCGCACGTCCGCCGAAAGGCGCGAATGGCGAAGGTTTCGTGATCCCGGCAGGGTCGGCCAATGGTCCCCTGGAACTGGCGGGTGTCGTTGCTGATGCCAATGCCGCCGGTGTTGCCGCTGCGAAAGCGGTTGGTCAGGATAGCAGCGTTGCTGCGCCTGCCGTTGCCGAAGCAGCCGAAGCCGCGATGGAGCCGGTCTGGCTCATGCCGCAGGGCGCTGGCCCGGAACTGCGCATCAAGGCGTGGCTGGATTACCAGAACGACGTAAAAGTGTCGGACGTGCGTCTCGCGGCCCAAGAGGGTTACGAGAGCGTCGAGCACACCAAGCGTTACACCACGCTGGGCATGGCGACCGACCAGGGCAAACTGTCGAACATCAACGGCCTTGCCACGCTGGCGGGTCAGTTGAATGCACCGATCCCGGAAGTGGGCACCACCACGTTCCGTCCGCCCTATACGCCGATCTCGATGGGTTCGATTGCTGGTGAAGCGCGTGACGCGGTCTTCCAACCGCTGCGCCGGACCCCGATCCACGCCTATCACGAAGACGAGAAAGCCTTCTTTGAACCGGTTGGCCACTGGCGTCGTCCGTACTGCTTCCCGAAAGCAGGCGAGAGCCACGCCGATGCGGTGAAGCGCGAGATCAACCAGACCCGCAACAGCGTGGGCCTTCTGGATGCCTCGACCCTTGGTAAGATCATCGTCAAGGGCCCCGACGCGGGCAAGTTCCTCGACATGATGTACACCAACATGATGTCGACGCTGAAGCCGGGCAAATGCCGCTATGGCCTGATGTGTAACGAGAACGGTTTCCTGATCGACGATGGTGTTGTTGCACGCATCGACGAGGATACCTTCCTGTGTCACACCACCACCGGCGGTGCCGAGCGCATCCACGGCTGGATGGAAGACTGGCTGCAATGCGAGTGGTGGGACTGGAAAGTCTATACCGCGAACGTGACCGAGCAATACGCGCAGATCGCGGTTGTGGGCCCGAACGCCCGCAAGGTGATCGAAAAGCTGGGCGGCGAGATGGATGTCTCGAAAGAAGGCCTCGCGTTCATGGAGTGGAAAGACGGCAAGATCGGCGATTTCGACGCCCGCGCTTACCGGATTTCGTTCTCGGGCGAACTGTCCTACGAGATCGCGGTTCCCGCTTCGCAGGGACGGGCGTTCTGGGATGCGCTGATGGAAGCTGGCGCCGAGTTCGGTATCACGCCTTACGGCACCGAAGGGTTGCACGTGATGCGCGCCGAGAAGGGCTTTATCATGATCGGCGACGAAACCGACGGCACGGTGATCCCGCAGGATCTCAACATGCAGTGGGCGATTTCCAAGAAGAAGGAAGACTTCCTTGGCAAACGTGCGCAGCTGCGTCCGTTCATGGCGTCCGAAGACCGCTGGAAGCTTGCGGGCTTTGAGACGGTAGACGGGTCGGTCATTCCGGACGGCGCCTATATCGTCGGGACCGGCGTGAACGCCAACGGCCAGCGCAATGTGCAGGGCCGTGTGACCTCGACCTACTATTCGCCGACCATGGACCGTGGCATTGCCATGGGGCTGATCGACGGTGGTATGGAGCGTCTTGGTGACGTGGTCGAGTTTAACAAGGTGGATGGCTCGACCGTGAAGGCCAAGGTGGTTGATCCGGTGTTCTATGACAAGGATGGGGAGAAGCAGAATGTCTAAGGCTGTGAGCGCCCTTGAAGGGGCATCGTTCGAAGGCTTTGCCAAAGTCGAGGAAACCGGCCTGCGCGGCATGATCACCGTGCGCGGTGATCTGGACTCGAAAGAGATGGCGGCGGCGGTCAAGGCTGTTACCGGTGTCGAAATGCCGGCCGTGCGCAAGATCGTGCATGGCGAAAGCGGATCGGTTGCCTGGATGTCGCCGGACGAGCTTTTGGTGGTTTGCGCCTATGAGGAGGCGGACGCCAAGGTTGCGGCGATGACCGAGGCTCTGGCCGGTCAGCACGCGCTGGTCGTGAAGGTTTCGGATGCGCGCGCCGTGTTCCGTATCTCGGGCGACGATGCGCGTGAAGTGATTGCCAAACTGGCACCTGTCGACATGTCGCCGGCGGCCTTTCCGGCCGGCGAATTCCGTCGCTCGCGCGTGGCGCAGGTGGCGGCGGCCTTCTGGCTGAACGAGGACGGTTCGTTCGAAATGATCTGCTTCCGGTCAGTCGCGCAGTACGTCTTTGACCTGCTGTCGGTCTCGTCTGAAAAGGGTGGCGAAGTCGGTTTCCTGAACTGATATCCGTAGACATGATTTCATCAGGCCGCCCTGCGCAAGTCGGGCGGCCTTTTTCTATGGCGGGTGCTAGAATGCCGCGCCGTAACCCGTTGTGGTTTCTCCTTTTTAGAGGCAGATTGAAGATCAATTCAAGGTTGAGTTTGTCTGGAGGCTATTGTGAAAACAGGATTTTTGACCACTGCGCTTTTTTTAGTCGCAACACTTAGCGGGGCGGCGACGGCGCAGGCCGAGCATACGATCTTGCAGTGCAAGGTTCAGAACACCGAATTGGGACGGTGGATTTCACCCGAGGTCGTGATTGCTTATTCGCCGGGTAGCAAAAAGGCCATCGTGTCGGATCCGATCATTATGCACTTTTACAAGAGGCCACTGGAAGCCAAGGTTAAGGACAGAAAATCGAAGATTTCTCTGTATTGGCGGGTCAAGAACGTCTCCGACTCTGCCGCGCAGGCATTACCCAGCATGGAGTATTCGGCGACAATATTCAAAGGATCTCCCAAGTTCACCATTTCTGCACGTCCTCAAGGCCGGCCCCAAACGTTTAGCGGCCGCGGGACCTGCAGTCCGCTTAAAAACGTAGGGAAGTGGAAAAAGTATCTCAAGAATCTGTGATCAGTTCCGTTGTCGAATGCAGTATACCAAGGAGTTATCTGTTGAGAGGTTGCTTGAGGACCTGTAGGTCTGAAAGTGTTTTTCCCTTGGAGGTGACGTCGTGAAGCGATTTGTTCTTTCGGCCCTGATGCTTTGGATGTGTGCGAGTGCTGCTTCGGCGCAGGTGGTTGATTGCAATATTACTCAACGTAGTTGGGCGGGGATCGTGACAGAGTGGTACAGCTTTGATCTTGATATGAAAAAGACCCGCATCACGGTATCGGATGCGGTGATCCGTTTCGTGGATGGCAAGCCTCTAAAGGCCGAGGTTGAGTCTTTGGATGAGAACGAAGCAAGATTGCGATGGTCGGTAAAGAAACTACCCACAGATGAAACACGGGGTGGCGATTTTGTTGCCGTTTTGAACATTGCTGAGAAACGGCTGAACGTTGAAGCCAAGTATTCGGATGGTGGTGACGCCGGGACCGGCAAGGGAATCTGCTTTGACCAGTGACGGCGCGGAGGCAAGCCTTGCATTGTGCGAAGCTGTCCCCAAATCTAGTTTTAGGATCGCGACTATTTTCGGGGGGAATGCATGAAACGGGTCTTTTTGAGCAGTCTTTTGCTTGTGGGGCTGACTGGTACTGCCGCTTTCGCTGAGAAATGGGAATGTACTTTTCTCGGGCAACGACCGGACGGAGTTTTGCGCAGTCAGGTTTTTGTGGATGTGAACGAAGGCCGGGCCGAGGCACAGGTTTTCGATTCCCTCATCAACAAGATGCATGGCGCTCCGATAAGTGCGCGTGTGTCCGCGGACAACGAAAAGCGCGTGACCTACAAGTGGTCGTTGAAGCACGTCGCGGTGCGGCGGGTTGAGGCTGCCCGTGTCAACTTTACGTTGACGCATCTGAAGGATACCAACCGCGCAGCCTTTTTCGCCATTGCACCGACGCTTTTGAATGATCGAATTGGCGGCGGAGCGGGCAAAACCTTCACAGTTGCTGGCAGCTGTGCGCCACGATGAGAAATCGCACGAGGTGATGAGAACACAAAATACACCTACTTTTGGCCGTGAGAAATAAGTAGGCTGTTCAAGCACGGTTTTGACTTGACCTTCCACCCCTGACACACACATCTGTAGCGCAGAACAACCCGCACGAACACAAGGATGCTCACCATGGCTTTCGAACTTCCCGATCTTCCCTATGCACACGATGCTCTTGCTGATCTTGGCATGTCGGCAGAGACCCTCGAGTACCACCACGACCTGCACCACAAGGCCTATGTCGACAACGGCAACAAGCTGATTGCTGGCACCGAGTGGGAAAGCAAGTCGATGGAAGAGATCATCGTTGGCACCTATGACGCCAACGCTGTTGCCCAGAACGGCATCTTCAACAACATCTCGCAGCTGTGGAACCACAACCAGTTCTGGGAAATGATGGGCCCGAACCAGACCGCCATGCCGGGTGAACTGGAAAAAGCCATCGTCGAGAGCTTTGGCTCGGTTGACGAGTTCAAGTCGCAGTTCGCTGCTGCCGGTGCCGGCCAGTTCGGTTCGGGCTGGTGCTGGCTGGTCAAGGACGCCGACGGCGGCCTGAAAGTCACCAAGACTGAGAACGGCGTGAACCCGCTCTGCTTTGGCCAGACCGCGCTGCTGGGCTGTGACGTATGGGAGCACTCCTACTACATCGATTTCCGCAACAAGCGTCCGGTTTACCTGTCGAACTTCCTCGACAAGCTGGTGAACTGGGAGAACGTGGCATCGCGCCTGTAATCGGGTCTGCCACACGAGAATTCGGGCCCCGGAGGGAAACCTTCGGGGCCTTTTTCATGGCCGCTTGCCAATTGCCGTGAACAAGTTCATCAATCGACGGGTGATTTGAGGGGAGGCGGCGCATGAGCGAGGCGCGGCAAGGTATTATGGCGATGGTGGTGGCCTGTTTGACATGGGGCCTCGTGCCGCTGTTCTACAAACAGCTTGAGCATATTCCGCCGATCGAAATCCTGGCCCATCGCACGCTCTGGTCGGCGGTGATCTTTGTCGGGGTGTTGATGTTCCAGGGGCGGCTCAAGCTGCTTGGCGAGGCGCTTTTGTCACGACGCACGGTGGTGGTGATCGCGTTTGCCGCGTTCCTGATTTCTTTCAACTGGTATTTCTTTATCTGGTCGGTCGCCAACGACAAGGCCACGGAGGCGTCGCTGGGATACTTCCTGTTTCCTCTGGTGGCGGTGCTGCTTGGGCGGGTGGTGTTTCGCGAACAGTTGCAGAGGCTGCAGTGGATTTCCATCGGCATCGCACTGTTTGCCGTGGTTCTGCTGACCGCTGGGTTGGGGGTTGCGCCGTGGATCGCGCTGGCGCTGTCGACAACCTTTGGATTGTACGGGCTGATCAAGAAGGGCCTCAGCATCGGGCCGGTGGTGTCCGTGACCGCCGAGGTGATCGTGCTGGTTCCGATTGCCGCGGTCATCCTGTGGTTTGCCCATGGTGACGGGCAGGGGGCATTCGGCGCGGATGTGAAGGACAGTCTTTTGCTGGTCCTGTCCGGGGCGCTGACGGCGACGCCGCTGATCCTGTTCAGCTTTGCGACCAAGCGGGTGGCGCTGTCGACGGTCGGGTTGGTGCAGTACCTGAACCCGACCTTGCAGTTCTTCTGTGCCGTGGTGATTTTTGGCGAACCCTTTGGTGTTTGGCACGGGATCGCCTTTCCGCTCATCTGGATCGCGCTTGCGCTTTATTCCTTTGCAGCGCTGCGTCAGGAGAAGGCAGCGTCCAAGGTAGATTCCAGCGTCGCCAGATCATCGACCACCTGAATGAAGTCTTTCAGGGAGGCATCGGCAAAGCCCTGATCAATGACGCTGTCGATGAGGGCAATCAGCGCATCCCAGTAGCCGTTCACGTTGGCGAGCAGGATGGGTTTGTCGTGCAGACCCAGCTGACGCCATGTGAGAACCTCGAAGAGTTCGTCCAGTGATCCTGCGCCGCCGGGCAGAACGATGATGGCGTCGCAGTTCATGAACATCACCTTTTTGCGCTCGTGCATGTTTTCGGTGACGATGAAGCGGGTCAGATCGACCTTGCCGACCTCGCGTTTCAAGAGGTGAACGGGGATCACGCCAAAGGTATCGCCGCCGTTGGCCTGGGTGGCATTTGCAACCGCGCCCATCAGGCCGATGTCGCCGGCGCCGTAGACAAGCCGCCAGTTCTTGTGTGCCAGAAGTGCGCCGAGATCTTCTGCGAAGGTCTGAAATGCAGGGTCCTTGCCGGAACGTGAGCCGCAAAAGACACAGATTGACGGGTTGGTCATGGAATTCCCCAATATCTTCAATGCTGTTTTGACCAGTGTTACTCGGGTTGATATGGTCGCTCAACCGTCAAGGGGCCGTTGAATTCATTATGCTGCCGCGCGTGTTTTCGATATGCCCAAGACGACAACATCTTGCGAGCGTTTCGCGCCAGACTTATGCACTAAGTTCATCGCGTGACGTTTGAGCTAGCGGAATCTGGGGAAAGGCTGGCATGAGCAGAATTGCATCTTTGCTTGGTGGAAACGCCGTCATCGTGGGGGGCGCAGCCGTGGTCGGGGTTGTGGCCGTGGTTGTTAGTGGCGTGTTCAAGTCACCCGAGCCTGAGGTCGCGCCAGCGCCTGTCGTTGCGATGCCGAAAACCGAAGAGGCGCCGGCACCTGAAGTGACCGAAGCCCCTGCCACCGAGGAAGCGGTGGTGGAAGAGCCCACGCCGGAACCCGAACCCGAAGCAGAGGTCGTTGTCGAGACGGTTGTACCGTCGTTTGATGTCGTGCGGGTCGAGCCGGATGGAAACACCCTTATCGCGGGCCATGCGGCGGCGGAGGTGTCGATCACGGTGCTTCTGGATGGTGCCGATCTGGCCGAGGCGCCGACGGACTCGGGTGGGAAATTCGTGACCTTCGCGTCGATCGCTCCGAGCAGCGAACCGCAGGTTCTGAGCCTTGTTCAGCGTCGTGAGGACGGCGATGTCTTTTCCGAGGCGACGGTGATCCTTGCACCGGTTCAGCCGGTGGTCGCAGCGGCAGAGCCCGAAGCCGTGAACGCGCCGGCGGAGGTTGTTGTGGAGGCCGTTGAAGACGCGGTCGCGGAAGACACGGTTGAAACTGTGGAGGTTCAGCCGGAGCCGGTTGAAGACACCGAAGTTGCCGCCGTTGAAGAGGCGCAACCCGCCGCGCCGACGGTGCTGTTGTCTGATGGGGACGGTGTACGGGTTCTTCAGCCACCAGCGGTGATCGAGACCGGGCCGGATGTCACAACGTCGCTTGCGCTGGATACGATTGCCTATTCCGATGCCGGTGAGGTTTCGTTGACGGGCCGTGGATCGGATGAGGGCTTTGTGCGGGTCTATCTGGACAATGCACCGATCACCTCTTCGCGGATCGAGGCTGGGGGGAACTGGCGTACCGAACTGCCGGATGTTGATACCGGGGTCTATACCCTGCGTGTCGATCAGGTGGATGCGGAAGGCGAGGTTGTCTCGCGGGTGGAGACACCGTTCAAGCGCGAGGCACCCGAGGCCCTGCAGGCGGTTGCGCCGCAAGGCGATACCAAGGTCGAGGCCGTGACGGTTCAGCCCGGATCGACGCTTTGGGCCATTGCCAACGAACACTATGGTGACGGTGTGCTTTATGTGCGGGTGTTCGAGGCCAACAAGGATCAGATCGTTGATCCCAACCTGATTTTCCCCGGCCAGATCTTCAGCATTCCCGAAGAATGATGCCGCAGAGAGCCGGCAAGCCGGATTGATTTGGTGCGCCCTCTGGTAATGTCCGGAAGGCGCATTACCTGTCTATTGAAGACACGAGGATCTCGTATGAGACGAAGATATACGGCCTCGGCCGACGAAGTTGCCCGAAATGAGCAAAGGTCCGGCTGGCGCACGATCCGCCGTGTTGCGCCCTATCTGTGGCCGGAAGAGCCGAAGTGGGTGCGATATCGCGTGGTTTTCGCGCTTGTGGCGCTGTTCGTGTCCAAGCTGATCGCGGTCTGTGTGCCGCTGATCTACAAGGCGGCCGTTGATACGCTGGCGGGGGAGGGCGTGTCCACGCTGGTGCTTGGGGCCGTGGGGTTGACCGTGGCCTATGGTATGGCGCGGGTGATGACCGTGGGCTTCCAGCAGCTGCGAGATGCGATTTTTGCGCGGGTTGGTCAGCGGGCGCTGAGGGCGCTGGCGCTTGAGACCTTCGTGCATATCCACCGCCTGTCGATGCGCTATCACATTACCCGCAAGACAGGTGGGCTTAGCCGGATCATCGAACGTGGTGTGAAGGGGGTCGAGTTCCTGCTGCGGTTCCTGCTGTTCTCGATTGGTCCGCTTTTCCTCGAATTGCTGATGATCTCGGCGATCCTGTTCTGGTTGTTTGACGCCTGGTACCTGGCGGCGGTGGCCCTGACGATTGGCGGCTACGTCTTTTTCACCTTCAAGGTGACCGAGTGGCGGGTGCGCCTGCGTCGCGAGATGAATGACCAGGACACCGAGGCCAACCAGAAGGCCATCGACAGCCTGCTGAACTTTGAGACGGTCAAGTATTTCGGGGCCGAGGAACGGGAAGCGGCGCGCTATGATGCCTCGATGGCAGGGTATGAAAGAGCGGCTCTCAAGACCTCGTATTCATTGGCGTTTTTGAACTTTGGCCAATCCTTCCTGATCACCACCGGCCTTGTTGCGGTGATGGTTCTGGCGGCTGTTGGCGTGGAAAGCGGGGCGCTGACCGTCGGGGATTTCGTGATGGTCAATGCCTACATGATCCAGATCACCATGCCGTTGAATTTTCTTGGCACGGTTTACCGCGAAATCCGGCAGTCGCTTGTTGATATGGGCGAGATGTTCGACCTCTTGGAGCAGCCGGCAGAGGTGTCGGACAAGTCGGGGGCCAGAGATCTGAAGGTGAATGGTGGTGCAATTCAGCTGGACAACGTGGCCTTTGGTTACGAAGCCACGCGCCCGATCCTGCAGGGGATCAGCCTTGACGTGGGCGCGGGACAGAATGTTGCGATTGTCGGCTCGTCCGGATCTGGAAAGTCGACCATCGGGCGGTTGCTGTTCCGGTTCTATGACGTTGATGGCGGGGCGCTGCGGATTGACGGTCAGGACGTGCGGGACGTGACACAGAAGAGCCTTCACGCGGCGATTGGCGTGGTGCCGCAGGACACGGTGCTGTTCAACGACACCATCCGCTATAACATCGCCTACGGGCGTGACGGGGCGACCACCGAAGAGATTGAAGAGGCGGCAAAATCGGCGCAGATTCACGACTTCATCATGTCCCTGCCGGAGGGCTATGAGACGATGGTGGGGGAACGCGGCCTGAAGCTCTCTGGCGGCGAGAAACAGCGTGTTGGCATTGCGCGCACGTTGCTCAAGAACCCGCCGATCCTGTTGCTGGACGAGGCCACCTCGGCCTTGGACACCGAGACAGAGGGCGAGATCAAGGGCGCGCTGGCGCGTGCTGCAGAGGGACGGACCGTGATCACCATTGCGCACCGTCTGTCGACAGTTGCCGAAGCGGACCGGATCGTGGTTCTGGAGGCCGGGAGCATCGTGGAAGAAGGCACCCACGACGAACTGGTAGCCCGTGGCGGACGCTATTCCCAGCTCTGGCAGCGGCAGATGTCAGAGCAGGAAGCGGCCTGACGGAAGCACGGGCCGCGCACCTTAATTTGACAGGATGGCTTTTGCCTCGCAGACTTGCCCCATTCTTTTCCGACGGGGGTATGCGCGATGCCGACGTATATTTTGCAAGGCAAGACTTATGGTTTTTCCGAGTTTACCGGTTTTTTGGATAGTGTTTCTGACGCAACTGTCACGTTCAACGTGGATGGCACGGGGTTCTCTTATGTCATTGGGGCACCCGATGGGGGATCACCGCCGCCTGCGGTTCTGACCGGTATTGGACCCGGTGACGCCGAGTTCAACGGGAGCAGTGCGTTCCGGTCCGATTTCGTCGTGCGCATCAGCCAGTTCGACTGGGGGCCGTTCAGCGACCGGAAACAGACGATTGTCATGGATTTCCACGATCCGGTGGCCAACGAGACCTATAGTTTCGTCATTGGCGGCGACCCGCTTCCTCCGATCACGGATGTGACCAGCTTCTACGACTGGGCCGCGGAAATTGCCCTTTTCGGGCAGGTTGTTACCGGGCCTTATGCACCGGGCGAGGTCATACCGTTTGGCGGGATGCCGGGGGTGGTGGAGGAGCAATCTCCGATTTGCGGCACGGATAACCCCGACAACCTTCTTGGCACCAATGACGACGACGAGATGTGTGGCGAGGGTGGCAACGACACGCTGAATGGTCAGGGGGGCGATGATCTCATCTACGGCAACGAGGGGGATGACCTGCTGACCGGAAGCGGCGGCGCTGACACGCTGGATGGCGGCGTGGGCATAGATACGGCGAACTATGAGTCGTCCAATTCCTCGATCGTCGTGAACCTTCTTACGACCGAAGGCACGGCAGGGGATGCGCTTGGGGATCGGCTGTTCCTGATCGAAAACGTTATCGGATCCAACCTGGAAGATACGATCACCGGAGACGGCAAGGACAATCGTCTGGAAGGTCTTGCGGGCGCCAACCGTATTTTCGGCGGGGGTGGCAATGACCTTTTGTACGGAGGGATTGATAAAGACCGTCTCTCCGGTGGGCTTGGAAATGACTATCTTTCCGGCGGCGGCGATGATGATGTGCTGATCGGAGGAGGCGGTGCCGACACTCTCGAGGGCAACTTCGGGCGCGATGACCTGACGGGCGGCGCCGGCGGCGATCGGCTCAATGGTGGGCGTTCGAATGACGTTTTGAACGGAGGTACCGGCGATGACAGCCTGTTTGGTGCAGACGGGCAGGACAGGCTGTTTGGCGGGGAAGACAACGACGAGCTTGAGGGCGGCAAGGGCAACGACTCGCTCAGCGGGCAGTCCGGAGCCGACACATTGATCGGTGGTACGGGAGACGACACGCTTTTGGGTGGCACCGGTGCAGACAATCTGAAAGGTGGCGATGGTGTTGACGTGCTGGAGGGCGAGCACGGTGAGGACACGCTCTATGGTGGCGACAAAAACGACACTCTCAAGGGCGGCGATGGCAAAGATTTCCTTTATGGAGACCAGGGCGCGGACGTTCTTTTGGGCGGTGCCATTGGGGATGTGCTGGAAGGACGGGCGGGCCGTGACCGGATGTGGGGCGGCAGCGGTTTTGACAGCATGAAAGGCGGTAAGGGAAACGATGTTCTGTTCGGTCAGAACGGGCGTGACACGCTTATGGGCGACGCTGGACATGACAAGCTGGACGGTGGAGCGGGGAATGACGTTCTGTTCGGCGGCACCGAACATGGCAAGAATGATGCCGATACGCTGATCGGGGGCGCAGGTGCTGATACCTTCGTGATGGATGTCTACGCCAGTGATACGCAAACCGTGAAAGACTATCAGGCGGGCTTTGATCTGGTGCAGATCAACGCTTCAAGCAGCTATGTCGGCGGGGATGTCGGGGCGTTTATTGCCGATCTGCGCTCGGTTGCGACGGTTGCAGATGGCAACACCTACATTGCCTATACAAAGATCTTTGGCGGCAATCCCTTCGATATGCATTTTGCATTCGAAGGGATCACCGACCCCAATTCGATCACCTTTGTCGTGGACTTGTTCTAAGGTGGGCGCGGGCCGATTACTCGGCCGCGCGCAGGGTTTTTCCTGACGGGGCGGCGGGTTCTTCCTCGTCATCCCAAAGGAGGACAGGCGCCTTGATGCGCTTGGCCTCGCGGCGCAGGGCCCAGTCGCGGGCGGCGCGGCTGCCACGGCCCAGCGACAAGCGGGCCAGAAGTGCCGCCATCCAGCGCAGGTAGGTGCTGAACCAGACACGCAGGGCCAGCATCGACGGGGTAAAGATCAGCGTCAGGACGGTTGCAATGCCAAGGCCGAAGACCACCGCGGTGGCGAGCTGTTTCCACCAGAGTGCGGTCGGGCTGTCGAAGGAATAGCCGCCATTGGCAAAATCGAGTGAAAGGCCGAACATCATCGGGGCAAGGCCCGCCATCGTAGTGATCGTGGTCAGGAGAACCGGGCGGATACGCGCCTGAGCGGTGCGCACGATGGCTTCGATCCGCGGCATGTATTGCGAGAATTCCTGATAGGTGTCGATCAGAACAATGTTGTTGTTCACCACGATCCCGGCAAGCGCCACGATCCCGGTGCCGGTCATGATGATCGAGAACGTCTGGTCCATGACCAACATGCCGATCAAAACGCCCGCGGTGGACAGGACCACGGCGAGGAGCACCAGCACCGAGTTGTAGAAGCTGTTGAACTGGGCCAGCAGGATGATGAACATCAGGCCAAGCGCCCCGGCAAAGGCGTTGCCAAGGAAGGCCTGGCTTTCGGCCTGATCTTCCTGATCCCCGGTCCATTCCCATTCGATGCCAGCCGGGAAGGGCTTGGTTTCCAGCCATTCGGTGAGTGTGGCAAGGCGTTCGTTCGCGGTGAGGGGGACGGAGGTAAAGCCGCGCTCTGCATAGTCTGCTTGCAGGGCGCTGTCGGCGTCCCATGTGGGGGTGTCGATCACTTCGGTTTCACCGGTCTCGGCGTTTGTCAGGACGGTCAGGTCGCTTGCGACCCCCGCTTTGACGTCGAAGAAACGGGTCTGGTTGATGCGGTTGATCTCAGCCAGCTTTTCGACCGGTTTGCGGGTGATGAAGTTCGACAGGGGCACAAGGCCGTCGGCGGTGCGTACCTTGAGGGTATCAAGGGTCGACAGAACGCGGTCTTCGTCGGGCAGGCGGACGCGGATCTCGATTTCTTCGTCCGAGCTTTCGACGGGCATGGTGTCAAGCAGGATGCCGCGTGTCACGAGTTGCACCATCGCGCCCACGGTGGCCACGTCGGCACCGTAGCGGCCCGCCTTGGTGACATCTACGTCGATCTGCCAGTCGATGCCCGGGAGTGGCAGGGTGTCTTCAATCAGTTGCAGACCGGGCGTTGCATCAAACTGCGCGCGCGCGATTTCGGTCGCGGCGGTCAGCGTTTCCCAATCGTTGCCCTTGATGCGCAGGTGAACGGGTTTGGCCGAGGCAGGTCCGCGCGAGGCTTCGAGGATTTCGATTTGCGCCCCGGCGATGGTTTTCAGTTCGGCCTCCAGTTCGTTCAGAACCGTATTGCCGTCCATGACCGTGTCCTTGACGGTGCGATTGACGTCGATCCCGAGGAAGGGAATGGTGAACCAACGCTCACGAGCATCCGGGCGGTCTTCCCACGGGATAGTTTCCAACTGGATCTGGCCGATGGTGTCTTTCGGAGCCTGAGCGCCGCCGGTGTTCTGGTCAAGACCGCCTTCACCAGCAAAGGAAAAGGCCGTCTTGATGCCGGGGTGGGCGAGAACGATTTCCTCGGCCTCGCGGACAAGATCGTCTTTCTGATCGAGCGAAAGGTTGCCACGTGCCTTAACGTAGACAATGGCCTGTTCCGGCTCGGATTCCACGAAGAACTCGGTGCCCTTGTTGTTGGCGCCGTAGTAGCCAAAGACACTTACAACGAAGAAGATCACCCCACCGATGGTCACGATTGGCATGATCGGATTGCCCGCAATGAGGTGGATGAAGCGTCCGAACAGCGAAAGGGGGCTGCCGGATTCAACCTTCTTGGCTTTGCGTTCGATGCGGGCGGCGTCCAGTGTGATCGACGCGGCAAAGGCTGCGAACATGAAGATCAGGAAGCCGGGCAGGAAGCTCATCAGCCCGGGGGCCGGGGCCGCATCACCCAGCAGGAACGCCGGGTTGATTGCCTGCATGATCCCGACAAAGAGCATCAGGATCGATGGCGGCACCAGAAGGGCGCGTACAAACCACGGCGTGGTCGCGCGAAGCCATTCGGAGCTGAGGTGGAATTTGCGGCTCAGGCGACCCGAGACCCCGCCCATGACGGGAAGGTAGACCAGCGCCACGACCAGAGAGGCCGAAAGCACGAAGATCAGCGTGACTGGCAGCATGCCCATGAACTGACCTGGTACGCCCGGCCAGAATAGCATCGGCAGGAAGGCGCAGAGGGTGGTGGCGGTCGAGGATACGATGGGCCAGAACATGCGTTTGGCGGCCTCGACATAGGCGTGCATCGGGCCGGTGCCCTCGGAGATGCGCTTGTCGGCGTATTCGACAACGACAATTGCACCGTCCACGAGCATGCCCACTGCAAGGATGAGACCGAACATCACGATGTTGGAGATGGTGATTTCCATCACGGCCAAAAGCGCGAAACACAGGAGGAACGAGGTCGGGATGGCAAAGCCGACCAGCAGGGCTGCGCGGGATCCAAGGGCGGCCAGTACCACGATCATCACGAGGGCGATGGCGGTCAGAACCGAGCCTTCGAGCTGCGAGACCATGGAGCCGACGATGCGGGACTGGTCGTTCGACGTGCCGACTTCGACAGCGGCGCGCAGGTTTTCGGGCCATTCAGCCGAGGCCTTCTCGACTTCCTCGCGGACAAGGTTCGCGGTGTCGATAAGGTTGAACCCCTTCCGCTTGACCACCTGAAGCGCCACGGTGTTTTCGCCGTTGAAACGAGCGGTGCCGAGGCGGTCTTCGAAGGTCAGGTTGATCTGCGCAAGGTCGCCCAGCGTGACAACGCGGTCGCCGTTTGTCTTGACGGGCAGGTCATAAACATCGCGCGGTTCATCGAAGGACGAGGGGATCTTGACCGAAAAGGTGCCTTGCTCGGTTTCGATCTCACCTGCCGCGATCAACTGGTTGTTGTTGACAACCACGTTGATGAGTTCGCCTGCCGTGACGTTGTAGGCCTCGAGGCGCAGCGGGTCGATAACCACTTCGAGCATCTCGTCCCGACCGCCGGCCAGACCGGCTTCGAGAACCGCGTCCATCGTCTCAAGTTGATCCTGCAACTTGTTGGCAATCTGCGACATGGTGCGTTCAGGGACGTCACCTGTCAGGTTGACGATGATGATCGGGAATTCCGAGAAGTTGATCTCGTTGATCGAATACTTTTCGAAGCCGTCCGGAAACTTTCCTTCGGCGGTGTTCATGGCATCGCGCACGTCGGCGATGATCTTGGACTTGTCCCAGCCGAAATCGAATTCGAGGAAGATACCGGCATAGTTCTCGGCCGCAGTCGACTGCATCTTGTCGAGACCGTCGAGGTCAGCCAGTTCGGTTTCCATCGGCTTGATCAGCAGGGTTTCACTGTCGGCGGCGGAAATTCCGGGGAAGGGGACCGAGATGAAGAGGCCGGGGATCTGGATATCCGGCTCGCCTTCCTTGGGCAGGTTCCAATAGGCATATCCTCCTACCGCAAGCGACAGGAAGATGAATGCCAGTACCATCCGGGCGCGGTCGGCAGCCCAGTCTACGATCCCGATCATTGGTTGTGCTCCTCAAAGACCGGCACCGCTGCGACGCCTTTCACGACATACTCCTGTCCGATGACGATGATGTTGGCCTCATCTGCAAGGCCGGTGACCCAGAGGCCGTCTTTGCTGTCACGCAGGATATTGATGGAGTGGAAGTTGACCATGTTGGCCTCTTCGATGGTGCGGACCCCGAGGATGCCTTCGTCGTTCAGTGTGAGGGCGGATTGCGGGATCAGGTGGGCCTTGGCGCCGTCGGCAGCGATTGCGATCTCGGCGGTCTGGCCGTCACGGATGGCGAGGTCGCGGTTGGGGACGTCGATCTCGACACGGAAGGTGCGGGTGGTCGGATCGGCCGAGCGTGACAGGAAGGTCACGTTTCCAACGACTTCCTGACCGGTCGTGAGGCGGGCTCCGGCCTGCGCCCCAAGAGCCACCTTGGAGACTTCGGTTTCCGGGACGAAACCGACAACCTTGATCGGGTCAAGCTGGATCACGGTGCCGCAAAGCGAACCGGCCTGCATCAGGCTGCCCAGTTCGGCAGTGTCGGATTCCAGCAGTCCCGCAAAGGGCGCGGTGATCGTCAGGCGGTCGATTTCACGTTGCGCGGCAGCGACGGCGGCCTCAGCGGATTCGATACCCGCTTCGGTGGATTGGAGGCCGGATTTGGCGGCTTCGACACTTGCCTCGGCAGAGCGCACGGCGGCCTGTGTCGAGGCGACGCGGGTTTCCGATGCAAAGCCCCCCTCGGAGAGTTTCACGGCGGCGTTGTAGTTGATGTTGGCTTCGTCAAGACGGGCGCGGGCTTCGTCGAGGCGGGCCTGGGTTTCAGGTTGACGAGCGCGGGCCTCCAGAAGGCGGGCTTTGGCCTCGGCCATAGTTGCTTCGCGAGTGCCGGGGTCGAGCTTGCAAAGCAATTCTCCGGCTTCGACATGCGCGCCGCGGCGCAGGGGCTGCGAGATGACAAGTGCGGAGGTTTCCGCGCGCACTTCGACCTGGCGATTGGCCTCGGTCTCACCGCGCAGGACAACCGCGTTCGCGATGGTGGAAGCCTTGGAGGAAATGACCTTTACGCGGACAGCATCGGGAATGTCTTTCTCGGCCGTGGTTTCTTGTGAGGCAGGGGGCTGTGCTTCCGCCTCAGTGGGGCTACCCGTCGCAGCAAAAGCCATCGTCTTGTCACGTTCGACGACGATGAAATACAGAAACGCTGTGACCAGGATTGCGGTCAGGATTGGCACCACGCGCATCGGGTTTTCCTCACTATTGTCTTTTGATGTGCTTATCCGCACGTATTTGTCTTGCGAAATAGTCGCGCTGAACGTGATTGCAACCAGTTTGGCGCAAAAACTGAACTGATCCGTTCAGTTTATTCAGAATGAAACTTCTTCGCAACGATTCCGGAGGTCGGATGCTATTGGCACTGTGTCTGCTTCGCGTTATGAGAGGGCAAATCAAGGGAGAAATCGTGTGAGCGATACCGACAGTTTCATCGAAGAAGTTACCGAAGAAGTACGCCGTGACAGGCTGTTCGGCATGTTCCGCCGGTACGGCTGGATTGCAGGCGCGGCGGTGGTGGTCATCGTTGGTGGTGCTGCCTGGAACGAGTGGCAGAAAGCCGAGCGTGTGTCTGCCGCGCAGGACACAGGTGACGCGATTTTTGAAGCGATTGAGAACCCGGACGACGCTGCCCGGGTTGCCGCCCTCGAAGCGTTGCAGCCGAACTCGCCTGAAGCTCAGGTTCTTGTCGATTACCTCGTGGCTTCGCACCAGTTGTCCGAAGGGGACAATGCAGGCGCGGCGGCAACGCTCAAGGCGGTTTCTGAAACCGGAACGGATGTGCCGGAGGTTTATCGTCAAATAGCGCTTTATAAATCGCTTGTTGCAAACGGTGCCGAGACCCCGGCGGCCGAGCGCCGTTCGCTTCTTGATGCACTTGCTGCTCCGGGTGCGCCGCTTTCATTGCTCGCGCAAGAGCAATTGGCGCTTCTGGACATTGAAGAGGGCAATCCTGATGCGGCGATTGATCGCCTGAATGCAATCATTGCGGATGCCGGTGTCACTGGAGGCTTGCGTAACAGGGCAAGTCAGTTGATTGTGGCTCTGGGTGGTGTGCCGGGGACGGCAAACCAATAACCTACAAGACGTGAGGACCCGGGCAGTGAAGGTAAAAAATTGGATCATCGCGCTGACCGGCGCAGCCTTTGTGGCAGCATGTAGTGAGCCGGAAGTCATTCTTCCCGGCAAACGCGAGAACCTGCGTGGCGGTGAGAGCGGCCCGGTTCAGATTGAAAACCAGGTCAAGCCCATCCGGCTGGTCGGGGCCGTCAACAATGCGAGTTGGACAGGTCGCATCGGGTCTCCTGCGACACGTATTCCGAATGCGGCGCTTGGCGCGGCTCCTGCCCGTATCTGGAGCGCGAAGATCGGTTCCGGAAATGAACGCAAGCAGCGCCTGACGGCGGACCCGGTTGTTGCGGATAATCGCGTCTTTACAATGGATTCCGAGGGCACTTTGAGTGCCTTCTCAACCGCGGGCGAAGTGATCTGGCAGCGCAACCTGACGCCTGCCGGGGATAAATCAAAGGATGCTGCCGGTGGCGGGTTGGCCTTTGGTGATGGAAAGCTGTTCGTCACAACAGGCTTCGGGCGCCTTGAGGCTGTTGATCCCGCATCCGGCGAAACCCTTTGGGAACAAAAGCTTGGCGCCATCGGAAGCGGAAGCCCCGCGGTCTATGGCAAGCTGGTGTACCTCGTGTCCGGCGACGAGCGAGGCTGGGCGCTGAACACCGACACGGGCAAGATTGCCTGGCAGGTGAACTCTATTCCGGCGGTGACCAACGTTCAAAGTCCTGCGGCCCCTGCGATCAACGACCAGATGGTGATCTTCCCCTTTGGCTCGGGTGAACTGCAGGCGACCTTCCGTCGTGGCGGGTTGCGCCTTTGGGGGGCAGGTATTGCCGGTGAGCGTCTTGGACGTGCCGTGAACAAGATCGGCGACATCAGCGGTGATCCGGTTCTGGATGGCAAGGTTGTCTATGCGTCGAACCATTCGGGTCGTCTGGTTGCTTTGGATGCGGATACCGGCGAACGAATTTGGACGGCGGAGCAGGGGGCTGTAAGCCCAACGTTCCCGGCGGGCGGTTCGCTTTTCCTCGTGAACGACCGCAACCAGGTGGTTCGCGTCGATGCCCGTACGGGCGAAGCAATCTGGGCTGTGGATCTGCCGTTGTTCCAATCTCACAAGCCCAAGCGTCAGGCGGCGATCTATTCGCACTACGGACCGATCGTGGCCGGTGGTCGGGTGATCGTGGCCTCTTCGGATGGGGTGCTGCGCAGCTTTGATCCGACCTCGGGTGAGATTGTTCACCAAGCGGAAATTCCCGGTGGGGCCTCGTCGAATCCGGTGGTTGCGGGCGGTGTTCTTTACGTCGTGGGCGGCAAAGGCCAATTGCACGCTTTCCGTTGACCGGAAAATGATATAACGGGGCGTCTTCAGACGTGTCGGAGACTACAGATGAGTTTAACCCTCGCCATCGTGGGGCGCCCGAATGTGGGCAAATCCACCTTGTTCAATCGCCTAGTCGGCAAGAAGCTCGCGCTGGTTGATGACCAGCCGGGGGTCACGCGCGACCTGCGCGAAGGTGAGGCCAAGCTGGGGGATTTGCGGTTTACCGTGATCGACACCGCTGGTCTGGAAGATGCGACTGACGACAGCCTTGAAGGCCGGATGCGCCGTCTGACCGAACGTGCGGTGGACATGGCCGACATCTGCCTGTTCATGGTGGATGCCCGCACGGGTATCACCCCGACAGACATGATCTTTGCCGAGATCCTTCGCAAGCGATCCGCGCATGTGATCCTTGCCGCCAACAAGGGAGAGGGGGCTGCGGCGGATGCCGGTGTGCTTGAGGCCTATAGCCTTGGCCTTGGTGAGCCGATCCGTATTTCGGCGGAACATGGCGAAGGCATGCACGACCTTTACCTGCAGCTGATGCCGATTGCCGACGAATTCGACAAGCACGCAGAGGACAGCGCGCCCGAGGTTGAAGTTGATGTCGACCTTGAGGAAGACGAGGATGGAGACGAGATCCCGCCGTCGCAGAGGATCACCGCCAAGAAGCCGCTCCAGGTGGCGGTTGTTGGTCGACCAAATGCCGGTAAGTCCACGTTAATCAACAAGATTATCGGCGAAGACCGTCTTTTGACCGGGCCCGAAGCGGGCATTACCCGCGATGCGATCAGCCTTCAGGTTGACTGGGGCGGCACGCCGATGCGGATCTTTGACACCGCCGGAATGCGCAAGAAAGCCAAGGTACAGGACAAGGTTGAAAAACTGTCTGTTGCCGATGGTCTGCGGGCGGTGAAGTTTGCCGAGGTGGTTGTCGTGCTGCTGGATGCGGCCATTCCGTTTGAACAGCAGGACCTGCGTATCGCCGATCTGGCCGAGCGCGAAGGGCGGGCTGTGATCGTGGCGGTGAACAAGTGGGACGTGGAAGATTCCAAGCAGGAAAAACTCCGCGACCTGAAAGAAGCCTTTGGCCGCCTGTTGCCGCAGCTGCGCGGGGCGCCGCTGATCACGGTATCGGCCAAGACCGGACGCGGCCTTGACCGTCTGCATGATGCGATCCTGCGAGCCTATGACGTCTGGAACCGTCGCATCAGCACGGCGCAGTTGAACCGCTGGCTGATTGGCATGCTGGAACAGCACCCGCCGCCGGCACCGCAGGGCAAACGCATCAAGCTGCGTTACATGACCCAGGCCAAGACACGTCCGCCGGGGTTTGTTGTCATGTGCTCGCACCCCGACAAGATGCCGGACAGCTATTCGCGCTATCTCGTGAATGGTCTGCGCGAAGATTTTGACATGCCGGGCACCCCGATTCGCCTGACGATGCGGGGGCAGGGGGACAAGAACCCTTACAAAGGGCGCAAGAAGTCTACACCGAGCCGTCTTCGCAAACACCTTAAGGGGCGTTCGGCGGATTAAGCCCGCCATTTGGCAAAACCCAACTTCGCTATATACTTGCGCCCGCGTGACATGCGTCATGCGGGTGTTACCTATGTGTTGCAGACCCTTGGGCAGCGATTTTCAGCCCAGTCGGGAAATTTAGTGAAGTGGTGGCAGAAAAATGGAAATTCGTGAGCGTTTACAGCCATATACCGTGAAAGATGACCGTATCGCCTGGGCCAGTTTCCTGGGCACATTCCTTGTTTATTTCCTGAGCCTTTATCTGACCATTGCCTTTGTCGGGCAATGGGTGGTCGTTGTGCCGGCAGGGATCATCAATGCCTTTGCCGCAGTGCGCCTTTACGTTCTGCAACATGACTGCGGACATGCCTCGCTGTTTGCCACGCGCCGGATGAATGATCTGGGCGGCTATGCGCTGTCGGTGATTTCACTCGCGCCCTTTGCGATCATGCGCCACAACCACAACCTTCACCATTCGCACCTTGGCAATCTTGAAGAACGCGAGACCGGTGAAATCCACACCATGACGGTGCGGGAATGGGAGGCGGCAGGGTTCTGGGAGCGGCTGGGGTACCGGCTTTATCGCAATCCGTTCATCCTTATCCCGATCGGATCGGCGTTCACCTATTTCATCCGCTACCGCTGGCCCAAGAAGGCGCGCGAGGTTGGGCTTATGGGGCTTGTTGCCCATAACCTATCTATCGCAGCGTGGCTTCTTTTCCTTTATGTCGCAGCGGGTTGGACGGGGATATGGATGTGGCTTGGTTGGGGTTTCGTTGGCGGGATGATCGGGGTTTTCCTTGTCTACCTGCAACACAATTTCGAAGACACCTACTGGGATCGCAAGCCCGATCTGAACCCGCGTGTGGCGGCGTTGCAGGGATCGTCGGCGCTTGATCTTGGCTGGTGGATGGACCTTGGATCGGCCAACATCGCCTATCACGATATTCACCATTTCAATGCGCGCATTCCGTCGTACCGGTTGCGCAAGTGCCATCAGGATATTCGCGAAGAATACGATCTGCGGGTGATCCATTGGCCCGAGGCGTTGCGGTCTTTCCGTCTCAAGCTGTGGGACGAGGATGAGGGGCGGTTGGTGCCGTTTCCGCGTCGGTCCGGGCGGATTTTGGCGACTCCGGCGGAATAGTAGCCGAATCAAAGGGTTAAGGCGGGGAATGCCTGTGAAAACCGACGTCGGTATTACGTCGGTATCGTGACGGTATTGCGGAGGTGCTGGTTTGCCCAAAGTCCAGCGTTTCGGCACCCTGCGGCGGGTTCACGGGATCGAAACGAAAACAGGCGGCCTGAGCCGCCTGTTTCGTGTTTCATGATGTGAGGTCTATCAGGCCAGCGTGCCTTCGGCGGTGAGGGTGGTCTTGCCGCCAAGGTAGGGGTGCAGAACCTCGGGGAGGACAACCGAGCCGTCTTCCTGCTGACCGTTTTCCAGAACCGCGATCAGGCAGCGGCCAACCGCAAGGCCCGAGCCGTTCAGGGTGTGCAGGAATTCCGGCTTGCCGCCGTCGGCGGGCTTGAAGCGGGCGTTCATGCGGCGGGCCTGGAAATCACCACAAACCGAGACCGACGAAATCTCGCGGTAGGTGTTCTGACCCGGCAGCCAGACCTCGATGTCGTGGGTGCGCTGTGCACCAAAGCCCATGTCGCCGGTGCAGAGCGCAACGGTGCGGTAAGGCAGGCCCAGACGTTCAAGGATGCCCTCGGCGCATTTGGTCATGCGGTCCAGCTCGGCGCGGCTTGCGTCGGGCTTGGTGATCGAGACCATTTCGACCTTTTCGAACTGGTGCTGGCGCAGCATGCCCGAGGTGTCGCGACCGGCGCTGCCCGCTTCGGAGCGGAAACACTGGGTGTGGGCGACATAGCGGCGGGGCAGGTAGCTTTCCTCGACCGTGACGTTGTTCACGATGTTGGTGAGGGTCACCTCGGCGGTCGGGACAAGCCACCAGCCGTTGGTGGTCTCGTAGGAGTCCTCGCCGAATTTCGGGAGCTGGCCGGTGCCGTACATCATTTCGGGCTTTACCAGAACCGGGGTCCAGGTCTCGGTCAGGCCGTTTTCGTCGATGTGGGTGTTGATCATGAACTGCGCGAGCGCGCGGTGGATACGGGCCACGGCACCGCTGAGCACCACGAAACGCGAGCCCGAGAGCTTGGCCGCGGTTTCAAAGTCCATGCCGGGTTTCACGCCCGCAAGGTCATAGTGTTCCTTGGCCTCGAAGCTGAGTTCGACCGGGGTGCCCCAGCGGTTGATCTCGACGTTGTCGTCTTCGTCTGCGCCATCCGGAGTGTCGTCGAACGGGGTGTTCGGGATGCCCATCAGGAGATCGGTCAGCTGCTGGTCGAGCGCCTTGGCCTCGGTCTGCATGGCTGCGACTTCGGCTTTCTTTTCGCCGACGAGGGCGCGGAGGCGTTCGAATTCGGCTTCGTCGCCCTTGGCCTTGGCGGCGCCAACTTCCTTGGCGGCCTTTTTCTGCACGGATTGTGCCTCTTCGGCGGCCTGGATCTTGGTGCGGCGCTCGGCGTCGAGGGCCAGAACCTGTGACGACATCGGCTCGGCTCCACGGCGGGCGAGGGCGGCGTCCAAAGCGGCCGGGTTTTCGCGGATCGCTTTAATGTCGTGCATCGGTCTTTCCTATGTTTGATGAATCACTAACAGGGCTGCTTATGGCGCATTTTTTCAGAGATCGTAAGCGGGGGCGTCGGGCTTATTGTGAAACTGTGGCGACAGCGCGACCAATACTGCCTTTCGCGCCTTGCAACCGAGGCCAATGCCCCATAGGTTCCCTGCGACTTTGCGGGGGTCGGCCCCGCCAACAAAAGGACACTCGACAATGGATGCAATTGGCCAGTTTTTGCCCCTCATTCTGATCTTCGCGATCATGTACTTCCTGCTGATCCGCCCGCAGCAGAAAAAAGTGAAAGAACACCAGGCAATGGTGGAAGCACTGCGTCGCGGTGACCAGGTCGTGACCCAGGGTGGTCTGATCGGCAAGGTCGACAAGGTCAAGGATGACAACGAGGTTGTCGTGGAACTGGCCGAGGGCGTGAAGGTACGTGTGGTCAAGTCGACCATCGCTCAGGTTCTGAGCAAGACCGAGCCGGCGGCAAACAGCTAATCCAACAACAGGGCCGCGACGATGCTGCAAATCGACCTTTGGAAACGGGTCCTCATCTGGACCGTATGTGCGCTGGGGCTGCTTCTGGCATTGCCCAACGCGTTTTATGAAAGGGTCGAGGCGCGCAATGACGCCGTGGCCTCGCTTGAGCTGGGGTATGCTGGCAACGGGCTTGAGGAACAGGCGGCGCAATGGCCGTCTTTCCTGCCGTCCGGGCTGGTGAACCTTGGCCTTGACCTGCGCGGCGGTGCGCATCTTCTGGCCGAAGTACAGGTCGAGGATGTGTATGAGGCGCGTATCAAGGCGATGTGGCCCGAGGTGCGCGACCTGTTGCGCGGTGAGCGGGCGACAATCGGCACTATTCGTTTGCAGCCTTCGCCGGTTGACGAGCTGCGGGTGCGGATTTCCAAGCCCGAAGCGATTGGCGAAGCCGTGGCCCTTGTGCGCGGTATTGCACGTCCGGTTGTTTCACTGACCGGTGCGGGGCAGAGCGACATTGTCGTGGCGTCCGAAGGGGCCGACATCATCGTGACCCTGTCGGAGGCCGAGAAGCTTGCTACCGACGAGCGCACGGTGCAGCAGGCGCTTGAGATCATCCGTCGCCGGATCGACGAGGTGGGCACGCGCGAGCCGACCATCCAGCGCCAGGGGTCGGATCGTATCCTGATCCAGGTCCCGGGCATTGGTTCGGCGGCCGAGTTGAAAGACATTATCGGCACCACCGCGCAGCTGACCTTCCATCCGGTGATCGGGCGGGGGTCGAACGCGGATGCGAATGCCGGCGCGGGCAACGAAATCCTGCCTTCGCTGGATGACGAGGGTGTCTTCTATACCGTGGAAAGCGCGCCCGTTGTGACCGGTGAGGAACTGGTGGATGCGCAGCCGTCGTTTGACCAGAACGGTGGCCCTGCGGTGTCGTTCCGGTTCAACCCGACCGGCGCACGCAAGTTCGGCGACTATACCGCCGAGAACATCGGGTCGCCCTTTGCCATCGTACTGGATGGCGAGGTGGTTTCTGCGCCGGTGATCCAGTCGCATATTCCGGGTGGTTCGGGCATCATCACCGGCCGTTTCTCGGTTGAGGAAAGCACCAACCTTGCGGTTCTCTTGCGCGCAGGTGCGCTGCCGGCGGGGCTGGAGTTTCTGGAAGAGCGGACCATTGGTCCGGAACTGGGCGCAGACAGCATCGCGGCGGGCAAGATCGCCTGTATCGTGGCCTTTGTCGGCGTTCTGGTCTTCATGTTCCTGAGCTATGGCACTTTCGGCCTGTTCGCCAATATCGCGCTGATCCTGAACGTCGGCCTGATTTTTGGCCTTTTGTCGATGATCGGTGCGACGCTCACGCTGCCGGGGATCGCGGGGATCGTTCTGACCATCGGTATGGCGGTGGATGCCAACGTGCTGGTGTTTGAGCGTATCCGCGAGGAACTGAAGAACTCCAAAGGTCCGGCGCGGGCCATCGATCTGGGGTATGAAAAGGCGCTGTCGGCCATCGTGGATGCCAACATTACCACCTTCATCACCGCCGTTATTCTGTTCGCCGTCGGCTCTGGTCCGGTGCGCGGCTTCTCTATCACCCTTGGCCTCGGCATCATGACCTCGGTCTTCACGGCGATCTTCGTGACCCGCCTGATGATCGTGATCTGGTTCGAACGCCGCCGTCCCAAGACCATCGAGGTATAAGCCATGCGCCTGAGACTTGTTCCAAAAGAAACCAAGTGGGATTTCTTCAGCCGCCCGACCCTGTGGCTCGGGATTTCCGGTGCGCTGATCGTGCTGGCGATGGTGAGCTTTTTCATCCAGGGCCTGAACTTCGGCATCGACTTCCGCGGTGGCACAACCATCCGGACCGAAAGCGCGCAGGAGGTTGTGGTGGGCGACTACCGTGACGCGATTGCGCCGCTGGGTCTTGGTGACGTGAGCATCACCGAGGTGTTCGACCCGACCTTTGACGAGGACCAGAACGTCACCATGATCCGCATCCAGGCACAGGATGGCGAAGAGGCGGTGACCTCGGACGTGATCCGCAGTGTCGAGGTGGCCCTTCAGGCCGTGGCTCCGGACATCAGCTTTGTCTCGGTCGAGTCGGTTGGTCCCAAAGTGTCGGGCGAGTTGATCCAGACCGCCGTGATCGCGGTGCTTTTGGCGATTGGCGCGGTTCTGATCTACATCTGGCTGCGGTTCGAGTGGCAGTTCGCGCTGGGTGCGGTGGCCGCGCTGGTGCACGACGTGGTGCTGACCATCGGCGTGTTCTCGGAATTGCAGATCCGTTTCGACCTCGCGATCATTGCAGCGCTTCTGACAATCGTGGGTTACTCGCTGAACGATACCGTGGTTGTGTTCGACCGGGTGCGCGAGAACCTGCGCAAGTACAAGAAGCTTGAGCTGAAAGAGGTTCTGAACCTGTCGATCAACGAAACCCTGAGCCGGACGATGATGACCTCTGTCACCACGCTTCTGGCGCTTCTGGCCCTATTCATTCTGGGTGGAGATGTTATCCGTGGATTCGTCTTTGCCATGATCTGGGGGGTTATCGTGGGTACCTATTCGTCGATCTTCATCGCCTCGGCCGCGCTTTTGAAGCTGGGCGTGAAGCGTGACTGGTCGAAACCGTCGAACACCGGTGGCAACCAGTTTGCCAATATCGACGCCTGATGATCGCTGACCTTCTGGCCACGCCGGGGTTGTTCTGGCTGGTGGCCACCATTGGAGCCGCGGGCATTGTCCGCGGCTTTACTGGTTTCGGAACCGCGCTGATTTTCGTGCCGGTGGCGGGCCTGTTCCTGCCCCCGGCCGAAGTGATTGCACTGATCACCCTGACCGGTGTGGCAAGCACCTTTGCGCTTTTGCCGCGGGCCTGGGCGCAGGCGGAAAAGCGCGACGTGGGCCTGTTGTCCTTGGCAGCGCTGTTCACGGTTCCGGTGGGGCTGTGGCTTTTGGCCAAACTGGACCAGGTGACCATTCGCTGGATCGTGACGGTGATTGCCGGTGTGATGCTGGCCGCGCTGGTGAGCGGCTGGCGCTATCGTGGCGAGGTTCGGGGTGGCAAGCTGGGCGCGATTGGTGGCGCGGCGGGGTTGTTTGGCGGGTTGACCGGCCTGACGGGCCCGGCGGTGATCCTGTTTTACCTTTCTGGCGTGAAGCGGGTCGAGGTCGTGCGGGCCAATACCATCCTGTTCCTTGCAGCGCTGGACGTGGTGATCGTGGCCAACCTGATGTGGCGCGGCATGACCGACTGGCGGTTGTTTGTGCTGGCCGGCGCGCTTGCGGTACCCTATTTCGTGACCACGATGATCGGGCAGGCGATGTTCGATCCGCGGCACGAGAAAATCTATCGCACTGCGGCCTATGCGGTGATCGCGCTGGCGGTGCTGACGGGCCTGCCGCTGTGGGATTGAGGAGAGAGTGAATGCAGCTGAGTGAAGTGTTCTATTCCGAGGCGCAGCCGATCGAGGGCTATGGACCGGGGTTCTTCCGGATCGGTGGCCAGGTGATCGAGGGCAGCGCCATCATCCATGCCGAAGGGGCGCGGTCCTGGGCGGGGTATGGTGACGTCGAGACGATCCTTGGCATGAAGGACAAGATTGATTTCATCCTGATGGGCACCGGCGAGACCATGGCACCGGTCGAGGCCGCGTTTCGCGAGGCGCTGGAAGAGGCGGGGATCGGGGTTGAGCCGATGGCCTCGCCCACCGCCTGCCGCACCTACAACGTGCTGGTGTCGGAAGGGCGTCGCGTGGCGGCGGTGTTGCTGGCGGTCTGATCGCGGGCAGTTGGCTGTCAGGGGCGTTGCCCCTCTTGCCCCGTGCGGGGCAATTCACCCCAGGGTATTTGGGCCAAGAAGAAGCGTCTGATGCGGGGGCGGGGCTTGATTCATCTCAAGGAGTTCCGGGGTGTTGTCGTCCATAGCTGGGCGCAAAGGGCAATTCCGCTTTTTTCGGATGCCGGCATGGGCTAAGGCAGACAGATGACTTTGACCGTAAAAGACCTGACGATCTCGCGGGGGGGGATTCCCGTTCTCGAGGGGCTGAACTTTACCGTGGAACCGGGGCGGGCGCTGGTGTTGCGCGGGCCGAACGGGGTGGGCAAGACCACGCTGTTGCGCACAGTGGCCAAGTTGCAGCCGCCCGTGGAGGGCGAGGTGATCTGTGCGCCGGATGCGATTGCCTATGCGGCGCATAGTGACGGGCTGAAATCTACGCTGACCGTTTCGGAGAACCTGCATTTCTGGGCCGATGTCTTTGGCACCAAGGGAATCGAGGGCGCGTTGAAAGGCTTTGACCTCGAAGCGCTGGCGGATCGCGCGGCAGGTGGATTGTCGGCCGGGCAGAAGCGGCGGCTGGGGCTGGCGCGGTTGCTGGTCACGGGACGGCCGCTCTGGGTGTTGGACGAGCCGACGGTGTCGCTTGACGTCGCCTCGGTGGAGATGTTTGCCGATACGGTGCGGGCCCATCTGAAACAGGGGGGATCGGCGCTGATCGCGACGCATATCGACCTTGGGCTGGGCGAAGATGTGGATGTTCTGGACGTGGGGCCGTACCGGGCCAAGCCGGGCCAGGGCAAGGGGGCCTTTGACGGGGATTTCGACGAGGGCTTCCTATGATTGCCTTGCTGGTACGCGATATGCGGCTTGCCATGCGCGCCGGGGGCGGGTTTGGCCTTGGGCTGGCGTTTTTCCTGATCGTGACGGTGTTGGTGCCGTTTGGCGTGGGGCCGGAAAGCGGCCTCTTGGCCAAGATCGCGCCGGGCATCCTGTGGCTGGGGGCGCTTTTGGCCTGCCTGCTATCACTGGACCGGATTTTCGCGCTGGACTGGGAAGACGGATCGCTGGACCTTCTGGCGACTTCGCCGTTGCCGATGGAGGGCGTGGTGAGCGTGAAGGCGCTGGCGCACTGGCTGACCACCGGCCTGCCGCTGTGTCTTGCGGCGCCGCTGTTCGGCCTGCTGCTCAGCCTGCCGGAGGCGGGCTATCTGTGGCTGGTCCTGTCCCTGGTGATCGGGACGCCGGCGCTCTCGGTGATCGGGACGTTTGGCGCGGCGCTGACCGTCGGGCTGAAGCGGGGGGGCTTGCTGTTGTCGCTGCTGGTGCTGCCGCTTTACGTGCCGACGCTGATCTTCGGGGCCGAAGTGGCGCGGCGCGGGGCCGAGGGGCTGGATACGATGACGCCGCTTCTCATGCTGGGGGGCATCACCTGCGGCACTATTGCGCTTTTGCCCTTCGCAAGTGCCTTGGTCTTGCGGGTCAATCTGCGCTAAGTAATGCCGGATCATGAATGTGACGAGGGTTTAACCCAAATCAAGGAAGTGCGCGGCCCTCACTGGCATGTGAGGTGCAAATGCCGAACAAGGCAGATAGGGGAATGATATGGGTTCTATCTGGGAATACGCCAATCCGGTGAAATTCATCCGCACGTCGGAGATCGTGCTGCCGTGGGTGTCGATCCTGGCAACGGTCACGCTGATTGCCGGGCTGGTCTGGGGATTCTTCTTTACGCCGGATGATTACCGCCAGGGATCGACGGTGAAGATCATCTATTTGCACGTGCCCTCGGCGCTGATGGCGATCAACGTGTGGTTCATGATGCTTGTGACCTCGCTGATCTGGCTGATCCGGCGTCACCACGTTTCGGCACTTGCGGCCAAGGCGGCCGCACCCGTGGGCATCATCATGACGGTGATCGCGCTGGTGACCGGGGCGATCTGGGGGCAGCCGATGTGGGGCACCTGGTGGGCCTGGGATCCGCGGCTGACCTCGTTCCTGATCCTGTTCCTGTTCTACCTTGGCTATATCGCCCTTTGGGAAGCCATCGACAATCCGGATACGGCGGCCGATCTGACCTCGGTTCTGTGCATCGTGGGGTCGGTCTTTGCCATGCTGAGTCGCTATGCGGTGAATTTCTGGAACCAGGGGCTGCACCAGGGTGCGTCGCTCTCGCTGGACAAGGAAGAGAACGTGGCCGATGTCTTCTCGACGCCGCTTTATGTCTGTATCGCGGGGTTTGTCCTGTTGTTCATCGCGCTGGTGTTCCTGCGCACCCGTACTGAAATTCATCGTCGCCGTACCAAGGCGCTCTTGGCTCGTGAAAGGCTCGGATAATGCCTGATCTCGGAAAATACGCGGACACGGTTCTGTCGTCCTACATCGTTTCGATCATCCTGCTGGTGCTCTTGGTGCTCGTGAGCCTGCGGGCTGCGCGCAAGGCGCGTGCCGAGCTTGAGCAGGTGGAGGAACGTCGTCGTGGCTAAGGTGTCCCCCCTGATGGTCCTGCCGCCGGTGATTTTCGGCGGGCTTGCGGCGCTGTTCTACTTCGGCATGGGGCGCGAGAACCCCAACGAACTGCCGACCGCGCTGGCGGGGAAGCCCGCGCCCGCGCTGGAGGTCGAGGCGCTTGGCAACCTGCCGAGCTTTGACAGCAGCATGCTGGCGGATGGCGAGGTCAAGCTGGTCAACTTCTGGGCCAGCTGGTGTGCGCCCTGCCGGGTCGAGCACCCGACGCTGATGCAGCTTGAGGCCGAGGGCATCCCGATCTACGGCGTGAACTACAAGGACCAGCCTGCGAACGGGCTTGGGTTCCTGGCTGAACTGGGCGATCCCTATACGGCGGTCGGGCAAGATCCCAAGGGGCGTGCGGGTATCAACTGGGGCGTCTATGGCGTGCCGGAGACCTATCTTGTGGATGGCGAGGGGCGGATCATCACCCGCGTCGCCGGACCCGTGACCCAGCGCGAACTGGCCAGCCGCCTGCGCCCTAAGCTGGATGAGTTGGCGGCGCAGTAACCACTCGAGACTGACGTTCATGAAAGGCCCTTTTGCGGGGCCTTTTTTCGTTTGGGCTTGGCAAAGCCCGCGCAAGGTTGTTCTGCTGTCGCGGACAGGAGGACCGTCATGGACGCATGGGCACGCTGGCAGGCGATTTTTGCGCCTGAGACAATTGATGAGAATTTCCGTGCGCTTTGGCAGCAGTTGCCATCGGTGGCGGTGCCGCGGGCGGCAGCGGTTCTGGAGCTTCCGCGAGGGGCGGTGATGCTGCCCGAGGTGTTTTCCCATCAGGGGCAGGATATCGGGATTGCGGCGCATCTGGAGCGGATGCGGATGAGCGGGTTGGCGGTGATGCATCGCGGGCGGCTGGTGCATGAGGTCTATGGTCGCGGGCGCGGGCCGGAAGATGTCGCCATCCTGTGGTCGGTCAGCAAGTCGATCACGGCACTGATGCTTGGGATCGCGCGGGAGGAGGGCGCGCTGCCTGATCTTGACGCATTGGTCACCGAGTATGTGCCGGAGCTGCGTGGCACGGGATACGAGGGTGTCACGGTGCAGCAGGTTTCGGACATGGTGAGCGGCATCCGCTGGCGCGAGGTCTATGACGACCCCGAGGCCGAGGTGGTGCGCTCGGTGGCGGCTTTCATGGAAGGGTCGCAGGATGCCTTTGCCACCGAGATGGTGCGACAGCGTGATCCCGGCGCCTTCGGGCAATATGCCAGCATCGAGACGCATGTTTTGGGCTGGGTGATCCGGCGGGCGACGGGTGTGCCGATGCAGACCTATCTGGCCGAGCGGCTGTGGGGGCCGCTGGGCTGTGAGGGGGATTTGCAGGTTCTGGTCGACACCAAGGGCGAGCCGGTGGTGTTCGGCGGGATGCACGTGCGGCTGCGTGATCTGGCGCGGGTGGGGCAGATGATCCTTGACGGTGGGCGTGCGCTGGACGGCAAGCAGGTGGTGCCGGAGTGGTGGATTCGCGAAATGGCGGTGCCGGATCACCTGCCATCGCGCCCCGGCATTGGGCCGCCGCATTCGGAAAGCGACTATGGCTACAAGAATCAGTGGTGGCTGCCGCCGGTTCAGGATGGCGGGGACTTCAGTGGAATCGGCATCTATGGCCAGTTCCTTTACATCAATCCCGAACGCCAGGTGGTGATTGCGATGAACGCGGCCTATCCGCAATACACGCAGGACGGGCCGGACAGGACGGCGGAAACACTTTCCATGTGTCAGGCCATTGCGCGGGCGTTGGATGCGGGAGAAAAAATTTCGTGCTGAAAGCTGTGTGATCGAGGGGTGATCACGCGGTGTGTCATCTCTTGTAACAATTTTCAGGCTGTTTTATTCGTTTGTTTTCAGAGGTTTGGTGATTTTTCGCCATTTTAGCCTCTGACGCGCCCCTGACGAATTTCAACGATTAATTCATTTGAACGTGAGTGTTTTGCTGGGTCATGTGGACCTGCGAAAACGCAAAACCACTAGGAGTAAATGTTATGAAATTCCACGCAAAATCGGGCGCAGCAATCGCTTCCGCAGCTCTGGCTCTGGCCGTTTCGGGCGTCACCATGACCGCCGCAACCACCGCGATTGCCGGTGAAGAAGCCAAGGTTCACTGCGTTGGTGTGAACACCTGCCAGGGCACCAGCGACTGCGCGACCGCAAGCAACTCTTGCGCGGGTCAGAACAGCTGTAAGGGTCAGGGCTTTGTTTCGATGACCAAGACCCAGTGCGAGAAAATCGGCGGCACCGTCGAAAGCTAATTCGCAAAACGCCCCAAGAAACACTCCCGGGGCGAGCGCGAGCCCCGGGAGACCATTTACAGGAACATCATGATCGACCGTCCCGACTATCTTGGCTTTGGACTGGGGCTGCGGCCTCAGCATTATCCGGAAATCCTTGAAACTGATGAGGAGCTTCCGATTGATTGGTTTGAAATCATTTCGGAAAACTACATGGTGCCGGGGGGCAAGCCGCGCCAGATGCTGGATCGCATCCGCGAACGCTATCCTCTGGTGATGCACGGCGTGTCGATGTCGATTGCCTCGACCTCCGAGTTGAACTGGAAGTACCTCGAGCGCCTTAAGGCGCTGGCCGATGATGTGCAGCCGAAGTGGATTTCGGATCACCTGTGCTGGACCGGGGTGCATGGTGTGAACCTGCATGACCTTTTGCCGGTACCTTATACCGAAGAGGCACTGACTCATATCTCTGATCGGATCAGCCAGGTGCAGGATTTCCTGGGACGGCGGATCGCGATTGAAAACGTATCCTCCTATATCGAGTTCGAAGAATCCGAGATGTCGGAGTGGGAGTTCGTGGCCGAACTTGCCAAACGTGCGGATTGCTGGTTGCTGATGGATGTGAACAATGTCTTCGTGTCGGGCCAGAACCACCAGTTCAACGACGCGCATTTCATCCAGTCGATCCCGAAAGAGCGCGTAGTGCAATTCCATCTGGCGGGCCACAGCGAGGGCAATGATTGCCTGATCGACACCCATGACCAGCCGGTCTGTGACGAGGTGTTCGAGCTTTATGGCAAGGCGATTGAACACTTCGGCCCGATCTCCACCATGATCGAGCGCGATGACAATATCCCGCCGCTGGCGGAGCTTCTGGAGGAGCTGGGACGGGCGCGGGCGATTGCCGCCGATGTTCTGGACCCGAAGATGGTGGCGCAATGAGCGCGCCGAACCTTGCCGCGCTTCAGGCCGCCTTGCAGCGCGACATCGTGGGCCGCACCGGCGAGGCGCTGGGGCGGCTGAAGGTGCCGGAAAGCGCGTCGCCCGAGAAACGCCTGTTTGTCTACCAAAACGCCTATGTGCAGCGTCTGGTGGGGATCATGATGGAGGACTATGACACCACCTGGACCTTTCTGGGGGATCAGATGTTCTTTGATCTGGCGCAGGAGTTCGTGACGAAATACCCGTCGAACACCCCCAATGCGCGGTGGTTCAGCCACCGGTTCCCCGATTTCCTGGGAGAGGGGGAATTGGGCCGGGACACGCCTTCGGTGGCCGAGGTGGCGCGTATTGAACGTGCCCTTGGCGATGCTTTTGATGCGGCCGATGATCCCGTTTTCAGCCGTGAACAGCTGGGTGTCGTGGCGCAGCAGGGGCTGGAGACGGCCAAGCTGATCCTGCATCCGAGCGTGACGCTGTTGCGGCTTGAGACCAATGCCTATGACATCTTTAAGGCCTTGCGGGCCGAGGAGATGCCGCCGGAGATCAAGGCCGAGAGCGAACCGCGTTGGGCGCTGGTCTGGCGTCGTGATCTGGTCTGTCGCCACATGGAGCTGGACCCCGAGCAGGGGGCATTGCTTGATCTGGCCGGACAGGGCCACGGGTTTACCGCGCTTTGCGAATTTGCGGCAACTCTGGGCGATCCGGAGACCGCGGCTGTGCGTATGGCCGGGTACCTTGGACAGTGGATCGACAATGAAATCCTGACGGATATGCGATGACAAAACATACTCATCGAACCCGAAACGCCACGTATCACCTGAAACTCGCAAATCGTTGATTGGTTATTTCGACGGAATGCACATAAAACATATCTAACGACGCTCCGAAGGACATCTGACCCCATGTTTCGTACCGCTACTCTTATCGCCTCTGCCTGGATTGCATTGACGACAGCCGTGTCCGCCGCGGATCGGCCCGTGGTGGTTGAACTTTACACCTCGCAGGGGTGCTCGTCCTGTCCGCCTGCCGATGCTTATTTTCATGACAAGCTGGCCGGTCGGGATGACGTGATCGCCTTGGCGCTGCACGTCGATTACTGGGATTACCTTGGCTGGAAGGACGAGTTTGCCAGCCCGGCCAATACCAAACGCCAGCGCGATTATGCGCGGGCGGCGGGGCATCGCACGGTTTATACGCCGCAGATGATCATCGGTGGGCGGGACCACGTGGTCGGCAATCATCCTTACGAGGTGATGGACCTGATCGACGCGCATATGAAAAGCAAGGCGCCGGTCGACCTGAGTATCGAACGCAATGGCAACCGGGTGCGTATCAATGCCGAAACCGGTGAGGACCTGGGTCCGATGTTGGTGCAGATCGTGCGCTATCGTCCGGGGGCGGAGGTTTCGATCAAGCGGGGTGAAAACGCGGGTCGTGTCCTGCGTTATGCCAATATCGTTGAAGATTGGGACGTTGTGACCGAATGGGACGGCAAGGCGCCTCTCAAGACCAAGGCCACGGCGCGCGGTGATCTGCCTGTTGTGGTGCTGGTTCAGGCAGAAGGTCACGGGCCGATTTTGGCGGCGGCGCGTCTGCGCTAGGTCTTACTCTTCGTTGATCTTGACGTTTTTGAAGTTCTCGTCCGGGTACTTCCAACGCTGGTGAATCCAGAACCATTGTTCCAGGTTTTCTCGGATCAGTCTTTCGAGACCATCATTGACGGCTTGGGTCATGGTGATGGGGTCGGAGTGCGGGATCTCATCCTGCGCGACGATGCGGAAGTTCAGCCCGTCCGGTTCGCGCAGCCCGTAGACCGGGATCAGGGCGGCGTTGTACTTGAGCGCCAGTTCGGCGGTGATCAGAGAGGTGCGGGTTTTCTTGCCGAAGAACTGAATGTCCTCGCCATAGTAGTGGTAGAGGTCTGTCAGGATGCCGAGCACGCCGCCCCCCTTGATGTGACGCACCATCTCGAGCATGCCCTTGCGGCCCTGTTCGAACATCGGGGTTCCGATCTTGGAGATCGATTTCACGTAGTGTTCGTTGAAGTAGGGATTGGACATGCGCCGGTAAAGCGCGCCCATGTTGTGGCCGCGGTGGATCAGGTTGGCCCTTACGGCATCGTAGTTGCCCATGTGGCCGGTCACGAGGATGACAGGGCGGCCTTCGGCGCGGGCCTGTTCCAGTTTGGCAAGGCCCGGGCCTTCGATTGGTGCCTTGATGGCGCGCTCGACGAACGCCTGGCCCGAGTAGATTTCGATCAGGGTGCGGCCGGCATTGTCCGGCACCGCCTTGCAGAGGCGTTTGACCTCGCTTTCGGGCAGGTCGGGCAGCACGAAGTTGAGGTTGCTGCGAATGCGGCGATGGTAGCCCGCCAGCGGGGCCACGACAGTCGAGACCAGCCACCCCATCATCCGCACGCGCGTGGCATAGGGCAGGGTCAGCGCAAGGCCGATAGCGCCCTTCAGGAACAGATTGGTGGCGTAATGTGTCTTGGTCCCAACGGGGGCGTCTTTGGGCTGGCTCATCTAGGTCTCAGCGGAATGTTTCGCGATGCCACACATACGTGCCTGCGCCGGCAATCACAAGCGCGCCGATGAGGGTCCAGATGTCGGGGTATTCGCCGAAGATCAGCATGCCCCAGATGGTTGCGAAGATCAGGCCGGTATAGGCGAAGGGGGCGAGGAGGCTTGCTTCGCCTTCCGAGAGGGCGCGGATCAGCAGCAGTTGGGAGAGGGTGCCGAACAGCGTGATCAGCGCCATCAGGCCAAGCGATGTGGCGTCGGGCATTGTCCATTGCGGCACCACGAGGATCGACAGGACCACCGCGCCGAAGAGGGCAGTGTAGAGCATCGAGGTCCAGATGTCCTCGTCCTTGCCGACGAAGCGGGTGGTGAGCGTGTAGGCGGTGTAGAAGACGGCGGCGGTGAGCGGGTAGATGGCGAAGGGCGAAAAGACGTCCGAGCCGGGGCGGATCACGATCAGAGCACCGATCAGCGAGATGGCGATGCCGATGACACGGCGGGGGCCAAGGCGTTCACCAAGGAAGAGGGCCGCACCAAGCGTGATGAGCACCGGGTTCACGTTCATGATCGCGGTGGCTTCGGCAAGGCTTATGTTGCTGATTCCGATGAAGAAACACCACGTCGCCCCCATCAGGAAGACCGACCGCAAGAGTTGCAGGAGCGGATAGCGGGTGTGCAGCACGGCGGGCATGCGGCGGGCGACGAGGACAAAGACCACGAGGGCCTGACCGGCATAGCGTGTCCACAGCGCCTGAACCACGCCGACGCGGGGCGCAAGCGCCTTGGCCGTTGCATCCATGAGGGTAAAGCACAGGATGGCGGCGATCATCAGCAGGATGGCGCGGGCGGTGGGGGACAGTTGGCTCATGCCCAAGCTGTAGGAGCCGGAGGCAGGCGTGTAAACATGTAGTTTACGCGTTAACCATCCTCTTCGTCAGGATTGGCCAGCTTGATCTCGCCACGGTCGGCAAGGGTGCGGATGACGCTGACGATTTCTGTCATGGCGTGTTCGCCGTCGCGGGGGGCAACCTTGCCCAGTTCGGTGACTTCTTCGCGCAGTTGATCGGCAAGGCGGGACGACATGTTGGCGAGCATGAAATCGGTAGACTCGCCCAGTGCCCCTTCGGTCGCATAGGCAAAGGCGGTGATCAGCGTTGCCTGATCGATTTCGCGGGTGATGGCTGGCACATCGCGCGCTTCGAGGCGGAGGGGGATGTCCTCAAACGTGAAGATGGCCTTGCGCACGGCATTGGCGAAATCGGTGTCTTCGTCATCCAGCCCGGTCAGCACGTCATCGCGGGTGGCGGCGGGGGAATAGTTGAGGATCGCGCCAACGCGGGCAAAGGCGGCCTGATCGAAGGCGCGGGGCGGTTCGTCATCCAGCTGGGCCGCGAGCGACAGGCCGATGCGGTCCACGGCTTCGGGGGTGACCGCGCTGGTTAGGGACATGGCATAGGTAATGCGGCGGGCCTTTTCGCCGGGCAGCGCACCAAGGAGTTCGGCGGCGCGGGCCACGTCAAGTTTGGCCAGCATGACGGCGGCGACCTCGGTGCTTTCGCGGTCACAGATGATGGTCAGTTGTTCGACGGACAGGGCACGGATGCGGACCCAGGGATCACCGGCCTGACGCACCCCGGCCTCTTTGCGGAGGCGTGCAGCGGTCAGCGGGCTGATCTTGCCTTCAAGTGCGGAGAGGGCACCGGAGATGCCGCGCGGGAAAGACAGGCCGATGGATTCGAGTTCGTGGGCGAATTCCATCACCACGGTTTCCAGCGTCTCGCGATCCACGTAGCGCATGTTGCCGAGGATCTTGGTGAGATCGGCCTGAATATCATCGGGCAGGTCAGTCAGGGGCACATCCGCGCCTTCGTTCAGGAGAAAACGCACGATGATGGCCGCCTTGTGGCGGCGGCTGAGCCCAAGAGGGCCGGAGATCGGGGCGGGTGCAAAAGCGGCGCTGCTCAAAGGGGCCTCCTGTGTGGTGGAGGCACCTTAGTCAGCAACCGGTGAACAAAGCCTTAGTGGTTGTAGGTTGATCCGGTGCGGATCGCGTTTTCCAGCGAGACCGCAGGCCATGTGCCTTCGCCACCGCGGGCGCGGATTTCATCCAGTTCGAGCCACGCAAGATAAAGGTCGCCGCTTTCGACATGGGCCTGACCCTTGTAGGAGCGGGCCAGCAGGTTGTCGGGGTTCTGTGCGAGGGCCTTTTCATAGAAGGCCATGCCCAGTTCCGGATCGCCAAGGCGGCGGTGGGTAAAGCCCCAGTATGTCAGCACACGGTCATCGGACTGGTCCGACATGACCGACAAGATGGTCTGTGCGGTGTCGAACTGGCCAGCGTAGGCGTATTCGCGAACGGCACCGTAGAGAATATCGTCGGAAAGGCTGGAGTTCTGCGCCTTGACGCAGCGCTTTTTGTCCTTGTCCCAGACTTCGCCGCTCTTGCAGTCCTTGGTGGTTTCGGAGGGCTTGGGGACGCCGAAATCGTTTCCGCCAGCGGCCCATGCCGTGAAGGGGGCGATCGCCAAGGCCGAAATCAGAACAAGATTGCGAGAAGGCATTAGGGGCTCCATCATTTAAGAAAACTCTTGAGATCAAACTATCACAGTTTTCTTCAACCCAAAGTCACGATCACGAAAGGAGGTGTGACTACCTTGTGTTCGGCGCAATGCACATCTCGAGCTTGGCGTCCCAATACAAGCCATCATTGCAGTGAAGGCGTGTGCCTTCGTCCTGAATGACCAGAGGCTGGTTCTTGTTGAGATTTGCCGAGGCGGTTCCGGCGGCGAGGGTTGTCATGAGGATCAGTGCAGTGCGCATGTCTCGTCCTTTCGGTTTGTGTTCGGGTGACGAGGTAGAACGTCTGTGCAGGCCAACCACGTCAGGTAATTCACGTTTCCGTCAGAACAAAAAAGGCCGGGCAGTGGGCCCGGCCTTGGTGATCTTGATCGAAAGAGATCTTATTCGCCGAAGACGCGGCGGAAGATCGTGTCGACGTGTTTGGTGTGGTAGCCCATGTCGAACTTTTCGTTGATGCCGTCGACGCCAAGGGCGGCAACCACTTCTTCGTCGGCCAGCAGCAGTTTGCGGAAGTCGAGACGCTCTTCCCAGACTTTCAGGGCGTTGCGCTGCACCATCGAGTAGGCGTCTTCGCGGCTGACACCGGCTTGGGTCAGGGCCAGCAGAACGCGCTGCGACATTACGAGGCCCGGGAACTTGTTCATGTTGTCGAGCATGTTTTCGGGGAAGATCAGCATCTTGTCGACAACGCCGGCCAGACGGTTCAGGGCGAAATCGAGGGTGACGGTGGCGTCGGGGCCGATGCCGCGCTCGACCGAGGAGTGCGAGATGTCACGCTCGTGCCAGAGGGCCACGTTTTCCATCGCCGGGATCACGGTCATGCGCACGAGGCGCGCGAGGCCGGTGAGGTTCTCGGTCAGGACCGGGTTCTTCTTGTGCGGCATTGCCGAGGAGCCTTTCTGGCCCATCGAGAAGAATTCCGCGCCTTCCAGAACTTCGGTGCGCTGCATGTGGCGGATTTCGACGGCGATGTTTTCGATCGACGAGGCGATCACGCCGAGGGTGGCGAAGAACATGGCGTGGCGGTCACGCGGGATGACCTGCGTGCTGATCGGCTCGGGGCGCAGGCCCAGTTGCTCGCAGACGTGCTCTTCAACCGCGGGGTCGATGTTGGCGAAGGTGCCAACCGCGCCCGAGATCGCGCCGGTGGCGACTTCCCAGCGGGCTTTTTCAAGGCGGTTCTTGTTGCGGTCCATCTCGGCATAGAAACGCGCGAAGGTCAGGCCCATGGTGGTGGGTTCGGCGTGGATGCCGTGGCTGCGGCCGACGCGGACGGTGTCCTTGTGCTCGAGCGCGCGTTTCTTCAGCGCGGCGAGGACCTTGTCCATGCCTTCCAGCAGGATGTCGGCGGCGCGCACCAGCTGAACGTTCAGGCAGGTGTCGAGCACGTCCGAGGAGGTCATGCCCTGGTGGACAAAGCGGGCCTCTTCCGAGCCGACGTGTTCGGCGAGGTGGGTGAGGAAGGCGATGACGTCGTGTTTGGTTACGGCTTCGATCTCGTCGATGCGGGCCACGTCGAATTCAACGTCCTTGGCTTTCCAGACCGCGTCGGCGTTTTCCTGCGGGATAACGCCCAGCTTGGCCATCGCGTCACAGGCGTGCGCCTCGATTTCGTACCAGATCTTGAACTTGGTTTCCGGCGACCAGATGGCAACCATTTCGGGGCGGGCATAGCGTGGGATCATGTCACGGCCTTGTGTCTTGCGGTTGGGATTTGGGCGCGGTTTAGACTGAAGGGGACGCGGCGGCAAGGTGCGAGGGGACAGATGAGACGGATTGCCCTGATTTTTATGGGTCTGGCCGGTATGGCGCAGGCGGAAGGCTGGTCGGATCTGAATGGTGCCGAGATTGCGGCGGCCTTGAACGAGCAGACGCTTCACTATGAAGATGCCACGCAGGTGTTCTACGAGAGCGGACGCACGTTGTATGACGCGGGGCGGCCGAGCTGGGGATACTGGGCGGTGCGCGGCGACCAGTATTGCAGCCAGTGGCCGCCCGCGGATGGCTGGGCGTGCTATGACATGCAGCGCAATGGTGACGTGCTGCGTTTCATCGGCGAAAGCGGTCATGCGACCGACGGGGTTCTCAAGCGCTAAAGGCAGAGCAACCCGCCAGTCGGGTTTGTTATTCGGCGACGGCCACTGTCACGCGGGTCAGCGTGTCACAAATCTCTTGCAGGTGGGCGAGATCACGCACTTGTTTGCGCGAGGCATTTGCGCCGGTTTGGACCATGTCCGAGAGGCTATAGGGGGTGAGGCCGCGTGTGGCGAGCGTGTCGGCATGCGGGGTCAGGATCTCCTCGAGCTTGGCGCGCACCCGTTCGGCGGACTCGGCCAGTTCGGCTTGGCTGGAGTTGTTGAAGCCCTCGATGATGTCCTCGGCGTTCGGGGTGCTGTGCATCTTCTCGTAGGGGCGCAGGGTGGTGACTTCGAACACCAGCCGCAGCCTGTCTTCCAGCGTTTCACACGCGGGAAGGCGGGTTTCGATCTCGTTGATACTGCGGATACAGAACAGGCGGATCACGGCGCGCATGATCTCGTCCTTGTTCTTGAAATTGTTGTAGACGGTCTGGCGGGCGACGCCGGCGGCTTCGGAAATATCATTCATCGTCGTGCGCTTGACCCCGTAGCGGAGAAAGACCTCGACGGCGGATTCCAGGATTTGAATCTCTTTTTCGTTCATGTGGCTAGCCTCACAAATGGACGCAGGATGTCAATGTCGGTGATTGTCAGTTTTGAAAGAATCCGCGTATTCAGGGCAAAGGGCGCAGGGAGAGTGCAATGGGTTTCATCACTGGAGTTGGTCATTTCGCGCCGCGGGATTTGCGTGGGGCGGCAGAATGGGCGCGGCTTGAGGCTTTCGTGGCGGGCGAACCGCAGGCTTTCGGGCGCAACCCCGCCACAAGCCACGTGACGGGGTCGGCCTTTGTGCTGTCGCCGGACCGGCAATCGGTGCTGTTGACCCATCATCGCAAGCTGGATCGCTGGTTGCAGCTAGGCGGGCATTGCGACGGGATCGCGGATGCGGCTTTCGTGGCGCTGAAGGAAGCCTATGAGGAGAGCGGGCTTTCGCGGATCAGGGTTTTGAGTGACAGGGTGTTCGACGTCGACATCCACGAGATTCCGGCGCGGGGAGACGACCCGGCGCATCTGCATTACGACGTGCGGTTCCTGACGGTGGCCGAGGCAGGAGAGATCGCGGTGTCGGACGAATCCCACGATCTGGCCTGGGTGCCGATCGCGCAGTTGCGGCAGTATACGGAAGCGCGATCGGTTCTGGTTGTGGAAGAGGCAGCGGCGTTCCTAGAGTAGGACGTCGCTGGTGTCGATCTCGGCGAGTGTGGTGTTCAGCAAGGTCAGGGTATTGCTTGCGTCGAGGGTGATGAGGACATTGGTTCCCGACTGGTTCATGTGGGATGTGATGTCGGTGATGCCGTAGCTGCCGGAGATTGCGGTGAAGTCGATCACCTCGCCGTTGATGGAGCTATCGAAATCGGTGATCGTGTCATGACCGAATCCTGCTTCGAAAACAAAGATGTCGCCGCCGCCGTTGCCAGTTAGCAGGTCGTCGCCCGCGCCGCCCTTCAATTGGTCAGCCCCAAGGCCCGCTTTCAGCGTGTCATTGCCTGCGTCGCCTGCGAGGGTGTCCTGACCCTGAGCGCCCAGCAGGATATCATTGCCACCGCCACCCGCGATGTGATCGTTGCCATTCTGGCCGTAGAGGCTGTCGGCACCGTCGCCACCGGTTAAGGTGTCGTTGCCCTTGCCACCGTTCAGGAGGGCGGTACCCGTGTAAGTGGCCGAAAGGTTGTCGTTGCCCTTTTCGCCATAGACCCGGTTCTGGCCGTTACTGACGGTGATAATATCGTTTCCTGCACCGCCTTTCAGAAGGTTGTTGCCGTAATAGTCATCAACAACGTCTCGCCCTTGCGATCCAATGAAGGTGTCGTCTCCAAGACCAAAACCGAACTTGGAGCTTTTTTGAACGTCTCTGAGCACACGTGTCACGCCGCTCAGGTTTACGTAGTCATCTTGTTCCGTATCAAAAAATCCGCTTGAAATGTCGAAGAACTCGATGGACGACTTCTTGTTTAAAACAAGCCTGCCGTCGGTTTGATTGCCCACCACGGTGTCGTTGCCGGTGCCACCAAACAGCTCCATCTGAGAGCTGAAACGATGAACGGTGATGAGGTCATCTCCCGCGCCACCGAAAACCGTATCATTGCTGCCGACGCCTAGAATTGTGTCATTCCCACCGCGGGTACGAACGAGATTTTTGAATCCGTTGCAATGGACGATTTCTTTGAAGGATGATCCCCCGAAGAAGCTTTCAACGCCGGAAAGTCCTACTTGCAGGTGAACTTCTTTTGTTTCCTCGAAGTACCAGTCATAGGTTGTTTCGGCATCCATGTGGGAAATGCCCTTGATATCGATATGAGAGCCGGAAAGGCCGACATGAATATCATTGCCCAAGAGCGCTTCGATTGAGGCGGCTTTGTCGATGACGAGGTCAGATGCGCCCCACGGTCCGGTGAATTTGATGGTATCAAAGCCGTCACCGCCGGAAATCGACATGGGGGCAGCTGTTCCCGTTGTGAAATCGCTGAGTTCGAAAAGGTCATCACCTGCGCCGCCCGACAGTGTGGATGCGCCAGAGGTGGAGATGATCGTGTCATTGCCTTCGCCACCATCGACCACATTCCCGGAACTCCACAGCTTGAAGGAGTCGTTGCCGTCCCCTCCCGAGATCACGCTGGCACCATTTTGGACCCAAATCTCATCTTGGCCCGCGCCGCCGAAGATAGATCCAGTTCCGTCGTAGACGTTCAGGGTGTCATTGCCTTCGCCGCCCAGCAGTTCATAGGTCCCGCTGCTGATATAGAGGTAGTCATTGCCGGTGCCACCCACGAGTTTTCCCGACACGTTCGCTGAGAGATTGTCATTACCCGCGCCGCCAACCAGCGTGTCCCCGTTGTAGGAGGTCAGCGAGTCGTCGCCTTTCAGGCCCAGAATGAGATCGCCGCCGCCTGTTCCCGAAAGCCTGTCGTCTGCATTGCTGCCACGGATGGTTGCCATTGTTTTTTCGTCCTCAAATTGTCTGTATCAAAAGGATTTCTTGAGCTGCCGCAGCTCATGTTCTGGAAATTAGATGTAATCAGTTTGATGTGGATATACTAGTGAGAAATGCACGCTTGGGTTGCGTTTCTCGTCGCGTCAGCCAGCGCCGGATTTGCAGGCTAGGTGATCAGGAAAATCTGGTCCGAGACCTCAGATAGGGTGACATCCTCGATCGTCAGGGAGATGAACGAGTCGAATGCAATCACCACGTCATCGCCAACCTGGGTCATGTGGTTGGCGATATCGGTGACCGGCGGAAAGGTCAGGATATTGCTGATCTGGATGATCTCGGCGTCGCGGTCGGGGTTGAAACCGGTGATCGTGTCGTGGCCGAAGGGGCCTTCGAACAGGAAGAGATCGGGGCCTGCGCCGCCGTTCAGGAGGTCATTTCCGATACCGCCGATCAACACGTCGGCGTGGCTGCCACCTAGGAGGGTGTCATTGCCCTTGCCGCCTTCCAGCGAGTCGATGCCGCCGCCACCGGAGAGAAAGTCATCGCCGTCATTGCCAGAGAGATCATCGTCGCCCTTGTTGCCGAGGAGGCGGTCATTGCCACTGCCTCCTCCGAGGGTGTCTTTGCCGGTGCCGCCGTAGATGCGGGCCGAGCCACGCCCGAAGGAGGTTAGGAGGTCATTGCCTTCGTTGCCAAAGAGGGTGTCGTGGCCGGAGGATGCGGCGAGCCAGTCGTTGCCCTTGTTGCCCTTGAGGAAATCGTCTCCGCTGCTGTCATAGACAACGTCGCGGCCTTTGGAGCCGATGAAGGTGTCGTTGCCGCTCATGAGCATGAAGGCGCCGTTGGGGTTTTCATCGGTGTTGATAACGACACGGGTGACACCGCTGAGATCAAAGAGGTCGTCGCCTTGAGAGCCGTCGAAATTGCCGCCGGTGAACCTGAGAAATTCGATCGAGGCGGTGTCGTCGAGGATAATGCCGCCCGCGGCGGTTTCCCCGGCGGCCCAGTCGGTGCCCTGACCGCCGTAGAGTTCGATAGAGCCGCCGTTGCGGTCAAAGTAGATCAAGTCGTCGCCCGTGCCGCCGAACAGGGTGTCGGCCCCGAAACGCGACACAAGGATGTCGTCGCCGCCACGGCCGCGGATGAGATCGTCGCCGCTGTCGCCGTCGATGTATTCGGCAAAGGAGGATCCGCCGACGATATCGTTGCCGAGGCCGGTGTTGATGTTGAGATAGACTGAGCGGTTTTCGCCTATGCCACGGACATAGACGGTTTGCGCATCCATCGAAGTGATGCCGCCGAGTTCGAAATGATCGTCAATCTCGGTGCCGCTGAGGCTTAGCCCCAGAAGGGCTTCGACGGAGGTGGCCTGGTTGAGAATGAGTTTCGAACTTGGGGTGCGACCACTCAGGATAAGCGTGTCAAAGCCCGCGCCGCCGGTGAAGACCGAGGTGCTTGTGCCAAGGTGATTGCCGGTGATTTCAAAGGTGTCGTTGCCTGCACCGCCGTGGATCGTGGAGTTGCCGCGCGTGTCTATGATTTGATCTGCGCCCGCACCGCCGTAGATGGTGTCTCCGGTGTTTGACGCATAGATTGTGTCATTTCCTGCGCCACCCAGGGTGAGGAAGCTGCCACCGCCCGCGATGATGTTGTCATCGCCCAGCCCCCCGACCAGCTTGCCCGACCCGATGGCGTTAAGTTGATCGTCACCAGCGCCGCCGAGAAGAGTGTTGTTTCCGAAGCTGACCGACAGGCGATCATTGCCGTTGAGGCCATAAAGGATGTCGTTGCCTGATCCGCCGATCAGGCGGTCGTCGTTGTCGGTTCCCCGGATGATTGCCATGACATCAAATCCCTTAAACCAGGCCATTGGGTGATAATTGCGGTGGCGCGGAAATTCGGTGCGCCTTTGTGAAAACAGCCTAGCAAGGGGCGGGCCGGAAATCCAATGCCACGCGCCCCTTGCATGGGCAGGTGTTGCCGATGTGTCAGGCCAGTTCGGTTTCCACGTGGCTGCTGCGCTCGAGGGTGCGGTGGACCGGGCATTTGTCGGCGATCTCAAGGAGCTTCTGGCGCTGGGCGTCGTCGAGATCTCCGGCGAGGTGGATCACGCGGCGGAAGCTGTCGATCTTGTCGCCGGTGCGGTTGTCGGCGTCCTGGGCGTGGACCTTGTTGTGGCTGATGTCGACGCTGACATGTTCGAGCGGCCAGCCCTTGCGGCGGGCGTACATGCGGATGGTCATCGAGGTGCAGGCGCCAAGACCCGCCGACAGGAAGCCATAGGGCGACATGCCCTTGTTGGTGCCACCATAGGCAAGCGGTTCATCGGCGAGGGCATGGTGGAAGGGGCCGGCGTTGATGTCCTGAAGGAAGCCCGCGGTGTCGGCCTCGGAGACATGCACGATGCCTTCGGGGGTGGCAGGGGCCGGTGCCGGGGGGCGCAGGTCGAGGTAGCGACCGGCCCAGGCCGAGATGACCTCGGCGGCGTATTCGGCGTCTTCCGGGGTGGAGACCAGATGGTCGGCGTCATCCAAGGTAACGAAGCTCTTGGGGTGCTTGGCCGCGCCGAAGATCTCGGCGGCGTTTTCGATGCCGACCACATCGTCCTTGGGGGCGTGCAGCACGAGGAGGGCGCGTTTCAGGTTCCCGATGGCGGTGGAGAGGTTGGCGGCGGCGACGTCTTCGACAAATTCCTTGCGGATGGTGAAGGGGCGTCCGCCAAGGCAGACCTCGGCTTGTCCGGTGGATGCGATTTCCGAGAGGGCACCGCCGAAGTTGTGGGTCACGTGGCCGGGTTCAAAGGGCGCTCCGATGGTGGTGACGGCCTTGACCGAGGGCATGTCACCGGCGGCGCGCAGGACGGCGGCCCCACCCAGCGAGTGGCCGATCAGCAGCGAGGGGGCCATGTTGCGGCCGGCGAGGTAGCTGGCGGCGGCGTGTAGGTCGTCGACGTTGGAGGAGAAGGTCGTGTTGGCGAACTCGCCCTCGGAGTGGCCGAGGCCGGTGAAATCAAAGCGCAGGACGGCGATGCCCATGCTGGACAGGCGTGCTGCGATGCGACGGGCGGCGGGAATGTCCTTGGAACAGGTGAAGCAATGGGCAAACAGCGCGGTGGCCAGCAGCGGACCCTTGGGCAGATCAAGGCGTGCAGAGAGGGTATCGCCGTTGTGGCCTGAGAATGTGATGCGTTCGGTGGGCATGGGATGTCCTTGACGTCGTGTGTTGCTTCCAATCTGAGCGTAAAGCCGCCTGTAACCAAGGTATTGAAGGGCAGGGTCACGGGATGGTGACCGGGTGTTACACAGGGCGGTGCGTTTGGGTGTCAGATGATGCCGGAGCAGACGTGGTTTTCGAAACGGGTCGGTAGGTGCCCGGCGGCACCGCCGGGCTGCGCCTGCCTGCCCCTCGGCAGGCGCATTTGCGCCAACCCAGGCAGGCGCAGCCCTTTGTTATGATTTCCAAAATTCGGGGCCGCGCATTGAGTGGTTTGTATCGGCCAAGAAAAAGCCCCGGTGCGGAACACCGGGGCAGAGTGGCTGGGCTGGATGATGCCCAACGGGGAGGTAAGGGGTTAGGCCTGGCCCATCAGGCGGGCATCGAAGGGATAGCTGGTCAGGTTCTCGTAGCCGTCCTCGGTGATCAGCACCTGATCTTCCAGCTTGATCGAGAAGTCGCCGTTTTCCGGGCTGACTAGGGCTTCGACGCAGAGCACCATGCCGGGTTCGAGTTCGTAGTCGAAGGCGCCTTCGACCAGAGCGTCCGGATAGGCGATGAGGGGCCATTCGTCGCAAAGGCCGACGCCGTGCATCATGCAGCCGTATTTCTGGGCCTGGAACTGATCGTCGAGCTTGTGGCAGGCGCGGGAGATGTCCTGCATGTTCACGCCGGGTTTGAGCAGCTCCATGTTCTGCATGATGTGCTCGTGACCGTGCTGCATGGCATAGACCATGTCAGGGCGGGGGGGCTGATCGCCGATCCACCAGCTGCGCGAAATGTCGACGCAGATGCCGTAAGAGCCGACAAGGTCGGTGTCGAAGCTGACCATTTCGTTGTTCTGCACGATGCGTGGGCCGCATTCCTGAAACCATGGGTTGGTACGCGGGCCGGAGGCGAGCAGGCGGGTTTCGATCCATTCGCCGCCACGGCGGATGTTTTCGGCGTGAAGGACGGCCCAGATGTCATCCTCGCTCATGTTGCCACCGGGCACGCCCGCACGGGCGGCGCGTTCCATCTCGGCCACGGCGGTTTCGCAGGCGTGATGGGCACAGCGCATGGCAAGGATTTCGTCGGGGCCCTTGATCGAGCGGGATTTTTCGGTGACTTCCTCGCCTTCCATGATCTCGAAGCCCTGTGCCTCGAGGGCGCGCAGGCCGTGGATCATGATCTTGTCGACCGCGAGGCGCTTGTTGCCCGGGGCGTGTTCTTCCATGAGCTTGCGCACTTCGTTGGAGAAGACATCGGCGGCCACGTCGACCTTGTCGCCGCGATCAAAGTAGAAGAGATCGGCGCCGGCGCGCTGTTCGCGGACAAGGGGGTTGAATTCGCTGAGGAAAGGCGACTGTTTGTAGTCCCAGATCACCATGTAGCCGTCGGCGCACAGAAGAAGCGCGCGGAACGGGTTGTGGGTGTTCCAGAGCTGCATGTTAGTCGAGTCGGTGGCGTAGCGGATGTTGAGCGGATCGAACATCAAAAGGCCGCCGTAGCCACGGTCGACGATATGCTGCGTCAGGCGTTCCCAGCGATATTTGCGCATGGCCTGAAGGTCGGGCAGTTGCAGGCCTGCGGCGGCCCATTCCGAAAAGGCCAGCTGGGTCGGGCCGATTTCGACACGGTCCTGATCATTGGGTGTGTTGTCCCCCGTGCGGTCGCCGCGGTTGGGGTCGATCTTGCGGATGTCGCGGTGATAGTCGCGCATGGTGGCTGGCCTCCCTGAAGTCTGGGCATGAGTGTGCAGAGGGGAATCAGATCGGTCCTGCCTGAAACCGACCTCCATATGGTCTTTTTTGAATGCAGAGCACGGCAGGGTGGCCTAAGCATGTGGCATGAGCGAGATTTTACAGAAGACCATTCCCTATGATCCGCTGGCCGAGGTGCCGTTGCCGGGGATTTCACCGCTGGATTGGGCCGATTGGCTGATCGTGGACGAGGCCTATGGCGGGCAGATGGCGCGGCGGGAGGCCTTGCTGGAGGGGCAGCGCGACGCGGTCTATGCGCTGGACGAGAGCGGCTTTGAGGCGGCGTGCGAGTTGCTCGACAAGATCGTGGCGCAGGTTCTGGCGCGGGATGACTATGTGCGGGAGGGGGACGTGGTGACTTGCCCCGACGGGCGGCAGGTTGTTCTGGACCGGGCGTCGCCTTTGGTGACGGCGGCGCGGTTGGTGCAGGAGGACCTTTGCCTGCTGGACAAGCGTGGCGACGAGCATGTGCTGGTCGGGGCGGTCCTGTGTTTTCCGGCAAGCTGGATGCTGGCGGAGAAGTACATGCGCCCCTTGGTGGGTATCCACGAACCGGTGGCGGATTATACCGACAATATCGCAAAGCGGGTGCAGCGCCTGTTTGATGGCGTCCGGGCGGATCGGCCGCTCTGGCGGTTCAATGCGCTTTGGTACCATGATCCGGAGCTGTTTCAGCCGAGATCGGCCTTTGAGCCGCGTCGGATCGGGGCCGGATCCGGGGATGGGCCGTATCTGCGCAGCGAGAAGCAGAGCATCCTGCGCCTGCCCGAGAGCGGGGCAGTGGTGTTTTCGATCCATACCTTTGTCCTAAAGCGCGAGGATGTTGCCGGGGCCTGAGGGGGTGTCGGTAAGGGGTCTTGGACCTTGACGGGATTTCTGCGATTGTCCGGAAAAAATGGCGGCGCATATGAGCATTGAAGAACAATACGATACCTATCCCTATCCGGCGCGGAACCCCAAGGACGAGCGTAAGCGACTGATCCAGGGCTCGCCGTCGTTTCCGGTGGAGATGGACCATTACCTGTTCGGCGGCAAACGCAACTGGCGCGAGCCGATCCGCATTCTGGTGGCCGGGGGCGGTACGGGCGATGCGCTGGTGCAGTTGGCGCAGGTGTTGACCAGTGCCAAACGGCCTTATGAGATCACCTATGTCGATCTGTCCGTGACCGCCCGCGAGATTGCCGAGGCGCGGATTGCCGAGCGGCGGTTGCAGAATGTCACCTTCCACACCGGAAGCCTGCTGGATGCGCCGGAGTACGGGATGTTTGACTATATCGACTGTTGTGGCGTGCTGCACCACTTGCCGGAGCCCGACAAGGGCTTCAAGGCACTGTCCGAGGCGCTGGCCCCGCAGGGGGGCATGGGGCTTATGGTCTATGCGCCCTATGGGCGGAACGGCGTTTACCCGTTGCAGGAGGGGTTCAATGCCCTGTCGCAGGGGATGAGCGCGAAAGAGCGGCTGGCCTTTGGCAAGGCGACGCTCAGGAACCTGCCCAAGGCGCATCCGTTCAAGACCAATCCGGTGCTGGTGGACCACAAGAAAAGCGATGCGGGGTTTTACGACCTGCTGCTGCACTCGCAGGACCGGCCTTATACGGTGTCGGAACTGGCGGGGGCGCTGGACAGGGCGGGGCTGCAATCGGCGGGGTTCCTGCCAAGGGCGCTTTACCAGCTGGATGACCTGTTGCCTGCGGGGATGGACGTTCCGGAGGGATTGAGCGAGATCGACCGGATGGCGGCGGCCGAAAAACTTCGCGGGACCATCAAGACCCATATCGTTTACGCGGTGCATAAGGGGCGCGAGGACCTCAAGGCGATTGATCCGACCGATCCCTGGCTGGTGCCGCATCTGAAAAGCGGCGCGGGGCCGCAGCTTGCCAAGATGATCGAGCGCAAGGGCAAGATCTTGATGGATTTCCAGACCGAGAGCTATGAGTGGAAAATCCCGCGTGAGTGTGCGCCGCTCTTGGCACTGATCGACGGGCGCACACCGCTGGGTGTCTTGCGCGAGCGTGTGGGGCTGGACGAGTTCGTGTTTCGGGGACAATGGCGCAGGGTGCATGATGCGCTCGAGCCGTGGAACGAGCTGAACTATTCCAAGCTCTATGTCTGAGGCGGGTTTTCCGCGTTGACGGGGCCTTGTGACACTTTAGGGTTGTGACAAGGTGGCGGCTTTGCCCGCCCGCGAGCAGCAAAGGGGTTCCCCGATGGCGGTGAAAGAGTCAGCCGACAAGACAATTGCCCGTGCCAAACAGGCGGCGAAGGCGGGGGATCTGGTGAGCGCTGTCGAGGCGTTCCAGAGCGTGATTGCGCGGTTTCCCAAGAACAAGCGGGCGCAGCAGGGGATGGCGGCGCTGAAACCATCGGCCCTGCCGCAGGTTTTGCGGGCCGCTCAGGAGGCGCAGGGCAAGGCGGACTGGGCCGAGGCGGAGCGGCTTTTGCAAGCGGCGGTGGCGCTGGCTCCGGAGATGTCGGAGGTCTGGCTGGCGCTGGCGGCCTGTCAGCTGGAGATGCGAAAGGCACCGGCGGCGCTGATGGCGGCGGAGCGGGTTCTGGCGGCGCTGCCGGATCAGGCGGACGCGCTGAACTGCAAGGGGCGGGCGCTGCGGGAAATGGGGCGCGGGGACGAGGCGCAGGCCTGTTTCAAAGCGGCGCTTGGAAACCCGGCGACGGACGCGCAGACCTATACCAACCTTGGCATTCTTGCGCGGGCGCGCGGGGATAAGGATGCGGCTTCAGGATATTACCGTAAGGCGCTGGAATTGCAGCCGAACGAGCCTTTGTTGCACGCCAATCTTTCACAGGTGACCACTTATGTGGGCGGTGAGGACCATGTGACCCAGATGCGGGCGGCGCTGGCGGCCAAGGGGGCGGATGCGCCCGAAAGCGCGGCCCTGCATTTTGCCCTGTTCAAGGCGCTGGATGACATGGGGGAACGGGCCGAGGCCTTTGCCCATTTGCAAAAGGGCAATGCGCTGAAGAAACAGGCGCTGGGCTATGATTTCCAGAGCGACGCGCGGCCCTATGCGGTAAGCAAGATCCTGTTCGAGGCGCCGGTGGGCGAGGCTACGGGCAAGCCGGGGCTGCGGCCGATCTTTGTGACCGGCCTGCCGCGTACCGGCACCTCGCTGGTCGAGCGGATGCTGGGACAGGGCGACGGGGTGCAGACCTGTGGCGAGCTGCCGGTGGTGCAGAACGTGGTCGGGCGGTTGTTGCGCCGGGTGATGGGGCGCGACAAGCGGGTGTTGAAACGCGCCGACCTTGAGGCGTTGCGGGAAGAGCTGCTTGAGGGGCTGGCGGCCTATTCGGATGGCAGCCCGGTGCTGGTAGACAAGATGCCGCTGAACTTTCGCTGGATCGGCTATATCTGCGCGGCCCTGCCGGAAGCCCGCGTGGTGCATCTGGCGCGTGATCCGATGGCGGTGGCCTGGTCGCTGTACCGGCATGACTTTGTTGGCGCAGGCAACGGGTTTGCCTATGACGTGGCCGATATCGGGCGTTTCATGGTGCTGCACCGCGAGTGGATGGCGCATTGGCGCGCGGTCTGTCCGGGGCGGATTGTCGACGTGAGTTATGCCGATCTGGTGGAGGCACCGGAGGTGGCGACGCGGGCTTTGGCCGAAGGGGTTGGCCTTGACTGGTCCGAGGCATGGCTCGCGCCGGAAAAGGCGCGCGGGCAGGTGTTGACGGCGAGTGCCGAACAGGTGCGCAGGCCGATCTATACCGGCAGTGATGCGGGCTGGCGGGCCTATGAGGCCGAGTTGGCGCCGATGCGACAGGCGCTTGAGACGGCGGGGCTGGTTTAAGGCGTAAGGGCTGCGCCTGCCTGGGCGGGCGCACATGCGCCTGCCGCGCTAGAACACGCCCATCGCGAGGCCCATTGCCATGGCTGCGCCAAGGTCGCTACAGGGCGCAAGCTTTTCTACGGAAAGGGTTTTCGGGGCCAGAATGGCCTCGGGCGACTGGGCGTTGGTGCCGACAATGATCGGCTCCTGCACGGGTTTGAGCCGCCATCCGGTTGCGATGCGGGCGATCTGGCGGACGGCGTTTTCCCCGTCGGAGCCGGCGCAGACCATCTGGGCATAGGGGCGGCCTTCGATCCTGCCCAGAACGGGATAGTAGGCGCGGTCGAAGAAATCCTTCATCACGCCCGAAATCGCGGCAAGGTTCTCTGGCGCGCAGAAGATATAGCCATCTGCCGCAAGAAGGTGCTCGGGGCCGGCCTGATCGGCCTGGATCAGGGTTGTGGTGATCTCTGCCTTGGCCGCGCCATAGGCCGCCTCGGCCATCTGACGGCTGCCGCCGGTGCGGGAATGGTAAACGATGAGAAGTTCGGGCATGGCCGCAGGATAGCAGCCGGAGCGGGGAGGGGAAGGGGCTGTGAGTAGTTGCGCGTTGTGTGGGGGAGCTGCCAGCTTTGGCAGCAGCTCGTTTGAGTTTGGCAGCCTCCAGTCTTTGAAATTGATGTTTAGTCAATTTCATTTAAAACAGTGGAAGATGAGCAGTCTTACCGACATCGAAAAACGTTACTTAGAACGCTTGCTTCAAATGGGCAGCGGCTACGTGCTTGACTACTCCGACGTGACATATGGTGCTTTCTTTAATAAGTATAGCATCGACATTCATGGGCCCGAATACCAAGTCTATGGCACTTCCAAGGCTAAGAAAATGAGGGCTTTTTGGGATCTTGAACCCGATGCCACCGTCGGCAAGGTGCTTGCCGAGATGCTCGACTCTTACGTTGCAAATTGCGAACTAAGTGGTGCCGAAGTTGACATGCCGATACTTGAAAAAGGGCGTGCTGCGGTTGACCGCCTACTTGGCAATTCCACCAAGCCCAATGGCCAGGCAACGGAGAACCTTTTTCTTGATGTTGAATTTTCGCCCCCAAACATCAGCAGGCTTCCCATCGACGTGCAAATTGTGCCTATTGTCCAAAAACGTTTGGAAGAAGCGCAGGTGGCTTTGAGGGTAGGGGCAAACCTCTCAGTTATTCTCCTTTGCGGAAGCGTATTAGAAGCTGTGCTCCTTGGTGCCGCTCAAAATCAACCGGCGCTGTTTAACGATAGTAGGGCTAGTCCGAAAGACAATTCAGGTACCGTAAAGAAGTTTCATGAGTGGAGTCTCGCACAGTTCATTGACGTATCTTGCGAGATCGGGCTGCTCAAACCTGATGTGAAAAAATTTGGCCATGGTCTTCGTGACTTTCGGAATTACATCCACCCTTATCAGCAGTTAGTTTCTGGGTTTACTCCAGACCAGCACACTGCAAAATTATGCTTTCAAGTATTGAAAGCCGCGCTCGCAGACGTGGCGGGAGAACGCTGAAGGGTGAAGGAAGCGACGCTATCCGTAGTTGAACTAGAAAATCAAATCTTAGCTAAACCGGCTGTGTAGCCCGTTGTGTAACCGTCTTCTTTAGGGACTATTCGAAAAAAAAGGGCGCCCCGAGAGGCGCCCTTTCTTTTCACTGTCCCTGCTTTGATTAGCAGCTGTAGTACATGCCGAACTCGACCGGGTGGGGGGTCGTTTCGTAGAGGGTGACCTCTTCCATCTTGAGTTCGATGTAGCCTTCGATCTGGTCCTTGGTGAACACGTCGCCTGCGAGCAGGAAGTCGTGATCCGATTCCAGGGCTTCCAGAGCTTCACGCAGCGAACCACAGACGGTCGGGATGCCTGCCAGCTCTTCTGCCGGAAGATCGTAGAGGTTCTTGTCCATGGCTTCGCCGGGATCGATTTTGTTGGTGATGCCGTCGAGGCCAGCCATGATCAGGGCTGCGAATGCCAGGTAGGGGTTCGCGGCCGGATCGGGGAAGCGGGCTTCAACGCGCTTGGCTTTCGGCGATTCAGTCCACGGAATACGGACACAACCCGAACGGTTACGTGCCGAGTAGGCGCGCAGAACAGGTGCTTCGAAACCCGGAACCAGACGTTTGTAGGAGTTGGTTGCAGGGTTGGTGAAGGCGTTCAGGGTTTTCGCGTGCTTCAGGATGCCGCCGATGAAGTACAGGGCTTCCTGCGACAGGTCAGCGTATTTGTCGCCAGCGAACAGCGGCTTGCCATCTTTCCAGATCGACATGTTGACGTGCATACCGGTGCCGTTGTCGCCGTAGATCGGCTTGGGCATGAAGGTTGCGGTCTTGCCGTAGGAGGCGGCCACGTTGTGGATGATGTACTTGTACTTCTGAAGTTCGTCGGCCTGTTTGGTCAGGCTGTCAAAGATCAGGCCCAGTTCGTGCTGACAGGAGGCAACCTCGTGGTGGTGCTTGTCAACTTTCATGCCCAGACGCTTCATGGTCGAGAGCATTTCCGAACGGATGTCTTGTGCATCGTCGATCGGGTTCACGGGGAAGTAGCCGCCCTTGAGGCCCGGACGGTGGCCCGAGTTGCCCATTTCGTATTCGGTGTCGGTGTTCCACGAACCGTCAACCGCATCAACTTCGTAGGATACCTTGTTGATGGTGTTCGAGAAACGCACGTCGTCGAACAGGAAGAATTCCGCTTCGGGACCCATGTAGGCCACGTCACCGATGCCCGAGGATTTCAGGTATGCTTCGGCTTTCTGAGCGGTGCCGCGCGGGTCACGACCGTAGGCTTCGCCGGTGTCCGGCTCGACGATCGAGCAGTGGATGGCAACGGTTTTTTCCGCGTAGAAGGGATCCACGTAGGCCGAGGTGGTGTCGGGGATCAGTTTCATGTCCGAGTTTTCGATCGACTTCCAGCCGGCGATCGACGAACCGTCGAACATGAAGCCTTCTTCGAGGAAGTCTTCGTCGACCAGGTCAACGTCAACGGTTACGTGCTGGAGCTTGCCGCGCACGTCGGTGAAACGGATGTCGACATAGGCCGCATCTTCGTCTTTGATCAGCTGGAGAACTGCGTCTGCGCTCATTCTCATGGTCCTTCTGATTGAATGGAATTCAGGGTGGATTAAAGGGCGTCCGAACCGGATTCACCGGTACGGATGCGGATGGCTTGTTCGACGGGGCTTACGAAAATCTTGCCGTCGCCGATCTTGTCGGTCTTGGCCGCGTCCACGATGGCTTCAATCGCGGCGTCGACCTGATCATCATCGAGAACAACCTCGATTTTGACCTTGGGCAGGAAATCCACGACATATTCGGCGCCGCGGTAAAGCTCGGTATGGCCTTTCTGGCGACCAAAGCCCTTAACCTCGATGACGCTTAGGCCCTGGATGCCGGAGTCTTGCAGCGCTTCCTTGACCTCATCGAGCTTGAACGGCTTGATGATCGCTTCGATCTTTTTCATCTCGGGATTCTCCTCGCCTGAGTTGTTGGAAACTGACAGACCACTTTCATCAGGCGGTCACAATTGGCTAAGATGACGCGAGGGCCGAAGGGCGGGGAATTCCATTTCCTGTGATTAAAAAATAGGCGGAATGCGCGAAATTTGCGCCGAATTGAATCGCGAAAGATCGAGAAGTGACCGAAATACTGACAGCTGCACAAATGCGCGCCATCGAAAAAGCGGCAATCGAGTCGGGCGAGGTGATGGGCCTGGAGTTGATGGAACGGGCCGGACGCGGGGTTGTGGAGGCGATTTTCGAGGAATGGCCGGCGTTGGCGGAAGAGGGGGGCGCTGCCCCCCACGAGGCCCATGACGGGCCTCGTTCCCCCCGGGGTATTGAGGCCAAGAAGAAGCGGCGAGCGGTGGTTCTGTGCGGGCCGGGCAACAATGGCGGCGACGGGTTCGTGGTGGCGCGGTTGTTGAAAGAGCGTGGTTGGGAGGTGGAGGTGTTCCTGTACGGGGACGCCGGGAAGCTGCCGCCGGATGCGCGGGTGAATTATGAGCGGTGGTTGGAGATGGGCAGTGTGAGATCATTTTGCACACAGACCTTCGAAGACGAGAGTATCAGTAAGGGGGGGGCTCTTGTCGTTGATGCGCTTTTCGGAACTGGTCTGACGCGATCTGTCGAGTTGCCACTTGTTGCTTTGTCGCCAGAGCCGGCTTTGGGGTCGGACTATAAACTGGTTTCCGTGGATGTTCCGTCTGGGCTTTGCTCTGACAGTGGACGTCAGATTCTGAACGAAAGTCCGGATCAAGGCGGCATTGCTGCTCCTTCTGATCTGACAGTTTCATTTCACCGAGAAAAACTCGGCCATCGACTGGCAGATGGACCTGCTAGCTGTGGAAAAACCGTTGTTGCAGACATCGGTCTCGAGGGCTGGACCCGTCCGCGGGTGGGGGCGGACGGGGGCTGCCCGGCGGTGCCGCCGGGCGACATTGTCACCTTGGTTGATGGTTCTAATGCCTTGCTTGCCAAGGCGGGGGCGCACAAGTTTTCCCATGGCCACGCCCTGATCCTGTCTGGCGGTGCGGGAAAGTCCGGTGCTGCTCGTCTTGCGGCGCGGGGGGCGTTGCGGGTTGGGGTAGGGCTGGTCACGCTGGGAGTGCCGCATGATGCGCAGGCAGAGGTGGCGGCGCAGATCACGGCGTTGATGATGTGTGAGATTGGCGATGCCGGTGCCTTGGCGAAGACCCTGGAGGACGGGCGGCTGAATGCGCTGTGTCTCGGGCCGGGGTTAGGGTTGGAGCGGGTGCGGGAGTTCGTGCCGGTGGCGCTTGGCGCTGGGGCTAACGCGCGGCGGGCTGTGGTTCTGGATGCGGATGCCTTGAGCGCTTTTGCCGGTGCGCCGGATGCGTTGTTCGGGATGCTGCATGAGAATTGTGTGCTGACGCCGCACGGGGGGGAGTTCCAGCGGCTGTTTCCGGATCTTCATGCCCGGCTGGAGGAGGTGCCGACTAAGGGGCCGGCCTATTCCAAGGTGGATGCAACACGCGAGGCGGCGGCGCGAGCCGGGTGTACCGTGTTGTTCAAGGGACCGGATACGGTGATTGCCGCGCCGGAGGGGCGGTGTTCGGTGCATTCGGCGGCCTATGAGCGGGCAGCGCCTTGGTTGGCGACGGCGGGGTCGGGGGATGTGCTAGCCGGGTTCATCACCGGCCTTCTGGCGCGAGGGTTTTCGCCCATGGAGGCTGCTGAGACCGGGGCCTGGCTGCACGTGGAGTGTGCGCGGACGTTTGGTCCCGGCCTAATTGCCGAGGACCTGCCCGAAATGCTGCCACAGGTGTTCCGCGATCTCGGGCTTTAGCCTTTCGTGGCTGGCTGGCCATAAGCCGGTTTCATCGCGCAGCGACTGATCCCTTGAGTTTGTCGGGGGCTTAACTTGTTGGCGGAAGGCACAGATATATCAGTTGTTTTCACGAGGGCATCTTGGATTCTCCGTTGGATTGAAACGCGCCGCCCCCCATTCGGAACAGGTTTGTGGGGACAAAGGCATTTTTCCTCTCGCTTCCGCTGGAGAGCTTTGCTAAGACGCGCGGACCGTGCGGGTGTGGCGAAATTGGTAGACGCACCAGATTTAGGTTCTGGCGCCGCGAGGCGTGGGGGTTCAAGTCCCTCCACCCGCACCACTTTGAAAATAAACGGAAAAATTGAGTTTATTTGCTTGGGGAGCGCGCTGTTTCGCTTCGTGTTTCACAAAAAGTTTCACACTTTCACGCTTTGTGCTGTTTATGTTCTGTTCTTGGGTGGGCTCGAGTCGCGGCGGGATAGCGTGCTTTTCGTCATCGCCTTCGGTCTGGCTTGTGATCTGTGATTTTGAACCATCGCGAGGCTCTTTTGTCCCGTAATGTCATGTCACATACTGAACGCAGCAATATCGGCCCCTCTTGATATCTAATGCGCGGCACACTAAGTCAGACACGCAAAGCTTCCTCTTTCGACCTCCTGTATCCTTGCGGCCTCAGTTGATCTTACGACGACACTGAGCCGGGCTGTCGCATTTTGCGGATGGCAAATAATTTAGGAGACAACACGATGGCCAATGGCACCGTGAAATGGTTCAATTCCCAAAAGGGCTTCGGCTTTATCGCACCTGAACAGGGGGCGAAGGACGTATTCGTGCATATTTCAGCACTCGAACGCTCGGGCATTCAACAGCTAGACGACGGTCAAGCTGTGACTTTCGACATTGAAAGTGGCCGGGATGGCCGCGAATCTGCGGCCAATATCGTTTTGGCGTAAGCCTGCGAATAGAAAAAACGAAGCGGGGGCAGCTTACGGCTTGGCCCCGTTTTTTCATGGATTTGATTGTGAACCTCTGAGATGCGGAGATGCGGAGATGCTAAACACAACATAGAAGGAAAGAAACATTGATAGAAATAAATTGGGGAAACCCCATGACACTCGTTGTTTCATCGAAAGGTGAAACACAAAAATTCAGCACGATCGAGCAAGTCATTTATTGGCTTCGGAAAAAGTGGCCAGTCGCAGACAGAAAACGTGATATTGCGATCGACTACGCCGATGCTGCGATGAACTGTTTGGTAACGGTGGGAGCTGCCCGCAAAGCTTTTCTCGCTGCGGCTAAAACAGCAGGATTTCATCCTAGCGAAGAAATCGCTGGAACTAATCCAGGTAACTTACTGGTACCGTTTGATTGCCACCCTGAAAGGACCTCTAGAGATGGCAGAACTCGAAAAAGATAAGTTACCCAACGTTGAAAGCGCGCCGGCGGAATCGGTTATCGACCGGTCAACACGTATTTCGCGGCAAATAGTCAAAGACGAAGCTGAAGAGCGAGAACTCAAAACAGCTCGCCTTCGCAATGAGCGGCTCGAGAAAGAGGCCGATGGCTCCCAAAGTGAATCCGAAGCAAGTTCACAAGCGATACGTGGGAAAACCTAGCAAGGCAGAGCGTCATGACTTGCTCAGCTCCCCTGTTGTCAGTACAGCACCTGCCGGCAGGTCTTCGGCATCCAGCATCGACGCTACCCGTTCCAGCGATGCAACAAGCATGGCTTGCTCCCAGTCTTCGAGGTCCTTGAAGCGCCGAACAAACCGTTGCTGAAGAGGATCGGGGGCATTTTCGATGGTCTGCCACCCGAATTCAGTCATGACGATATTGGTCTGGCGCCGATCTTCCAGTGACTTTTCACGGACAACACATTCGCGGGCGACCAGCCTGTCGACCAATGCGGTTACGGTTGCCTGGCTTACGTGCATCCGGGTCGCAATGGCTTTTGCAGTGGTTTGACCCGTTTCCGCAACCATCTGAAGTGCCCGGAATTGTACCGATGTCAGTCCGGCCTGTTGCGCCAGTTCGCGCCCCGCGATTTCCGTCGCTCGAAGAATTTGCCGCAATGCAACCAGGCTGCTGTCGATACGATCCATATGAGGCTCCAAAGTCGAGGGTGGAGCGAGATTGTCAACTTTGCATCGGAATCTCAAGCTGTTTAGGTTGTAAGAATTTCGATAAATTAAGCGAAACATGCCTGTTTTGCACCATAACACTCACTTGCTGCGGCTTTTTGCTTAGTGAATTGAATTTTTTGATCTGACGTGATAGTTAGTTAATCAAAGTTTAGGAGAGAGTATGAAACATTCACTTGAGTTGTTTGAACAGCCAATTCCGACATTGCGCGCACCTCAGCCTGAAGACGGAGAGCGTGTTGCAATGCTGACGAAAGATGGCCGCAAACAGGTCTTTGGAGAGCTGCTTGGGGAACTCTCGGACTTTGAGCAATTCATGCACACTTCGATCGTAGCCGAAGTGGACGGCGAAGTTGTCGGCGCCGTTTTGGCCTATATTCCGCCCTTCGCCCCCGAAACCCTGAACATCCTGCAAGTGGTGATCCACGAAAACGAGGTCAACAAAGGGCTTGGGTCTCTGATGTTGGGGCAATTGATGCGCCGCGAGGTCTGTGCGGAAGTTGGCCGGGTAGAAACCACGATAAGTTCAGATGATGAAGTAACTTGGGCCCTGTTTCGCCGCTTTGCGCGCTGGCAGCGCAGCCGGATGGAAATCGCACTGTTTTTCACTCAAGCGCTGCAACCACATCGTCGGCACGAAAATGACAACCAAGTCACCATTCGACTTGCAGGTGAAGCTGTAAGCGCCGCCTGAGCCCCGATCGCGCGTCAAAACACCAAGTACAATCACAAGTTACCTGAAACGAAAGCAAAATGACTTTTATGACGATTGACAATGATACCGCTTACTACGCCGAAGAAGCTGCCACCTTGGGGGACCGGGTTGTCGCGGCGCGCGAAGCTACGGGAATGACACAAAAGGACTTGGCCCGGCAGTTGGGTGTCAAGCTAAAGACCGTCCAGGGCTGGGAGGACGACAGGACCGAGCCGCGCGCAAACAAGGCCCAAATGATGTCGGGCGTTCTCGGTGTCTCGTTGACATGGCTTCTCAGCGGCGAAGGTGAGGGCGTGGCTGAGCCAGCCGAAACCCAAGAGCTCGGCACGGATCTCTCTGCAGCTCTGAATGACATTCGCAAGTTGAAGGCAGAACTCTCACAATCTGTGCGTCAGCTCGGCGCGCTCGAAAAGCGGCTGCGGAGGGTTCTCTAAACAACGGGCCACTATTCAATTGTGCCCGTCAGTTCACCACAAAAAACGAAAGAGCAGGAACCATGACCAATCCCGAATTTCAGCCCGCCACGGAAAATCATCCCGAAGGTGAAAATGGAACCACTCCAAAGGAGCTGGAAATCCTGCCAAGGCTTGTTCGGGAAAAATTGGGGCTCAGCGTTGCAGAAATGGCCGAGCTGATCGGCATGAGCGAGTTCGGATACCGTAACTGGGAGGCGGGCAGCCGTCGCCCGGGCGGCCCCGCTCTCAAACTTTTGGCGCTCCTCGATGCGCAGCCAAAGCAGGTATTGGACTTGTTGAAAGCCCTGTAAGTCAGTTTTTGATTGATCCTGCGTGCCGTGTTGGTTTGTTGTTCGTAAGCAGATTCACACTTTGTGCTGTTTTATGCTTTGTTCTTAGATGAGTTCGAGTCGCGGCGAGACTGTGCGCTTTTCGACATGACCTTCTGTCTGGCTTGTGATCGGTACTTCTGGACCATCTTGAGGGTTTTGTGGCCTGTGACCGCTTGGATCTCACTGTCCGAGCATCCTGCTTCTGCCAATTCTACTGCGGCCGTATAACGCCATCCGTGGATGACATAGTCGACCGCGTCGATTTCTTTGCGCACTCTCATAACCATTTCCTGAACACGCCGCTTGCTAACGGGTTGAGTAAGGTTCTTTGCGAGAAGATGCTTGCCACGCTTCGGGGTTGAAGACAGGAAGTCACGGAGGCGCTTGGGGCAGTAGATCCAAATGCGCGAACCCGTTTTTTCCTGGGTAACCTGCATATACTCCCCATCAAAGTCGCTCCATTCCATCTTCACAACGTCACCGATCCGTTGCCCGGTTCCAGTGCATAGGTAAAAAGCCAACAGTTCCGTTTTCAGGTCGTTTGATGTGCAAAATCGCTCGAATGCCTGGAGTTTCTCCTCGGGCCAAGGTTCGTACTCTCCACCTGTCAGCTTCTCAACGCCCGAGGCGGGGTTCGTGGCTATCCATTCCAGCTCGATCGCATGTCCTGCCAGTATCGATAGTTGCTCCACCATGGCGTTCGCCTTTCGCCACTTGTCGGCATGTGCATCACGAGCAGCTATCACGTCACGGCGGCGTAACTTAGTGAAGTCCTTGCTCCCGTTTTTTGCACGGATCAACTCCAGTGTCCGGCGATACTCTGCCTTGGTGCTTGGTTTGAGTTTCTTGAAGCGCGGAGTTTGGTAGTAGCTTTGGATCAGCGCCTCAAAGGTAGTCTTCACTGTACGAGCTTTGCCACTCCTAAGTTCCCAATATGCTGCGTCGAATTCCTGGCTGTCGGGATCACCCGGCAAACGAACGTATTTCCCGCCTCTTCTAAAATACCAATAGGTCTTTCCATTTCTCACAACGGGAACCGTGAAAGGTTTGTTCTGTTTTCTTACCATTCGAAACTGGTCTCCATAGCTGCTCCCGATTTGATCGCCTCGAGCTCTTTGACACTCCAGCGTTCAAACTCGCCGCCTATTGAAACGGGCTTTGGAAGTGCGCCGCAATCTACCAAGCGTCGAAAGTCCGCAGGCTTCATGTCCAGAAGCCGCGCAGATGTTCTTTCGCTAGCGAAGATCGGAGCCACTTGTCCCATTTTAGGTTTCGATCCTCCCTTGATGCGGGCATTCTTTCATATCGTTCTCTTCACGCCCACAAGTGGCGCAAAGATTGTAGATGAACCCGGCGACCAGTTTGCAGCCGTCCAGCGCGTGACGCTCGGTCTCGAACGATTGTTCGATTGCTTCTGCCTTGGCCTTCGCTTCATTTGCGAGGTTGCGAAGTTGAGTGGGCGTGAGGTTGTCTAGTTTCATAAGGGGGGCTTTCATCTGGGCGGCGGCCAATTCCCAGCCCGCCGCCCCGTCCTTCCCGGTGGGTTACGCGCGGTCGCCGAGGAGGGCGTTGATGCGTTCGATTTGAATCTGGATGGTTTTCTTGGGGGGGAGTGGGTCGTCGCGGTGGCCACTCCGGATGTGGTTAGGAAGCGTCATCGACAGTTCGGGGTGCTGGTACTTTTCGAGGGCGTCCAGTGTTTCACGCGCAATGGCCAATTCCCTTTGGAGCTTTTCAACCAACTTGTTCGCGTCGTTGATGATCGCTTGAACTTGGTTGCTGTTGTCGATGTGTTCTTTAACTGTTTTGCTCATGGTCTCTTCCTTTCAATTGCCCCGACCGGCTCCTGCAAATGGTTGCTGCCGGTCGGAGGTGGGCAGGATTGCCCTAACTCTTGTTCTCGTTTGGACTGTCAGCCAGCCAGGGAGCGGGCTTGATCGTCACCGGAACATTTCGCGCGTCGCTGCTGATTTTCTGAGCAACGGTCATCCTCTCCTTCCGGGTGTGGCCGGTGGGGCGTTTGCGGTTCTGGTGCATCGGTGTTTTGAAGCAGCGCTTTCGCAGAAGATCACTCATCCGGCTCAGTCCGTGTCTCGAAGAACAACTGGACCACCGACTTTGCGCTTGAATTTGGAGGACTTACCGCCCGGAAGAGGGTGTCGGCTTTTATGAGCCCCAATGTGTTTGGCGCGCACGCGGTTTGCCTTGGAAATCCTAGCTTTGTCTTCGCGTGTCTTGGCCTTGTGGCAGGCGACATGGGCGGGAGCCAAGTTTTCGTCGCTGTCATCACGGGTCAGATCAAACGGAACGATGTGCTCGAGCTCCCACTTCTCCCGCGTACCGTCAATCCTTTCACCGCATATGTGGCAGATCCCTTTGTGGGCCTCAAAAATCGATGCCCGCTGGAGAGGTGTTCGCTTACGGCGGTTCATTGTTTTGCCGCCTCGTTGCTCTGATGCCAGCCCGCCAACCAGTCTGCGGCTTTGTCGATGTCACCTTCGTGTGGACACTCAGAAGACAAGGTGCCGTTCTGGGCCGCCTTCGCACCCTCTGTGAACTCATCGGACCCTGGGAAGCCGCCGCTATAGTCGACAGCTTGCGTCCAGTGCGGCTGCAGGTCTTCCTTTGGCTGCTCTTGGTTGTTCTCGACTTCTGCAGCAGCGGCGTCACTGCCATCGCCTTTCGGGTCTTTGGCGTCTCCGGACTGTTCGTCCTTGTGTTCAATCGTTTTCGCGCTTTCTGGATGCCTAGCTGCTTCAGCTGTCGCAGCAAATCCGCCCTTGCTCGATGGAGTGATGTCCCGCATCGGCGTCATGCTCTCAACCTCGTCGGTCGAGAAAGCACCCATTATGACGCCAGGTTCGTAGCGTCTGGTCCATGCGCGACCCGCATAGTACGCCAATTGTTGATCTGGGTCGTTGTGCCACAAGGCACTGTTCTTGATCGTTATCTCGTCGAGCGTGGGGGACTGGTACTCCTTAACGACTCCGTCTACCTCGATGAAGGCGATGCAACGGCGATCACCCACAGCCGTTCGCTTGGCGACCTCGCGCTCATTCCTCGAGAGAGCGGGTTTATCAAGCATCTTGATCTCACCCTCATAGCGATACTGGAGTTCGATCCCCGTGCAATTCTTGAGAGCCGCCACGAAGACTTTGGCAGAGTAGGCAATCGGTGCGTCTGTTTTTGTTTGGAAGGATTCTTGGGCCAAAGCGAACGGATCAAATCCCCAATGAGTTGCTCGCATGGTGATCGCAAGACAGATCGCTGCTTTTCCCTGACAGTGTTTCGGAAGCATTGGGCCGGCCGCAGCCATCAGGTCGGCAAACTGGACAACCTCGCCGAGGTTTGAAAATCCATAGGAGCCAAGATTTGGATCAAACACCGACAGGCCTTCGACTTCCTTGGCGACAGAGACATTTGTTGCGGTGTTCATGGTGCTTTCCCCTCAATCTGCATTTCTTCAAGCAGCATTTCCCGCTGCCAATCTGGTCGACGGTAAACGCCGGTTGTTTCACCGGGGCCGGGCCAGATGCCGCTGTCCAAGCACTCACGGACGCGGGTCAAAGCTCTATTGTTTCGGAATGCTCCGATGCGCAGATCCTCGTCAGAGATCTCCCGCAGGATCACGTGATGTGGTGGCGAGTCCCACTGAGCAATGATGCCAAACGACGGCCAGTGATCGGTGAGTTGCTTGAAGCCTTCACAAGCGAACGCCCCCTGCATGTCATATCCGTGCTGAGTGATGCGGTGATCCACGAGCCGCTCGTTAAATGACGTTCCGCGTGTCGCCATCTTCTTGTAGTCGGTGACCAGCCCTGAGAAGGAGACAGTATCCGGGCGCGCAAGGCACCAGATCCCCGTGCGTTCATCTTTCCATGCCATCGAGACTTCTGGCACACCGTCCATAACTGCGGAGGCGGCAGGATCGGCGACAAGAACCTTTCCCATGTTGCAAAGCTGCTCCCACTCCGCCTCAGTAATGATGTCTCGGCTGTCCGCCTCGACGTTGGCCCAAAACTCCACCGAACGAATACCAGCCTCCGTTCCACGCCCCTCGTTGTAGGCTTTCATCTGAGCCGGCGTGGGACGTTTGGGTTTGTTTTCAGGCAGGGCCCGGAACTCTTCTTCAAGCAACTCCGGGCCCCCCTCGACAAAGCAGGCCATTGCCCGGCCTAAGCGCAGCGCATCGGTCTGTTTGCTTTCCCAACGGTTGGGATTGAGCCTGTGAAACGCCCATACATCGGCAGGGCTTTCGAGTTCCATCTTTCGCAGAACGCCAGATGTTACACTCGGGCCATCGCACGGTTGGTTGTGATGGCGTTCCAAACTGATCCGGTAAAAGCCAGGTTCAGATATTACCTCACTCTCCGGCAGTTCAATGATCTCGAAATTGTCCTGAACAAGGTCACGCATCGTCCGTCTCCTTTTGCTTTCCGCGCGAGACCAGCCGGTCCGCAGCTTTGGCTGCTGCAGCCTTGTTCTTCGCGACTTCTTCGTGGCGCCAAGCATCTGCCTTCGCGCGCACCGCTTCGATCGTGGGCGCTTTGAAGCGAATGGGCAGGTCGCCAATGTATGCGACGCACATGCGGCCCTTCTGCGTTGGCGTGTAGGTGTGGATCGGTAACTCGGTAATTGGGCGCATCAGAACCCCTCCAGGCGAAGAAGGTTGTATCGCTCAGCCTCGATTGCGTTGGCGGCAACCTTGCCGAACACCCGATCTGCCATAGCAAAGGCAAGTATCAAGAACGTCATCAGAGCGATGACAAAGAGCAGTCTGGAAAGCGCGGCATTTTGTTTGTCATCTTCGCTCTTGGGCGAGGGGTGTTTCCATGCGCCGGCGGAATGGGGTTTCCGGGTCATTCCAGTTCTCCCAGGAAAAGTGGATTGCACGAGCGAGGCTTCGACAGGGACAGGGTTAAGGCCCCGCTCGTGGTTCCCTCTACCGCTGTGGGGATGCGCGGTGAGGTGTTGGAAAAAAGAGGGCGGGTGGAGACAGTTGGCTCCGTGAGTGGAATGGCCATCCCACCCGCCAGTGTCCGCGCAGCGTCAGGTACAGGTCTTGTGAGGGCTGCGCGGGGAGTGAAGACAAAGGGCGGCATCACGAAGCCCCCTCGATTGCATCCTCAACCCGCTTTACGAAAGCTCGGCCGAGCATGTAGATGACCCGCTCACGCCCATAAAAATGCTTGAAGCCGTCCGGAAAACGGTTGTGAATTTCAACGATGCCGAGAAGGTTTCCCTTGGCGTCATAGTGAGCGTTTGCAACTCCGGAATGCTCGACCTCGGCCGACCATACATCGCAGATGTTGCGTTTGTGGGTAGAAGTCTGTGTCCACTCGGGGCGAGTGCCTGCGGTGCGGTAAGTCATAGCCATCACTCCGCGGCCAGCGAATGGCAGGTGAGAAAGTTCTGCAGTTCGTCGGCTGAGTAAAGACGGCCGGCATCCTTTATCTGCCAGGCATGGGTGTAGGTGGTCTCAATGACGCGCGAGGTCATGTCCTCTGACGCCCATGCCTCTGCACACTGGCGATCGGTTACGACTGCCGAGGCCTTCCATCCCTCTTTTCGAAGGGTGTCCCCGCTGCCCGCGTGAACACGAGGCTCGACGTAGTCGAAGACGACATATGCAGCGCGGTCTGACAGAGGAATTGACATGTGTGGTTCTCCCTTGGATGAGGAGAAATATGCTATATGGGAATATTCCAGTCAAGAATAAAAATGCCAAATGGGAATAAATGTGTTTTTTGAAATTGTCTGAGGCTCGATTTGAGTGAATCACTTGAAAGGTTATCTTCACCCCAGAAGACGATCTGATCGAAGTAGAAATGAAGAGGGGACCGCGTATTCATGGGAAGGGCGCTCCCCAAAGAGTTCCCGGCGGCAAAAAGTGGGGAAAGTAGAAGGTTTTTTATCACGCAAACAGCGTCGCATCGGCGTGACTCGCGACCGTGTTTTCGATATGTTCTAAAAATTCCGTAGAAAAGCCGGGGCCCAGATTCTCCCAAATCAATCCCCGGCTCTATTCCTATATGACCCAGCTGCGTTGCTGGTCACCACTCACGGAATAGGGTCTGTTTGCCCTAAGTGAATAGATCTTGCAAGCCGCAGCGCAGCGTCAACTCGCCTCAGGAGGGGCGGTAAGATGACTGAAACGACAGATCCTCTAGTAGAGGAAGGCCTGCGATCAATAGCTTCGGGCGAACGTATTGTTGGGGGATATGCGATCCCTGTCTACAACCTAAATGATGGCCGGCGAGTCCTTTCGGAGCGAGGATTTCTTGCTGTAATCGGCGTAAAAGGACGCGGCACTTCTAATGGACATCGACTGAAGAAAATTCTTAGTGATAGGGTTCTTAGGGCCTTGTTTTCAAAGAATGTTTTAATGGCCATCGAAGAGCCGATCCGTTTCAAGAGCGAACGCAACCTTTTGACCTTCGGATACGATGCCGAAATCTTGAAAGGCTTTTGTGTCGGTTTTGTTCGGGCACGTGAAATGGGGGCCTTGAAAACTGATGTTCAACGCAGATATGCGGAGTATTGTCAGACCCTTCTAATCGCTTTTGCAGATCTTGGCATCAAAGCTTGGATCGACGAGGCAACCGGTTATCAAAAAGTTCGTGAACGCGATGCACTCCACCGGATACTGGACACCTACATTAATTCGCACTGGGCAAGGTGGTCAAAGACATTCCCTGACGAGTTCTACCAACAAATCTATCGGTTGAAGGGGCACCCATTTGACCCGGACAAAGTCGCTCGCCCTGGGTTTATTGGCAAGTTGACATCTGACATCGTCTATTCACGCTTGGCGCCAGGTGTTTTGGACGAACTGGAACGGAAAAACCCGGTTGTTGAAGAGAAAGGCTATCGCCAACGGAAGCACCACCAATGGCTTACGGAAGATCATGGGCATCCCAAGCTCCGTGAGCATATTGGAAACCTGATTTTCATGATGAGGGGCGCAAGTCACTGGGATAGTTTCTACCGCAACCTACAACGGGCTGCGCCTAAGCTCCACGAAACCGCTGAGTTTGACTTCGGAGAGGCATAGATCCGAAACTCCAGCAAGCTCTAACCCCGCTCAACGGCGGGGTTTTTCTTTTCCTGTCGGGTGACCGGCACCAAAAAAATTTTTCGATTATAGTTCAACCGATAGGCACCCCGCAGCCAGATTCGTGCTTCTTTCGAGAGCTACTTCACGCCTAGGCTAATTGAACATTGGTGAGTGGCGTTGTCTGTAATCATGCTTTGCATCGATTGCTAATGCTAGTGAGAACATCATTTCAGGATGATCTGATTCGGCTTGAAATCCTGTTGTTTGACGTTCCCTTTCAATGAAATGGGTGAATGATTTTTGGGACTCCGTGAGGTGCCAATTCACTGATTTTGCGGACATCTGACGAGCCGATTTGCGACCGCGGAGCAGTTCGAGGAAATTCAGTCTGCCATTGTCGGAACTCAAGTTGTTATATTGCGAACCGTCGCTAGCTACCTCGACTATCTATGAATCCCAGCTGGGCGATTCTTCCATTTTGAGGACACTCTTGTGTCCTCATTTTGAGCGAGGAAAAGGAGGGTAACATGTTGCTAAAAAAGGGTAATTACTGGCAGGTGTTTGCAAATTTCCGCTTGGGGCGGTAATTTCCCTGAGCACAGCGCACGATTTTGAAATGGATAACTTACCCGATCAGAGAGCGAAGATGACGGACCAAGAATTCGAAGAAAAGCTAAAGCGCCTTAGCCAGGCCCAACTTGATCGGTATATTGATCTGTTGCTTGAATTTCAGCTTCTGCCAAAGAAAGGATGTCCTGCCAACCTTGCTTGCGGGCCTCAGGAAGATCCCGATACACCCGTATCAGCCTGACTTCAGCTTCCGAGACCTCGTCCATAAACAATAGGTAGAGTGGCACTTCGAGTGCATTCGCGATGGACTGGTACACTTTCAGGCTCGTCCCGCCGACGCCGCGCTCAGCCTTGGAAATGGTTGGCTGCTCAACGCCACAAGCGTCCGCCAGATCATTTTGCGTCCATCCATTTAGTTTTCGAAGTCGGGCGATGTTTTTCATGCCGACACAATATTCCCTATGCACGGGTTACTCCAATTCCTGTGTGGTATAAATATTCTTGACTGGAATATGCCAAATAAGCATATTGCCGGTTATGACTAAGCTCGCACAATATCTAAAGGACAGCCAAATTCGGCAGGAGGACTTTGCCGAAGAGATTGGTGTTAAGCAGGGAACTGTTTCGCGATTTGCTTCAGGGAGAGGTACTCCCGGTCTCGAACTTGCGGTGGCCATTGAAGATGCAACTGGCGGTGCGGTGCCTGCCCGATCATGGGTTAATCAGCAGGAGGCGGCCGAATGATCGCCTCCTGCGACCGAGAAGAAACGGGACATAGGTTCTCGGTTTCAAAATCACTTTCCCTTCAAACGTGTCGGTGTCTTCAAGAAAGGGCACCCGCGGTCGTTTTGCACGTCAAATCTTCAGAGGGTTTTTACCATGCGAGTTGCTAAACCAGGTTCCGTTCAGGAGGTGGTGCGAGAGTCCATCTCGGCTGCAGGCGGGCTAGAATGCGCCAGCAACGATCTCGGGATTTCCACGGCAACCTTATCAAGAGCGAGTGGTTTTGATGACGACCGACCAGGTGGCTTGGGGGTCAATCACCTCCATCGGCTTGGACGGATCGTTCCTGCGTCCGCAGCCCCCATAGCGCGGCATTTCTCGAGGCTGGCCGGGGGTGTCTTTCAACCCGTACCTTCTTTCGAGAATGCAAAGTCAGACATACACCATCTTACAAAGGAGTTCGCTGACGTGCTGAACAAGCACGCCTTGGCGCATTCCGAAAACTCCTCTGATCCTGAAAAGTTCACTCGCTGCGAGGCCCATGAAGTCGTTCGCGAAGTGGATGAGTTGGTTCAGGCGGCGCTGAGCTATCAGGCCGCAATTCTGTCGCGGTTCCAAGAATGAATTGGGCCAGGCACCTGATCTCGAGCGCGGCGAGCACTCCGCGTACCTCCCTGTTGAAACTGCCCCGGCGCGTAAGCGCTTGGGGCCTTTTTTGAAAAGGAAACCGTCATGGCAAAGGACATGAACCAGGAAGAATTCACGCTTGACCTGCAGAAGCTCCGGAGTGAACTCGATCAACTGCACAACAAGGCAACGGCATCGTCCGAAAGCTCGTCCGCGTTGGGCCAGCGGCGCAAGCAGGCCTACGAGTCGCTTGGTTGCCACAAGGATGCGCTCTCGGTCATCGAACGCATCGACAAAATGAGCCCCGATAAACTGGCCGATTTCTTACGGTCGTTTGAGCCTATGTTCTCGGGGCTGCTTCCTCAGTGGAAGGAGCAGTACCAGGACATGGTCGACAAAGCCAATGCGCAATCCGACGACATGGCGGGGGCGATGGGCTGATGGTCATTGCAGGCCTTGATATCGCCACCGCAACTGGCGTCTGCTTTGGGAAACCAGGGCAGACACCAGAGTTCTTTACGCGTGACCTTGGAAAAGGGCAGACGCATGATCTGCGTTTCTCGAACGTCATGCGGCTCACTCATGAACTGATCGATCAACACGATGTTGAGTTCATCGGGATTGAGGCGCCCATCATTAACCCACGTCGAGACGACAAGGCGAAAATAACACTGCTTCACGGGCTCGTTGCCTGTGTTCGTGGGTGGGCTCATCTTCGCGGCGTCGAGGCACGCGTGTTTGAAATTCCAACCATCGACAAGAACTTTCTAGGGGCGCCCTCCCGGGGCGGACGGGACGCGCGCAAGTGGGCGAACCACAAGCAGTGCCAAGTTCGTGGCTGGAGCCCCAAGACGGATGATGAGGCGGATGCAGGCGCAGTGTGGGACTACGCCTGCGCCTCGCAAAGCCGTGCCTACGCAATTCACACAACCCCCCTGTTTTCTCGGAGCAACGGGACGCTCCCAAAGTCGGAAGGAGAGAAATCGTGAAAGTACGTCATGAGGTAGTAGCCGTTGTCAGCGGTGGAACCGGGCGAGTAAAGCATATCGTTCGCGCGGAAAGCCGGGACGCAGCCAAGGCGCGCGTCATCCTCGCTTACAGCGATCGGCACGTCGAGTTTCTCTCCGTCAACCGGGCAACGGCAGAAGTGGAGGGGGGGCAATGAGCAAGACGGGCCTCGACTGGTATAAACGGGAGCCCCTTGCGTACCTCTCAGATACTCAAGGACTTACCGCGCGCGAACATGCGGTCTATTCGGTTGTGATCGAGCTTCTTTACGTTCACGGCGGCGAAATCAACAATGATCCGAAATGGATCAGTGGCTGGATCTCGGATATGGGCACCGCCGCCATTCGAAATTCGTTGGCGAGTTTGGCGCTCAGGGATGGCATCACCCTTGAAATCTCAGAAACGAAAATCTCCCAGAAACGCGCGAAAAATGAAGCAAAAACCAAACAGAAACTGAGAGAAAACGCGAAAGAAAATGGAGAAAAAGGCGGGAAAAGTTCTGCAAAATCGCGGTCTGAATCGAAACAAAACAATGGCTTAGGTCAAGCAAAGGCTTCGACGGAACATCAAGCAGATAAGAGAAGAGTAGAGAAGAAAGAACCTAAAGGTTCTTCTCAAGTGACGCAGCAGGATTCTCTTGGCGGCCTGACTTCTTCCAGTAGTGACACGGGCGATGAGGTCGCCGACGTTCTTCTCGAAGTGTGCTCCAATCAGGTAGCTATCGATTTTGTTGCTCACCGGCGGGAAATCAAAAAACCGCTTACCGCGCGTGCGGCTCGAGCGATGGTAAACAAGGTGCGGGGACACCCAAACCCTGATGCGGTTCTCAACGAGAGCATAGCTCAGGGGTGGCAGGGCATTTTCCCCGACAAGGTGTCTGCCGCGCAGCCTGAAGGCGCATCAAACGATCGCTTGTCCCGCTACCAAAAGATCATCGCTGAAAACCGGGCTTACGAACAGCGGGGGCGACTGCAATGACAAGTATGAATGTTCTTGTTGGTTGCGAGCAATCCGGCGTTGTGCGAGACGCCTTCCTCGCCGCAGGGCATGACGCTTGGTCCTGTGACCTCCTCCCGGCGGAGACCCCCTCTAACCGTCACATCGTGGGCGATGTCCGTGACGTGATGGCTTGGGGCGAATGGGACTTGCTGGCCGTCATGCACCCGCCTTGCACCCGTCTTTGTAACTCTGGTGTCCGCTGGCTGCACAAGGCCCCACCGGGGCGGACGCTGGACGAGATGTGGCAGGAGTTGGACGAAGGCGCGGCCCTGTTCTCGGATTGCTGGAACACGGATATTCCCCTAGTCGCCGTCGAAAATCCGGTAATGCACAAGTATGCCAAGGAACGGATTGTAAATTACGAGCCGTTCGCGCAGTCGGTGCAGCCTTGGCAATTCGGCCACGACGAGCAGGGCCCAGACAACGAGAAGAAACGAACCTGTTTCTGGCTTCGTGGTCTGCCGAACCTCACCCCAACAGGGACGCTTGACGGCACCACGGCGCGGGAGAGCGTCCACAAGGCCACCCCCGGCAAGGATCGTTGGAAGGAACGCAGCCGCTTTTTTCCCGGTCTAGCGCAGGCGATGGCCGACCAGTGGGGCTGCATTGAAAGGCTGGTGGCACCATGACCGAAGACTGGAAGGGAGAACACTTGATCTCTGCGAACCGTCTGTCGGCCTACCAGAGAAAACGTGCGTCAGGCGTTGACCGCGCAGTTGCCCGCGCCAAGGCGTTGAGTGACCGGCGGGACAAAGTTGAAGCGCTCTTGAAGGCGGGCAGGACCTTTGCGGAGACAGCAGAGATCCTTGGCATGACAGCGGACAACGTGCGCAAGGATGCGATCACTAGAGGCATTCACAACACTAAGCGCCGATCGGAGAATTGTTGTGAAAGTTGAAAAGCGTCCGTTCGACGTCGAACCTCACAACGTCGAGCAAGAACAGCAGCTGTTGGGTGCCGTGATCGTAGACAACGATCGGTTCCACAAGATCTCAGGATTGGTGAAGGCGGAGCATTTCTGGGAGCCTGTGCACAGGGACATCTGGAAGGCAATTGCATCCAGGGTTTCCAACGGTCACCTCGCTGACGCGACCACGCTTGCCAATGATTTCGCGGCTCACGAAGGCATCGAGCAACTTGGCGGGGTTCGGTACATTGTGAGACTGGCAGGGGCGTCCATCAGCGGGTTTGCGGTTCAAGATTACGCTGAAGACACCGTCAGGTTGGCGAATGCGCGGATCTTCATGGACACGCTGCGCGAGGCGGCTTCGAAGATTTCGGAGAACGCTCCGATGGACGAAGTAAAGGCCGGTGTTGATCTTGCTTTGATGGAGGTAGAAGAGCAGGGCAAAGAGAACTCGATTCCCCTTGTCGCCGCTTTCCGCCGCGCGATTGAGAACATGAACGAGGCCTATCAGGATGGTGCGCCTGTTGGTATCCCGACAGGGTTGAATGCTCTCGATCAGCGTACTGGCGGTTTGTTTGCACCAGATCTCATTGTACTCGCCGGCCGGCCCTCGATGGGTAAAACCTCGCTGGCAACATCCCTGGGTTTGCGAACGGCAAAGGCCGGAAAAGCGGTCGCAATTGTATCTCTGGAAATGGACGATCAGGGCTTGGCACAGCGCATCCTGTCGGAGTTATCCGGTGTGCCCTATTTCAACTATCGGCGCGCTCACGAGATGAGCGAGAGGGACTTCAGGTCGACCGTCGAAAGCGCAAACGAGAATTCCTCTTTGCCAATTGAGATTGTCCCGCCGCACGTCAGAGACCCAGGTGCGATATTTTCGGCGCTTCGCAAGATTGATCGGAAATACAAGGCAGTTGGAGGGCTGGGCTTAGTCTTGGTGGACTATCTGCAATTGGTAACCGAGCGGGGCAACAGCGCGAACGAGCGCATCGGCAAAGTTTCCAATGGCCTGAAGAAGATTGCGACAATGCTGCATGTGCCGGTCATAGCACTTTCACAGCTGTCACGAGGGGTCGAATTCAGAGACAACAAGCGTCCGATGCTTTCAGATCTCAGGGACTCTGGCCAAATCGAGCAAGATGCTGATGTCGTGCTCTTTTGCTACCGCGACCATTACTATTTGAGCCGCGAAACACCGCCGGAGGACGATGTCGAACTGGCGCTTCATAACGAAGCGCTCGGCGCGTGCAAGAACGTGATGGAGGTCATCACCGCGAAGCAGCGCTTTGGGTCGATCGGAACCGACAGGATTGGCTGTGCAATTGAAACCAATCGGTTTTGGAACCTCGAGCCATCTCTTGGTGATAGGCAAGAGGAGATTACCTTCTGATGGACGTCATCGCTGAAGCAAACCGCATCAAGGAACGTTTCAGGAAATGCGGCACTGAGGCCGAGCTTACTCGAGTGAAAGACGAGGAGTGCGAAGCCACTCTTTCAATGAAAGATCTGCCCGCCCCCGGGCCCCTGATGCACCAACACATTGTCGCTCTGTATATCCATCGAGTTCAGGGCTTTCGATCAAGCATAAAGGCGAAACTCTGATGGCAGTTTTTACGAAGTTTTCACAGATCCCTTTGTTCCATTATGACCTCATCATGGCGGACTGTCCTTGGCTCTATCGAAACTGGTCTGAGGCCGGCGAGCATAAGAACGCAAGTGCACAATACTCTTGCATGTCGATTGATGACATTAGGCGTCTCCGGGTGGCAGATCTTGCGGCAAAGGATTGCGTGCTTTGGCTTTGGTGCACCAACCCAATGATCGATGTGCAGATCGACGTCATGAAAGGGTGGGGCTTCAAATTTGTGACGTCTGGACACTGGGCCAAGTTCACCGAGAAGTCTTTCGATAGAAACGACAACGTGATCTCCGGCAAGCAGCATTTCGGACAAGGATATTGCCTTAGGTCTGCTGGCGAACCTTTCGTGATCGGCGCCACTGGCAATCCCAAATACTCCAAGAGCGTGCGATCAGTCCTCATGGCGGCCGCGAGACAACACTCGCGCAAGCCAGACGCGGCCTATCGCGAAGCAGAGAAACTGTTCCCCACGGCCACCAGGCGCCTTGATCTGTTCTCTAGGGAAGAGCGGAAAGGCTGGGACAGTTTCGGAAATGAGGTCGGCAAGTTTCAGGAGGTAGCGGCGGAATGAAGAACACACCGATCAGTAGAATATACCATCAAGCCAATGGAGACGCCCCACAGGGGGGCGAGGCTCGCCGTCGCAATTTGAAAGCGCGCCGAGAACTATGGCATCGGCTCGGAGTCGCTGTGATCGACCCAGAGGACATCCACGACGACTGGGAGCGCCAACAGGTAACGAACCAGGCCAACAAACTTTATGGCCAACGGAGGGGCACGTGATGGCTATTTCAAAAAAACAGGTTCAGGCCCAAATGAGAGCCGGAGGCCAGCGTGTGTTTCAAAACGCATACGCAGAAATCTACGACAAGGAGGGGCCTCGGCTGGAGCGGCAATCTGGCGCCGGCATGACGACAAAAGTGCACCAGTTGCTGGATCCCAGGCTAGACATCACGCAAAGTCAACGGGCCATCGGGAATTGCTTTGGAGCTCTGTGCCAGGAGGTCATTTCTGGTGGCCGTGGCGGGTCATTCCTCAAGGAACGTGTCGATTCCTCACCGACCGGGGCCGGAGGTTATTCAGAGGCACATGCTCACCGCTCACTGATGGTGAGTTGTGCTTTGAAGGCCCTCCGATCGGTTCCCTCGTTCACCTATCCCAAAGGCAAGGGCCGGAACTGTGTTCTTGGTCCACATAAGCGTATCAAGGCTTTCGACTTGGCCTTTCAGGTCTGTGTCAAACAGAGAACCTTGAGTTTGGTCGCGCTGAGCTATGGTTGGACACGAACTCCTGTGCGTGATGGCAAGCCGGGAAAACCCGTGGTTCCGGACAGACAGCGCAAGGCTCTGGCAGGCCATCTTCGAACGACGATTGACACAATCGCGGATGCCTGGGTGGAAGGCGAGTACAAGGTCCCCTACGAGTTTTTTACAGTTGTACCCCGCTAGACAGACTTGGCCTGAAGTGGTGTTGTGGTGCGAATTGAAAGTACGGGGATAGTTTGATGGCTTCTGGCGCAGAGAATTTTGCAAATGTTGTCCTGCCTTTGGCAACAGTTGGCGGTGCTTTTGTGGCTTGGTATGGGGTTTGGTCGTGGAAGGCTCAGAGAAAGTGGGAGCAAAGCAATGAACTGGGCCAAGAGATCCTGCGATCGATCCTCACCTATAGGGACGCTTTGGATGATCTTCGCAGCCCATTTGATCGAAAGCTGCAGTATCTCGGAGCCTATGAGGGAAAGCCAGAGGAGGAATTGGTAGAGATTTTTGCCATGCACGACCGGCGCGACCAAGAAAAACTGGACAAGCTTTCGGTGGCCAGGCGCGATCTGGAAGCCCTTCTCTCCGAAGCTGTGATCATATGGGGTGATCATGCGGAAACGTGGCTTGTTGATATTTCGGAATCAGAACAGCGGTTGAGACACCAGTTTACCGTTTATTCCCTTCTCGAAGATCCACGTGTCAGCGAAGAAGACAAAGAGTTGCTTCGGGTCGGAGCGGGCGCCGAAGATATTCGGTTTGACCACACCAAGTATGGCGAGAAGGAAGAGACTGGGTTCACGGAGATTTTTACTGCGAAAATTCAAGAGCTTAAGAGTAAGGTTCGAAAGCGCATGAAATAGCCTAAATCTAAAACAGTTGACTGAGAGTCAGTTACTGAGTCATGTATGTCACAATAGGGCGAATCACGAGATACAGTGGTTTGCCCTTTTTCTTGTGGCCTATGTTATCTCGTGCACAAGATGCAGGGCAGGGCGCCACCAAGCGCCAAATGGGTACAGTGCTGCCACCGAGGCCCTCCACCGAAGAGAGTAGGTGCGGATGCTGGCAGCCGGACTGGCAGACGAAACTAGGCTGTGTGACCGGATAGCTATCGGAACCGAAACCTAGGCCCAAAAATCAATAGGTGTGGTTGAGGCACAAATAGGCCCACACGAGGAGCCCTTGTGGCGGTTAAGCCCCAACCGAGATTGCGGGGGTGAGCCAGGCGGACGCTTTCGCAGGAGAGCCGCCAACCGCTTTTTGGTGGTGTGCTGGGAGTAGGTGCAAAGCCTGCTTGTACCGAAGATCCTCGGCATACCTCTAAAGCTCGGTACCGGCGCACCTCATGGGCGCGGGAGCGCACTGAATGCCAGCACCAGCTCTACGGTGCCAAGTGGGTGGAAAGCCCACACATCACCGCTGGTCAAAGCGGGTGACTAAGAGATGGCCTCAGGGCCCGGAAGCTTCGCGCAGCCAATCAAAATCCACGGGGTCTCATGGGTAAGACAAAAGAGCCAAAGGCTGATGGACTAATCATCGCACAGCCCTTTGGAGCGCAAATCGGAGTGTTCAAAGATCTGGACGAGATGTGCGAGTACTTCGAGCGTGTCGTCGGAATCAAGGATCATGGTTTTCGGGACAAACGGGCCAAAGCGATGGCCAGCGAGCTGACAGACGAAAAAAACACGCATTGGTGGGCCGTCTACCTGCCAGAGGAAGTCGATCTCTCCACAATAGTTCACGAATGCAGCCATCTCGCAGACATGGTGATGGAATCACACGGGGTTCCGCTCGGATGGGAATCCACGGAAGTCCGCGCATATGTGCTTCAGCGTATGTTCGAGCAAGCCGCAGATCTCTGTGGTTTCGAGGTTTAATCCGATTTCTTGCAGCCTGCTGAAGTGAATTACCTGAATGGGAGAACTGCATGTCCAAAGATGATGGCAAGCGAGACGCCGAAGGCCGGTTCCTTCCCGGCAACAAGTTTTGGCAAGCCCGCAGCTCAGCAGGTCCAAAGCCTCTGTTCGAAACACCGGAAGCGTTGGAAATCGCGTGCATGGAGTATTTCGACTGGGTACACGAAAACCCGTTGGTGACGGTTGAACTAGTCAAGTTTCAGGGGGAAGCAAAGCAGGCCGAAGTCCCTAAGATGCGCGCAATGACTATTGGCGGCTTGTGCCTTTTTTTGGATGTGACACAGCGAACCTGGTCGATGTGGAGAGAGGACCGCGCCGATTTGCTTCCTGTCATAACGCGAGTAGAGGAAATCATTCGAGCGCAGAAATTTGAGGGGGCTGCGGCAGATTTGTTGAACCCAAATATCATCGCTCGGGATCTCGGACTGGCTGACAAGAAGGAGCTTTCAGGCGAGATGAATGTTCGCACGTTGTCCGACTTCTACGCGAGTCCCGATGGCCCCAGTGACGCTTAACCCAGCACTACGTGATTTTTGGACAACGCCTGCGCGCAACCGAGTTTTATACGGGGGGAGGTCTTCCACTAAGTCTTGGGATGCCGCCGGGTTTGCCGTCTTTCTGGCTTCAAATTACCGTGTTCGGTTTCTCTGTGCTCGGCAGTTTCAGAACAAGATAGCTGAGAGCGTCTATACGCTTCTCAAGATGCAAATCCTGCGTTTTGGGCTGCAGAATGACTTTGTCATCACCAGGGATGCGATACGCCATAAGCGAACAGGTTCAGAATTCCTGTTCTATGGGCTGTGGCGGCATATCGATGAAATCAAGTCTCTTGAAGACATCGACATCTGCTGGATTGAAGAAGCGCACGGGCTGACAAAAGAGCAGTGGGAGATTCTGGAGCCGACGCTTCGCAACGAGGCAAGTCAGTTCTGGATCATTTTCAACCCGAAACTCGTCACCGACTTTGTTTACCGAAAGTTTGTCACCGGAACGCCGTCAACACTCATCAAGGGTAGGATCTATGGCGAAGTTGGCGACACCATAAAGCGCAAGATCAACTTTGACGAAAATCCGTTTCTCTCTGAAACCATCAAAAGGGTGATAGAGAAGAAGCGTCTTCAAGATCCCGACGGGTTCCAGAACGTCTACATGGGCGATCCGGTTGAAGATGATGACCAGGTCATCATTAAGCGCAGTTGGATAACGGCCGCTATCGACGCTCACAAAAAGATCGGGATGGGCATCAACGGGCGCAAGCGCATCGGGTTTGATGTCGCCGACGATGGGAAAGACAAGAACGCCTTTGTGGAGGCGCACGGTATAGTCGCAATTCGCCTCGAGGAGTGGAAAGCAGGCGAGGATGAACTGCTCAAGTCGGCCGCTAGGGTTCACGCCAGGGCGCGCCATACCAAGGCAGACATCGACTACGACAGCATTGGCATCGGAGCCTTTGCAGGCTCGCACTTCAAAGCTCTGAATGAGGAGCACGAAACAGGTATCGAGTACTTCAGGTTCAACGCAGCTGACGCAGTGGTGAACAAGAAGAAGAACATAGATCCAGAGGACCCAAAGTCTCCGTTGAACGAGGACTATTACTCCAATCTGAAAGCACAGTCTTGGTGGGAGGTCGGAAAGAGGTTTCTCAACACCTACAACGCCGTGACCAAGGGTATGAAGTTTCCAGATGACGAGTTGATTTCGATCTCCTCTGAGCTCGAGCACTTGGATGATCTCATCGACGAGTTGTCGACGCCTCGCAAGGACATCGACAAGCGGGGGCGCGTCAAGGTCGAGAGCAAGGAAGACCTGGCAAAGCGAGAGATCGCATCTCCCAACAAGGCAGACGCCTTCATTATGGCCTACGCCCCGCGGCCTGCGGCGTATAGGGCCGGCACAGTGAGGTTGAAACTCTGATGACCAACTCAGTTGCAGACAAGTCGCCAAAGAGCCTCAGTGGCAGCCCGGCTCTAAAGAAAATCCGGGATCTGCGTGGTGGCGTAGATGCAATGCGCAAAGCTGGTGAGGTCTATCTGCCTAAGGAAGAGCGCGAGTCAAATGAAGATTACATCAGCCGGAAAAACCGTTCCTGGCTGTTTCCTGCACTTGATAAGGCGATCGAGGATGTCGCGGACCGCGTCTTTGCCAAGGAGGTAGCATTTGGCGAGGACGTCGACGCCGAGCTGCTGAGCTTCGCAGAAAACATCGACAGTGACGGGCGCAAACTCAACAATTTCGCACGAGATGTTTTCGAGGATGGGGTTGAAGCAGGAATAGCATTCATTCTTGTCGACAGCCCCCAAAAGTCCTCAGGAATGACGAGGGCTGAAGCTCGAAAGCAGAACATCCGCCCATATATGATCCACGTCAAAGCAGAAGATGTGCTTGGCTGGAAGACCACGGTCCAGAACAATAAAACAGTTCTGTCCATGGTGAGAATCTGGGAGACCGTAGAAGAGGACGATCCCAACGACAAATTCTCCCAAATTTCAGTTGATCAGGTCCGTGTGCTCGAGTTGGTCGACGGCAAGGTGGTTATCTCCATCTATCGAAGGGGCAAGAATGCTAAATGGGAGATCTTCGGGAGTCCGATTTTTACGGACATGGAGGAAATTCCTCTGGTGCCGTTCTATACAAATCGCACCGGATTTTTCACGGCGAAGCCCCGGTACGAGAAGCTAGCCGACCTCAATATTGCTCACTGGCAGAGCGCAAGCGATCAGCGCAACATCCTTCACACCGCACGGGTGCCGTTGCTTGTTCTGTTCGGTATGAAGGCAAAGGACGTCGAGGCCTCGCCCAACTCGGCGATCATTACCGAGCGCCCGAAAACGGAAGCCGACGTCAAGTATGTCGAGCATGCCGGGGCTGCGATTGAGGCCGGAGAAAAGGATCTGGAGAAGCTCGAGCAGCGGATGCAGGTTCTCGGTATCGAATTGGCGTGGAAGCCGGTAGCGAACACTGGCGCGACAGGTGCAGCGATCGATCACGGCAAAGTCATGACGCCGCTGGCGATGATGGCGAACAATCTGAAAGATTCGTTGGAGCAGGCCCTGTGCTTCATGGCGCGCTACAAGGGGCGGGATGAGGGCGGCTCCGTTTCTGTGAACACCGATTTTGGCATCTCACTGCTGAGCCAAGGAGACCTGCAGTTCCTGCTAAACGCGGTGAACACCGGCCAGATCAGTCACGCGACATTCTTGAAGGAGTGCCAGCGGCGCAACGTTCTGATGGATGACATCGACCCATCCGACGAAAAGGAACTGATTGACAAGGAATCTCCCAAGCAGGTGGATTTCCCCGGTATTGAGGATGGCGAATGACTGCGGCAGAGGACATCCTCGTTGGCAACGTCCGCCATGCTATCTATTTGCAACGATACAGCACTCAGACAGTAAACATGATTGCGCGTCTGCTTGGACGTCTGGACGATAGAATTGTTGAAAGGCTGCTCCGAGAGGACTTAACTGATATTTCGCGTGTTCAGTTGCAAAGGCTTCTGGACGCTATTCGTAAGATAAATGTCGACGCCTACGTGGTTCTGAATGGGGAGTTTCGCAAAGAGGTGCGCGAGTTTGTGCGCTACGAGACGGAATTTCAGGCGGAGTTGTTGCAGGCGGCCTTGCCTATTCAGTGGGATGTAATCTCGCCGGCTCCTCACACGCTCTACTCGGCTGTGTCTGCCCGTCCGTTTCAAGGCCGTCTGCTGCGAGAGTGGATGAGTGATCTTGAAGCGAACGCGTTTAAGCGCGTCCGCGATGCCATTCGTATGGGTGTGGTTGAGGGGCTCACCACAGGCGACATTGTACGCCAAATCAGAGGGACCCGGGCCAACGGGTATCGCGACGGAATTCTCCACGCGAGCCGTCGTGGAACAGAGGCGATGGTTCGAACGGCGCTGTCTCACACAGCGTCCGTCGCTCGAGATCGGCTCTATCAGGAAAACGAGAGTCTGGTTAAGGGCTGGCGTTTCGTCGCCACGCTAGATGGTCGGACAACTGCGGAGTGTAGAGCGCTGGACGGAACGACCTACGCAATCGGTAAGGGGCCAAAGCCTCCACGACACATTGGGTGTCGTTCGGTCGATACTCCGATCCTCAAAAGCTGGAAAGAGTTGGGCCTGAAACCTGCCGAGGCTCCGGAGGGCACGCGGTCCAGTCTGAATGGGCAGGTTCCAGAAAATTTGACTTTCGAGGATTACCTCCGAAAGGAAAGTAGGGAATTCCAAGATAACGTCTTGGGGAAATCTAAAGCCAAGCTCTTTCGAAATGGCGGACTGTCGCTTGATCGGTTTGTTGATTTTTCCGGCGAGGAGTATACCTTGGATGAGCTCCGTAAGAGAGAAGTTGGAGCTTTTGAGAGAGCAGGATTATAGACCGTTTCAAAGTCATAAAGGGCGGAGAGAAGCCTAAGCCATACCGGGCGCGCAAAAAGGGCGATGTTGAGCCCTTGGTCTGCAAGTGCGGCTCGGCGACGACAATAGAAGTTACAATCGGTCGTATGGTTCGAAACGGCAAAGTTACTGGTGGCACCAAGCACGTCGCGTGCTTCCACTGCCGAAGCCTGCTGACCTAGCAAAGTACACAGAAATCGAATGAAGGGCCGTCCAACGTGGGCGGCCTTTGTCGTTGGGAGGATGCCCAGCGGCGCACGGGGCGGATGCCCCTCTTAGCACTGGTCGGATGGCCAAAAACGAGGAAGCAATGGATCTGAAAACAGTCGAAATTGAAGGCAAAACCTACGCTGAAGTTCGTGACGGAAAACCCGTCTATGTGGATGACGGCAAAGAGATCGCCTTCGACGTTGTCCACACGACCAAAACGGTCACTCGCCTAAATGGTGAAGCACAGGGTCATCGCGAGGCAAAAGAAGCGGCAGAGGCAAAGCTGAAGACATTCGAGGGGATTGAAAGCCCGGAAGACGCCATCAAGGCGCTGGAAACGGTCAAAAACCTTGATGACAAGAAGCTCATCGATGCCGGAGAGGTCGACAAGGTAAAAGCCGAGGTCTCCAAAGTTTACGAGGAGAAGCTCGACGCCAAAGATCAGGAAATCGGCAACCTCAAAACCACTCTCAACGACAAGATGATTGGCGACTCGTTCTCCAATTCCAAGTTTGTCGAAGAGAACATCGCAGTTCCCAAGAGCCTAGTCCGCTCGGAATTCTCCAAGAACTTTTCGATCGAAGACGGGAATGTCGTCGCCAAGGATGCGAGCGGCAATCTTATCTACTCGAAAGAGAAGCCTGGCGAGCCAGCCGCTTTTGAGGAAGCGCTGGGAATTCTCGTATCGTCCCACCCAGACAGTGAGCACCTTCTCAAGGAAAAGGGCTCTGGCGGCGGTGGAGCAAAGCAGCGTGATCGAGGCGGGGACGGCAATCACAGCAACCCTCTGGCATCAAAGATCCCCGGTTTCGGGGATTTGCCCGAGAAATAACCCAAGGAGATAAATCATGGGTCTTTCCGCAATGCAGGTGTTCAACGACTACATCATGCCTGCAACCATCATCTCGCTTGATCAGATGATCGACAAGTTCAATGCCAGTTCGGCCGGTGCGATTACCCTTTCATCTGAGGGTATGACTGGCGACTTTATGCGCGAAAGCTTCTTCGCTTCGCTGGCATCGGCCCGTCGCCGCGTCGATCGTTACGGCAGCAACGACGCGCAGGCGTCAACGGCTCTGCAGGAACTGAAGGGCTCCAGCGTGAAGATCGCTGGCGGTTTTGGGCCGGTCACCTACGAGCCCTCTCAGATGACCTGGTTGCAGCGCCCCACCCAACAGGGGGTCGAAGCGGCATCGTTGGCTTTTGCTGAACTTTTGCTTCAGGACCAGTTGAACACGGCAATTGCCGCGCTCGTAGCTGCGCTTGAAAACAACGCAGGGGTCACCAATGACGTTTCGGCGACGGCCGGGATGACCTACGGTGCAATCAACTCGGCCCACGCTAAGTTCGGTGATGCTTCTGGGCGCATCGTGGCCAATATCATGACTGGCACAGTCGCGCACAAATTGGTCGGTGACAACTTGGCGAACACTGAGCGCCTCTTCCAGGCGGGGAATGTCAACGTGATCGACATTCTGAACAAGGCTGTCATCGTCACAGACGCTCCGGCACTGTACGAGGCCGGCACCCCGAACAAGTCGAAGGTGCTTGGTCTCACAACTGGTGCAGCGGCGGTAGGCGGTGCATCGGATGTAGTCACCAACGTCGAAACGACCAACGGCAAGCAACGCATCGAGACTTCGTTCCAAGCTGACTACAGCTTTACGCTGGGCCTGAAGGGCTACGGCTGGGACGAGTCCAACGGGGGCAAATCGCCATCTGATGCTGAACTGGCTACTGGCTCGAACTGGGACAAAGTCGCCGAGTTCGACAAGCTGACGGCTGGTGTCATCGCCGTTGCGGATGCCGATCAGTAACACCGTCGTCCTCAAGGCGGGCTGCAACTGGCCCGCCTTTCTATGACCCCAGTCAAAGGTAAAGACACAATGTCCAAAGATCGCAAAATCGCTTACGTTAAGCACCCGATCACCACCGCTCAGAAGAAAGAAATCTGCGCCAAAGGCCTTCGTATCATTGATGCCCGTTTTGCCCCCGAAGGCGCAGACATCATCGACCCCAACGCAAAGACAAAGACGCAGAGCAAATCCCCGGCTGAGCCACCCAGATCAGCAGAAGACGTTGACAAACTCTTGAAGAGTGATCTGGTCAATTTTCTGAAAGGTCATGGCGTCGAAGATCCTAAAGGCAAGGTCCCCGAGCTTCGCGAGCAGCTCAAGGCCATCATGTTCACCAATCTCTAAGGGGCAGGCATGACACTGGATACCACGGTTGGGGGGGCAAGCTCGGACAGCTATGCCTCCGTCGCCGGTTTCAAGACCTACTCCTCCAGCATGGGTTGGACGGTTACTGGGGCAGACGCTGATCTCGAGCCGCATATGCGACGCGCGGCTGTGTTCCTCGACCGTGAGTACCAGTTCTTGGGCACCAAGAAGACATCGTCGCAAGCTCGTGCATGGCCGCGGACGGTCAACGAGACCGACCCAGATGGTTTCTCGATCCCCTCCGACAGCATTCCCCTGCCGATCATCTACGCGCAGTACGAACTCGCCTACCTCATCTACGAGGGCCACGATCTGCTGGAGTTCAAGAGTGGTGCCGAAATCAAGCGGGAGAAAAAGAAGGTCGGACCGATCGAGAAGGAAACCGAGTATGCCGCCGGCAGTGGCTCGGAGCCTCGAGTGCGTGCTGTCGAGGGTTTGCTGCGCGGCTACATCGTTGGCGGGCAGCCGGGTGAAAGCGTACGCACCGCCCGTTTGGCACGAGGTTAGTGAACATGACGTTCTATGATGATCTCGCCGGTGATGTAACAGACCTCTTGGAAGAGTTGGGACAAGTCGGGCAAGTCAGGCGCTTAAACCGCACTGGTGGGGCTGCCTCATCAACGACAGCCGGCGCAACGGCACCGGAGGACTTCGACGCAAAAATGGCTGTCTTGCCGGTTGATGACAAGAGGGTCGATGGGACGAACATTTTTGTCGGTGACTTTCAGGTGATTGTCGAAGCACTGACTGGCGGCATCACCAAAGAAGACAAAATCGTCTGCACAGAGGGAACCCTCACGATCCGTAAACTCGGAAAGATTGCACCTGCGGGAACAATCGTTGCCTATGATATGGTTTGCCACAGGTAAGCCGTGGGCAGTTTTAGTGAGGAAGTCGATCGCTTCGTGGAAAAAACGAAGTCGAAAATGGAACTGGCCATCCGAAAAATTGCGCTGGAGATGTTTTCGCGTGTGGTCCTCCGGAGCCCTGTCGATACGGGGAGGTTTCGAGGGAACTGGCAGGTCGCGATCGGTTCCGTGCCGACCGGAACGCTCGATCTCGATGACAAATCTGGACAAGCGACTCTAGGCAAGGTTCAGGCGGCGGCCCTTGGACTGCAGGTCGGCGACACCATCACATTGGTAAACAACCTGCCTTATGGGCCACGATTGGAAAACGGGCATTCCGGCCAGGCACCGAATGGAATGGTCGGCCTGACAGTTCAGGAGTTCCACAGCGTTGTCCAAGAAATCGGATTGGAGCTAGTTCAGCTATGAGCGTTGACGGTGATCTGCACGCCGCTTTGATGGCGCGCGTCGAAACCCTTTCAGGGTTCACGCTTGTTTATCCCTCGTTGGAGCAAAACGAGCCCGAAGGGGAGTATGTCAGAGTCTCTCATCTGCCAAACGACAATCAGCGCGTTGGGCTGAAAGACACAGACCCCCTCAGGCGCCGTGGGTTCATTGTTTTGACCCTATGTTCTCCTCTGGGAGAGCACGAAGCTGTCTACCGCGATCGTGCTGGCAATATCGCTGCTCATTTCACCGGACAGGTGTTTGACTACGTCGAAGACACAGTCAGCGTTCACTCCGTAACGGTGAAGCCCGGGCGCCGAGAGCGTAACCACTGGGAAACACCTGTTTGGGTGGACTACCGCAACTGAGGAGGGCCAATTCATGGCGACCGAGAAGAAAGCACCACGGGCAAAGGCCGCGCCCATTCGCATCGAGGGCGGGACGTTTGTTCCGACATCGGAGGGCAGTGTGACGAAACCAAGCCTGCAGTTCAAAGGCGAGAAGCCGGCCCGTCACACAGTGCTCGAGTTCGACCCTGGCAATGGGGTGACCTATTCCGGCGTTGTCGCCAAAGCGATCGAGAAAGACGGCAAAACGCTGGTCTCGTTCGAAGGCGATGTAACGCCCAAGAAATAGCGGCTTTCCCAGCGAGCCGCTTCCCCCGTGTGGGTGAGGCTGGGACATCAACCCAAAGAATGAGGATGACATCATGGGCGGAAGCATCAAAAGCACCCTGCACATCGCGCCGGGCGCTCCTGCAACCATCAATCAGGCCGGCTTCGAAGCTTTGACCTTTACCGAGGTGGGGAGCATTGCATCGATCGGTGAACGTGGCGACACACACTCCGACATTGAACGGCCGGCGGATCTCAAGACCGGGCGGAAAAAGAGCCTCAAAGGGGCAGTGAGTGGCGGAAATTTCCCGGTTACGTGCCACACCGAAGACTTCGCGGATGCTGGTCAGGACGCAGTTCGTACCGCGTGTGCTGCCTTTGGCAGTTCGGCCGACTATTCGATCAAAGTTCTCAACCCTGCCGGTGATGCGGAATACTACACCGGCTACCTGCGGGATTTCCGCCGCAGCGAGAAGAGCGAAACGAGCCATGAAGGTTGCGCCTTCGTGATGGTTTCGAACGAAGAGCCCGTGATCGTGGAGGCGTAACTTGAAACTCGACAAACTCAGCCCGCGGCTGGCCGCCAACTCGCCGGCAACACTGCACCTCAAAGATCCGGCCACCGGCGAAAGGCTATTCGACGGCAAAACGCCTGTTTCGATGGAAATTCTGGGGGCAGACAGCGACGCGCTCGAAGTGAAGCAGAAAGACATCGCCAGCCGACAGCTTGCTGGGGAGAATATATCTGAAGCGCAGTCGGGGGCAGAAATGCTGGCATCGATCACCGTGGGCTGGACAGGCATTGGCCTGCACTCAGACGAGGAACTGCCTTTCACCTTTGAAAACGCGGTTCGCCTCTATCTCGACAAGGATTCAGAGTGGATCTGTGGGCAGGTCGGCCCTTTCTCGAGAGACCGCAAGAACTTCGTGACGAACCGTCAAAAGCACTGATCTTGCGGGCCCGCCACCTCGGTTTCCTACACGGAAAGCCTAAAGAGTGGCCCAAAAACAGGTGGGACAAATGCGTAAGCGAAACCGGCTTTCCACCCAGGCTTCCGCCGATTGAGGCGGGAGAGCACGTCTACAATGCTTTTCTTGAACTCGAAAAGGTGGCTTCGAATGGGTTCGGCCTGATGCCGATCAGTTGGACCGAAATAGATGCCTACGCTCGGCTGACAGGGGAGATACGCACTCCTCTTGAAGCGCAGTTGGTACGAAACATGTCGAAAGCCTACATCGAGGGGCTCGAGCACGCCAAAAATGAGTTTGCACGAGAGCCTTGGGAAGACGGGTCCTAACGGGCTCTAGGGCGCCGCGGAATTGGTTTCGCCGCGGCGCCCGACAGGGCTACCGCTTAGAGCATCACTCTTTGCGGAGTGACTCGCAAACGTCGGAGAACGCAGAGATGAGCCCGTCGTAGTGCTTGACGGTTGCTTCGTACAACCCGCCGGCCATTTTGATTGCAGTCTCGCCGCCCTCAACTCTTCGAGTGTCGACGGCCAAGGCCTGAAACTTCCGCGCCATCAAAACCGCAGCGATCCGGGCATCGTACATCCCTGAAAGCTCTCTGATGCACTTTTGGTGATCCATCGGCGCGGACAACGCGCCTGTTGATGCGGTCGCTGCAATTGCGGTGCTGAGAAAAAACGCCTTCATCGAAACCTCCGAGGTAAGAATATGTCAGTAGATCTCGCCCAATTGGGGGTTCAAGTCCACACCTCGTCTGTAAAGGCCGGCGGCAAAGACCTCGATGAGTTTTCCAAGAAAGCAAAATCCGCCGAAGAGTCGGCGAAGTTTTTTGAGCGCGAAATTGACCGGCTGGAGAACAAATTCAACCCGCTGGCCACGGCGGTAAAGAGATACAAGCACGAAATCGACGAGCTCAAACGCGCCAAGAAACTGGGTGTGATCACCTCAAAGCAATATGCCGAAGATCTGTTGAAGCTCGAGCAAGGTTTGCGCTCTGCGACAGTTGCCACTGGCAAGCTGTATCAGTCGGCAGGTCAACGACAGTTTGTTCTCAAGAACCTTGCATTCCAATTGAACCAGATTGGCCAACAAGGCGCGGTAACCGGAAACTACCTCGGCGCTCTGTCTATCCAGCTGCCAGATATTCTCGCCAGTTTTGGTTTCTGGGGTGTGCTGATCGGTGGTGCCACCGCTGTTCTTGGTCCGATGGTTATGGAAATGGCCAAGGTTGGGGACGAAGGTAAAAAGCTGGTCAAGATGAATAACAAGCTGCGCGACAGCGCCGCGACATACACCTCGATCGTAGATCAGCAGAACCAGAGCCTCGAAACGCAGCGTGTCCGGTATGGAAAGGCTGCTGAGGCGGCTCGCAAACTGCTCGAGCAACAAGTGCAACTCGCTGAGTTTGACGTACAGAAGAAGATGGGCGACGCATTGGCCTTGCTGACCGAGGACTTCGGTGACTTGGGCCGGGTCAGCGCGGATAATTTCGACCTGATTATCAACCGAAGTGACGAGTACCTAGCCAAGGCGAGGGAACTGCAAACCGCCATTCGCGAGGGGGACACCGAACGGCGTGCTGCCCTGACGCAAGAGATTATTGAACTCGGTCAACTGCCTGACCTCGTGGCAAACGTCGCCGACGCGTACAATATTTCTCGTGATGCCGCTCAGGGTGTTCTTGTGGCAGCAAAGCAATTGCAAGACACAGCCAGTTTTGAAGATCAGGCTCGGGCAGCAGCGGATCTGGCTCAGGAAATTTGGGAGGCATACGGCGGCTTGGAGGGTATGCCGGAGGACGTGCGCAAGCTTTGGCAGGGTCTGACAGACGCTGGGATCGAAGCCGCGAAACTCGCCGGTATGGACATGACCTCGCCTATCTCGGACGCAGCGGACGAGGCAACACGTCTTGTTGAGCAACTTGGCCTCTCTGTCGAACTGGCCAACAAAATAGCCAACATCGGGGTGGTGAATGGAAACACCGTCCAAGGATTCGATGCAAACGATCCGCGCAACCCGAAATCCAAGGCGCCGATTTTCACCAACCCCACCGACTTCAATTCCCCTGGTTACAACCGAAAGAAACGTCGGGGAGGCGGCACAACCCGTGTGAACGAAGCCGAGCGCGAAGCGCAGAAAATCTATGAAGCAACGCGGACCGAGTTAGAGAAGTACAACGCTGAACTCGAACGCCTCGATGAACTTCATGAGCAGGGCTATCTCTCCGCAGACACGTACGCTCGAGCAATCGACAAAGCCAAGGAGAAGTATGAGGACGCGACGGAGGCCGCCGCTGAGTTCAAGGCAATGCAGGGCATCTTGAAGGATGCCATCCTGGATTTTGCCGAGGATGGTGCCGACGCGATGGACAGTCTGGGGGCTGCTATTCGCCGTGCCGCCCTTGAGGCTCTGCTTTTTGGTGAAGGACCGCTGTCCGGTCTCCTCGGTGGTTTGGTGGGAGACAGCGGCATTCTTGGCGGAGCAACCAGCAGCCTGTCACGCATATTCTCCGGCAAACGCGCCAACGGCGGAGATGTTCAAGCCGGTCGCGTCTACGAAATCAATGAGAGAGGCACCGAGGCGTTTGTGCCGCAAGTGCCCGGCTATGTGTTGAGCCACCAAGACGCAAAAGACGCGTTCGGTGGCGGGAAACAAGCCTCGCCGGTTGTCTTCCGCCCGATCATCAAGGTGCTGCATCCGGGCCCGAAAACGGCCGTGGAAATTCAGCCGTCGATGCAAGCTCAGCGGGGACGGCTTGGTCAGGTCTTTGGAAATGGGGAGAGGCAGGAATGACCTACGGTGCTTGCCACGAGATTCGCCTGAGCAATGCAGTGTTGTTCGGCGCTCGCTCGATGTCAGAATTCGGTGTCCGCATTACTCCTCTTGCCAGTGGAGATGAGGACAGAGAAGAGGTTCACAGTCAGTCGCGCCGGCGCTTGCAAATCACTCCTGGCGTTGAAAGCGATGAGGTCAATTCGGCGTTCCGTGAGTTTGTAGAAGCTCGCGGAGGTCATGCAAGCCCCTTTGTGGTGCGGGATCATACAGAATATGAGGCACCGGAAAAGACGCTTTGGTATGACCTCGAAGATGTTCACAGCGACGATTGGACCGCCTACACCGTCGACGGGAAGATCGAGTTTCCGCTTTTCCGCGGTTACGAAAGCGGCGGCCATCGGCGCTACCGCCGGATCACCAAACCGGATTCCAAAGGCTTCAGGATCTGGTGGAATGACGATGAAATCACGTCAGGTGTGGAAATCGACTATGGGCGCGGTGTCGTGGTCTTCAGCTACATCCCGCGCTCGGGGCGCCTCTATTTCGCCGGGACGTACAATCTCTGCGTTCGCTTCGATGGTGAGTTTGGCTTCGCTGCAGCCTCTCAGTATGCCACGGATGTGGAAACCTTCGAACTTGTCGAGTTGATCGGCGAAGAAGACTACGCCCCTTCCTCCGAAAACGACGAGTACCGCGCCGCGCTTGGCCGCACAGACGACGAGCTGTCGGCCCTGATCGAAAACTTCAAAGAACTGGTGAACTGATGGTGAGCATTCCTGATTTGGTGAGCTCGGCAACCAAGTGGTTGTCGTTCCTGAACGAGTGGGTCGCGGGTGACGAAACCGCGACTATCCCTGATCCGGATGGCGTTGATCGCGACAGCCCGCGCAAGCAGGTCCAGGCCCTTGTCGATGCGGCTGAGACCGACATCAGCAACAATGTCGCCGGCATGTCTGTGCAGTCCTACGGCACCACTGCCGATCGCCCGAACCTGGGGGCGGGCGTTTACTACCAGTATTTCGACACGACCCTTGGCAAGCCGATTTGGTGGAAAAGCACCGGATGGGTCGATGCCACCGGGGCAGCAGTCTGAGGATAAGAAGCCATGTCCACGATTCACATCCGCCACATGCAGGCGCCCGTTCCCCAATGCAAACCCAGCCGAACCGGCCAGATGTGGGGGGCATATGCCAATTTCACGCGCTGCTGGTCGAACGCTGCCGGAAAGTGGCACCTGCTGGTCGATCAGGAGCTGAGCCTTCCTGCGCGCTTCAAGCTGTCGGGCTTCCAGGTCTTTGGGGTCGGCAAGCTGTTCCATGAACCTTGGCCGAACGAGGCAGTTCGAACGGCCGGCTTTGATGAGTATCACCGGATTCCCGAAGGCGCGCTGAAGTCGCTTTCGGTGGCCACGCAAAGCGGCATCTTCGGGACTGCAAATCAGGTCATCGAAAACGTGGCCCTGTCCTTCGCGACTGCCGGCACCTTGCCTGGTGGGGAGGTCGATGAAAACGGAGATCCGATCGAGGTAGGTGGCAGTGGTGGATACGCCAATGTTACCCTTGACGCCGCCGGCACGGCGATCGCGACGGTCGAGGTGACGCAGGGGCCGGATAAAGGCACCTATGACAGCAAGCTGTCGGGATCCGGTTATGGAGTAGGCGGGACCGTGTCCGCCACGGTCGCCGGAGGTGATGTAACCTTCAACGTCGACCAGGTGGTGAACTACTTCCAGTCCACGATCACCAACGCGCACGCATTTGGTCTTTGGCAGGAAGATGACACCGCCGACGCGAAGAAACTGGATCTTTCGAGTGTCGAGGTCGAGGAAGCCAATGAGGCAGCCATCAAGAACACCGATCACGCCTCGGCTTCCTGGGTTACCGGAGACACGGATTTTGGAGACTGTCTGGAGGTGGATGGCTTCTTGCAGACGGGCTTCGAGGAGTACTTCAGGCTCAATCAGCGAGCGGTCTACGAGTTCGAGGTGACTTTCAAGGTTGTCGCGGATGACACCACGTCCGGTGGTTTCGCGTCGCGTATGGATGCCTACTCGCGAACCGGCGACGGCACGTTGGTCGAGCAGCAACAATCACCGAACGTCAATCGTGACACCGCGGATGGCGTGGTGACGTTGAAATACTGGATCAGCCAACGCGCCGTGGCGGATATGCCGGCACTGCCTTCCGATGTTCAGGCCTTTGTCGAACTGCCTGCCTCGACGACTGGTGAACAGCTGCAGGTGAACTGGCGCGCAAACACCTCGACCTCAGATGCTGTTGTTCGGATCGACAGCTTTGCGCTCCGCGATGTCTCGACCCTCGCCACCCAGCTCAAGGTCATCGAGGATGGTGGTGAGAGGGGTGACAAGGTCGGCAAGGGCGACGTGCATGTTGTTGAGACGCTTGAGCGCGTCTCACAGGCCGTCGCCGGTGGCAATGAGGCCTTCGCTGGCTGGTTCGGCCTGCGCGGGCCACACACGCCGCTTGAGCCGCTTCCTGAGTATCTTGATCGGCATCCCCTTGCGAACATCACTGTTCCTAGTGGCTTTGACACGGCGTCCAGTTGGGTGCTGCGCTATCTGTCGGAGTATGAGGCAACGGCCATTGCGGGCGACGGTCAGCTGGAAGAGCGGATCCAGTATTTCGCGGCCGTGTTTGAAGAGTTTAGCGCCAATTTCGGCCGCATGGTTCAGGCCATAAAGGATGCAGGCCTTTGGGATCGCGCGGTTATCTGTGTCTGGTCTGATCACGGCTACATGCTTGGCGAGCGCGCCTATGATGGCTTTTCCGGTTCACTGGAGAAAGGTTTGCCGTATGGCGTGGCGGCGCGCTGCTTCTGTGCGATGCGGGCGCCTATGGAATTGTCTCCGACAAGCGCGCCCATCCTGATCAACATTCTTGTCGATGACATGCCCGCGCTGGATCTCTTCAATGCGGGATCGCCATTTGTCTTGGAGATGAGCCAGTATGGCGTCGAACTGCAGATTCCCGAACTGCGCGAGTTTCTTGCTGATGCCGCGGAAATCAACGAGCCGGTTTCGGCGATCGATCTCTATCCCACCCTGATGGAGATGTTCGGCCTCGAGACGCCTGAACACGTTCAGGGGCAGTCCTTGCTGCCTGCCATGCGGAGCCCCAGCACCTGGGAGAATGCGCGAGGGGCGCTGGTGCAGACGTTGGGCAATCTTGGCTACGTGCTTGCTGTTGACGGTCCGAAGGGCCGAAAGGTGTTCCGATATGTCCGTTGGTACGATCAGAGGGAAGAGCTTTATTGCGATTCCGATGATCCGACCAACCGGATCAACCTCATCAACCACACGTCCTACGCGACTGTAAAAACCGCGATCAAGGCTGCCTTTGATGCGGAACTGGAGCGGGTCGGATATCAGGACAGCGACGCCGGCGGGGGCGCGGCCGAGGTCTTCGAACGTCTCGTTGGCGAATCCGTCATGACCGCCCTGCAGGGCTATCACGGTGACGACACCTACATCGTCAGCACGACCGACACGCCAGTGCGTGAGCGCGAGGGCGGTGGGTTTGATGTGGTGCTTTTCCAGCCGGAGACGGACAGCGCACACACCTTTGTGATGCCTCCGGAGATCGAGGCGTTCTTTTCTGACAGCACGGCAACGCCGCCTGATGTGATTGCGTCGCCTACCGGATCTTACATCCAGGGCCGTCTTGACCAGGTGTTCGGTGGTGCCGGCGACGATGTTGCGGTTCAATACTATGCCAAAGGCGATGTCCTTACTGCGATCGGGGCAGGGGGCAGCGATACCCTGCAGGGCGCAAGCGGTGCCGACAGCATCGAGGGGGATGGCGACATGCTTCTCGCAGACACGACGCTTGATGTGCGCAAGGACCACGACGCGGCCGGCGCAACGGCGCTGTTCGTTACGCCCTATTCGGGTGACTGGAGCTTGCTTCTGACTGGTTCGTTCTATTCGGGGCAGACACCACAAATCAGACCCATCGGTGGGATTGATCTGGAGGCTGGCCTGCTCTTGTCGAGCGTCGGCGTCATTTGTGACGAACTGGAGACCGGATTTGCCAGCAATCCTGGCTCTGGGGTAATTACTCGCAGCTATACGGACCAGATGGGTGACTGCGTTGTGTTTGCATCCATGATGGGCTTCGCTTCCGCCCGCCCGACCGCGCCGGTCATTGACCAGGTCCGCTCTGGCGGGTGCGACATGCGTTTGCAGTCCACTATCGGCACATCTATCGAAACCGAAGCCATTCGCTGGTTGGTGGCCACCAAAGGGCGGCACGTGTTCTCAGATGCCGGCGACGTATTTGAGGCCGAAGCGGTCGACGTTCGGGTCGGCCAAACTCGCCAAGTCCGGTTCGATCGCACGATGCCAACCGTTCCTGTTGTGATTGCGCAGGTGCAGGAACTGAAGTCTGGCCATCTGGTGCAGGCGCAAATTGTGCCAGGGTCCGTCACGCGCGATGGGTTTGAGGTGAAGCTGGTTGCTGAGCCGGGCGCAACAGATCTGGCAAGCACCGAAACCGTCGCGTGGATCGCGTTCCCGACGGGCCTGATCATGGGAGAGGAGGCCTCGAGCTGGGTCAACGCGCGCCCGCTTGGTACCTCTGGGGACGACTCGATCATCGGCGGTGGTGGCAATGACACCCTGAAGGGTAACGGCGGCGACGATACTCTCGAAGGTGGATCTGGCGATGACAGCCTTCTTGGAGAGGCTGGAGATGATGAGCTGAAGGGTGGGTCTGGCAACGACACACTGGATGGCGGTGACGGGGATGACACTCTCAGGGGCGGCGGTTCAGGCGCTGACAGCCTGATTGGTGGCGCCGGCAATGACCTCGTTCAGGGCATCGGTGGCGATGACACGCTCGATGGCGGCGATGGTGACGACACACTTGAGGGCGGCGATGACGCCGACTCGGTGCTTGGCGGTGCCGGTGAGGACCTCGTCAAAGGCGGCTCCGGCAACGATACCCTCTCTGGTGGTGCTGAAGCAGACACAATGACGGGTGGGCTTGGCGCGGATTCCATTTCCGGTGATGGCGGGACTGACAGCATTGAAGGCGGCGACGGCGCAGATACGATCGACGGCGGGGCTGGCGCCGACACGATCAAGGGTGAGGAGGGTGCAGACAGCCTTTCCGGTTCCGGAGGGACTGATTCCATCGTTGGCGGTGCTGACAACGACACCCTGTCCGGCGGTACAGGCAACGATACCCTGGTTGGTGGCGCAGGCAACGACAGCCTCGATGGAGGCGATGACGATGACAGTCTCGAGGGCGGTGCTGGCACTGATACCGTATCGGGCGGTGCCGGTGGCGATCGGTTCCAGTTCGGGACCAGTGTCGAAAGCCTGACCATCAACGACTTCGACGCGGCGGAGGGAGATGTGATCGTGATCACCTCCGGTGTCGGGCTTGGGAACCTCACCCAGGTTCAAAGCAATGCGGTAGACGCCGGCAGTGACTGCACCATCACTTCGCCAAGCACGAGCGGAACTGTCACCTTGATCGGCCACAACGTCGCCGACCTTCAGGCCTCCTGGTTCGAGTTCCAAAGCTGATGCTGTTGAAGTGGGCACGCTGCTATATCCTGACCCGTTCGGACGGGCAGGTTTGGGGCTATACCGAACACAATCGGCCGCTGATCGTTGATGGTGTCACCTGTAGCCCGGTCAACTCGATTGTTGCTTCCTCCGCGGAGCAGCGTGTTGGAGGCGCTATCGACACTATCGACATCACCACAGTATTCGATGCTCAGCACTTCTCGCGTGTCGAGGTCGAGGCGGGGCTGTGGGATGGCGCAGAGCTGCGGGTGATCCTGTTTGACTGGAGGTCGCGTGAGATCGTCAGGGAGTTCCTGACTTATTCGTTGGCCGACACCTCATGGCAGGGCAATACGCTGAAGGGCACACTGGAAAGCGCAGGTGCCGTGAAGATCAACGTCAAGACGGGTTTGATCGGTGCGCCGAACTGTGGCCACGCGCTTGGAGACGCGCGGTGCGGGGTCGATCGTGCGAGCTTCCAGTCTTCTATGGAGGTGACGGCCGTCAACGGTTCAGTCCTCTCCGGGGCCGTGCCTACCCCCGCGGCAGGGCAATGGCAGACCGGCTTCGCGATCTTTGGCACCGAGCGTGCGGAAATCGTTTTCGTGGATGCCTCGAACCTGTGGCTTATTCACCCATTCGCCAACCCGCCCGTCGTTGGTGACACCGTCACTTTGGAGCCGGGCTGCGGCAAGACCGTGTTGCAGTGCAAAACGTTCAACAACTTTGAGTTCTTCGGGGGGCATGGCCACCGCTCGCCGAACGCCAGCGCCACGATCGAGGTGGCAAACAGCAACGATGGCAGGGAGTTTGACGGTGGATCACGTTTCGAAAGCTGAGATCGTGCGTGAGGCGCGCGAGTGGATTGGCACGCCTTTCCTGCACCAGCAGAGCGTACAAGGGGGCGGGTGTGACTGCGTGGGCCTCATTCGTGGCCTCTGGCGCGCGATTATCGGGCCTGAGCCGGAGGCGCCGCCGCCTTACCCGTCGCGGGTGGATCTGCTCGAGGCCTCGATCCTCACTGAGTTCGCCGATCGCTATCTGCAGCCGATTTCTGCCGATGAGGCGGGGCCCGGCGACGTGCTGGTCATGCGCTTCAAAGAGGACACTCCAACCCATCATGCGGTGATCCTCGTTGAGGCTGGGCGGTGCGTTCATGCCTGGGGCGGCCGGACCGTTCGCAAGGTGGTTGAGGGGCCGCTTCCACCTCGTGCCGAGATCACCGGCGCTTATAGTTTTCCGGGGGCGATCTAGATGGCGACACTTGCTCTTAGTGCAGCTGCCAGCGCACTCATCCCGGCGCAGGTGGCTGGCGCCACTCTCATTGGTTCATTCACTGTTGGCCAGGCAGTGGGTCTTGGTGTCTCGCTGGTGGGAGGCATCATCGATCGAGCGTTTTTTGCTCCGGATCTACCGACCGTGGAAGGCCAGAAGCTGTCGACGGACTCTCTGACCAGCACGTTCAATGGCCAGCAAGGGACGCGGGTCTATGAAACTGCGGCCGTCACCGCGCACATACTCTGGGCCTCGCGTTTCGAGCAGGTGAAGACAGAGGAAGAGGTCGGCGGGAAAGGCGGTCCGTCTCAAACCCAAATCACCTATCAGTATTTTGTCAGCATTTCCTATGTCTTCGCGGAGGAAGTGGATGCAGTTGTGCAGGTGTTTTTTGACGCAAAGCCTCGTGATCTGGGCGATTTCAACACCACGTTTTACACAGGAACGGGCAACACAATTGACCCAACGATCGAAGCGGTTGAAGGGGTGGGCAACGTTACGCCCTATCACGGCCTCGCCCATATGGTCTTCGATGATCTGGATCTGACGACGCACTTTTCGAACCGGCCGCCAACCGTTCGTGCTGTTGTGCGGAACTCCCTGTCCGCGGCAACTCTCCCGAAGCTGCTAGAAGCCATCATGGCTGACGATGGCATCGCCGTCGATGTCTCTCAGGTGCCGGCATACTTGGTTCAGGGGGCCGCGTTTTCGGGCGTCACAAGCCCCCGTTCGCGGTTCACGTCGATCGCGGCTCCCCGGCTCATTGACTTGGTCGAACGTTCCCGCGGCACATTTGAGGCGGTGCCGAGATATGGTGCGCCCGTTGCCACGTTCGACTGGTCCGAGCTCCCGGTAGGTCAAAGGGGAGAGTCGCCAATTCAGGTCAAGCGCGACGGCCCGGCGAAAGTGCCGTCACGGGTACATCTGTCGGCACCGGATCCGGCGAGGGACTATGAAGAGGTGCCGGCACAGGTTTCGGCTGATGCTGGTGAAGTCACCCAGCTGCGCACACCAGAGGCGCTGTATGAGCCGCAGGCTCTTGCCTTGGCAAATGGGGCCCGGATGGATGCCATCGTGCGTCGTACCAAAGTTGCCTTCACCCTTCCAGCGCGCGCAATGCTGGACCCGCTGATCAAGCACGGGGCTATCATCAGGCTGATCGACAGGGATCAGAGCAAGTACGACGTTCAGATTGTTGGCATGTCGTTTCAGGGCGCGCTCCACTGCGAGGGTGAAACCGTACTGTCTCGCGATCCCTATACCGAACCGGGTGAAGGCAGCCCCGGGTTTGCAAGCCGCGATCCACGCGACCCCGTGGCGCCGACAGTTGCAATGATGGATCTGCCTTGGACGTCAGGCGCCAAGAGTGATTTGGGTGTCTATGTCGCCGCCTATGCTGACCCTTGGTATCCGATGGCAGTTCTTCGTGAGCAGCAGTTTTCGCTGGGTGCTGATCATGATGCGGTCGCCGCTATGCAGCGGGTTGCCACGATGGGGTCAACCACTTCCGCGCTTGCGATCGGCGATGCCGAGAGCTGGGACGCTTCCGCGCAACTCGATGTGACGCTCCTCGATGGCTCCTTCGCCTCCAAATCTCAGGCGCAGGTCGAAGCCAACAACATCAACGCGATTGCGGTTCAGGCGGCGGATAGCTCTTGGGAGGTAATGCAGTTTGCGGACGCGGTGCTGTTGAGCGGGACAACCTGGCGGCTGTCCAACCTCTATCGCGGCCGAGGCGGAGAGACCAAAGCCATCCCGTCTGGCGCTCGTGTGGTGGCGCTGAATGGTGCTGTGTCTCCTGTTGAGGCGCGTGTTCAGGATGTATCGGTTCAGCGGGTCTACAAAGTTGGTCCGGCGGTCAAGGATGTCGGGGATGCGTCCTATGTCACTGTGAATTTCACCTCCAGCGACCGGGGCCGCACTCCATACCTAGTAACGGACATTGCGGCCACCATGTCGGGGGCGAACGTCCTGATCACTTGGAGTCGGCCGGAGCAGCCCCATACTTCCGATTCATTTGAAGTGAAGCTCTACGACGGCGCGACACTGAAGGGCACTCACACCGTCTCCGGCGCCAATAAGTTCCTGTATCTGGAAGCGGATCAAGTCACCGATTGGGCCACTGCCCGACAGAGCGGTGACACCCTCACGATCGGGGTGCGTGAAGCCAATACCCTCGGCAACGTGGGTGGTGAAGCCAAGCAGGAGGTTACCTTGGCATGACGCAGAAGTGGCTGTCAGACGACACGTTCATTGACGATGAGGGTCTTTTGCGTGGTCTCAATGGTGGTGTGTTCGAGGGAGACCTTGAAGTTACCGGCGGTCTGCAGGTCGCCGGTGACGTGGAGGCGCAAAGCGACCTCCTGATCGGTCTGGCCACAGGCGGTGGCGCGTTGGCTAAGTTAGGGCAGGGGCAGGGCGGAGGAGACATCTTCTCGATACGTCCAACGGATATTTCGGGCGCCTATCAAAATGACCGTGAGTTCATGCTGGACCCCGAGAACGCCAACGTTTGGAAGATTGAAGGGGGCGTTCGTGTTTCGGGGGCGCTGGATGTTCCAACTGGTGGTGCGGAATTGCATGGCGGTGTGAAGGTCCAAGACCTTCTGAAACTGAATCCCACAACTGCACCGGCCAGTCCCGAACGGGGCGACGTGTACTTTGACGATGCGACCGACAAACTGAGGTGCCACGACGGCACCACATGGCACGATCTGTTCTGATCTGCAGCGCGGGCAGGAGCAGGGCAAGAATATCCGCGCGGTGAAACAAACCACCAACTGAGAGTAGTTATCATGAAACTTGAATTTCTCGGGTCTGCTTCGGCAGGCCTTTTCGCCGTTGCGAGTACGTGGCTTGCAGCAAATGGCTCGTCTCCGACGTTCCTCATTTTCGCTGCAGTGGGCGCACTGATCGCGGTTCTGGAACTCGAGCCGTTTGACATCAGGAAGGGCCTTGTCCTGTTCCTCTTCAACGGTCTTGTCGGAACATTTGGTGGACCTCTGTTTCTTTGGCTGATCGGTGTTGAGATCCCTACCTTGCCTGCAGCTGCAATGATCCTGCTCCCGTTCATTCTGGGTTGGGCTGCCCACACTGCTTTCAGCCACATTCGGGGCGTAGTTCTCGAGCGGTTGACCAAGCGCATCAAGGAGGCGGGGCAATGAAATCTGTAGTTCAGATCGCGCGCTCAGCGACCCGCAATCGGTGGTACCGCTGGATCCAAGGCGCTTCCTCCTGGCTGATCTGGCTGTGCCTTTTGGGCGCGCTGATCTGGGCTGCAATCTTCAACTAGGGGAAAACCATCATGGCGACGCAAGTCTATGACGTGCGCTGGCTGCAGCGCGCGCTAAAAACGCTTGGCTTTTACACTGGCGAAGTCGACGGGATCTCGGGGCCGCTCACACGCTCGGCCGTCGTGGCCTTCAAACGCTCGCAGGGCCTCTGGGCGCGGCCTTACGTTGGCCCTCTCACTCTCGAGGCCCTGGAGGATGCCTACACGGCCGAGGCGAAGCCTGCGCGCTTTGGTGCGGATCACGCGCCGGAGCCGCCTTGGATGGTCGAGATCTCGAAATACCTCGGGCTGCACGAGGTGCGGGACAATGCCGAGCTGCGCGATTGGCTGAAGTCCGACGGCGCGACCCTCGGAGATCCCGCCGTCTATCCCTGGTGCGGTGATGCGGCAATCACGGCGCTCGTCAAAACATTGCCGGACGAACCGCTGCCCGCCGATCTCGAGCGCAACCCCTATTGGGCGCGCAATTTCGCCGAGTTCGGGATCAAGTGTGGTCACGTTCTCGGGGCGATCGCGAGCTTCGAGCGCGGCAAGGGGGGGCATGTCGGCTTCGTCATTGGGTACGATCCGGAGTGCTGTCGCTACCAGGTGCTGGGTGGCAACCAGGGCAACGAGATCAGCGAGGATGCCTGGGTCGCTGCGAGCCGCTTGCTGGCGCTGCGCTGGCCTCTGACCTGGCCCGCGGCCCATCAGCGACCTCTGCCCTTGGTCGACGCCTCTGGCACCGTCTTGAGCGTCAACGAGGCCTGACATGCGGAGTTTCACAGGTGCAATCCAGGTGGTCGCGATCATCGCGGTTCTCGGTGCCGTGGTTTGGTACGTCCAGGACGCGACGCTGGCCAAGCAGCAGAACAAGACCCTGAAGGCAGCGCAGGCCACCAACTCTGAAATCATTCGCATGCTCGGGCAGGGCATCGAGGGCGCGCGTCAGCGGGCCGTCCAGTTTCGTGAACTTAACGAGGATCTCGCCAATGTCGAGGATGACAACACTTGTCGCAGCCCTGCTGTCGATCGGGCTTTTGAGCTCATGCGCCGGCACCGCGCCGGCAATTGAGGTCCCGCCCGATGAGCTGGTCGCGCCGGCAAAGCCGATGCTGCCACCTCCGGGGGCAACCAACCAGCAGCAGGCGGCGTACCTGTTGAAATCTGAAGAGTGGATGGACGCTGCGGTCGAGCGGATCAAGACGCTTGCCGGCATCATTTGCGCAATCACCGGGCAAACATGTCCGCAGGAAGGAGGATCCGATGTATAAAGTTCTTGAATGGCGGTTGTTCCGCTACCCGCAGTCTCATTTGACCGTCGCAATCATTCTCAGCCTGTCTGTCTCGCTGCTCGTCTGGGGGGTGTCGGGAGGTTCTTTTCTTCAAGCTGCCACCGCTCTGCCTGGGATCTTCTTCTATGCCGGCCGCGAGGTGCGCGACTTTCAGAAGAACGTGCGCCCCGGCTCGGCCGACCGCACGTTCCAAGACTTTCTGAAGCGGCCCGACCAGTTTGATTGGCCAGGGTTCCTGTGGCCAGTGGTGCCGTTGGTAGTTGCTGAACTGGTGTTGGAGTTTCCAGCGTAAGAGGGACGGTACTAAGAGCGTCTCGGAAGGTTGTCGCCAACGATGATCGCATTGATCAGCTTGGCGGTTGCCGAGTGCAATTTCTGCTCTGATTCTGGGCCTTGGGCATTTTCATGGGTGGCTGCTGCATCGCGGAGAATGCCGACAATCTCGCGTTCCGGCAGTAGATTGCGATCTTGCAAGGCAAGTAGGAGGGCCTCACAAATCGACAAGGCGGCCATGCCTGCGGGGTCTTGTAGGTCTGACATCGGGCGTTCCACTTTCGTTCGTTCTATTCCGACGGGGTTGGGTCTTGATCGTCCTAAACTCACAAATAGTTTGGTATTCCTTACTGATCGAAAGTAGTCTCAACGCCGAAATACTCCTGAAGCATGCGCCCGGTTCGGGTGGGACAGATAATGAACATCAAAACCAGTCCACTCACCCAAAAGCTTTCCGCGTTCGTTGCGCTATCGGAGTCTGAGCTGGCCGTTCTAGAGCGCTTGCATCAGCGGAGGAAGTGTTTCTCTGCTGGGCGTGACTTGGTTCACCAAGGTCAATCCGAACAGGCGGCCTACATCCTGGCGTCGGGTTGGGTCGTTTCTTACAAAATCCAGCCTGACGGGTCGCGGCAGATTGTTGATTTCCAGATACCGGGGGATTTTCTGGGGCTGCGCAGCGTTCTTTTGCACACATCAGATCATGGGATCGAACCCATCGTCGATATCGAGGCTGCGGAAGTTCTGGTGAGCGATTTTCTGCAAGCCTTCGCAGAGACACCCAGGCTGGCCACCGCCGTTCTCTGGGCCGTGTCGCGCGACGAGGCGATGGTTGTCGAGCATCTGGTTGGTTTAGGGAGGCGCGATGCGGATGCACGCATGGCGCATTTCCTGCTGGAGCTTGGCGTGAGACTGTCCCTTGTCGGTATGGGAAGCAGGGAAGGTTATGCCTGCCCGCTCACACAGTATCATCTGGCGGATGCGTTGGGGCTCAGCGCCATCCACGTCAACCGCGTCCTTCGCAAACTCCGCGAAGGCGGGCTAGTCACGTTTCAGGGCGGGCGTGTCACGTTCGATGACTACGAGGGATTGGTTGCATTGGCGGATTTCGATCCGGCCTACCTCGATCAGTCGCGGCCTCTTTTGCCGTGAAAAAGCCGCCCTAAGTTTGGGCGGCCCTGTCGTCTTTTCACAAGCATACCGACACTACATCAGTGCGCGGCTCGCTTGTTTGAGCTCGTTGTAGGCCTCTTCGTCGTTTTCGGCTTCATGGGCCTTTTCAGCGGCCTGATAGTGCTTCAGCGCCGCAGCCTTCTTGGGGCCTTCGGGTGCCTTGTCCCAGGCGGCTTTGACGGAAGCCATGTGTTTCACAGTCTGATTTTCCGCGGTTTGGTTTTCTTCGCTCATGGAATTGTCCTTTCCGGGACGGCCCGAGAACAAGAGGCGCAGAATTCATACAGTTCTATTTTGGAACTGCATGTGCCCCGCGCCTCTGAGCTACTCGGAAAAAGCCACCATGACTTTCGGTGGATTGTTTCACCTAACCGGTTTCTCGGTGTCCTCGCACTGACGCAGGTTAGCCCGTCTGAGCCAGTTTTAGGACTAACGCTAGAATAACAGCTCCAACGAGGGCCACCGTTGTCCAGGAGAATGATATTTTAGGAGAATTTTTGGCACCTGATTCGCAGGGCTTCGAAACGCGAAGCGGTGCGCGCTTCGGCAACAGTAAAACGAGCTTTGCCGCTCTGCCCTCGCTTGCCAACGCCAGCGCCGGAATATCGGTAATCGCTTCAAAATGCGTTGTCAGCCGAACTTGCGCGTCCTCCCGAGCCAAACGTGCAAGCTCACGCGCCTCGGTCCACGGCTCGAGGTCAAGGCGTGCAAGAGCTGACAAGACTGTCACGGCTGCACCTGTTCGGTCCTCCCCCAATTCTGCGAAGAGGAAGGCATCGTAGTCACTGCCATCCGGGTGAAGGATGTCTGAGGCGGACATGGGTTTCCTTTCGGCGTGTGACTTAGGCAAAGGCTTGCACGGAGGTGTCTGAAGCCGCGGAACGGCTTTACCTCTTATCCTGACAGCAAAGAACCGGGCCGGGGCTAACCTCAATCAGCTTCGCCCTGCGAGGGCTCGGATAATGTGCACACAGAAGCTTTGCCTTGGCGAGGCGTTCTGTTCGACGTTTGCCACTGTGGCGATGGCGGAAAGCTCAGCATCTTTTCAATGGAGACCTAGGATGCTCACGCGTTCAACCAGATCAAAGGTGACGTTTTCAAATGACTTCAAAATTGGCGAAAGCCAGCAGGAGATTCTGGCCGGAACGTATGAAATCGTTGTTGAGGAAGAACTAATACAAGGCCTCAGCTTCGAGGCTTACCGGCGCGCCTCGACATACCTGATGGTCCGGGGACGCGGTCGCAATGCCGGTCAAACGACGATGCAAATGACCACAAAGGAGGAGCTCGAACATGCGATGGCATGTGATCGAGCCCTTTCTGAGACCAACAATGATAGCGAAGCGGCGCTTTCCCCGCAAAAGGACACGACATGACAACACCTGAATGGCTAAAACCCGGAATCTACGGCGCGCTCCTTGGTGCGGCGTTTGTCGGCGTCGTTGGATTTTCCTGGGGCGGCTGGATGACCGGAGGCGGCGCGGAGGAGATGGCCAACAAAATGGCACGGGAGGAAGTGATCGCAGCGCTCGTACCCGTCTGCCTTGAGATGTCCCGCACCGACATTGAACGCATTGCCAAGCTGGGTGCGATCCGCGAGGCATCTTCATTCAAACGACGCGACGCCGTTATGGAAGCCGGTTGGGCGACGATGCCCGGAGCAGATGGCCCGAACCGCGATCTGGCACAGGCATGCATCGAAGGTCTCGACCTTGATGCATCGTAGTTACCTCAAGTTCTCGCCCGTTTCGTCTAAGGGCACCGTAGGTGTGCTTGCCTTGGTGTCTTTCACGGAATTCCTTGCGCTCGCCTTTGTCGTGTTCATCGCGATCGGATCGCCGTCTTTCGCCCAATCTCAATCGGCCCAGATGCCCGCGAATGCGCGGCCCAAAAGCTATGGCGAGGGATGGGAGTGTGATCGTGGATACCGGCGTGACGGCGACGCGTGTCTTGCCATCATCATTCCCGAGAACGCCTATGCAACCAACCGGACCTATGGCAAGGGCTGGGAGTGTCTGCACGGATTTCAGGAGGTCGATGACGCGGCTTGTTTTGAGGTCGTAGTTCCCGAAGGCGGCTATCTCGACCCGTCGGGACAAAGATGGAACTGCCTTCGTGGCTACACGAAAATTGATGATCTCTGCCTAAAGATCGATTTGCCATCAAACGCCTATCTGTCTGACCGTGGCTATGGGGCGGCCTGGCTGTGTGACCGTGGCTATGAGGTCGAAGGTGACACATGCGCGGCAATCGCTGTCCCAGAAAACGCCTTTCTGAATGGCTCCGCACACGGGCAGCCCTGGACATGTGAACGGGGCTACTTCGAACGCGATGGCACCTGTGAGGCTGTTGTCGTTCCGGAGAACGCATTTTTCGACGATGCGAGCTATGGCCCAGGCTGGAAATGTAATCGTGGCTTTGCAGAGTCCGACAACGGCTGCACAAAGATAGTCCTTCCTGACAATGCGCATCTCGACAGATCGGGAAACGGGTGGGAGTGCCATAGAAATTTCCAGCGCTCTCAAGGGCGTTGCGTTTTCAACGACTAGCACTCGCAATCAAAATTGAAACGAAGCTCAGGCGCCCGAACGCTTCATGCGATCGGACCGGCAAATATCCATTTGGAAAAGGAGTGACTATGGAAACGGACACTACAAGAACCCCGTCTGCGAGGCTGTCGACGATGGGTCCGCAAGCCCCGCCCGACGTGCCCTCAACCAGTCAGACCCATGCCAAAAAGGCTGAAACAAAAGGGGTGCCCACCGCGGTTCTCTATTGCGAGGGAAACTTCGGGCAGATCGACGGCAAGACCGCAAATGGCCTTGTCCGTCACAGCCAAGCATATCGCGTTCTTTCGGTCATAGACAGCGAAACTGAAGGGCGCGACAGCGGGCTGGTGCTGGACGATACATGTAACCAAATCCCCATCGTTGAAAATCTTGAAGCTGCGGTTATACGTGAGGTAAAAATCCCCGACACACTGATCTATGGCATGGCGCCCTCTACGGGCAAGATGTCACCTGCGGATCGAGAGGTCGTGCTGGATGCAATCGCGCTCGGAATGAACATCGTCAGCGGCCTGCACGAATACCTCGGCGATGACGCAGAGATTTCGAACGCTGCTGGCAGGGCCAACGTGACGATCCGAGATACCCGAAAACCCCGGCCAAGCAAGGACATGCGCCTGTTTGACGGAAGCGTGTCCGAGGTGAAGGCAATCCGCATTGCCGTGCTGGGAACGGATTGTGCAATCGGCAAACGGACGACAGCGACCATTCTGGCCAGGGAACTGAACACGCGTGGTATTAAAACCGTCCTCGTTGGCACTGGCCAGACGGGGCTTATGCAGGGTGCAAAATACGGGATTGCCATGGACACGGTGCCACCCCAGTTTTGCTGTGGGGAGCTTGAACGCGAAATCGTCGCGGCGTCTCATGGCGAAGACCCGGATGTCATCCTGATCGAAGGACAAGGCGCTCTAAGTCATCCGGCCTTTTGCACCTCGGCATTCATTCTGCGCGGCAGCCAGCCGCACGGTGTTGTTCTTCAACATGCGCCCAAACGCGCCCATCGCTGCGACTTTCCCACCATGCCGATGCCCGAGACGAAAAGCGAAATCGCCCTCATCGAAGCTTTTGCTGACACTCGGGTGATTGGTATCACTCTCAATCACGAGGCGATGACGGGAACCGAGGTCGAACGTGCAATCGACAGTCTTTCACAGGATCTTGGCATTCCGGTGACGGACGCGCTGACCCGGCCGGAAGTGCACCTGGGCGACATGGTCTTGGCCGCCTTTCCGCAGTTGCGATCCGTACCTCTCGCGGCCGCGGAATGACCTCGCCGCGAGTGGAAATTGATCTTGGCAAGATCCAGGCTAACGCGCGATGCCTCGTCCGCCGCCTTGGCGACCGTGGAATCTCGGTTATTGGTGTGACCAAGGCCGTCTGCGGACATCCTGACGTTGCCACGGCCATGCTGGATGGTGGAGTTGCCGGTCTGGCTGATGCCCGCATCGCAAATATCTTTCGGATGCGGACAGCGGGTCTTGCTTGTCCGATCTCAATGATCCGCGCGCCGCTGCTTAGCGAGATGGAGGATGTTATCCAATATTGTGACGCGAGCTTTAATACAGAGATGGATACGATTCTGAAGCTAGGCGTTACGGCAGTGAAGCTGGGTGTCTTGCACGATGTTATCTTGATGATTGAAATGGGAGACTTGCGTGAAGGCATTCTACCAGAGCACCTTAACGATTTGGCCACCCGGGTCGTTGCAACACCTGGTGTTGTGCTCAAAGGCATCGCCGCGAATTTTGCCTGTATGGGCAATGCGACGCCGAAGGCCGGCGACATGGCCAAGCTCTCACGGCTGGCCGAACAGCTAGAAGGCAATTGCGGGCCATTTGGAAATTTTATTTCAGGAGGTGGCTCGGCCAATTTGCAATGGGCGCTTGGTGAAGTTGTAACTAGGCGCGTCAACAATCTGCGTTTGGGCGAGGCCATCCTGTTGGGCACCGACCCCTTGACGGGGCATCCTATCACTAGCCTTTATACCGACGCGTTTCATCTGATTGCCGAGGTTGTAGAGACAAGCCGCAAACACAGTTCACTGTTGTCCCAGTCAACGACTCCGAAGCCTGGGGGACTCAAATTAGTTCGGAAAGTTGACATCCGCGCCCGAACAATCCTTGCTGTCGGGCAGCAGGATACCGATGCCAGCGGTCTTACGTTTCCCTCAGGAGTTGAATGGATCGGCGCGACCAGCGATCACACCGTCGTCGAGACAGCCAAGTCCGCTCTATCCGTCGGATCCGAGATGAAAATGGGCATGAACTACAGCGCCCTAATGCGGGCGATGAGCGCCCCAGACGTTGCCAAGGTTGTGCATGGCAAGCAAAGGATGAGGGGTAGTGCTAAGGATCGCGAGATCCACCCTGTCTTGACGCTGGTATGACGTCCGGATGATCGCACAGGAGGCTGCGGACGGATGGTTCACGCCGGACGTGCCGGTTGCTCACGTTTACTTTAGTTCTGAGATCAGTCTTCATTGAACGGCTCAGCGGCGAGGAAAGACTCGCTTTCTTTCCAATTTGACGGCTCTATTGTTTTTCATACCCCCCGGTCTCTCCCGATCAGGTGGGTGACGAAATGGGCAGTCGAGCGAGCGTGAAAACGAAGTGCTCCTTGGTTCATTGAACCTGCGTGAACCGGAACAAATTGTGAAAACGACGCCTTAAGGCCTGATAAAAAGTGTTCCCTTCAATAGATTACAATAGCTTGGGCAAGGGACGTGTTGTTTACACCAAAGCGGATCTTGGTTCAATTTTCGGCAAAAGCTGGCACTTCGTTCTCTATGCAAAGAGTATTTAGCGGCTCAAACGGGCGGTTCGTGCGAGAAATACGTTTAGTGACCGCTCCCAGCCCAAAGCAGTCGCTCCAACTGAGAAACCCGTCTTCTCATTGAAATGCGAAACTGCGGTGTGGCTCGCCGCACAAGTGCGTTGCCCACCAGTATGCTCTTAGTACTGATTCACATACAGGAGATGATCATGGGAAACATTGATGCTTTGCGTGAGAACTTGCCTCCCAGCGTAACCGTTCATGAATACCCCAATGGCTATGTAGAGGTGAAAAGCTACTTGAATGAGTTTATCGCAGGCTGCTACATAATTGCCGGATTTAATGGTGGCGTGCGCTCTCTATATGGGCCTGACGATTTGGATCCAGGGGTACGCGGGCTCAAGACGGCTGCCGATGCATATCATCAGTCCCTTTAGTCTCGGCCTGATCAGAAACTCGCGGTGGGAACTACAAGTGCAGCAGCCAGCGCAAGGCGGGCATCAAACCGACATAGAGCAGATCGCTGCGAAGAGCCCGTAAGCAATCAATTCTGAAGGCTCAACCAATGGCCTGTTTCCGCTAGAAAGGAATCTCGTCATCTGGGCTAGGAACCGTAGAAAGAGCAGCTGAAGGCATTGGTTGGTTCGTCACGATAAACAGATTGAGGATATCCTCCCTGTCCATGAACATGATCTGGCTTCGCTTAGTCGCGTCCAGCTTTTGCCCTAACCAATTCTTGGCTTGTTTTGTAATTTCTCCCCCGGCAACGATGAAGGCATGATCTACGAGAGCTTTCTTGCTCGTCTCCGGATCGAAGATTTCATGACCGAGCATCATCAAGGCTTGCTGGTGAATCTCAGATATATTCCTGTTGCTGCCCTTTCTCATTCCCGCCGCATCAAGTTTTCCCTTCTTCGCTTGTATTCCGAAATAAAGGACGTGTTGAGTGGGAAGAACGAAACGCATCCAAATGTCTTTGCCGTATTCAAGAGCTTTGTCTTTGTGTCCTGCTGCCTGAATCCGGTGGAATCCTAACTGCCGAAAGAGGGGCAACAGTACTTCTTCTATCAGTTCATCTTCTGAGCAGGTGTTCAGATAGGTGCTTAATGCCTCACGCCGCTCCAGTTCTTTAAGCGTAAATGGTCGATGCGGGTTCGCTGCCTGCGAAATAGTTCTTGTGCCAATATGCCTTATGTAGAGTAGAGCATCGTCGCCGTAGTAGGCTTCAAATCCTTCTCGCGTAAGTGGCTTATTGATGTATTCGAGAGCATTGGTTCGGTCAGGGTCGTCGTCTTCTGCATCAGACTTATGCATCAGCACGCGCAGCACATGGACAAACCGCTCAGGCAGTACATTTGGTCCTGAGGAGGGCTCAGCCAATAGTTCTGCGAGCACATCAAAGGCCCACGCCCAACGTGTAGAGCCGTCGTGGGCGTAGTCCATATCGCATTCTTCAAAGAAGCGAGTGATATAGCTACTCGACCGATAGGGGAAATGTGGCGCATCCCCTATCACGGCCTCAGCTAACCCTCTTAAGTTCCGGTCCCTAAATTTCATTTCCTACACCGTTATTCCTCGTCAACATCAGCGTATCAAAAGACCGCTTTTCCGCAATGAATGAGTATTTTTCATTGGTAGCGGACACCGCCTTCTGTCAGAAATCTGGTTCGATCACATCCGCTTTGGGCCGTTGAGGGTTAATGAGGCATGTGTGGACGTTGCTTGCATACGGAACACGTGTAGGAATTGGCTAGGTAACATGGAGAGGCCCGATGTCTTACCAGGAAAAAATGAAAGGTCAGTGTTCCAAGTGCGGTTGGGTCACAAGGCGAACATTCAAAAACATGGGCCGCAAGCCTTGTCCGAAATGTGGTGGTCAAGTTCTATTCCACGAAGATGACAAAGAAGCAGCGCAGACTATCGCTATACTGTCGATAGTTGGGACGATTGTGATTGGGTTCCTTTTTGTCGCGCTAGGGATAGCGGAGTGGTAATGGTCTCCGGAACGAAAACTTCATTCCAATGACTTCAGGGACGGCTGCGTTCGCCAATGCTCAATTGTTGCACACGTGACAGAAGGCAGCTTCAACGGGCTGCGGAGCGGCATCCGAATTGATTGATGAATGCCCGCCAAGGGCCGTTCACGAAATTTTGCAAAGACCGCTTCCTGCGCATTGCCGAAATTTGTTCCCACCGCAGCGAACGACCAATTTCCGCCCATGTGCAATTCTGGCATGTCCCCTTGGGGCCGCAAGCCGGCTTGCGGAATAGCGGCACTCCATTTTGGGGGCTGATCAATTCCCATTGGTTGTGGACCAACAATTGTTTTGGGGGCGTTTCACAGATTCTTCGTTTGTTTCGTTTTTGTCCTGTGAAGAAATCCATGTAACGCTTTGAAAGCGTATAATATTCATTAGATTTAGGTTCTGGCGCCGCGAGGCGTGGGGGTTCAAGTCCCTCCACCCGCACCATTGTCCGAAAAAGTCAATGAATAGCAGTACATTGCGTCTTGCTGGTTGGTGCGGCCCACCCTTTGGTGCGCCTTGATTTCCATGCATTTGCAAAAATGCCGGGGGATTTAAGCAAGTTCAGAACTCGCGCATGTCGCCCAGTCGTTGAAATAGATGTTTTCTTGACACCGGCAATGTGGTTGTCGAACTGGAGGTGGGGACGGTGACCGATCCCGGCACTCCAAGCGCTGTCGAATGTGCGATAGGTACTAAGAATTGAACCTCAAAGACCCAAGACTTTGGGGGCGGGGCCGAGGGAATCACGTATCGTTGTCGTGGCGTCCAGTTCCACGCTTGGACCGGGATTCTCGCCTTTGCGCAGGGCGACCAGTAATCGGGCCGCGCCCTTGCCCATGTTGCGGTGTGGGACATGGACCGTTGTCAGGGGCGGGGTCACGATTTCGGCGATTTCAATGTCGTCGAAGCCGGTGATGGAGACGTCTTCCGGCACCTTGATGCCCATCTTCCGGGCCTGAATCAGCGCGCCGGCGGCGAGCACGTCGTTGCCACACATAATCGCCGTGGGCCTGGGGGTCAGCTGCATGGCATCTTCGAAAGCCTGTGCGCCGTTGGCGATGGAGTAGGGGGTTTCGATGACGTGGAGGCTGTTTGGATCAACGTCGCGGGACAGCATCGCCTGTTTGACGCCTTCGCACCGCAGTCGCGCCCTGTCGTTGCCATTCAGGTCGGCGGTGACAAAGGCCATTGTGTGATGCCCCAGGTCCAAAACCTGTTCGGCCAGGTCTTGCATGGCTTTGCGGTTGTCAAACCCGATCGAAAGCTGCGCGTTCTCCTGATCGTAGACCCATGCGACCACGCTCGGGATCTGTTGTTTCTTGAGGAACTCGTAGACCTGTGGGGTTCTGTCAAAGCCGATGAGCAGCAGGGCATCGGCGCCGCGTGCAACAAGGCTGCGGATCTGTTCTTCTTCGAGTTCGGGATTGTAGGAAGAGCTTGCGACGAGCAGGGTTATGCCATGGCGCTGAAGTTCTTCCTGGAAGGCCTGAAGACCGCGCGCGAAAATGGCGTTTTCCATCGTTGGGATGATGGCGCCAAATGTTCTTGTGCGTTTGGCAGCCAGGGCCTGAGCGCCAAAATTGGGTGTGTAACCAAGGGCTTTGACCGCATCGAGAACCTTTTTACGTGTCTTTTCCGAGACGACCGACGGGTTGTTCAGGCATCGAGACACGGTTGCTGTTGAAACGCCCGCACTGCGAGCGACATCTTCCAGCGTCGGGGAGATCGCCGTCTGTTGGTCTTCAGAAACTGGAAACGGTGCCTTCTTCATCTACCTTTGCACATATGCAGCCTTGCAATACCCTTTGCGCCCTTCGTCTGGCGGGGTCAACCGGTGTATTGTTCAGGCTAAAATGTAAGCGCTTGCATTGCAATATGTAAGCGCTTACAGTGACCTCGAATCGAAGGGAGAGGGGAGTGAAATGCTTAAATTCGCATCCGGTGCGTTGTTTCTTGCATTCTTGATCAACGTGGTGGCTGGCGCTTTTGGGTACGGCCAATTCCTTGGGGACGTTGGAGAGATGCTGCTGCTGTTTGCGGCATCTCTTTCGTTCGTTGTCATCACCCTGAACAAAGAGGCGAAAGACAAGACAGATAATCAATAAATCAAGAACTTACATGACCCATAGGGAGGAAAAAATGGATCGTGAAAAGCAAGAACTGGCTTCGGCGTCACGTCGAAACTTCTTGAAGCTGGCAGGAAGCGGCAGCTTTACAGCGGCGCTCGTGGCCGGTGCGGCCGGGACGTTGTGGTCGACCGAAGCGGCGGCGCAGACTGCGAAGGAGGAACGTGAACGCGAGAGCGCAGCGGACTACACGATGACGCTTGCAACTGCCTATGTTCTGGGTGCGACACGCAGCTATCCCATCATGCAGCTGGATCTGAAAGAGAACATCCAGAATGCAACCAACGGCAAAGTCTATGTAAAATTGGCGCCCGGTGGTCAGCTGGGGGCGGGTGGTGCCCTGGTTCAGGCGGTGCAGGCCGGCACCATCCAGTGTGCGCAGCATTCGCTTTCGAACTTTGCGCCCTATGCGAGTGCCGCCGACCTGATCAACATGCCTTACTTCTGCGGGTCGAACCAACGCTTCACCAACCTCGTGACGTCGGATGCGTGGAAGGCGGAAGTGCATCCCAAGATCGAGGCGGCCGGGTTCAAGGCGCTTTTCTATATCAACATCGACCCGCGGGTTGTGGCCGTGCGCAAAGGCGGGAACGCGGTGATCACGCCGGGCGACATGTCGGGTATCAAGTTCCGCGTGCCCGGGTCGAAGATGCTGCAACAATACTACCGCATGGTCGGGGCCAACCCGACGCCGGTGGCCTGGGGCGAAACCCCGTCTGCGATCAAGCAGGGCGTGGCGGATGCATTGGACCCGTCGGTTGGCGCACTGTTCGTGTTCGGCTTCAAGGATATCCTGAGCCACGTGACCTTTACTCAGGCCGTGCCGGATAGCCAGATCTATTCCATGAACCTGGAATGGTTCAATTCGCTGCCGTCGGACGTTCAGGACGGTATCGAGTTCGCGGGCGAACTGACGTCGCACCAGAACCTGTCCAAGGTTCCCTCGGCGCGCACCTATGCCATGGCAGAACTGCGCAAGGCGGGTGTGGAGTTCCATAGCCTCAGCGACGATCAGCTGGCGGAATGGCAGGCAGCTGGCGGATACCAGCGTTCGGAATGGGACGAGTTCAAGGTCGAGCTGGCCGGCTCCATGGATACCTTTGCCAAGCTTGAAGAAGCGGCGGGGACCAAAGGCCGCTACTATGTCCATGACGCCTGATACGGCCTGACGCGTAACAGGGGCGGCGGACTGTTTTTGCGCCGCCCCGACCACCTGAAGACACCTTGGAAATCCGGCTGCCAGCTGCCCTTCACGCGCTGGTTCACGGGAGGATTGCATGCAACGGATACTGCAAGAACTGAACCGGAATGCAGAGCGGTGGTTGCTGCTTGTGTTCTACACGATGCTGGTGGCGACGATGTTCATCGAAGTCCTCCGGCGCGAGCTGTTGTCCTACTCTTCGATCTGGGGCGAAGAGATTGTCCGGTACTCTTTCATCTATCTTGCCTGGATCGGTGCGGCGGCGGCGGTGCGTGAGCGCGGCCACATCCGGATCGACGTCATCATGCACTACGTCAGCCCGCGTCTTAAGGCGCTCCTTTACCTCTTTGGCGATCTTGTGATGGTCGCTGTGTCGGTGGTTGCGCTCTACTATTCGTTTGAAACAGTTCACGTTTCTGCAAAATTCGGTTCGGTGACGGACGGGCTTCGCATCAGCCGGGTCTGGTTCTTGATGGCGGTTCCGGTCGGTTTTGCCCTCGTTCTGCTTCGCCTCTTCCAATCCATTCTCCGCGATGTCGCGGACCTTCGTGCGGGTCGGCCCGTCTACGAAGGCGACAAACTTTTCGATTGAGGAGATAGGTCATGCTTTGGAACCAACTTGAGCAAACCGTTGTCCTTGGTTGGGACTTTTACGGCCCGGTCCTTCTATTTGTCGTGCTGGTTGCGTTGGCCGTGCCTGTGTGGGCCGCGATCGGCTCTGCCGCGATACTGATGCTGGTCTGGTCCGGGGCTCTGCCGCTCAGCCTTGTTGGCGAAAAACTGTTCTCGGGTATCGATTTCTTCGCTTTGACCGCGGTCCCGTTGTTCATCCTGACGGGTGACGTTCTTGTGCGCACCGGGTTGAGTAGGAAATTCCTTGATGTCGCCGAGGCGCTGACGCAATTCGCCAAAGGCGGGTTTGGTTCGGCCACTGTGTTGGTGTGCGGGATGTTCGCGGCGATTTCGGGCTCGGATGCCGCGGGGGCGGCTGCTGTTGGCCGCATGACCATCGACCGGTTGGTCGAGTCCGGCTATCCGCGGCCTTATGCCTGTGCCCTTGTGGCGGCCGGGGCCTGTACCGGTATCCTGATCCCGCCGTCGATTGCCTATATCATCATTGGTCTCGTGCTGGGCATTTCAGCCTCGACCTTGTTCCTTGCGGCCCTGATCCCCGGCATCGCGATCCTGCTGTCCATTCTTGCCACCAACATCATCATGAACCGGCTCAAGGGCTGGGAAGGTGGCGGCAACATCAGCATGTCCGAGTATTTCTCGCGTCTTGGTAAGGCCCTGAAATCTGGTTGGTATGCCTTTCTTGTGCCTGGTATCATCTTCTACGGCATCTTTTCGGGGCGCCTGACGCCGACCGAAGCGGGGGCCACTGCCGTTGTGGTGACAATCATCATGGGCTTTGTCCTGCGGACCCTGAGCCTCAGCGACTTTCCGGCGATGCTGGTCAGTTCGGCCAAGGTGAACGGGGTTATCCTGCCGATCATCGCCTTTTCGGCGCCCCTGGCGGAAGCGCTGGCCATCATTGGGGTTCCCCAGGGCTTCGTGGCCGCTGCGACTTCGGTAAGTGATGAGCCGCTGGTGTTGATCCTGATGATGGTTGGCATCCTGATCGCGGCGGGCTGCGTGATGGAAACCACGCCGAACATCGTGATCCTTGCTCCGATCCTCAAGCCCCTGGCTGACGACATCGGCATGAACGAGATTCAGTTCTGCATCATGATGATCACGGCCCTTGGCGTGGGCTTCATCACACCGCCGTTGGGTCTGAACCTGTTCGTTGTCGCGGGGATTACCGGTGAGTCGATCCTGAAGATCGCCTACCGCGCCATCCCGTTCGTCCTGTTCATGCTGATTGTCACGCTGTTCATCGCCTACGTGCCAACGATCTCAACCGTTCTTCTGCCAGATATTTACAAATAGGAAGCAATCAATGCCGAGAGAATATCTCAAAAAAGCCACGCTGACCTCGAAGAGCGATGCCTCGGAAACCAAGAAGATTGTGCGCGAAATTCTTGATGAGATCGAGGCGGGCGGTGACGCGGCGGCCATGGAGTATGCCCGCAAGTTTGACAACTATGACGGTGAAATCCTGTTGTCGCCCGAGGCCGTTGAGGCGGCTTCGGCGCTGGTGCCCGAGAAGCTTAAGCAGGACATCCAGTTCAGCCATGCCAACGTCAAGAAATTTGCCGAGGCGCAGCTGAACACGGTGAAGGACTTTGAAACCGAGGTCGTGCCGGGCTTTATCGCGGGGCAGAAGGCGATCCCGGTGGATGCGGCTGGCTGCTATGTTCCGGGCGGGCGGTATAGCCACATCGCCAGTGCGATCATGACCGTCACGACCGCAAAAGTCGCCGGGTGCAAGCATATCGTGGCCTGTTCTCCGCCGCGTCCGGGCGTGGGGATTGCCCCTGCGATCATCTATGCAGCGCATGTGTGCGGTGCGGACAAGATCATGGCCATGGGTGGTGTTCAGGGCGTTGCGGCAATGACCTTTGGTCTGTTCGGGCTCCCCAAGGCAAATATTCTGGTTGGTCCGGGCAACCAGTTCGTTGCCGAAGCCAAACGGATGCTGTTTGGGCGTGTCGGTATCGACATGATCGCCGGGCCGACCGACAGTCTGATCCTTGCCGACAAGACAGCCGATCCGATGGTGGTTGCCGCCGATCTCGTTGGTCAGGCTGAGCATGGCTACAACTCGCCGGTATGGCTGGTCACGGATGATCGGGCCTTGGCCGAAGAGGTCATGCGCCTAGTGCCGACGCTGATCGACGATCTTCCCGAGGTGAACCGCGACAATGCCACCGCGGCCTGGCGCGATTATGCCGAGGTCATTCTATGCCCGGACCGCGAGGAAATGGCGGCGACGTCAGATGCCTATGCGCCCGAACACCTGACCGTTCAGGCAGAGGATCTGGATTGGTGGCTGGATCGTCTGAGCTGCTATGGATCGCTGTTCCTTGGAGAGGAAACCACGGTTGCCTTTGGCGACAAGGCAGCAGGTACAAACCACGTTCTGCCGACCTCCGGGGCGGCCAGCTATACCGGGGGGCTGAGTGTGCACAAGTACATGAAGATCGTGACCTGGCAGCGGGCGACGCGCGAAGGTTCCAAGCCTGTTGCCGAGGCGACGGCACGGATTGCCCGGCTTGAGGGAATGGAAGGTCATGCGCGCACGGCCGATATTCGCCTGAAGAAGTACTTTCCGGATGAAGACTTCACCCTGACGGCGGAAGGCTGAACCGTTGCCCGCGTCCAACCTGTTCAACATAGACGGTCGGGTGGCCGTCGTGACCGGTGCCAGTTCCGGCCTTGGGCAACGCGCCGCCACCATTCTGGCCAGGTCTGGGGCCAAGGTGGTTGGCGTCGCGCGGCGTGGCGATGCGTTGGAAGATTGGGCCAATGGGATCGGAGACAATGCCGCCGTGGTCGCGGGGGATGTCGCCAACCTTGATAGGGTCGACGATCTCGCGCGGCAGCTTGCCGCTCCTTTCGGCGCGCCCGATATTCTTGTTCATGCGGCCGGGCTCAATCCTCGCCTTCCGGCAGAAGACCTGTCGCCAGATGTCTGGAATGCCACCCTTGCCGTCAATCTGTCGGCGCCCTTTTTCCTGAGCCAGGCCTTCGTTCCGGCGATGACAGAGAGTGGGTGGGGGCGGATCGTCAACTTTGCGTCCCTGCAATCGTTTCGCGCCTTTCCAAATGGTCTTCCCTATGGCGCGTCGAAAGGGGGCGTGGCCCAGATGACGCGGGCCATGGCCGAAGCGTGGTCGTCTTTCGGCATCACGGTGAATGCCATTGCGCCCGGCTTTTTCGAGACCGAGTTAACCGCATCGGTTTTTGCCGATCCGGAGAGGGCCGCGCGAAACGCGGCGCAGACATGTATCGGGCGCAATGGCGAGGCCGGGGATCTGGATGGGCCTTTGCTGTTCCTGTGCTCGGATGCCTCGCGATACGTGACCGGTCAGATCCTGATGCTGGATGGGGGGTTCACCGCGAAATGAAGGCTCTTGTCTATACGAATGTGCAATCGCTGTCGTACGAAGACACGCAGGATCCCACGCCGCAGTTCGGAGAGGCCCTTGTCCGCGTGGACAGCGTTGGGATTTGCGGCTCGGACATGCATGCCTTTCTCGGGCACGACAACCGTCGGCCGGCTCCGTTGATCCTTGGACATGAGGCTGCCGGGACAATTGTCGGTGGGCCGCGTGATGGCGACCGCGTGACGATCAATCCGCTGGTCACCTGTGGAACCTGTGATGCCTGTATGTCCGGGCGGGAAAACCTGTGTGCCTCGCGGCAGATCATTTCGATGCCCCCACGTGAGGGGGCGTTTGCAGACCTTGTGCGCATACCCGAAGTCAACCTCGTGACGGTGCCGGATGATGTTTCTCTGGAAAAGGCGGCACTTGCCGAACCTATTGCGGTTGGTTGGCACGCGGCGCGGCTTGGGGTGGAGGCGCTTCATGGCGCGGAACCTCGTCGCGGGCTTGTCATTGGGGGAGGGGCCATAGGAGTGGCCTCTGCCTTGTCGTTGTCCGCGATGGGCTTTGAAGACGTGGTCATCATCGAGAGAAACGAGAGTCGGCGCGACTACCTGGCGCGGACTTGCGGATTGCAGGTTGCCACGGAGATAGAGGGTGAGTTCCCGCTTGTTGTTGATGCCGTCGGTTTTGCCGCGACACGGGCGGTGGCCTCGGCTGCGGTCAAGCCCGGCGGGGTGCTCCTGCATATCGGTCTGGGCGAGGATACCGGTGGGCTGGATGTGCGTCGCATGACGCTTCAGGAAATTACCTTTATCGGCACCTACACCTACAGCGCACAAGACTTTCGCGACACCGCCCAAGCCATGTTCGATGGGCGCTTGGGGCCGCTTGACTGGGTGGAGAGCCGCCCCCTGTCAGATGGCGCACATGCCTTTCAGGACATTCTGAACGGCCGGGTCGCTGCACCGAAAATCATTCTAAAACCTGATGCCTGAGGAGACTACAAATGGCTGAAATTCCACACCTTCTCGTCCACGAACATGCCGATAACGTTGGCGTGGTCGTGGTCGAGGGCCTGACGGCCGGCACCGACATGCTGGTTTGCGTGACGCATGACAATTCGACGTTCCGCCTGACGTCAGGTGCCGATGTCCCGATTGGCCACAAGATTGCCCTGAAGGACTTCAAGGATGGCGACACCGCGATCAAGTACGGCGAGGACATCGGCAAGATCATCGCCGACATCCCCAAGGGCGCCCACGTTCATACCCATAACTGCAAAACGAAGCGCTGGTAAGGAGCTCATTTCATGGCACTCGATTTCAAAAACATGTCCGTGCATGCCTACCGTCGTGAAAATGGCCGCGTTGGCGTTCGTAACCACGTGATCATCTTGCCGGTGGACGACATTTCCAACGCCGCCTGCGAGGCCGTGGCAAACAATGTCAAAGGCACGCTTGCCCTTCCGCATGCCTATGGTCGCCTGCAGTTCGGTGCCGATCTGGAGTTGCATTTCCGGACCATGATCGGCACGGGCGCGAACCCCAATGTGGCGGCCGTGGTGGTGATCGGTATTGAGCCCGGATGGACCAAGCGTATCGCCGACGGCATTCGCGAAACCGGCAAACCGGTCGCCGAGTTCTCGATCGAGCAGAAGGGGGATTTTGAAACCATCCGCCAGGCCAGCTGGGCAGCGAAGGAGTTCGTGCATCTGACGTCGGAATATCAGCGGGAGGAATGTGGGCTGAACGAGTTGTGGATATCGACGAAATGCGGTGAGTCCGACACGACCACCGGTCTTGGGTCCTGTCCGACCGTTGGCAACATGTACGACAAGCTTTTGCCCGAAGGCATCACGGGGTTCTTTGGCGAGACGTCGGAAATCACCGGGGCGGAGCATATTTGTCAGAAGCGTGCGATCAACGAGGAGGTTGGTGAGCGCTGGTACAAGATGTGGAAAGCCTATCAGGATGACGTGATTTTTGCGCATCAGACCGACGACTTGTCGGACTCGCAACCGACGAAAGGCAATATCGAAGGCGGCCTGACCACGATCGAGGAGAAGGCCCTTGGCAATCTCGAAAAAATCGGCCGGACGTCACGCTACATCGACATTCTGGACGCGGCCGAGGCTCCGGGATCGGGGGCGGGGCTTTACTTCATGGACAGTTCATCGGCTGCTGCCGAGTGTGTGACCCTGATGGCGGCTGGTGGGGCCGTGATCCACACCTTCCCGACCGGGCAGGGCAACGTGGTGGGCAACCCGATTGTCCCCGTGATCAAGATCACGGCGAACCCGCGGACCGTGCGCACCATGGGGGAGCACGTGGATGTCGATGTGTCCGGCATCCTGCGTCGTGAGCAGACCATCGACGAGGCCGGTGATGCGCTGATCGAGATGATCCGCCGCACGGCCAATGGTCGGAACACCGCCGCAGAAGCGCTTGGCCACCGTGAATTCTCGATGACCAAACTGTATCGCAGTGCTTGATCCAATCGGGGCGGCGCAATGGTGCCGCCCCGTTATCAAAAACGGCAATAGGGGACAATTTGAGTGCAGTTGCAGACTTGCCGGAGCAAACGGAGCTCTCGGGACGGGGCCAACAGCTGTCACCAAAAACAAGTGAGGACGTGACCATGCACAAACACATTCTGATCCCGGTAGCGCTTGACCATGAAGGCGTTGTTGTCAACAAGATCGCGGCCGCGCGTCGGCTTTTGGACGAAGGTGGCAAGATCACGCTTCTCACGGTGCTGGAGGATATTCCCGGGTTTGTTGCCGAGCTCGTTCCGTCGAAGCCCGAGAACCATCTTACGGCGCGTATCAAAGCGCATCTGGACAAAATTGCAGGCGGGGCAGAGGACATTGGTACCGAGGTCGTGACCGGTAAACCGGGGCTGAAAGTCTCGGAATATGCCCGCCAGCACGAGGTTGATATGATTATTGTCGGCTCGCATAAACCGGGTGTTCAGGATTACTTCCTTGGCTCGACGGCTTCACGGATCTCCCGTCGCGCCCCGTGTTCGGTGATGATCATTCGTTGACGGACAGGATGGTTCAGAAACCAAAGAGGCAGGGCGGCGATCAGGCGGATCAGCACAAGGCGACGCGGCTATTGATCGGTCAGGGCGACGGTGCCAGCCTGACCGACCAGCCGTATGACCGCCGCCGCTTGTCCTATGCATCCACGTTCCGAAACCCGGTTCAGCGGTGGATGATCCAGGCCATCGAACTGGCGACAAGCAAGTACCATTTGTTGCGGCGCATACGTCAGTTCGAGGCCATGGGGGTTCCTGTCGGGCAGCCATTCTGGGCGCAGGCGCTGGGGGTGATGGGGATCGATCTACAGACGCCGATGGAGGAAATTCGCCGGATTCCCGCCAAGGGGCCCGTGGTCATCGTCGCCAACCACCCGCATGGGTTGGTGGATGGGATGATACTGGCCGAACTGATTGGAAAGGTTCGCACCGACTATAAGATTCTCACGCGTTCTCTTCTGACGGGGGTAGCGGAAATCGACCAGTTCATGATCCCGGTCCCCTTCGATCATGAACCGGATGCGCTGAAGCTGAGCCTTGAAATGCGGCGCAGGGCGATGGAACACCTGTCGCGGGATGGTGTGATTGCTCTGTTTCCGTCTGGCGTTGTCGCCTCGTCGGATAGCTGGTGGGGAGAGGCCGTAGAACGCGCATGGAACCCCTTTACGGCCAAGATTATCCAACGCTCCGGTGCCACCGTTGTGCCGATCCGCTTTCCGGGACGCAACAGCCGCGCCTACCAGATCGCGAGCAACGTTTCGGCCATACTGCGCCAGGGATTGCTTCTGTATGAAGTGCGCCATGCGCTGGACAAACCCCAGCGTCCCTTCGTGGGAGAGCCGATTGCGAAAGATGAACTGGCGAAATGGGCGGGCAATCCAAGAGGGTTGCTCGATTTCCTCAGGCAGCGCACGATTTCCTTGGGCACATGTGTTTGATTGCGACCGGGCTGCGTTGCGCAGCAGCGGGTCCAGCGGTTTCTGAAACAATCACGGCGATTGCCTGACCGCCGACGTCGAGGATGCGCTTCAGAGAGGTTTTCATTCCAAAGGCGGCGATCAGGGCAAGAAGCGCCCGGCGATTCATTGAGGACATTGTATCGACGAGGAAGGCGGGGATCAGGTGACGCGAGTTGAGCGTGGCGAAGATCATAAAACCGAGAGCAAGGTCGTCATTCCTCATGCGACAGGTGTTGGTTACGCGGTGCTCTCTCGCGCAAACAATCGGGTTTCTGGAGCTTCTCTGGACCGCTGCTGAAAAGCTGTCGGAACTCGACAGTAATCAGTAAGGCCAACAATCAAATAGCGCAGAGGTCTTTGGGCATGCATTCCCTTGTTCAGAAGACCTGTGAATTGTTGCTTTACGGGTAATCTGCCGCTTTGCGCTAGGCATAGATTGAAACGTGTTCCGCGACGCGTATCCTTGTGCGTTCCAGCCGAATTCTCGTTGGCGGTGAATCATCGAATTCATACCTGGCGGCCGTCGGCGGAAACCCGGGTTTGGCAATGGATTCACCTTGGAGCGGGTCGTTCCATGAAAGAAATTCAATCGTTTCTGTGCATCGATGCACCCGGGTTGTTCGGGGATCACGCAAGTCCCCTGCTTTGGCGGTGGTAAGCTATTCGGATGATGTTTGCTCGGTATGCCGGAGGCGCATGGCTGTCTAAGGTTTTTACATGTGTTTAATTGGACGAAATTTGAATTAATGTAAATTGTCACCGGCTTAATAATTGAAAAATATGTATAAAAAATTTCAAGGGGCGATGCTGAACAATTTTGTGACGACCTATTGTGACAATGTTAACTGTGGTACTTGTGAGTTTACTTGTCGTTGAACCTACGAATTTCCGTGCCTATGTCGGCCTCGGCCCCACCGGGTCATCACGCAAACAGGAACGACAGTGACCATGAGCAAACAGATTTTTTCGGCGGTTTCAGTGATCGCAATGGGCGCAGCCCTCGCAGGCACGGCCTCGGCTGCAGAGTATGAGAACGCCTCGGGCGGCAAGGTAACATTTTACGGCCATATCAATCCGGCCATTGTGTCGGTCGACGACGGCGTGAACAGCGAAACCAACCTTGGTGATAGTGCGAAGTCGAACAGCCGTCTGGGCTTCCGTATCGTACAGCCGATGGATGCAGGCACGCTGAAGTTCAACTTCGAGACCGGTCTTGGTCTGGGGTCGACTAGCGCCTTTGGCCAAGGCACCAGCCCCGACAACATCGATTGGGACCGCACCGACATTCGCAAGATTGACGTGTCGTTCGTATCGAACTCGTTTGGTACCATCTCGTTGGGTCAGGGCAGCATGGCAACCGATGGCGTGGCGTTCATGGATGGCACCGGCACGGGGCTGGTTTCGGATGCGGCGATCGGCGACTTCGCAGGTGGTTTCCAATTCACCACCACTGGTGGCGCGCTGTCGGGCATCGAGATCGGCGACGCGTTCGGCACTTTTGACGGCGGCCGTAAAGGTCGTGTCCGTTATGACAGCCCCTCGTTCAACGGTTTCACCGTTTCGGCGGCCTACGGTACCGAGATCCTGAAAGCTGGCAACGACGATGACTTCTATGACATCGCGCTGCGCCACAAAGGCGAATTCGGTGACTTCGAAGTCAATAGCGCTCTGGGCATGTCCTGGACCAAGTCGGGCGGCACCACCACAGACGCGGTGCTGGCCTCGGTTGGCGTTTCGCACGCATCCGGCCTGAGCGCGGCCCTGGCCACCGGTGATCAGGATGGCGGCGCAAACTATGTCTATGCAAAGCTCGGTTACGGAGCGGACCTGATTTCGGCCGGCAAGACCTACTTCAGCATCGACCTCTTCGAAGGCGACGACTTTAACACTGCGGGTTCGGAAAGCTCGTCCTGGGGTGTTGGCGTTGTTCAGAAGCTGAACAAGTACAATGCCGAAGTTTATGCAGGTTACCGCGATTACTCGTATGACGACGCAGCGAATACCTACAACGATGCGTCTTCCATCGTCTTCGGCACCCGTCTGAAGTTCTAACCACTCTCCCTTGGTTTTCCATGACTGGCGCCAGATCCTGACGGGTTTGGCGCCTTTTTTCTTGGGGGATTGGGGTTGTTGAAGGGGAGTCGGAAAATATCCGCCGCGTCCCTTTGCAAAAGGCGGTGAAACCCCTTGCGCCCGCCCGCGCGGACCAATAGAAGGGCAAAAATTTTTGCCCGCGCGCGGACCTCGCGCGCCGTAACCTATGGGGAACTGACATGCAGGTCACCGAGACTCTGAACGAAGGTCTGAAGCGCGGTTATTCGATCACCGTCACCGCTGCCGAGCTGGACGAGAAAGTGAACGAAAAGCTGGTTGAAGCGCAGCCGGAAATCGAAATGAAAGGTTTCCGCAAAGGCAAGGTGCCGATGCCGCTTCTGAAAAAGCAGTTCGGTCAGCGTCTGCTGGGCGAAGCGATGCAGGAAGCTGTTGACGGTGCGATGAACAAGCACTTTGAAGACAGCGGCGACAAGCCGGCCATGCAGCCGAAAGTCGAAATGAAAAACGGCGAAGAGTGGAAAGAAGGCGACGACGTAGAAGTCGAAATGTCTTACGAAGCTCTGCCGGAGATCCCGGAAGTTGACCTGAAAGCGATCAGCCTCGAGAAGATGGTTGTAAAGGCAGACGACGCGGCTGTTGAAGAAGCGCTTGGCAACCTTGCCGAAACCGCGCAGGACTTCAAAGACCGCAAGAAAGGCACCAAAGCCAAGGACGGCGACCAGGTTGTCATGGACTTTGTTGGCAAGATCGACGGCGAAGCCTTTGAAGGCGGTTCGGGCGACGATTTCCCGCTGGTACTGGGTTCGAACCAGTTCATCCCCGGCTTCGAAGAGCAGCTGGTTGGTGTGAAGGCCGGTGAAGAAAAAGACGTCACCGTGTCGTTCCCGGAAGAATACCAGGCCGAGCACCTGGCCGGTAAAGAAGCTGTTTTCACCTGCAACGTGAAAGAAGTGAAAGAGCCGGTTGCCGCGGAAATCAACGACGAGCTGGCACAGAAGTTCGGCGCGGAAGACCTGGACGGCCTGAAAGGCCAGATCAGTGAGCGTCTGGAAGCAGAATACGCCGGTGCAGCACGCGCCGTCATGAAGCGCGCCCTGCTGGACAAGCTGGACGATGCGGTTTCCTTCGACCTGCCGCCGTCGCTTGTTGAAGCGGAAGCCGGCCAGATCGCGCACCAGCTGTGGCACGAGGAAAACCCGGAAGTCACCGACCACAACCACGACACCATCGAGCCCACCGAAGAGCACACCAAGCTGGCCGAGCGCCGCGTGCGCCTGGGCCTGCTGCTGGCCGAGCTGGGCCAGAAGGCAGAGGTTGAAGTGACCGAAGCGGAAATGACCCAGGCGATCATGAACCAGGCACGTCAGTACCCGGGTCAAGAGCGTCAGTTCTTCGAGTTCATCCAGCAGAACGCACAGATGCAGCAGCAACTGCGCGCGCCGATCTTCGAAGACAAGGTTGTCGACTATGCGTTCGAACTGGCCGAGGTTGCCGAGAAAGAAGTGTCGAAAGACGATCTTCAGGCGGCTGTTGAAGCCCTCGACGACGAATAAGACCTTGCGTCACGTTATCGGAAAGGCCGCCTTCGGGCGGCCTTTTTTGTTGGCCTGCTGTCAGGGGAAGGGCAGGATGGCGGCAAGGCCAAGGGAGGATGACAATGGCACATACCGCGTTCGGGAAAGAGGATTTCCAGGCGTTCAAGGACAATGACCGGGACGGGCCGATACACATGCTGAACCTCGTCAGGTTGCGCGAGACAGCCGAATACGAGGACGGGCGCGAGGCGACGGGCGCCGAGGCCTATGCCGCCTATGGCCGCGAGAGTGCGCCGGTGTTCCAGCGGCTGGGTGGGCGGATCATCTGGCGGGGACAGATGGAGCAGATGCTGATCGGGCCGGGCGAGGAACAGTGGGACCTGTGCTTTATTGCCGAGTATCCATCGGTGCAGGCCTTTGTCGATATGCTGGGCGATCCCGACTATCGCAAGGCGATGGCGCACCGGCAGGCGGGGGTGAGTGATAGCCGTCTGGTGCGCATGGCGCCGATGGGTGTGGGGGCGAATTTCGGCGAGTAATGTTGCCGGTGTTCCGCAAAAGGAAAGGGCCGCACGACGGATCGTGCGGCCCTTCCTGATTTCCGAGAAGGCGAAAAGCTTAGGCTTTTGCTTCTTCTTCGTCCGAAACCGGAGCATCTTCGATGATGTCGTCTTCGTCCGATGCAGCAGCGCCGATATCGTCGAACAGTTCGGCGATTTCGAATTCTGCTTCTGCTTCGGCTTCAGCGGCCAGTTCCTGAATCGACTTGCCCGAGGCTTGCAGTTCGGCTTCTTCTTCCGAACGTGCAACGTTCAGCTGAATGGTCACGTCAACTTCGGGGTGCAGCAGCACGTGTACGTCGTGCAGGCCCAGTTCCTTGATCGGCTTGGCCAGAACGATCTGCTTCTTGTCGACGGTGAAGCCAGCTTCGGTTGCTGCGTCAGCCGCGTCACGCGGGCTAACCGAACCGTAGAGGGCGCCGGCGTCCGATGCCGAACGAATCACGATGAACTGTTGACCAGCGAGTTTCTCACCGAGAGCTTCGGCTTCTTTCTTGGTCTCGAGGTTACGTGCTTCGAGCTGGGCTTTCTGGGCTTCGAAGGCCGCCACGTTGGCGTCGGAAGCGGTCAGAGCTTTGCCCTGCGGCAGCAGGAAGTTACGGGCATAGCCGGGCTTAACGTCAACGACGTCGCCCATTTGGCCGAGTTTGGCCACACGTTCGAGAAGGATAACTTGCATCTGTCAGGTCTCCTTACTTCACGGCGTAGGGCAGCAGGGCGAGGAAGCGGGCGCGCTTGATAGCACGGGCCAGTTCACGCTGCTTCTTGGCCGAAACGGCGGTGATGCGCGAAGGAACGATCTTGCCACGCTCAGAGATGTAGCGTTGCAGGAGCTTGGTGTCCTTGTAGTCGATTTTCGGTGCGTTGTCGCCCGAGAAGGGGCAGACTTTGCGACGACGGAAAAACGGTTTTGCAGCCATGACTTAGTGTCCTTTCTTCAACCGTGTGATCAGCGGCGCTCGCGACGGTTGTCGCGTTCGTCACGTTTCTGCATCTGGACCGAGGGGCCCTCGGCGTGCTCGTCGACCTTGATGGTCAGGACGCGCATCACGTCGTCATGCAGGCGCATCAGGCGTTCCATTTCCTGAACGGCCGACGAAGGTGCGTCGGTTTTCAGGAAGGCGTAGTGGCCCTTGCGGTTCTTGTTGATCTTGTAGGCCATCGTCTTGACGCCCCAGTATTCGCTTTCAACGACTTTACCGCCGTTGTCCGCGAGGACGGTGCCAAAATGTTCGACGAGGCTTTCGGCTTGCGCGTTGGACAGGTCCTGGCGCGAGATGAATACATGCTCGTAAAGGGGCATGCGAACTCCATTTCATTTTCAGGCGCATTTCAAAGAGCGGGGCAATGATCCTTTCGCACCCCACCCACGAGAGACTGCGCGGTTCTAGCTTTCGCGAAAGGATGGCGCTGTATAGCGGAACTGGGCGATCATGCAACCCTTGTTTTGCCGGAAATACAGGCGTTTCGGCGGGGTGAGGGCAAGGCGGGTGAAACCGTTGATATTCCCAAGATGCGCCTCATTCCAGCCGCATTTTGCCACGAGGGTTAACGAAAGAATAAACGACAGCCGAGGAGACCCTCATGACCGTTGCATCCAACGCCTTCGCACTTGCCGCCGACCGTGCCAACCGCGGGTTTGAACGCGGCCATACCGTGCCGGTGCGTGCGGCTTCGGTCTTTTTCGGATTTGCCTTTATCTGGGCGGGTGCCGGTCTCTGGCTGGTGCCGGGGCTGGACCTGGAACCGGGTGTGTTGATGGTCAAGGCCTTCCTGTCGATCATGATGGTTGCAGCCGGGATCGGCATGACGCAGATCGCGACGGCCCGCAAGCTGGCCGAGATGCACTTTGACTCACGTACACGTCAGGTTCACCTGATTGAAATGCGTGGACGTGGCCGCCGCGAAAGCCTGCGTTCGGTTGGTTATGACGCGATTTCCTCGGCGCGGGTGACGGATCAGTCATTGGTGTTGCTGGACCAGCGCGGCAAAGCCATCGCGGAAATGGCGCTGGAAGGTCCGGACATGCGTGACGAAGCCATTGCACACTTGCGCAGCCAGTCGATCACGCTTTCGTGAGTGTTCATTGATACACACTGGTTGTTGAAACCTAGTGAATTGTTCCGTTCGGGCGCTACGTCGATATTTACACCACGATATTGACGCCAACGGAGTGTATCACCCATGAAATCCCTTCTTCTTGCCGCAGGTTTCGCTGCTGCCGCCGGCTTTGCTGTTGCTGAGCCGGTAAAATACGATCTGGACGCAAGCCACAGCCAGGTTGTCTTCTCCTACAACCACCTCGGGTATTCGACCACCTACGGCATGTTCTCGGGCTTTGCCGGTGAAATCATGTTCGATCAGGAAAACCCGGCGGCCTCGTCGGTGAATGTCTCGATGCCGCTGAGCTCGATGATCACCGGTTGGGATGCACGTTTCGGCCACTTCATGTCGCCGGACTTTTTCAACGCGGCGGGTGACGAGATGGTGACCTTTGCCTCGACCGGCATCGAAGTGACCGGTGAGAACACCGCGAAGATCACCGGCGACCTGACCCTGAACGGAATGACCAAGCCGGTGGTTCTGGATGCCAAGCTGAACCAGGCGAGCAAGCACCCGATGGCGGGCAAGGACTGGGCTGGTTTCGATGCCACCACAACTGTTGTGCGTTCGGAGTTCGGCCTTGGCAAGTTCGCACCCTTCGTAAGCGACGAAGTTCAGCTGATGATCTCGATCGAGGCCTCGAAAGCCGAATAAGGCAGAACGTCCCCAAGTTTTCCAAGAGAGGCCGCCGGAGCGATCCGGCGGTCTTTTTTGTTTCTGGGCATTATTGAGAGGGCGCACCTGAGACAGAATGATGGAGCCGGTGGCCAAGGGCAGGGCGGAAGGGGCAACGAAAAAGGCCTCCCGAGGTGGGAGGCCTTTTGGGGCGTTGATTTGTTGTGGGTTCAGCCGCGGGTGGCGGTGAGGGTGATGTCCACCTTGACCGGGAAGCCGAGGGAGCTTTCGTCAGGCATGGTGGCGCCGATGCCGAAATCCAGACGTTGCAGGGTGGTGGACGCGCTCATGCGGGCAGTGTCGCCCTCCAGTTCCAGCGAAAAGGGCAGGTCGAGCGGCTGCGAGGCACCTTTTAGGGTCAGGGTGCCTGAGGCGACATAGCCGTTTTCCGCAGGCAGAAGATCGGCCTTGAAGGTGGCGGTCGGAAAGCCGGTGGCATCAAGGAAATCGCCGCCCAATGCCTGATCGGTGACCGAGCCCAGCGTGAGAGAGGTGATGGCGATGGTGGCTTCGACCTCACCGTGTTTGCCGTTGGTCGCGGTTTCATCGAAGGCGATGGCGGCGGTCCAGTCGGCAAAGCTGCCGGTGACGTCCGAGCCGAACTGAACAACCGAGATCGACACCTGGCCTTCCTGAACCACCCATTCAGAAGGGGCGGCGGCGAGTGCCGGGGCGTTTGACGCGCGATCGTGGCCTGCGCCGGTCGACAGGATGCCGGCTGCGCCACCGATGATCAGGGCAAGGGCCCAGGTGGTGACAGCGGCGATCTGCGGCAGGCGCGAGTGGGCTTCTGGGTCCGGAGTCGGGGCCGAATTGCGGCCGGGCAACATGCGTTGCAGGGTCTGGTCGCGGTCGATGACAAAGTGCTTCAGCGCACCGCCGACGTGGGCGAGGATCGACAGGACCAGAACGATGATGAAGATGAAGTGCAGGCCGGAGAAGAGTTCGGACAGGGCTTCGTTCTTGGGTACGAAAGGCAGGTTCTGACCGAAGGGCCAGAAGATCGGGGCAAAGCCGGTGGTGGCGGAATGGTGAATCCAGCCGGTCAGTGGCACCATCAGCATGGAGCCATAAAGCAGCCAGTGGGCGGTATGGGCGCCGAAGGCTTCGAGCCTGTTTTCGCTGTTGAGCAGGCCGGGGCGCGTCTGGGTCATGGCCCAGATGATCCGCAAGAGGGCCGTGAAGAACGCGGCGACGCCGACGGTTTTGTGCAGCGAAAACAGGAGCGCCTTGAAGGCAAGCTGTTCGCTGTCTGCGAAGGGCGCTTTTTCCGCGAAGAAGCCAAGAGGAATGGCTGTCAGGATGAGGAGGGCGGTCAGCCAGTGGAAGGTCTTGGCGACGCTGCCATATTGGCTGTGCGTGTTGGAGGCGGGCATGGGGAGCTCCTGTTGCGTGTCTTGTTCCTAGATAAATGTGGAGACGCGCTGCGGAAAGCTCTCTTGCCGCACATAAGTGGTGCAGGAATGCGCAAGGGCGTTGCGCCTGCGCGCGGCAAACGGTATTCCGGCTGAAACCACTAGATTTTGGGGGACTTCATGAGCCGAGCATTTGTATTTCCGGGACAGGGTGCACAGACCATTGGCATGGGCAAGGCGCTGGCGGATGCCTACCCGTCGGCCAAGGCCGTTTTCGACGAGGTCGACGAGGCCCTTGGGGAAAAGCTGAGCGCGCTGATCTGGGAAGGTGAGCAGGATCAGTTGACCCTGACGCAGAATGCCCAGCCCGCGCTGATGGCGACCTCGCTGGCGGCCATGGCGGCGCTGAAGTCGGAAGGCGTGCCGATCGAGGCCGCGTCTTATGTCGCGGGTCACAGCCTTGGTGAGTATTCCGCGCTGGCGGCGGCAGGTGCCCTGAGTATTGCCGACACGGCGCGCCTGCTGCGGACGCGTGGCGAGGCGATGCAGGCAGCGGTTCCGGTAGGTGTTGGCGCTATGGCGGCGCTGCTGGGGTTGGATTTCGAGACGGCACGCGAAGTGGCCTCGGAAGCGGCACAGGGCGAAATCTGCCAGGCGGCCAATGACAACGATCCGGGGCAGGTTGTGGTGTCAGGCCACAAGGGCGCGGTTGAACGTGCGGTGGAACTGGCCAAGGAGAAGGGGGCGAAACGTGCGGTTCTGCTGCCGGTGAGCGCACCTTTCCACTGTGCCCTGATGAAGCCGGCTGCCGAGGCAATGGCCGAAGCCCTGAGCCATGTTGACCTCGAGATGCCTGCGGTTCCGGTGGTGGCAAACGTGATTGCCGAGCCGGTAAAGGACGCCGCCACCATCCGTTCGCTGCTGGTCGATCAGGTGACCGGCTCAGTGCGCTGGCGCGAATCGGTTTCGTGGATGAGCCAGAACGGTGTCACCGAGGCCTGGGAAATCGGTGCCGGCAAGGCGCTGTCGGGCATGATCCGCCGTATCGACCGTGCGATTGCCTGCAAGGCGGTTGGCACTCCGGACGACGTAAAGGCCGCCGCAGCCAGCCTGGCGCAGGGCTGAGACAGAACAACTTCCGTCCTGTTCGGCGTCTTGGCGGGTGGGAGGATTGAGATGAATAAGGAACATTCAAATGTTTGATTTGACTGGAAAATGCGCACTGGTAACCGGTGCGTCGGGCGGTATTGGTGGCGAGATCGCCAAGGCCCTGCACGCGGCGGGCGCAACCGTGGGCCTGTCTGGCACCCGTGTTGAGCCGTTGGAGGCGCTGGCGGCGGAATTGGGCGAGCGCGCGCATGTGCTGCCGTGCAACCTGAGCGATGCCGAGGCCGTGGATGCCCTGCCGAAACAGGCCATCGAGGCCATGGGCAGCGTCGATATCCTGGTGAACAACGCCGGGATCACCCGCGATCAGATTTTCATGCGCATGTCGGATGACGAGTGGCAATCGGTTCTGGATGTGAACTTGACCTCGACCATGCGTCTGTGCCGTGGCGTGATGCGCCCGATGATGAAATCGCGCTGGGGCCGTATCATTAATATCTCGTCGATTGTTGGCGCAACCGGCAACCCCGGACAGGCGAACTATGCGGCCTCGAAGGCCGGTATGGTTGGTCTGAGCAAGTCGATTGCCTATGAAGTGGCCAGCCGTGGCATCACCGTGAACGCGGTTGCGCCGGGGTTCATTGCCACCGCGATGACCGACAAGCTTAACGATGACCAGAAGGGCAAGATCAACGCCCAGATCCCGGCTGCGCGTATGGGTTCGCCCGAAGAGATCGCGGCGGCGGTTCTGTATCTGGCCAGCAATGAAGCCGGTTATGTCACCGGTTCGACCTTGCATGTGAACGGTGGCATGGCCATGCTGTAAGCGGATTGCCCCCGATCAGGATGGTCGGGGGTTGTTCCGTTGGCAGGAGATGCCATATTGCGAAAGCGTTTGCCTTGGCATGAGGATGTGCTATAGGCGGCGCAGATTTATCGAGGGTGTGCTTGGGTTCACCCGTGAATTGCCGGTTCGCCGGTGAACAAGAGCCGCCCTTCGGGGCACAAACCAAACCCGCCATCGGGGCGGGCGATCACAGGGCCTCGGGCCCATGACGAATGAGGAATTGACATGAGCGACGTCGCAGACCGCGTGAAAAAGATCGTTGTAGAGCACCTGGGTGTTGAAGAAGACAAAGTTGTTGAGAACGCTTCGTTCATCGACGACCTGGGCGCAGACAGCCTTGACACCGTGGAACTCGTGATGGCTTTCGAAGAAGAGTTCGGCATCGAGATCCCGGACGACGCAGCCGAAACCATCCAGACCTTCGGCGACGCAGTGAAGTTCATCACTGAAGCTTCCTAAGTTCTGACGCCTTTCGAGGCGTAGAAGAGCCCCTGCCGAAAGGCGGGGGCTTTTTCGTTTTTGGGGCAGTTTTGCCCGCGTTGCCGGATTCGACTTCGATTTTGCCGATTTGGGAATATCACCCTGCGGTGTTAGGCTTTCATCCTGAGAGGGGCCGATGTGGAGAGGGCCATACATTTTCCGGGAGGAAACCATGATCGTATATCCAACAATCGAATTGAAAGGCGGCAAGTGCGTCTCGCTGTATCGCGGGCGTCCGGAGGAGCCGACAATCTGGCACGTGGATCCGGTGAAAACGGCGCAGTCCTTCGTGGAGAGCGGTGCCGAGTGGCTGCATGTGACCGACATGGACGCGTTGTTCGGGGACGGCAATAACGACGAGCTGATCGAAGACATCATCCGCACAGCCGGAGCATCTGTGCAGGTTGGCGGCGGTGTGCGGTCGCGTGAGCGGATCGAGAGCTGGATCGACAAGGGCGCGGGCCGCGTTGTGATCGGTACGCTGGCGGTGCAGGATTCGAACCTCGTGAAGGAGATGGCGAACCGCTATCCGGACCAGATTGTCGTGGCGATTGACGTCTTCGAAGGCAAGCTGATGACCGATGGCTGGCGCAACTCTGGCGCGCTTGAGCCGCAGGATGTGGTGAAGGCCTATGACGACGTTCCGCTGGCCGGTGTTCTGGTGACGGATATTGACGCTGATATTGGCGATCAGGACGGCCAGCTTGGTGTCATTTCGGGCATTTCCGCGGCGACGCGCCATCCGGTGATCGCCCGTGGCACCGTGCATGCGTCGGATGATGTGTCGCGTCTGAAATACGTGTCCAATATCTCGGGGACGCTGATCAGCAAGTCTTTGTTCACCAAGGATGTTGATCTTGGCGAGGCACTGGCGCTGGCCCAGCCCGAACCGGAAGCGCGAGCGGCGTTCCAGTAAGCAAAAGATGTGACCCAAGGTCACCTATGGCGCTGGCCCAAGCCGGGTTGGCGCTATTTCTTTGGGCGGAAGGCAACCGATTGACTTCGTGAGGCTTGCCCCCATGTGCAAAGGCGCGGTAAGAGCGTGCAAGCAATTGAGGAAAGGGCAACATCATGCGTCGTGTCGTCGTTACTGGTCTGGGTTTGGTTACACCGCTTGCAAGCGGGGTCGAGGAAACCTGGTCGCGTATTCTTGACGGTCAGTCCGGGGCAGGGCCCATCACCCGTTTCAATACGGAACGCGTGACGACCAAATATGCCTGCGAAGTGCCTTATGGCGACGGAACTGACGGCACCTTCAACCCTGATGACTGGATGGCGCCGAAAGAGCGCCGCAAGGTGGATGACTTTATCCTCTACGGTCTGGCCGCTGCCCAGCAGGCGGTGGAAGACTCGGGCTGGAAGCCGGAAGAGACCGAGGCGCGTGAACGCACCGGTGTGATGATCGGGTCGGGTATCGGCGGTTTGCAGTCGATCGAACAGACCACGCTTTTGATGGCCGAAAAAGGCCCGCGCCGGGTATCGCCGTTCTTTATTCCGGGTGCCCTGATCAACCTGATTTCCGGTCAGGTCGGCATTCAATACGGCTTCAAAGGCCCGAACCACGCGGTTGTGACCGCCTGTTCGACCGGTGCGCACGCGATTGGTGATGCAGCCCGTCTGATCATGTTCGGCGATGCGGATGTGATGGTTGCCGGTGGTGCAGAAGCGGCGATCTGTGAAATCGGCATCGCGGGCTTCAACGCCTGTAAGGCGCTGTCGACCTCGCGCACGGAAGACCCGACCATTGCCAGCCGTCCCTATGACGCGGACCGCGACGGTTTCGTGATGGGCGAAGGGGCCGGTGTCGTGGTTCTGGAAGAATACGAGCACGCGGTTGCCCGTGGTGCGAAAATCTATGCCGAGGTTCTGGGCTATGGCCTGTCGGGTGACGCCTATCACATCACTGCGCCGTCGGAAGATGGTGAAGGCGGTGAACGTTCGATGCGCGCAGCGCTGAAGAACGCAGGTCTTGAGCCGAAGGACATTGATTACATCAACGCGCACGGCACCTCGACGATGGCCGACGTGATCGAACTGGGCGCGGTTGAGCGCATGATGGGCGAGGCAGCGGGCAAGGTGACCATGTCTTCGACCAAGTCGATGACCGGCCACCTGCTGGGTGCGGCTGGCGCGATCGAAGCGATCTTCTCGATCCTCGCGATCCGCGACCAGGTTGCGCCGCCGACCATCAACCTTGATACGCCGGCGGTTGAGACGCCTGTTGACCTTGCTCCGAACAAGAAGGTCGAGCGCGAGATCAACGTGGCGCTGTCGAACTCGTTCGGTTTCGGCGGCACCAACGCATCGGTGATTTTCGGAAAGGTCGACTAAATGTGGCGACACATCGCGTCGAACGCGATAACGCTGCTGATCGTGGCAGTGTTCCTTTTGGGCGGCGTCGTGATCTGGGGGAAATCCCAGTATGAAGGCGCTGGCCCGCTGGGCGAGCCGATCTGTCTGCGTGTTGCGCCCGGATCGACCATGAGCTGGGTGTCGCGTGATCTCGAGACACGCGGCGCGGTCAGCAATGGCGCGATTTTCCGGATTGGTGCGGATTACACCGAGAAAGCCGACAAGCTGAAAGCGGGATCCTTCCTTGTACCTGCCGGTGCGTCGATGGAAGAGATCGCCGATATCGTCACCCGTGGCGGGGCAAGCACTTGTGGCACCGAGGTGGTGTATCGCATAGGTGTGACCCGTCAGGCGGTGCAGGTGCGCGAGCTTGATCCTCAGACCGGCAAGTTCGTGGAAGTTGCGGCGTTCAACCCTGTTGAGGGCGAGACACCGGATGCCTTTACCAAGGTGCGTGCGCAGGCGGATACCCGGTATCGCATTGCCATTGCCGAAGGCGTGACCAGCTGGCAGATCGTGGATGGCCTGAAGCGAGTGGATCTTTTGAACGGCGAGGTCGATGTGCCTGCCGAAGGATCGCTGGCGCCCGATAGCTATGAAGTGCGTGTAGGTGACAGCCGAGCCTCGGTGATCGAGCGGATGCAGGACGCACAGGACGTGCTTGTGGCCGCCGCCTGGGAGGCGCGTTCGCCGGATACACCGCTGAAATCACCGGAAGAAATGCTGGTTCTGGCCTCGATCATCGAGAAGGAAACCGGTGTGCCGGAAGAACGTCGTCAGGTGGCGAGCGTGTTTACCAACCGTCTCAAGCGGGGCATGAAGCTGCAAACCGACCCGACGGTGATCTATGGCATCACGCGTGGCGAAGGGGTGCTGGGCCGTGGCCTGCGCCAGAGCGAATTGCGCCGCGAGACACCGTGGAACACCTATGTGATCGAGGGCCTGCCGCCGACACCGATTGCCAACCCGGGCCGTGCGAGCCTTGAGGCGGCGGTTGATCCGGACGAGACCAATTTTATCTTCTTTGTTGCGGATGGGACCGGTGGTCACGCTTTTGCGCGGACGCTGGAAGAGCACAACCGCAACGTGGCCAAGTGGCGCCAGATCGAGGCGGAACGGGCCAACCAGTAAGGTTATCTAAATTTCAGTTGAGGGCGTCCGGATGGGCGCCCTTTTGCTTTGGTGTGCCCTCTGCCTGCGTGCGCTGCGTTAACCGGAAATCGGTGGCCTCTGCCTAGCGTGCCTTTGGCGGGACGGGGGTGTTGTCTCGCGGTCGGGGGAACGTGGGCAGTGTGAGGCAGCAGGCAACTTATGACGACATCGATACCGCCAACCGGAGGCCACGCGCTTGAGGGCGAGGTGACCCATGTCAGGGCGCTTTTGGCGGGGTTGGCTCGCACGATCCGGGGGCTTCAGCAACGCTTGCAGACGGGAGAGGCGCAGACCCTGGCCGAGGCGGGGGCGGCGATGGCCGAGCTGCGCGCGATGGTCCGTATTGCCATAGAGACGGAGAAACGGTTTGAAAAATGCCAGCAGCAAGAGACGGGACGCGGCGATGCACGACGGCTCGAACTTGAAACCGCAAGGGATACGATCGGGCGCCGTCTTGATCGCCTCAGAGCCGCACGAGATGCGGGAGAGGTTTCTGAATGACCTGAGCGAGGGAGAGCTGCTGGCTCTGCCCTACCTGTTCGAGTTCTGGGCGTTTGATCACCAGTTGCCACCCGAAGGGGACTGGACGACCTGGGTGATCCTGGGCGGTCGCGGGGCGGGCAAGACACGCGCCGGAGCGGAATGGGTCAGGGCACAGGTCGAGGGCAACGGGCCGGAAGATGCGGGGCCAGCCAGACGTGTGGCGCTGGTGGGCGAGACGGTGGATCAGGTGCGCGAGGTGATGGTTTTTGGGGATAGCGGCATCCTTGCCTGTTCCCCGCCTGACAGGATGCCGGTTTGGGAGGCAGGGCGCAGACGGCTTGTCTGGCCTAATGGCGCAGTGGCGCAGGTGTTTTCCGCGCATGATCCCGAGAGCCTGCGCGGGCCGCAGTTTGATGCGGCCTGGGTGGACGAGCTGGCGAAATGGAAAAAGGCCCAGGAGACGTGGGACATGTTGCAGTTCGGATTGCGTCTTGGGGCGCATCCGCGGGTCTGTGTGACCACGACGCCGCGCAATGTCGAGGTTCTGAAGGCGTTGTTGTCGCGCGAGGGAACCGTTGTCACACGGGCTGCGACCGAGGCCAACCGGGCGTTCCTTGCCGAGAGTTTTCTGGCGGAAGTGCGGGCGCGCTATGCAGGTACACGGCTGGGGCGGCAGGAGTTGGACGGGGTGCTTCTTGACGAGGAAGACGGCGCCTTGTGGTCGCTGGACATGCTGGACGGGTTGCGTGTGGAAGGCGTGCCGGACCTGGACCGCATCGTTGTCGCCGTTGATCCGCCCGTGACCGGGCATTCGGGGTCAGATGAATGTGGGATCATCGTGGCTGGTGTCGTGACGCGCGGGGATGTCGGGCATTGGCAGGCCTATGTGCTGGACGATGCCACGGTCAGTGCGGCGAGCCCTGCGGCCTGGGCGCAGGTGGCGGTTGCGGCGATGGAGAGCTGGCAGGCGGACAAGCTGGTGGCGGAGGTCAATCAGGGTGGTGACCTGGTGGCCGAGGTGGTGCGCCAGATCGATCCGATGGTGCCGTTCAAGGCGGTGCGGGCATCGCGCGGGAAGGTGGCGCGGGCCGAGCCTGTGGCGGCGCTTTATGAACAGGGGCGGGTGCATCATGTGGGTGCGCATTCGGCGCTTGAGGATCAGATGCGCCGCATGACGCAGGCCGGCTATCAGGGGCAGGGCAGCCCCGACCGTGTGGATGCGCTTGTCTGGGCCTTGCACGAGCTGATGGTGGAACCCGCGGCCAAGTGGCGGGCGCCCCGTATGCGCGGTCTCTGAGCACCGTACGGTGGCGAGGGCGCGAATTAACGAATTTCCCGCAGAGTGTGTCTTGTCCGGAGCGAAGAACACAGACCGGTCCAGAGCAGGAGCAACATAAAGATGCTATTCGATTTTTTTCGACACCATGAGGCAGAGGCTGCGCCGGAGCAGAAGGCAAGTGCGACCGGCCGTGTGGTGAGCTGGCACAGCGCAGGTCGTGTGGCCTGGAGCCCGCGTGACACTGTTTCCCTGACCCGGACCGGGTTTTCGGGCAATCCGGTGGGGTATCGCTGTGTAAAGTTGATTGCCGAAAGCGCGGCGGCCCTGCCTTTGGTCTTGCAGGACGGGGTGCACCGCTACGAAACGCACCCGTTGGTGTCCCTGTTGAAGGCGCCGAATCCGGCGCAGGGGCGGGCCGAGCTGTTCGAGGCGCTGTTTGGCCAGATGCTGTTGTCCGGTAATGGCTATGTCGAGGCCGTGGGCGGTGAAAGCGGCGTGCCGCTGGAACTGCACGTGCTGCGCTCGGACCGGATGAACGTGGTGCCGGGTGGGGATGGCTGGCCGGTGGCATATGAATACAGCGTCGGCAATCGCAAACACCGGTTTGACATGACCGCCGGTCAGCCGATCTGTCATTTGCGAAATTTCCATCCGCAGGATGACCATTACGGGTTTTCGCCGCTGCAGGCGGCGGCGATGGCGGTGGACGTCCACAATGCGGCGTCGCGGTGGTCAAAGGCGCTTTTGGACAATGCCGCGCGGCCTTCGGGGGCGATCGTCTACAAAGGTGCGGATGGTGCCGGCGGCCTGAGCGCGGATCAGTATGACCGTCTGGTCGGAGAGATGGAAACCCACCATCAGGGCGCGCGCAATGCCGGACGGCCGATGTTGCTGGAAGGTGGGCTGGACTGGAAGCCGATGGGATTTTCGCCGTCGGACATGGAGTTCCAGAAGACGAAAGAGGCCGCCGCGCGCGAGATTGCCCTCGCCTTTGGGGTGCCACCGATGCTGTTGGGTATCCAGGGGGACGCGACCTATTCCAATTATCAGGAGGCGAACCGCGCCTTTTATCGGCTGACGGTGCTGCCGCTGGCGACGCGGGTCGCACAAAGCGTCGGGGCGTGGCTGACCAAATTCTCAGGCGAGGATCTGACCTTGAAGCCCGACCTTGACCAGGTGCCCGCATTGGCCGCCGAGCGGGATGCGCAGTGGGCGCGGGTGCAGGCGGCGGATTTCCTGACACAGGCCGAAAAGCGCCGCCTGCTGGGCCTGCCGGTCGAGGCGGATGGGGCTGCGGATGAGTGATGGCAAGCGGTTTGGGTTCGAGGCTTTTGACTGTGCGCCGGCTTTGCGGCTGGAAGCGCACGAGCGGGTGGCCAAGTTGCAGTTCGACAGTCTGAACCGGCGTTTGGACAAGATCGAGGCGTTGATCGAGCGGCTGGAGAAACGGCTTTGGTTAACGGTTTACGGGGTGGTCGGGGTGATCCTGGCGCAGGCGCTTCAATCGCTTCTGACAGTCACCCCCTAGGGATACGAGAGGACGGAACATGCAGGTGGATACGGGGCTGGAGCATAAGTTCGCGCGCTTTGGGGCGGCGATTTCGATGCAGGACGACAACGTGATTGAAGGCTATGCCAGCCTGTTCGGCAAGGCCGATCAGGGCGGCGATGTAGTGGCGAAAGGGGCCTATGCGACCTCGCTCAAGACGCTGCTGGCCGAGGGGCGGGCGGTAAAGATGCTCTGGCAGCACGATCCGGCGCAGCCGATCGGCGTCTGGGAAGAGGTGCGCGAGGATGACAGGGGGTTGTGGGTCAAGGGGCGGCTTCTGCCGGATGTCGCCAAGGCCCGCGAGGCGGCCGCGCTGATCGGTGCGGGGGCGATTGACGGGCTGTCGATCGGCTATCGTACGCTGCGGGCAACAAAGAACACCAAGGGCGAACGGCTCTTGCAGGAACTGGAGCTTTGGGAGGTCTCTCTGGTGACCTTTCCGATGCTGCCCAGTGCGCGTGTGTCGGCCAAGGGGGAGAGCCCCGAGGCGCAGACACTGCGGGAGATGGCGGCGGCCTTCGAGGGCGCCCGCCGGGAGCTGAGGCGCGAGTCGCGTCCGGCGTAACTCAAGGTTCGAGGAAAAATGGATGGGTAAGACCGAGACGAAGGCTCGGGCCGGAGAAGGCGTGTCTCTGGCAGCCGAGGTGAAGTCCTCCGTGCAGGGTTTCATGTGCGATTTCAGTGACTTCAAAGATGATATTCACGCGCGACTTAAGAAACAGGAAGAGCAATTGACCATGCTTGATCGCAAATCTCAGACTATCGCACGGCCCGCGCTGGCGGCCGCAACCGATTTTGACGCACCGCATCAAAAGGCGTTCACCGCCTATCTGCGTTCGGGCGAGGACGACGCGCTGCGCGGCCTTGACCTTGAGGGCAAGTCGATGTCGACGGCTGTCAACAGTGACGGCGGATACCTGGTGGACCCGCAGACGGCGGACACCATCCGTTCGGTGCTGAACACCACGGCCTCGATCCGTTCGATTGCCAATGTGGTGAACGTCGAGGCCACGTCCTATGACGTGCTGATCGACACTTCGGATGCCGGCGCGGGCTGGGCGGATGAGACCACGAGCACCACCGAAACCGGCACGCCGAACATCGAGCGCATCACGATTGGCCTGCACGAGTTGTCGGCGCTTCCCAAGGCCTCGCAGCGTCTGCTGGATGACAGCGCCTTTGACATCGAAGGCTGGCTGGCTGGGCGTATCGCGGACAAGTTCGCCCGTGCCGAGGCCGCGGCCTTTGTGAACGGTGACGGCATCGACAAACCGACGGGTTTCATGTCGCACCCGATTGTGGCCGATGACAGCTGGAGCTGGGGCAACCTTGGCTATGTCGCGACGGGCATCGATGGCCAGTTCGCCGACGGTGATGCGCTGATCGACGTGATCTATGCGCTGGGGGCGGACTATCGCGCCAATGCGAGCTTTGTGATGAACTCCAAGACCGCCGGTGCGGTGCGCAAGCTGAAGGACAACGATGGTCGTTTCCTCTGGGCTGACAGCCTTGCTGCGGGCGAACCTGCACGTCTGCTGGGCTATCCGGTGATGATCGCCGAAGACATGCCGGACATCGCGGCAGGTGCCAATGCGATCGCCTTTGGTGATTTTGCGGCCGGCTACACGATTGCGGAACGTCCGGACCTGCGCGTCCTGCGTGATCCGTTCAGCGCCAAGCCGCATGTGCTGTTCTATGCGACCAAGCGCATTGGCGGCGACGTGAGCGATTTCGCGGCGATCAAGTTCGTGAAGTTCTCGTCAACTTGATGAGCGAGAGGCAGGGCGGTTCGGCCGCCTTGCCCGGGCGTGCGCCGCGTTTAGGCGTTGTCAGGCAGTCCCCTCGGCCGGATCGGTGCGAGTGGTGCGCGCCCGAATTGTCCGAGGGAAGTAAGTTTCCGGAGTTTTTCCATGATGTTAGTCGAAGAGACATCGGTGCCCCTGGCGGTGCTCCCGGTTGCACAGTTCAAGGCCCATCTGAGATTGGGCAGCGGGTTTTCCGAGGACAGCCTTCAGGACGGTGTTCTGGAAAGCTTCCTTCGGGCGGCCATGGCGGCTGTCGAGGCGCGGACCGGAAAGGTATTGATCGCGCGGTCGTTCCTGTGGACGCTGCAAGACTGGCGCAACGAACAAGGGCAGGGCTTGCCCGTGGCCCCGGTCAGCGCCGTGACTTCGGTGTCGCTCGTTGATGCGGCCGGCGATGATGCGGTTGTGGCGCCAAGCGCCTATCGCCTTATTGCTGACGGCCTGGCGCCCGAACTGCGCCCGGTGGGGGGATGCCTGCCATCGGTGCCGCACAACGGGCAGGTCGAAATCAGATTTGACGCCGGTTTTGGCGCGGCATGGGAGGATATTCCCGCTGATCTGCGGCAGGCAGTCTTCCTGCTGGCGGCGCACTACTATGAGTACCGCGATGAAACCGCGCTGTGTAGCGGCTGTATGCCCTTTGGCGTGAGCAGCCTGATCGAGCGGTACCGTCCGGTGCGTCTGGGGGGCACGCGATGAGCCGGGTGCATCTTTCCCGCCAGCTGACGCTGGAGGCGGTCGAACGGGTGGCCGATGGGGCCGGTGGCTATAACGAGACCTGGCAGACGCTGGGTTTGGTTTGGGCCGAGGTGACGGCACGCAGCGGTCGCGAGCGCGATGGTGGTGACGTCACGCTTTCCTCTACGCGCTATCGGATCATCCTGCGCGCGGCCCCCTTGGGACTTTCGTCGCGTCCGAAACCGGGGATGCGGTTTCGCGAAGGAAGCCGAGTTTTCACGGTCCTTGCTGTGGCCGAGCATGATGCGGCCGGCCGCTATCTGAGGTGTGAAACGGCAGAAGAGGTGGTGGTATGAGCTATGGTGTTTCTGTCGCGCTTCAATCGGCAATCTATGATTTTTTACAGTCGGATACGCTGCTTTCCTCACTTCTTGGTGGAGCGGTGTATGACGCACTTCCTGCGGGTGATTTGCCGGCGACCTATCTTGTCCTTGGTGCGGAAACCGCTTTGGATCGGTCTGATGGATCGGGTGCGGGCGCAGAGCATCGCCTGACCATTTCGGTGGTCTCGCAGGCGGCGGGTTTTGCCGAGGCCAAGGCCGTGGCGGCCGCGGTTTGCGATGCGCTGCAGGGGGCGGACCTCACGCTTTCGCGGGGACGGCTGGTGTTCCTGAATTTCCAACGCGCGGTGGCGAAACGGGTTGGTAGCGACAACCAGCGCAGGATCGACCTGCGGTTTCATGCGCGTGTCGAAGACGATTAACAACATATCGGAGTGACGAATATGGGTGCCCAGAATGGCAAGGATCTTCTGATCAAAGTGGACCTGACCGGAGATGGTCAGTTCGAGACAATCGCGGGGCTGCGGGCGACGCGGGTGAGTTTCAATGCCGAAAGCGTTGATGTCACCAGCCTCGAGAGCCAGGGAGGATGGCGTGAACTGCTGTCAGGCGCAGGGGTGAAATCGGCGGCGATTTCCGGTTCGGGCGTGTTCAAGGACGCCAATACAGACGAACGCGCGCGCCAGATTTTCTTTGACGGTGAAACCCCCGGTTTCCAGGTCATAATTCCCGATTTCGGCGTTGTCGAAGGGCCGTTCCAGATGACGGCGATCGAATACGCAGGCAGCCACAACGGCGAGGCGACCTACGAGATGTCGATGGCCTCTGCCGGGGCGCTGACCTTCGTGGCGTTGTGAGCATGGTGAACCCCTGGGCCGGCGAGGTGGCGCTGGAGATCGACGGCCAGCGGCATGTTCTCAAGCTGACGCTTGGGGCGCTGGCCGAGCTGGAGGCGGGTCTCGAGAGTGAAACCCTGATCGGCCTCGTGGAACGCTTTGAGAGAGGCCGGTTCCAGACGCGGGATGTTCTGGCGCTGATCGTGGCCGGATTGCGTGGTGGCGGTTGGCAGGGGACGGCACGGGATCTGTTGCAGGCCGAAATCGCTGGCGGGCCGATGCAGGCTGCGAAGGTGGCGGCCGATCTTTTGGCGCGGGCATTTGCAGTACCGGAAGGTTCGGATGGCGGGGCTTGATTGGCCGGGGCTGTTGCGGGTCGGCCTGCAGGGCTTGGGCCTGCGCCCTGCCGAGTTCTGGGTGCTTACGCCGGCAGAGTTGAATCTGATGCTTGGCACACGGGGCGCGGCGCAGACGATGGATCGTGCCGGGCTGGATGCCCTGCTTGCCGCTTATCCTGACAGGAGGGAAGGACAGGACAATGACTGAGAGCGATGGATTGGATGACTTCGCCGACCAGGTTGACGCGCTTGAGGCCAATTTGGCCCAGGTCACATCGGTTGCCGCGAGTTTCGATACGGAGTTGCGCACGATACGCCGTTCCCTGTCGGCGACTGGACAGGACGTGAAGACGCTGGAGCGTGGTCTGAGCCGTGGATTGCGCAAGGCCTTTGAGGGGCTGGTGTTTGATGGCGACAGCCTTTCGGAGACCTTGGACCGGATGGCGCGGACCATGATGAACACCGCCTATAACGCGGCGCTGCGCCCCGTGACGGACCATTTCGGCGGCATGATCGCAAACGGCATTGGCGGCCTTGTGCAGAACGTTCTGCCATTCGAACAGGGCGGCAGCTTTGTGCAGGGGCGCGTGATGCCCTTTGCCAAAGGCGGTGTCGTGACGGGCGCGACCACTTTTCCGATGCGGGGCGGTATCGGGTTGATGGGCGAGGCCGGACCGGAGGCCGTGATGCCGCTGGCGCGTGGTCCCGACGGGCGGCTTGGGGTGCAGGCGGCGGGAAGCGGGCGTGCCGTCAACGTTGTGATGAACATCCAGTCGCCGGATGCCGAGAGCTTCCGCCGCTCGTCGGGGCAAATCGCTGCTCAGATGGGGCGTGTTCTGGGGCGCGGGCAGCGCAACCTTTGATCGGAGGAATGTGACATGGGATTTCATGAGGTGCGGTTTCCGGCCAGCCTGAGTTTCGGGTCTGTTGGGGGGCCGGAGCGGCGCACGGATGTGGTGACGCTGGCCAATGGTTTCGAAGAACGCAACACGCCCTGGGCACATTCACGCCGCCGCTATGATGCGGGTGTGGGGATGCGCAGCCTGGATGATGTTGAGCAGCTGATCGCCTTTTTCGAAGCACGACGCGGGCAGCTTTACGGATTTCGCTGGAAAGACTGGTCGGATTTCAAATCCTGCCCTGCCTCGGGCGAGGTGGGATACCGGGATCAGACCATTGCCGTTGCGGATGGCGAGAGGGCCAGTTTCGCCCTTCAGAAAACCTATGTGTCGGGCGAGGGGCGCTATGACCGCCCGATCTGCAAGCCGGTCGCCGGTACGGTGCGCATGGGTATCGAGGGGGACGAGATGTTCGAGGGCGTGCACTATGAAGTGGATGTCGCCACGGGGGTCGTGACCTTCGACAAGATCCCCGACGAGGGGCGCGAGATCACCGCAGGGTTCGAATTTGATGTGCCGGTGCGGTTTGACACGGATCGCATCCAGACAAGCGTGGCGAGTTTCCAGGCGGGCGATGTGCCCAATGTGCCGGTTGTCGAGGTGCGGGTCTGATGGCGCTTCAGGAGGCATTGCAGGCGCATCTGCAAACGGGGTTGACCACGGTGTCTCGCTGTTGGGGTATTCGTCGGTCGGATGGTCTGCGATACGGGTTCACCGAGCATGATCGCGACCTCGCGTTCGAAGGGTTTGTTTTCAAGGCAGAGACCGGCTTGACGGCGCTGGCGATTGAACAGGCGACCGGGTTGTCGATCGACAACTCCGAGGCACTTGGCGCGCTGAGCGATGCGGGGATCACCGAGACCGATATCGAGGCCGGCCGTCTGGACGGGGCCGATGTGACCTGTTGGCTGGTGAACTGGGGGGACGTGACCGAGCGCAGCCTCGTGTTTCGTGGGCAGATCGGCGCTTTGACCCGTGCGGGCGGTGCCTTTCGCGCCGAGTTGCGGGGCCTGAGCGAGATGCTGAACCGTCCCATCGGGCGCGTTTACCAGAAACCTTGTACGGCTGTGTTGGGGGATGCCGCCTGTGGCTTTGATCTGGACGGGGCGGGTTATCATACGCTGCTGACCGTTGAAGAGGTGCAGGAGGGCCGTGTGTTTCGCTGGGCAAGCCTTGCGGGGTTTGAGGACGGTTGGTTCACCCGTGGGGCGCTTTCCTTGCATTCGGGAGAGGCCGCTGGTTTGCGGGGGATGATCAAACGGGATGCGTTTGAGGCGGATGGCAGGCGCGTTGTGGAACTGTGGGAGCCGATCCGGGCCAGTATCAACGCTGGGGACGAGGTGCGGTTGGATGCGGGCTGTGACAAGCGGTTTGAGACCTGTCGTCTGAAGTTCGCCAATCAGCTCAACTTTCGGGGGTTTCCCGACATTCCGGGCGAGGATTGGCAGATGAGCTATCCTAAGCAGAGCGGCGTCAACACCGGCGGGAGCCTGCGGGGATGACGGCGGTTGTGTCCCTGGCGCGGGAGTGGATTGGTACGCCCTATCGGCATCAGTGCGCCGTGAAGGGCGCGGGCTGCGACTGCCTTGGGCTGGTGCTTGGGGTTTGGCAGTCGCTGAACGGTTGCCTGCCCGAACCTGTGCCTGCCTACACGATGGACTGGTCCGAGCCGCAGGGCGATGAGGTTCTGTGGCAGGCTGCGGCGCGGTGGTTGGTTGCCAAACCGCTTGAGGATGAGGCCCCGGGCGATGTTCTGTTGTTTCGGATGCGGGCGGGCAGCGTTGCCAAGCATCTGGGGATTGCGGGGCGAACCGGCGCGAGGGCGAGTTTCATTCACGCCTATGCCGGACGGGTCGTGGCCGAAAGTGCGCTGAGCACACCGTGGCGCCGCCGGATTGTGGCGCGGTTTTCATTTCCATTGGAGGGTGTGTGATGGCGACACTTGTTCTTTCGGCTGCCGGTGCGGCGATTGGGGGCTCGATCGGGGGCAGTGTTGCGGGTCTGTCGGCGGTTGCGATTGGCCGTCTGGCAGGTGCGACGCTGGGCCGTGCCATTGACCAGCGCATTCTTGGCGATGGCACGCAGGCCGTCGAGACAGGCAAGATCGAACGGTTTCGCCTTAATCAGGCGTCCGAGGGGCGGCCCGTTTCGCAAGTCTATGGGCGGATGCGGATTGGCGGACAGGTGATCTGGGCAACGCGCTTTGCCGAAAGCGTTGCGGTCAGCGGGGGCGGCAAGGGCGCAGCGCCCCAGCCGGAGGTGCGCGACTATAGCTATACCGTTTCGCTTGCCATCGCGCTGTGTGAGGGCGAGATCAGCCATGTGGCGCGGGTCTGGGCGGATGGTGTCGAAGTCGCGGCCAGCGATCTGAACATGCGCGTCTACAAGGGGACGCAGACGCAACTGCCCGATCCGTTGATCGAGGTGGTTGAGGGAGAGGGGCTTGTGCCTGCCTATCGCGGCACGGCCTATGTGGTCATGGAAGACATGCCGCTTGCGCCCTTCGGGAACCGTGTGCCGCAGTTTTCTTTTGAAGTGTGCAGGCCCACCCCCAAGGAACAAAGCGCGGCGCAGGGCGATATTGCCCATGCGGTCGAGGCCGTCGCTCTGATGCCGGGCACCGGAGAGTATGCGCTGGCCACAACCCCTGTGTTCGTAAGTGGCGCGCCGGGCCAGTCGCAGAATGCCAACGTAAATTCCCCGTCGGGCCAGACGGATTTTGTGACATCCGTTGACGCGCTGGACAACGAATTGCCCAACTGCGGTGCGGTGTCGCTGATCGTGAGCTGGTTCGGGGATGACCTGCGCTGTGGTGACTGCGAGATCCGGCCCAAGGTCGAGCGCAAGGAAGCCGATGGCAGCAATATGCCATGGCAGGTGTGCGGTGAGACGCGGGCCGCGGCCGAGGAGATTGCCCGGATTGAGGACCGTCCGATCTATGGGGGGACGCCTGCGGATGCCGCGGTGATCGAAGCGATCCAGCACCTGAACGAGGCGGGTAAGGGCGTGATGTTCTATCCCTTCCTGTTGATGGAGCAGTTGGCGGGCAATGGCTTGGCCGATCCGTGGAGCGACAATGCCGATCAGCCGGTGCTGCCCTGGCGTGGGCGGATCACGACGTCGAAGGCGGCGAGTCAGGCGGGATCGCCGGATGGCACGTCGGCGGCAGAGGCAGAGGTGGCGGCCTTTTTCGGGAGTGCGGCGGCTTCGGATTTCATGGTAGGCGAGGGAACTGTGTCCTACAGCGGGCCACAGGAATGGCGCTACCGTCGGTTCATCCTGCATTGCGCCGCCCTTTGTGCTGCGGCTGGTGGGGTCGAGAGCTTTTGTATCGGGTCGGAAATGCGAGGGCTGACACAGATACGCGGGGCAGGGAACCAGTTTGTCGCCGTGCAGGCCTTGCGGGCGCTGGTGAGCGAGGTTCGCGCGCTTCTTGGACCAGAGGTGAAGCTGACCTATGCGGCCGACTGGAGCGAATACTTCGGCTACCACCCACAGGATGGATCGGGGGATGTGTTTTTCCACCTCGATCCGCTTTGGGCCGATCCCGAGATCGCCTTTGTGGGCATCGACAACTATATGCCGCTTTCGGACTGGCGTGAGAACGAAGACCACGCCGATGCGGATTGGGGATCGGTTTATAATCCCGACTACCTCAAGGCCAATATCGAAGGGGGCGAGGGGTACGAGTGGTTCTACCATTCGAGTGAGGCGCGCGCGGCGCAGATCCGCACGCCGATCACCGATGGCGCGCATGATGAGCCTTGGGTGTTCCGCTACAAGGACATTGCCAACTGGTGGGGGCAGGATCACCACGAGCGCATTGGCGGTGTGCGTCAGGAAGACCCGACGGACTGGGTGCCGCAATCCAAGCCCATTGTCTTTACCGAAATGGGCTGTGCAGCTGTAGACAAAGGCACGAACCAGCCCAACAAGTTTCTTGATCCCAAGTCGTCGGAAAGCAGCCTGCCGCGATATTCGGACGGACGCCGTGACGATCACATCCAGGCACAGTACCTGCGGGCGATGACCTCCTATTGGGGGGATAGTGAAAACAACCCGGTCTCGGAGATTTATGGCGCGCGGATGGTTGATGTGAGCCGCGCCCATGTCTGGGCCTGGGATGCGCGCCCGTTTCCGTTCTTTCCCAATAGCCGCGATCTCTGGAGTGACGGCGCAAGCTATGCGCGGGGCCACTGGATCAACGGGCGTAGCGCGACGCGGCCGCTGGCCTCGGTGGTGGCCGAGATTTGCCTGCGTTCGGACATGCCGCATTTCGATGTCTCGCAGCTGCACGGTGTCGTGCAGGGATACGTGGTGGGCGAGGTCAGCGATGCGCGGTCCGCTCTCCAGCCCCTGATGATGCAACACGGGTTTGATGCCGTGGAACGGGACGGGGTGATAGAGTTCATCATGCGCGCTGGGCAAGAGGTGCATGTGTTGGACACCGATCGCTTTGCCGTATCCGAGGATATAGACGGGACCGTTGACCGGCAGAGGGATGCCGAAGCCGAGACCACGGGGCGTGTTCGGGTTCAGTTTGTCGAAGCCGATGGCGACTTTGCCGCCCTTGCCGAGGAAGCGGTTCTTCCCGAAGACGCGACACACGGGATAACGGGGGCTGAGCTGCCGATCAGCATGGGACGCGCCGAAGGGCGCCAGATTGCAGAGCGTTGGTTGAGCGAGGCACGTGTGGCGCGTGAGCGGGCACGCTTTGCCCTGCCGCCGTCCGCTATGGATATTGGCGCGGGCGACGTGGTGAACCTGACGGGCGACGGTGGCCCGTTCCGTATCGAGCGTATCGAGCAGGGGCACTACCAGATCGCCGAGGCCGTGCAGATCGAAGCCTCGATCTACAAGCCAACCGGCTATGAGGATCAGGCGGCCAGCACCAGGCCCTTTGCCGCGCCGGTACCGGTTCTGCCGCTCTTCATGGACCTGCCGCTGCTGACTGGTGACGAAACGCCCCACGCGCCGCATCTGGCAGTCACGGCAACGCCCTGGCCGGAGAGTGTCGCCGTCTATGGCTCGGACAGGGATGCCAACTATGCGCTGACCCAACTCGCCACCAATCGCGCCACGATTGGTGTCACGGAAAGCGCCCTCTGGCGCGCGCCGACGGGGCTTTGGGACGAGGGGCCGGTGCTTCAAGTCAAAATCCTGTCCGGTGCCTTTGAAGGCGTCGATCAGGCTGCGCTGTTGGCAGGCGGCAATGCCGCGGTGATCGGGGATGGCACGCCGGGCAACTGGGAGGTGTTCCAGTTCCGCGATGCCGAACTTGTGGCGCAGGACACATGGTGGCTGCGGGGGCGGCTGCGGGGGCAGCTTGGGACGGACGCCTTCATGCCGGAGGTCTGGCCACAGGGCTCTTGGGTTGTGCTTCTGAACACGGCGGTCGAACAGCTTGACCTCGCGCCCTCGACGCGCGGGCGTCAGCGGCATTATCGCATTGGTCCGGCGCAGCGGGGGTATGATGATCCGTCCTATCTGCACCAGACACATGCCTTTGCGGGCGCTGGGCTGCGCCCCTACAGCCCGTGCCACCTGAGTGCGACAGAGCAAAGCTCGGGCGATCTTGCGGTGACCTGGGTGCGCCGGACGCGGTTTGATGGCGATGATTGGGAGGTGCCGGAGGTGCCTTTGAACGAGGAGCGGGAGGCCTATGCCCTTCGTGTTCTCAAAGACGGGGCCGTGGTGCGCGAAGAGGAGATCTCGCAACAGGCTTGGGATTACACGATGGCAGATCAGTCTGCGGACGGTATTGCGCCCCCCTATGAGATCCAGGTGGCGCAGGTTTCGGGGCGATTTGGACCGGGGCCATTTGCTTCGCTGACCATTTCCGCCTGAGATGCGGCGGGTCATGCACGGGGATGTGGTGGCGGTGGCGCGGGTTCTGCTTGCGCTGCCTAACGACAGCCGCAGGACCCGTTGTGAAAGCATGATCCGCCAGTCGCACGCGGCGCATCACTATTTCAAACGCTTCGGATACAGCCATCCGCGATGGGGGGACGGGTCTCTCATGTCGATCGCGCACAGATTTCCCATGCGGCCAGAGCCAAGCTTTTCCGACAGCGAATACTGCCGGTGCGTCAAGCAGGTTCTTGGCTGTCTGCTGGAGTGGCGCCTTAGCCGGAGGCGCAGCTGATACAGCGCAGCACGGCCGGATCGAACTCCAGACGCTTGCGGGCGATCTCTTCGCCGCAATCCTCGCAATATCCGAACTCGCCCTCGTCGATCCGCCGCAAGGCCGCGTGTAGCGCCAGCTCGGTCGCATCCCTGCGAACCTGGTTGGCCTTGGCCATCGCCTGGGATTGCAGGGCATCCATACGGCTCAGGCGGCCCACGGCCTGCTGGTCCAGCATGACGGTGGATTGCCCGTCCTGTCCCCTTTGGTTTTCACGTTCCAAAGCCGCAAGCCTGTCGTGGATCAGCGTTCGAAACCGGCTCAACTCTTTGTCATTCATGCGTGTGATGCCTTGGTTCAGGGTTTTGAATTTGCTGCGCGTAGACTATGTAGTGTAGTCTAAAGCCAACAAAGGATGGATTGCCATGGCTGAGACACGCGCGAAAATCACTGCGGTTGACCCGGTTTGGGCCCGTATCACTGCGGAAGCGGAAGAGGCGGTTCGCGACGAACCCCTGATGGGCGGCCTGGTCCATGCCTGTGTGCTGCACCACAAATCCATCGAGCGGGCGCTGAGCTATCGCTTTGCCGCCAAGCTGTCGTCGAACGAGATGTCGATGGTGGTTCTGCGTGAAATCGCTGACGAGGCATTTTCCGAAGACAAGGGGCTGATCGAAGCGGCCCGCGCCGACCTGATGGCGATTTTCGACCGTGATCCGGCCTGCCACCGCCTGTTGCAACCGATCCTCTACTTCAAGGGGTTCCAGGCGGTTCAGGCCTATCGCATCGGCAACTGGCTCTGGCGCGAAGGGCGCAAGGATCTGGCCTATTTCATCCAGATGCGCACCTCCGAGATTTTCGGCATCGACATTCACCCGGGCGCCCGTATCGGCAAGGGCATCATGATCGACCATGCGCATTCCATCGTGATCGGTGAAACCGCCGTGGTGGGCGACAACGTGTCGATGCTGCACTCGGTAACGCTCGGCGGGACCGGCAAGGAAGAAGAGGATCGCCATCCGAAAATCGGTGATGGGGTTCTGATCGGGGCTGGCGCGAAAGTGCTGGGCAACATCAAGGTTGGCCATTGCAGCCGCATCGCCGCCGGTTCGGTTGTCCTGCAGGAAGTCCCGCCCTGTTCGACCGTGGCTGGCGTTCCCGCCAAGATCGTCGGTGAAGCAGGGTGCGCCCAGCCGGCGGTCGAAATGGATCAGATCCTGCACAACGGTGCCAAGGGCTGAAGCATTGTTGATTTGTTGAGGGTGTAACCCTATATTTGACCCAGGAAAGGAGGTGCCGGATGGTTGAACTTATCAAGACTCACAAGGTCAATGCGATCTTCGCTCTGGCACCTGTCATGGGGGCCATCTTAGCTGTTGCCTTGGTGATCCTGTAACCTTTCCTTCGTCCATGCGAAATCTGTCTCCACGCCCTCCAAGATCTATGGCGGCGCCAACAGTCAAGCCAAGGTAGATATATCCCAACACCGCTTCGAAACCTGCCAGCAGGCGCAGGTCCGGGTGTGGTTGAAAATCGCCATATCCCAGGGTCGTGAAAGTCACGACCGAAAAATAGAGCCCCGAGAGAAAGCGGCTGTCCAAATTCGCCGTCGCGACGCTGCCGCTCGCGATGTCAAACTGCACGGCCTGCGTTCCAAGACAGATCGGTGAGGTGCACATGATGCCCGCCGCGCTGTGCAGCAGGGCGAAAAACAGGATCATCAACGCGCCGTTGGTAAAGATCGTGCCCCAGGCAAAGCGGTTGGACACATTCCTGCTAAAATGGGCAAGAAACACCGAGACCGCGCTTGCGCCCAGCAAAAGCGAAACGATCAGCGCGGCAAGTGGTTGCTCGGAAATCGGCTGGCCCCCGAAAAACGCTACGATTGTTCCGACAACAACGCCTGCTGTCGGAACAATGCAGAACAAAACCGTTTCACGGGTCATTCGGGCTTATACCAGCATGGTCATCGGGTTCTCGAGGTTGTCGACGATGGCCTTGAGGAACTCTGCCCCCAGCGCGCCGTCGATCACACGGTGATCCACGGACATGGTGACCGACATCACGGTTGCCACCGTCACTTCGCCATCAGCACCGACCACGGGTTTCTTCACACCTGTGCCCACGGCCAGGATCCCCGCATGCGGCGGGTTCACGATGGCGTCGAAATTGTCGATGCCGAACATGCCGAGGTTGGAGATCGCGAAACTGCCGCCCTGGTATTCATGCGGGGCCAGCTTGCGGTCCCGTGCGCGGCTGGCAAGGTCCTTCATCTCGGTCGATAGCGCCGAAAGGGTCTTGCTCTCCGCATCCTGAAGGACCGGGGTGAACAACCCGCCTTCGATGGCCACCGCAACCGCCACGTCCGAGGCTTTCATCTTCAGCACGCGATCACCGGCCCAGACGGCATTGGCATCGGGCACCTGTTGCAGGGCAAGGGCGCAGGCCTTGATGATGAAGTCGTTGACCGACAGTTTCACACCCCGGCCTTCCAACTGCTTGTTAAGCTCCGAGCGGAACTTCAGCAGCGCATCGAGCTTGATATCGCGGCGCAGATAGAAATGCGGGATGGTCTGTTTGGCTTCCGACAGGCGCGCGGCGATTGTCTTGCGCATCCCGTCGAGCGCGACTTCCTCGTAGGTACGGCCTTCGTACATGCGCGCAACCGTTGCAGCATCTGCACTTTGCGGCATCGGCACGGGGGCTGCTGCCGGAGCGGCAGGGGCCGGAGTCGTTTCCACCGCCGCAGGGGCAGTGGCAGCACCGGGCTGGGCGCTTTCCACGTCGGCCTTGACGATCCGGCCACGCGGACCCGAGCCCTGAATGGCCGCGAGGTTCAATCCCTTGTCGGCCGCGATCCGTCGTGCGAGGGGCGAGGCGAAGATGCGGCTGCCATCCGCTGCGGCGGGGGCAGGGGCGGCAGGGGCCGACGCCTGTGGCGCGGGTGCAGCGGCCGCCTGTGCGGGTGCCGCAGAAGCGGCAGGCGCGGCAGCGACGCTCACGTCATCCGCGCTTTCGCCTTCCTCTAGCAACACGGCAATGGCGGTGTTGACCTTGACGCCCTCGGTGCCCTCGGCCACGAGGATCGGGCCCATGATGCCCTCGTCCACGGCCTCGAACTCCATCGTCGCCTTGTCGGTTTCGATCTCGGCGATGATATCGCCGGATTGCACTTCGTCGCCTTCCTTGACCAGCCATTTGGCCAGCGTGCCTTCCTCCATCGTGGGGGACAGGGCAGGCATGAGGATTTCTGTTGGCATCTCTGATCCTCCTTACCGATAGGTCACTTCTTTGACCGCCGCGATCACCTCGTCGGTGGTCACAAGGGCCATCTTCTCGAGATTGGCCGCATAGGGCATCGGAACGTCCTTGCCGGTGCAGTTGATCACGGGGGCATCCAGATAGTCAAAGGCGCGCTGCATGATCGTGGCCGACAGGTGGTTGCCGATCGACCCGACGGGCCAGCCTTCTTCGACAGTGACACAGCGGTTGGTCTTCATCACCGAATTCAGCACCGTGTCATAGTCGATCGGGCGCAGGGTGCGCAGGTCGATGACTTCGGCGCTGATGCCGTCTTCGGCCAGCTTGTCCGCCGCTTCCAGCGCGTATTGCATCCCGATGCCGAAGCTGACGATGGTTACGTCCGTTCCCTCGCGCCAGATCTTGGCCTTGCCGAAGGGGATGGTGAAATCATCCATCACCGGCACGTCAAAAGACCGCCCGTAAAGGATTTCGTTCTCAAGGAAGATCACCGGGTTCGGGTCGCGGATGGCGGATTTCAGCAGGCCTTTGGCATCCGCCGCCGAATAGGGCATCACCACCTTGAGGCCAGGGATCTGCGCATACCATGCGGCATAGTCCTGACTGTGCTGAGCGCCAACCCGCGCAGCGGCACCGTTCGGGCCACGGAACACCATCGGCGCACCCATCTGACCGCCCGACATATAGAGGGTCTTAGCTGCGGAATTGATAATCTGATCAACGGCTTGCATGGCAAAGTTGAATGTCATGAATTCGACAATCGGTTTCAATCCGCCGAAGGCCGCGCCCACCGCGATGCCAGCAAAACCGTGCTCGGTGATCGGGGTGTCGATCACCCGCTTGGAGCCGAATTCGTCCAAAAGCCCCTGGGATACCTTGTAGGCCCCCTGGTACTCGGCAACCTCTTCGCCCATCAGGTAGACGTCTTCGTCCGAGCGCATCTCTTCGGCCATCGCATCGCGCAGGGCCTCGCGGACGGTCTGTTGCTTGAGCTTGGTGCCCTCGGGCCAGTCCGGGGTCTGTTCCACCGGTGCCACCTCGGGCGCGGCCGCAACCTGCGCCGCCGGGGCGGGCGCTGCTGCCGGGGCCGCCGCCGCGGCAGGTGCGGCGCCTGCTTCTTCGCCGTCTTCAAGCAAGGTGGCAATGGCCGTGTTGACCTTCACGTTCTCGGTGCCTTCCGGTACGAGGATGTGGCCAATCACACCGTCGTCCACCGCCTCGAATTCCATCGTGGCCTTGTCGGTTTCGATCTCGGCGATGATGTCACCGGATTGCACGGTGTCGCCTTCTTTCACCAGCCATTTCGCCAGCGTGCCTTCTTCCATCGTGGGCGACAGGGCGGGCATCAGGATTTCAGTAGCCATCTTTCAACTCTCCTCTGTCAGCTTACGCGTAGATATCCGTCCACAGCTCTTCGGCTGCGGGCAGGGGGCTTTCCTTGGCGAAATCGGCGCTCGCGTTGACCACGGCCTTGATTTCTTTGTCGATCGCCTTGAGGTCGTCTTCGGTCGCGTGTTTGCCGTCGATCAGAAGTTGGCGCACGTGGTCGATCGCGTCGCGTTCCTCGCGCATCTTTTGCACCTCTTCGCGGGTCCGGTACTTGGCCGGATCCGACATCGAGTGGCCACGGTAGCGGTAGGTCTTCACTTCGAGGATATAGGGGCCTTTGCCCTTGCGGCAGTGGGCCACGGCGCGTTCGCCGGCCTCTTTCACGGCCAGAACGTCCATGCCGTCAACCGCTTCGCCGGGGATGCCAAAGCTCTGGCCTCGGTTGTGGATGTCCGGCGTCGAGGTCGACCGCTGCTGTGCAGTGCCCATGGCGTACTGGTTGTTTTCAATGACAAAAATTACCGGGAGATCCCAGAGTGCGGCCATGTTGAAGGTCTCGTAAACCTGCCCCTGGTTGGCGGCGCCATCACCGAAATAGGTAAAGGTGACACGGCCGTTGCCCTTGTACTTGTCGGCAAAGGCCAGACCCGCGCCCAGAGGCACCTGTGCCCCCACGATGCCATGGCCGCCGTAGAAATGCTTCTCCTTCGAGAACATGTGCATCGAGCCGCCCTTGCCTTTGGAGTAACCGCCGGCACGTCCGGTCAGTTCGGCCATAACGCCATTCGGATCCATGCCGCAGGCCAGCATGTGGCCGTGGTCGCGGTACGAGGTGATGCGCTTGTCGCCTTCCTCCGCGGCGGCCTCCAGCCCAACCACAACCGCTTCCTGGCCGATATAAAGGTGGCAGAAGCCGCCGATCAGCCCCATGCCATACAGCTGTCCCGCCTTCTCTTCAAAGCGGCGGATCAGCAGCATTTCACGGTAATATTCCTTGAGTTCGTCGCCCGAGACATTCGTCTTCTTGGCCGGTTTTCTCGCAGCCATCTTGTCCTCCCAGCAGGCAAAAATAGTTTAACGTTAAACAAAATGATAGCCCAACAACCTGCGCGTTGGTAGAGGAAATATTCACAAAGTTGAGGAAGTGCCGCGTCTTAGCGGATCACGATTTCATCCGTGCGGATCAGGCCAAGAACATCGCGGGCCTGCTGATCCAGCAGATCAAGGTCGAGATAGTCGTCGGAGAGGCGTTGTGTCAGGTTTTCCATGCGCATGACTTCAGCCTGCAACTGGGCCAGTTCTGCATCCAGTTTGGCCTTTTCCGCTTCGACCTCGACCCGGCGGAACAGGCCATAGTCGCCCTGAACGGCAGCGAAAGTGAAAATCGACGACAGCACCATCGCCACTCCGAAAAACAGGAGCGCACCAAACGCGGGACGTGATTTTTGTGCTGTCATTTCTGCCTCTTACGCACCCTTTTTCGGGCGTCTGCACGCACTATGCCACAAGGCAGACTCCCTGTGAATCCCCAAAAATCACGGATGTCACCAAATCATGACGCAACGGCTTTCTGGCAACAGGTGCAACCACAAGGGTAGCGTCGGGATCGGAGGAGCACATCATGACACAGTCACAGGCAAGCCGCCATTTAGGCACACACGAGGTGATGAACCAGCCCGACGTCCGGGGAGGGCGTGATCTCTGGTCTGAAGACCTGCCGCTTCGCGAAGCAGCCGAAGCCGCGGGCGCCCGGTTGGATCACCTGGCGCAGGCAGGAAAAACCTATGGCGACGAAAACCTGCGTCAGGCGGCCGAGGATGCCCAGCGTGATCTGCCGCGTCTCAAGCTGTTTGACAGGGGCGGGCGGCGTCTGGACGAGGTGACATTCAATCCCGGCTACCACAAGGTTATGGAAACGGGGCTTGGTGCGGGATATGCCGCGACCGCATGGGATGGGAAACCCGGCGGTCACGCCACCCACGCGGCCCTTGTCTATTACCAGATGCAGGTCGAACCCGGTGCTGGGTGCCCGATGACCATGACCTATGCCGCCGTTCCGGCCCTGCGCAACGATGCGCAACTTTCCGAGATATGGGCACCCAAGCTGACGTCCGGCGTCTATGACCCGTCGATCCGGCCCATAGATCAAAAGGCGGGCGCGACCCTTGGCATGGCGATGACCGAAAAACAGGGTGGTTCCGATGTCCGCGCCAACAGCACGATTGCCACCCGCGATGGCGACCACTATCGCCTGCGCGGGCACAAGTGGTTCTGTTCGGCCCCGATGTGCGACGGTTTCCTGACCCTTGCGCAGGCAGAGGGCGGGCTGACCTGTTTCCTTGTGCCGCGCTGGCTCGAGGGCGAGCGCAATTCGATCCGACTGCAGCGGCTCAAGAACAAGCTGGGCAATCAGGCCAACGCCAGTTCCGAAATCGAATATCACGACACGCTGGCCTATCGTCTTGGCGACGAAGGGGCAGGGGTGCGTACCATCATCGAGATGGTCCACCACACGCGGCTTGATACCGCGATTGCGCCGGCCGCACTGATGCGGGCCGCCCTCTCCGAGGCGCACCACTGGGTGTCTCACCGCTCTGCCTTTCAGCGTCGCCTGATCGACCAGCCGTTGATGCGCTCGGTTTTGGCCGATCTCGCCCTTGATTGGGAAGGTGCGCTGTCGGTGTCTATGTTCCTCGCCCAGGCCTTTGACCGCGATGATGATGAGGCCCGCGCCCTGGCCCGGATCGGGGTCGCGCTGGCGAAGTACCTGTCAAACAAGCGGTGTATTTCCGTCGTGGCCGAGGCGATGGAGGTACTTGGCGGGATGGGCTACGTCGAGGACACGCCAATGCCGATGCTTTACAAGGAGGCACCGCTCAACTCGATCTGGGAGGGGTCGGGGAATGTGATCTGTCTCGACATCATGCGCACCCTGGCCCGTGAACCGCGTGCGGCAGAGGCCCTGAATGCCGTGCTCGATGGTGCGCGCGGGACGGATGCCCGCTATGACTCGGCCCTTCAGCAACACCGTGACCGCTGGCCGGCCCTGCCTGCCGAATACGAGGCCCGCTGGTTTGCCGAGAACCTGGCCTCGTTGCTGACGGCAGCGGCGCTGATGCGCACCGCGCCCAATGCGGTTGTCGATGGGTTCATCACCAGCCGCGTTGCCCAGCAGCGTGGCAGCGTGGCAGGTTCCGTGAGCGGGTTGGACACCGATGGTATTCTCTCGCGGCTGGCTTGACCCGAAGGCCCCGCCGGGCGCCCCCGGCGAGACCTTCAAAATTCAGTCGTCGAACCAGTCAAAGCTGCGCTTCTTGCGTTTGCGCGGCTTGATGGACAGGTGCTTGTCCCGCTTGCGCCGCCTGAAGCTGCCGCCGTCCGGCCCGTCATCATCCTCTCCAAGGGCTTCGACCAACTCGTCGATCTTGGAACTCTGCATGAGCCGCGAGGCGTTCAGGAAATTCAGAAACCCCATCACGCGGCTCCTTCCTGGTAGGCAGTGGCGCCTTTGCGGGCGAGCGAATGGCCAGCGAGAGGCTTGAGCGATGACATCAGACCTTCGTAGCGGGCCACCTGATCACGCAGGACAAGACGGCGCGCCTTGAGCCAGCGCAGCTTGCCATAGTCCGGTGCGGGGCGGTGCTGTTCCTCGAGGATCTGCCGGTCGAGTTTCCGGTGACGCGTCCTCAGCGCCGAAACATGTGCCGCCAAGGACTCAACGCGCTGTACGATTTTGCTGGTCATGCCAAGCCTCCCATCTGGTTTGCGAAAACGCAGGAGTTCCCTGCTGGTGATGAGATGGGCATTGCAATCATAGAAAGAATGCTAAGTTCCCACTTAGTAACTTAGGTTTTTCCTATATTAGGTGGCTGCCAATGCAAGATCCTCTGCCGACGCTAAAACAACTGCGTTATTTCGCCGTGCTGGCCCAGTGCGGCCAGTACCGACGCGCAGCCGAACAACTGGACCTCAGCCAGCCCTCGCTAAGCCAGCAGATCACCGCGCTCGAATCCACTCTGGAGGTCGCCCTCGTCGAACGCGGCCGACGTGGCGTTGTGCTGACACCTGCGGGGCGCGAGGTTCTGGGGCATTGCCAGGGCATTCTCGACGGTGTCGAGCAATTGATGGGGCTCTCCCGGTCCCTGCAAGAGGGCGTGTCCGGCACCCTGCGGCTTGCGGCGACCTCGACCATCGGCCCCTATGTCCTGCCGCAACTCCTGCGCCATCTGCATGCGGTACACCCTGATCTGAAACTGCTGGCGCGGGATGGCGCACCTGCAGAGCTGCTGGAAGAACTAAAGACCGGGCGACACGATCTTGTGCTGGCGCAACTGCCGGTGCGTTCCGACGATCTGGTCTCGGTGCCGCTTTACCGTGAACCCCTGTTGCTGGCCGTGGCGCGGGATCATCCGTTGGCGGGCAAGGCCCTAATCGAAAAGCAGGACCTTGAAGGCCTGGATATGCTGTCACTTGGAGCGACATATGCGCTGAAGACACAGATCGCCCGCCTGAGCGCCGACGCCGGGGCCAACCTGCGCGATGACTATGAAGGCACCAGCCTGGACGCCCTGCGCCAGATGGTTGCGATGAACATGGGGGTAACGTTGCTTCCGTCGCTCTATGTGCGGTCGGAGGTGCATGAGACAGACGGCGATGTGGTGGTGGTGCCGATGAAAGGCGGGCTGTTTCGAACGGTTGGCCTGTTGTGGCGCAAAACCTCGGGCAAACCCGCCCTCATGAGACGGTTCCGCGATGCCGCGGAAACCGTCGTGTCAGATGTGTTCAAAGACCGCGTAACGGCCCTGAGACCTTAGCCCGCAACAGATGCGTTGTAGATGCTGTCAATGGTGCCGGCGATGGTGCTGTTGAACGCTTCGTCCGACTGCTGTGCCGACAGACCTTCGGTCAGGGCACGCGAGAACGACGCGATGACACCGGTGTTGTTCGACAGGCGCTCGTTGGCTTCGTCACGGCTGTAACCGCCCGACAGGGCCACGACACGCATCACGCGCGGGTGGTCCACCAGCGGTTTGTAGTGGTTCGCGGTTTCTGGCAGGGTCAGCTTGAGCATGATCTGCTGGTCTTCCGGCAGGGCGTCCAGCTGTTTGGTGATCTCTGCCAGCAGGATGTCTTCTGCTTCTGCCTTGTCTGCAATCGAGATGGTCACTTCCGGCTCGATGATCGGCACAAGGCCGTGGCCAAGGATCTGTTTGCCAACTTCGAACTGCTGCGCGACGATGGCGGCGATGCCTTCGGCGTTTGCGGCGCTGATGACCGAGCGCATCTTTGTGCCGAAGATACCCGCCTTGACCGCACGTTCGCAAAGCGCGTCGAGTTCGGGCATCGGTTTCATCAGCTGAACGCCGTTTTCTTCGTCAGCCAGACCCTTGTCGACCTTCAGGAACGGCACGACGCCGCGCTCTTCCCACATGTAGGAGGCGGTGGATTTGCCGTCGATCTCGCGGTCCATGGTCATTTCGAACAGGATCGCGCCGATCACACGCTCGCCGGTAAAGGCCGGGGCCATCGCGATGCGCGCGCGCATGGCGTGGATCATGTCGAACATTTCGGCTTCCGAACCGTACTGGTCTTCTTCGACGCCATAGAGACGCAGAGCTTTCGGGGTCGAGCCACCGCTCTGGTCAAGGGCGGCAATGAAACCGGCGCCGGAGGTCATCTTTTCGATTTGTGCTTGGTTGGACATATCTGTTCCCGCCCTTGAAAAATTGCAATTTCCGCAGATGCATAATGAATGCGCCCCGCTCATAAGACAGCAGGGCGCGTCATGCAATCGTGGTGGCGCTAACGGGCTGCGGTTGATCCCGAAATTCGCGCCCCGCCTGATCTTATTGCTCGAGTGCCGCGACGCCGGGCAGAACCTTGCCTTCCATCCACTCGAGGAAGGCACCACCAGCGGTCGAGATATAGCTGAAGTCGCCCGCAGCGCCCGACGCGTTCAGCGCCGAAACGGTATCGCCACCGCCTGCAACCGAGACCAGCTGGCCCGAGCGGGTCAGGGCAGCTGCCTTGAGGGCGGCCGCGTTGGTGGCCGCGTCGAAGGGTTCGATTTCGAAGGCGCCCAGCGGGCCGTTCCAGATCAGGGTCTTGCTCTCGGACAGAACCGCGGCAATGGCTTCAACGCTCTTTGGGCCGGCATCAAGGATCATCGCGTCGGGGGGGCAGGCGTCCAGCGGCAGAATTTCGTGGTCGGCGTGGGCTTCGAACTTGCGGGCCACGACGATGTCGGTCGGCAATAGGATGTTGCAGCCGGTGCTTTCTGCCTTGGCCATGATCTCATTGGCGGTATCCACCATCAGGCGTTCGGCCAACGACACACCGATGTCATAGCCCTTGGCCGCAAGGAAGGTGTTGGCCATGCCGCCACCGATCACAAGATTGTCGACCTTCTCGATCAGGTTCGACAGCAGTTCCAGCTTGGTCGACACTTTCGCACCACCGACAACCGCAGTAACGGGGCGGTTCGGCTTGCCAAGCGCGCTTTCCAGCGCTTCGAGTTCGGCCTGCATCAGGCGGCCTGCGCAAGCGGGCAGGAGACGGGCCAGACCCTCGGTCGAGCTGTGCGCACGGTGCGCCGCCGAGAAGGCATCGTTGCAGTAAACATCGCCCAGCTTGGCCATGCCAGCGGCAAGGTCGGCGTCGTTCTTGGTTTCACCGGCATGGAAGCGGGTGTTCTCCAGCAGCAGCACCTGGCCCGGTTGCAAGGTTTCTGCCGCCAGTTCGGCCTCGGTGCCTACACAGTCGGCGGCAAAGACGACGGGCGCTTCGAAGGCGCGTTCCAGGGTCGAAACCAGCTGTTCCAGCGACAGGTTGGCACGGCGTTCGCCACCCGGGCGGCCAAAGTGTGCGAGCAAAACCGGACGGCCACCGGCCTCGAGGATATGCTTCACGGTGGGGGCGATACGCCGGATACGGGTCGCATCGGTAACAACCCCATCCACGATCGGCACATTGATATCCACGCGGGTCAGAACGCGCTTGCCGTTCAGGTCCATCTCGTCGAGTGTTTTCCAGCCCATCTTTGCAACTCCGAAAATGAAAACATTTGCCGCGTTCTCTATAGGAAACGCGGCTTAGGTCAATGGGGCGGCTTGGCTTTCGCGTGCGGCATGATTAACTAGCGCCCAAAGACATGACAGGAGGGCCCCATGGCCGAGATCAAAGATCCCGAAAACACCATCCTGATGGAGCTGAAAGACGGCACCGTCGTAATCGAGCTGCTGACCGACATCGCGCCGGGTCACTGCGAACGCATGAAAGAGCTGGCACGCTCGGGTCAGTATGACAACGTTGCCTTCCACCGCGTGATCGACGGTTTCATGGCCCAGACCGGCGATGTTGCCAACGGCAACATGGAAAACAACTTTGATCTGCGCCGCGCCGGCACCGGCGGTTCGGACCTGCCGAACCTCAAGGCCGAATTCTCGCGCATCCCGCATGATCGCGGCACCCTTGGCGCAGCCCGCAGCCAGATGCCCGACAGCGCGAACTCGCAGTTCTTCATCAACTTCAAGGACAACCACTTCCTGAACGGCCAATACACCGTTTACGGCCGTGTCATCGAAGGCATGGACCATGTCGACGCCATCGTACGCGGCGAGCCGCCGATGTATCCCGACCGCATGGTTTCGGTGAAGGTGGCGGCCGATGTGGACGCGTAACCTCAGCTTTGCAATGGCCCTCATGGCCGGCCCGGCGTTTGCCAGCGGTCTCGAAATCGAGATCGAGGGCGAGGCCAACGGCACCGTCACCATCGACCTGTTCGAAGACGTCGCGCCCAAGCACGTAGAGCAGATCACCGCGCTGGCCGCCGAAGGCGCCTATGACAACGTGGTGTTCCACCGTGTGATCGACGGCTTCATGGCTCAGACCGGTGACGTGCAATTCGGCAAGATTGGCAGTGACATGCGCATGGCGGGCCGTGGCGGCTCCTCGCGCCCTGATCTGCCTGCCGAGTTCTCGGATGTGCATTATGAACGCGGCATCGTCGGCATGGCGCGGTCGCAGAGCCCCGACTCGGCCAACTCGCAGTTCTTCATCATGTTTGCCGAAGGCGGCTTTCTGGACGGTCAGTACACCGTGGTTGGCAAGGTGACCGCGGGCATGGACGTTGTCGACGCCATCAAGCGCGGCAAGGGCCGCAACGGTGCCGTTCTGGGTCAGCCGGACATGATGAAAAAGGTGACCGTGACCGACTAGCCCGGTCAAAGGCATTCACACCATTGTGAGGGGGGCTATGCGGCCCCCCTTTTTCGTCGCACCCTTTCCGGCAAGCAGGGAAGGGAGAGCCCTCATGTTCATGAGACACGTCCTCGCCACCGCCTTGGCGATCGGGATTACGGGCAGCACAAGCGCCGATCCGTCATTCTGGAAACACGAATGGCCCAACACGGACTTCAGCAAGACAAGCGTGTCGAACTGGGTCGAGATCCTTTCGGGCGGGCCACCCAAGGACGGCATTCCGGCGATCACCGATCCGCAATTCATCTTCGTCAAGGATGAAGCCCGCATCAAGGGCACGGAACCTGTCATCACGGTCGAGCTTGAGGGATCGCTGCCACGGGCCTATCCGCTGCGGTATCTGACCTGGCATGAGATCGTGAATGACGAGATCGACGGAACGCCCGTTGCGGTAACCTTTTGCCCGCTGTGCAATTCCGCACTGTCGTATTACCGACGTAATACCGACGTGATACTGACCTTCGGTGTAAGTGGTAAATTGCGCAATTCCGACATGGTCATGTACGACCGCGAAACCGAAAGCTGGTGGCAGCAAGCGACCGGCACCGCCATCGTCGGGGAGTTGACGGGCAGGGTCTTGGAACCTCTGCCGTCATGGCTTGAAAGCTGGGACCAGTTCCGCACCCGCAACCCCGATGCGCTGGTGATGGCCGAGCCACCCTTCAACCGCCGCTACGGCCGCAATCCATACGAAAGGTACGACAGCTCCTACCGTCCGTTCCTTTACAGCGGTGAGTTGCCACCACATGACATTCCCGCGCTGGCTCGGGTCATTCGGGTGGGGGATCGGGCTTGGCCGATGGAACGGCTGCGCAAGGTCAAGACCCTGCGCGAAGCGGGTGTTGTGATCAGCTGGACCCCCGGGCAGGCATCCGCGCTGGACACCGCGGACATTGCCAGCGGGCGGGACGTCGGATCAATCCGGGTGCGCGACGGGCAGGGCAGGGACCTGCCGCATGATGTGATGTTCGCCTTTGCCTACCATGTGTTCTGGCCCGATGGGCAATGGATGCTGGGGCCGTAAGCAAAGAAATGGAACAACGAAAAACGCCGCCTCGAAGGGCGGCGTTTTCGTGTGATTTTGCAATCACTTATGCGTCTGCGGCAGGCGCTGCCTTCTTGGCGGGTGCTGCGGCTTTCTTGGTCAGCGGATCGTCCTGACGCTGTACCGAACCTTCGAAATGCGCACCGCTTTCGATCGCGATGGTCTTGTGGATGATGTCGCCTTCGACACGCGCGGTCGAGGTCAGGCGCACCTTGAGGCCACGTACGCGGCCCACGATGCGGCCATTCACAACCACATCGTCTGCAACCACTTCACCTTTGATGGTGGCAGTCTCACCAACCGTCAGCAGGTGGGCGCGGATGTCGCCTTCGACAGTGCCTTCGACCTGGATGTCACCGGTGGTCTTGAGGTTACCGGTGATGTGCAGGTCCGAGGACAGAACCGATGCCGGGGGCTTGGCCTTGGGGGCCGCCGGGGCAGGGCTTGCCTTGAAGTCGGCTGCCGGTTTCGGCGCAGGTGCGGCCTCGGGGGCAGCAGGCTTGGCCGGGTCGGCAGATTTCGGTGCGGGTTCGTTGATCTTGCTCTTAGAAAACATCTCTTCCAGCCTTGATAAATTTCATCGGGTTCACGGCCCGGCCATTGACCCGGATCTCGTAGTGAAGGTGTGTTCCGGTGGAACGTCCAGAGTTGCCCATATCACCAATAAGGTCTCCGCGCGAGACCCTTTGGCCTTTCTTTACACGGATTTTGGAGAGGTGGGCGTAACGTGTTTCGATACCAAACTCATGTTGGATCTTGATCAGGCGGCCATAGGCCGACTGCCAATCGGCGTGGATGACCACGCCGTCTGCGGTGGCATAGATCGGCGTGCCGTGACGGGCCGCGAAATCCGTGCCTTTGTGCATCCGTCCCCAGCGCATGCCAAATCCGCTGGTGTAGCGGAACGCGCCGCGTAGGGGTTCCGTGAACGGGGCGGTTTCCGCCGCGATACGGTAGATGTTCAGGCGATCCATCTTGTCCAGCAGATTGTTGGCGCGGATGGTTTCCTCGGTCAGTTCGCCGCCCTTCGTGGAGAACGACAGAGGCAGCATCGGGCCGCCCTGACCATCATATCCACGGCGCACTTCTTCCAGCAACGACTTGGTGTCGAGACCGGCGGATTGGAACATCTTTTCAAGAGGTTCCACAGATACGGTCATGGCGTCTTCCAGCTGGCGGAAGATCTGATCGTTCTTTTCTTCCATCAGGGCCAGTTCCAGACGCATTTCTTCGGCAAGGTCTAGCGCTGCGCGGGCGTCACTGATCACCTTGTCACGCTCCGCAGCGGTCTCTTGCAACGCATCAGAAAGCGCGGTGACCATCTCATTCCCAAGCGGCGAGCCAGCGGCCAGCGCAGAAACATCGCCTGAAGCATCGTCTTTGAGTTCTGTCGCTTCCAGTCGGGCCAGATCACGCTCGCTCATGGTGCGGCGCAGGGTGGCCTGGATCACTTCGATACCGGTCTCAAGTTCACGACGACGCGTTTCCGAGGCCAGGAGTTCCGATTGCATGGCCGAAATCTGGGTCAGGGCAGAGTTGAATCGTTCCTGGGCCGCGAGGGCTTCTTCTGTGCGGGCGTCGCGCTCGTCCGAGAGATCGTTCAAACGCTGTTCATAGGTCTGCTGGTCACGGCGTGCCTGTTCACGGAAATTGCCAGCGCCAATCGAGTCCATAAGCAGGATCGCGGTGGCAATGATCGTCCATGCGACAAAGAAGGTTCCGCCCAGAAAGCCGACCAATTGGGTGCTGGGGCGCAGGCGAATAAAACGCGTGTCATCTTCGGAGCGCAGAAACAGGCGACGTTCGGGGAAGTACCGTTCCAGAAAGGCGTGTGTTCGAATTGCCAGACGCGTGCGCACTTTGTTTTCCTTAGTCCCTTGCCCCATCTCCAGGCTCTTGGTTGGCCCGGTCGCGGATGTCTTAACGATTTGGGCGTAACCGGGCAAGTTTTTTGCCCAGTTCCGGGGATTTCTCAATGAGGCGCATGGGCGCGGTTGGCAATCTTCTGCCGATCAGCGCGCGTAGGGCGGCGGCAATTCATCGGCAAGCGGCCAGTAGAAGTCAGGCGGCAATCCCGCTTCGGCGCGTTTTTCCTCGTTGAAAGGAGGCTTGAGGGCCGAGTGGAAGTACCTTTGAACAAGCGCGTGGAACTCGGCCTTGGGATCAAGGTTGTCCCTGCCGCAGAGAAAGTTGAACCATTTGGACCCGTATGCCACGTGGCCGACTTCTTCGGCGTAGATCACGTTCAGGGCTTCGATGGTCTGGGTTTCCTTGGCCTTCTTGAAGATCTCGATCATGCCGGGCGTCACATCAAGGCCACGGGCCTCGAGTACCATTGGAACCACTGCCAGCCGCCCGAGGAAATCCTCTGCCGTGTCTTCTGCGGCGCGCCACATGCCAGCATGCGCGGGAAGCGCCCCATAGAAGCTGCCCATTTCTTCAAGGCAATCGCATACCATGTTGAAATGTTTCGATTCTTCATTGGCCGACTTGACCCAATCATCATAGAAACCAAGCGGCATCGGAGTATCAGTGAACCGCGCGACGATGTCCCAGTGCAAATCCACAGCGTTCAGTTCGATATGGGCAACGGCATGCAAAAGGGCGATGCGTCCCTGCGGGCTGCCGGGGCGGCGTTTGGGGACATCGCGCGGCGAGAGGAGTTCGGGCTTTTCGGGACGCGACGGGCGGTCGGGCGGCATTGCGTCCCCGATGGCCAGTGGTGCTTCGGCCTTGCGCGACGCAAACCATTCCGCAGCGTATTTGTGCGACAGGGCGGTTTTGGCGCGGCCGTCGGCAGTGGTCAGCACTTCGACGGCCATTTGAGATAGAGATTTGGTCGTCACAGGGCTTTTGCCGCCTCCAGGACTTCGGCGACGTGTCCGTCGACCTTGACCTTGCGCCACATCGCGGCGACCCGGCCCTCTGCGTCAATCAGAAACGTCGACCGTTCGATGCCCATGAAGGTTTTGCCGTACATCTTTTTCTCTTTCCAGACACCGTAGCGTTCGCAGGCGTCGCCTTCGGCGTCGGACACCAGCGGCATTCCCAGTTCCTTCTTGGCCACGAACTTCTCGTGTGACGCCATATCGTCTTTCGAGATGCCGATGATTTTCACGCCGAGCGCGTCAAACTCTGCAAGCGCCTCGGTAAAGCCGATGGCTTCCTTAGTGCAGCCCGGGGTGTTGTCGCGCGGATAGAAGAAGAGCACGACAGGGGAAGGGCGCATGTCAGAGAGCGTGATAGTTGCATCGCCGGTTGCCGGAAGTGTGAAGTCCGGAGCGGGGTCAAGCAGTTCAAACATCTTGAGATTCCTTGGGTCTGGTGGCCATAACGTATATGATGAGATAGGGCGGGCAAGTCCAAAGCAAACCGAAAGAGAAAACCTCTGAACGAGACCCCAAATAGCGCGCCTGAAGAACGTCCGCGGCCACGCCGCAGGCGTCGCATAGGCCTTTGGGTGTTGATTAGCCTTGCCGGTTTGGCCCTGTTTGTGGCGGTTGGAATCTTTGCTGTTGTCGGGCGTCCTATCACGCTGCCGGATTGGGCCAAGGACCGTATCGAACACGAGCTGGTCGAGCGCTTCCCTCAATTGGAGACGACAATCGGCGATATTTTGCTGGTGGTTGATGAGGGGTGGGTACCCCGGATTCAAGCCCGCGGGATCACTCTGAGTGACCCGGATACCGGCGGTGTTGTGGAAGTCGAGGAAATCGAAACGGCGCTATCGGCCGGGGCCTTGGGGGACATGCAGATTGCCCCAAGTTCAATACGGATTTCCGGAATCTACCTGATCGTGCGCCGGCTTCGGGATGGGGCCATCGACGTGGCAATCGGCGGTGCGGGGCAGTCGGTTGATCCAATCAACCGGCAAACGCAAGTTCCGGATATCGGGCGTCAGATCAAAGCCGTTCTGTCGCGTGACGGCCTGCGTTCTTTGGACAGTGTTCAATTGGACTCCGTCACCCTGCGATATGAGGACGTACGGGCTGGAAAGGCATGGACAATCGATGGTGGGCAGGCACGTCTGAAACGGGACGGGGATGACGTTTCGTTGTCGGCTAACCTCGTGGCTGTCGGAGCGCGGGCCTATGTGTCTTCGCTTGAGGTGACGTATTCCACGCGGTTTGGCTCTGACGTCGCAGATTTCGGGGTGACCTTCGAGGATATGCCGTCGGAAGACATCGCGTCGCAGACACCTGCGCTTGCCTGGCTCGACATTCTGAGGGCGCCGATTTCCGGGTCTTTGCGGGCTTCGACCGACGAAAATGGTGCCCTGGGTCAGACCAGCATCGCACTTCAGATCGGCGAAGGGGTCGTTCAACCCAACGATACCGTGCGTCCGGTGCCCTTCGAGCAGGCCCACACCTATCTGTCGTATCACCCGGATACAAATTCTCTGATTCTGGATGAATTGTCTATTCAAGCCAATTGGTTGCGGGCAATTGCTCATGGAACCGCCCACCTGCGTGACCTCACGCAGGGGGTGCCCGAAGAGATGGTGGTTCAGCTTCAGCTGGACCAGCTTGAAGTCAATCCGATGCTCTTGGAGGAAACACCGGTTTCGCTGGATCAGTCATTTGCTGACTTCAGATTGCAACTTGATCCCTTTGAACTCTCACTCGGACAAATGGTGTTGCGGCAGGGGGGGCAGATGCTGCTTCTGGACGGGCAGCTCTCGACCGGAGAAGACAATTGGGAGTACGCCCTGAATGGTCACATGACCGCCACGCATCCGGAGGCTGTCCTGAACCTATGGCCGGAACAAGTGAAACCCAAGCTGCGCACCTGGATTTCAGAGAATGTGCACCAAATGAACATGCGTGACATCAATCTGGCCGTGAGATCCCGTGTCGCGCAACCTCCGTCGATTTATGCGGATTTTCAATTTGATGATCTGACGCTGCGCTTCATGAAGGCCCTTCCGGTCATTAAGGGTGGTGCCGGTTACGCGATGTTCAAGGACAATCAGTTCCGTGTCGGTGCGGAGCGAGGGATTGTCACGGCGGACGAAGGCGGAGACGTGGATGTCACGGGGACGGGGTTCACGATCCTCGACACCCGGCAGAAGATTGCACCGGCCCATGTTCAGGCCAAGGCGCAGGGCGATATCACCGCGGCTTTGTCGCTGTTAAACCGGCCTCCGCTTTCGATCATGGACAAGGTCAAACTTCCGGTTGGCCTGGCCAAAGGGCACGTGAAAGCAGAAGGCGACATTAAGCTTCGCCTCAAGAAGAAGGTGCCAATTGAAGAGGTTCACTTTGTCGCCAAGGCCACGAGCAGCGACATTCGAACCTCACATTTTATCAAGGACAAGGAAATCCGCGGGCAGGTTGAGAGTGTCATTACGAACGATTTGCTGACGATTTCGGGAACAGGCGTGGTGGGCGCGCTTCCGGTGTCCGCCACCTTCAAAACCGGGATCGGGCGGGGAAAAGGGGCCACGAGCGAGCTCGTTGGCATCAGCGAACTTAGCAAACGTGCGATTGACGAATTCAACATCGGCTTGCCAGAGGGGGCCTTGACGGGGCAGGGAACAGCAGATTTTCGCATTGATTTCGCAAGGGGAACGCCCCCCAAGCTCTCTTTGTCCTCGGATGTCTCCGGGGTGCGTCTGGCGCTTGCACCAATCGGCTGGAGCAAGCCGAAGGAGAAATCAGGTGAACTTGAGGTGGATGTGACCTTGACGACACCGGCCAAGGTGGATCGTCTTTCCTTCTCGGCCTCCGGACTGGATGCGAAGGGGAGCGTGACCCTCAGTGACGCTGGCGGATTGCAGCTGGCCAGTTTCGAAGAGCTTTCGATTGGCAACTGGTTTCAGGGACAGGCCGAGTTGCGCGGGCGTGGGAAGGGCAAGTCTCCGGAGGTGGTGATTACCGGAGGTGTCGCCGATGTTCGGGGCTTGCCGACGGGTGGTGGTCGCTCAAGCGGAGGGCAGGCCGCGGGCCCGATTTCTGCGCGTCTTGACCGCGTGCAGGTCAGCGAAAACCTGTTTCTTTCCGGCGTGCGGGCCGAGTTTGTGCAATCGGGCGGTCTTCGAGGCGCATTTTCCGGAAACCTGAACGGGATTGCCCCCGTCAATGGCCAGGTACTTCCCCACGAAAACGGGCGCAGCGCCTTTCGCATTTTTTCAGAGCGGGCAGGTCAGGTGATCGATGCACTTGGGTTTGCCAAGGCCGCCCCGCAGGGCACGATGGATGTCTCGCTTGTTCCTCATGAACGCAAGGGCACCTACGATGGCACCGTTGCTGCGAATGGCGTGAAAGTGCAGGGCGCACCGGCGCTTGCCGAATTGATCAACGCGATCAGTATTGTCGGTCTCTTGGATCAGCTGAATGGACCAGGTATCACTTTTTCCGAACTGTCCGGGCAGTTCCGTCTAACGCCACGGCAGATAATCGTGACACAGAGTAGCGCGGTCGGACCTTCAATGGGGGTCTCGATGGATGGGGCCTATGACATGACGACCAAGCAGATGGACTTTCAGGGTGCGATCTCGCCGATCTACTTCGTGAATGCCATTGGTCGGGTGATCTCCAAGAAAGGAGAGGGCTTGATTGCCTTCAACTATCGTTTGCAAGGGCAGCCGGATGCACTTCGAGTATCCGTCAATCCGCTATCGGCCTTGACGCCGGGCTTCTTTCGAGAGATTTTCCGCCGCCCGCCACCCAAGCTAAAAGACTGAGCTTCATGCAGCTTTCCGATTTCGACTTCGACCTTCCCGAAGACCTCATTGCGACGCGTCCCGCGTCTCCTCGCAGTTCTGCCCGCCTTCTGGTGGCGAATGGGGACGAAATATTGGATCAAGTTGTGACCGACCTTGTCGACTGGCTGCAGCCGGGTGATCGGCTTGTTCTCAACGACACCAAGGTGATCCCTGCGCGGTTGACGGGATTTCGGGCGCGCAGCGGGCCGGAAGGGGAAACCCGCGCCAAGATCGAAGTGACCCTGCTTGAGCCGCAGGCCTCGGGCACGTGGATGGGATTGTTGAAACCATTGAAGAAAATCCGCGAAGGCGAAGTGATCGTTTTCTCGGATGCCTTGTCTGCCACGCTTGAACACAAGGCGGACGGGCAGGGGGAACTGCGGTTCAATCTTGCCGGAGATGATTTCGATCAGGCGCTGGCAGATGTCGGGTCAATGCCCTTGCCGCCCTATATTGCGGCCAAACGCGCGGCGGACGAGCAGGACAAGGATGACTATCAAACCGTCTTTGCCCGCAACACCGGAGCGGTGGCGGCACCGACCGCATCCTTGCATTTTGACGAGCCACTTTTGGAGAGGCTTGCCGCGAAGGGTGTCGGCTTTACCTATGTCACCCTGCACGTGGGGGCGGGGACTTTCCTGCCCGTCAAGGTCGACGACGTGACCAAACACAAGATGCACTCTGAATGGGGGCAGGTCAACGAGATCGCTGCGCAGGAAATTGCGGAGACCAAGGCTGGCGGTGGGCGGGTTATTCCGGTGGGCACCACGGCGCTTCGTCTGATCGAAAGCGCGGGACGTGGCGGACAGATTGCACCCTGGACAGGCGCAACTGACATTTTCATCTACCCCGGTTTCACTTTTCACGTGGCCGATGCCTTGATGACCAATTTCCACCTGCCGAAGTCCACGCTGATGATGCTTGTTTCGGCACTCATGGGGCAGGACCGGATGAGCAGGGCGTATGATCATGCGATTTCAGAGCGCTACAGATTTTTCTCCTATGGCGATGCGTCTTTGCTGATACCGTAAGAGTCGTATTCTGCCGGGTTTGACACTTCGAAGTCGCAGATAAGGTTTATCTGCGACTCGCAACCGCGTTATCTCGCAGTGGATTCGAGTAAGGAGACCGCGATGTTCATGTTCCTTTCAAATGCTTGGGCGCTGCTGCTGGGCATGATGCTTCTGATGGTCGGCAACGGTCTTCAGTCAACGCTTTTGGGTATTCGCGGTGAAATCGAGGGCTTCTCGACGCTTGAGATGTCGATTGTCATGTCGGCCTACTTCCTTGGCTTCCTTGGTGGGTCGCGCATGGCACCCGAGATGATCCGCCGGGTTGGCCACGTGCGTGTCTTTGCGGCGCTTGCTTCGTTCATTTCGGCTGTTCTGATCCTCTTTCCGACCTTCGCGCATCCCTGGGTGTGGATCGTCGGGCGTGTGATCATCGGTTTCTGCTTTTCCGGCGTGTACGTGACCGCGGAAAGCTGGCTCAACAACGCAGCAACCAACGAGACCCGTGGCAAGGCCCTCTCGCTGTATCTGATCGTTCAGATGATCGGTATCGTTGCCGCGCAGGCGCTTCTGGTGACGGCAGACCCTTCGGGGTACGTCTTGTTCATCATCCCGTCGGTGCTGGTTTCGATCTCCTTCGCCCCCATTCTTCTCAGCATTTCTCCGACGCCGGCATTCGATGCCACCAAACCGATGAGCCTCAGGGAGCTTGCCAAGAACTCGCCTTTGGGCGCTGTCGGTATGTTCCTGCTTGGGGGCGTGTTCTCGGCGCAGTTTGGCATGTCGGCGGTATACGGAGCCTCGATTGGCCTGTCCGTTGGGGAAATCTCGATCTTTGTAGGGGCCTTCTATGTCGGCGCGACGATTGTTCAATATCCGCTGGGATGGATGTCTGACCGAATGGACCGTCGTGTCCTCATCATGGTTGCCGCTCTCGTTGGTGGTGTCGGCGCATTGATCGGCATGGCATCGGGCAGCAGCTTCTGGATGCTGCTTGTGGCGGCAACGCTGGTAGGGGGCATGTCCAACCCGCTGTATTCGCTGCTGATCGCCCACACCAACGACTTTCTTGATGTCGAAGACATGGCCGCAGCTTCTGGCGGGATGGTTTTCATCAACGGCGTTGGGGCAATTGCCGGCCCGGTTTTGACTGGCTGGATCATGGGGGCCATCGGCGCGCAGGGGTTCTTCCTGTTCATCGCGGCCTTGCTTCTAGTGATGGGGGGCTATGCCGCGTACCGGATGACACGCCGTGCAACAGTTGCAGAAACAGGGGCTTACGCGCCTGTCTTGCCCACTTCGTCACCAGTTGCGGTTGAAGTTGCGCAGGAATTTGCCATCGAAACGGCCCAGGAAGAGGAAGAAAGCGCGACGGCGACATAATATGTCGTCATTGACGCAAATTGTTACTGTTAAACCTGCCAACATCCTGTGTAACGTTTTTATGTCACTTGGGTGGTGATGAAGGTGAGGAGACAGGGCAATGAGCAGCCCCGAAGAGATTTTGAGTTTCTGGCTCGATGAAACCGGGCCAGAGGGTTGGTACGCTGTGTCCGAAGAGCTTGATCAGAAGATCAGAGACAAGTTCATGGACACGTGGAAAAAGGCTCAGGAAGGCAACTTCGCCCAGTGGCTGACCTATCCAAGCGGTGTCCTGGCCTACGTGATCCTGAACGATCAGTTCCCACGCAACATGTTCCGCGGCACATCCCGCGCCTTCGCGTCTGATCGGGTTGCACTGGCTGCGGCCAAAGCGGCCGTGGACAAAAAGTGGGACCTTCGGATCGACGAACCGGCAAGGCAGTTCTTCTACCTGCCAATGATGCACTCCGAAAACCTCTGCGACCAGGAACGCTGTGTGCGCCTGATGAAAGAGCGGATGCCCGAAGGTGGAGATGACAACATCCTACACGCCCGGGCCCATCGAGAGATCATCCGGCTTTTCGGTCGGTTTCCGTATCGCAACGATGCTTTGGACCGCACCTTTACGGGTGCCGAGAAAGCCTATGTCGACAGCGGTGGATATGGACGCACTGTCGAGGATCTGCGCGCCGCAAGCTAGGCGGTTTCCTTCTAGTCGAAATCTGAGCTGCCCGTACCGATTGGTGCGGGCAGTTCGTTGATGTCTCAGGGAATCTCCTCTAGGCTTTTTCAAAAGAGATTGGGAGGTCCGGATGAGCGACAAAAGCTTCGACATGATTGTGATTGGTGCAGGGCCGGGGGGCTATGTGGCAGCTATCCGAGGTGCTCAGCTTGGTCTCAAGGTCGCCATAGTCGAACGCGAGCATATGGGCGGCATCTGTCTCAATTGGGGATGTATTCCAACCAAGGCGCTGTTGCGGTCGTCCGAGGTGTTTCATCTCATGGAACGTGCGGCGGAATTCGGTCTGAGTGCAGACAAGATCGGCTTTGATCTTGATGCTGTCGTGAAACGGTCCCGTGGGGTTGCAAAGCAACTGAACTCCGGCATCGGCCACTTGATGAAAAAGAACAAAGTGGCCGTGTTCATGGGCGAGGCGAGTTTGCCAGCCAAGGGCAAAGTCAGCGTCAATGGGGAGAAGGGCACCGAGACCCTTGCCGCCCCGAATATCGTTCTGGCGACAGGTGCGCGTGCGCGGGAATTGCCCGGCCTTGAAGCAGACGGCGATCTGGTCTGGACCTACAAACACGCTCTGACCCCGCCGCGGATGCCCAAGAAACTGCTGGTGATTGGGTCGGGCGCAATCGGTATCGAATTCGCGAGTTTCTATAATACGCTGGGCTCAGACACGACGGTGGTTGAAGTCATGGACCGGGTTCTGCCCGTGGAAGACGCCGAGATTTCGGCCTTCGCCAAGAAGGCCTTCCAGAAACAGGGTATGAAGATCATGGAGAAATCCATGGTCAAGCAGTTGGATCGCGCCAAGGGCAAGGTCACTGCGCATATTGAAACCGGCGGCAAGGTCGAGAAGCTGGAGTTCGACACGGTCATCTCGGCGGTCGGGATCGTCGGCAACGTCGAAGGGCTTGGGCTTGAGGCATTGGGTGTGAAGGTTGATCGCACCCATGTTGTGACCGATCCCTATTGCCGGACGGGTGTTGACGGCCTTTTTGCCATTGGTGACATCGCAGGAGCGCCATGGCTTGCCCACAAGGCGAGCCACGAGGGTGTCATGGTAGCCGAATTGATTGCAGGTCAGAAACCGCACCCCGTCAAACCCGAAAGCATCGCAGGCTGCACCTATTGCCACCCGCAAGTGGCCTCGGTTGGCTATACCGAAGCCAAGGCCAAGGAATTGGGATACGACGTCAAGGTTGGTCGCTTCCCCTTCATAGGCAACGGCAAGGCCATCGCGCTGGGGGAGCCGGAAGGGATGGTCAAGACCGTCTTTGATGCCAAGACCGGTGAACTCTTGGGGGCGCATATGGTCGGGGCCGAGGTGACCGAGATGATCCAGGGCTATGTCATTGGCCGCAAGCTGGAGACCACGGAAGAAGACCTGATGGAAACCGTCTTCCCGCACCCAACCCTTTCCGAGATGATGCACGAAAGCGTTTTGGATGCCTTTGGGCGCGTCATTCACATGTAAGTATTTGTTTGTGTTCATTTTCGGGGAGAGAGCGTGCCGAGTCTCAACCGTATTGTGATGGCCAAGTCGAGCCGGAAGATGATCCGGTCTCTTGGTCCGGAAAAGCTGGATGTTGCGGAGATTTCCGGGAATTGGGGCGAGATGTTCAAGTTCCGCTCGTACCGGAAATTTCGCTATCCGGCCTACGATATTTGCGCCGGACCGTACCTGACCGAGGAAGGCAAGCCGCGCAAATTCGACCTGATCATTGCCAATCAGGTCTGGGAGCATCTTGACCGGCCCTATGCCGCGACCAAGAACGTGCGTCGGATGCTCAAGAAAGGCGGGCACTTCTGGGTTGCCGTGCCGTTCTTCATCCCGTTCCACGCCGCGCCAATGGACAATTCCCGCTGGTCGGCGCGTGGTCTCAAGAACCTATTGATCGAATGCGGGTTTGACGAGGACGAGGTTCATTCCGAACAGTGGGGTAATCGCAACGCCGCCAAGCGCAACCTCGAAGACGTCTGGCCGCCGATGTACGATGAAAAGATCGATAGCCTCGAGAATGATCCCAAGATGCCGATCTGTGCCTGGGCTCTGGCGCGTAAAACCTGATCAGGCGGTGGAAACCGCGCCACCTGCACGCACCCAGTGCGCAAGACCGCCGATGTTGTGAACGTCGTTGTAGCCTAATTGGGACAGGATCGACTTGGCCGAGTGCGAGCGGGCACCGGAAGCACAGTAGACCGCGATCTTGTCTGATGTTTTGAGAGACGGGTGGTAATCCGGATGGCGGGGGTCTGCCATGTCACGAAGGCGCATGAGCGGGATGTGGACCGCGCCGTTGGCGATACCGGTTTGGTTGACTTCCCCCAGGTCGCGCACATCGAGAATGGTCACAGTTCCTTCTTCCGCACCGGCCACAGCATCCTGTGCGCTCATTCCCGATTTTGCGGCTGAAAGAAATCCGAACATGTTGTCCCTCTCCGTCGTGGTTGGCCCGTTAGTGCTGAATATAACATTCCAAAATTAGAATACAAATGGAAAACCGCAGGTTCACACTTTGTTCACTTTTTCCTGTTGGAGACTCGCGCCATCTGCCCTATCTCTAGGCTACGTTTACTGGGGGCTTTGATGGCTGAGTTGAAGAACATCGAGGTGCGGGGCGCGCGCGAACACAATCTCAAGGGTATCGACGTCGATATTCCGCGCGACCAGCTTGTTGTGATTACAGGACTTTCCGGTTCGGGAAAGTCATCGCTGGCGTTCGATACGATCTATGCGGAAGGCCAGCGCCGCTATGTCGAATCCCTGTCGGCCTATGCGCGCCAGTTTCTCGATATGATGGAAAAACCGGATGTCGACCACATCAGCGGCCTATCACCGGCGATTTCCATCGAGCAAAAGACCACCTCCAAGAACCCGCGTTCGACCGTTGGCACGGTTACGGAAATCTACGATTACCTGCGCCTTCTGTTCGCGCGCGCAGGTACGCCCTTCAGCCCGGCAACCGGCCTGCCGATCGAAGCCCAGCAGGTTCAGGATATGGTCGACCGGATCATGGGACTGGAAGAGGGGACCCGTGGCTATCTGCTTGCCCCCATCGTGCGGGACCGCAAGGGCGAGTATCGCAAAGAGTTTCTGGAACTGCGCAAGCAGGGGTTCCAGCGAGTGAAGGTGGATGGCGAGTTCTATGAACTGGACGAGCCGCCCACGCTGGACAAGAAATACCGCCATGACATTGATGTTGTCGTGGACCGTCTTGTCGTTCGCGAGGGCATGGAAACCCGCCTCGCAGACAGCCTGCGCACCGCGCTTGATCTGGCGGATGGCATCGCGATCCTTGAAACCGCGCCGCGTGAAGGCGACGCCGAGCGCATTACGTTTTCCGAGAACTTTGCCTGTCCGGTGAGTGGGTTCACCATCCCCGAAATCGAACCTCGACTGTTTTCGTTCAACGCGCCATTTGGGGCCTGTCCGGATTGTGACGGACTTGGTGCAGAGCTGTTCTTCGATGAACGTCTTGTCGTGCCTGATGCCACGCTGAAGGTGTACGACGGTGCCCTGGCCCCGTGGCGAAAGGGAAAGTCGCCCTATTTCTTGCAGACCATCGAGGCGATCGCCAATCACTATGAGTTCGACAAGAACACCCCGTGGAAAAACCTGCCCAAGCATGTTCAGCAGGTGTTCCTCTATGGTTCGGGCGACGAGGAAATTCCGTTCCGATACGACGAAGGGGGCCGTGTTTACCAGGTCACCCGCGTGTTCGAAGGTGTCATTCCCAACATGGAGCGGCGGTACCGCGAGACGGATTCGAACTGGATTCGTGAGGAATTCGAACGCTATCAGAACAATCGTCCCTGCGGCTCCTGTGGTGGCTATCGCCTGCGGGAAGAAGCCCTTGCCGTGAAGATTGCCGGCCTGCACGTGGGGCAGGTTGTTCAGATGTCGATCCGGGAGGCTCTTGCGTGGATCGAAGATGTTCCCAATCATCTGACCGCGCAAAAACAGGAAATCGCGCGGGCCATCGTGAAGGAAATTCGCGAGCGCCTCGGATTTCTCAACAACGTTGGTCTGGAGTACCTGTCGTTGTCGCGCTCGAGCGGCACCCTGAGCGGCGGTGAAAGCCAACGTATCCGTCTTGCCTCGCAAATCGGATCGGGCCTGACGGGGGTTCTCTATGTGCTCGATGAACCTTCCATCGGTCTGCACCAGCGCGACAATGATCGCCTGCTTGGCACGTTGAAGAACCTGCGGGATCAGGGAAACACCGTGATCGTAGTCGAACATGATGAAGAGGCGATCCGGGAAGCAGACTATGTCTTTGACATCGGCCCGGGGGCAGGTGTTCACGGCGGGCAGGTGGTGAGCCACGGAACGCCCGAGACCATCAAGGCTGATGCCGCTTCGCTGACGGGTCAGTACCTGAGCGGCCAGCGTGAGATTGCGGTCCCGACGGAACGCCGCAAGGGCAATGGCAAGTCTATCAAAGTTGTAAAGGCCACGGGCAACAACCTTCAGAACGTGACGGCCGAATTCCCGCTGGGCAAATTTGTCTGTGTCACCGGTGTCTCCGGTGGTGGCAAGTCGACCCTGACCATTGAGACCCTGTTCAAGACGGCCTCCATGCGCCTCAATGGCGCCCGGCAAACCCCTGCGCCCTGCGAAAGCATCAAGGGGCTGGAACACCTCGACAAGGTCATCGACATTGACCAGCGGCCCATCGGGCGTACGCCACGGTCAAACCCGGCAACCTATACCGGCGCTTTCACTCCGATCCGTGACTGGTTTGCCGGTCTGCCCGAAGCAAAGGCACGTGGCTACAAGCCGGGCCGTTTCAGCTTTAACGTCAAGGGCGGGCGCTGCGAAGCCTGTCAGGGCGACGGTGTCATCAAGATCGAGATGCACTTTTTGCCCGACGTCTACGTGACCTGCGAAACCTGTGGCGGTGCGCGGTACAACCGCGAAACGCTGGAGATCAAGTTCAAGGGCAAGAGCATTGCCGACGTTCTGGATATGACGGTCGAGGACGCCAAGGAATTCTTCAAGGCGGTGCCGTCGATCCGGGACAAGATGGAAGCCCTGAGCCGCGTGGGCCTTGACTATATCAAGGTTGGACAGCAGGCGACCACGCTTTCGGGCGGCGAGGCACAGCGCGTGAAACTGTCGAAGGAGCTGGCCAAGAGATCAACAGGCAAGACGCTCTATATCCTCGACGAGCCGACAACAGGTCTGCATTTCGAAGATGTACGTAAGTTGTTGGAAGTGCTGCATGAACTGGTGGATCAGGGCAACACGGTTGTGGTGATTGAACACAATCTCGACGTTGTCAAAACCGCCGATTGGATCATCGACATCGGCCCCGAGGGGGGCGATGGTGGTGGTGAAATCGTTGCCGTTGGCACGCCGGAAGACGTGGCCAAGGTCGAGCGGAGCCACACAGGCCACTATCTCAAGGAAATGCTGGAGCCAAAGAAGGTCGCCGCTGAATAACGGCGACCTCGCTAAGGTTTAGCTGCTTGTCTTTGCAGTGCTGAAGCCAATCAGCGAATACAGGAAGCAGGTCGAAAAGATACCTGTTGCAGCGATCGGTACACCGATCAGAAGCAGCGGGTTACCCGACACGAAGAACCCGGCGGTCAGGGTTGCGCCGCCGATGATACGAAGCCAGCGGTCGCTGCCGCCGACGTTCTTGGCAAAAATCTTGGAAGCCATGTTTCTCTCCAAACTCTCGATACCTTTCTATGTGGTGTCTGGTACCGGTTTGTCGAGAGGCGAGACGCGCGGTTGGCGCATCTCGCATGTTCTTTGGGACGATCAGCCGCGTCCGCGCTTTTCGAAACGCGGCAGCATGGCGGAGAAATCCATCCCCAGGCCGTCTTCGGATTCAACGAACTGTTCGTAAAGCGCTGTTGCGATCTGGCCCATAGGGGTATCGGCATCGGCGCTTTCCGCGGCCTGTTGCGAGAGGCGCAGGTCCTTGAGCATCAGTTCGGATGCAAAACCGGGCTTGTAGTCGTTGTCGGACGGCGATTGCGGACCAACACCCGGGGCAGGGCAATAGGCGTTCATCGTCCAGCTATAGCCGGAAGACGTCGAGACGACGTCGAACATCTTTTGACGGTCAAGTCCGAGCTTGTCTGCGAGGGCAAAGGCCTCGCAGGTGGCAATCATAGTCACGCCAAGGATCATGTTGTTGCAGATCTTGGCGGCCTGGCCTGCGCCGGCTTCGCCGCAATGCACGGCTTTTTGGCCCATGATGTCAAACAGCGGTTCGGCCTTGGCAAAGGCCTCGGCGGATCCGCCTGCCATGAAGGTCAGCGTGCCGCCGGCCGCGCCACCAACACCGCCGGATACCGGTGCATCCACCGACAGAAGGCCCGCTTCGGCGGCCTGTTCGGCCACGGCGCGGGCGCTGTCGACGTCAACGGTCGAGCAATCCACAAGGGCTGCACCTTTTTCCATCGCAGGGATGATGTCGCCCGCAACGGCGCGCAGGATCTGGCCGTTGGGTAGCATGGTGATCACCACATCCGCGCCTTTGGCGGCCTCAGTTCCGGATGCGGCCATGGTGACGCCGTCAATGGCGACCTCAGCCATATCAAAGCCGGTGACCTCGTGGCCTGCTTTCGCAAGGTTGGCCGCCATCGGGCCACCCATGTTGCCCAATCCGATAAATCCGATCTTCATGGCTCATTCTCCCTTTTCAAAACTCAGTTTCGCATCCCCAAGCGGCATGAGCATCTGGCTCACGGCGACGGCGGGCAACGTTTCCAAACTGTGCTGCCATTGCGGGTTGCGGTCCTTGTCGATGATCTGTGCGCGGATACCTTCGATAAAATCACCGTGCTCCATCGCGCGATAGGTAAAGCGATACTCCTGCTCAAGCGCGGCGCGAATGTCCTTGGTGCTGCGGACACGGTGGATGATCTCAAGGGCACATCCCATCGCGAGAGGGGAGTTGCGCGACAGTTTCTTTAGCGCGTCCTGCGCGAATGCGCTGTCTTGCGCCTTGAGCGCATTCACGATGTCGACAAGGCTCTCGCCGCCAAAGGTCGCGTTGATTTCCTCGAGCATCGGGCCAACTTGACCTTCAGGTGCGTCTGTTGCCGCAGCATCGATCAAGGTCCAGTCACCGGACTCTTCCAGATTGTCTATCAGGGCAGGCCACTTGCTTTCGGGGATATAGTAGTCCGCAAAGCCAGCGGTAATTGCGTCGCCGGCATTGAGGCGCGCGGCCGTAAGGCCCAGATACTCGCCCATCCGCCCAGGTGCATGTGCAAGGATGTATGATCCACCGACGTCTGGCACCAGCCCGATTCCGCATTCCGGCATGGCGATCTGGCTGCTTTCTCCGACAACGCGGTGGCTGCCGTGACACCCTACACCCACGCCGCCACCCATCGTGAAGCCCTGCATAAAGCTTGCGACGGGCTTGCCGAATTCGAACATTTTGGCGTTCATTCGATATTCATCAGCCCAGAATTTTTGACCATAAGCGTAATCTTTGGATTTTCCGGTATTGTAGAGGTCCGCGATGTCGCCGCCTGCGCAAAAGGCCTTTTCGCCCTCGGCGTCGATCACGATCATCGTGACGTCATTGTCATTTTCCCAGGCATCCAATGCGTCTTCGATGGCGATGCACATCTCGTAGCTCATCGCGTTGAGCGCTTTTGGACGGGTGAAGGTGATGCGGCCGGTCTTACCTGCCTTGCGGATGGAAATGTCGCTCATGACGTAGGCGAGTCCCCGTGATTTCAATCTTGCGGGTTGCGGGAAAAACGCCCGGATTTCGCCGGGCGCTTGAGTGTGTGTGATCAGGCCGCGTCTGCGATCATCTGGCGTGACACGATCAGGCGCATGATCTCGTTGGTGCCTTCCAGGATCTGGTGAACCCGCAGGTCACGTACGATCTTTTCGATACCATAGTCCGCCAGATAGCCATAACCGCCATGCAGTTGCAGACAGCCGTTTGCGACTTCAAAGGCTACGTCGGTTACCATCAGTTTCGCCATTGCGCAGAACTTGGTCGCGTCATGCGCGCCGGTGTCGAGCTTCCAAGCCGCCTGGCGCAGGAAGGTGCGGGCTGCTTGTAGTTTGGTTTCGTACTCTGCCAGACGGAATTGAAGTGCCTGGAACTGGTTGATCGGCTTCCCGAAGGCCTTGCGCTCGGACATGTACTGCATCGTCAGGTCAAGCGCGTTCTGCGCGCCGCCGAGGGCACCAGCCGAAATGTTCAGGCGACCGCCGTCAAGCCCTGCCATGGCGTAGGAGAACCCTTTGCCTTCCTCACCCATCAGGTTTTCGTGCGGGACCATGCAGTCGTCGAACTGAACCTGGCTGGTAGGCTGGGCTTTCCAGCCCATCTTGTTTTCATTGGCGCCATAGCTGAGACCGGGAGTGCCGTTTTCCACGATCATCGTCGAGATCCCCTTGGGGCCATCTTCGCCGGTGCGGCACATCGTGACATAGACGTCCGAATAGTTGCCGCCCGAGATGAAGGCTTTGGTGCCGTTCATCTTGTAGCCTTCATTGGTCTTTTCGGCGCGGGTGCGCAGCGCGGAGGCGTCGGAACCGGACCCAGGTTCGGTCAGGCAATAGGAGAAGACCTTTTCCATCGAGCAGAGGGCAGGGAGCCAGGCCTGCTTGGTTTCCTCGCTGCCGAACTTGTCGATCATGCCGCCGCACATGTTGTGGATCGACAGGAAGGAGCCAACGGCGGGGCAGGACATGGCCAGTGCTTCGAAAACCAGCGTGGCATCGAGGCGCGACAGGCCCGAGCCGCCGTATTCTTCGGAAACGTAAAGGCCGCCAAAACCAAGTTCGGCGAGTTGCGGCCAGAGTTCCTTGGGGATGCTGCCTTCAGCCTCCCACTTCTGGGCGTTGGGAGCGATATGCTCTTCGCCAAAGCCCTTGGCCATATCAAAGATCAGGGTTTGTTCTTCGGTGAGTGCGAAATCCATCGGTTCCTCCCAAAACGCGCAATTGAACAGTCGTTAAATTATACAATTCTTGCAGCAGTGTGTCAGCGCGCAAAATTGCAAAACAAACCCGCAAATTTGTGCTTCCGTATTTCTACCCATGCCTAGAGGTCGGTATGGAATTCCTCGATCAGGTGGCGCACGACGGCGCGCAGGGCGTCATCGTGGGAATAGTCGGCCTGGATCGCATCGTTGTAGACCGCTCGTTGCTGATCGGCGCTGTTGCCGGTCGCGATGATTGCCAGCGTGTTTTCCACCTCTCGCAGCGAAGACAACGCGGCCGCGTCTTCTTCGATCAGTTCGACGATTTCATGTGCGAGTTCCGAGAATGGCACGATTTCCCTGAGTCCCCAATCGATCAAACCTTCCGAGATTCCATAGCGTTGCGCGCGCCACCGGTTCTCTGCGACAAGGAAGTTGTCATAGAGCCGCCAACGCTGGTTCTTGGTGGCCAGACGCCAGAGCATCCGGCAGAGCGCTTGGTTCAGTGCGGCCAGCGTCAGCGTGTTTTCGAGGCGCGGAGAGACATCGCAGATGCGGCTTTCGATGGTCGGAAAACGCGATGAGGGGCGCAGGTCCCACCAGATTTTCGAGGCATCCTCGATCACCCCGATGTCGGTCATGGCGGCCACGGAACGTTCGAATTCCCCCCAGCCTTCCATGCGGGGCGGCAGGCCGGTGCGGGGCAGGTTGTCGAAAACGGTCAGGCGATAACAGCTGAGACCGGTGTCTTCGCCCTGCCAGAATGGCGAGGAACAGCTCAGTGCCAGCAGGTGCGGCAGGAAATACTTAAGCTGGTTCATCAGGTCGACGCGCTGGTCCTTGTTCTCGATGCCGACGTGCACGTGCATCCCGCAGATCAGCATCCGCCGCACGACGCCCGCGAGGTCATCGCGAAGCGCATTGTAGCGTTCCTTGTCGGTGTGGTGTTGCTTGCGCCAGTCTGAGAAGGGATGGCAGGAGGCCGCGATGGGGGCAAGGTTATGCTTGTCCGCAACACGCGCCACCGTGGCACGCAGGCGCTTTAGTTCATCGCGCGCGTCACCGACAGTTTGGCACACGGTGGTGCCAATTTCGATCTGGCAACTCAAGAATTCTGGGCTGACTTGCCCCTCAAGTTCGCTCATGCACTCTTGCATCAGGGCTTCTGGGGCAGGGGCCAGATCGAAGCTGTCCTTGTCGACGAGAAGGTATTCCTCTTCTACGCCAAGGGTAAAAGCGGGTTCTTTCAAAGACATGGCCGTCCTCCCTGCCAGTTGGGTACCAGTTCAACAGGAAAGCAAGGTGATTTCAAGCTTGCGGCGGAAGGGCTGCGTCAGAATAACCCTCCAGCGCAGTAATGTTCTGACTTTAATATGTATTGAATTTGGAATATTTGTGGCCGAGAAACGCGCTGAAGACTGGAGATGTCTATGAAAATGATTTTGAAACGGTTGGTTCTGGCGGTTGCCTTGGTTCTAAGCCCGATGCTCGCGGTCGCGGAGGATGTCAAGCCGCGCCTGTTTGTGAACCTGACCACCGATGACACCTGGGCCGCGGCCAAAGCGATCATGTTTGCCCATCAAAAGGCGCAGAAGCAGGGGCATGATGCGGCGATCTGGATGAACGTACGGGCCGTTTACCTTGCCGACAAGAAACGCCCGAGCCATGTTCACGGCCTGATGGCGGACAAGGGGACCTCGGTTCAGGACATGCTCAAGGCCTTCATCGCGGACGGCGGTACCGTGATCATGTGTGGTGCCTGTTCGAAAGCCGCGGGCCTCTCCAAAGCCGACTATATCGACGGGATCACCATGGGAAGTACCGATCTCGTTGCCGGTTGGTTGTTTGATCCCAATACCAAAACGCTTGCCTGGTAAAGCATGACAATCGCAGGAATTGGTAAAGCCCCGGTAAATCGCCGGGGCTTTGTGCTTTTAGTCAGGCCGCTGTGGTCAGCAGCTGGGAAATCGAGGTTTCGGCGAGACCAAGAACCGACAGGGCCTGTGCTTCATCTTCCATGACCAGCGCGACAACCGAGTCAAAAGGTTCCCACGAGCGGACGATCATGTTGCACATTTTGCGGCTCAGGGCATTCGGGGCATAGTAGACGATGATCGTCTGCGCGCCCTCGGACATGAAGACATCGGCCTTGGCCGCCTGCAGCTTCATGAGTTCGGCGAAATTTTCTTCGATCCCGGTCACATCGGAAAGATCGACAAGCTGTTTCTGGCCGGGGCGGCAATCGGGGTGCTGCGCGTATTCGCCAAAGGTGCGCATGGTGTCTTCGAGGCGGGCAAATCCCTCGTAGCGCACGTAAACAAGGCCATGAGATTTGAGAATTTTGAAACTTACAGACAAGAGGCTACCGAAAATAACGAAAGGGCCGGAGATACTCCGGCCCTTTTAAGATCAGATTTGACGATCGGGATCAATCCATAGGTTTGAAATTGAACTCGCCGCCTTCCTTGATGCCCGAGGGCCAGCGCGAGGTCACGGTCTTGGTGCGGGTGTAGAATTTGAACGCATCCGGGCCGTGCTGGTTCAGGTCGCCAAAGGCCGATTTCTTCCAGCCACCAAAGGTGTGGTAGGCGAGCGGAACCGGGATCGGAACGTTGATGCCGACCATGCCGATGTTGATCCGGTTGGCAAAGTCACGCGCGGTGTCACCATCGCGGGTGTAGATCGCGGTGCCGTTGCCGTATTCGTGGCTGATCGCCAGGTTGATCGCTTCCTCATAGGAACCGGCACGAACCGTCGACAGAACCGGGCCAAAGATCTCTTTCTTGTAGATGTCCATGTCGGGGGTGACACGGTCAAAGAGGTGCGGGCCGACAAAGAAGCCGTCTTCATAGCCTTGCAGGCTGAAGTCGCGGCCGTCGACGACCAGTTCAGCGCCTTGCTCGACACCGCTTTCCACCAGGTTCAGGATGTTCTGCTTGGCGGCTGCGGTGACAACCGGACCATAGTCAACATCGTCGCCAGCGGTGTAGGGGCCGACTTTCAGGCTTTCGATACGCGGGATCAGTTTCTCGATCAGGGCGTCAGCGGTTTCTTCACCAACCGGAACCGCAACCGAAATCGCCATGCAGCGTTCGCCAGCCGCGCCATAACCTGCGCCGATCAGCGCGTCGGCGGCCTGGTCGAGGTCCGCGTCGGGCATGATGATCATGTGGTTTTTCGCGCCGCCAAAGCACTGAACGCGCTTACCTTGCGAGCAACCGGTGCCGTAGATGTATTCGGCGATCGGGGTCGAGCCCACAAAGCCGATCGACTGAACAGTGTCGTTGTAGAGCATCGCGTCAACGGCTTCCTTGTCGCCGTTTACGACTTGCAGGATGCCCTCGGGCAGACCGGCTTCTTCCATCAGTTCGGCCAGCATCAGCGGAACGGAAGGATCACGCTCGGACGGTTTGAGAATGAAGGCGTTGCCGCATGCGATGGCCGGGGCAAACATCCACATCGGGATCATGGCAGGGAAGTTGAACGGGGTGATACCGCCGGTGACGCCAAGAGCCTGACGCATGGAGTACATATCGATGCCGGGGCCGGCGCTGTCGGTGAACTCACCTTTCAGCATCTGCGGCGCGCCGATGCAGTATTCGACAACTTCCAGGCCGCGTTGAACGTCGCCCTTGGCATCGGGGAAGGTCTTGCCGTGCTCGCGCGACAGGGCTTCTGCCAGCTTGTCCATGTCGCGGTTCAGCAGGTCGACGAATTTCATCATGACGCGTGCGCGGCGCTGCGGGTTCACGGCTTCCCAAGCGGGCTGGGCTGCGGCGGCGATTTCGACGGCCGCGTCGAATTCTTCCTTGCTGGCCAGCGGTACCTTGGCCTGCACTTCACCGGTTGCGGGGTTGAAGACATCTGCGAAACGGCCGGACGTGCCTTTGACGTGTTCGCCGTTGATGTAGTGGGTCAGCTCTTGCATCGGGACTCCTCCTCAAATGGTCTGACCGCAGATTAAGCTTGCAGAAATCACCGGAAAAGAGGCAAGATTTCAAAACAGCTTTGCAAAAATTCAGAGGTGATGATGGAGCCGCATTGGGATGATCTTCGTATTTTCCTTGCCGTTGCGCGGGAAGAAAGCCTGTCGGCAGCCGGAAGGCGGCTCAAGGTGGATCCCGCGACTGTCGGGCGGCGGGTCGGGCGGCTTGAGGCGGCGCTTGAGACGCCGTTGTTCGTGAAGTCGCCCACGGGCTATGCCCTGACAGATGCGGGGCAGCGCCTGATGGGTCATGCGGCGCGGGTCGAGCAGGCCTTGCAGATGGCCTCGGAAGAACTTGGTGGCGAGACTGGGGGGCTTTCGGGGCAGATCCGGATTGGGGCGCCGGATGGGTCCGCGAACTATCTCTTGCCGCAGGTCTGTTCAAAGATCGCGGACGAAAATCCCGATCTGGAAATCCAGATCGTTGCCTTGCCGCGCGTTTTTAGCTTGTCAAAGCGCGAAGCCGATTTGGTCGTTGCGGTCAGCCCGCCAACTGCGGGGCGGCTGATGGTGCAAAAGATCACCGATTACAAACTGCACCTTGCGGCGGCGCGCTGGTATCTCAAATCGCATCCGCCAATCAATACCCTCGATGATCTCAAAGACCACAAGATTATCGGCTACATTCCCGACATGATCTTTGACAAGGAGCTTGATTACCTCAGCGAGATCGGTGTCGAGAAACCCTCGATCGGATCAAACTCCGTTTCCGTGCAGATCAACTGTGTCCGGATCGGCGGCGGTGTGGGAATCGTCCATGACTTTTCGCTACCCTTTCACAAAGGGGTTAAGAAAATCCTGACGGACCAGTTCAGCCTGACGCGCGGATTCTACTTGGTGCGCCACGAGGATGACAAGCGCCTTGAGCGGCTCAACCGGTTTTCTGAGGCATTGTGTAACGGCATCCGTGAAGAAGTGGCGCGGTTGGAAGGGGGAACTTGACATTCCCGATTCTTGCGACGACGCTTGGGTTTAAGCAATATTCTTAATACGGGAGGATCGAATATGCTGGTTCATCAGATTCTGAAATCCAAAGGGGATCAAGGGGTTGTCACCGTCAAGCCCGGTACCTCGGTATCTGATGCGGCAAAGATCCTTGCGGAGAAGCGCATCGGTACCGTGGTGGTGTCGGAAAGCGGCAAGACGGCTGACGGCATCCTGTCTGAGCGCGATATTGTCCGCGAGCTGGCTGCGCGCGGTGCGGGGTGCATGTCGGACAAGGTGGACGACTACATGACCACCGAACTTGTGACCTGCGCGATGGGCGACGATGCGACGTCGGTGCTTCAGAAGATGACCGAAGGCCGGTTCCGCCACATGCCTGTCCTGGAAGGCAAGGAGATGGTGGGGCTGATCACCCTTGGCGACGCGGTCAAGGCGCGCCTGAGCGAATTGAAGATGGAAAAAGATGCCCTTGAAGGCATGATCATGGGGCACTGACCCCAGGTTTCTTCCCCCGTCTCATCCGTAAGACTACGGGTGAGACATTCCGGCCCTTGCATTTCCCCGCGCAATAATGTTGCGTACGCGCGAGCGACAAATTGTGGAGTGTTTCCATGCGTGTAGGCCTGTATCCCGGAACTTTCGATCCGATAACCCTTGGTCATATCGACATTATTCGCCGTGCTTGTGCGCTGGTGGACAAGCTGGTCATCGGGGTGGCCATCAACCGCGACAAGGGGCCATTGTTCACGTTGGAAGAGCGTGTGGCGATGGTGGAGGCGGAATGCGCCAAGCTTTCGGCCGAGACAGGAACCGAGATTGTCGCGCATCCTTTCGAGAACCTTCTGATCGACTGCGCCCATGACGTCGGGGCCCAGATCATCGTCCGCGGCTTGCGTGCGGTGACGGATTTTGAGTATGAATATCAAATGGTTGGCATGAACCGTGCGCTGGACGACAGTGTCGAGACCGTGTTCCTGATGGCCGACCTCCAGCACCAGGCGATTGCCTCGAAACTGGTGAAAGAGATTGCCCGTCTGGGCGGCGACATTTCCAAGTTCGTGACCCCGCCCGTGAAAGATGCGTTGTTGGAGCGGTTCGGCTGAAACCCTCTTTGAGCAATGCAAAACCTGACAAACCCCGCCGGTTCGAGCGGGGTTTTTCGTTTCTGGCGACTCGGAATATGAACGTGTTCCAGATGTGAAAATCAACGTCGGTGCCACGTCGGTATTACGTCGGTATTGCGACGGTGCGGTATCGGAAAACCCACCCGTTGCCCCATCGTGCGCAAGTGGCAACGGTTAAGGCAAAATGAACCGCCGGACGCTTGCCCAATCGGGCGGATCGGCTAGGGTGCCTGCAAATCCAATTTCGGGAGATGCGGTATGAGTGGTTTGTTGGCGCTGTTGGATGACGTGGCAAGCATTGCCAAGGTGGCGGCAGCCTCGATCGACGACGTGGCGGCAGGGGCGGCCAAGGCCAGCGCCAAGGCTGCGGGGGCCGTGATCGACGACGCTGCGGTGACGCCGAAGTATGTGCAGGGGTTCGAAGCCAAGCGCGAATTGCCGATCATCTGGAAGATTGCCAGGGGATCGATCAAGAACAAGCTGCTGATCCTGCTTCCGGCGGCGTTGATACTGGCGAACTTTGCGCCCTGGCTGATTGCGCCACTGTTGATGCTGGGCGGGGCCTACCTGTGTTTCGAAGGCGCGGAAAAGATCGCCCATGCGCTGTTTCACAGCGACGCGGGCCATCATGTCTTTGAGGAAGATGATCTGGAAGGCGATCCTGCGCACCTTGAGGAGCAAAAGGCGGCTGGGGCCATCAAGACCGACTTTATCCTCTCGGCAGAGATCATGACGATCATCCTGTCGGCCATCCCGGCGAGCAATTTCTGGATGGAAGCGGCGACGCTGGCGGTTGCGGGTGTCGGGATCACGGTTGTGGTTTATGGCTCGGTGGCGCTCATCGTGAAGATGGATGACTTTGGTCTGTGGGTCTATGCCAATGGCAAACTGTCGATGACGCGGACGCTGGGGCGCTGGCTGGTGCGGGGGATGCCCTATTTCATGAAGCTTTTGACCATTGTCGGCACGGCAGCGATGCTGTGGGTTGGTGGGTCCATCGTGGTGCATGGGCTGGAGGAGCTGGGCTTTGGCTGGCTTGGTCATCACATCCACGACTGGGCCTATGCGGCGGGCCACATGGTGCCGGCCTCCTGGGAAGGGTTTGTCGAGTGGACCTCGAAAGCGGCAATGGACGGAGTGTTTGGTCTGGCGCTTGGGCTGGTGCTGATCCCAGTGGCCACCAAGGTAATCGTGCCCGTTTGGAGCGCGGTGTTCGGCAAGGCGGACAAGGCGCACTGAGCCTTACCTGTCCGACTGAACAGGGAAAGGGCAAGGCAATGGAAGTTTCCGGCAGGTGCCACTGCGGCGCGGTTTCGGTGGTGGCGGAAGGCGATCCATCGCGGGTCGGGATCTGCCATTGCCGCGATTGCCAACGACATCACGGTGCGCTGTTTTACGCGGCGGCGATATTTCCGAAAGACGCCGTGCAGGTGCGGGGAAAGACGGGTGCTTACAAGGGGCGGCACTTCTGCCGGGTTTGCGGGTCTTCGGTATTTGCACAAAGCGGCGACGAGATCGAAGTACATCTCGGCATCCTGGAGGATGCCGATCACTTTGTGCCAAGCTATGAATGCTGGACGATGCGCCGCGCGGCCTGGCTGCCGGAGTTTTCCGGTATGATCGGGTACGACAGGGACCGCGACGGCGACGGGTAGGGCTCAGCCGAGGATGGTGCGCCGGTGGACGGGGACAAGCCGTTTCGAAACGGCTTGGCAAGGCCTTTGCAAAGGCCTTGCGACCACGAGGGATCAGCCGAGGACGGCGGGCCAGTTGGCGTGTCCCTTGGTGATGTTGCCGGGGATGTCCTGAAGCCAGAGTTCACGGGCGCGCAGGTTGGCGTTGAGGTAGAGCTTGCCTTCGTAGACCGTCCAGGCTTCGGGTTTGGTCGGGGCGAGATAGCCCTTGGAGGCGGCATAGGCGCAGTAGCCGCCAAAGACCGGGGCATAGGTTTCAGGGGCTGCTTTGAAGGTCTTGGCGTTCTCCGCGCTGGCGAAATGCCAGTCGGCGCCGTTCCAGTTGACCTTGTGCGCCGAGTTGCCTTTCACGGGTTTGCCGTCGGTGAAATAGGCAACCGGATCATATCCGTTGATGGCGTTGGGGTTCTGGAAGACCTCGGGCTCGCGGGCCAGGACTGCTTGGGGGGCAAGGGTCAGTGCCGCGGGGAGGGCGGCAAAAAGGCCAAGGGCGGCGCGGCGTGTCAGCATGGTGTTTCTCCTCTCGTTTGAAAGAAAGATACGATGATGCGGCGGCGCTGTAAGCCCGGCTGACCGTTGTGTGATGGCGGCGTGAGGTGATGTGAGGCGATTGTAACAATCGGGGGCCGGTGCGGTGGCCGATGAAAAAAGGCGCCCTGGAGGGCGCCTTTTGAAAGCGTGTTGATCCGGGCGATCAGGCCAGCAGCGCCTTGACCTTTTCGGCCACGTTGGCGGCGGTGATGCCGAACTTTTCGAAGAGTTCGCCAGCCGGGGCCGAAGCACCGAAACGGTCCATGCCGACAAAGTCGGATTTACCCGGCTTGGCGCGTTCACCCAATAGCCATTGATCCCAGCCCTGGCGCACGGCGGCCTCGATGCCGACGCGTACGGCGGCACCGGCAGGCAGAACCTTGCGGCGATAGCCTTCGGGCTGCTCGGCGAAGAGTTCCATGCAGGGCATGGAGACCACGCGGGTGCCGATGCCTTCTGCTTCGAGCAGGGCCTTGGCTTCCATCGCGATCGACACTTCGGAACCGGTGGCGATCAGGATCGCCTGACGTTTGCCTTCGGCTTCGGCGAGGACATAGGCGCCCTTGGCGGTGAGGTTGACGTTCTTGGCCTCGGTGCGCACGGTCGGCAGGTTCTGACGGGTCAGGGCAAGAACCGAGGGAGTCTCTTTCGAGGTCAGGGCGATTTCCCAAGCTTCCGCGGTTTCGGCGGTGTCGGCCGGACGGAAGACATAGGTGTTGGGGGTCGCACGGCAGATGGCCAGGTGTTCCACCGGTTGGTGGGTCGGGCCGTCTTCGCCAACGCCGATCGAGTCGTGGGTCATGACAAAGACCGTCGGGATCTTCATCAGGGCCGCGAGGCGCATCGAGGGGCGGGCATAGTCGGTGAAGCAGAAGAAGGTGCCACCGTAGGGGCGGACACCACCGTGCAGCGCCATGCCGTTCATCGCGGCGGCCATGCCGTGTTCACGAATGCCCCAGTAGACGTAACGGCCCTTGCGGTTGTCGGTGTCGAATACGCCGAGACCTTCGGTCTTGGTGTTGTTCGAACCGGTCAGGTCCGCAGACCCGCCCACGGTTTCGGGCATGATCGGGTTGACCGCGGCCAGAACCATTTCCGAGGATTTGCGGGTCGCGACCTTGGGTTGCTCCTCGGCCACGGTTTTCTTGAGGGCCTTGATGACCGACGAGAGCTTTTTCGGGGCCTCAAGGGCCAGTGCGCGGTTGAAACGTTTTTGTTTCTGTTCCGAGATTTCCGCGAAGCGGGCTTCCCATGCGGCGCGTTCTTCACCGCCGCGGGCGCCGATGGCTTCCCATTGTGCCTTGATGTCAGAGGGGATTTCGAACGCGCCGTAGGTCCAGCCGTAGGCTTCCTTGGCGGCTTTCATCTGGTCTGCGTCGGTCAGTGCGCCGTGGCCCTTGGAGGTGTCCTGTGCAGCGTGACCCAGCGCGATGTGGGTCTTGCAGGCGATCATCGAAGGTTTCTTCGATTTCTTGGCTGCTTCGATGGCGGCGTCGATGGCCTCGGGGTCGTGGCCGTCGATATCCTGAACGTGCCAGCCCGACGCACGGAAACGCTGCAACTGGTTGGTGCGGTCGCTGAGTTCGACGGTGCCGTCGATGGTAATGTTGTTGTTGTCCCAGAAGACAACCAGCTTGCGCAGGGCCTGACGGCCGGCAAGGGTGATGGCTTCCTGGCTGATGCCTTCCATGAGACAGCCGTCACCGGCGATCACGTAGGTGAAGTGATCAACGACTTTCTTGCCGAACCGGGCGCGCTGCATTTCTTCGGCCATGGCGAAGCCAACGGCATTGGCGATGCCCTGACCCAGCGGGCCGGTGGTGGTTTCAACACCGTCCAGCAGGAAGTTTTCCGGGTGGCCCGCTGTGAGGGCACCCATCTGGCGGAAGTTCTTGATCTGGTCGAGGGTCACCTGCGCGTCGCCGACAAGGTGCAGCAGCGAGTAGATCAGCATCGAGCCGTGACCTGCCGACAGGATGAAGCGGTCGCGGTCGGGCCAGTTCGGGGCCGAGGCGTCGAACTTGAGGTGCTTTTCAAACAGCACGGTTGCAACGTCGGCCATGCCCATCGGCATACCGGAGTGACCAGAGTTGGCGGCGGCCACGGCGTCCAGTGTCAGGGCGCGGATGGCGGCGGCTTTCATCCAGTGTTCAGGGTTCTTTTCGCGAAGTGCGGCGATATCCACGGCGGTCGTTCCTTTGAAAAGTCGCTCAGTTTGATTGCTCAATACCAGCCTTGGGGCCAAGATCAAGCTTGCTCACACTCTGTTTCCCGCCGAAGGGGGCGCAATTTGCGATTCCTTTGGATAGAATTGGCAAAACACAGTCATATGGCGATTCGTGTGGCGTTTGGTGGTGGTTCGTGACATTGAGCGAAACACCCAAGAACGGCGAGACCGCACAGAACGGTCCGCAAGGAAAGGATGAGGCTCATGAGTGAGATCAGCGATCTGGAAAGCAGGATCAGCGCCGCGATGGACCGGATCGGTCGCGGGCTTGAGGCCCTTTCGGTAGCGCCCGATCCGATGCCTGAGGTCGATGACCGCAGCGCGGAAGTCGAGGCGCTTCAGAAATCTCTCGAAGACGAGAAAACCGCGAATGCCCAGCTGGAAGAACGGCTGTTGGCGTTGACGTCCCGGCAGGACGAGTTGGAAGCCGAGCTGGAAAAGGCAAAGGCGGATACCTCGGCGGCGGAGATTGCGGCACAGGTGGCCGAAGGGGCCGCTTCGGAGGCGCGCGAGGCGCTGGAGGCGGCAAATGCCAAGACCGAGGAGGCCGAAGCCGCGGCCGAGAAGGCAGCGGAAGAGGCCAAGGCGGCAGCGCCGACGGTGGATCTGGAAGCGGATGGCAAGTTGCTGGAGCAGCTGGCCGGACGCCTGCGCCGTCTGCGTCAGACCAGCCGGATGCTGCGCGCCAGCAACCAGGAGCTGCGTGATGCGGCGCAGAAGGCAGCGCCCGAGGCGTTGATCAGCCTGATCAACGAGTCCCTGAAGGCGGAACTGGCAGACCTCAAGGCGATGCGCTCTGCGGAACTGATCGAGATGGACGTGATCGCCGGGACCCTGCGCCCGATGCTTGAACAACCGGCCGACGTGGCCAAGGCCGAAGGAGACGCGTGATGCCTGAAGTCGAAATTCATATCGGTGGCCGGACGTTCGAAGTGGCCTGTCAGGAAGGCGAGCAGCACTTTCTGCAATCGGCGGCGAAGATGCTGGATGACGAGGCACAGGTGTTGACCACCCAGATCGGCCGTATTCCGGAAGCGCGGATGCTGTTGATGGCGGGGCTGATGCTGGCGGACAAGACCGCGGGCCTTGAAGATCGGCTGCGGGATCTGCAATCGAAGATGGATGCGCAGACGGCAGAACTGGAAGCGATGAAGAGCGCCGGACCTGAAAAGGTTGAGGTGGCGGTCATTCCGCGCGAGGTGAATGATACGCTGGCCGAACTTGCCGCGCGGGCCGAGGCGCTGGCGGAAACAGTTGAAGAGAAAGTCGCGGGCTAGGGCCAAGCGACTGTTCTGAAAAGAAAAAGCCGGACCTGATGGTCCGGCTTTTGTTGTTTGGTTTGATCCTTGGGATCAGGCGTTGGCCGCGCGGATCTGATCGGCGGCTTCCTTGTTGTAGGCCACGCCGTTTTCATCGAACATGCCATCCAGTTCACCCGAGAGGGTCATCTCGGTGATGATGTCGCAACCGCCGACGAATTCGCCTTTGACGTAAAGCTGCGGAATGGTCGGCCAGTCGGAATAGTCCTTGATGCCCTGACGGATTTCCTCGTCGGCGAGCACGTTCACGTCGGTGTATTCCACACCCATGAAGTTCAGCACACCGGCCACGCGGCTGGAGAAGCCACATTGCGGCATTTCCTTGGTGCCTTTCATGTACAGCACTACGTCGTTGCTTTTGACGGTTTCGTCGATGCGGGTCTTGGCGTCGCTCATGTTGCGTTTCCTTCGTATGTCCTTGGGCACGGGGCCCATCGCGTTTTCAGCGGGTTTGCGCAGGACCCGCTTTGACTTTGGTCAACCGATCAGGGTTTGTCGCGCTGATCGGCGGCTTTGCTTCCCAGATAGGCCGTAACCCCGGCGGCGACAACCACCAAGAGGATCACGAGGCCCGCACCGAGAAGCAGGCCATCCATCAGTCGGGGGCCTTGGTGGTCAGGGCCAGCGCGTGCAGGGCGCCACTGTCGATGGCGGATTTCACGGTGGCGTTAACGGCGCGTTGCTGGGCAACGCGGCTCATGCCGCGAAAGCTCTCGTCGATGACTTCGGCTGAAAAATGCGCTCCGTCGTCACCCATCACGGTGATCTGGGCGTTCGGGAAGCCCTCGCGGATCATTGCTTCGATATCAGAGGCAAGCATGGCCATGAAATTCTCCTAATGGTCTTGTCCCTAGATGTAGGGCTGTGCGGGGGAACGTGCAAGCGTGATCAGCCCTGCCATTCGTCGCGCAGCATGCCATAGAGATGCAGGTCGGTGATGACGCCGTCGGGGCGTTTCCAGGTGGCGCGAATACGGCCTTCGTGCTGAAACCCTGCGCGTTCATAGGTGCGGATGGCGCGGGTGTTTTCCGGGGCGACATCAAGCCAGACGCGGTTCTTGCCAAGGGTCGAGAAACCGAAGGCCTTGAGATCGGAGAGGAAGGCCTGTCCCAGCCCGCGATCGGTGTGCAAAAGCGCGAGGCGGCGCAGTTCGGTCTTTTCGGACGGGTTGGTGAGTTGGCAGAACAGCGCAAAGCCCGCTGCCGTGCCGTCGGCCTGCCAGATCAGGAGGGCGCTGTCGGGGCTGTCGATGTGGGCTTGCAGCTCGGCGTCGGTTTCATCGGCGATGAAGGCCTGATTGGCGGGATCGCCCGCGATGTGGTGGATCAGCGGAAAATCTTGCGGTGTCGCGGGGCGCAGGGTGGTGTGCATCAGAGGCTTTCGGGAAGGGGGACGGAGAGATAGACGCCGAATTCCTGACCGATGTCGGCGCTGACGCGGGCGTGGACGGCGCCCTGACGATCGAGGAACCGCTGTTGGTCGTGGACCGGAAAGATGCCCTCGTGCCAGATATTGGCGTGGATGTAGAGCCCTTTGGAGCCATCACACCAGAAGGCCACCACCTTGTCCGGCGTCAGGTCATCACCGGGCAGGGCCAGCGGGACGACAAAGGGTTTGCGTTCAAGCGGAAAAAACATCTGGCCGCCGTCGGGGTGGTAGTTCATGTGCCACAGAAGGATGCTGTCACGCGGCCCGGTCTGGGTGTCGGTGCGCGCCTGTTGCGGGTCGGCGGACCAGCCCAGAACGTATTCGCCGTTCACCGCTTCGTTTTCGCCGTAGAGGACATCGCCTTTCCAGTCGCAGCGGAAGGTGCCTTCGACCCAGCCGCCTTCGTCGCCGGTGCCTTCGTCAACGGGGCGCCAGCCCTGTGCCGGCCAGCGGGTGATCTCGATTTCGAACCCTTCGGGGTCATCCACGAGGTAGCCATAGCCCTTGAGGGCCTCGTCGGTGGCTTGGACAATCGGGACGGTGTGCAGGGGCAGGGAGGGTTTTTCGGATGCGTCGAACATATAGACGGGGGTGTTCATCGCGTGGCTCCGTTCGCGGTTGCTGGTGTCGTGTGAGCCTAGGGGGGCTGCGTGACAAAACAAAGACAAAGTGGTCTGGCCTTGGAATTCTCTTTTCCAGACAGAAAATAACGGGGTGTAGCGCTGGCGCAAAGAAAAAGGGCGCACCGGATTGGATGCGCCCTTTGAAACGTGATCTGGCGGGTTTGCCTTAGGCGATGGCCTCGGCGAAGGCACCGCGGAAGGTAGCGGCCAGTTCGGCCAGAGGTGCCGAAGCGCTGCCGAAGGAGACGCTGTCGCCCGAGAATTTGCCGACGCTGGACACCGGTACACCGGCCTGACCGGCGGCGATCATCAGTGCCTCGGCCTGATCGAAGTTGCAGGCCACGAGGTAGCGGGCCTGATCTTCGCCGAACAGGGTGGCGGTGTCGTCGCTGTCGATCTGGACGCCGACGCCAGCCGCTTCGGCCATTTCGAAGGCGGCGAGGGCAAGGCCGCCATCGCCAAGGTCGGTGCAGGCCTTGATCATGTCACGGTTGGCGCGGATGAATTCGCCGTGCTTGCGCTCGGTTTCAAGATCCACGGCAGGGGCGTCGCCTTCCTCGCGGTTGAAGACCTCGGCAAGAAGCGCCGACTGGCCAAGGTGGCCCGTGGTTTCGCCAATCAGGAGCGCAACGTGGCCTTCGCGGGCTTCGCCGTTGATCGGCTCTTCGTCAGCGGCGATCAGGCCAACCGCGCCGATGGTCGGGGTCGGCAGGATGGCCGAGCCGTCGGTCTCGTTATAAAGCGAGACGTTGCCCGACACGATGGGCATGTCGAGCGCGCCCACGGCTTCGCCGATGCCTTTGATGGCGCCGACGAACTGGCCCATGATCTCGGGCTTTTCGGGGTTGCCGAAGTTCAGGTTGTCGGTGGTGGCCAGCGGCTTGGCACCAACGGCCGAGAGGTTGCGGAAGGCTTCGGCCACGGCCTGTTTACCGCCTTCAACCGGGTTTGCCTTGACGTAGCGCGGGGTCACGTCGGAGGTGAAGGCCAGCTTCTTGTCGGTGCCGTGGACGCGGATGATGCCCGCGCCCTGACCCGGCAGGCGGGCGCTGTCGGCCATGACCATGGTGTCATACTGTTCGTAGACCCACTGTTTGCCGGCATAGTTCGGCGAACTGATCAGGGCCTTGAGGCCGTCGATGGCGTCGATGGAGGGCACATCGCCCAGCTCTTCTGCGGCCGGGGTTTCGACCCACGGACGATCGTATTCGGGGGCGCGACCGGACAGCGGCGACAGCGGCAGGTCGGCTTTGACTTCGCCGTTGTGCATGATCAGGAAGCGGTCTTCGGCGATGGTTTCACCGACGATGGCAAAGTCGAGGTCCCACTTTTCAAAGACGGCGCGGGCTTCGGCCTCAAGCTCGGGCTTGAGAACCATGAGCATCCGCTCCTGGCTTTCCGACAGCATCATTTCATAGGCTGTCATGTTGTCTTCGCGCTGCGGCACGTCTTCGAGGTTCAGCTTGACGCCGAGTTTGCCCTTGTCGCCCATTTCCACGGCCGAGCAGGTCAGGCCTGCGGCGCCCATGTCCTGGATCGAGATCACCGCGCCGGTCTGCATCAGTTCCAGCGTGGCTTCCATCAGGCGTTTTTCGGTGAAGGGGTCACCCACCTGAACGGTGGGGCGCTTTTCTTCGATGGTGTCATCGAATTCCGCCGAGGCCATGGTTGCGCCACCAACACCGTCACGACCGGTTTTCGCGCCGAGGTACACCACGGGCATGCCGACGCCGGAGGCCGCCGAGTAGAAGATGCCATCGGTCTTGGCGATGCCTGCCGCGAAGGCGTTGACCAGGCAGTTGCCGTTGTAGGCAGGGTGGAAACGGACTTCACCGCCGACGGTGGGAACGCCAAAGCAGTTGCCGTAGCCGCCGACACCCTCAACCACACCGTTCACCAGCTGGCGGGTTTTGGGGTGTGCGGTTTCACCAAACGACAGCGAGTTCATCGCCGCGATCGGGCGGGCGCCCATGGTAAAGACATCGCGCAGGATGCCGCCAACACCGGTGGCCGCGCCCTGATAGGGTTCGATGTAGGAGGGGTGGTTGTGGCTTTCCATCTTGAACACCACGGCGTCGCCGTCGCCGATGTCGACGATGCCCGCGTTCTCGCCGGGGCCGCAGATGACTTGCGGGCCGTCGGTGGGCAGGGTGCGCAGCCATTTCTTGGAAGACTTGTACGAGCAGTGCTCGTTCCACATGGCCGAGAAGATGCCGAGCTCGGTAAAGGTGGGCTCGCGGCCGATGATCTCGAGGATCAGTTCGTATTCATCGGGCTTCAGGCCGTGAGCTTCGATGAGATCGGTGGTGATGGCCGGTTCCTGCATGTCGCGTAGATTCCCCAAGAAAACTTTGGGCGTCTCTTAAGGGAAAAGGTCAAGCGGGGAAAGGGGGCGCGTGTGGGCTGCGGCATGTTATGCAGGCGGATGGGCGTGCGGCACATCAGCCTTTCACCCTGCGGGCAAAAAAAAGGCCGAGCAATAAGCTCGGCCGAAGTCCAACAGGGAGGTATGAAGATGATGCGCAAATGTGCAATCACCGTCTTCGAGAGATGAAATAGGCGGCGGTTTGGAATCATTCAAGAAAAACAATGTCGCACCTGCAGCATGGCCGCTATGCAGCCAGTGCATGACTTAGAGTTTTCCCTGATCTCTCAATTGCTTGCGATGTGCAATGATCTCTTCCTGGACGAAGTCGCGGAAGGCCGCGATGCGCTTGGATTGGCGCAATTCCTCGGGATAGGCAAGAAACACAGGGATATCGCCAGATTCAACCTCGGGCATGACGCGCACAAGATTCGGGAAATCGTGGGTCACATAGTCGGGCAGAACACCAATGCCGAGGTCGTGCAGAACCGCCTGCAGCACGCCGAAGTAGTTGTTCACATAAAGAACCGACGGAATGTCGTGGCTGAGCAGGTTGCGTACGAAGTTGGAGCCGGAGCTGACCTGCGCGGAATTCTGGTTCTGGCAGATCAGGCGGTGATTGGTCAGATCCGAGAGCTGTTCGGGGGCAGGCCGGCCCGCAAGGTATTCGGGCGTCGCATAAAGGCGCATGTGCACGCTCATGAGGCGTTTGCGAATGAGGTCGGCCTGCGACGGTTCTTTCATGCGGATCGCCACGTCGGCCTCGCGCATGGGCAGGTCGAGCACCTTTTCCTCGAGCATCAGGTCGATGTTGAGGTCGGGATACTTTTCATAGAGGTGCGGCAGGCGGGGAGCGAGCCAGAGCGTGCCGAAGCCGATGGTGGTGGTCACGCGCAATTCGCCGAAGACTTCTTCCTCGGAGTCGCGAATGCGGGCGGCGGCGGCATCCAGGCGTTTGATCATCGCGCTGGTGGCGTCGAACAGGAGTTCGCCCTGTTCGGTGAGAATCAGTCCGCGGGCATGGCGGTGAAACAGGGTGGTGTTCAGGCTTTCTTCAAGCGCGCGAACCTGCCGCGAGACGGCAGATTGCGACAGATGCAGCGTGTCACCCGCATGAGTCAGGCTGCCCGCATCGGCAACCGCATGAAAGATTCTGAGTTTGTCCCAATCCATATCCGCAACTTTCGCTTCCCTGAATCCTATCTAGGCGAAACCATCGAAAAACGAAACCGGAAGTCAGGAAAATGGTGTTGGAGTGATGTAAAAATTCCTTGTTAGGTAAGAAATGATGACCTAATATTGACCTATATTGAAAGTAAGAGAAAGTCTGGCGAGGGGAGGCGCGTGATGAGTATCCAGCACGTATCACTGAATGACCGGTTTGACCTGGAGAAGTCCCAGGTTCTGTTGAATGGCACCCAGGCGCTTGTGCGTCTGATGCTGATGCAAAAGGCGCGAGATGGCGCGGCGGGGTTGAATACCGCGGGATATGTCACGGGCTATCGCGGATCGCCGCTTGGCGCGGTCGACAGCCAGATGATGCGGGCCGAGAAGGAACTCAAGGCGGCCGACGTCCTGTTCCAGTCGGGGTTGAACGAAGACCTCGCGGCAACGGCGCTCTGGGGCTCGCAGCAGGCAGAGTTGCGCGGCGAAGGTAAATTCGACGGTGTTTTCGGGCTTTGGTACGGCAAGGGGCCGGGCGTTGATCGCACCGGTGACGTGATGCGCCACGCCAATATGGCGGGCACCGCAGCCAATGGTGGTGTGCTGATGGCGATGGGCGATGACCACACCGGCGAAAGCTCGACCGTGCTGCACCAGTCGGAATGGGCGCTGGTGGATGCCTATATGCCGGTGGTGTCGCCGGCCGGTGTTCAGGAAATTCTGGATTACGGTCTTTACGGGATCGCGCTGTCGCGGTTTGCCGGAGTCTGGGTGGGCCTCAAGACCATGAAAGACACCATCGAGGCGACCTCGGTGGTGAATGGCGATCCGCACCGCCTGTCTTTCGTGACGCCGGAATTCGACATGCCGGACGGGGGATTGAACATCCGTCTGGCCGATACGCCACATGCGCAAGAAACGCGGATGATCGATTACAAGCGGTTCGCGGCTGAGGCGTTTAGCCATGCCAACAAGATGGACAAGCGCGTCTGGGGGAAACCGGGGGCCAAGATCGGATTTGTGGCGGCGGGCAAGAACTGGCTCGATCTGGTACATGCGCTGTCGCTTCTGGGGATTGATGAAGACGAGGCAGAGCGCCTTGGCATCACGACCTACAAGATCGGTCAGACCTTCCCGCTGGATATGAGGGGCTTCAACGATTGGGCGGAAGGCCTTGATTTGATTGTGATTGTTGAAGAAAAGCGCAAGCTGATCGAGGTCCAGATGAAAGAGGCGATCTTTGATGATCGCCGTGGCCGCCGGATTTATGGCTGGTACAAGGGCGGCGCGGGCCTGATGGGGCGGGAAGAGCTTTTCCCGACGCGCGCGGCGCTTGATCCGATCATGATTGCCGAGAAGCTGGGCGAAATCCTGATCGAGGAAGGGCGCGGGACGGATGCGGTGAAGGCGGGCCTTGCCACGATCACCGAGGCCAAGCGTGCCGACAATGCCGAGGAAATCGCGACGCGTATTCCGCATTTCTGTTCGGGCTGTCCGCACAATTCGTCGACCAAACTGCCGGACGGTAGCCGCGCCTACGCCGGGATCGGCTGTCACTACATGGTGCAGTGGATGGATCGCGAGACCACCGGTTTCACCCATATGGGCGGTGAAGGGGCGAACTGGATTGGCGAGGCGCCGTTCTCGAACCGCGATCACGTGTTCCAGAACCTTGGCGATGGCACCTACAACCACTCGGGCGTCCAGGCGATCCGCGCGGCGCTCGCTGCTGGCACCAACATCACCTACAAGATCCTGTTCAACGACGCGGTTGCGATGACCGGCGGCCAGCAGAATGATGGCGATCTTTCGCCCCAGCGCATTGCCGATGAAGTGCGTGCGATGGGTGTGCAACACGTCGCCGTGGTTTACGACGAGAAAGAAGACATCGACCAGTCGGCCTTTCCGGCGGGAATGGAGTTCCACGAGCGTTCCGAATTGATGAATGTTCAGAAGAAATATCGTGAAATCAAAGGTGTGTCGGTCATTGTTTACGTCCAGACCTGCGCCAATGAAAAGCGTCGCCGCCGCAAGCGCGGTGCCTTTCCCGACCCCGATCGCCGCGTGTTCATCAATACGGATGTCTGCGAAGGCTGTGGCGATTGTGGTGTTCAGTCGAACTGTATCTCGATCGAACCGGTTGAAACTGAACTGGGCCGCAAGCGCAGCATCAACCAGTCGTCGTGCAACAAGGACTTCAGCTGTCTGAACGGGTTCTGCCCGTCCTTTATCACGGTGGAAGGGGCGAAGATCCGCAAGGAAGCCACCGCAAGTCTGGAGATTGCGGACTTGCCGGAGCCGAGCATCGGCAAGATCGACGGCACGCATAATGTGGTGATCACCGGCGTTGGCGGCACCGGCGTGGTGACCATCGGGGCGGTGCTGGCGCAGGCGGCGCAGATTGATGGCAAGGCCGCGGGCATGATGGAGATGGCCGGTCTGGCCCAGAAGGGCGGCGCGGTGCATATCCACTGCCGCCTGGCCGAAACGCCGGAAGACATCAGCGCGATCCGTGTTGCCACGGGTGAATGTGATGCGCTGATCGGCGGCGACCTTGTGGTGAGCGCAGGTGCCAAGACGCTTGGCCTGACTTCGACCGGGCGCACCGGTGCGGTAGTGAACAGCCACGAGATCATCACGGGCGAGTTCACGCGCGATACGGAATTCAAGTTGCCTACCAGCCGCTTGGAGGTCTCTCTTGAAGCGCGTATCCGCGACGGTCTGACCATGTTCGATGCCTCCGAATTGGCGCGGGTTGTGATGGGAGATTCCATTTTCTCGAACATGATGATCTTTGGCGCGGCCTGGCAGAAGGGCCTCTTGCCCCTCAGCCTAGAGGCCATTCGCGCCGCGATCGAGTTGAACGGGGCGGCGGTGGAACGCAACCTGCGGGCCTTTGAGGTTGGTCGTTGGGCGGTGGAACATCCGCAGGAGGCCGCCAAGATGGTGGTGCCGAATGTGGTGGCGATGCCGAAGAGCCTTGAAGAGAAGATCGCCTTCCGCGCCGATCATCTTGTCAAATACCAGGGCAAGGGGTTGGCCAAGAAGTACCGCAAGCTGGTGGACAGCATCGAGGATGCACGTCTGAAAGAGGCGGTGGCCTTGGGCTATCACAAGCTGCTGGCCTACAAGGACGAATACGAGGTGGCGCGTTTGCATCTGGAAAGCCGTGCCAAGGCCGAAGAGGTGTTCGAGGGCGATTTCAAGATGAAATACCACCTTGCGCCGCCGCTCATGTCGAAGATGGGGCCGAATGGCCGTCCGCTGAAGACTGAATATGGCGCGGGCATGGAGCGCTGGTTCCGGATGCTGGCCAAGATGAAACGTCTTCGCGGCACGCCGCTGGATGTGTTCGGACGCACCGAGGAACGCCGGATGGAACGCGCGCTGATCAAGCAGTACGAGGACGACATCAAGGCGGTGATCCGGGATCACGGCGCGAGTGCATCGGATGCGGCTGTGGCTCTGGCGGAACTTCCGCGCCAGATCCGGGGCTTTGGTCCGGTGAAGGCCGCGAATGAGGCCAAGGCGGCAAAACGTCGTGAAGAGCTGTTGATTGCTCTCAAGACAGGCGAAGACTTGCCCAAGGCGGCGGAATAAGGCGCACCCGGCAGCAAACTGTTGCTGCCGGGTAATATGTTTGTCGCATTCGTGTCATACTGACTGGTCAGAGGCCCTGAACCTTCTTAAGACACCGGCAAACCGGAGAATGCCGCCATGAGCCGCCAAAAAGAGCAAAAACACGTCGCCCGCGAAATCAGCTATGCCCATTCCGCCAGCACCAAGAGCGGGCGGGCGATGATCCGCGTGATGGAGAACGCCACGGGCCGTATCGGGCTGATCAAACGCGCGAAGGGCTATGAGGAAGAGGTGGCCGCTGGGCGTGATTTCTGGGCGGTGATGAAGGAACGCTATGGGCTTGAGCTGGACGTGGTGGGCGGCTCTCTCGACAATATTCCCAAAGACGGCCCGCTGATCGTGATCGCCAACCATCCCTATGGCATTCTCGACGGGTTGATGCTCGGCCATATCCTGAGCGAGACGCGGGGCGATTTCCGCATTCTGGCGCACCAGGTGTTCCGCAAGGCCGAAGACCTGAACCGCATCATCCTGCCGATCTCGTTTGACGAGACCAAGGAAGCGGTGAAGCTCAATCTCAACACGCGCAAGGTCTCGCTCGACTATCTCAAGGCGGGGGGCGCGATCGGGATTTTTCCGGGCGGCACGGTGTCGACGGCAGAGAAACCCTTTGGCAAGCCGCTTGATCCGGGCTGGCGCGGGTTCACGGCGCGGATGGTGGCGAAATCGGACGCCACGGTTGTGCCGATCTTCTTTGACGGCACCACCAGTCGCCTGTTCCAGGTGGCCAGCCATCTGCATTACACGCTGCGCATGGGCTTTTTGATCCGCGAGTTCAAGAAACGTGTCGATACGCCGGTGCGGGTGGTGATCGGAAACCCGATCGAGCAGGATCTGATCCGTGTAAAGGCCAAGGACACCAAGGCGTTGATGGATTTCCTGCGGATGCAGACCTATGCGCTGTCGCCGACGCCGATCCCGGCCAATGGCTATGGGTTCGAGTTCGAAGACAAGTACCGCGCCTGACAGCTGAGTGCTTCGAGTTCCGCAGGTAAAATCGCCCAGTTCGTCGGAAACGGGGGATTTGCTGTCGGGGGTGAAAGGCCTTATGGACTTCCAGAAGCGGCAAATCTATCTTCGGGCCAAGGAACCGGCCCTGACTTCGCGGGTGAGTCCGCAGGACGGCAAGGGCTGGTACAGCATCGAGGCGGCAAGACAATGGCAGTAGGGATTTTCGACAGTGGCCTTGGCGGGCTGACGGTTCTGGACGCGGTGACCAAGCGGTTGCCGGATGTGCCCTTTGTCTATTTCGGTGACAATTCGCACGCGCCTTATGGCGTGCGGGATGCCGATGATGTCTATAACCTGACCACCGCCGCGGTAGAGCGGATGTGGGAGGCGGGCTGTGATCTCGTGATCCTTGCCTGTAACACCGCCAGCGCGGCGGCGTTGCGGCGGATGCAGGAGAGCTGGATTCCCAGCGACAAGCGGGTTCTGGGGGTTTTTGTGCCGCTGATCGAGGCGCTGACCGAACGCAGCTGGGGCGACAACTCGCCGCCGCGCGAGGTCGAGGTCAAGCATGTGGCGCTTTTTGCAACCCCCGCCACCGTGGCAAGCCGTGCCTTCCAGCGCGAGCTGGCGTTCCGCGCGATTGGTGTGGATGTCGAGGCGCAGGCCTGTGGCGGGGTGGTGGATGCCATCGAGGATGGCGACATGATCCTGGCCGAGGCGCTGGTGCGCAGCCATGTGGACGCCTTGCAGCGCAAGATGCCTGATCCGCAGGCGGCGATCCTTGGCTGCACCCATTATCCGCTGATGCACGACACCTTCCAGGACGCGCTGGGGCAGGATGTGAAGGTCTATAGCCAGGCCAATCTGGTGGCAGAGTCGCTTGCCGATTACCTGCAGCGCCATCCCAAGATGATTGGGGAGGGGACGGAATCTATGTTCCTGACAACCGGTGATCCGGCCAAGGTGTCGAACCGGGCAACTCAGTTTCTCCGACGAAAAATCACCTTCCAGAAGGCGTGACAAAACGCGCCTCTCGCAATTCCTACATCCAAGAACTACATTTCGCCCCGAAGAGGGGCTGCGCGCACATGAGCGTGCCTGAGAAAGGAAGAGGTCCGAAATGACCCATAAGATCGCTATTCTGGGAGCCAGCGGATACACCGGTGCCGAGCTGGTACGGCTGATTGCCACCCATCCGAACATGGATATCGTTGCCCTGTCGGCCGACCGTAAGGCCGGCATGGAGATGGCGGCCGTGTTCCCGCATCTGCGTCACCTTGATCTGCCAACCCTTTGCAAGATCGACGAAATCGACTTTGATGCGGTGGACCTATGTTTCTGCGCTTTGCCACATGCCACCAGCCAGAAGGTCATCAAGGCGCTGCCCGGCAACGTCAAGGTTATCGATCTGTCGGCGGACTTCCGGATCCGTGATCCGGAGGAATACGCCAAGTGGTATGGCGGTGAACATGATGCCATTGAATTGCAGAAAGAGGCGGTCTATGGCTTGACCGAATTCTACCGTGACGAGATTAAGAATGCGCGTCTGGTGGCGGGCACGGGCTGTAACGCGGCGACCGGGCAGTACATTCTACGGCCGCTGATTTCGGCCGGAGTAATTGACTTTGATCATATCATCCTCGACCTCAAGTGTGGTGTATCGGGCGCGGGCCGGTCGTTGAAGGAGAACCTGCTGCACGCCGAGTTGAGCGAGGGCTACCATGCCTATGCCATTGGCGGGACGCATCGTCACCTTGGCGAATTCGACCAGGAGTTCAGCCTGCTGGCTGGTCGGGATGTGCGGATTCAGTTCACGCCGCACCTTGTTCCGGCGAACCGCGGTATTCTGGCGACGGCCTATGTGCATGGGGATGCGCAGGCAGTTCACGACACCCTGGCCGCGGCCTATGCCGACGAGCCCTTTGTCGAAGTCTTGCCGCTGGGTGAAGCCCCGAGCACGAAACATGTGCGGGCCTCGAACTTCTGCCATCTTGGCGTTGTCGCGGACCGGATCGAAGGGCGCGCGATTGTGGTCGCGGCGCTGGACAACCTGACCAAAGGCTCGAGCGGGCAGGCCTTGCAAAACGCGAACCTGATGCTCGGCGAAGAGGAGACAACGGGCCTGATGCTGGCACCGGTCTTCCCGTAAGGAAACGGACCCGAAAGGGATTGAAAATGAAGAACCTGAAGAAGAAACGTCGTGTCCAGGTGATCCTGGTGGCTTTCCTGGCCCTGGCGATATCGACTGCGCTGATCGGCTATGCGATGCGCGACGGGATCAACTTTTTCCGCTCGCCCAGCCAGGTGGCGGAAGAGCCGCCGCAACCGAACGAGGTGTTCCGCATTGGCGGGCTGGTCGAAGATGGCACGCTGGTGCGTGGCGAAGGCGAGACCGTGCGTTTCAGCGTGACCGATGGTGGCGCGTCGATCCCGGTTGAGTACACGGGCGTGTTGCCTGACCTGTTCGAAGAGAACCAGGGGATGGTGGGCACCGGCAGCTATGTCAACGGGGTGTTCGTGGCCAAGGAAATCCTTGCCAAACACGACGAGACCTACATGCCGAAAGAAGTTGTGGACGCGCTGAAAGAGCAGGGCGTTTACCAAGAGCCCGAGAGCTAAGCCTTTCGCATCGCTTTGAAATTCTGCACCCCGTGGCGCCAGGCTGCGGGGTGTTTTCGTTGTGGCGTACGGTGGGGTGAGACGGCGTTAGGGCCTGCGTGGCAGCCTTTTGGCTTGGAGGTGGGCCATGTTGGATGTGACGGCGATAGCGCGTGAGATTCTTGAGCGGGAAGGCGGGTATGTGAATGATCCCGATGATCCGGGCGGGGCCACGAAATACGGGGTGACGGTGCATACGATGCGTCGGCTTGGGCTGGATCTGGATGGGGACGGCGATGTCGATGCGCGCGATGTGCAGCGCCTGAGCGTGGAGCAGGCAGAGGATATTTTCCTTGAGCATTATTTTCACGGTCCGGGCATCGCGAAACTTCCTCCGGTGCTTTGGGCCGGGGTGTTTGACATGTATGTGAACGCGGGCAGCAATGCGGTGAAGATTTTGCAGCGGCTGTTGGGCGAGATGGGCTGGCCCGTGTCTGTGGACGGCGTGATCGGGCCGATGACGCTGCGGGCGGCGGCAGAGGCGGCAGCGGCGGCGCCGGATCACATCGCCGATGCCTATGCGGTGGTGCGGCGTAGTTACTATTTCCGGCTGGCAGATCGTCGACCTGCCTCACGCAAATACGCGCGAACGCGGGCTGGCGGAAAGGGCGGGTGGATCAAACGCGCCGAGGATTTCATGGCACAGCGGTACCGGATGAGTGACGCGGCCTTTCAGAAGAGGGTGGCGGCATGGGATTGATCGCGCGGATTTTCGGGGTGTTGTTCGGCGGGGATCGCAACGTGGTGCGCGAGACGGTCGAGGTGTTTCGTGAAAATGCCGAGGCGGGGGCCGAGCGTGGCGTGCATGTGCAACTGGCGGCGATGGCGGCACAAAGCGCCGAGTTTCGCCAGACCGGCCGGTCGCGGTTTGACCGGATCATGGATGCGGTGAACCGCCTGCCGCGCCCGATGATGGCGCTTGGCTGTCTGGGGCTTCTGGGGGCGGCGATGGTCGACCCGGTCTGGTTCAGCGCGCGGATGGCGGGAATCGCCCTCGTGCCCGAGCCGCTTTGGTGGCTTTTGGGGGTGATCGTCAGCTTCTATTTCGGGGCGCGACATCAGGCCAAGGGGCAGGCGTTCCAGGCGTCGATTGTCGAGACCATCGCACGGGTGCCGGGCGTGGTGGAAAATATCAAACATATTAAGACATTGGACGAAGAGTCTGTGCCAGATGACGGGAACCCGGTGCTTGAGGACTGGCGGAAAAATCAGCGCCGCTAGCGCAGAAAAGTGAAGAGGTATTTGACTTAAAGCATTTGCCCCCGCGTGCGCGCGAACTATACATCAGCGCATGATTACAGAGCTTGGCCACTTCGCCCTTATCCTCGCCGCCCTCACCGCACTGGTGCAGGCGGTGGTTCCGTTGATTGGTGCCTATAAACGCTGGCCCGGCTGGATGGCCGTCGCCGAGCCGGCCGCAGGCATGCAATTCCTTCTCACGGCTTTCTCGTTTCTCGCGCTGACCTATGCCTTCGTGGTCTCGGACTTCTCGGTGCAGCTTGTGGTGAACAACTCGCACTCGCTCAAGCCGATGCTTTACAAGGTGTCGGGCGTCTGGGGGAACCACGAGGGATCAATGCTGTTGTGGGTGCTGATCCTGACGATCTTTGGCGCGACGCTGGCCTGGCGCGGGGGCAACCTACCGCCGACGCTTCGGGCGCGGGCGCTGGCGGTTCAGAGCTGGGTGGCGCTGGCGTTCTTCGCCTTCATCCTGTTCACCTCGAACCCGTTCCTGCGCATCGGGATGCCGCCCTGGGATGGGCGTGACCTGAACCCGCTGCTGCAAGACCCCGGTCTCGCCTTCCACCCGCCGTTCCTGTACCTCGGCTATGTGGGCCTTTCGATGGCCTTCAGCTTTGCCGTTGCGGCCCTGATGGAAGGGCGCGTGGATGCGGCTTGGGGCCGTTGGGTACGCCCCTGGACGCTGGCGGCATGGGTGTTCCTGACCATCGGGATCGCGCTGGGATCGTGGTGGGCCTATTACGAGCTGGGCTGGGGCGGTTTCTGGTTCTGGGATCCGGTTGAGAACGCGTCTTTCATGCCGTGGCTGCTGGCGGCGGCGCTGCTGCACTCGGCGATCGTGGTGGAAAAGCGCGAGGCGCTGAAAAGCTGGACCATCCTGCTGGCGATCCTGGCCTTCGGCTTCTCGCTGATCGGGACGTTCATCGTGCGTTCGGGCGTGATCACCTCTGTGCACGCCTTTGCCAATGACCCCGAGCGCGGTGTTTTCATCCTTGCCATTCTTGCGGTGTTCATGGGCGGGGCGCTGACCCTGTTCGCGGCCCGGGCAAGCGCGATGGAAGCCAAGGGTATTTTCGGCATGGTCAGCCGCGAAAGCGTGCTGGTGCTGAACAACGTGCTGCTGGCGGTGGCCTGTTTCGTGGTCTTCATCGGCACGATCTGGCCGCTGGTGTCCGAAATGTTCTTTGCCCGCAAACTTTCGGTTGGGGCGCCGTTCTTCAACATGGCCTTTACGCCCTTCATGGTGGCGCTTGGGATCATCCTGCCCGTGGGCGCGATGCTGCCGTGGAAGCGGGCCAACGTGGTGCGCGCGGCGAAACCGCTGGTTCCGGCGTTCATCCTTGCCGTGGCGATTGCCGGTCTTGCCTGGTCGATGCAAACGGAAAAGTCGCTTCTGGGGCCGGTTGGCCTGTTCCTTGGGGCCTGGCTTGTGTTCGGCGCCTTGGTGGATGTCTATTCGCGCACCGGGCGCGGGGGCTTTGGTCAGCGCCTTGGCCGCCTGAGCCGCCTGCCGCGTGCCGATTGGGGCAAGACGATTGCGCATGGCGGTCTTGGCATCACCATGCTGGGCATTGCCGGTCTGATGGCCTGGGAGATCGAGGACATTCGCGTGGCTTACAAAGGGCAATCCTTTGAGGTTGGTGCCTACGAGTTCACGCTGGACGACGTGCGCGAGGTGGCGGGGCCGAACTATACCTCGACCATGGGGGATGTGACGGTGCGCCGTGACGGCGAGTTTGTGGCGCTGGTGAACCCCGAGAAGCGGGTCTATCCGGTGCAGGCGATGCCGACCACCGAAGCGGCCATCGACTATCGCATCCTGCGTGACGTCTATGTGGTGATCGGGGATGCGCAGAACGATGGCGGCTATACCATGCGCGTCTATATCAAGCCGCTGACCAACTGGATCTGGATGGGCTGTTTCCTGATGTCGCTTGGTGGCGTGGTCAGCCTGTCTGACCGCCGCTATCGTGTGGCCGCAGGCGCGCGCAAGGCCCCGAATGCAGGAGTACCGGCAGAATGAAACGTCTTCTGATGATCCTGATGCTGGTTGCGGCGCCTGTCTGGGCGGTGCAGCCGGATGAGATCCTTGATGATCCGGCGCTGGAATCGCGGGCTCGGGAACTGTCGAAAGACCTGCGCTGTCTTGTGTGCCGCAACGAGAGCATTGATGACTCGAACGCCGAACTGGCCCGTGACCTGCGGTTGCTGGTGCGGGAGCGCCTTGTGGCGGGCGACAGTGACGACGAAGCGATCAGCTTTATCGTGGACCGTTATGGCGAATACGTGTTGCTGAACCCCAAGACCAGCGGCTCGAACCTTGTTCTGTGGCTGGCGGGGCCGGCGATGCTGCTGATCTCGCTGGGCGTGGCGCTGGTCTACCTGAGGCGGCGGTCTGCCGCGCCGAAGGTGGCGGATGCCGGCCTCAGCGCGGAAGAGGAAGCGCGGCTCAAGGAAATCCTGAAGGATTGAGCAGGGGCTTTAGACGAAAGAGAAAACCCGGCGGAGACGCCGGGTTTTTTGTTTGGATTGGAGTGAAACTGACCCTTGCCATCTGGATGCCGCGGCAGGGGAAGAATATTTGTGACGTGGGGTTTGCCTTTCCCCGCGTCATGCATAGGTTAAGCTGCGTCGCAGCAGAGGATGGAGACAAACGCCATGGACTATCAAACCCTTACCTATGACGTAACGGATGGGATCGCTGTCGTGACGTTGAACCGTCCTGACGTGATGAATGCCTTTTCCAGCCAGATGCGGGCCGAGGTGGCACATGCGGTGATCGAAGCGGGCAAGGCTGCGCGGGTGGTTGTTCTGACCGGGGCCGGGCGGGCGTTTTGCTCGGGGCAGGATCTTGGCGACGGTGCCAGCGCCGAGAGCCTGGATCTGGAACGGACGCTGCGCGATGAATATGCGCCGATGCTGCGTGCCATCCGCGATTGTCCGGTGCCGGTGATCGCGGCAGTGAACGGCGCGGCGGCAGGGGCTGGGGCGAACCTTGCGTTGGCGGCGGACGTGGTGATCGCGGCCGAGAGTGCCTATTTCCTTCAGGCGTTTTCGCGGATCGGCCTGATCCCGGATGCCGGTGGCACCTATGTATTGCCGCGGCTCGTGGGCAATGCGCGCGCGATGGGGGCGTCCCTGTTTGCCGACAAGATCACCGCGCGGCAGGCGGAAAGCTGGGGCATGATCTGGGAAGTGGCCCCGGACGCAGAGTTCGAGGCCACCTGGAAGGCGCGGGCGGCGCATCTGGCCAAGGGGCCGACGCAGGCCTATCGCCATATCAAGGCAGCGCTTCAGGCCTCGCCGGAAAACGATTTCGAAGAGCAGATCGCGCTGGAAGCCCGGTTGCAGGGCAAATGCGGCAAGACCCGCGATTTCAAGGAAGGCGTCGTGGCCTTCCTTGACAAGCGACCGGCAAGCTACGAAGGGCGTTAACCCGCCGAACGGGCTTTCAGCCTTTGAAACAGGGCCAATGCCTCGGGCGTTGGCCTTTGTTCTATGCGGCGATAGACCCGGCCGTCGATCGTGCGTTCTGCCAGCTTGTGATCGATGAGAGAGCGGCGCAAAAGCACGTGGTCGTCAAAGGCCATGCCCTCTTGCAGGATGGCGTTGACTTCTTTCTCGGTCAGGTCGCGATGTGCCGGCAAGCGCGCCCAGAAGGGCCAGAGGCACAAACCTTGCACCTTGGTCTGCTTGGGCCACCGGGCCATGTGTCCGTTCCCGTCGAAAACCCGCATCGCCCGTTTGAGGGCAAGTTCATCAAGCTGCGATGGTGTTTCGGCCTTGAGGTGCTGGTGGTTGCGATAGCCCGCGGCCTTGGCAATCAGGGCCAGCATCGCGGCCTGACCGGGGGTGGCGGGCTGATCGTCAAGCGACTTGCGCAGGGATTTGGAGAAGGCCGAGACATCGGCAATGAACAGGGGTGTCAGCTGTTGTGACATGGAACCATCCTCTGAGTGTTCCGTGCATCCCGGATCGGGGTCGATGGCCGCCCTTGTCGACGGCACGGTCAGAACATGCTGTCGGTCTTGATACTGGCAGGTTTAGCGAAGTCTTGCGACCGGCGGCGCCTGGGTGAACTGCGGACCCTGCGCATGAGCTAGCGCGATTCGGGCGGGCAGTACCAGTGCCAAGAAAAACGCGCCCGCAATCGAGAGGGGCGCGTTGCTTTTCTGTTTCAATGGAACGCGGATCAGACCGCGCTGGCCACCGAGACGTTTGCCAGAACCTTGGTCGCGTCGGCGTTTTCGACTCGCAGCACGGTTTTGCCATCCAGCAGCACGTTGGTGTGATCGCCATCCTGAGCGGTCGTGACAACGGGGGCAGGGCCCTGGTACAGAACCACGATTTCTTCGCCCGCGTCCTCGTCATAGTCGGTGATGGTGCCCACATCGGAGCCATCGAAGTGATCGTCGTAGATGGTGAAGAGGTCTTCACCTTCGCCACCGGATGCTACGTCACCCATACCCAGCAGCAGAAGGTCTTCGCCTTCGCCACCTTCCATCGTGTCCGCACCGCTGCTGTCTTCGGACAGGTCAAGGATCAGGTCACCGATGGTGTTGATGTCGCCGGTTTCAAAGAGCTGGATCAGGTCGTCGACGTTGATGTCGCGGTTCAGGAAGTCGGCGCCAAGCAGAACATCGTCACCTTCACCGCCCTGCATGAGGTCGGAGCCGCCTTCGCCGATCAGTTCGTCATCGCCAAGGCCGCCAATCAGGGTGTCGTCGCCGTCGCCGCCTGCAAGGCCGTCGATGCCGTCACCGCCGTCCATGCTGTCGTCGCCCGCGCCACCAGCCAGGGCGTCGGAATCTTCGCCGCCAAGCAGGGTATCGTTGCCGCCTTTTCCGGAGAGGGCGTCGTTGCCCGCGCCACCGGAAAGCAGGTCACTGCCGGAGTTGCCCACCAGGAAGTCGCTGTCAGCGCCGCCTTCCAGAGTGTCATCGCCCTTACCGCCGGTGAGATAGTCGGCGCCTTCATCACCTTGAACGAGGTCGTCACCGTCCTGGCCAAAGAGCCAGTCAACACCAACGCCACCAGAGAGGGTATCGTCGCCCGCGCCGCCAAGGCCAGTGTCATCGCCAAAGCCGCCACTGAGGATGTCATTGCCGTCGCCACCATCCATCAGATCCTGGCCGGACCAGCCACGCAGGTCATCGTCGCCAGCGCCGCCGCCAAGAACATCATCGCCGCCGGCACCGATCAGAAGATCAAGGCCGTCATCGCCGGTCAGTTCGTCGTCGTCGTCGCCACCCTTCTGGACGTTGTATTCGGGATCATCGTCCTCGTCGGAGGGATTGGAGTCATCATCATCACCAATCTCGGTGATGGCCCAGCCAAGGACCGCAATCCCAAGAAGGGAAGCAAGAATGAGCATGACACGTACTCCCGAAACCACAATATTGCCTCAATTTCTCCTTGAATCAGGAAAAAGTCAAATAATTCAGTGTATTGTGTGAGATTGGAAAACAGTTAACGGCGAAACCTCGGTACCGTTTCCGAAATGGTTAACAATAAATGAAAAACGCGCCCGCGGCGTGGCCGGGGCGCGTTTTGCAAGGTTTGAGAGAATCGCCTTTAGCGGGTCTCGATGTCCGTGTAGTCGCGCAGGGTGTCGCCAAGGTAAAGCTGACGCGGACGGCCGATCTTGTGCGCCGGATCCGACAGCTGTTCCTTCCACTGCGAAATCCAGCCGACGGTGCGCGACAGGGCGAAGATCGGGGTAAACATCGAGGTCGGGAAACCCATCGCTTCGAGAATGATGCCCGAGTAGAAGTCGACGTTCGGGAACAGTTTCTTCTCGGCAAAGTAGGGATCAGCCAGTGCCTGTTTTTCCAGTTCCTTGGCGGTTGCCAGGATCGGGTTGTTTTCCACGCCCAGAAGATCAAGCACTTCGTCGGCCGACTGTTTCATCACGGTCGCGCGCGGATCGAAGTTCTTGTAGACGCGGTGGCCAAAGCCCATCAGGCGGAACGGATCGTTCTTGTCCTTGGCGCGGGCGATGAACTCCGGAATGCGATCCGGCGAGCCGATTTCCTTGAGCATCTCGAGGCATGCCTGGTTTGCACCACCGTGGGCCGGACCCCAGAGACAAGCGATGCCGGCAGCGATACAGGCGAACGGGTTGGCGCCCGAGGACGAGGCGAGACGCACGGTCGAGGTCGAGGCGTTCTGTTCGTGGTCAGCGTGCAGGGTGAAGATGCGGTCCATGGCGCGGGCCAGGATCGGGTTCACCTGGTATTCTTCGGCCGGAACCGAGAAGCACATGTGCAGGAAGTTCGACGCGTAGTCGAGATCGTTGCGCGGGTACACGAAGGGCTGGCCGATCGAGTACTTGTAGGCCATCGCGGCGATTGTCGGCATCTTCGCGATCAGACGGTGCGATGCGATTTCACGCTGGGTCGGATCCGAGATGTCGGTCGAGTCGTGATAGAAGGCCGACATCGCACCGATCACGCCCACCATGGTGGCCATCGGGTGCGCGTCACGACGGAAGCCACGGAAGAAGTTGTGCATCTGCTCGTGGATCATGGTGTGACGGGTGATGGTGGTCTCGAACTCTTCGAGCTCGGATGCCGACGGCAGGTAACCGTAAAGCAGCAGGAAGCAGACTTCGAGGTAGTGCGATTTGCCAGCCAACTGATCAATCGGGTAACCGCGGTGCAGCAGTTCGCCCTTGTCACCGTCAATATAGGTGATGGTCGAGTCGCAGGATGCGGTCGAGGTGAAGCCGGGGTCATAGGTGAAGACGCCCGCTTGGCCGTAAAGCTTGCGGATGTCCAGAACGTCCGGACCCGCCGTCGGCGAATAGATCGGCAATTCGTAGGTCTTGTCGTCAATCGTCAGTGTTGCGGTCTTTTGGGTATCAGACATTCGTGGTCCCTTCCTCATCGTTTCTGCAGGGCAGGTCCCCGCAGGCGTTTAAACAGTCGGTTTGGCGCAGGTTCTCAGGCGTCCTGTGCCTCCGGCTCAAATTCTGCTGCTTCCTCCAGGCGAGCGATGGTTTCATCGCGTCCCAGAACAAGCATCATATCGAATACGCTGGGTGTCACCGCGCGCCCCGCAAGCGCAGCCCGGAGGGGGCCAGCCATCTTGCCGAACTTGATTTCCTTCGCTTCCGCGTAAGAGTTGGTGACAGCCTCCAATCCGTCTCGGGTCCAGCTAACATTTTGCAACTGCGGCGTCAATTCTTTCAGTATACCACGGGATACAATATCAAGGTTCTTTTGTGCCTTGGCATCCGGCTGCAAGGGGCGGTCTGCCAAAACAAAGTAAGCCTTTTCAATGAGTTCGGGGAAAGTTTTGGCGCGATCTTTCAGGCAATACATTGCCCGCGACATACCGTCCTTTTTACTTTCCGTGAGGGCAGGCGCCTCGGCGGCGGCGAGGTAACCCTCAAGTTCTTGCAGCAGCGCAGCGTCATCGCTAACAGCGATGTGCTGTCCGCAGAGATTTTCCAGCTTCTTGGTATCGAAACGGGCCGGGCTTTTGCCGATTCCGCCAAAGTCGAACCACTCCTGGGCCTGGGCATCGGTAAAGAATTCGTCGTCCCCGTGGCTCCAGCCCAGACGGGCAAGGTAATTGCGCATCCCGGCTGCCGGATAGCCCATCGCCTGGTATTCCTGTGCTCCCAATGCGCCGTGGCGTTTCGAGAGCTTCTTGCCGTCCGCACCGTGGATCAGCGGGATGTGGGCCCAGACCGGAACATCCCAGCCCATGGCCTCGTAGATCATCATCTGGCGGGCGGCGTTGTTGAGGTGATCGTCACCGCGGATCACGTGGGTCACGCCCATATCGTGATCGTCCACGACAACGGCCAACATATAGACCGGCGTGCCATCCGAGCGCAGCAGGATCATATCGTCGAGCTGATCGTTGCGGATGGTCACGTCGCCCTGAACCTGATCGCGGATCACGGTTTCGCCGTCTTGCGGGGCCTTGATGCGGATCACGTAGGGCGCATCGGGATGGCTGGCGGCATCGGCATCACGCCAGGGGCTGCGATAGAGGGTTGATTTGCCTTCGGCGCGGGCGGCGTCACGGAAGGCAGCGATTTCGTCCTGGGTGGCGAAACACTTGTAGGCCTTGCCTTCGGCCAGAAGCTGCAGCGCCACTTCGGCGTGGCGGGCGGCGCCTTCGAACTGGCTGACCACCTCGCCGTCGTGGTCAAGGCCAAGCCATTCCATGCCTTGCAGGATGGCGGCGGTCGCTTCGGGGGTCGAGCGTTCGCGATCGGTATCTTCGATACGCAGCAGGAACTTGCCGCCGCGGCCACGGGCAAACAGCCAGTTGAACAGCGCCGTGCGGGCGCCACCGATGTGAAGGAAGCCGGTGGGCGAAGGGGCGAAGCGGGTGACGACCTGGCCTGACATGGGGGATTTAACCTTTCGGTAACGAAGAGTGAATTAGCGTTGGGGCCTGTCTAGCGACCTGCCCGAGAGAGGACAAGGCTTGCGCATATTCACGGGGATCGGTTTGGCCCTTCAGGGCCAGCGGGGATTTCTGTTTCCCTGGGTTCCGGTGCTGATTGCGATAGGCATCGGCGGTTACTTTTCGGTGAAACAGGAACCCTCGGTCGTGATGCTGGCCTGTTTCGGGGCAGGGGGGCTGTTGGCTCTGGTCTGCGGGGTGGTGCTGCCGGAAGCGGCGCGCCCCGTGGCTGTTGCCATTGGTCTGTGCTGTCTCGGGTTTGCGGTCGCGGGTGCGCGGGCGCATCGGGTGAGCGGGCCGGTGATCGACTGGCGGTTCTATGGCGCGATCGAGGGGCGCGTTGTGGGCATGGACCGTTCGGTCAGCGACCGCGTGCGCCTGACACTGGATCAGGTGGTTCTTGAGCGGGTTGCGCCGGACAAGATGCCGCGGCGGGTACGCGTGTCGTTGCACGGGGATCAGTTGGGGTTTCGCCCTGCACCACATATGCGGGTCATTCTTACGGGGCATCTGGCGCCACCTTCGGGGCCGGTTGAACCTGGGGGCTTTGATTTCCAGAGACATGCCTGGTTTCAGGGGATTGGCGCGGTGGGGTATACCCGCACGCCGGTTCTTGTGCTGGAGCCGCCGCCTGCGGGTGTTTCGGTTCTGGGGCTGCGCATGGGCCTGTCCGAACATATCCGCGCCACCCTTGGCGGCGAGGCTGGCGGGTTTGCGGCGGCGGTGACAACCGGAGATCGCAGTGGCGTTTCGAAACAGACGCTTGAGGCCTTGCGGGCCTCGAACCTTGCGCATTTGTTGGCGATTTCGGGGTTGCACATGGGGCTGTTGGTGGGGTTTGTCTTTGCGGCCCTGCGCTATGGGATGGCGCTGTTCCCCTCGGTGGCCTTGCGGTTGCCGACCAAGAAGCTGGCGGCGGTGTTCGCGATGGGGGTGGCGGGGGCCTACCTGATGTTGTCGGGGGGCAATGTGGCCACCGAACGGGCCTTCGTGATGGCGGCGGTGGCGCTGGCCGCGGTGGTGTTTGACCGTCGGGCGATCAGCCTGCGGGCGGTGGCGATTGCAGCGGTCGTGATCCTTTTGGTGCAGCCCGAAGCGATGTTAGGGCCGGGGTTCCAGATGTCCTTTGCGGCGACCACGGCGCTGGTTGCGGTGTTCGAGATGCTTCAGAAACACGGACCGCTTGAGATGCCGCGCTGGGTGCGACCGGCCTTTGCCCTGTGCGTCTCGTCCTTTGTTGCCGGTGCGGCCACGGCGCCGTTCGGGGCGGCGCATTTCAATGCGGTGGCGGCCTATGGTCTGCCCGCGAACCTGATGGCTGTGCCGATCATGGGGGTGGTTGTCGTGCCCTTTGCCGTGGTGGCGGCCTGCCTTGCGCCTTTCGGGTTGGAGGTTGTCGGGTTGGTGCCGATGGGCTGGGGCTTGGAGGCCATCCTGTGGGTGGCGCATTTCTTTGCAGGGCTAGAGGGCGCGCGGCTGCATGTGCCAAGCCCGACGGCGTTCGTGTTGCCGATGTTTGCGCTTGGGGCGCTGTTCCTGGTGATCTGGCAGGGGCGGTTGCGGGTGGCCGGCATCCTGCCGGTGATCCTTGCCGGTGGGGTGTGGGGGCTGGCGGAGCGTCCCGATGTCCTGATTGCGGATAGTGGTGGGCTGGTTGGGGTGTTGCAGGATGGGCGGCGGGCGCTGAGCAAGGAGCGCGGACAGGGATTCGTGGCGCAGAACTGGCTTGAGAATGACGGCGACGGCGCGACGCAGGCCGAGGCGGCGCTGCGATGGCAGGTGGCCTATGCCTTAGGGGGACGCAGCATTCGCCATCTGTCCGGCAAGCGGCAGGTGGCGGGATTTGACGGGTGCAAGGCCGGCGAGATCGTGGTTCTGAGCCATGCGCCCGTGCAGGAGGTTCTTGGCTGCGATGTGCTGCATCCGGAGATATTGAAGGATACGGGATCTGTCGCGCTGCGCTGGCGGGGCGGCGTATTACAAAAGAAAACCGCCCGCGAGATCAGCGGGCAGCGTCTTTGGAATACTAGGGATTTGCGTCAGTAGGTGCGGATCAGGCCGACGAGGGTGCCCTGAACCTTGACCTTGTCTTCGGGGAAGACACGGGTTTCATAGGCAGGGTTCGCCGCCTCAAGCGCGATAGACGTGCCGTTGTGGTGGAAGCGTTTCAGCGTGGCTTCCTGATCCTCGACCAGCGCGACGACGATTTCGCCGTTATCGGCCACTTCGGTTTCACGGATGATCACGACGTCGCCGTCGTTGATGCCCGCGTCGATCATCGAGTCGCCCTTGACCTCAAGCGCATAGTGGCTGCCGGCGGTGCGCAGCATCTGGCCGGGGACGGCGACGTGATGATGGACGTGGCTGATCGCCTCGATCGGGACACCGGCGGCGATCTTGCCCATGACGGGCAGTTCGCGGGCGTGCAGCACGACCTCTTCCGGGGTGATGTTGGCGGGTTGGGTAGGCGAGGGGTGCGGGCCTTCGATGACCTTGGGTTTGAAGCCCCCGGTGCTTGGCTCACCGCCCATGGATTCGGGCAGCTTCACGATTTCGATGGCACGGGCGCGGTGGGCGAGGCGGCGGATAAAGCCCCGTTCCTCAAGCGCGGTGATCAAGCGGTGGATGCCGGACTTGGAGCGCAGGTCGAGCGCATCTTTCATCTCGTCAAAGCTGGGCGGGACGCCATCGCGTTGCAGACGTTTGTGGATGAACTCAAGCAGGTCGAGTTGTTTCTTGGTCAGCATGGGCTTGCCTCCCCTGTCTTCCCGTGGTGATTTTCTTTTGTTCTACCGTTGTTCCCCTTTTGTGTCAACAATTTCGGAACATAGCGGAAACAAAAGCCCCCGAAGCGGTGCTGCGGGGGCTTTGGGAAGCTCCGGATCGGGGTCAGATCGGCAGGTAGGCCATGGTTTCGCCCGCCTCGCGTGCGCCATCAGAGGGCGGGCGGATCAAGAGCGCATTGGCCGCGGCCAGAACGGTCAGCAGCGAGCTGTCCTGATTTTCGAAGGCGGTGATCTGCCCGTCTTCGATGCGGGCGCGCATGTAGTGTTGGCGCGGGCCGTTGGGCGTAAGCGGTGCGGCCAGAGTTGCGTGGCGTGCCTGAACCGCCTCTTGGCCAAGGCCCAGTATGGCGCGGATCACCGGCGTGACAAAGACGTGACCGCAGACCATGGCGGACACCGGATTGCCCGGAAGGCCAATCATCATCGCGCCAGACGAAAGGCGACCGGCCATCAGCGGTTTGCCGGGGCGCATGGCGATCTTGTAGAAGCTGCGCTCCATGCCAAGATCGACGGCGACTTCGCCAACAAGATCGTGGTCGCCCACCGAAGCGCCGCCGATGGTGATCAGGAGATCGGCGTCATCGGCCAGCGAAAAGGCCGTTTCCAGAGAGGCACGGGTGTCGCGGGCGATGGGCAGAAGGCGGGCTTCGGCGCCAAGATCGCGCAACATGGCCTGAAGGCCAAAGCTGTTGGAGGCAATGATCTGGTCGGGGCCGGGGTTTTCACCGGGCATGACAAGTTCGTCGCCGGTGGACAGGATCGCAACGCGCGGGCGGCGGGTGACGGGCACTTCCGCAATGTTCATCGCAGCCAAAAGCGCGATGTCGGACGGGCCAAGCAGGCGGGGCGCGGTCACGTCGCTGCCGTCGGCGAAATCCGCGCCCTTGGGGCGGATGTGGGTGCCCTGATCAAGATTGTCACGCAGGGTGATGGTGTCGCCCTCGCGGATCACGTCTTCCTGGATAACAACGCGCGATGCGCCTTGTGGCACCGGGGCACCGGTGAAAATGCGCACGGCCTGGCCCTTGGCGACCGCGCCGTCGAAACCGTGGCCAGCGGCCGCTTCGCCAATCACGGTGAAGGTGGCACCGGGCTGCACCTCATCGCCGATGACGGCATAACCATCCATCGCCGATCCCGCAAAAGGCGGCTGGTCGCGACGGGCCTGAACGGGGGCGGCAAGCACGCGGCCATTGGCCTGCGAGAGGGGCACGGTTTCGGTGTCCAGCGGACCGGCAAGGGCGAAGAGGTGGTCGAGGGCCTCGGAGACGGAGATCATTTTGCTTCGTACCGTCCGGATTTGCCGCCGTCTTTCAGGATCACGCGGATGCCGCCGATTTCCATGGCCTTGTCGACGGCTTTGGACATGTCATAGACGGTGAGGGCGGCGACGTTCACGGCGGTGAGGGCCTCCATTTCAACGCCGGTCTGGCCGGTGGTTTTCACGGTGGCCTCGATGCGGACGCCGGGCAGGGTCTCATCGGGGGTGAGTTCGACCGACACCTTGGTGATGGGCAGCGGGTGACACAGCGGGATGAGGGTCGAGCACTGTTTCGCGCCCATGATCCCGGCAAGGCGGGCCACGCCCAGCACATCGCCTTTCTTTGCGCGGTTGTCGCGGATAATCTCGTAGGTTTCGCGGGCCATCTTGACCCAGCCCTCGGCGGTGGCGATGCGCGAGGTTACGGCCTTGTCGGAAACATCGACCATGTGGGCATCGCCCTTGCCGTCAAAATGGGTGAGGCCGGACATTCACAGACCTCCCGAACGCAGGGGATTTGCCAGCAGTTCGCGGGTGGCGGCGGTGACGTCCTCCTTGCGCATCAGGCTTTCGCCGATCAGGAAGCAGCGCGCGCCGTAGCGGGCCATGTCGGCCAGGTCTTGCGCGGTGTTGAGGCCGCTTTCTGACACCAGCATACGGTCAGCCGGCACCAGTTTCGACAGCTGGCGGGTGGTGTCGAGGGTGGTCTCGAAGGTCTTGAGGTTGCGGTTGTTGATGCCGATCAGCGGGGATTTCAGCAGGGTGGCGCGCTCAAGTTCCTCGGCGTCGTGGACTTCGATCAGAACGTCCATGCCCCAGGCGAAGGCCGCATCTTCGAGTTCCTGCGCCTGCGCGTCCGAGACCGAGGCCATGATGATCAGGATACAGTCGGCGTTGAGCGCGCGGGCCTCGGCCACCTGGTAGGTGTCATACATGAAGTCCTTGCGCAGCGCGGGCAGGTTGGTGGCGGCGCGGGCCTCGACCAAGAATTCCTTTGCGCCCTGGAACGAGGGGGTGTCGGTCAATACCGAAAGGCAGGTTGCGCCGCCGTCTTCATAGGCCTTGGCAAGCACCGGCGGGTTGAAGTCTTCGCGGATCAGGCCCTTGGAGGGAGAGGCTTTCTTGACCTCGGAAATCAGACCATAGCCTTCGCGGGCGGCAAGTCGCAGGGCCTCGGCAAAGCCACGGGTGGGCGAGGCGTCGCGGGCTTCGGCCTCGACCTCGGCAAGCGGTTTGGCAGCCCTGTCGGCGGCAACCTCTTCGAGTTTGTAGGCCTTGATCTTGTCGAGAACGGTGGCGGTCATGCGTTGGTCCAGTTTATTTCGGGCCGGCCTTGGGCGGCGAGCCAGGTGTTGATCCGTGAAAACGGGCGCGAGCCGAAGAAACCGCGACGGGCCGAGAGCGGCGAAGGATGTGCGGATTCGATCAGCAGATGGTTGGCGCCATTTTTAGGCGATGAAATGTGGCGTGCAAGGGCCTGTGCCTGTTTGCCCCAGAGCACAAAGGCGGTTGGCTGTTGGCTGACCTCGTGCAGCACCTGTTCGGCAAGGCGCTGCCAGCCAAGTTTGGCATGTCCGTTGGCCTCGCCCGACGGGACGCTGAGGACGGTGTTCAGAAGCAGGACGCCCTGTTTTGCCCAGGCGCGGAGATCGCCGTTCAAGGGGGCAGTGCCAAGGTCTTCGACCATTTCCTTGTAGATATTGTTCAGGGACCGCGGCAACGGGCGCACGTCTGGTTCGACCGAGAAGGAAAGCCCGTGCGCGTGGCCTGGGGTCGGGTAGGGGTCTTGCCCGAGGATCACCACATTGACCTCGTCCGGAGTGCAGGCATCGAGGGCCGCAAAGCGTTGGTGATCCGGCGGCAGGATCTCGCGTTTTTCGGCAGTGAGGGCCGAGGCGATGGTCGGGAAATCCGTTGTGAAAAAGGGCAGGTGGGCCCATTTCGCGGGCGGGATCATACCGGGACGCGTTGCGCCCCGGCTGGTGTCTTGCAGGTCAGTTGTCACGCTGCCGAGGTGATCCGTGCCAGGGCCTCGACCTTGTCGCGGGCCTTGCCGCTGTCGATGCTTTCGCGGGCTTTTTCGACGCCGTCGCGCAGATCGCTGGCCGCGTCGGCCACAACCAGGGCCGCCGCCGAATTCAGCAGAACCGCGTCACGGTAGGCGCTGGCCTCGCCATTGAGGAGCGCGCGGAAGGCATTGGCGTTGTCTTCGGGCGTGCCGCCAACGATGGCCTCGAAGGGGTGAACCGGCAGGCCTGCGTCTTCGGGGTGCAGTTCGACATCCTTTACGCTGCCATCCGACTCGAGCGCCGAGACCCAGCTGACGCCGGTGATGGTAAGTTCATCGGTGCCGTCCGATCCGTGCACCAGCCATGCGCGTTCGCTGCCCAGACGACCAAGGGTTTCCGCCATCGGGCGGATCAGGTCGCGGGTGAAGGCGCCGGTCAGCTGGCGTTTCACGCCGGCGGGGTTGGTCAGCGGGCCGAGGATGTTGAAGATGGTCCGGGTGCCAAGTTCCTGACGGGTCGGCATGACGTGGGCAATCGCCGGGTGGTGCATCGGCGCCATCATGAAGGCGATGCCGCATTCCGCCAGCGCCTTTTCCACCACGTCGGGGCCAACCATGACGTTGATGCCCATCTGCGATTGCACGTCGGCGGTGCCGGATTTCGAGCTGAGGTTCTTGTTGCCGTGTTTGGCGACGGTGACCCCTGCGCCAGCCGTGACAAAGGCGGTGGCGGTCGAGATGTTCAGCGTGTGTTTGCCGTCGCCGCCGGTGCCGACGATGTCCATGGCCCCTTCGGGGGCTTTGACGGCGTTGCACTTGGCCCGCATCACGGCGGCGGCCGCGGCGTATTCATCCACGGTTTCGCCGCGTGTGCGCAGGGCCATCAGCAGACCGCCGATCTGGCTTGGCGTGGCTTCGCCGTCAAACAGAATCTGGAAGGCGGCCTCGGCCTCTTCGCGGGTCAGGGGGCGGTCGGCGGCAGCGCCGATCAGGGGTTTGATCGCGTCGCTCATGCCGGCACCTTCATCATGTCGATAAAGTTCTGGAGCATTGCGTGGCCGTGTTCCGAGGCAATGGATTCGGGGTGGAACTGAACGCCCTGGATCGGCAGTTCGCGGTGTTGCAGCCCCATGATGGTGCCATCCTCGAGTTCTGCGGTGATTTCGAGACAGTCCGGGAAAGTCTCGCGATCCACGACCAGCGAATGATAGCGGGTGGCTTCAAACGGAGTTGGCAGGCCCTTGAACACGCCCTTGTCGGTGTGGTGCATGGTGCCCATCTTGCCGTGCACGATCTCGTGGCAGCGCACGACCTTGCCGCCAAAGGCCTGGCCGATGGTCTGGTGGCCAAGGCAGACCCCCATCAGCGGGGTCTTGGTTTCGGCGGCGGCTTCGGTCAGGGCAAGGCAGATGCCGGCCTGATCGGGATCGCAGGGGCCGGGCGACAAGAGAATGCCTGCCGGGTTCATGCCCATCGCGTCCTGAACGGTGATGGCGTCGTTGCGGTGCACCTGCACGTCGGCCCCCAACTCGCCCAGATAATGCACGAGGTTGTAGGTAAAGCTGTCGTAGTTGTCGATCAGAAGCAGCATATTCGTGTTTCTTCGTCCAAAGTTGCGAAACGGGGTAGAGACCCCGGGGCTGGTCGCGGTATACATGCTCAGGCTTGGCGCAGAGGGTCAAGGGGGCGCAGGCAGTATCGGCCCCTTGAGGCGGCTATTCCGGGGCAAATCCGGAAGATCGCAACCCGATGGCGCGAAAAAGCAAGGACTAGGGGGCAAGCAGATGTTGCGTGGGTTACTTTCGGGTGTTTTCTGGGGGCTGATGGCCGTTCTGGTTGTCGCCGGCGTCGGGTCATTGCTTGCGCCACTTCCTGCGACTGTGGTGCCGCAGACCTCGGCGGTGGATGCGACCTCTGGGGCGCGTGACGAAAATGGCGGTGGCGTCGGGACGCCAAGCCAGGCGGATCAGGCTGTTGAAGAGAACGTCAGCGCGCCGGTGGATGCACCGAAAGAAGAGGACGCGTCGCCGCTGGCCGACACCGCGTCCGCGCCCAAGCCGGATGTTGCCGAACCGGAAGCCGATCTGCAGGCCCCCGCGGCGGCAGAGGAAAGCGGTGTTTCGGTGGATGCGGACACGCCCGTGGCACCGGCCCCTGCCGATGCGCCGGAACTAAGCGCGCCGGAAGCGCCGGAGATTGATCCGGAGGCGGCGGAAGAGGCCGAACTGTCGATCACGACAAATCCCGAACAGCCGGTTGCGCCCGAAGTGCCGCTTGTGGGCAGTGCCTTTGAAACACCGCCCGCGGTTGAGCCTGTTGCGCCAGAGGCACCGTCGGAAGATGCGAGCCCTGCGCCTGAGGCAGAAGAGCCCGAAGCCCCTGTTGTGGTAGAGGGCGGGGAACAGACCTCGATGCTGAAACCGGCGGGTGATCTCAAGGACAGTTTCCCGCAGCACAATTCTTCGCGCCTGCCGAGGGTTGGCGAGGAAGAGGTGGAAGAGATTGTCATCAAGCCCATCGACCAGAACGCCGAGGCCTTTGCCGACGAGGCGGGGCGGCCGCTGATGTCGATCCTGCTGATTGATGATGGCAGCGCGCCGGTTGATCTTGCTGGGCTGAGCAGCTTTCCTTATCCGCTGAGCTTTGCGGTTAGCACCCTTGCCAAGGACGTCTCCGAACGGGTCACGACCTACCGCGAAAACGGTTTTGAGGTTCTAGCATTGATCGACATTCCCGCCGCGGCCGCGCCTGCCGACGTGGAAGTGGCGATGGCCGCGCACCTTGCGGCGATGCCCGAGGCGGTTGGCGTTCTCGAAGGCGGCGGCGACGGTCTTCAGGGATCAAAGAGCGTGTCGGATCAGGTGACGGATGTGCTTCTGGCCTCGGGGCATGGGCTGGTGATGCTGCCCAAAGGCCTTAATACCGCGCAAAAACTGGCCAGCCGTGAAGGCGTGCCGTCAGCAACCGTGTTCCGTGATTTTGACGGCAAGGGGCAGAGCGCCTCGGTCATTCGCCGCTTCCTTGATCAGGCGGCGTTCAAGGCGGGGCAGGAAGGCGGGGTCATCATGCTTGGGCGGGTGCGCGAAGAGACGATTGCCGCGCTTCTGGTCTGGGGCTTGCAGGACCGCGCCAGCAGCGTCGCGGTGGCGCCGGTATCGGCGGTTCTGAAATTGGGCCAGTAGAAAAGCGAAAGGGCAAAATCTTCTGAAAGATTTTGCCCCTGCACATTTTTCGAGAAAATGTTGATGCGTCAGGAGTTGCCGTTGCCTGTAAACCGCGCCGCGTCGGCGGCCGCGCGCCGGATCGCGTTCGATTTATGCACGGTTTCCATGTACTCGGCTTCGGGGTCGCTGTCGTAGACGACGCCACCGCCAGCCTGGATATAGAGCTTCTGGTCTTTCACGATCGCGGTGCGCAGGGCGATGCAGATGTCCATGTCGCCGCCCGAGCTGAAATAGCCCACGCCGCCGCCATAAATGCCGCGTTTTTCCGGCTCGAGCTCGTCGATGATTTCCATCGCCCGCACCTTGGGCGCGCCGGACACCGTGCCTGCGGGCATACCGGCAAAGAAGGCGTCAAGCGCGTCTTTGTCTTCTGCCAGTTCGCCCACCACGTTCGAAACGATGTGCATCACGTGGCTATAGCGTTCGATGATGAACTTCTCGGTCGGGCGCACGGTGCCGATCTTGGAAACGCGGCCGGTATCGTTGCGGCCCAGATCCAGAAGCATCAGGTGTTCGGCCAGTTCCTTCTTGTCGGCCAGCAGATCCTCTTCGAGGGCCTTGTCTTCTTCCGGGGTCGCGCCACGCGGGCGGGTGCCGGCAATCGGACGAATGGTGACTTCGTCGCCGAAGACACGCACCAGGATCTCGGGGCTTGCGCCCACGACCTGGAAACCGCCGAAGTTGAAATAGAACATGAAGGGAGACGGATTGGTCCGGCGCAGCGAGCGGTAGAGCGCGAAAGGCGGCTGGCGGAATTCCTGGGTCCAACGCTGGGCGGGGACAACCTGGAAGATGTCACCGGCGCGGATGTATTCCTTGGCCTTTTCAACGGCCTGCATGTAGCCGTCCTTGGTGAAGTTCGAGACCGGAGGAGCAATCTCGTGGGCGTCGCCAAGATCGCGGGCGGCCTGTGGCATGGCGCGTTCGAGATCGCGAACCGCATCCATCACGCGTTCCGCAGCCTGCGCATAGGCGGCCTTGGCCGACATGCCGTCGCTGATCCATGCCGGGCTGACCACGGTGACTTCGCCTTTGACACCGTCGAGCACGGCAACCACCGAGGGGCGCATCATGCAGGCATCGGGCAGGCCAAGCGGATCGGGATTGACGTTGGGCAGGTGTTCGACCAGCCGGATCATGTCATAGCCGAGGTAGCCAAAAAGGCCCGCCGAGGCCTGCGGCAGGTCGTCGGGAAGGTCGATGCGGCTTTCCTCGATCAGGGCGCGCAGGCCGGCCAGCGGCTCCATGCCCTGCGGCTCAAACCCTTCGGGATCAAAGCGCGCATTGCGGTTGATGCGTGCCTCGGCATCGTGGCACTGCCAGATCAGATCGGGCTTCATGCCGATGATCGAATAGCGGCCACGCACCTCGCCACCGGTGACCGACTCGAGCATGAAAGCGTCTTTCTGGGCGCCGGTCAGCTTGAGCATCAGCGACACGGGCGTGTCGAGGTCTGCAGCAAGGCGAGTGTAGACAACCTGGTTCTGGCCCTTGTCATAGGCCGAGGCGAAGTCTTCGAAGGAGGGGGTCAGTTCCACGTTTGGCCTCTTGAACCGGAGTTACTGGAATTGCGCGTGCACGGCGTTGACAGCCTGCTGGTTGATCTGCACTTCGTGAATCGATTGCAGTTCAAGCGCGTAGGCTTCGAACACGTCGTTCGACAGGCCACTGGCTGCCTCTTGCAGGATCAGGTTGCGCAGCTGGATGACCTCGGGGTTGGACAGGTCCGGGGCCTGAACCGCATCAAGGCGCACGATCAGCAGGCTGTTGTCATGCGCAATCGCAATCACGTCGCCCGTGTTCATGTCGAACACCTGCGGGATGAAATCGGCCGGAACGTCCGCGACAAAGCCGTTGCGGATGATGTCGACCTCGGTGCGGGGCGTCAGGGCGAAGGCGCTCCAGTCCGCGGCCCCCTTGAGTGCGGGCAACATGCCGTCGGCCATGGATTGCAGGCGATCAACGGTGGCCTGGGTCTTCCAGGCTTCGGCCACGGCGTCCTTGACCTCGTCGAACGGGGCCGGTGCCGCAGGGGTTTCACCGTCAAGGCGCAGGGCGAACACGCCGCCGTCTTCGAGGTTCTCGATCTGCGGGAAGTCGCTTTCGGTGACGGTTTGCGCAATCGCGCGGAAGCTTTCGTATCCGGCGATCGAGCCGTAGATGTCGGCGTGGAAGCCGATGTTGCCAAGCTGCATGTCGGTTTCGGCAGCCAGTTCCTCAAGCGTCGCACCGGCGGCCAGAAGGTCGTCGATGTCGTTGATCTGGGCGTCGATCACGCGGCGTCCGCGTTCTGCGGCCAGCTCTTCGCGCAGCTGCGGCAGCGCGTCTTCAAAGCTGGTCGAACGTGCGGGCAGGACACCGTTGACGCGGAACAGGGCCGGGCCGAGGCTCGACGGGGCAGGGCCTGCGATCAGGCCTGGGCCGGTTGCGAATACGGCGTCCGCAGCCGCGCCCAGTTCGGCGGCCGAGACATCGCCCATGTCGGTGTCGGACAGTTCAAGGCCGCGCTCGGCCACGAGACCCTCGAAGGTGGTTTCGCCAAGGTTGAGGCGTTTGAACGCGTCCTGCGCTGCGGCATCGTCGGCAAAGGCGAGGCGTTCCACAAGGCGGCGCTCGGGCTGGTTGAACTCGGCGTCACGTTCTTCGTAAAGCGCCTTCAGCGCCTCTTCGTCGATCTCGACGCTGTCGATCAGCATGGCGGGCGTCAGCCAGGCATAGGTGATGTCGCGGGTGGCCGGACGGGTGAAGCGATCGATGTTTGCGTCATAAAAGGCGCGCAGATCGGCATCACTCGGCGAGGCAACCGGATAGGCAAGGTCGCCTTCCTCAATGCGGGCCAGCGTGACATTGCGCTGTTCGCCAAGGAAGTTCAAAAGCGTCGTGGCATAGGCTTCCGGCATGGCAACACCGGAAACGATGGCGGCCTGAAGCAGGCCACGGGCGCTGTCTTCGCGGATGCTGTCCTCGAAATCGGATTCGTTGAGGCCCGTCTGGTCCAGCGCATAGCTATAGGCTTCGCGATCAAAAGACCCGTCGGGACGCTGGAAGGCGGAGATGTTCACAAGCTCCCTGCGCAGGCGTTCATCACCGATCGACACACCCATCCGTTCGGTCTCGGCGTCCATCGCGCGCGACACCACAAGGCGGGCCAGCACGAGACGATCCAAGCCTGCGGCCTGTGCTTCGGCAAAGGCGATCTGGCGACCGGCCTGTGCTTCCAGCGCGCGCAACTCTTCCTGCATGGCGCGGACATATTCGTTGATGTCCAGATCCTTGCTGCCGACAGACCCAACGCTCTGGACCGATCCGCCAAGGTTGGTGATGCCAAATCCACCCAGCCCGAAAATGAGCATGGCCATGAGGATCCAGACCAGCGACTTCGACACGTTACCCTTGGACATGAGCTTTCCCTGCTTGCGGCATTCTATTTCAGTTGCGGTTGTCTACGACGGGCGGGCAGGAGGAGCAAGTGGCGACGCCCGCCGCATCTTCACAATTCTACGGCTGCCAGCCGCTCAAACAGCGTGCGGATGCCGGAACGGTCGACATTGGCAAAGGCAATGCGCAACTGCCGAGCCCCGGCGGGATCGGTTTCGGGCATGAACATCGTGCCGGGCAGGGTGAGGACATGGGCCTCTTTCACCAGCGCGGGCGCAAGTTCGTTCGAGGGCAGATCGAAAGGATGGCGCATGTAGGCGAAATAGGCCCCGACGCCCATCAACTCCCAGCCCTTGTCGGCCACCAGTGGCAGGTGGTCCGAGATCGCGGCGCGCCGATCGAGGATCTCTGCCCGCTCCCCGGCAAGCCATTGGGCCAGGTTCTGCATCCCCCACAGCGCGCCGTGCTGGCCAAGCTGGTTGGGGCAGATGGTCACCGTGTCGAGGAACTTCTCGACCTCTGCCAGAAGCGGAGCACTTGTCACCATGGCGCCGACGCGGTGGCCGGTCAGGCGGTAGGCCTTGGAAAAGGAATAAAGCTGGATCAGCGTATCGTGCCAGTCGGGATCCTTGAAAAGATCATGCGGCGCGCCCGTGCGGGAATCGAAGTCGCGATAGGTTTCATCGACGATCAGGCGCAGGCCACGGCGGCGGGCCAGATCAAAGAAGGCCTGAACAAGGTCGGCAGGATATTCGACACCGCCGGGGTTGTTGGGCGTGACCAGTACGATGGCCCGGGTGCGATCGTTAATCAGGGCTTCGGCGGCCTCCGGATCAGGTAGCAGATCCCCCTGCGTGGCCAGCGGCACCGTCCTGACGCCCATCATATCAAGCCACATTTTATGGTTGAAATACCAAGGCGTTGGCAGGATGACCTCGTCTCCTTCCCCGGCAATCGCGGTGATCGCGGCACAGAAGGCCTGGTTGCAGCCCGAGGTGATTGCGACCTGCGCGGCCGCGATGTCACCGCCATAGGCCGCGCCGAACTGGCAGGCGACTTCCGCCCGCAGCTCTGGCAGGCCCAGAACCGGCCCGTAAAGATGCGCATCGGCCACATTGAGCGCGGTTTCCGCGATATGGCGGCGCAAGCCCTCGGGCGGGGGATCAACCGGTGCCGCCTGGCTGACGTTGATCAGCGGGAAGTCCTCGCTAAAGCTCACCCCGTCCAGCCAGCGCCGCGCCTCCATCACGGGAGGGGCAAATGTGGTGGCGGTGCGGGGTAGGGTCATGGGGCGCTCCAGGGAATCCAAAACAACAAAAGCGACCCTAGAGGCCGCTTTCGCATTGGGCAATCCGCCCTGTCTTCAATGCACCAAAAATACTCCCGCCGGAGGCGTCCGCGCTTTCGGCGCGAGAGCGGATCAATCGGTGCCGCGGTAGGGTTCGACGTATTGCAGCGCCATGTCCCAGGGGAAGAAGATCCAGGTGTCCTGGCTGACTTCGGTGATGAAGGTATCCACCATCGGACGGCCTTTCGGCTTGGCATAGACGGTTGCGAAATGCGCCTTGGGGTACATTGCCCGCACCAGTTCGAGGGTTTTACCCGAGTCCACCAGATCGTCGATGATCAGCACGCCTTCGCCATCTTCCCCCATGAGGGCGGCGTCCGGGGATTTCAGCACTTCGGCTTCACCCTGCGCCTGGTGGTGGTAGGATTTCACGCTGATGGTGTCGACGGTGCGGATGTCCAGCTCGCGGCTGACGATCATCGCCGGGGCCATGCCGCCACGGGTGATGGCCACCACGGCGCGCCATGCGCCATCGTCGGGGCCCTGTCCGTCCAGACGCCACGCCAGCGCGCGGCTGTCGCGGTGGATCTGGTCCCAGCTGATGTGGAAGCCCTTTTCGTGTGGCAGACGGTCGGTCATGGCTTGTCCCTCGCTCGTGTCGTCGTCAGGTGGCTGCGATCTTGACACCCAGCGCGGCAAGGAGGCCGCCAAAGGCGCGGTCGATCAGGTGTTTCAGGTTGATATAGCCGCGGCGGGTCTTCTCAAAGGAAAAGATGCGCGCGACGATGGCGTTCCATGTCATTTCACCGATGAAGATGCAAGCCAGCAAAGCCATGAGAACCCACATGGACGCGGTTTCCGGCACGGTTCCGACAAAGACCGCGCCAAAGAAGACGGCGGGTTTGGGGTTGGCCAGTTGCGTGAAGAGGCCCAGCTTGAACGCCGAAGCAAGGCTGCGCGGGGCTGCGGGTTCTTCGGTGTCTTCTAGGGGCGCGTCGGCGCTGCGCCAGATTTTGAGGGCCATATAGACAAGATAGGCCGCGCCGCCGAATTTCAGCGCCAGCAAGAGGGTCGGGGCGTATTCGAACAGGAGCGACAGACCAAACATGGCCGCGGTGGCCCAGGTGACCGCGCCGGCACCGATGCCCGCGGCCAGGGCCACGCCGGTGCGCAGACCTTCACGCAGGCCGATGCGGGCGGCCATGAGAACCGCAGGGCCGGGGCTGATCGCCGCCATCAGGCACAGCAGCCAGGCCGCAAGAAAGGCTGTCAGGCTCATTTGCGACCGACAACCGCGTCGATGTCGGGGGCGTCGACCGCCTTCATGCCGACCACGTGGTAGCCTGCATCAACGTGCAGGTTTTCACCGGTCACGCCCGAGCCGAGATCGGACAGGAGATAGAGGGCCGAGTTGCCGACGTCTTCGGTGGTCACGTTGCGCCGCAGCGGCGAGTTCAACTCGTTCCACTTCATGATGTAGCGGAAATCGCCGATGCCCGAGGCTGCAAGTGTCTTGATCGGACCGGCGGAGATCGCGTTCACACGGATGCCATCTTTGCCAAGGTCTTCGGCAAGGTATTTGACCGAGGCCTCAAGTGCCGCCTTGGCGACGCCCATCACGTTGTAATGCGGCATGACCTGTTCGGCACCATAGTAGGTGAGGGTCAGGGCAGAGCCGCCATCCTTCATCAGCTTCTCTGCGCGCTGCATGACGGCGGTGAAGGAATAGACCGAAATGTCCATTGTCATCAGGAAGTTGTCTTTCGACGTGTCGACATAGCGGCCGCGCAACTCGGTCTTGTCGGAAAAGCCGATGGCATGCACGATGAAGTCCAGCTTGCCCCATTTTGCTTCGATCTCGGCAAAGGCGGCGTCGATCGAGGCAGGATCGGACACGTCGCAGTCGATGAGCGTGTCGACGTTCAACTGTTCGGCCAGAGGGGCCACGCGTTTCTTGAAAGCCTCGCCCATATAGGAAAAGGCCAGCTCGGCCCCGGCATCGGCGCAGGCCTTTGCAATGCCCCAGGCAATCGACTTGTCATTGGCAAGCCCCATGATCAGGCCGCGTTTTCCCGCCATCAGATTGTTTGACATCCGTCCCACTCCGTCCCAATTCTCAGTCAAAGGACGTTTAGGCGATCCGTAACATCGCATCAAGTGCGGCTAACCAGCGAAACGAGAGACCGAACCATGGCTGACAGAACCGGAATTTTTGCAGGCGACGATCCATTTGAGATTGCCCGGCAGTGGTTGGCAGACGCAGAGAAGACCGAAGTGAATGACCCCAATGCGATTGCCCTGTCGACGGTCGATGCGGACGGATTGCCCAACGCGCGTATGGTGCTGTTGAAGGACATCGAGGATGACGCCTTTGTGTTCTATACCAACTATGGCAGCGCCAAGGCGCGCGAGATTGAACAGGCGGGCAAGGCGGCCTTCGTGATGCACTGGAAAAGCCTGCGTCGGCAAGTGCGGGTGCGTGGCATCGTGAGCCGCGAAGAAGGCGAGCAGGCCGATGCCTATTATGCCTCACGTTCCCTCAAGAGCCGTCTCGGAGCGTGGGCATCGCGCCAGTCGGAACCGCTGAGCTCGCGCGGGCACCTGATGGCCGAGGTTGCAAAGGTGACCGCAAGCCACGGTCCGTCCCCGTCGCGCCCGCCATTCTGGGGTGGATTTCGGATACAACCGGTCGAGATTGAATTCTGGGCCGATGGGGCCTTCCGGCTACACGATCGCTTTGTCTGGCGGCGTGCAGGCATCGGAAATCCTTGGGAAATTACCCGTCTCAACCCGTGACATTCACGTTACGTAAGCTGCAAGTGGTTGAAAATTCGTTAACTTTTGCTTGCTGCCGAAGGCGATTTCACGCAAGATCGCCTGCGTGTATGGGAAAATCGCTTACGTAAGGTTAAGGTGTTGAGCGACAATGAAAAACAGGCGACTCGAGTCGTCGGAGAAGTGAAGTGGTTTGACCCGGTTAAGGGATTCGGCTTCGTCGTGAGCGACGAAGGCGGGCCGGACATCCTGCTTCATGCTAATGTTTTACGCAATTTCGGTCAGAGTTCGGTGGTGGATTCCGCCCGGATCGAGATTGACGTGCAGGAGACAGACCGAGGCGTTCAGGCCATCGAGGTTCTGCGGATTGATCCCCCGATTGCAACGGCGGCCAACACTCTGGCCGACTTTGCCGATCTGGCGGAAGAAGATATCCGGAGTGCCCCTTTGGAGCCTGCGCGCGTCAAATGGTTCGACAAGGGCAAGGGCTTTGGTTTTGCCAATGTCTTTGGCCGGCCGGAAGACGTCTTTGTGCATATAGAGGTTCTGCGCCGTTCCGGTCTTGCCGATCTGCAACCCGGTGAAGCGCTGGCGCTGCGGGTGATCGACGGCAAGCGTGGGCGCATGGCCACAGAGGTCTGCGCATGGGAAAATGCGCTCGGGAAGGGCCTTATCTGATGCGGCTGTGGCTGTCGGCGCTTTTGATGGTGATCGGCAGCATGGCCATGGCGGCGGAGGCCGCCTGTCGCGCGGATCGCATAGAGCTGCGTGGAGATTTTGGCTTGGCTGCATTCCGGATCGAAGTGGCGCAGACGCCTGATGAACGGGCACGCGGTTTGATGTTTCGCGAATACATGGCGCCGGGCGCGGGCATGTTGTTTGTGTTTGAGCGCACCGGGCCGGTTGCCTTCTGGATGGAGAACACGCTGATCCCGCTCGACATGATCTTTGTCGATGAGGCTGGCACGGTTTCCCACATACATCACAATGCCATCCCGCATGACAGAACCCCGATTCCGGGCGGCGACGCGGTGCGGTATGTGCTCGAAATCAATGGCGGAATGGCGCGTGCGTTGGGTATCGATGTCGGGGCCGAACTGCGTCATCCAGCAATTTTGCAAAAAGCTGCGGTTTGGCCTTGTTAGCGTCGACACAAGCGGCTAAACCGCGTCCACGGTCCGGGGCGTAGCGCAGTCTGGTAGCGCACCTGTTTTGGGTACAGGGGGTCGCAAGTTCGAATCTTGCCGTCCCGACCACTTCCACAAGTAAGTATAACTTTCCCTATGGGAGCACGGCGGCACAGGCGTCTTTGCCTCGTGGCGACGCCCGCTTGTGGTAGCGAGAGGGAAGGCTGATGGCTGGAAGCGAGGGCTCACTATATATTGGGGCTCTGTTGGGGTTGGTCCACAACCTGCGGGCGCGTGGCGTGCTGTGATTTGGGAGAGCTTGCCGTGTCGCACATCGGTTCATATTCGGATGACGTCGGGGTAATTCGAGGCGGATCTCATCCCCGAGCGACAAAAATGAGCGATTTCTCTCGGGGTAACTCTCCTTAACGTTGAGTTAACCTCTGTTAATCCGCATCTTTTGCAAGGCAGTCTCGAACACCGGCAGCCACCAGCAATTTCTATAGAGAAAATAACGGCTTCTCTTGGCTACCTGATTTCAGGCCCAATGAAACAAGGTGGTTAACGATCTGGTCAGGAATCGGGCAAGCCGTTTGACCCGCCAAACCGGCCATGTCGGTCAACAGCAAAAATCGACAAAAATCTCAAATAAATCGTTTGACCCCCTATGGGCAAATACGTCAAATTGTGTGGGAGGATCGAAATTGCCACAACATATAGTGGTAAAGAGCTTCGAGCGGGGACAGTAACCAAACAGATGCTCCGGGGGCCACCCTGGACACCTGCGGCGCCGATTTGGCCGCTGCACGGGGGGAGTTTGTCTGCTTCTTGAGGCGTGATCTGGAACACCGCGACAAGCGGGATTGGGACGGAACAGCTGGTACTAAGAGGCAGCGCATGAAAATCGAACGCACTTTCACCAAGCCAGGGCAGGACGCTTACGCAGAACTGGACTTTCTGACCACCGAGTCCGAAATCCGCAATCCCGACGGAACCATCGTGTTCCGTCTTGATGCTTTGGAGGTACCGTCGTCCTGGAGCCAGGTTGCAAGCGATGTGATTGCGCAGAAGTACTTCCGCAAGGCGGGTGTCCCTTCCAAACTCAAGCGGGTCAAGGAAAAGGGTGTTCCCGAATTCCTGTGGCGCTCGGTTCCGGCAGAGGGTGCTGAGTTTGGTGGCGAGACCTCGGCGAAACAGGTGTTTGACCGCCTCGCAGGGGCCTGGACCTACTGGGGCTGGAAGGGCGGCTATTTCTCGACCGAGGAAGACGCGCGCGCCTATTTCGACGAGATGCGCTATATGCTGGCCACCCAGCGGGCCGCGCCGAACTCGCCGCAATGGTTCAACACCGGTCTGCACTGGGCCTATGGCATTGATGGTCCCGCGCAGGGCCACCACTATGTCGACTACAAGACCGGCAAGCTGACCAAGTCGAAGTCGTCTTATGAACATCCCCAGCCGCACGCCTGCTTTATCCAGTCGGTCAGCGATGACCTGGTGAACGAAGGCGGCATCATGGACCTCTGGGTGCGCGAGGCGCGTCTGTTCAAATACGGCTCGGGCACCGGCACCAACTTTTCCAGCCTGCGGGCCGAAGGCGAAGCGCTTTCGGGGGGCGGCAAGTCCTCGGGCCTGATGGGCTTTCTCAAGATCGGTGACCGCGCCGCGGGTGCGATCAAGTCTGGTGGCACCACCCGTCGCGCCGCCAAGATGGTGATTGTCGATGCCGATCACCCGGATATCGAGGAATACATCAACTGGAAGGTCAAGGAAGAGCAGAAGGTTGCCTCGATCGTGGCCGGCTCGAAGATGCACGAGCAGAAGCTGAATGCTATCTTTGCAGCGATCCGCGCCTGGGATGGCGCCGAGGCGGAAGCCTATGATCCCAAGGTCAACGACGCCCTGAAGGCGGCCGTGCGCGATGCGAAAAAGGTCGCGATCCCAGAGACTTATATCAAGCGGGTGCTGGATTACGCCAAGCAGGGATATGACAGCATCGAGTTCCCGACCTACGACACCGACTGGGACTCGGAGGCCTATGCCAGCGTATCGGGGCAGAACTCGAACAACTCGATCCGTGTGACCGACGCCTTCCTGAAGGCAGTTGAGGAAGACAGCGACTGGAACCTGATCAACCGCACCAACGGCGAGGTGGCCAAGACCATCAAGGCGCGTGCGCTGTGGGAGGATGTGGGCCACGCCGCATGGGCCTGTGCCGATCCGGGTATCCAGTTCCATGACACCGTGAACGCCTGGCACACCTGCCCGGAAGACGGCGAGATCCGTGGCTCGAACCCCTGTTCCGAGTACATGTTCCTCGACGACACCGCCTGTAACCTGGCGTCGATGAACCTGCTGACCTTCTACAAGGACGGCAAGTTCCAGGCCGAAGACTATATGCACGCGACCCGCCTGTGGACCGTGACGCTGGAAATCTCGGTGATGATGGCGCAGTTCCCGTCTAAGGAAATCGCGCAGCTGTCTTATGACTTCCGCACGCTGGGACTTGGCTATGCCAACATCGGCGGCCTGCTGATGAACATGGGCTATGGCTATGACAGTGACGAGGGCCGGGCGCTGACCGGTGCGCTGACCGCGATCATGACCGGTGTGGCCTATGCGACCTCGGCCGAGATGGCATCGGAACTGGGCGCCTTCAGCGGCTATGAGCGCAATGCCAACCACATGCTGCGCGTGATGCGCAACCACCGTCGCGCGGCCTATGGCGAGGCGGACGGCTACGAAGGGCTGGCGGTCAAGCCGGTGGCGCTTGATCACGGCAACTGTCCGGACCAAACCCTTGTCGCGCTTGCAAAATCCGCTTGGGATGAGGCGCTGGAACTGGGCGAGAAACACGGCTATCGCAATGCGCAGACCTCGGTGATTGCACCGACCGGCACCATCGGTCTGGTGATGGATTGCGACACCACCGGGATCGAGCCGGACTTTGCGTTGGTGAAGTTCAAGAAGCTGGCCGGTGGCGGCTATTTCAAGATCATCAACCGCTCTGTACCGGCGGCGCTTGAGAACCTTGGGTATTCCCCGGCCGAGATCGAAGAGATCGTGTCCTACGCGGTGGGCCACGGCAGCATCGGCAATGCGCCGGGCATCAACACCACCTCGCTGGTGGGGCATGGCTTTGGTCAGGCCGAGATCGACAAGATCGAAGCGGCGCTCGCCTCGGCTTTTGATATCCGGTTTGTCTTCAACCAGTGGACGCTGGGCGAAGATTTCCTGACCAAGCAACTGGGCATTCCGGCGGCCAAGCTGGTGGATCCGAGCTTTGACCTGCTGCGCCACCTTGGCTTTACCCGCGCAGACATCGAAGCGGCCAATGACCACGTTTGCGGCACCATGACCCTTGAGGGTGCGCCGCACCTGAAGGAAGAGCACTATGCGATCTTCGATTGCGCCAACCCCTGCGGCAAGAAGGGCAAGCGTTATCTGTCGGTCGACAGCCACATCACCATGATGGCGGCGGCGCAGTCCTTCATTTCGGGCGCGATTTCGAAAACCATCAACATGCCGAACGATGCCACCATCGAAGACTGCCAGAAGGCCTATGAGCTGTCTTGGTCGCTGGGGGTGAAGGCCAACGCGCTTTATCGTGACGGATCGAAACTGTCGCAACCGCTGGCGGCGGCGCTGGTTGAAGATGACGACGAGGCGGCAGAGGTCCTTGAAAGCGGAACCCCGCAGCAAAAGGCGGAAACGCTGGCCGAGAAAATCATCGAGAAGGTGGTCATCAAGGAAGTTGTGAAATCCCACCGCGAGAAGATGCCCGAGCGCCGCAAGGGTTATACCCAGAAGGCGAATGTGGGTGGCCACAAGGTCTATCTGCGGACGGGTGAATATTCGGACGGTTCCCTTGGCGAGATCTTCATCGACATGCACAAGGAAGGCGCTGGCTTCCGGGCGATGATGAACAACTTTGCCATCGCTGTCTCGGTTGGCCTGCAATACGGCGTGCCGCTGGAAGAGTTCGTGGATGCGTTTACCTTTACCAAGTTCGAACCGGCGGGCATGGTGCAGGGCAACGACTCTATCAAAAATGCAACATCTATCCTCGATTATATCTTCCGTGAACTGGCTGTTTCTTATCTAGATCGAACAGACCTGGCACATGTGAAGCCCGAAGGCGCGAGCTTTGACGACCTTGGTCGCGGCGAGGAAGAGGGCGTTTCCAACGTCAAGGAACTGAGCGAGAGCGCGGCGTCGAAATCGCTTGAGGTGCTCAAGCAGATTTCCTCGACCGGCTATCTGCGCAAACGTCTGCCGCAGGAACTGGTGGTGCTGAACGGTGGCCAGACGGGTGGTGTCGCGCTTGGCGGCAACGATCCGGTGGCGACGCTTCAGACGCTGGTTCCGGAAACGGCGACCGGAGATGCGGCGGCGATGGTGGCAACCTCGACAACGACAATCGCCAGCGGTGCGGTCAGCATGGACGCGCGCGCCAAGGCCAAGATGCAGGGCTATGAGGGTGATCCTTGCGGCGACTGCGGAAACTATACGCTGGTGCGCAACGGCACCTGCATGAAATGCAACACCTGCGGCGCGACCAGCGGGTGCAGCTAATCCCGGGGGGACCTGGGTAGGGGGCCCTCGTGCCCCCGACGAAACACCGGAGCGAGTGCGCTTGCTCCGCCACGACGCTCAGGCCGCAGGCAAATAAACCGGGCGGTACTAATGAGTGAGCCTGAGCGGCGAAACTGGGGGGCCTCGTGCCCCCCAATTTTCTTGCTGCCTGGTGCGGAATCCTAAAAACCATTGCCAACTCGGCCTTTGGCGGTCAGTCTGTTTCTCGGATTTGCGGTTAAAGGAGACAGGTCATGGCAATTAATTTCACGTTCCCGAAGACGTCGAGCTACACGTTTGAGAACATCGCCGACGTGGTAGATTTTGCGGCCATTGACGCGACGATCAACCTGGCGAGCGTCTCTGCGAGCGGGTTTACCGGCAGTGGACTTTTTAACGGACAGTCGGCCTCGTTGGTCGTGACGGGGACAAACCTTGTTTACGGCCTGATTGGTGGCGAAAACTATATCACCGGCGGCACGCTGGATACGGTGACCGTGACCGTGGGGGGCGACGTGATCACCATGACGAACCTCGACATCGACATGGCGACCTTCTCCCTGATTGTCTTTAATGATGAAAACGGCACCGCGCCTCTGGGTATGGAAAACTACCTGATGAGCCGGACGTGGAATATCGAACTGTCGAACGCGAATGACATTGCGCCGTTCAATGCCCAAATCGGTGATGGCGCTGATTTCAACCTGACGGGCAACGACACGATCAAGGCCTTTGGTGGCAAAGACTTTATTTTCAGCGGCGATGGCAACGACCTTGTGCTTGGCGGTCTGGGCAATGACACGCTGCTAGGCGGCAACGGGGCCGATACGCTGAAGGGCGGCAATGGCGCGGACGTGCTGCAAGGCGGTGGTTTCAAGGATCTGCTTGAAGGCGGTGGCGGTAATGACACCCTGCAAGGGCAAGCCGGTAACGACACGATGAAAGGTGGCGGTGGCAAGGACTTCCTTGTCGGTGGCGCCGGTGCTGACAAGGTTGATGGCGGGGCTGGAAATGACTCGATCCAGGGCAATGACGGCAATGACAACCTGTCTGGCGGCAACCTGAACGACCGGATCTCGGGCGGCAAGGGTTTCGACAAGCTCTTTGGTGGCAACGGTGATGACGAGCTTATAGGCGATAAGGGCAATGACAGCCTTTATGGCGGCAACGGGAGTGACACCCTTAATGGCGGTCAGGGCAACGACAAGATCTGGTTCGGCGGCGGCGTTTTTGATCAGGCAAACGGCGGTGCCGGTGCGGATACGTTCTTTTTCGCAGATGTGTCGGGTGGCAGGGGTATTTCTGACTTCGACTCTGCCGAGGGCGATAAGCTCAACTTCCAGGGCGTGAGCAGCATCAATGCGTTTAGCGACCTTATCGATGGTGTGAACATGGTGACCAGCGGAGGTAACACCACGATCACGATCTCTGCCGTGAACCAAACCATTACTCTCTATGGCGTAGAGGATCTGAGTGCGAGTGACTTTATCTTCTAAGGTCGGCCCCGTTTGAAAACGAAAGCCCCGGCCAATGAGCCGGGGGCTTTGCGTTTCCTGGAGTGGTTATCCCAGGTGGATATTGAACCGTTCGCGCAGGGCCATATCCAGCGCCGGATCAAGGCGGGCGGCCGAGGGTTCCGACAGGATTTCCTCTTTCCGCTCAATGGCTTTCTGGACGAGGTTGGGTTTGCCCACTTCCACCCATTCCTTGGGCGAGGTGCGGTCGCCAAGTGCCGGGTAGACGTAATCGGATTCCATCCGGGCCAGCGTTTCGCTGGTGCCTAGATAGTGGCCCGGCCCGCCAAGGCAGACTTCGCGCATCTGGTCGAGGGCGAGGGTGGTGTCGTCCACCTCGATCCCGCGCAGCACCCGTTGGGCATGGCCCAGCATGTCATCACCCAGGATCAGCGATTCATGGCAGAACCCGAGAAGCGAGGCGTGCATGCCCACGGATTCATAGACCATGTTGAGACCCGCGACACCGGCCAGAACGTTCGAGCACATCTGCTCCCATCCGGCCTGCATGTCGGGCAGTTTGGCATCGGTCATGCCGGCGGCAGCACCGCCGGGCAGGCCATAAAAGCTGTGCATCTGGGCGCAACCTGCGGTCAGCAGGGCCTGTTCGCCCGACCCGCCGGTCATCGCACCGGTCCGCAGATCAAGGCCAAAGGGCCAGGTGCCGAAGATGGCCGGATGGCCGGGGCGCACGGCATTCACGTAGACCAGACCGGCAAGGCATTCCGCGACCGCCTGAACGATGGCACCGGCCACGGTTGAGGGCGCGGTTGCCCCGGCCATGCCAGCCGACAGCAACAGCACGGGCATGCCGCCCTCGATGCAGCGTTCCATCACTTCGCAGGCTTCGGTGGCGAACTTCATTGGCGGCACGACGAAGCAGTTCGAGTTGGACACGAAGGGACGCGCGCGCCACTTGTCTTCGCCGCCAGCGATCATGTGCAGCATCTCGAGCGCGTCGGCCACGAAGTCCGGTTCGGTAAACGAGGTGCCGATGTGTTTCGTGGTGCCCGAGCAGGAGGCGTAGATGGTGTTGTAATCCATCTCGCGGTTGTCCGCGATGTCGCGGCAGACCATTGGCCGTTGCAGGAAGTGGACGTTGTCGAGACGATCCACGATGCGGGCGGCGTCATGCAGGTCCTGCACCGTCGAGTCGCGGTATTCCTTGCCGAGAACATCGACCATGCTCACGGCGGCCCCGGCGGTGCCAAAGTGAACCCGGTCGCCGTTCAGGTGCAGGTCGTATTTGGGATCGCGGCCATGAAGGGTGATGTCGCGGCAGGCCTTGCCCAGCGCGTCTTCCACCACGGCGCGGGGAAAGCGCACACGTCCGTCTTCGCCATAGATCGCGCCGGCCTTGACCATGTAATCGATGCCGGACTGAGGCGCATCGGCAAGACCGATTTCCTCAAGCGCGACCAGCGCCGCCTCGTGAATCTGCTTCACCTGACTGTCGGACAGGGGTTTGTAAAAGCCGCCGGACATGCCGGGGCGGATCGAACGTGCTTCTTCCGAGGCGGGTGCTGCGCGGGCTGCGCGACGCGCGGCGCGGCCGCCGGAACGGCGGGTAGATGTGTCAGCCATTTTGTGTAGTATCCTGTTTTAACGCTGATTTTCTTGAGTGAAGGGTCAGGCGTTAAAACATGGACGGCCACGGGCAGCGCGGCCGCGTTCGGCTCCGATGGTCACGATGACCAGCTGTATCTTGCTGCGAATGCCCTGCAATGCGCGTCCTCCTGTATACCACAGTATGTCTTTGGAAGATTCGCGCAAGTCTGGGCGGAAAGCGACCAGATGTCGTTTTCAGGCTGCGGATGCTCGATTATTGGCAAGATCAGCGGCAAATTCACAGAGCGTACGCAGGGCTTGGGCAAAACGATCGTCGTCGATGGTCATGGCAACGCGGATGTGACCCGCCGCCGCCTGACCAAAGCTTTCGCCCGGCATGACGGCAATCTTGTGGGTGTCTAGAAGCTGGTTGGCAAAATCTTCACCCGAGAGGCCGGTCGCGCGCATATCCAACATGATATACATCGCGCCTTGGGCTGGAATGGGTTTGACGATGTTCTGCGCATCAAGGATCTCCATCGCCAGAAGGCGGCGGCGCCGGAAGGGTTCCGCGATCTTTTTTTCCAGCGCGCTGCCCTGATTGAGGGCAAAGTCGGCGGCGTCCTGGATGAAGCCTGCCACGCCGTAAGTGGTGTGCGTGGCGAGGTTGATCAGGTGCTCGATCGCGTCCTTGGGGCCGCAGATCCAGCCAACGCGGCTGCCGGTCATGGCGTGGGATTTCGACATCGACCCAACCACCAGCGTGCGCTCGGCCATGCCGGGCAGGGCACGGGGGCTGATGTGTTCACCCTCCCAGATCTGGGTGTCATAGACTTCGTCGGAAATCAGCCAGAGATCATGCTGCTCGCAGACAAGGGCCACGCCATCGAGGGTTTCACGGCTGTAGACCGTGCCCGTCGGGTTGTTGGGCGTGTTGATAAGCAGCGATTTCGCGCCTTGGGCATTCTCTGCGATGTCCTCGGCACGGGGCTGGAAGGCATCCTCGGCGCGGGTCTGGATGGCGCGGGGAATGGCACCGACACCGCGCAGCACGCCGGGGTAGGTGGCATAGTAGGGATCAAGGTAAAGCGCCGTGTCGCCCTGATCGCAGGCCGCCATATGCGCGGCAAACAGCGCAGACTGGCCGCCGGGGGTGATCAGGATGTTCTCGAAGGTTGTCGGCACGCCGGTGCGGGCCTCGATGCGGGCGGCCACGTTCTCGCGCAGGGATTTGATGCCCGGCACCATGGCATAGCCCGTGTGGCCGCTGAGGGCGGCGCGGTCCATGGCTTCGAGGATCACCGGATCGGTGCGGATATCGTGTTCACCAATGGTCAGCTCCACCACCGGAACGCCCTCGGCCACCATGCGGCGGGCCTTGTAGAACACGTCCCAGCCGTCCGAGCCGCCACCGGTGAGATGGGTGATCCGTTGTGAAAGCTGCATGTGGTCCTCCTGCGCGTTAATCGGTGGCCATCGGGCCAAATCGGGCAGGGCAAGTCAAACCCTATTCCGGGTTTGTCGAAATTTCCGAATGCCATTCGGGTGAATGTGGGGGAACCCCGTTCCTGTTCGTATCAAGGCACCGAATGCCATCAAGGTCCGAGAGATTGCAGGAGCGTGCCCTCCGCTCAAATCACGGCGTATCGGGCGAGTCACCCAAGAGGTATCGCGGCCCCTTGCCCTTGCGGTTGGCGCGGTCTTCGGGGTTGTAGAGCTTGCAGTTCTGAAGCGAGAGACAGCCGCAGCCGATACAGCCATCCAGCTTGTCACGCAGGGCGTTCATCTGGGCGATGCGTTGGTCAAGATCGCGTCGGAACCGCGCCGAGATGCGCTCCCAGTCGCGTTTGGTCGGGGTGCGCCCTTCGGGGAGGGTGGCAAGCGCGGCCCGTATCTCTTCGATGGAAAAGCCAAGACCCTGCGAGATCATCACGAAAGACAGGCGCCGGATGTCCGCACGATCATAGCGGCGCTGACCGCCGGCGTTGCGGAACGGGAAGACAAGACCACGTTCCTCGTAGAATCGGATGGCAGAGGGGGCAAGGCCCGTCCGTTCGGCAATATCCCCGATTGTCAAACCTGCGCGTGCAAGTGCTTTGGTTTTCATTGAATAATTCCGTTTGACCTCAAGTTAACTTGAAGAATTAGGATGGTTTCAAGTCAATTCAACCCCCAAGGAAAGGGCACATCATGAAACTTGAGCACGTCAACATCACCGTCCCCAACCCCAAGGCCAGCGCAGCGATCCTGTGCGAGCTGTTCGGATGGCATGTGCGGTGGGAAGGAGAAGCCAAGGACAACGGGTTTACCGTGCACGTCGGCGACGACGAAAGCTATCTGGCGCTTTACGCCCCCAACAAGAGGCTTGAGCCGACCGGCAACACCTATGTGCGCATTGGTGGCATGAACCACATCGGCGTGGTGGTGGCCGATCTTGGTGCGGTTGAGGCCAAGGTCAAAGCCGCAGGATACACGCCACACAGCCACGGCGACTATGAACCCGGTATCCGGTTCTATTTCGACGGCCCGGATGACATCGAGTTCGAGGTGGTCAGCTATGCGTAATCTGAAGGATCACCCTGTAGGCCTGTTGTTGTGGACGGGCATGCTGCTTGGGGCGACGTTTCCCTTGGGCAAGATGGCGGCCGCCGCCGGGGTGCCGCCGCTGATCTGGGCGATGGTGGTGTCGGGAGGGGCGAGCCTCGTTTTGTTACCGCTTGGTCTGGCCAAGGGCGTTCTGGCCGTCCCGCGTGGACAGGCGTTGCGCTACGTGGTGATTTCGGGGGCTGTGAGTTTTGCCCTGATCAACGTGATGATCTTTGCGCTGGTGCCGCTGGTTGGCGCGGGGCAGGTGGGGATGATGTTTGCCCTGTCGCCGGTGACCACCCTTGCGCTGTCGGTTCTCGCGGGGCTGCGGGGGCCGGGCAGGCTTGGGGTGGCAGGCATCACGCTTGGCATGGTTGGCGCCTTGCTGGTGGCATGGGGCAGGGGCGGCCTTGGCGACGGGGCCATGACATGGTCGTTGGTTGCGCTGCTGATCCCCGTGGTTCTGGCCGTTGGTAACGTCTACCGCACCCTCGACTGGCCAGAGGGCGTGCATCCTCTGGCGCTCGCGTTCTGGAGCCATCTTGCGGCGATCCTTGGCCTTGTGACCGTCCAGCTTGCGATGGCGGGCGACGTGCCGTTGGGCAGGCTGGTCGATGTGCCGGGCCTTGCGATCATACAGGCGATTGCCGCGGGCCTGACCTTTCCGGCCTACTTCCGCCTTCAGAAGGTGGGCGGGCCGGTCCTCCTTAGCCAGATCGGATATGTCGCCGCGGCGGTTGGTCTGGTGTCGGCGGTTGTGTTCCTTGGCGAACGCTATGAGGCGCTGGTCTGGTGCGGTGCTGGCATCATCGGGGGCGGGATCGCCCTGACCATCCTTGCCCAAACCGGCCGTCGCCCAGCGTTTCCGGCGATTTTCCTCGGGCGCAAGACGCGTGCACGTCTGGTCGTGCGTGAAACCGCGCGCGACGACGGGCAGCGGATCTATTGTCTGACGTGTTCACGCAACACGGCCTGATCACTCCAAAGCAGCGCGGCGCAAGCCGCGCTGTTTAGCGTTTCATGCGGGTGCTTGACCGCCCGCAAACCGCTGGCTATGGTCGCCGCCATGAACACTGCACGCATCATCATTATTTGCTGCATTCCCTGCTGAGACAATCTGGCGGGCCGTTCTTCTATTCCAAACATCAGCTGAAGTTGTTAAGCCCGCCCCGAGCGTAACCGTGCCTTTTGGCCGCCCGAGGATGAGACATGACAACGATCAAGCTCCACAACTCCAAGACCCGCAAAAAAGAGGTCTTTTCGCCGATCGATCCCGACAATGTGCGGATGTATGTCTGTGGCCCCACGGTTTATGACCGCGCCCATATCGGCAATGCGCGTCCGGTGGTGGTGTTTGACGTGCTCTATCGCCTGCTGCGTCACGTCTATGGACCGGAGCACGTGACCTATGTGCGCAACTTCACCGACGTGGACGACAAGATTAACGCCCGCGCCGCCGAGTCCGGCCGCGAGATCGGCGAGATCACGGCAGAGACCACGCAGTGGTATCTTGATGACATGGGCGCTCTGGGCGCGATGGAGCCCAACGAGATGCCCCGCGCAACCCAGTACATACCGCAGATGATCGAGATGATCGAAGGGTTGATCGCGGACGGGTTTGCCTATGCCAAGGATGGCCACGCCCTGTTCCGCGTGCGTGCCTACAAGCATTACGGCGCACTTTCCGGCCGCTCTGTCGATGACATGATCGCGGGTGCGCGGGTCGAGGTGGCGCCCTACAAGGAAGACCCGATGGATTTCGTCCTGTGGAAGCCCTCTACCGACGATCTGCCGGGGTGGGACAGCCCGTGGGGACGCGGGCGTCCGGGCTGGCACATCGAATGCTCGGCCATGTCCAAGGACCTGCTAGGCGAGTCCTTTGATATTCACGGTGGCGGCAATGACCTGCAATTCCCGCACCATGAAAACGAGATCGCGCAAAGCTGCTGTGCCTCGGGTCATGCCGAGGACGGGGGCGGATTTGCCAACTACTGGCTGCACAACGAAATGCTGCAGGTCGAGGGCAAGAAAATGTCCAAGAGCCTTGGCAACTTCTTTACCGTGCATGACCTTCTGGAACAGGGCATTCCGGGCGAGGTGATCCGTTTCGTCTTCCTGTCGACGCATTACGGCAAGCCGATGGACTGGACCGCTAAGAAGGCGGCTGAGGCCGAGGCGACCTTGCGCAAGTGGCGCGGTATGGTGGCGGATTTCGAAGCCGCGGAGGTTCCGGCAGGTGTCGTGGCCGCGATTGCGGATGATCTGAACACGGCTGGTGCCATTGCCGAGTTGCACAAACTGGCGGGCGCAGGGGATGCCGCGGGCCTCAAGGCCGGTGCCTCGTTGCTTGGGTTGTTGAGTGATGATCTTGGAGATTGGGCGGAAGGTGTGGACCTGTCCGCCTATGAGGTGATGCTTGCAGATGTGCGGGCCAAGGCGATGGAAACCAAGGACTTCTCGGAAGTCGACCGCATCAAGGCCGCGTTGACAGAGGCGGGTGTTGAAGTGCGCATGAGCAAGGCCGGGGTCGAGCTCCTGCCGGCGGCGGGCTTTGATGTTTCGAAACTGGAGGGGCTGCTATGAAGATGCTCGCAACACAGGTTTGCCCCAGAGCCGAGGGTGGGGGCGAATTCGCCCCCGCCCTGGGGGGCGGGTCGGGGGCGAACCGGGCCGCTGGCGGCCCGGCTGGTAATACTCAGGGGGGCGACCAATGACCAAAGAACGTCTTTATCTCTACGACACCACCCTGCGGGATGGGCAACAGACGCAAGGGGTTCAGTTCTCGACCCCCGAAAAGGCGCAGATCGCGGCGGTTCTGGACGAGTTGGGCGTGGACTATGTCGAAGGCGGCTGGCCCGGTGCCAACCCGACCGACAGCGAGTTCTTCGAGGCCAAGCCAAAGATGAAGGCCACCTTCACCGCCTTTGGCATGACCAAGCGGGCGGGCATGTCGGCCGAGAATGACGATGTGCTGGCCGCCGTCATGAACGCGGGCACGCCTGCGGTGTGTCTTGTGGGCAAAACCCATGATTTCCACGTCGATACCGCGCTTGGCATCACGCTTGAGGAAAACACCGTAAACATCCGCCGCACAATGGAATACCTGGTGGCGCAGGGGCGCGAAGCCCTGTTTGACGCCGAGCATTTCTTCGATGGCTACAAGTCAAACCCCGACTACGCGATTGAGGCCGTCAAAGCGGCCTATGAGGCCGGCGCGCGCTGGATTGTGCTGTGTGACACCAACGGCGGTGCCCTGCCGCGCGAGGTCTATGAGATCACCAAGGCGGTGATCGCGGCCGGCATTCCCGGCGACCACCTGGGCATCCACACCCACAATGACACCGAACATGCGGTGGCCAACTCTCTCGCCGCCATCGACGCAGGGGCGCGGCAGGTGCAGGGCACGCTCAACGGGCTTGGGGAGCGCTGTGGCAATGCCAACCTGACGACCCTGATCCCGACTTTGCTGCTCAAGGAACCCTATGCAAGCAAATACGAAATCGGCGTCAGCATGTCGGCACTGGAAGGGTTGACCCGCGCCAGCCGTCTTCTGGACGACATCCTGAACCGGGTGCCGATGAAACAGGCGGCCTATGTGGGGGCCTCGGCCTTTGCCCACAAGGCGGGTCTGCACGCCAGCGCGATCCTGAAAGACCCAAGCACCTATGAACACATCGAGCCGTCGGTGGTGGGCAATGAGCGGGTCATCCCCATGTCGAACCAGGCCGGGCAGTCGAACCTGCGCAAGCGGCTTGCTGATGCCGGTCTGGTGGTCGAAAAGGGCAACGGCGCATTGGGGCGTATCCTCAACCGCATCAAGGAGCGCGAGGCCGAAGGCTACAGCTATGACAGCGCGCAGGCGAGTTTCGAACTCTTGGCGCGGGATGAGTTGGGGCTGCGGGAAACCTTTTTTGACGTGGAACGCTATCGCGTGATTTCCGAACGTCGCCGCAATGCGCGGGGCCATATTGTCGTGGAATCTGAAGCGGTTGTGACGGTTCAACTGACGGGCGGAAAGCAGACTACCAGCTATTTCAAGAACGAAAACGCCGACGAGTTGCACGATAAGGGGCCGGTCAATGCGCTCTGGCAGGCGCTCAAGATGGACCTTGGCGCTTATCAGGCCGAAATCGACGGCGTGAAGCTTGTCGACTTCAAGGTGCGCATCACCAATGGCGGCATAGAGGCGGTGACCCGCGTCATCATCGACTTCGAGGACGAGGCCGGGCGGCGGTGGTCGACGGTTGGCGTCTCGGCCAATATCATCGACGCCTCGTTCCAGGCGCTGGAAGACGCGATCAACTGGAAGCTTGTGCACAACCGGATGGTGGCCGCGCAATGAAGGAAGAAGACCTCAACGCCTGCGCGGAGATCGTCCACCGGGGCGATCCGGACCGGTTTCTGGCGGTGATGGCCGCCAAACCCAGTGCGCGTGAGGTCCTGTTTTCGATCTTTGCCTTCAATGTCGAGGTTTCACGCGCGCCCTGGGTGACGCAGGAGACCATGATTGCCGAGATGCGCCTGCAATGGTGGCGTGACGCGCTGGACGAGATTGCCGAGGGTGGCGCGGTGCGTCGCCACGAGGTGGTGACGCCCTTGTCTGAGATGATCAGTGCCGAAGAGGCCCGCCTGCTTGACGCGGTGGTGGTGGCGCGCCGGTGGGACATCTACCGCGACCCGTTCGAAGATGCCGCGCATTTCGAAGCCTTCATCGATCAGACCTCGGGCAATCTCCTGCTGGTGGCTGCGCGGGCGCTTGGTGAGGCCGACGAGGGCGTGGTGCGCGATTTCGCCTATGCCTCGGGCATTGCCAACTGGCTGCGGGCCATTCCCGAACTGGAAGCGCGCGGCCGTGTGCCGCTGGTGGACGGGCGGCCAGAGGCCGTTGCGGCGCTGGCCAAGGGGGCATTGGAACGTCTCAAGTCAGCGCGGGCGCAACGGGGCAGGGTGTCCCGCGTGGCAGGACAGGCGCTGTTGTCCGGCTGGCAGACGGCGGCGGTTCTCAAACAGGCTGCGGCCGCGCCCGAGCGTGTTGCGCGCGGAGAGCTTGCGATCAGCGAATTTGCCAGGAAATCCAGTTTGATGCGCCGTGCCCTGACTGGGCGGTGGTAGGACATCCTTCTAGAAGGATGTCCCGACAACAGAGCTTTCTAGAAAACTCTGGCTCGCTTACTCTTCGGACGGGCGCAATGTCAGCCAGATCAGCGCGCCACCGGCCAGCATCAGGAAGGGGGCCATCGCGAGGTTGACCGACATCCAGCCATCCACCGGATTGCCGCCGGAACAGTTCATCAGCCCGCCGGAGGCCAGCGAAGCCACCGTCACACCGCCAAAGACCAGGAGATCGTTCAGGCCCTGCATCCGTCCGCGCTCGTGTGGCTCGTGGGCGCCGGCAAGCATGGTGGTCGCGCCGATGAAGCCAAAGTTCCAGCCCACGCCGAGCAGGATAAGGGCGATAAAGAAGTTTTCGAGTTCGACGCCCTGAAGGGCAACCGCCCCTGCGCCGGCAAGGATCACGAGACCCGCAGCCACAATCTTTTCCACGCCGAAACGCGCGATCAGGTGGCCAGTGAAGAACGAGGGTGCAAACATCGCCAGAACGTGAGCGGTCACGACATCGGCGGCCGAGTTCTGTTCAAAGCCGCAACCGACAACCGCCAGCGGTGTTGAGGTCATCACGAGGTTCATCAGGGCATAGCTGACCATGGCGCAGATCACGGCCACCGCGATGCGCGGCGTGGTGATCAGTTGCCAGCGGGTGCGTCCCTTGGGGGCGTCGTCCTTGGGCGCTTCCGGTTTCGGAATGTTGATGAACAGGAACAGCGCCGAGCCGATCACGTTGATCGCAATCACGGCAAGGTAGGTGCCAAGGAAGGGAATCACCATCGACTGTGAGGTGACCTTGACCAGTTGCGGACCGATGATGGCCGAGGCCAGACCGCCAGCCATCACGTAGGAAATCGCCTTGGGGCGGAAATCATCAGAGGCCGTGTCGGCGGCTGCAAAGCGGTAAAACCCCTGCGCGCTCATGTAGATACCGGTCAGGAAGCTGCCGACCAGGAAGATGGTAAAGTTGTTGAGGTAGAGCCCGTAAGCCCCGATTGCCCCACCGATTGCGCCGCCGGCAGAGCCGACCATAAAGCCGACGCGACGGCCAAAGCGCTGCATGATGGCAGAAAGCGGTGTCGCCGAGAGCATCGAGCCCACCACGATCAGGGAGATCGGAAGCGTTGCAAAGCAGACGTTGGTGGCCAGCGACTGTCCGGCCAGCCCCCCGATGGTAAAGATCATCGGCATCTGGGCGCCCAGGAAGGCCTGTGCGAGGACGAGGATAATCACCGTGCGTTTGGCGCGGCTGTCATCTACGGTGGACGAAATGTCGGTGGCTTGTGTCATGCCGCAAGCGTTATCTTGTTAAGAATGAGACGTCCAGCACCTGTGGACATCATTTGATGCAATAAGATCATGAAGCCGTGAAGGGGAAACAGGGTGGCGGTTGGCAGGATAATCGAAACGTCCGATTGCGTGGCGGAAGGTGCGGCGTGGCTGGCAGCGCAGGATGCGCGCTTTGCCAGGGCACTTGAACAGACGGGGCCACTGCCTTTGCGTCTGCGTCCGGACGGGTTTGCCCAGCTTCTGAGCGCCATTGTCAGCCAGCAGGTCAGCGTCGCTTCTGCCAATGCGATCTGGACGCGCCTGAAAGACGCACGGATGACCGAGCCGCGCAAGATCATGTGGGCCAGCGACGAAGACCTGCGCGCACTTGGTCTCAGCCGCCAGAAGGTGCGCTATGCCCGTGCGCTGGCCGAGGCACGGATCAACTATGGCGCCCTGCGTGATGCCCCGACGGATGAGGTGATCGCGACCCTGACCGAAGTCAGTGGCATTGGCGTATGGACCGCCGAGATCTATGCGATGTTTTCGCTGGGGCGGGCGGATGTGTTTGCCCCCGGTGATCTTGCCCTGCAGGAAGCGGCGCGCATCCTGTTTGATCTTGAGGCCCGCCCGAAGGAACGCGACCTGCGGCAAATGGCCGAAGACTGGGCGCCATGGCGATCGGTTGCGGCGCGGCTGTTATGGGCCTACTACCGTGTTGCAAAGGACAGGGAAGGAATCCGATGACACGCGTTTTGACCACCGGCCGCAAAGAGCCGAAATCCGGCACCACCCGTTCGGTGGTGATTTTCCTGCACGGTTACGGTGCGAACGGGGCAGACCTTCTTGGCCTGGCCGATCCCTTGTCGGATCACATGCCCGATACGCTTTTCCTTGCGCCCGACGCACCCGAAAGCTGCGCAGGGGCGCCGTTTGGGTACCAGTGGTTCCCGATCCCGTGGATTGACGGCTCGTCCGAAGAAGAATCCATGCGCGGCATGCAGGCCGCGGTGGATGATCTCAACGCCTTTCTTGATGCGGTGATGGTGGACGAGGATGTCCTGCCGGAACAGGTTGTTCTGTTCGGCTTTAGCCAGGGCACGATGATGAGCCTGCATGTGGCCCCGCGCCGCGAAGACGAGGTGGCAGGGATCGTGGCCTTCTCGGGCCGTCTGCTTGCGCCCGAGTTGCTTGCCGACGAGGTGGTCAGCAAGCCGCCGGTTCTGCTGGTGCATGGTGATGCGGACGACGTGGTGCCCGTGCAATCGCTGCCGGAAGCCGCCGAAGCGCTGCAAGGGGCGGGCTGGAAGGATGTCTATGCCCACATCATGAAAGGCACCGGCCACGGTATCGCGCCGGACGGTCTTTCGGTGGCTCTGGCTTTCATGCGCGACAAGCTTGGCTTCTGAGCGTGACATTTCTGCATAAATAACACCCATGCCGCCCCCCAAGGGCGGCATTTCTGAAAAAGCCTTTCCGCAATTCGGGGCGACCGCCTATAGATGGGGGATAGCCCTAGGAATTCAAAACATTGGAGCCCGCCCGTGCATTGCCGTAGCGCCAAGACCCATAAATCTCCCCGACGCAACGCAACTTTCGCGGCAGCCGTGGCCGCGGCTTTCGTCTCCGGTGCTTCAGCGGCCGTCGCTGAAAGCAGCACGGTTCCCCTGCACAACCATCCCACCCGCCTGATCTCGCTCGAGACCGCGAATATGAACCCTGCGGGGACGGTCGAGCTTTCGGTTGGCACCATGCAGACCGATCCCAGCAAGGGATCTGGTACCGGCAACCAGCTTTATTTCGGTGGTGGTAGCTATTCGCCCACCGACCGCCTGACCTTTGGTTTCGACCTGCAAACCTATCAGGATCCGACGATCAGCCCGATCAACGGCGCTTTCCCGGATATCAAGATGCACACCGGCGCGCTTTGGGCCAAGTACCAGGTTTACAAGGGCAGCCGCGTTTCGATGGCGGCGCTGGCCTCGGTAGAAAACCTCTTTGCACTGGAAGGCCCGCTTTATGGCGGCCGCAACGAACATGTTCTGATCGGCGCGCTCAAGGCACCGATCACCATCAAGGCCTCGCAACAGCTTGAATTCCACATCACGCCCGGCGTTTCCTTCTTCCCCAATACGGTTGGCGGTCAGCCTTACTATGGCACCGTTGGCAGCGTTGGAGTGGGCGCAAGCTACAAGCCCTCCGAACGGCTGGCGTTCTTTGCCTCTGCCGAGACGGCCCTGAGTGGTGCAAATAATGTGGATAGCACTGCGGCCTATACCAAGGATACGGTTCTAACCATTGGTGGCCGCTACAACGTGACCCCGAAAGTCGCTCTTGAGGCCTTTGTAACGAACGGTGCAGGGCTTACGCCTGCAACAAGCGTCCTGACGCACTGGCCGGATGGGGATGATATCCTTGCCGGCCTGCGCCTTGTCTATACCCCCGGCGCAAACCTCCCGATCAGCTATCGCGGTCAGCCTGCGGTCGTGACACGTCGTCAAGCCAACCTGCAATACGACGGCTTTACAGTTGGCAGCGCCGATGTTCTTGATCCGGGCATGGTGCGTGCCACCGTCTGGGGCGGCAGCGACAGCAACAGTGGTGTCGGGATATCGTTCAGCCCCGATCAGGATGCTGAAGTCCAGCTGTTTGTCGAAAAATATTCGGACAGCCCGTCCGCGCCTGCGGCCCTCGTGCCAACCACCGAAGTGCGTTACATGATCGGTCCGAAGCTGCGCTTCATGGATCAGAACAACGGCGATGCGTTCTCGCTCAGCGGCCGTATGCTGTTTGGTCGTCACAAAGAGCCGCTGGTTGGTGGTGTCGGCGTGTTCTACGTTGACGCGATGGCGAGCTATAAATCGAGTGATCGTTTCGTGTTTACGGTTGCGCCCAAGCTGGGGGCGTTCGGCAACGTCGAAATGGCGGGGCTTGGTCTTGGTGTGAACTATCAGGTGAGCGACAAGCTCGAGCTGATCGCCGAGGCGACGCCGGTTGGGCTTGATGGCGATACGGCCACTTGGGCGGCGGGTCTGCGTTACAATATCGGCAAGTCCGGTTTCAGCATTGATGCCAGCGCGACCAATGCCGTTGGCCGTCAGGGCATCGGTTCGATGATTGCCCAGGACGATACGCGCTTTACCATCGCCCTTTCCAAAACCTTCGATGGGCGGGGCCTGAAGTTCTGGTAATGCCCTGAAGGCAGACGGTGATTTCCAAAAAGGCTGGTCCTGCGGGACCGGCCTTTTTGTCTGCGTGTGTCGGACTGCCTGTCATATGGGCGTCACGGAATCAAACTAGCCCTTTATGTGTGGCCACATATATCGTGAGGCTTGCCAGAAAGCGGCTACGATATATAGTGGGTATAAGGCTGGGGCGGGTGCGTCCGCCTCGATGCTTCAACAACAGGCAGACGAGGCGAAGGACGACTCGAACCATGGATGGCGATTTCAGGACAGAATTTGTAAGGGCACCCGCTGGGGCACGTAACCACCCGGCTTTGGTTTTGAACGCGGATTACAGGCCACTCTCCTACTATCCGCTGTCTCTCTGGCCCTGGCAGGATGCGGTCAAGGCGGCGTTCATGGACAGGGTGGATATCGTCGCCGAATACGACCAGGTGGTCCGAAGTCCTTCCACGGAAATTCGCATTCCCTCTGTCGTTGTCCTCAAAGATTATGTTCGACCTCAAAAGCGCGTGGCCTTCACGCGCTTTAATTTATTTCTGAGGGATGAATTCCGCTGCCAATACTGCGGCAGCAAGGGCGATCTGACCTTTGACCACGTGGTGCCCCGCGCGGCAGGTGGCGTGACAAGCTGGGAAAACGTGGTGGCGGCCTGTAGCCCGTGTAATCTCAGGAAGGGATCAAAATCGCTGCGACGGGCCGGAATGCGCCTGTACAAGGCGCCGCGCCAGCCAAGTTCAGAAGAACTGCGCAACATGGGGCGCCGGTTTCCGCCGAATTACCTGCACGAAAGCTGGCTCGACTTTCTCTACTGGGACGCCGAACTCGACGCCTGATGCCCGAAGACCCGCAGGTCTCCGAGCCAACTGTTCCGATTAGCGCTTGGGCGGTGTCAGATAGGTTTCCGATGCCCCGCGATTGCTTTCGCGCAGTTCCATCTTGGCAATGGATTGCAGGTGGACTTCATCCGGCCCATCGGCAAACCGCAGGGCGCGGCCCCAGGTATAGTGATCGGCAAGCGGGGTGTCGGGCGTGAGGCCCATTGCTCCGAACAGCTGCATGGCCCGATCCGTCACACGTGTGTGCAGGGCAGGGGCGACCACCTTGATCATCGAGATTTCCTTGCGCGCCGCCTTGGCCCCGACATTGTCTATCATCCAGGCGGCCTTGAGGGTCAGGAGGCGGGCCTGTTCGATCTCGATCCGCGATTTCGCAATCCATTCCCGGATCACACCCTGTTGAGACAGGTGCTTGCCAAAGGTTTTGCGCTCTTGCGAACGGTCGACCATCAGCTCAAGCGCCAGTTCTGCCGCCCCGATCGACCGCATGCAGTGGTGAATACGGCCCGGCCCAAGCCGCGCCTGTGCCAGCGCGAACCCGCTGCCTTCTTCACCAAGGAGGTTCGAGGCAGGGACACGCACATTGGTGAACAGGATCTCGGCATGGCCTTCCGGCGCGTGGTGGTTGAGAACCGTCGGGTTGCGCACGATCTCTACACCGGGGGTGTCGCGCGGCACGATAATCATGCTCTGCTGTTTGTGGGTGTCGGCGTCGGGGTCGGTCTTGCCCATGACGATGAACACCTTGCAGTTCGGATGTGTCGCATTGGTGATAAACCACTTGCGACCATTGATGACGTATTCATCACCTTCACGCCGCATGGATGTCGTGATGTTCGTGGCATCAGAGGAGGCCACATCGGGTTCCGTCATCGCAAAGGCCGAGCGGATTTCGCCATTGAGCAGCGGCTCCAGCCATTGTTCGCGCTGTTCGGGCGTTGCGAACATGTGCAGCAGTTCCATGTTGCCGGTGTCAGGCGCGTTGCAGTTGAATACCTCTGCCGACCACGGCACGCGCCCCATGATTTCCGCCAGTGGGGCATAATCAAGGTTGCTCAGCGGTGTGCCAGGCTCGTCTTCCTTCAGGCTCGGCAGGAACATGTTCCAAAGCCCTTCCTCGCGGGCCAGTTTCTTGAGGTCTTCCATGAAGGACACCGGAAATTGCCCGGCGTGGGTTTCCTCGTGGTGCTGGCGTATGCGGGGCAGGATGTGAGCGTCCATAAAGCCTTGCAACTTTTGACGCATTTCCTGACTGCGGGGGGAAAAGGCAAAATCCATCTGTGGTCTCCTGTCGGCCCTGCGTGCGGGCGGTTTGGGTTGATCTTCGCACAGGATTTGACATTTCAGAACTTTGGAATTTCAATGATCATCATTCATGGCGTGAATGGTATAGAATGAAACTCTCGCAAGTCGATATGAACCTCTTTCTCGTGTTCGACGTGATCTACGCCGAGCGCAATCTGACACGGGCTGCCGAGGTTCTTTCGGTGACTCAACCGACCGTCAGCAACGCGCTGGCCCGCATGCGGGCACAGTTCAACGATCCCCTGTTCGTGAAAACCAGCCGCGGGATGACGCCAACCCCCTTTGCCGAAAGCCTGTCCGGCAGGATCGGCGAGGCGATGGGCCTTCTGGCGTCCTCGGCCCATGCGCGGGACGAGTTTCGCCCCGACACCAGCCAGCGGGTGTTTCGGCTGAGCATGAACGACTGGCTGGAGGTTCGGATCATGCCCGATCTGGCGGCCGCGATCAGCCTGTCTGCACCAAACGTGGGGTTGAGGAGTCATCGTGTGTCACGCTCGGATATCCTGCGCGATCTGGCGTCGGGGGCGCTTGATCTGGCCATCGACGTGCCGCTTGAGAATGCCGCCGACCTTGTGCATGTGCCGCTTGTGTCGCAACGGTATGTCTGCGCGGTGCGTCGCGGGCATCCATTGGCGGGGCAGGCGCTTACGATCGAAGAGTACCTGGCCCTTGGGCATGTGCATGTCTCAGGTCGGCGCAGAGGGGGTGGCTTGGTCGATTTTGCCTTGCAGCGGATCGGCAAGCGGCGGGCTTTGAAGCTCAGGTTGCAACACTACCACTCGGCCGCGCCGGTGATCCGCACAAGTGATCTTGCCCTTACCATTACCGAAGACCTCGCCCGTGATCTTGATTTCGAAGTCCTTGAGTTGCCATTTGATGTGCCGGAACTGGCCTTCAATCTCTATTGGCACCGGCTGCTGGATGAAGATCCGGCGAACCTGTGGATTCGCAATCAAGTCATAGGCTTATTTTCTGATGTGAATGTGGATTATGAAGCCTAGATCGGCGCCATGAGCTGCAGGGCTTCTTCGCTCAGGGCGGATGCCAGAATGTCGCTTCCCAGACGGGCCTCAAAAGCGGCGGGCTGGATGAGGGAGATCGCCCGTTCCGCCTTTGGCGTGTCGAGGCGGCGCAGAACGATGTCATCGCGACGCCGCGCATCGGTCGCCGCATAGAGGCGCGGCAGGATCGCGATGCCGGCCCCGGCGGCGGCCATCAGGAGAATGGCCGCAAGGCTGGTGCCTTCGTATTCATCCGGCACCCGCGCGTTGGCGAGGGCGGCGATTTCCGAAACCATGCCCGACAGCCTGTGTCGTGATCCCAGGGCCAGCAGGTTGCGCCCCGCAAGCGACGCCAAGGGCAATGGCCCTGTATCGCCGGCCAGCGGGTCGTCCTTGGGGATGGCCGCCCAAAGAGTTTCGCGAAACAGCGGAATTTGCAGGGTGCCGGGGTGGTCTTCGGGGGTGGACAGGATCATGTCAAAGCGGCCACTGCGCAGCCCCAGTTCCAGATCGGCCGTGCTTTCCTCGCGGACGACCAGCCGGAAATTGGGGTGATCGACGTGCAGGCGCCGGACCACACCCGGCAGCAGGTAAGGGCCGATCGAGGGCAGGACACCAAGACGCAGGCGACCATCGAAAATGCCATCCCCCGTCACGCAGGCGCGCAGGTCTTCCATCTCGTGCAGAATGCGACGGGCGCGCCGCACGATTTCCGCACCCTGCTGGGTCATGACGGCCCCATGACGACCGCGATTGAATATCCGAACGCCCAGATCGGTCTCGGCCTCGACAATCTGCGAGGACAGACTGGGCTGGCTGATACCAAGCTTTTCCGCCGCCATTCCAAAGCGGGCGGTGTCGGCGACGGCAACGATGTATTCGAGTTGTCGGAAGGTTGGACGCATTAGATAGACAGAGACTATGGAAAGTTAAGTTACAATATATTGGACCTAAGTTGGTTGGCAAGCGATACCCCGCCTTCAGAATAATACAATCCCTGGAGACGTCTGATGGAAAACGCGATTGCCATGCTGGCCAACAACCTTCTCGTGCCAACGATCCTGTTCTTTGCCTTGGGGCTTGTGGCGGCGGTGATGCGAAGTGACCTGTCGATACCGGAAGGCGCGGCCAAGGTGATGTCGATCTACCTGCTGTTTGCCATCGGTTTCAAAGGCGGTGTGAGCATTTCGGAATCCGGAGGTTCCGGCAAACTTTTTGCAACGCTGGTGGCGGGGGCGGTCCTGTCGCTGTTGATGCCCTTCCTTGCCTACGCGCTGTTGCGGGTGATGACGCGCCTGTCGCAACTGGATGCCGCAGCCGTTGCCGGGCACTATGGATCAATCTCTATCGTAACATTCGTGACTGCCGCCAACCTTCTGGAAACGCAGGGGATTTCGTCGGAAGGCTACATCGTTGCCGTGGCCGCCGTCATGGAGGTTCCCGCGATCCTCTCGGCGCTCTGGCTGGCGGCGCGCAGCCGTCCCGGCACCAAGCTGGACGCGCATCTTCTGCGTGACATCCTCGCCAATGGCTCGATTGTGCTTCTGGTGGGGGCCTTTGTCATCGGTGCCATCACCGGCAAGGACGGGCTTGAGCAGATCGACCATTTCATCATCGTGCCCTTCACCGGCGTCCTGTGCCTGTTCCTTCTGGACATGGGGCTTTCGGCCGGGCGCAGCCTGATGGAAAACCGTCGCGACTTGAGCGTGGGTCTCTTTGCCTTTGGCTGTCTCATGCCGCTGATCGGCAGCCTGCTGGGTCTGGGCCTGGCGATGGTCATCGGCCTGTCGCAGGGCGGCACCTTCCTGTTCATGACGCTGGCGGCCTCGGCTTCCTACATCGCCGTGCCCGCCGCCATGCGCATCGCCTTGCCCGAGGCCAAATCGGGGGTCTACCTCTCGGCCTCCCTGGGCATCACCTTTCCCTTCAACCTCACACTCGGCCTGCCGCTCTACGCATGGCTGGCCGGGTGCGCGGTCTGAGGCCGGTTACTTGGCCCGCTGGAGCATCCCGAAAAGATCACGCGGATCATCGGGATCGGCCAGCAGGTCGAGATCATAGTGGAAATCGGTGTCCTTCACCTTGTCGCGGATATAGCGAAGGGCACTGAAATCCTCGATGGCAAAGCCGACGCTGTCAAACAGGGTGATCTGGCGGGCACTGGTGCGGCCCTGTTTGGCGCCGGTCACAACCTGCCAGAACTCAGTCACGGCGAATTCCTCGTCCATTTGCTGGATTTCGCCTTCGATCCGGGTTTGCGGCGGGTATTCGACGAAAACATCGGAACGTTCCAGAATACCCTTGGCCAGCTCGGTCTTGCCGGGGCAATCGCCGCCAATCGCGTTAATGTGCACGCCAGCGCCAACCATGTTGTCGCTCAGGATCGTGGCATATTGCTTGTCGGCGGTGCAGGTGGTCAGGATCTGCGCGCCTTCGATGGCCTCTTCGGGCGTGGCGCAGATCACGGTTTTCAGCCCGGTACCTTCAAGGTTCGCAGCACACTTGCGGCTTGCGGCCATGTCCTTGTCATAAAGGCGGATGGTGTCGACACCGCAGATCGCTTTCATCGCCAGCGACTGGAACTCGGATTGTGCGCCGTTGCCGATCATCGCCATGGTGGTTGACCCTTTGGGGGCGAGGTATTTCGCCACCATCGCCGAGGTTGCCGCCGTGCGCAGCGCGGTCAGCATGGTCATCTCTGTGAGCAACACCGGATATCCGGTATAGACATCTGCCAGCAGGCCAAAGGCGGTCACGGTTTGCAGACCTTCAGAGGTGTTCTTGGGGTGGCCGTTCACATATTTGAACCCATAGGCTTCGCCGTCCGAGGTCGGCATCAGCTCGATCACGCCGACGTCGGAATGCGAGGCAACGCGCGGTGTCTTGTCGAACAGTTCCCAACGCTTGAAGTCGGCCTCGATATAGTCCGCGAGGTCGCGCAGCATGTCTTCGACGCCGATATGGTGGATCAGGCGCATCATGTTGTCGACGCTGACGAAGGGCACAAGGGCTTTGTCGGAAGGGGTGCTCATCAGTGGGTCCTTTCGGTGCGGCGGGTCAGGTGGATACCGGCCAGCATGCAGCGGACAGAGCCGCCGGCAGTTTCGATTGTCGGGATGTCCAGCGGCAGGAGCTGGGCTGTTTTTTCAATGATCGCAATCTGTTCCGGGCGCAGCGACGCCAGCGCCCGTGAAGAGAGCGCAAGGATACGGCGATCACCGGTCAACTCGATGGCGTTGCCGGCGAATTCGCCGATCTGGGCGTGGCTCAGGTCGATGACCTGCCGGCCGGAGTCCTCAAGGCGCTGTGCGACCGTGCGGCGGCGCTCGGGGTCGACGATCATATCAAGGCAGATCAGCGCATAGCCTGTCCCGATGCCCATCAGCACGTTGGTGTGGTAGACATCGCGCCCTTGCGCGTCGCGGGCCTCGAAGGCGATGGGTTCAAAGTTGAAATGTGTGCAGAACCGTTCCAGCAGGATCGGATCGGCGCGGTTGGAGTGTACGGTGTAGGCAATGCGCCCGATGTGATCGAGAACCATCGCGCCGGTGCCTTCCAGGGCCAGACCGTCCTGTTCGAGGCCGGAATAGTCGATCACGTCCTGCACGCGGTAGTCGCGCTTGAGCATTTCGATCACGTCCTGACGCCGTTCCTTGCGCCGGTTCGGGGCGAACATCGGATAGATCGCAACGTGACCACCGGTGTGGGTCGAGAACCAGTTGTTCGGAAAGACGCTGTCAGGGGTTTCGGTGCTGGTGTCTTCGAAAACATGCACCCTAACGCCCGCCTTGCGCAGTTTGGCAACGGCGGCGTCAAATTCGCTTCGGGCCGCTTCCGATGTGGCGGCGGCACTGTGGTTCGACAAGGTCTGGAACGCGTTGTCGTCGCGGGTTTCCGGGTTGGAACAGAAATGATGTGGGCGGATCATCACCACCGCGTCCGGGGCTTGCAGCAGTGTCATCAGTAACTCCGGGTGGGACGGTCAAAGATCCGGCGACCAAGGGCCGAGGCGGCAAGGTCAACCATCAGCTTCGTGGTGCGGCCACGGGTGTCGAGGAAAGGGTTCAACTCGACCAGATCCATTGAGGTCATCAGGCCGCTGTCATGCAGCATTTCCATGACGAGGTGCGCTTCGCGGACCGTGGCACCACCCGGCACCGTGGTGCCGACAGCGGGGGCCACGTCGGGATCAAGGAAATCCACATCCAGGCTGACGTGCAACATGCCATTGGCGGCAGCGACTTTTTCAAGGAAGGCAGACAGGGGCCGCGCGATGCCATGCTCATCAATCTCGCGCATGTCGTGGCGGTGGATGTTGCTGTCCTGAAGCGCCGCGCGTTCGGCATCATCCACCGACCGCAGACCAATGATGCAGATGTTGTCCTGTGGAACGGGATGGGTGACGCGCGGAAAGCCGTCAAAGCCATCGAGGCCCGCGAAATAGGCAACGGGCGTGCCATGCAGGTTGCCGGAATCAGTGCTGCCGGGGGTATGGAAATCGCTGTGGGCATCCAGCCAGAGGACGAACTGCGGGCGATCGATCTTTGCGGCATGGTTGGCGACACCCCGGACAGTCCCGGCAGACAGCGCGTGATCACCGCCGAGGAACACCGGCAGGCCATCATCCATCGCCTGTTCCGCCGCATCCGAAAGCGCCTCGGTCCAGGCGATGGTTTCGTTCAGGGCGTGCAGGTGGGTGTCGGGCGCATCGGCTTTGTGGTCCGCAGGGGCGAGGTTGCCGCGGTCGATCACGGTATGTCCAAGCGCGCTCAGGCTTTCGGCCAGACCGGCGGTACGATAGGCATCCGGGCCCATCAGACAGCCGCGCCGCCGCTTGCCAGAATCCACCGGTGCCCCGATCAGGATGCAGGTTTTGGGAATCATTTTCTTGTCCGTCGCATTTCGATTGTTTTCAAAATGCGTTCGATTTGTGTTGATTTGGACCCGACAATTTGCTCAATACGGTCGCCAATAAAGCAAATCGGAAATGGAAACCGTCAAAATGGATGATCTGGACCGCAAGTTGATCTCGACCCTGCGCCATGATGCGCGCGCGTCCCTGTCGGATCTGGCGATTCTACTGGGGGTGTCGCGCACCACCGTTCGCGGCCGGATCGAACGGCTGCGCGACCAGGGGGTGATTGTCGGATTTACCGTTGTCCTGAAAGAGGATGCCCATCGCGACGCGGTGCGTGGCTTGATGATGATCGGTATCGAGGGGCGGGGCGCGGAGCGTGTCACCCGCCAACTTGGCGGGCTGCCTGCAGTGCGGGCGATTCACTCAACCAACGGGCGGTGGGACCTGATTGTCGAACTGGGCACCGCAACCCTTGAGGAACTCGACGAGGTGCTGGGCCGGATTCGCCGTTTCGAAGGAGTCAGCACTTCGGAAACGAACCTGCTGCTTGCCACGAAAAAATCGGGCTAGACAATCTTCGGGAAGATTGTCGGGCCACAGGATTTTCTAGAAAATTCTGTGCTTTCCGTCCGGCAGGCGGGCCGCCCAGAACCACAGAACCGCCACCACAAGCGATCCGATGCCGTTCAGGTTGGCCATTGTCAGCCCCATCATCTGCCAGGGGATTTCGTCACACAGCACCGGCGCCGCGCCTTCAAAGCTCAGCAGGTTATCCATGTCCGAGGACAGCCCGCGCCCCGTGCAAGAGGCTGGTCCGGGCCACCATTTCCGCTCAACGCCGGAATGATAGAAGCCGATGAAGGATGTGGTCAGCGCGGCAAGCCCCGCGAGATAGGGCAGGATACGGGTGCCGAAAAAGACCGCTGCGAGCCCGATCAGGGAGGCCGCCCAATGCGGCCAGCGCTGCCAGTAGCACATGGCGCAGGGCGCAAGCCCGCCGATGTATTGAAACGCCCAGGCCCCGAGGATCGAGGCAATCGAAAAGGCGGTCAGGCCCATCAGGATGGCACGGCGGGACAGGGTCATAGGTACCTCACGAGAAGGAAGCCTCCGAACAGGAGGATCAGGAACAGCGTTGTCATAAGTCCAAGACGACGCTCGATAAAGTCACGAATTGGTGCGCCGAATTTCCAGAGCAGCGCCGCCACGAGGAAAAAACGGATTCCGCGCGCGATGATCGCGGTGCCGACAAAGGTTGCAAGCGGCATGCCGGTCCAGCCCGACATGATGGTGATCACCTTGAAGGGGAAGGGGGTGATGCCCGCGCCAAGGACTGCCCAGAACCCGAAATCGTTGAACCGGCTGTTAAACTCGCTCATGGCGTCGGCCTTGCCGAGGCTGGCAAGGATCGGCTGGCCGATCTGGTCAAAGGCAAAGGCGCCGATGGCATAGCCCAGCACCCCGCCCAGCACCGACGCGACAAGGGCTACGGTGGCAATCAGCCAGGCCCGCGACGGTCGGGCGAGGATCATCGGGATCATCAGGACATCCGGCGGGATCGGAAAGACCGAACTTTCCGCAAAACTCACCAATGCGAGAACCCAAAGCGCGCGCGGATGATCGGCCATGCGCAGGGTCCAATTATAGAGATTGGTCAGCATACTGCCCGCTTCCCGTTTCTTTGTTGCCGGAATCAGAAACTATCCGGATGAAGATTTCACACATAAAGTGCGTGACTTATGGGGGGCTCCTATGGTTGCCTTGACGAACAGGGCATCCAAGGGAGGTTGGTGCCCAAGATGTATTGCGAACTGGGAGGATACGCAATGAAACTCACGCTCAAGGCGGCGCTTGCAGGTGCCGTGGCCCTCACGCTGACGGCGGGAACGTCCTTTGCACAGGAGGTGACACTGCGCTGTCAGCATTTCCTGTCGCCCAAGGCCTCGATTCCGAAGTACTTCATCGCGCCCTGGGCCGAGAAGGTCGAAAAGGACAGCGGCGGCCGGATCAAGGTGGAAATCTATCCGGCGATGCAGCTGGGCGGCAAACCGCCCGCGCTTTACGACCAGATCCGTGATGGCGTGATCGATTGTGGCTGGGCGCTGCCCGCCTATACGCCGGGTCGTTTCCCCGAAACCGAAGTGTTCGAACTGCCGTTCATGACCTCGATGAGTGCCGAGGCCTCGTCCAAGGCGTTCTGGGAGTTCTACGAGAAACACGCAACCGCCCGCCTTGGCGACATCAAGGTGATGGCGCTGCACGTACATGGCCCTGGTGTGATCCACAAGAAGGGGGATCCGATCACTTCGACCGCGGATTTCAAGGGGCTGAAACTGCGCGGCCCGTCGCGCCAGGCCAACGCGCTTTTGGAAACCCTTGGGGCAACGCCTGTCGGTATGCCGGTGCCGGCCTTCCCCGAAGCCCTGTCAAAAGGCGTGGTGGATGGCGGTGTGATCCCTTGGGAAATCGTTCCGCCGCTCAAGGTGCATGAACTTGCCGACAGCCACACCCAGATCGGTGGCGATCGTGCGCTTTACAACACCACCTTCATCTGGGGCATGAACAAGGCCAAGTACGACAGCCTGCCTGATGATCTGAAGGCGGTGATTGATGCCAACTCGGGCCTCGAGGTCTCTGGCCTTGCCGGTCGCGGCATGGATACCGGCGATACCGGTGGCGAGAAGGCGACGGCTGCCAATGGCAACACCATCGTAACGCTTGATCCTTCTGTGGTGGCCGAGCTGCGCGCCATCGGTGATGCCCAGACCGAGGCCTGGATTGCCGACATGTCCGGCCGTGGGCTTGAGGCTCAGGCCATGGTGGATGATGCCAAGGCGCTGGTCGCCAAATACTCGCAGTAAAGCATGGGGAAGGGCGCGTCCGGCACAGTTCGGGCGCGCCTTTGTGACGTTTCATGACCGTATTGATCGCCGGGGCCGGAATTGCCGGTCTGACACTGGGGCTGAGTCTGCATCAACTGGGCGTTCCGTTCCGCATTTTCGAAGCGGTGCGCGAGATCAAACCTCTGGGGGTCGGGATCAACCTGCAACCGCATGCAACCCGCGAACTCATGGAGCTGGGGCTTGAGGACGGGCTGGATCTCGTGGGGCTGCGCACGCAGGAAGTGGCCTATTTCTCGCGCCAGGGCGGGCTGATCTGGTCCGAGCCACGTGGCATGAGTGCCGGCTACAAGTGGCCGCAGTTCTCGATCCATCGCGGTGGCTTGCAGATGTTGCTTTTGCGGAGCCTGCAAGAGCATTGCGGCGTGGGCGTGGTGCAGATGGGAACCGCCGTGACCGGTTGGAAAGACACGGCGGATGGTGTTGAAATTACATTGGAAAACAGAAAAACCGGCGAGGCGCTGGGGATTGAAAAAGGGGCCGTCCTGATTGCCGCGGACGGGATCAATTCGGCGTTGCGGGCCAGCCTCTATCCCGATGAAGGCCCCGCGCAATGGGGCGGGACAATGATGTGGCGCGGTGTTACCAAGGGGCCGCGTTTCCTGACCGGGCGCTCGATGGCCATGGCCGGGGAAAAGCGCCGCAAGTTCGTGATCTATCCGATCGCCGATCTGCCGGATGGCGGCAGCCTGCTAAACTGGATCGCTGACCTGACCATGCCGCCCGACTATCAATGGCGACAGCAGGATTGGAACCGTGGCGGCAATATCGAAGACTTTCTGCCCGAGTTCGCCGACTGGGCGTTTGACTGGCTGAACGTGCCCGAGATCATCCGCAGCGCCGAGGCGATTTACGAGTTCCCGATGGTGGATCGCAATCCGCTGGATCAGTGGACCTTCGGGAACATGACACTGATGGGCGATGCGGCGCATGCGATGTATCCGATCGGCTCGAACGGGGCCAGTCAGGGTATCATCGATGCTCGCATCCTTGCCCGTGAACTCAAACGCCATGGCATGGGGCCAAAGGCCCTAGAGGCCTACGAGGCGGAGCGGCGGGAAAAGGTCAACAAGCTGGTACTGATGAACCGTGGTGACGGGCCGGACAAGATCCTCGACATCGTGGCAGATCGTGCGCCGGATGGGTTTGAAGACATCGAAACCGTCATGCCCCTTGCAGAGCGGCAGGCTTTCGCAGATGGCTACAAGAAAGTGGCGGGCATGGATATGGCGGCACTGAACGCACGTGGCCCCCTGATCGCGGTCTGACAGGAGACATCAATGACACTTGCACCCAATGCACAGCGGCGGATCGGCCGCGTGATCGAGGCAGCCTCGCGCTGGATGGCCTATGGCGGCGGTGTGCTGCTGACGGCCATGGCGGGCATGACGGTGGTGTCGATCATCGGGCGGATGTTCACGGAATATGGGATGGGGCCTGTGCCGGGCGACTATGAACTGGTGGCCAATGGCTGCGCGCTGGCGGTGTTTTCCTTCCTGCCGTTCTGCCAGCTGAAGCGCGGGCATGTGACCGTCGACATCCTGACGGTGAACTTTCCCAAGCGCATCCAGGCGTTGACCGGCCTGATGGGGGATCTGTTGATCGCGGCCGCCGCGCTGGTGATCCTGCGCCAGCTTTGGTTCGGGTTCGGCGAGAAATTCCCCTATGGCAGCGATGGCCTGCGCGACAGCCTTGGCATGGGCTATAAACCCTTCTTTCCGGAAACGACTTATGAATTGGAGATCCCCGTGTGGATACCCTATGGCTTTGCCTTGATCGGCGCGGTGATGTTCGCGCTGGTCGCCCTCTATACCGTCTGGCGCAGTCTCAACTGGGTGCTGGCGGGTGAGGAGGGCGCGCTATGACCGGCCTGACACTTGCCCTGACCGGCTTTGCGCTCATGCTGGGCGGGATTTTCCTGCGGGTTCCGATTGCCCTTGCCATGGCGCTGACGGGGTTCTTTGGCACGTGGTACGTGTTGGGCACGCCGAATGCACCGATGGCGCAGCTCAAGACCCTGACCTATGAAACCTTTTCGAACCAGGGGCTTTCGATCGTGCCGCTGTTCCTTCTGATGGGACAGTTCGCGACGCGCACAGGCATGTCCTCGGCGCTGTTTCGCGCGGCAAGCGATTGGCTTGGCCACCGCAAGGGCGGCGTGGCGATGGCCTCTGTCGGGGCCTGCGCCGGTTTCGGCGCGATCTGCGGCTCGTCACTGGCAACCGCCTCGACGATGGGGCAGGTGGCCCTTCCAGAAATGCGCCGTCGTGGCTATTCCGACAGCCTCTCGACCGGTGTGCTGGCCGCGGGTGGCACCCTCGGCATACTGATCCCGCCCTCTGTGATCCTCGTGATCTATGCCATCATGGCCGAGCAGAATATCGTCAAGATGTTCATGGCCGCCATGGTGCCGGGCTTGCTCGCGGCACTTGGCTATATCCTGACCGTGGCGATCTACGTGCGCCTCAAGCCCGACAGCGCCACCACGGCAGAGCGTGTTCCGATGCGAGAGCGGCTCAAGACCTTTGCGGCGACCTGGCCGGTGATTGCGATCTTTGGTCTTACGATGGGCGGCATCGTGGGCGACTGGAACTGGGCCAAGCCCGGGCCGCAGGCGCTCTTCACACCCAACGAGGCGGCGGCCTTCGGGGCAACGGCGACAGCCCTTTACGGTATCGTTGTTGGCAAGCTGACGTTTCAGGGCTTTCTGAACGCAATCCTCGAGACGGCCAAGGCCACGGCGATGATCTTTTTCATCCTCCTCGGGGCCGAGATCTTCAAGGGCTTCCTTGCCCTGACGCGTGCGCCTGACATGCTGGCCGACTGGGTGCTCAGCGCCGGGTTTGCGCCGCTGATGGTGCTGACCGTCATGCTTTTGGCGTACCTCGTCTTTGGCTGCGTGATGGATTCGCTTTCGATGATCCTGCTGACCATCCCGATCTTCCTGCCGGTGATCGAGGTTCTGGATTTCGGCATGAGCGCCGAAGACACGGCGATCTGGTTTGGCATCATTGCCCTGATCGTGGTCGAAGTTGGGTTGATCACGCCGCCCGTGGGGATGAACCTTTTCATCATCAACGGCGTGGCCCGCGACATCCCGATTTCGCGCACCTATGCCGGCGTTGCGCCCTTTGTTCTGTCTGACCTGATCCGCGTCGTGATCCTCGTGTCCTTCCCGGCGATAACGCTGTGGTTGGTCGGCGTGATGTTTTGACAAAAACCGCGCGTTTGGGGCTGGACCTCGGGCGCGCGCTTGGCTAGACGTTTCGGACGGAGCCCAAGTGGCGGAATGGTAGACGCAGGGGATTCAAAATCCCCCGCCCTTGCGGGCGTGCCGGTTCGAGTCCGGCCTTGGGTACCAAGCTCCTCAAATGATTGACTTTGCCTTCGGGTCCACGTTTCGCGCGGGCTTGATGTCCGCGTTTTGAAGGACTGCATGGTCCCAAAAGAAAAGCCCCGAAGTCGTGGTGACTTCGGGGCTTTCTGTTTGTTTATCGGATCAGGCCTTGGCGGTTTCGCTGGTCTTGATGCGGAAGAAGACCATGTAGAGCGCAGGCACCACCAAGAGCGTGAGAATGGTGGCAAAGCTGAGGCCGAAGACGAGCACCACCGCCATCGAGCGGAAGAAGGCATCGGCGAACAGCGGGATCACCCCGAGAACGGTGGTCAGGGACCCCATCATCACCGGCCGAACACGGCTGGCCGCGGAATCCACCACCGCATCGAACCGCGGCATGCCTTCGGCGATTTCAATGTCCATCTGGTCAACCAGAACGATGGCGTTCTTGATCAGAAGACCCGAAAGCGAAAGCACCCCAAGGATCGCCATGAACTCCATCGGCAACCCTGTTGTGACAAGGCCGAAGGTCACGCCGATCATCGCAAGCGGCACCGTCAGGAAGATGATGAGCGGCTGTCTGATCGCGTTGAACAAGAGGACAACCGTCAGCACCATCGCGGCAAAGCCCATCGGAACTGTCGAGAACACGTCGGCATTGGCTTCGGTGCTGTCGCCATATTCACCCTTCCACTTGAGCTTGTAGCCCGCTGGCAACTCGATCGCCTCGATTTCGGGGCGCAACTCGGTGAACAGGTCGCCGGAAAGGACGCCTGCAACCGGATCGGATTGCGCCTTGATGGTCCAGACACGATCAACGCGGCGATACTTGGCCGAGCGCCACTCGGTCTTGAAGCCGTCCACCAACTGCAACAGGGGCACCGTTCCGCCGGTCACCGCCGAGGGCACCTGAACGGTTTCGATGTTGTCGACGCCAAGCCGTTCGCTTGCCGGGGCGCGTTGCATGATCGGGATCAGATAGTCTTCCTCGCGGTAGATCCCGACCTGCCTTCCGGTGAAGTTGATGTTGATTGCATTGGCCACATCCTCGCGCGTGATGCCAAGACGTCGTGCGCGGGTTTCGTTCATGATCGGTTCGATCACCGGCACGGGCTGACGCCAGTCATCCTTGATCGAGGTTGCGCTCGGATTCGAGGCCATGATGGCCTTGGCCTGGTTGGCCAGATCCCGCAGCACCACCGGATCGGGGCCAGAGAACTGGGCTTCGATCTTGGAGCCGCCGCCGGGGCCAAGCTGGAAGCGCCAGACCTTGGCCTGCACGTCGGGATAGGTGTTGTCGACATGGGCCTTGATCTCGGGGATCATCGTATCGATCTGGTTGTAATCCTCGACTTTGAGAAGCAACTGACCATAGGACGATGCCCGGTCCTCGGGGCCATAGACCAGCATGTAACGGATGGTGCCTCCGCCGGTCAGGGACAGGACGTCGACCACGTTTTCGCGTCCTTTCATCTCTTCAGCCAGTTCCCGGATTATCGAGTCGGTTTCCTCGATATCAGTGCCTTCGGGCAGGAAGACATCCACCACGATCTGGGGCGTCGTGGAGGCGGGGAAGAAGCCCGGCGCAATCAGCGACATTCCCATCACGGCCAGGGCAAAGGCGCCAAAGGCACCGGCGATCACCAGAACTCGCACCTTCAGCAGCACCACCATAAAGCGCTTGTAAAGACGCATCATGGTGCCTTCCTTCTGCTCTTCGACCACGCCCTTGTGCTCCTTGAACAGGAGGTCGGCGAAAAGCGGAACGGCGGTCAGGGCGAAGATCCAGGAGAAGGAAAGTGAAATCATCACAACCCAGAACAGGTGGCCGGTGAATTCGGCTACGTCACCGGGCGCAAAGCCAATAGGGGCGAATGCAATGATGCCCACAACGGTGCCCCCCAGAAGAGGCCACTTGGTGCGGGTCACGATGTCCTTGGCCATCGCCAGCTTGCTCTTGCCCTGACGTACGCCGACAAGGATGCCCTCGGTCACCACGATGGCATTGTCCACCAGCATACCAAGCGCGATGATCAGCGCGCCAAGCGAGATGCGGTGCATCGGAATACCCATCAGGTTCATCGTTGTAAGCGTCGCCGCAATGGTCAGCAGAAGAACCCCGCCGATGACCACGGCCGAGCTGATCCCCATGAAGACCCCAAGCGTGACCAGAACGATCACCAGCGCCATGAGAACGTTCAGGGCAAAGTCCTTTACCGACACGTCCACGATGTCACCCTGATGATAGTAGGTCTCGATCTCGAGGCCGATCGGGCGTTCGCTTTCCAGTTCGGCAATCTTGGCGGTGATGTTGTTGCCGACTTCGACGATGTTCTCGCCCGGCAGAGCCGCCACGCCGATGGCCAGAGCAGGCAAGCCGTTGTAGCGCATGATCTTGGTGGCGGGATCCTTGTAGCCCCGCTTGACCGATGCGATGTCGCGCAGGCGCACAACGCGCGAGTCGTTGCCCGTGGTCACAACCGTGTTTTCCAGTGCCGTGACCGAGTCTGTGGTTTCCGGCAGTTGGATGGTGATCCGCTGTCCGTCGACCTTGACGTTTCCGGACGACACCACGGAGGTGTGTTTTTCCAGTTGGCCAAAGACCTGATCGAGCGTCACGCCGGCAACGGCGAGTTGCTGCTGGTTGAACTCGAGATAGATCGCTTCATCCTGAACGCCGTCAATAACCACCTTGGCTACGCCATCAACCGTCAGAAGCTCGGTGCGCAGTGACTTGGCATAATCCTGCATTTCCCGGGGCGAGAAACCGTCACCGGTCAGGGCATAGAACAGGCCGTAAACGTCGGCATAGTCGTCGTTGACCAGAGGCTCTGCCGCGCCGGGGGGCAGGTTGCGCGCGGCATCCCGCGCCTTGTTACGCAGCTTGGTATAGACGATGTTCAGGTCTTCCTTGGTCTGCGAAAACTCGAACAGGATATCGACGGCGATGGTCGAAAGGCCCGCTTCGGACGTGGACCTCACTTCGTCGACCTCGATCATCTCCTGAAACGCGGTTTCCAGTGTTTCCGTGACCTCGTTGGCCACTTCAAGCGGCGTGGCACCCGGATAGAAGGTGATGACCTGCGCGGTTCTGATGGTGAACTCGGGGTCTTCGAAGCGTGGCATGGTCTGATAGGCCGACCAGCCTCCGAACAGCGAGATCAGGATGACGATCGCGCCGATCAGGCGGTTCTTGATTGAAAACTCGGCAATGCTCATGGTGTTGACCCTTAGTTGCCGAAGCGGCGGATTTTCGTACCTTCAAACAGGTAGGAAGCACCAGCACCCACAATTTGATCGCCTTCACGCAGACCGTCTGTGACCGCCAGCTTGTCGCCGACTTCATCCGCCACGGTGATGTTGCGGCGGCTCACGGTCATGTCGCTTTCGTTGACCAGCCAGACATATGCGGTTGCACCGTCGTGTTGGATCGCTGCCGTGGGGATCTCGATGACGGGAGTATAGGGTTTGGACGCGTCAAGAATGACCTCGGCAATCAGTTCGCCGGTCATGCCCGGGAGAACCGAAAGTTCCTCCGGACGGGTAAAGCTGAACTGTGCTTCATAGGTCTGGGTCGCCGGGTCGGCCTGAAGCGCGATGGCGCGGAATGCGGCGGGGATGGCTTCCAGCGGGGCGACGTCGAGGACAATGTTACTGCTGATGACCTGGAAGTCAGAGGAATCCACCATGCGGCTTGCCGGAACGTTGGCGAGGGCCTTGAAGGCGATTTCGCTTTGCAGGGTGACGATTGCCTGCTGGTCGGAGACCGTCTGGAACTGGTCTACTTCGACAAGGGCCACAACACCGTCGAACGGGGCAAGAAGCGTGGCGTCGCTCAGACGCTTTTCCGCCGCTTCCAAGCTAAGGGCCGCCAGGTCCCGCGAGGTTTTGCGGCTGTCATAGGAGCTCTGGGAGATATTGTCCTGCTGCAAGAGGCGTTCGGCGCGTTCGAACTCTTGTTCCGCCTGTTCCAATTGCGAACGTGCCTGCATGACGTTGTTTTCAAGGATACGGGTGTCGACGCGCGCGATCAGATCGCCTTCCTTGACAACACTTCCCTCGATGACGGGAAGCTCCTGAAGCACGCCGCCTTCCTGCATGGTCAGGACTGCGGATTGTTCGGGCTCGACGACAATTGGGATTTCAACCCGCTGAACTCTGTCCCTTTCAGTTACCGTTAAAATTTTGGCGGGCCGCGCGGGTTTCGCGGCGTCCTGAGCGATCAGAGAGGTTGGCAAGGGGGTGACCAAGCTGGCCACAGCGGCCAATACAAAGGGGGTAAGCAAGCGGGTCCGCATTGGGTGTCCTCTCGAATCCGTACATATTATTATTGGGTATCGTAGCAGACGCCATTTAGTGTTGGCGTGAGAAATTAAAAGAGTGACGTCAGGGGCTTGGAGAAAAAATCTTTCTGGCTGGCCGCGCTTTTGTCTCCTGCGGGTCAAAATCCTGCCCTGATTGCGGAAGAGAACGGGACGACCGGAAATTTCGCCGGTTTTGTGTTTCTCTAGTCTCCAGGTTTTCGATGTCGACTGCCAAACTTCTCGATACGCAAATCGCGCCAGTAAGCGAAGCGCGGAATGTAGCGCCCGATTTGGGTGATCTCACCGAGATCTCTCCACCAGAAACGGTTGCCAAGACGCAGGTCGAGTCTTGCATGGCCCATGACGCAATTGTCGTAACGCTGCGCGGTCGTTGCATGGCGCGTGACCTGGTTGTCGGTGATCTGGTTCTGACGCGCGACAACGGTTACCAGCCGATCCTGTGGATCGGGCGCCCGGAAGGTGCGTGCTCCGCGAACGCCCGTCTGCGCCTCTCCAAGGATTGCATTGATGAAGGGTGCCCCGACCGAGATCTCGAACTTTCGGCGCGTCAGCGCATCCTCATGACCCTTCGGGGCAGTATGGCCGAGGCCTTTTCAAACGATGCACCGGTCGAGGCCTTTGTCCGTGCTCGTGATCTCGCCAGCCTGAACGGGGTGGTCGAGGTGGAGGCTACAGAGGAAAAGGACGTTCAGATCCTCACTCAACGTCACGAGGTGATCCTTGTGAATGGCGTTTGGACCGAGACCTTCCAGCCGGACCGCGCACAGCTGAAAACCCTTCCCAAAGATCAGCGCGATGCGCTTGAGCAGGTGCTGCCGCAGGTCCGTGAGCAAGGTGAGGGCAAGGCCTTCGCGGCTGCCCGTGCGGCCATGCCAGTGCCAATCCTTCAGGAAATCCTGCGTCAGCGCAGTTCCTGAGCCGCGCGCCAGGCGTGCCAGTCTTCCGGGGTATCGAGATCGGTGAGCGCATGCCGGTCGGGCAGGGCGACAAGATGCGGCTTTTCCCCGGACAAGACGGAACGCGCGCCCTGATCCTCTGACAGCGCTTTCAAATCCTCGAAACACCGCCTTGGGAAAATCACCGGATGGCCGGGTTTGCCATCTTGCGACGTGGCCCGGAGCAAGTCTTCCTGCGGCGCGTCCTCCCATGCCGTGCAAAGCGTGGCGATATCCGTGCGTGTGATCTCGGGCATGTCCGCAGGCAGGATCATGACCGCACCAATACCGTCGGGCAGGGCGGCTACGCCGCCTGCAATCGAATGTCCCATGCCTTTTGCGGCGTCGGGAACGTTTACCAAAACCGCACCGGAATTTGACAGCGCCTGCCAGCGTGCGGGGCGATCCGGAGGCAGGGCGGCATAGACCGGACAGCCGGATGCTTTGGCCCGCGCCACCATCGTCGCAACAAGCGGTGCGCCCTCAACCTCCTGCAACAGCTTGTCGTCGTCTCCCATCCGCGAGGATCGACCGGCAGCAAGGATCAGGATGGCAAGCATGAACGCCCCGTGGAAATGAAAACCGCCAGCGAACAGAAGGCCCGCTGGCGGTTGCATTAAATCTCAGATCGCATCCGAGAGGAAGATCAGCCGCGCATCCGCGCGCCGTCTGCATCGAAAAGCGGTTCGGAAATCAGGCGGGCCTTGCGCATGCTGCCAAGGATTTCGATCTCCACCTCAAGCCCGTCCTCCACGCGATCCACCGGCACGAACCCCTGTGCGATGGATTTCTGCGCAAAGTGGCTGTAGCCGCCCGAGGTGCAGAACCCGACGACCTTGCCATCCAGCCAGATCGGTTCATAGGCGTTCACATCCGCATCATCGGCATCAACCTCGAAGGCACAGAGTTTGCGTGCCGGACCCGCTTCCCGTTCCGCCTCGGCAGCGGCGCGGCCGATAAAGTCCACGTTTTTCTTGAAGCTGATGAACCGATCAAGACCGGTCTCGGCTGCGGTGTAATCCGGCGAGAATTCCGCCAGCCACGATCCGAAGAACTTGTCGAGGCGCAGGCTCATCATGGCGCGCATCCCGAAGGGCTTCATGCCGTGCGGCTGACCTGCATCCCAAAGGACATTCCACAGGGCCCGTTGCGAGGGCAGATCACAGTAGATCTCATACCCAAGGTCGCCGGTATAGGACACGCGCTGAACGATGCAGTCCGCCATGCCAACCGTTATCCGGCGCACATCCATGAATTTCATGTCGCTGATGTCCGTCCGGGTGCAGGCCTGCAGCACCTCGCGCGCCTTGGGGCCGGCGATCTGGAAACCGTTGCGCGTGTCCGAGACGTTGATGACCTCGACACCATCGTCCAGATTCTGCTGGAACCAGCGCATGTGATAGGCCTGCGAACCATAAGACGCCGTCAGCTGGTACTCGGTCTCGCTAAGGCACGAGATCGTGAAATCACCGATCAGACGCCCCTTGGGCGACAACATCGGGGTGAGGGACAGGCGGCCCGGTTTCGGCACGCGCCCTGCCATGATGCGATCCAGCCACGCGCGGGCGCCGTCGCCCTTGATGACATATTTTCCGAAGTTGTGGGTCTCGTTGATGCCCACCGCAGAGCGCACCGCGTTGACTTCACGCGCGGTGGCCTCAAAGGCGTTTGAGCGGCGGAAGGATGGCGTCTCGAAGCGTGGCTCATCGCCTTCGGCAAAATAGTTTGGCACTTCAAGGCCGTATTGCTGGCCCCAGACCGCGCCCATGCTGTCGAAGATGTCGTACATCGGGGTGGTGCGGAACGGACGTGCAGCGGGAAGCTCTTCGTTCGGGTAGGAGACCGAGAAACGCTTCTGGTAGTTCTCAATCACCTTCGGCAGCGTATAGCCGGGGGTGATCCAGTCACCGAACCGCGCGATGTCCATCGCCATCGTGTCGCGTTCGCATTCGCCTTCGATCATCCATTGCGCCAGCATCAGGCCAACCCCGCCGCCCTGGCTGAAGCCCGCCATCACGCCACAGGCCGACCAATAGTTGCGCATTCCCGGAACGGGCCCCACGAGCGGGTTGCCGTCAGGCGCGAAGGTGAAGGGTCCGTGGATCGACGATTTGATGCCAGCCGCCTCCAGCGCGGGAAAGCGTTTGTAGGCGAAATCGATCGAGTCCTCGATCTTGTCGAAATCGTCAGGCAGGAGTTCGTGGCCAAAGTCCCAGGAGGTGCCATCCACCGCCCAGGGTTTGCAAGGCTGTTCATAGAACCCGATGCAGAGGCCGCGGCCTTCCTGCCGCAAATAGCTTTCGCCGGCGGGGTCCATCACATGCGGGTGTTCGCCACCGCCGTCGATGATCTCGGCAATCATCGGCACTTCATCCGTCACCAGATAGATGTGTTCCATCGGGTGCAGCGGCATGTACACGCCTGCCATCGCGCCCACTTCGCGCGCCCAGAGGCCGCCTGCGTTGACGATGTGCTCGGCGTGGATCGTGCCCTTGTTGGTCACCACATCCCAGCTGCCATCGGGGCGCTGGTTGGTTTCCTTGACCATGCAATGCGTCTCGATGGTCGCGCCGCCCATGCGCGCGGCCTTGGCATAGGCGTGGGTGGTGCCCGAAGGGTCAAGGTGCCCGTCCAGAGGATCGTAGAGACCGCCGATGATCCCGTCGACATTGGTGACAGGCGCGATCTTCTTGATCTCTTCCGGGGTTACAATTTCCGTTTCGAGCCCCATGAAACGGTGCTTGGCCCGTTCCGCAACCAGCATGTCAAAGCGTTCCTGATTGTCCGCCAGCGTCACGCCGCCAACGTGGTGCAGGCCACAGGACATGCCGGTGATCTCTTCCAGTTCCTTGTAGAGCTTGATGGTATAGCCCTGAAGGGCCGCCATGTTGGTGTCCCCGTTCAGCGTGTGAAAGCCGCCCGCCGCGTGCCATGTCGAACCGGATGTCAGCTCCGAACGCTCCAGCAGCATCACGTCTGACCACCCGAGTTTGGTCAGGTGATAAAGGACGGAGCAGCCGACAACGCCGCCGCCAATGACAACAACACGGGTGGTGGTTTTCATGGGGAACCTCTGATGTGATTTTTGTCGACCTTGACAGATGTGTCCAATGCGGCTTGTCCGTTTTCGACAAAGGGTGACGTTTTTGTGTTTTCGTCTTTCTTGCCCCCAGGTCACGCGAACGTTGTGTGCATGTGATGTGTGCACTGGTAATCTGGACGGTATGAAGAGACTCGCTTTTTTCCTGACCAGCATTTTGCTGGCTGTTTTTGTGTCGGTCGCCCATGCAGCACCGCAGGCCTATGTTCTCGCGCAAGGGTCAAAGGTCGAGTTTTTCTATTCCTCCGGCCCCGAGCCGACACGCGGCACCTTTCCCATTACCGGTGCCGACATCGTGGTGGATCTGGAAAACGTGCGTCGTTCGCGCGTCGACGTGGATGTCTCAACGGCGCGTGTGCGGGTTGCCGATCCCTTTGGCATGGTGGCCCTGAAGGGCGAGGATATGCTCCATACCGGGCGCTATCCGACCGCCCGTTTCCAAAGCCGCAGGATCACGCGCACGCGGGACGGGGCCCAGATCGAGGGTGATCTGACCCTCAAGGGGATCAGGGTGCCTGTGGTGCTACAGGCGGTTTTCATGCGCAAAAGCTCCGCACCGGTCGACAATTCCGAACTGATCCTGCGCGTGTCGGGCGAGGTCTCTCGCAAGGCCTTTGGCATCACCGGCTTCCCCAACCTCGTCAAGGACATGATCCGCCTCGACTTTGTCGTGAACATCGCCAGACCCATCTGAGACCGGTCAACAGTGGGATCTACCCGCCCTATAGCGTCGTGAATACGATCGGCGGGTTGCTGGTGATCGTCGGGGGGCGGGCGCGTGTCGTCGTAGGAGGCAACAGTCTCTCCGGTGTTTCGGGCGCATCGGGGTCGTCTTCTGTTGACGTATCACTCGCCGTCTCCGACGCTAGGATCGGAATGGCTGCCACGCCAAGCATGGCCAAAACGCTCCAAAACAACATCGCCTATAAGTTCCACTTTTGGTCTAACTGATTTTGTCTCTGCAATTCCCACGCAGTCTGCCCTTTGAAAGTGAAATTGCTAGTTTGCCTCGGCCTGAAAGAGGCTGGCTTACGACCGAAAGTGTCGCAAAGGGGCATTTTTGGCTCGGCTCTGCGGGTCAGTCTTGGGATCAGACATATGAAACCTGACACGGGAACAAGAACCTATGCGGACCCAGGCACGGGCCGTCGTGATCGGCGGCGGCGTCATCGGATGCTCGATTCTCTACCACCTCACCAAGCTCGGCTGGAGCGACGTTATCCTTCTTGAGCGCGATGAACTGACATCGGGCTCGACTTGGCACGCGGCGGCCAACATTCACGGCCTGCACGACAGCGCCAACATCAGCCGCCTGCAGCACTACACCATGCGCCTCTATGACGAGCTGGAATCCGAGACCGGCCAGTCCTGCGGCGTTTTCCGCCCCGGTTCGCTTTACCTCGCACAGACCGAGAACCGCGAACACCAGCTCAAGCTGCAAGCCGCCAAGGCCAAGCTCTACGGCATGAACTTCCACGAGATCAGCCGCGACGAGGCCGAGCGCCTGCACCCGCTGGTCAATTTCGATGGCATCCGCACCATCATGTGGGAACCCGATGGCGGCAACGTCGACCCGTCTGGCGTGACCAATGCCTATGCCGTGGGCGCACGCCAGCGCGGGGCCGAGATCAACCGCTTCACGCCGGTCATCGGCACCGAACAGCAGCCCGACGGAAGCTGGATCGTAAAGACCACCAAGGGCGATATCCACACTGAGTGGGTCATCAACGCCGCCGGTCTCTGGGGGCGTGAAGTCGCCAAGCTGGCAGGCATCGAGGTGCCGCTCCAGCCCACCGAACACCAGTATTTCGTGACCGAAACCATCGCCGAGATCGACGCGATGGATCGCCGTCTGCCATCCGTGGCGGATCGTGACGGCGAATACTACCTACGCCAGGAGGGCAAGGGCCTGCTGATTGGTGCCTACGAAAAAGACATGCGGTTCTGGGCCGAAGACGGCACGCCGCTTGATTTTGCCCATGATCTCTTCCCCGATGATCTCGAGCGGATCGAGGAAAACATGATGCGCGCCATCGACCGGGTTCCGGCGGTTGGCACCGCGGGCATCAAGCGCGTGATCAACGGCCCGATGATCTGGTCGCCCGACTCGAACGTGATCCTTGGCCCGGTGCCGGAACTGAAGAACTATTTCATGTGCGGTGGCATCATTCCGGGCTTCTCGCAGTCGGCGGGTATGGGCCTCATGGTGGCGCAGTGGATCATCGAAGGCGAGATGCAGTACGACATGTTCCCCTGGGACGTGGCGCGCTTTGGCCACTGGGCGAACAACCCCGATTTCGTCAAGGCCAAGGTCCAGGACGTCTATGCCCACCGCTTTGCCATCCACTTCCCCAACGAGGAACGCGCCGCGGGCCGTCCGCTGCGCACCCGTCCGATCTACGAGATGCAAAAGGACATGGGCGCAGTCTTTGGGTTGAACTACGGCTGGGAGCATCCGCTCTGGTTCGCGAAAGAACCGGGCACCGTCGATACCAACGGGTTCACCCGCCAGAACTGGTGGGAGCCGGTTGGCGAGGAATGCCACATGCTGCGCGATCGTGCGGGCATCATCGACATTTCGAACTTTGCCAAGTACTGCGTGAAGGGGGCAGGGGCCGAAGACTGGCTGAACGCCGTCTTTGCCAACACCATGCCGAAATCCGTGGGCCGCTCGTGCCTGACGCCGCTGATTGGCGTGCGGGGCGGGATCGCGGGCGACGCCACCGTGACGCGCGTGGCCGAGGACGAGTTCTACGTGATCTCGTCGGGCATGGCAGAACGCTATCACAAGCGGTTCTTCGACATGGTCCCGCTGCCCGAAGGCACCACTTTCGAAAGCCTGACCGACACCATGTGCGGCTTCAACGTGGCAGGACCGCAGTCGCGCGAGTTGCTGCAACGCCTGACCAACACCTCGCTTGGCACCGAGGATTTCCCCTTCATGCGGTCGCAGTGGATCGACATTGCAGGCGTGCGTGCCCTTGCGCTGCGGGTGTCGTTCACCGGCGATCTCGGCTGGGAACTGCACTGCGCGGTGGAGGATCAGAAACGCCTCTATGAAGCTCTGCTGGACGCCGGCAAAGAGTTCGGCGCCGGCCCCGTTGGCGGCCGTGCGCTGATGTCGCTGCGGGTCGAGAAGGGCTATGGCTCGTGGAGCCGCGAATACAGCCCGGAATACTGGCCGCAGGAAGTGGGGCTCGAGCGGCTGTGCAAGCTGAACAAGGACTTCCTCAACAAGGCGGCTGTCGAAGAGGTGCTGGCACAGGAGCCGCGCGAGCAGCTGGTGTTGATCCATATCGACGAAGAGGCGGTCAAGGCGTCAAACGCCGACGCAACGGGGGGCGAGCCGATCTTCAAGGATGGCGAAGGCATCGGCCGCGTGACCTCGGGCACCTATGGCTACACCGTGGGCATGTCGCTGGCGCTTGGCTATGTCAAACACGGCAAGGCCAGCCCCGGAGACAGCGTTGAGGTGATGGTGCTGGGCCAACCCCACAAGGGTGTGATCCTGTCCGAGCCGCCGTTTGATCCCAAGGGTGAAAAGCTGCGCGCCTGATTGCCAAAGCAAAAGGGACATTCTTCTCGAAGAATGTCCCGCCGCAAAATTTTTCGAAAAATTTTGGTCGCCCGGCCGTGAGGGGGCCTATTTCTTGATCGGAACGCCGTAAAGTTCGAGCTTGTGGCCCTTTAGCGTGTAGCCCAGCTTGGCCGCGATCTTTTCCTGCAGGGCTTCGATCTCCGGATCGACGAATTCAATCACTTCGCCCGAGTTGATATCGATCAGGTGATCGTGGTGTTCGCGCTCTGCATCCTCATAGCGGGCACGGCCGTCGCCGAATTCCAGCTTGTCGAGGATGCCGGCCTCTTCGAACAGCTTGACGGTTCGGTAGACCGTCGCCAGCGAGATCCCGGCGTCCCTTGCAGAAGCACGTGCATAGAGCTCTTCCACATCGGGGTGGTCCGCGCTTTCCTGCAAAACCGCGGCAATCACACGACGTTGTTCTGTCATGCGCAGGCCCTTGGCCTCGCAGCGGGAAATGATGGTGTCCGGCATTTATGCTGTCCCTGCTTGTGTTGGAGAAGGTTTTTAACCGCTGCAAAGGCCGCATTCCACCTCTTTTCACTGGGGATAAGCCACCTTTCGCGCTTGACAGCAAAGGCGCAACACCCCATGTGCAACCCCAACCGCCTTCTGCCGCGTGAGCATCAAATCAAGACCGAAAGTGAATTTCGGCCAAGGCGTTCATCCCGATCCCAAGATCACGCGTGGGCTCAGGGGCGTGTTGACCGCGACGTGAAAGGCGCGGGGCAAGCGGCCCATCCACCTGAGGCTCCGCGATGCGGGGCGATGCAAGGCGTCGTTCATATGCGGCGTCGGAAAGCTGTTATGACGACATTCAACGATCTTGGCCTGCCCAAGAAGCTGGTCGAGAAACTGGTGAAAACCGGTATCGACAAACCCACCCCGATCCAGGAGCGCGCCATTCCGCTGGCGCTGGAAGGCCGCGATGTCATGGGCCTTGCCCAGACCGGCACCGGCAAGACGCTGGCCTTTGGCCTGCCGCTGATCGCGCGTCTGCAATCCTATGGCCGCAAACCAGAGCCCAAGACCGCGCGCGCCCTGATCCTTGCGCCAACCCGCGAGTTGGTGAACCAGATCAAGGAAAACCTTGCGGTGCTGGTTGATGGCACGCCGTTCAAGGTTGGTCTTGTTGTTGGCGGTGTTTCGATCAACCCGCAGATCAACCGCGTTGCCAAAGGCACCGACATCATTGTCGCTACGCCGGGCCGCCTGATCGACCTGTTGGAACGCGAAGCCATTGACCTCTCGGCCACCGATTTCCTCGTGCTGGATGAGGCCGACCAAATGCTTGATCTCGGCTTTATCCATGCCCTGCGCAAGATTGCGGAATTCCTGCCCGAGAAGCGCCACACGATGCTGTTTTCGGCCACCATGCCAAAGCAGATGTCCGAGATCGCGGGCGCCTATCTCGACAATCCCGAACGGGTTCAGGTCTCGCCTCCGGGCAAGGCTGCCGACAAGATCACCCAGGGCATCCACTTTATCGCCAAGGCCGAGAAGACCAGCCTGCTGATCGAGCTTCTGGATGCCCACCGCGACGAGGCGGCAATTGTCTTTGCCCGCACCAAACACGGGTCCGACCGGCTGATGAAGGCGCTGGACCGGGCGGGTTATGCCACGGCGGCGGTGCATGGGAACAAGAGCCAGGGCCAGCGGGAGCGTGCAATCAAGGCGTTCCGTGAAGGCGAAACCATGGTTCTCGTAGCCACCGATGTGGCGGCGCGCGGCCTTGATATCCCGCAGGTGCGCCACGTCTACAACTACGATCTGCCGAATGTGCCCGAAAACTATGTGCACCGCATCGGCCGCACCGCGCGGGCCGGGATGGATGGCGCCGCTGTCGCCTTCTGTTCGCCCGATGAGGTGGACGAGTTGAAGGCGATCCAGAAGGTCATGAAGATGACCATTCCGGTTCTGTCCGGTCGTCCCTGGATGGGGCTGGAAGACCCCAAGCAGAAATCCAAGGGCGGGCAGGGGCGTCGTGTCTGGCAGGGCGGCGAAAAGCCAAAAGGGGGCGGCAAGCCTTCGGGTGGGCCGCGCCGTCGCCGCAAGGGGCCGCCGCGCGGCAAGTCGCGTCGGGCCAACGGATAAGACACACGCAAAAGCGCCGCATCCGTTGCGGCGCTTTTTGCATCAGTAGGTCAGGCTGCCTTCCATCACCTTGCAGGCGCTGCCGCTGATCGTGACCGCCCCATCAAGCGTGGTAACGCCAATCACGCTGGGCCGTCCCATGTCGTCGCCCTGATGTACGCGCAATGTCATGTCCTGACCTTCCACCGAAGCCAACAGGGCGCCCAGTGCGGCACATGCGCTGCCCGTAGCCGGGTCTTCGGGAATGTTGTCGAGAGGGGCAAACATGCGGGCGTGGATCACATCGCCCTCGCGGACATAGGCGAACTGGGCAAAGTCCAGGCCAGACGGATATTTTGCATTGCCTTCGCGAAAGGCTGCCACGTCGGTCTGCAACGCCGCCAGCGTATCGCGGCAGTCGAGTTCGGTGATGGTAAACGGCAAGCCAAGAGAGGCCATTGTCGGCGCATGTGATGTTGTGAGGATGGCATCCTCGCTGATGCCCAGCGCCCGCGCCACCAAGGCGGGATCAGGGGTCGCCAGAACCTCAAGCGGCACCTCGGTGGTGAACTGCGCGCCGCCATCCGTGACCTTGCAGACAAGCGGCCCGACCCCGAGTTCGAGCACCATCTCGCCGCCATGTCCCAGATCGGCCAGCGCAATCGCCGTGCCAATCGTGGGGTGGCCTGCAAAGGGAACCTCTGTCGTAGGTGTGAAAATCCGGACCCTGGCCGTGTGACTGGCATCCTCGGGCGGATAGACAAAGGTCACTTCGGAAAAGTTGAACTCGGCCGCGATCTTCTGGAGGTCGGCTTCGGGCAATTCGCCAGCGTCCGGGAAGACGGCCAGCTGGTTGCCTCCGAACGGCGTTTCGGTAAAGACGTCATAGACGACATAGTTGCGCATCACATCAACTCCGGTTCACGGCCAACCTTCTTGGCCAGCGGTGCAATAGTCAGACCCTGCACGATGATCGAGAAGATCACCACCACGTAAGTGGCCGTCAGGATCAGCGGTTTCCAGTCTCCGTCGGGCAGCGACAGCGCAAGCGCGACGGAAATCCCGCCCTTGAGGCCGCCCCATGTCATGATCGGGATCACGCCGCGGCTGAATTCGCGAAACGGATTGAGGATCAGAACCGGCACCGCCACCGCCGCAAGGCGCGCCACCAGCGCCAGCGCAATCGCCATGACACCGGCCATTAGGAACTGCATGTCAAAGGCGACTGCAAAGACCTCGAAGCCAATCAGAAGGAACAGCACCGCGTTGAGGATTTCGTCGATCAGTTTCCAGAAGGCATCCACGTATTCGCGGGTCTCGACACTCATGCCATGCTTGGCCCCGATATCGCCGATCAAAAGCCCCGCGCAGACCGCCATGATCGGCGCGGAGACATGCAGCGCCACCGCCAGTTCATAGCCGCCAAAAGCCAGGCCCAGCGTCAGCAGCACCTCAAGGGAATAGTCGTCGATCAGACGCATCACCCGGAAGGTGAGCCAGCCCAGCACGAGGCCCAGAACCGCGCCCCCGAAGGCTTCCTGCACAAAGAGGATCGCGGCCCCTTCCAATTCGTTGTCATGGCTGCCGTGTCCGCCGCCCGCAAAGGCAATGCCGGTCAGCACGAGGAACACCACATAGGCCACCCCGTCGTTGAACAGGCTTTCGCCCGCAATCTTGGTCTCAAGGCTCTTGCGCAGATTGGCTTCGCGCAACACCCCAAGCACCGCCACCGGATCGGTGGGCGAGATCAGCGCCCCGAAGACCAGGGCCACCATCAGCGGCATTCCCGTGATCCAGCTGAAGCCGACACCGATGATGGCCGTCGACAGGCCAACCCCCACCGTCGCCATCAGGGCAATCGGCAACCACTGTGCCCGCAGGTCCGCCAGCTTGACGTGCAGCGCGCCTGCAAACAGCAGGAGGCCCAGCATCCCTTCGAGAAGCGCATCCGAAAAATCGATGCCGATGATCATATGGCGTGCGGCCTCTGCAATGCCGAACTGCGGCGCAACCATATCCACCGCCAAGAGCCCGAAAGAGGCAAACAGCGCCACCACGAGGATGCCGATGGCCGAAGGGAGCTTGAGGAAAAGGTAATTGATCGCCCCGAAAGCGCCGGCAAGCACGATGAGCAGGGAAGTGATTTGTAGGAAATTCATGACGCGCCTCAATAAGATACGCGCTTGGGGTAACACGCAGCGGGGCCTTGCCTCAAGCGCCCGGTTCCCGACGTCGGGTGAGATGCGCTCATTGCTTGACTTGTGAACGAAAATGACGGCCTCTGCTCCTATGGAACGGAAAACTCACATAGACACCTTTGGCACCATCGCGCTGACGGTCTTCGCGATCGCGCTGTCGTTCAATCAGGTCGTGATCAAGGTCACCAACGGTGGGTTTTCGCCGGTCTTCTCTGCTGGCATCCGGTCGTTGATCGGCCTTACCGCAGTCGCCCTCTGGATGGCCTATCGCAGGAAAGCCTTTGGCCGCTCTGCACCAGTTGTCCGCGCGGGTATCCTGGCCGGCATCCTGTTCTCGCTCGAGTTCATCTGCCTCTACATCGCGCTCGACCTGACCACCGTGTCGCGCGCCTCGATCATCTTTTACTCCATGCCGGTCTGGCTGGCGCTGGTGGCCCATGTGTTCCTGCCCGGAGAACGGTTGAATGCCGTGCGGCTGCTGGGTCTTGTCCTCGCCATGGCGGGGGTGATCGTGGCGGTCATGGACAGGCAGGGGGGCGAGGCCTCGCTCTGGGGGGATCTGTTTGCCCTTGGGGCCGCGATCTTCTGGGGCGGCATTGCGCTTGTCGTGCGCCTGACACCGCTGTCGCAAGAAAAGCCCGAGACCCAGCTGATCTGGCAACTTATCGTGTCGTCCATTGTCCTGATCGCGGTGGCGCCGCTGTTCGGGCCACTGCTGCGCGATCCGCAGGCGATCCACGTGGCCGGCCTGATGTTCCAAGCCATCGGAATCGTTGCCATTGCCTACCTGATCTGGTTCTGGCTCCTGACCATCTATCCGGCCTCGGGCGTGGCCTCGTTCAGCTTTCTGTCGCCGGTGTTCAGCGTCCTTCTGGGCTGGTGGCTCCTGGACGAACAGGTCGGCCTTTCGATCTGGCTGGCGCTGGTTCTGGTCGCGCTTGGCATCATCCTGATCAACCGGCGCTGATCTAGGTGCCGCAGAATGTCTGCTGAACCCGCTCGCCCGCGCTCGGGGGACGGGTGAGATCAGCGAACTCCGGATTGTGCTCAAACGGCTTGGCCAGAGCTTGCGACAGGCGCAGGAACGGGGCCATGTCCCCCTGAACCGCAGCCTGAATCATCTCTTCAACCCGATGGTTGCGCGGGATCAATACAGGGTTGGCACGGCGCATCACCTCTTCTGGGGCATCTTCACCGGCAATCCGCACTTTCCAGTCACGCGCCCAATCGTCAAAACTGGCGGGATCGACAAACTGATCGCGGGCCTTGTCACCCGACAGGGCCGCGAAGGTGTTGGTGAAATCAGCCCCCTGATCGCTCATCAGCTTCAACAGACGCGCGGCCAGTTGCAAGTCATCCGCCTGCGTCTCGCCAAGGCCGATCTTGCGCCCAAGCGCCTCGCGCCAGAGCGTATGCACCCGTTCCGGCATGGCGTTGATCGCCTCGGTATATCCTGCAACCGCCTTGTCGGTGTCCTCTTCCAGCGGCACCAGTGCCGTCGCCAGCTGGGCCATGTTCCAGACGATGATGTCGGCCTGTGCCGCATAGGCATAGCGCCCGCGTCGGTCGATCGAGGAGAACACCATCATCGGGTGGTATTCGTCCATAAAGGCGCAGGGGCCATAGTCGATTGTTTCGCCGGAAATGGCACAGTTGTCGGTGTTCATCACGCCGTGGATAAAGCCAACCGACATCCACTGTGTCACCAACTGCGCCTGACGCTCGATCACGGCCTTGAGGAACTCAAGCGGCGTGCTGACATGTGGATAGTGGCGCGCAACCGCGTGTTCGAACAGCGCCTTCAATCCGGCGGTATCGCCCCGCGCGGCCAGAACCTGAAACGTGCCAACGCGGATGTGGCTCGAGGCCACACGGGTCAGAACCGCGCCGGGCAGGGCGGTTTCACGGTAGATCGTTTCGCCCGTGGCTACGGCGGCCAAGGCGCGGGTTGTGGGAATGCCAAGGGCGTGCATTGCCTCGCTGACCACGAACTCGCGCAGCACCGGCCCAACCCAGGCCCGCCCGTCGCCATTGCGCGAATAGGGCGTAGGGCCAGAGCCCTTGAGCTGAATATCAAACCCACCTGCTTCGCCCAGAAGAATGGCCCGCCCGTCGCCCAGTTGCGGGTTCCAGTGGCCGAACTGGTGGCCGGAATACAATTGCGCCAGGGGTTCCGAGCCTTCGGGGACATCGTTGCCGCCAAAGACCCTTGCCAGTTCGGCCAGATCGTCGGTGCCCGTGATCCCGAGGTCATTGGCCAGTGCATGATTGAACGCCAGAACCTCCGGCGCCTTCACCGGCGTCGGTTCAATGCGTGAGTAAAGATGCTCCGGCAGGCGGGCATAGCTGTTCTGAAAGGGGATATGCAGGGTCATGACAGGCCTAAAGTTCGCGCGTCATCAACATATAGCGATCCCGTGCCTTGAAACCAGTGCGGGTATAAAGCCGCTTGGCAGTTTCATTCTCGCGATCCACCTCTAGGTGCAATGCACGCACACCGGCCTGACCCAACATCTTGGACAGGGTCAGGAGTGTTTCGCTTCCCATCCCCCGACCGCGCACCGCAGAGCGAATGAACAACTCGTCCACGAAAGCGTCCATTCCGCCGAACTCCACGCTCCACCCGAACGTAAGGACAATATAGCCCACCGGCGCGCGCGTCGGCCCGATGATATAGATCGCCCCCAGCGGCGATCCCTCCAGAAGCGGTAAAAGGGCATTGCGGCGCGTGGTCTCGTCCTGCGTGATCCCTTCTTCGGCGTGAAAGGCCGCCACAAGCGGGACGAGCCGGTCAAGATCTTCAGGTTTCGCGAGGTGCAGCGCCGCGCTCATAGGCGCGCCAGACGTTCGGTCAGCAGGTCAAAGAACCCGTCGGCATCCACATCACCGATGAAAAGCGCATTCGCCTCGCGGCCCGACACGCCCCACCAATCCGCGACGGTCATTCCCATCGTCAGTTCCGAGTGGGTTTCGATCTCGACATTGATGTAGCGCCCCGAGAACAGCTCTGGCTTGATCAGATAGGCCGTGACGCAGGGATCATGCAGCGGCGCACCGTTCGAGCCGTATTTTTCCTTGTCGAAACGTTCAAAGAAATCCGTCATCTCGGCCACCGCGATCCCGACCTTGGTGCCAAGGGCGCGGAAGGCATCGTTACGCGGCTTCGTCACCAGCGCCTTGTGCGTCACGTCAAGCGGCATCACGACTTTAGGTGCGGGAGATTTGAAAACGATATGAGCGGCTTGCGGGTCGACGTAAATGTTGAACTCCGCCGCCGGTGTGATGTTGCCAACCTCGAAATAGGCGCCGCCCATCAGCACGATCTCCTGAACCCGGTCCATGATGTCGGGGGCCTTCTCAAAGGCCATCGCAATGTTGGTCAGCGGGCCCAGCGGGCAAAGCGTGACCGTTCCCGGCTTATGCGCGCGCAGGGTGTCGATGATGAAATCCACCGCGTGCTGCTCCTGAAGCGGCATTTGCGGGTCAGGCAGCACCGGCCCATCCAGGCCCGTCTTGCCATGCACGTGTTCCGCCGTCACCAGATCGCGGCCCAGCGGACGGTCACAACCCGCATAAACCTTCACATCATGCTTGCCTGCCAACTCGCAGACAATACGCGCATTTTTGCTGGTCAGTGGAAGCGGTACATTGCCCGCCACGGCCGTAATCCCCAGAACCTCGATCTCCTCGGGGCTGGCCAGCGCCAGCAGTATGGCAACCGCATCGTCCTGTCCGGGGTCTGTATCAATGATGATCTTTCGCGCGCTCATGGGGGCCTCCTGTGGTCGCGGCGACCTTGGGCAAACCGCGTGACCTTGTCCAGCCAAAAGCAAAAGGGCGGCAGACCATCGCCTGCCGCCCCAACTCTTTTTCCCGAACGATCAGTCGTTCGCGGTTTCGTTCAACTCCATGTGCCCGCCCGATTTCGAGAACACCCGGCGCAGCATCGGTTCAAAGAATTCAAGCGGTTTGGACGGGTAGTTCGGATCAAAGGCGTTCTGGTCGTAGTTATGGCAGAAATAGACCGCGTCGTCGTAATACGGGCTGTCCTTGTACTTGTCGCGCGCGTTGCGATCCCCGCCCAGCATGTGGTTGTAGTAATACCCCTGGAACACGCAGTGATGTTCGATGATCCAGCGGGCCTTTTCACTCATGTAGGGGCGCACCATCGCCGCTGCGAGTTCGCCGTGATTGTAGGGCGACAGGATATCACCGATGTCATGGATCAGCGCAGCCACCACGATTTCCTCATCCGCGCCATCCGCATGGGCGCGAGTCGCGGCCTGCAGGCAGTGCTGGTAGCGGTTGATCGGGTAGGGCGTCCACTCTTCGTCCAGCGATTTCAGCATGGCGATGATGCGGTCGACCAGTTCGGCGTTGAACTGTTCTTCATAGTCCATCACCGCGTCCCAATCGGCCTGTGTCGCCTCTTCAAAGCTGGTCCATGTGGGTTTGTGCGATTTGTCGAGCATGGCATGTCTCCTGATCTGCGTTGTCAGGAAGCCTAGCGAAGTTTGTCTGATCGGAAAAACGTATTGTTTTTATCAATCTGGTCGTCTTTTGTTTTCACATGGACGAAAAACACCTACGAACCTTTCTGGCAATTGCCGACACCCACAGCTTTCACCGCGCCGCCGCGCGTCTGAATATTACGCAGGCCGCGGTAAGCAGCCGGGTTCGCGCTCTTGAAATGCAGCTGGATGTCGACCTCTTCACCCGTGGCCCCGGCGGCACCGCGTTAACCGAGGCGGGCCACCATCTTCGCCCCTATGCCGAACAGATGCTGAGCCAGTGGCACCAGATCCGTCAGGGCCTCGGCCAGCAATTCGCCAATCGCATTGCCCTTCGGATCGGCTGTCAGCTGTCGATCTGGGATACATTGCTGGTGGACCTGACGATCTGGGCCGAAGAAGAATTGGGGAAGCTACCGCTGACCTTAAATTTTGATCACGAAAGCAATGCGTTGGAGTTGCTTCGTAATCGAATGCTTGATCTGACGGTCACCCACGAGACGCCCGCCGGAAGCGATCTGACAGTGTACGAATTGCCGTCGGAACGTATGATCCTGATGGCGGCTGAACCCTGTGATCTGAATGATCCCGACCTGCCGCTGTTTCTCAATCTTCAGCTTGGTCCGGCCTATGATGCCGCCGTGCGGGAACAGCTTGCGGGCCGCTCCGGTCACCTGTTTCTTGGTAACGCTGCCATGGCGCTGCACTACATGCAGAACAGGGGTGGCATGGCCTTTCTGCCAGAGCGGATGGCAGCCCCCCTGAGGGCAAGCGGCCACCTGTCCCCCGTGTCTGGCGGGCAGGATTTCACCGTGCCCTGTCTGGCCGTCTATGAACCCGGCGGTCCTGCGGCAAGCACGGTCGCGCAGGTTCTTCCTGGCCTCGATCACGTTCTGAAATAAAGAAAGGCGCCCCATGCGGGACGCCTTCCGGACGCAATATCAACTAGCGGATCAGCCGTCGAAATCAACCGTTTCGGTGATCTTCAGAGCAGCGGGGCGGTTGCCAGCCAGGGTCATCAGGTTCACGTCGTCCGCGGTGAACTCGCCCCAGCCCTTGACCAGCGGGTCGGGCGAGGTGCCCGGTGCGATCGGGTATTCATAGTTGGCCTTGGCATAGATTTCCTGTGCTTGCGGCGAGGTCAGGAATTCCATCATCTTCAGCGCCGCTTCCGGGTTCGGCGCGTGTTTCGCCATCGCAACGCCCGAGATGTTCACGTGGGTGCCCGCGTTTTCAAAGGTCGGGAACAGCACGTTCACGCTGTCGGCCCAGGCCTTTTGTTCTTCATCGGCCAGCATCTTGCCCATGTAATAGGTGTTGCCGATCGCGATGTCGCATTCACCGGCCCAGATCGCCTTGACCTGCGCGCGGTCGTTGCCCTGCGGTTTGCGGGCGAGGTTGGCCTTGATGCCTTCCAGCCACTTCGCGGCACCTTCTTCGCCGTGGTGATGCACAACCGCTGAGGTCAGCGCGACGTTGTAGGCGTGGGTGCCCGAGCGGGTGCAGATGCGGCCTTTCCATTTCGGGTCAGCCAGATCTTCGTAGGTGGTGACTTCACCCTCGGCAACGCGATCTTTCGAGGCATAAACGATGCGGGCGCGGGTGGTCAGGCCGTACCACTGGTTGTCGGGGTCGCGGTATTGCGCAGGCACGTTGGCGTTCAGCGTGTCGCTTTCAACAGCTTGGGTCAGGCCCGCGTTCACAACGGCGGCCAGACGCGAGATGTCAACGGTCAGAACAAGGTCCGCTGGCGAACGTTTGCCCTCGGCCTGCATACGCTCAACCATACCCTTCTTGAGGTAGGCGACATTCACCTTGATGCCGGTCTCGGCGGTGAAGGCATCGGTCAGCGGCTTGATCAGCTCGGGCTGACGATAGGAATAAACGTTGACCTCTTCGGCAACGACAGGCGCGGCAACGGTGATTGCGGTCGCGGCAAGGAAGGCAGATTTGAGACGTGCAAACATGGGACTCACTCAGGTGATTGCTGTTTCGATTGGTGAAGCAATTACCTGAGTGTTTTTATAGGGTCAATACCTGAATAAAATATTCAGGTATCCGAAGTCTTGGCCTTTTCCTCGATTTTGACCGCGTCCCAAAGGCCGTCCATTTCTTCAAGGGTCGACTCTTCCGGACGCTTGCCGCGCTCGGCCAGTTTGGCCTCGACCGCCTCAAAGCGGCGAATGAACTTCTGGTTGGTTGCCCTCAGCGCGGCCTCGGGGTCGAGATCAAGATGGCGGGCAAGGTTGGCCATGACGAACAGCATGTCACCGAATTCTTCTTCGATCTCGGTCTGGCTCATGGTGTCGCGCGCCTCGGCCAGTTCGCCGGCTTCCTCGACGATCTTGTCGACCACGTGGCGAATGTCGGGCCAGTCGAATCCCACCCGAGCGGCCCGTTTCTGAAGCTTCACCGCGCGCAGCAGGGCAGGCAGGCCAACCGCAACACCATCCAGCGTGCCCTTTTGCTTCTTGCTGGCGCGTTCGGCCGCCTTGATGGTTTCCCAGTCGCGGGTCTGCTGGTCGGCGGATTTCTGATTACTTTCATCGCCAAACACATGCGGATGCCGCGCGACCATCTTGTCCGACATGGTGTCGGCCACTTCATCAAAGGTGAACAGGCCCCGTTCGGTCGCCATCTGCGCGTGGAACACCGATTGAAACAGCAGATCCCCCAACTCGCCTTTCAACTCGTCCCAGGCCTCGCGTTCGATCGCATCGGCCACTTCATAGGCTTCCTCGATGGTATAGGGCGCGATGGTCGAGAAATCCTGTTCGATGTCCCACGGGCATCCGGTTTCGGGATCGCGCAGGCGGCGCATGATTTCCAGCAGGCGCGGCATGCCCCCTTTGGGATCGTGGATCAGGTCGTCGGCCATTGCACATCTCTCCTTGGCGGTGTTCACATGCATATCAGATAAACGCGAACCCGGAGTCCACCCCATGCCCGTCCTCAACAGCATTGCCGCCAACGCCGAAGAGATGAAAACCTGGCGTCGCCACCTGCATATGCACCCCGAACTGGAATTCGACTGTCACGAGACCGCCGCCTTTGTTGCCGCGCGTCTGCGTGAGTTCGGCGTCGATGAGTTGCACGAGGGAATCGCGACCACCGGCCTTGTCGCCATCATCAACGGCAAGGGCGAGGGCGGCACCATCGGGCTGCGCGCTGACATGGACGCGCTGCCGATGCCCGAGACCACGGGCCTTGACTATGCTTCGACGGTTGAGTGCAAAATGCACGCCTGCGGCCACGACGGCCACACCACCATGCTGCTTGGCGCGGCGAAATACCTTGCCGAGACGCGCAACTTTTCCGGCCGCGTCGCGCTGATCTTCCAACCCGCCGAGGAAGGCGGTGGCGGGGCCGGCGTGATGGTGGAAGAGGGGATCATGGATCGTTTCGAGATCGATCAGGTCTATGCCCTGCACAACGTCCCCGAGATCGCCGTGGGCAATTTCTACACCACGCCCGGGCCGATCATGGCAGCGGTGGATGAGTTCCACATCGACATCAAGGGGCGCGGCGGCCACGGCGCCTATCCGCATGAAACGGCTGATCCGGTCATGGCCTCGGTCGCCATCGCCCAGGCGATCCAGACCATCATCAGCCGCAACCACGACGCCCGGCAAGAAGCGGTGGTCTCGGTCACCCAGATCCACACCGGCAGCACCGACAACGTGATTCCCGATACGGCTTATCTGAATGGAACCGTGCGCACGTTCGAACCCGAAGTTCAGGATATGATCATATCCCGCATGGAGGCCATCGTCGCAGGGCAGGCCGCCGCCTATGATGTCGAGGCCACCCTGCGTTATGAACGCGGCTATCCCGCCACCGTGAACGACGCCGACAAGGTTGCCTTCGCCGCCGAGGTCGCGCGCGAGATTTCCGGTGCCGATGCGGTGCAGGATGACACCGGAAAAGAGATGGGCGCCGAGGATTTCTCCTACATGCTCCAGGAACGCCCGGGGGCCTATCTTTTCATTGGCCAGGGGCCGGGTGCCGCGCTGCATAATCCGAACTACGACTTCAACGACGACATCTCTCCGATCGGCGCGTCGTTCTTTGCGCGTGTCGTGGAAAAGGCCCAGCCACTGTAGGAATTTTACGCTGCACGGCAGCACCGTCGCGATACCGACGTGATGCAGACAGCGGTTTTTGACCGTCATTCTGCGTCGCGGCGGATTTCCTGCTTGACTTGCAAGGCCGGATTATCAATTTTTTGATCAAATTTCTTGATCACGGAAATCCGCATGGCACTGGAAGATGCAAAAAAGGTCGTGGACGAAGCCTTCACCCGCGACAACAACCTCGGACCGAGCTTTGAAAACACCTTTGGCGGTGCGACGTCCTTCCTGCGCCGCCGCTATAGCAAGGATCTGACGGGTGTTGATGTCGCCGTAACAGGGGTTCCCTTTGATCAGGCGGTGACCAACCGTCCCGGCACGCGCCTTGGGCCTCGCTCTATCCGCGAGGCCTCTGCCCTGCAAAGCCCCGACGCGCCTTATGGCTGGGGGTTCAACGTGCTGGAAGAGTTTTCCGTGGTGGACTATGGCGACCTGGCGTTCGACTATGCCAATGTCCCCGCGTTTCCTGCCGCACTGACCGAACATATCCGCACGATCCTTGATGCGGGTGCAGCCAGCATCGTTTTGGGCGGGGACCACTATATCACCTTCCCGATCCTGCGCGCCTATGCAGAAAAATTCGGCCCGCTTTCGCTTTTGCAGTTCGACGCCCACACCGATACGTGGCCCGATGACGATATGGATCGGATCGACCACGGCACCATGTTCTACAAGGCGGTGAAACTTGGCCTAGTTGATCCCAAGCGGTCTGTGCAGGTGGGCATCCGCACCACCAACGAAGATACGCTGGGTGTGAACATTATCGACGCGCGCGAAGTGCATGAGGCGGGGCCGGGTGCTACGGCCAAGAAAATCAAGGAAATACTTGAGGATAACCCGACATACCTCACCTTTGACATTGACGCGCTTGACCCGGCATTCGCACCGGGCACGGGCACGCCTGTCTGGGGTGGCCTGACCTCGGCGCAGGCGTCGATCATGCTGCGTGATCTGGAAGGCATCAACATGGTGGGCGGCGATGTGGTCGAAGTTTCTCCGCCGTTTGATACGACGGGGGCCACGGCAATCGCGGGCGCACATGTCGCCACTGAACTTCTGTGCATCTGGGCCTCCAGCCGCCGTACGAAAACCTGACGTGACGCCACGCAAGCGTTTACACGGCAAACCTTCAATGCAATCTTTCGGGGCGGGCCGGCAAAGCCCGGTTCCTGTCGAATTGCGGAGTGTGTGATGAAGTTCCTTGCGGTGTTGATTGTCCTGTTTGTCGCGTTGATTGCCTATATTCGCTTGTCACCCAACTCCCCCGAAAAATGGCATGTCGCGCCCGAGGTGGATCGCGATAAAGCCTATTCGAACGGGGTGTTACGGCGGATTGAAAACGCTCCCAACGGTCTTGAGAAACTGCATGAAGTGATTGGAAAAGATGTTTCAACACAAGTTCTTACGGGCGATGTTGCAAGCGGCATGGTGACCTATGTTTCGCGCACGAAACTGATGGGATACCCGGATTTCACGACGATCAGGCAGGACGGCGAAACCCTGTTGATCCACGGCCGCTCACGTTTTGGGCGGCGTGATTTTGGTGTCAATGCGCAGCGCGTCGATGGCTGGATTGCGGCTTTGTCCACCAATTGACGGACCCGCGTCAGACGACAGGCAAGCAGGTGAAATCTCGCGCCACATCGGGACGTTCAGCGACATCTGGCATTGCGCCATGAACATGCGACCGTCGACATGCAGGCAGATCATCTCGCCAAGTTCCACGCGATTTCCAGAGGTATCAGTGCAATAACAGTCAATCGTCTTGCCATTGAGGTTGTAATCGGCAAGCGCGGGGCCCGGAACGAGCATGGCCAGAAGAACAAGATATCGCATAGAAATAGTATATCCCAACCACGGCTCTTGACCAAGTCTCCGGATTGTCCCACTTAGCCTCATGGTTCCTATAGAGCGTCTAGAACAGATCACCCAGCGTTTCGAGTTTCTCGAAGCCAAGATGGCAGAAGGGGCAGCGGGCGAGGATATTGCCGCGCTGGCCAAGGAATATTCCGACCTGCGCCCGGTTGTTGAGCAAATTCAGGCCTATCGCCAGTTACTTGGCGACCTCGAAGAGGCCGAACTGATGCTGGATGATCCGGACATGAAAGAGCTGGCGGAAGAAGAACTGCCAGGTTTGAAGGCGCAACTCCCCGAGGCTGAACACGCGCTGCAACTTGCGCTTTTGCCCAGGGACGAGGCGGATTCCCGCCCAGCAATGATCGAGATACGCCCCGGCACCGGCGGGGATGAGGCTGCGCTTTTTGCTGGTGACCTGCTGCGCATGTACCAACGGTTCGCCGACTCCAAGGGGTGGCGGATCGAGATCATCGAGGAACAGCAGACGGAACTCGGCGGCATCAAGGAAGTTGTCGCCCATGTGAAGGGCGAGGATGTTTTTGCCCGTTTGAAATACGAATCCGGCGTACACAGGGTACAACGTGTGCCCGAAACCGAATCCGGTGGCCGCGTTCACACATCGGCCGCGACAGTGGCGGTTCTGCCCGAGGCCGAGGATGTCGACATCCAGATCGACGCTAACGATCTGCGCATCGATACCATGCGGTCGTCCGGGGCCGGGGGGCAGCACGTCAACACCACCGACTCGGCTGTACGCATCACCCATATTCCGTCGGGGATCGTGGTCACGAGTTCCGAGAAATCCCAGCACCGCAACCGGGAGATCGCGATGCAGGTGCTGAAGACGCGGCTTTATGACATGGAGCGCCAGCGTATCGATTCCGAACGTTCGGCAGACCGGAAATCCCAGGTCGGCTCTGGGGACCGCTCTGAACGTATCCGCACCTACAACTTCCCGCAGGGGCGCATGACGGACCACCGGATCAACCTGACGCTCTATAAACTTGATCAAATCATGAACGGTGATCTGGACGAGATCGTGGACGCCCTCACCGCCGACGATCAGGCCCGTCTCCTCGCCGAAATGAACGCATGATCCTCCAATCCCTCCTAACCCAAGCCACCCGCCAACTGCGCGAGGCGGGGATCGAGGGGGCGCAAAGGGATGCGCGGGTCTTGGTTGCGCATGCAGTCGGGATACCGGCAGATCGGGTCACTCTCGAAGCGCAAATGGATGTGAGCGCGGAACAGGTAACTGTTTTCAATGGATTTTGTGCGCGTCGCATAGAGCGTGAACCGGTTTCCAAGATCGTTGGAAAGCGGCAATTCTGGGGGCGTGAGTTCAAGGTGACGCCGGATGTTCTTGACCCGCGTCCCGAGACGGAAACCCTGATCGTGGCGGCGCTGGAGCATCGTTTTGAACGGCTATTGGATCTGGGGACGGGGACAGGGTGTATCCCGATCACCCTTCTTGCAGAGCGCCCTCTCGCGCAGGGCCTTGCCGTAGATGTTTCCCAAGCCGCGCTTCAGGTCGCACAAGAAAACGCGAAGGTCCATCAAGTAGACGAGAGATTGGCCTTTGGCGTTTCCGACTGGTTTTCGGCTGTTGAGGGGCGTTTCGATCTGATCGTTTCCAATCCGCCCTATATCACGGACGACGAGATGGAAGAGCTTTCCAGAGAAGTGCGTGAACACGACCCTCACCTTGCTCTGACACCGGGCGGCGATGGCCTCGATCCCTATCGGACTATCGCGCGGGATGTGTCCGCGTTTCTGGAACCCAGAGGACGCCTTCTGGTTGAGATTGGCTGGAAGCAAGGCCCGGATGTGAAAGCCATTTTCGAAGCGGCGGGCCTTTGTGATTGTGCGGTTTTGCCCGATCTTGATGGGCGCGATCGTGTCGTGAGTGCACGAAGCCCCGTGTGAAGTGCCCAATAGACACGGTTTTTCAAGGTTTTTTCATAGAACCCCTTGTATACGAAGCGTGACCGGATTACTCAGGAGGTGTCCTTGCAGAGACCGAACGCGAATTCTGTCACGAAGGACATCAAGCCCAAATGTCGGAACCCGGGTTCTTTTGAGCGCAAGAGGCGCGAAACGGGTTCATCGACCGACAACGGTTCAAGGCTGGATTACTGAAGATATGAGATCGTCCAAATCCCGTTCGCGGAACAAGAATAATAGAAATCGTCCTTCCGGGAACGTCGTCAACCGCGTGTTCGACAGCTCCGGTCCCGAGGGCAAGGTGCGTGGCACGCCGCAGCAGATCATCGACAAGTACAACCAGCTGGCGCGGGACGCACAGTTGGCTAATGATCGTGTTGCGACCGAGAATTTCCAACAGCATGCAGAACATTATCAGCGCATGCTTTCCGAGGCACAGCGCGAGATGGACGCCCGCCGCGAAGAGCAGGAGCGTCAGAACCGCGAACGCCAAGCAGAGCGTGACCGCGAGCGTCAGGAACGTATGGACCGTCAGGAGCGCGAGGCCAACGCGTCGGCACCCGCAGCCGATCCCGGCAGCGCGGCGCAGCCTGATGTGATTGACGTGAACGAAAGCGGCGACACCGGTCTGGTTGAGACCCCCGAGGCCAAGGCCGAGGAAAAACCAAAATCGGCACGCAAGCCGCGTCGTTCCTCTCCGCGCAAAAAGCCCGAGCCGAAAAAGGCCGAGGACGCGCCCGAGAGCAGCGCCAAGCCCGCAGAAGGCGACAAGCCCGAAGCCGCAGAATAAGAACAAAGCCCGGGCATTGACCCGGGCTTTTCTTTAGATCGCGTCCACCTGTCGGGCGAGGGCGCAGAACTCTTCGAGAGATACCTGCTCTGCACGTTCCGTTGGCTTGATGCCCGCGGCCAAGAGGCGATCTTCGATATCTGGCGCCACGCCCTTGAGCGAGGCGCGCAGCATTTTGCGACGCTGGTTGAAGGCGGCGGCAACAACGCGGCTCAGCGTGGCTGCCTCGGCCTCGAAGCGGGGCTTTTCAAGGGATTTGAGATGCACGACGGCGCTGTTGACCTTTGGCGGCGGCGTGAAGGCGCCGGGCGGAAGGCTCAGCACGATCTTGGCCTCGGCCCGCCATTGTGCGAGGATTGCCAAGCGACCATATGCCTTTGATCCCGGCTGCGCGACGATACGCTCGGCGACTTCGCGTTGGAACATCAGCGTCAGGCTTTGCCAGAAGGGCGGCCATTCCTTGGGTGTCAGCCAGCGCACGAGAAGCTCGGTCCCGACGTTGTAGGGAAGGTTGGCAGCGATACGGATCGGCGGGGTGAGATGCGAGAGCGGGTCGATTTCAAGCGCATCTCCGTTGATGACCTCAAGGCGTCCGGGATAGGCCACGGCGATTTCGGACAGTGCCGGAATGCAGCGGGTGTCCTTCTCGATGGCAAGCACCTTGCGTGCGCCTTCGGACAAGAGTCCGCGTGTCAAACCGCCGGGGCCCGGACCGATTTCAAGAACGTCACATTCGCTCAGATCGCCCGCCTGCCGCGCGATCTTGGCTGTCAGGTTGAGGTCGAGAAGAAAGTTCTGCCCAAGGGACTTGCGTGCAGAGAGGCCGTGATCGGCGATGACTTGCCGCAATGGTGGAAGATCGTCAATTGCGCTCATCAGGCAGTGTTTCCTTGGTTCATTGAACGTTCAGTGGCCATTTCAAATGCCATCCGCAAGGCTTCGATCATGCTTGAGGGATTGGCGATACCTTGTCCCGCGATGTCAAAGGCGGTGCCGTGATCGGGCGACGTGCGGATAAAGGGAAGGCCCAAGGTCACGTTTACCCCCTTGTCGAAGTCCAGAGTCTTGATCGGGATGAGCGCCTGATCGTGATACATGCAAATCGCTGTGTCATACTTGCTGCGGGCAGCGGCGTGAAACATGGTGTCAGCCGGCAGTGGGCCAAGCAGATTGTAGCCTTCGGCACGCAGTTCATCGACCAAGGGCGCAATCATGGTGATCTCTTCGTCTCCCATCGCGCCGCCTTCGCCAGCGTGCGGGTTCAGACCTGCAATGGCGATGCGCGGTTTCGGGATGCCGAACTGATCCTGTAGGGCGCTGTGGGTGATTTCGATCGTTTCCCGAAGGAGTTCCGGCGTCAGGGCATCGGGAACGTCAGAAACGGCAATGTGAATGGTCGTGGGGACCACGCGGAGTTGAGTACTGGCCAGCATCATCACAACCCGATCGACTCCGGCTAGATCGGCAAGATACTCGGTATGGCCGGGGAAGGGGAAATCAGCGCCATCCTTCAGCGCCTTCTTGTGGATCGGTGCCGTGCAAAGTGCCGAGGCTTCACCGTCCATGGCCATTTGCGCCCCCATCGCGATGGCATCCATGACGCCGGAGGCATTGTCGGGGTCCGCGGTGCCTGGCGTCGCGACACCGTCAAAGGCCAACGGCATAACGGGAAGGGCCGTCGCCATTGTTTGGGCGGCTTCGGAGGGATCAGTGATGACCTGTGCAGGAACCGAACCGGGAAGGTGAGAAGGATCGCAGATCACGAAAAAGGCAAGCTCGTCTTTCAGAGCTTGCCAGGATTTCTCCACCAGTTCCAATCCGATCCCGGCGGGTTCGCCACAGCTTAGGGCAATTGGGGCAGGGTTCATTTCACGACGATCGTGTTTTCTGCGCGCAGTTGCTCGAGGTAGCTTTCTGCATAAGACTGCAAGCGCTGGTTTCGCAAGCGGGCCGCAATGTCTTCACGCTCGATTTCTTCCCGCAGTTCCGCAGAACGCCCACACAGCATGAGAACTGCCAGCGCAGGTTGCCCATCCGACATCGTTGTCGTGAGGGTTGTCGAGATCTCGTTGTCGTCCAGCTTGGCCAACTCAAGAGCGATGTCGCGTGGTACCGCTGCGGGTTCAACGGCCTGGCGAAGCAGACGGTCTTCTGGCAGGTCAACTGCTTCGCCATAAAGGTCATCGCAGGTATCGACACGTGCCTTCAGCTCTTCCGCATCTTCCAGTGCTTCCGGTGTACGTCCGCCCGGAATCTTGAACATGGCGTAGTCGATGGCCGAGTAGCGCGGCGCCGGAACATCGGTCTCGCGCTTGCCGCGCATCATGAAAATGGCCACTGCATTGGGAAGGGCGACGGGTTCGCTGACATCCCCGGGGCCAAGGGCCAAAACAAGGGGGCGAATTTGAACAGGGAGCCGCGTGATCGACAGCCAGTTCAGTCGGCCACCTTTGTCTTTCGTTGCCGATTGCGAATAGCGGCGCGCGGCCTCTTCGAAGTCTGCTTGAGTCTGGACTTGGGCAATCTGGTCGGCGATCGTCTGGACCTGCTCCGCAGTTTGAGGTGTTACCGGAATGACAATCTCGGACAAAAGGACGTTGATGCCGCTGCTTCCAACATTTGATGCGATTGCGCGGTCGATTTCAGCTTCAGAGACTTGCACAGCGCCGCCGTATAAGGCCTGAACAACGGCACCCCACTCAATTCCAGCGCGAACGAACGCCTGAAGTGTTTCCTTGTGAACGCCGGCTTGTGCCAGAACCTTGTACAGTTGCTCGGGATCTTCGATGTTCCCACGTTTGCCAAAGTCGATGACGCCCCTTTCAATCCCCTCTTGATTGGCTTCGATGCCAATAGTGTCGGCTGCCTGTTTTTGCAGGCGCTCGTTGATCAACTGCTCTTGGGCGAGTTTGTAGGTGTCTCCGGGCGCATTCATCAGAGCAAGCAGCAAAGCGCGTTGTTCAACCTCGTAGTAAGTCACCACTTTGTCACCCACGACAACCGCCGGAGAAAACGCACTTTGGGCGCTTAGCTGGGTGGTTGTCAGACCTAGACAAAGTGCTGCTGCGGCTGCCAGATGGGTAAGAACACGATGCGGTTTCATTTGTTGTTTATCCTGCGCTCTGTTTGCACGTGCGGCTGTAACTCTTATCACCAGAGTTGACGCTGAAGCCCAAGAGGGCGACCGTCAATCCGATTGATGTACTGGGCTGAACTGTATTGGAGGTTGTGAAGTTTCGCGAGAGAGAAAGGCCAACTTTCACACATTCGTTTCGGTACTCAAGACCGACGCCCGCTTCGGCAGTTTGGTTCGAGCCGGTATCATACCGCCAGTCAGCCAGTGCGGTCCAATGGCGATCTAGCCGGTAGCGGCCATCGATGTTCCATTCCGAAAGCGTGCCTGACCGGTTTTCAGCAGTATCAGACCCCAACCAGATATAGCTTGCGTCCAACCAAACCTTGTCATTGCTCCATGCGATCCGGGTTGCTGCCTTGTCAACGCCAGTGTTCCAATCGAACAACCCACGGGCCATGAAAGAAAATCCGTTTTGCATCGCGATCTGGCCAGCCACCAAAAGATCCGAGCGCTTGCCCGAGAGGCCGGAGCTCTGCGTGAAATCCGGTTGCGTTTCCCAATGGTAGACCTGCCCCAGAGAAAAATGTGCGTTCCAACTGTCTTCGGCAAACCGGGACCAGTTGAGGCCTACGGCCGCTGTTGCACCGCGTTCGCGCCGATCACTTGATGGAAACCGAGACAGTGCCAGAAGGTTGCCCTCATCGAATTCTACAAAAGTGCTTTCTTCGTTCTCAACGTTGAGCGTGTTTCCACCAACCCAACCAATCTGGGCAAGGGGTTCAAGAACGTAGGCTTCACCGTTCGGGCCAACTTTGCTCATCGGATACCGAAGGTGCGCCGAAATTGCAGGTGTAACCTGCGTTTCAGTTCCGACAAAGTTGGCATCCTGATGGGTGTCGATAGCATCAAACGCCAACGATGAACTCAGGCCCGGACGCAGACCGTTTGCCAGGGTCCAGTTGCGTTGCCAGGACAGCGACGCGGTCGCCCGTGCGATATCGCGGCCGATCACGTCAGCATCAGCTTCTCGGTAGTGCCCGTGAAGTTGCAGGCCGAGGCGGGCTTCGCCGCCAATAACGGTGGGGAAGAAGCGCTTTTCGGTCTCCGCGACACTGACAAATGAGGGAATCGTATTGTTGTTCTCGTTTGCGCGCAGTGATTCAAAGTGAATGAGCGCAAAACGGGTGTTTTCATCCCGTTCGATGCGGCGCGCAGTTATATCGCTCTTCAAACGATCGAGGTCTGAATAGTCGTAGTCAAGAAGATAGGCGTCATCTGATACAGCGCGGAGATTATACGTGAGCGTATAGTTGCGTGGGAGCAGCTGCCAGCCGTGGATGAAGCCATAGAACCTTGGCTGGTTGGAAAATATCGAATCGTCGGAAATCGCACCATTGATTTCGACACCGCCACTCCTGAATGCTTGGCGATACCGGAATTCGAGTGTGTTGGTATGTTCGGCCAGATAGGGGGTTAGCGTCAGGTCCCGGTGATCTCCAAGAGTGGTGAAATACGGAACCTTGAAGCCGAAACCGAGGTCACTGTTCTGATTGATCTCCGGGATAAGGAAACCCGTTGCACGTTTCAGAGTAGGGTCGGGCAGTCGCAATTGCGGGAAGTACGCCACTGGCATGTCCATAATACGGAACTGCGCGTGATCGAAGTAGATCTGCTGCTCTTCTTGATCGTGTACAACGCGTTGTGCGCGAATCTGCCAGATTGGCGGGCGGCCATCGTCACAAACTTTGCACGAGCTGACAGTTGTTTTGTGCAAAATGTTGTAACGACCATCGACGCGGTTCATCTGTGCGGATGCCATTTGAAGCTGCTGATTGAGAACGACACGCGCGCTTTTCAAGAGGGCTGTGCGGAACCCGTCGCTTAGTTCCGCGTAGGAAGCAAGCACGTGAACGGTGTCGCCTTGCTCCAGTCGGATTGGGCCCGTAACCCGAACAATGTCTGACTGGCCGTTATATTCGATCCGATTGGCGCGGATGCGAACATCGCCTTGTAGGGCTTCAACATGCCCTTCGGCAACGAGAAGGTTTGACCGGGTCATGTAAACCCGATCCGCAATCAAGACCATGTTCCCACCATTTGGCAGGGATTGGGCAGTTGCTGGTGTGGTGCCGGCGACGAGCAGAGCCAACGACACCGATGTAATGGCAGCTTTCATCCATCCTCCATATGCAACAACAAGCCCAGTGCCAACATGACACTTGCGATGGGGGGTGCCCATGCGGCGAGATATACCGGAATTTCGCCATTTTCCCCCAGGATCTGTGCGAAATTCCGAACGTAATACAATGCAAAACCCGTCATCACAGCCGTCAATACGGCCAAGCCAGTGCGTCCAAATCGGGTATGACGCATGGTGAAGGCCGCTGCAATCAATACCATCGCTGCAAGGAAAATTGGTTGTGCAAGTTCCATCTGTAACCAGACGCTGTGACGGCGCGCAGAAAAGCCGGCCTCTTCAAGTTCGCGAATGAACTGAGGAAGATCCCAGACGGAGACGACCGACGGCGTGCCAAACCGGTCTCGAATTCGATCTCGTGTCAGGCTTGTTTCAATTAACAGAGTTTCGTGGTCCTTTTTTCCGGCTTCCGGGTTGATACCCGGTATCAGCGGCCAGACCCGCGCATTCTTTAATTCCCAGCCTCCGTCGACAAGTGTTGCCGAGTCGGCGACGATGCGGTGAGACGGGGCGCCTCCCGTGGCATAGGAAAGGATCGTCACATCAAAGAATGTGCTGGCATCAGGGTTTGTTGACTCCGCGTGAATGACGGCTTGGCCGCCCACGCCCCCCTGACGCAACCAAAGACCCTCGCTGCTGATGGACAATGTGCTGCCGCCTCCGGAACGGAAGCGATCTGCGAGCGCGTGATACTGATCGGACGTTGCCGCAACGATAGGGTTGAACGTTGAAACCGCGAGCAGCCCCAGGATAAGCGCCACCGAAACCGGCGACAGAAGGGATACCAGAGCGGACCTTCCTGTCGCGCGGACAACAACAAGCTCGCTGCTGCGTGCAAGGCCGATGAAAAGGGTGACCGTGGACAGGATGACCAGGAGTGGCAGGATTTGGTAGAGGCCCTCTGGTGCGCGCAACAAAGTCAGACGCAGGATTTGAGCAAAGCCGATCTCATCCACGTTAAAGCGCCTCAACTGCTCCATAAGGTCGATGAGGGCCAGCAGTGCAAAGAACACGGCAGTCATCCCGAGAAGGATCAAAAGAAACCGCCGCGCGAAATAGAGATGAATGGTCATGCCGCGGCCCTCCGACGGAGTGCGTTCGGGTGGGACGCCAGCCACAACAACACGAAGCTGAGGGTGAAACCAAGCATCGCCGGTACGTACATAAGCGCCCACAGGGAGGCATCGGATCGCACGGGGTCAATTGTGGCGCTGCGGACGATTTCCATGAAGATCAACAGCACGAAAGCCACGATGATCTGTCTCCAGACGCCGAAGCGGCTGTAGCTGCCAAGCAGCAGGGTTGCGAAACCGATGATGGCGGCGGAAATAACCATGAGCGGGCGATTGATGCGCCCATGCGCTTCTTCGGCGATCCAGCCAAGAGGGATATTCAAACGCTGGGAAATGGCACCGGCGTCGCTGAGAAGAGCTGCCGTGCCTATGAATTTGATGTCTTCACGCTGCTTCGTGCTGGCGTCGATCAAACCGCTGATGTCATAGGTAAAGTCCGAGAAGTTGGTCGTGAAGAGGCGTTCGTCGCCGGACACTTCAATTTGCGAAAGTCCGTCAACCATAACCAGCTTGGGGCCGGTCTCGGTTCGCAGAAGGTATGCTTCGGACGCTGTATAGGTCCAGACTTCGCTATCGCGGCGTCGATCCGACAAATAAACATCCCTCAAAATCCCCTCGGGTGAAATTTCACGGATGTAGAACGTAACCCCTTCGGTTGGATGGAGGAATGTGCCTTCGGTCAAAAGACGCGCTGTGATGTTCTCGGTGATCTCACGCTGCCGCTGGTCCAGCTGTGCCGAACTGCTTGGGACAAGTACGTGCGTGAGCATGCTCATCATAAAGGCGACAAGCACGCCAAAGAACATGACAGGCCGCGCCAGTCGCCACGGGCTGAACCCGGTGGCTTGCATCACGGTCAATTCGCTTTCGCTGCTCAACCTGTTGGTCACGTAGACTGTGGCCGCGAAAACGGACATTGGCAGCACGAGCCGGATCACGTTGGGCAGGCTGAGCAGGGTGAACTCGAGGAACACCACGGCGGATTGGCCGTTTGCGAGAATTTGGTCGAACAGCGCAACCGCCCGGTTGATCCAGTAGACTGAGACCAACACGAGGGCAAAAAAGCTGAACAGAACCAAAAGCTGCGACAGCAGGTATCTGTCGAATCTGCTCACGTTTCCAGAATCCCCCACGGTTTCTTTTCTTTTGCCGGACCTTAGAGGAAATGCCCGACCTGGAAAACTGCTATCTGGTCATCCAGCGGACAGCGCGGTAGGACTCGTTGTAACAAACAGGGGAGTAGTCCATTGCTTAAGCCGGCATCCATTCAGTTCAAGGAAACAGATATTGATCTCTTGGCAGAGGTGGAGGGGCGCGTGGCATTACTTGTCGCACCAGACGGATCGCTGGACAAAGCCGCGCGACGCGTGAACCGGTTAACGAAAGGGGCCGTTGCCCGCCTGGTCGAGGTAAAAGCAGAAGCGGCGTCGACAGGTCAGACCTTTTCACTGGCCTTTCCGGTCGGGATGAAAGCCGAGAGTGTTGACGTGGTTTTCCTGCCCCGCCGTTGCACGGACGTCGAAGCGCGCAAGGCGGGTGCCGCCTTGGGAAAAATCCGTTCGGGGGCCGCCCTTACAATCTGCGCTGGTAGCCAAAAACGTGCTTCACAACTGGCTTTGGGGGTCGCTCTTAGGGATTATTCCTTCAATGCACACAAGGCAGGCGAGCAGGAAGAAACGCGCGCGGACGTCACGCTTTTGGTCTCCAAGCCGGAAGAGTTCAACCACGCTGCCGTCACGACCCAAGCCATTGCCGAAGGTGTTTTCTTCACCCGCGACCTGGTGAATGAGCCGGCGAACGTGCTGACCACGACCGAGTTTGCCAAGCGCATCCAAGACATGTCGTCCCTCGGCTTAGAGGTAGAGGTGCTCGAGGAGGCGGACCTCAAGAAGCTCGGGATGGGCGCTCTTCTGTCAGTTGGCGAAGGATCTGAAAGCCCCTCCAAGGTGGCGATCATGCAATGGAATGGCGGCGAAAAGGGAGAGGCGCCTTTGGCGTTGGTGGGCAAAGGCGTTGTCTTTGATACCGGCGGCATTTCGCTCAAACCGGCGGCCGGCATGGAAGACATGACCATGGACATGGGCGGTGCCGGGGTTGTGGCGGGCGTGATGCGCACGCTTGCCATGCGCAAGGCCAAAGCCAATGTCGTGGGTCTTGTCGGGCTGGTTGAAAACATGCCATCGGGTCGGGCGACACGTCCGGGGGACGTTGTTACCTCGATGAAGGGCGACACCATCGAAGTTATCAACACGGACGCCGAGGGCCGTTTGGTGCTTTGTGATGTGATGCACTATGCGCAGGAGCGGTTCAAACCGCAGGGGATGATTGATCTGGCGACTTTGACAGGTGCGATCATTATTGGTCTTGGTCATGAAAAGGCGGGTGTGTTCTCGAATAACGACAAACTCTGCGCCCAGTTTCTGAAGGCGGCCGAAGCAGAAGGCGAAGGGGCATGGCGCATGCCGCTCGGCAAGGCCTATGCCGACCAGCTCAAATCGCGGATTGCCGATCTGAAGAACACCGGCGGTCGTCCGGCCGGTTCCGTTACCGCTGCCGAATTCCTCCATCGTTTCGTTCAGGAAGACACGCCCTGGATTCACCTCGATATTGCAGGTGTGGCCAGCGTGAAGGCCGACACCGACTATGCGCCCAAGGGTGCAACGGGTTGGGGTGTCATGGCTTTGAACCGTCTTGTTCAGGATATGTGTGAAAAGGCCGAGTGATCGTGGGGGCGGTCTATTTCTATCACCTGACGCGACAGCCCGTGGACGTGACGCTTGCCACCCTTATCGGCAAGGCGCGCGGGCAGGGCTGGCGCATTCTGGTGCGCGGGACCGCCACGGATCGACTGGAGTGGCTGGATCAGAAGCTGTGGCTGGGCGGTGATGAGAGTTTTCTGCCGCATGGCGTGTCTGGTGGCCCCTATGACAAGGACCAGCCGGTGTTACTCACGACCTCTGCGGAAAACGCGAACGAGGCCAATTGCGTCATGAGCATTGACGGTGCCGAACTTACCGCGGAAGAGATCAATGCCGCAGACCGGTGCTGCATTCTGTTTGACGGGTTTGACGAGGGTGCGGTGCAGCACGCACGCGTCCAATGGAAAACTCTGACGGATGCCGGCTGTGCGGCGCAATACTGGTCGGAAGAAAGCGGTAATTGGCAGAAGAAGGCCGAAAAGGCGGCCAGCTAACCTATTGCACGAGAATGAGTTTCCCGCTTGTAATGGTGATCTGGCTGTACCGTCCTAGGTAACTCATCCCCAAAAGAGATTCATCCAATTCGCCTCCGTTCACCGCGGCGACAACATTCCTTTCTGTTACCCCCTGCAGGCTGAGCGTGTCGATCGTGATGGGGGCCGTGCGAACTTCGCCATTTGCGGTTCGTGCGCGGCCAAAGAAGGGGAGGGTGTCCGGATCAAATCCTGCGCGTTCGGCATCTCGTTTGCTCAACACGACATTGCTTGCGCCGGTGTCGACAATGAAATTCACTGGCGTGCCATTCACATCCAGCGAGAGGCGGTAGTGACCGTCAGGACTTTGCGGGATTTCGATCCGGCCTTCCGCAGAATGCACCGTTGCAGTTGGGATGACCGTTGAACGTATATCTCCCCACATGCCGTAGGCGGCAATGATCCCGACAAAAATCAGGACCCAGACGAGAATTTGCTGAACCGTCTTCGAGAGGCTTTGGCGGTTGCTGGCCACGAACCAGAACACGATAGCAGCCCCGAGGACCGCAAAATAACTTAGTTGTGCAATCTGGTCGCCGCTCATGACACCCTCAATCGTTTCCCTTGATATAGTGTCGGGCAGGGGAGCACAGAAGGGCCTAGCCCATAAATCCGAAGTCGCGAAGACCTTCGAGAACGAATTGAACAGCGAGTGCCGCCAGCAGCATCCCCAGCAATCGTGTGGCGACATTGATGCCGGTCTTGCCCAGAGCACGTGCCAGAAGCCCACTTGCCATGAAGAGAATGAACACGACCGCCAGCACCGCAAGCGCAACCGCAAGAACAAGCACCGTGTTCTCGATACCCGAGTGCTGACCAGACAAGAGAATGACGGTAGCGATTGAACCGGGCCCGGCAATCAGCGGAATCGCCAGTGGGAAAACCGACGGGTCAGGGCGCTCGTCCGCCTGATCCTCACGACGTTTCGTGCGCCGCTCGAACAACATGTCTAAAGCTGTAAGGAACAACAGGATCCCGCCAGCGATCCGGAATGCCGGCATTGAAATACCGATGAAGCCGAGAACCGCTTCGCCAAAGAACGCGAAGACCGACAGGATGATGAACGCGATGACACAGGCGCGAATGGCAATACCACGACGATGGGCCGCGTCCATGTCGTGCGTCATGGTCACATAGAGCGGGGCAAGCCCAAGGGGGTCGATGATCACGAAGAGCGTGACAAAGGCCGTGATGAGCGCGGGTGTATCCATGAGACTAGGCTACCGTTCAAGCTTCGGCGGTTTCAAGCTTTTCGAGGGCGTCCATCCAAAGCGCTTCGGCGCGTTCGAGACCGTCCAGAACTTCGGCATGTTTCTTCTGCCACTTGGCAATGTCATCGGTCTTGCCCGCCTCGTAGAGAGTCGGATCGGCGAGTTTCTCATCCAGCTTCTCGCGCATCTCGGTCAGTTTTTCGACCCGCGCTTCGCACTTGCGCACATCTGAGCGCAGGGCAAGGATCGTGTCACGCGACGCTTTCTTGGGGGCTTGTACTTCGGCCTTGGGCTTTTGCGCAGGTTTGTCCGAAGCAAGCAGTTCGGTGCGGTAGGTTTCGAGATCGCCCTCGTAGGGTTTTACAGTTCCGTCTGACACCAGCCAAAGACGATCGGCGGTCATGCTCAGCAGGTGCATGTCGTGGCTGACGAGGATCACCGCGCCCGAGTAATCGGTCAGCGCCTCGACAAGCGCCTCGCGGCTTTCGATGTCGAGGTGGTTGGTGGGTTCGTCGAGGATCAGAAGGTGTGGCGCATCCAGTGTTGCAAGCAGCAGCGATAGCCGCGCCTTTTGTCCGCCGGAGAGCTGAGCCACCACGGTTTCCGCCTGATCCGCGCCCAGGCCAAAACCCGCGAGGATGGCGCGGAGTTTCGCCGGAAGATGATCGGGACGTTCCCGGCGCAAGTGATCAAGAGGCGTTTCGTCGAGATGCAACTCGTCCACCTGATGCTGCGCAAAGTACCCGATGCGCAACTTGTTCGAGCGCACCATCTGTCCGTCCATCAGCACAAGGCGGTCGGACAGGAGTTTTGATAGGGTGGATTTGCCTTGCCCGTTCTTACCGAGAAGCGCGATGCGGTCGTCCTGATCGATCCGCAGGTTCAGACGTTTGAGGACAGGAGTATCGGTGTACCCAACGGCACCACTCTCGACACGGATGATCGGCGGAGAAAGCTCTTCCGGCTTGGGAAAGGCAAAACTGCGCAGGGCGGCTTCTTGCGGAGAAGAAATCGGTTCCATTCGGGCAAGCGCCTTCAGGCGGGATTGCGCCTGTTTCGCCTTGTCCGCCTTGTAGCGGAAGCGGTCGACGTAAGACTGAAGGTGCGCGCGTCTGGCTTCCTGTTTCTTCGACATCGCCTCGGCCTGCGCCAGTTTCTCTGCGCGTTGCTTGGCGAACTGGTCGTAAGGCCCCTGATAGAAGGTGAGCTTCTTGTCTTCGAGGTGCAGGATCGAGCCCACGGCGCGGTTCAACAGGCCACGGTCGTGGCTGATGATGATGACGGTATGCGGATACTTGGCGAGATAGCTCTCAAGCCAAAGCGCGCCTTCAAGGTCGAGATAGTTGGTCGGTTCGTCGAGTAAAAGCAGGTCGGGCTGTGAAAACAGAACCGCGGCCAGTGCAACGCGCATACGCCAACCTCCCGAGAAATCGGAACAGGGACGAGACTGATCCTCGAATTCGAAACCGAGCCCCTTGAGGATCGAGGACGCCCGCGCCTCGGCGCTCCAGGCGTCGATATCGGCAAGTCGGGTCTGGATTTCCGCAATACGGGCAGGGTCTTGGGCGGTGTCCGCCTCGGCCATTAGGGCAGAGCGTTCGGTATCAGCGGCCAGGACCGTATTCAGCAGTGACACATTGGACGACGGAACCTCTTGGGCGACGCCACCAATACGGGCGCGTTGCGGTATCGACAGCGATCCGGTTTCAAGGGCCAGCTCGCCCCGGATCAAACGGAAGAGGGTGGTTTTACCCGTGCCATTGCGCCCAACGAGGCCAACCTTGTGACCTGTCGGAATGGTCGCCGAAGCGTTCACGATGAGCGGCCTGCCGGCCACCGAATAGGAGATATCTTCAATCCGCAACATGGCTGAGACAAGTCTATCAGGGGATAGGGCTTGTCAATGACGGATCGGCCTTGTCACAGCGGCAAATCAAGTTGATTTCGGCGCTTGGCCTCTTCGGCTTTGCGAAGGTCCTCTTCGCCCCAGGCTTTCATGGCCTTGACCAGCGGCATGATGCTGCGGCCGCGTTTGGTAAGCGAATACTCAACACGTGGCGGAATTTCCGCAAAAACCTTGCGGTTCAGGATGCCGTCAGCCTCCAACTCGCGCAGTTGCTGCGTCAGCATCTGTTTGGTGATGCCGGGGATTGCGCGGTGCAGGGCACCGAAACGGTTCAATTTACCCGAAATCCTGAACAGGATGATCAGCTTCCATTTGCCCCCGACAAGGCGAGAGCAATGTGTGACGGCGCATAGTGCATCCTGTGTTTCTTCTATTTGTTCCAAAATTAGACCAAGTTAGGTTTTCAGTATTAGCTTGTTTTTTTTAGTTAGAGAGAAATTTCGAATTAAGTCAATTATCTGCATTTTCACATTCGAAGGCTGTTGCTGTGCTTTGGGTGGCGCCTGGTCGTAAGAGGGCTGTCGGGAAGTTGGGGAACACTTTGGTTGCAAGGGTCTTCCCAAAGCAGCGCCTGCATGTTAATGCCCGCGCAATTTCAACTTTCAAGCCGAGGGAAAATCATGGCTCTGGAACGCACCTTCTCGATCATCAAACCCGATGCAACCCGCCGCAACCTGACCGGTAAAATCAACGCCAAGTTCGAAGAAGCGGGCCTGCGCATCGTTGCTCAGAAACGTATTCACCTGACCAAAGCGCAAGCGGGCGAGTTCTACGCTGTTCACAAAGAGCGCCCCTTCTACGACGAACTGTGCGAGTTCATGGCTTCGGCTCCGATCGTTGCACAGGTTCTGGAGGGCGAAGGTGCCATCGCGAAGAACCGCGAAGTCATGGGCGCAACGAACCCGGCCGATGCCGCCGAAGGTACCATCCGCGCAGAGTTCGCTGAATCGGTTGGCGAAAACTCGGTTCACGGTTCCGACGCTCCGGAAACCGCAGCTGTCGAGATCGCCTACTTCTTCTCGGGCCTCGAGCTGGTTGGCTAAGACAGAATAAACTAGAGTTTCCGGGGGATTACCCCGATCTCATCAAGGATCGCTTCGAGTTCGGGGCGATCCTTTTTCTTTTTGGCGGTGTGTTCGGATTTGAGGGCATCAAAGCGAATGCGCAAATCGTCTTTTTCCTTGCCCTGACAATCATTCCAGGGCCGTCCTTGAAGTGCCATCACAAGGACGTAGTAGCCAATGAAATGCGGCTTGGTGCCGTTTGCGAGCAAACGCCGATATGTCTCATCCGCACCAAGGGCAATGAGATCTTCGGCAGAGTGGATGCCGGCCCTTGCGCAGGCGGCCTCTACGGCGGGGCCGAGATTGCGGAGTGACGAAACGGGACGGGACATTCGCGGACAATACGAAGCCCAAACGACCGTGTCACCGATTCAGATAGAGGCCCAATCCGAAAATGTCGGCTTGCGCGGCTCATCCTTGGGCGCCTGCGGTTTTTGCTGCGCCGGTTGCTTGGGCGGGGTTTCCTGGCCTGTGAATGGCATGAGACTGCTCCTGTTTTGTGCAGGCCAGCCGGTATGCGCCGACTGGCGCGCGAGGGATTGTTGTCCCTAAAGTAAAGCAGATCAATGTGGCCCAAATTTGCCGGGAATCGGGAATTCGAGTTCTTGGTCACACGAGACCTCGGATGACCGATACAGTCTGGAATTATGCGAGGAGAGGGAGAAGATTGGCTCCGGCGGTAGGGATCGAACCTACGACCAATTGATTAACAGTCAACTGCTCTACCGCTGAGCTACGCCGGAACATCAATCTTGTAGCACCTTCCGAGGAAGGTCTGGCTCCGGCGGTAGGGATCGAACCTACGACCAATTGATTAACAGTCAACTGCTCTACCGCTGAGCTACGCCGGAACACGAGGCACCGTATAGCCAACGATATTTGCGGCGTCCAGAGGGGGCGTCATATTTTTTTCGTTTTCGTTTCAAAAAGTCAGGTGAGTTCGAAAATGGCTTCTGATTCAAGGGTTTGCTGTGGTCTAACAATGCCTCTTCCTGTCAGGTCAACGAGGTGCGCAAAGACATTTCGCGTCGCGGCCCCCATCAGCGCCGTCGGGGTTTCCGTGTAAATCTGGCAGGCGAGGTCATAGGCTCTGGCCGCGCCTGTCTTGCCAAGGGTCTCCAAAATTTCGCGTTCACGCCCCTCGCGGTGGGCAATCAGCCAGTCCAACCGGTCGTTCGGCGCTTCGATCGGTGCGCCGTGTCCGGCGTGAAAGACGCGCCACTTTCTTTGGTTGAGGCGTCGACAAGAGGTCATGAAGTCGGTCAAATCCCCGTCGGGGGGCGAAACAAGCGAGCTTGCCCATCCCATGACAAGATCCCCTGTGAAACAGGCATCGCCCCAGGCAAATGCGAGGTGATTACCAAAGTGGCCCGGTGTGTGGATGGCCTCGACTTCCCAGCCGTCGGCCGAGATGATCTCGCCTTCGCGGACAATCTGGTCGGGAACGAACTCTGCATCAACGCCTTCGCCGCCCCCTGCAAGGCCACGCGCCGCGAGATCGGCCATGACAGGGCTACGGCCGGCGAAAACGTCACCAAAGGCCAGCACCGGCGCGCCGGTTGCTTTTGCGAGTTTTCGCGACAGGGGGGAGTGATCCACATGTGCGTGGGTGACAAGGATATGTGAAATCCGCTGATCGCCCGTGATGGACGCGAGGATGGCGTCGAGATGGTCATCAAGGTCAGGGCCGGGATCGATGACGGCGATCTCCTTGGTGCCAAGAAGATAGGTATTGGTACCACGGAAGGTCATCGGCGATGGATTTGGTGCAAGAAGGCGGCGCAGACCGAGTTCCAGATCTTGTGCTACGCCCGCAGGGGGATCGAATTTCAGGATTTCCGCGTCCATAGTCTTTCCTTCCAGTACTGCTCACGGCATGGTTTAGCTCATGAACTTCAGGTGGCTCAAACTTTATTTACCCAGAGGGCTTTATGGTCGCGCGGCGATGATTCTCATCCTGCCGGTCGTGACGCTGCAATTGGTGGTGTCCTTCGTATTCATCCAGCGACATTTCGAGGACGTGACGGAACAGATGACGCGTACTGTTTCGCGTGAACTGGTTCTGCTTATCGATACCCTTGCGCAGTCCGACAAGGGGGGCGACATGGCGGGGTTTATGCGTCTTGCCGATTCTCTAGAGTACACGGTGGTGCTTGGGGAGCGGCCGCCCCAGGAGGACTTTCGGCGTTGGTACGATTTCTCGGGCCTCGTTGTCATAAGAACCTTGGAACAACTGGTGCCGTCGGTACGTGGGGTCGAGCTTCCGGACAACAGGAAAATTCTCGTTTATGCCGCGACCGCTCAAGGTTTGGCGACGTTCGAGTTTGACCGCCTGCGCGTTTCTGCGACCAATCCTCACCAGCTTTTGGTGAACATGGTGTTTTTTGGCGGATTGATGACCTTGATTGCATATGTCTACCTGCGCAATCAGTTGCGCCCGATCACCCGTCTCGCCGCTGCGGCCGAGGCCTTCGGACGCGGGCGGCATGTTGCCTATACACCTGGCGGTGCGATTGAGGTCAGGTCTGCGGGCAATGCCTTTCTTGATATGCGTGCGCGGATTGAGCGGCAGATTGAACAGCGCACCCTGATGCTTTCCGGAGTGAGCCACGACCTGCGCACCCCCCTGACGCGCCTGAAACTAGGCCTTAGCCTTTTGGATCACGACGATGCCGAACCCCTTGAGCGGGATGTAGAAGACATGCAGCGTTTGCTGGACGAGTTCCTGAGCTTTGCCCGCGGCGCGCACGAAGGGGAGCCGGAACTTACGGATCCGATCCAGTTCGTCAAAAGTGCCGTAGAAGATGCCGCGCGAGGCGGCACGAATGTGACCTTGGGATCGGTCGAAGGCGAGGGCACGATTCCGCTTCGTGTGGTCGGTATCAAGCGGGCGCTGGAAAATCTGATTGGCAACGGCGTACGCTATGGGAATGCCGTGCGTGTTTCGGTGCGTCTTTCAGATAAGTCACTTCGTATTCGTGTGGAAGATGACGGCCCGGGCATCCCGGCGGAAGCCCGCAGCGAGGCGATCAAGCCCTTTGCCCGCCTTGATCCCGCGCGGAACCAGAACAAGGGAACGGGTGTCGGTCTTGGGCTGTCCATCGCGGCCGATGTCGCGCGTGCCCATGGCGGTGTTCTGCGCCTTGGTGAAAGCGAGGAAATGGGCGGGCTTTGCGCCGACATCGTCATTGCACGGTAATTTCGATTCGGGAAATTTTGGTAGGCCCGGCAGGACTTGAACCCGCAACCAAAGCGTTATGAGCGCTCTGCTCTAACCAATTGAGCTACAGGCCCTACCTTGAGGCCCTTTTGCTACCAGAAGCCGCGCCCGCGTCAAGGCTTACCGTTGCCTCTGGTGCAGCTATGGTCTAGTGCCTGCGCAAGCGAAATACGGAGTGGACCATGAGCGACGGCAAGAACGGCATCACCTATGCAGACGCGGGCGTGGATATTGACGCGGGCAACGCCCTTGTGGATCGGATCAAACCGGCAGCGAAGCGCACCATGCGTTCGGGTGTCATGGCGGGCCTTGGCGGGTTCGGGGCATTGTTTGACCTGAAAGATGCGGGCTATGTCGATCCGATCCTCGTTGGTGCGACAGACGGCGTTGGTACCAAGCTGCGCATTGCCATCGATACGGGCAACGTCGATGGCGTGGGTATCGATCTGGTCGCCATGTGTGTCAACGATCTGGTCTGTCAGGGCGCCGAGCCGCTGTTCTTCCTCGACTACTTTGCCACTGGCAAGCTGGAGACCGAAAAGGCCGCGCGCATTATCGAAGGCATTGCCGAGGGCTGTTATCAGTCGGGCTGCGCGCTGATCGGTGGTGAAACCGCGGAAATGCCCGGCATGTATGAAGCGGGCGATTTTGACCTCGCGGGGTTTGCCGTTGGCGCAATGGAGCGTGGCGCGGATCTGCCGGCTGGCGTCAAGGCGGGCGATGTCCTGCTGGGCCTGGGGTCGAATGGTGTTCACTCGAACGGCTATAGCTTGGTGCGTAAGCTGGTTGAAATCTCCGGACTGGGCTGGGATGCCGACTGTCCTTGGGGCGAAGGTACCCTGGGCGAAGCGCTGCTGGCACCGACGCGTCTCTATGTGAAGCAGTCGCTAAATGCCGTGCGGGCAGGGGGCGTGCATGCTCTGGCCCACATCACCGGCGGTGGCCTGACCGAGAACCTGCCGCGCGTGCTGCCTGATGATCTGGGGGCAGATATCGATCTTGGCGCTTGGGATCTGCCGGCGGTTTTCCAATGGCTGGCGAAGACCGGTGGCATGGAAGAAGCAGAAATGCTCAAGACCTTCAACTGTGGCATCGGCATGATCCTTGTCGTGGACGCCGAGCAGGCAGATGCGCTTGCGGCTGGCCTCGAAGAGCAGGGCGAAAGTGTGTTCCGTCTCGGGACCGTCACCGAAGGCGCGGGCATGCGCTACTCGGGCAAGCTCCTGTGAAGAAACGCGTAGCGATCTTCATCTCCGGGGGCGGTTCCAACATGGTCCGCCTCGTCGAAGATATGCAAAGCGGCGACCATCCGGCAGAGCCCGTTCTTGTGCTTGCCAATGATGCAGAGGCAGGCGGTCTGAAAAAAGCGGCGGACATGGGTGTTGCAACCGCGGTTGTCGACCACCGCCCCTTCAAGGGAGACCGGGAAGCCTTTCAGAAGGCGCTGCAGGCAGAGTTGGACAGGGTTCAGCCCGATATCCTCTGCCTTGCCGGTTTCATGCGTGTCCTGACCGAGAGCTTTGTGGCGCCCTGGGAAGGTCGGATGCTCAATATCCATCCTTCTTTGCTGCCCAAGTACAAGGGGCTTCACACACATGCGCGTGCACTTGAGGCAGGGGATGCCGAGCATGGCTGCACGGTGCACCTGGTGACGCCCGCGCTTGACGATGGACCGATGCTTGGTCAGGCCCGTGTGCCGGTTCTCGACGGGGATACCCCTGACGCCTTGGCCGCGCGGGTTTTGACGCAGGAGCACAAGCTTTATCCTGCAGTGTTGCGAAGATTCGCGGCAGGCGACACGAGCTTTCTCGAGCTTTGATGCGACCTTCCGGGGGCGCATTTGCAATTCACCTGTTTTCCCCGTAAGGCTTGCTTCAGGGAATACAGAACAACAAATGAAGACGCCCCGAGTATGAAAACTCTGACCACGACCGAGGAACTGGCCCAGTTTTGTGAACTGGCGCGGACCAAGCCTTATGTAACGATCGACACCGAGTTCCTGCGAGAGCGGACATACTATTCGAAGTTGTGTCTGATCCAGCTTGCGGTGCCCGATCACGACGGCGATGATGCCGTTCTGGTTGACCCTCTGGTGGGCGACCTGTCGCTGGAGCCCCTCTACGAACTGTTTCGGGATACATCTGTCGTCAAGGTGTTCCACGCCGCGCGGCAGGACCTGGAAATATTCTTTGTTGAGGCCAAGGTTTTCCCTGAGCCGCTGTTTGACACGCAGGTCGCTGCGATGGTCTGCGGCTTTGGTGAGCAGGTTGGCTATGAAACCCTTGTTCGCAAGATCGCCAAGCAGGGTCTTGATAAATCCAGCAGATTTACGGATTGGTCGCGCCGTCCCCTTACCGAAGCACAGCAGAAGTACGCGATTGCCGACGTGACACACCTGCGCAAGATCTATGAGTTCCTTGCTGCCAAGATTGCTGAAAATGGCCGTACGCATTGGGTGGCCGAGGAAATCCAGATCCTCACCAATCCCGAAACCTACACAATCCGTCCGTCGGAAGCGTGGAAGCGGGTAAAGACACGTACGACGACACCAAAGTTTCTTGCGGTCGTCAGAGAGCTTGCGCGCTTCCGTGAAGGCTATGCGCAAAGCCGGAATATTCCCCGCAATCGCGTGTTCAAGGATGATGCGCTCATCGAGCTTGCGTCGACGAAGCCTCGCAGCATGCAAGACCTGGGGCGCTCGCGCCTTCTGCTGCGTGAAGCCCGAAAGGGCGAAATCGCAGACGGTATTCTGGCGGCGATCAAGGTTGGCACCGAATGCAAGCCGGAAGAGATGCCTCGTGTAGATACCTCGCGTGAAAAGCTTCAGGTTAATCAGGCCTTGGCTGATCTTCTTCGCGTTTTGCTTAAGGCGAAAACCGAGAGTTCCGGTGTGGCGTCCAAGTTGATTGCAACAGCGTCGGACCTGGATCTTATTGCCGCTGGCGAGAGAGATGTGCCGGCACTCAGCGGTTGGCGTCACGAAGTGTTTGGTGAGGAAGCCCTTCGCCTGTGCGAAGGGAAAATTGCCCTCGCGGCCAAGGGCAATTCGGTAAAGACCATTCGCTTGAACTGATCAACGGCGGCGCGTTTGGCGCGCGTTGCTTTCTCCAACCACCTGAATTGTACGAACGCCCTCAAGCTGCTGATCGGTCATCTGGATAGCACCGGTGAGCAAGCGCGTGGCTTCTGGCCCGCCCTGTGGGGATCTTGGGTTCTGAACTGCGAGGAAATCGAAAGTCAGAACACCTTTTTGAGGTACGCCATCGTTGCGCGCCTGCAAGGCAACATCATAGGCACCCTGTACGTTGGCCAAACCCACCGCGCGGATGATGGCTCCTCCGGGGACGCGTTCAACGGCAAGTTCCTTGATCTGAGATACTGGTGTGCCCGCGTAGGCTGCTTCTGGTCTACTGAACAATCCGCCTTCACGTTTTGCAGGGATTAGAGGGTTTACTTCTTTTGTCTCGGTGGTAGACGCTGCAACCTCTTCGCTACGGCCAAACCAGTTGAACGGGTTCAGCCGCGTCGAGCAGGCGCTGAGACCTGTCGTTGCAATCAAAATGGCAAAGAGCAGTTTCTTGTTCATCGGCTCGACCTCGTCAACTTTTGCAGGAACAATTATCGTATCCCGAGCCAGTTGAAAAGCATCCATCGGGGGCTGGACCTTTTCCTTTTTGCGGCCTAGTTGAAAAGAAAGCCAAGAGGGAGCAGAACATGGCCACTGCCGCATTCGAAGAGATCGTCGAGGACTTCGAGTTCATCGAGGATTGGGAAGACCGATATCGCCATGTCATCGAGTTGGGCAAGGCGATGGATCCGTTGGATGATGCGCTGAAAGTTCCGGCGACCAAGGTGGATGGCTGTGCCTCCCAGGTCTGGCTGCATCCCAAGATCGAAGGGGGGGTGTTTTCCTTTGATGGTGATAGCGACGCGATGATCGTAAGAGGTTTGATCGCGGTCCTTCGTGCTCTCTATAACGAGTTGCCCGTTACAGAGGTGGGCAAGGTTGATGCGCGTGCCGAGATGGAACGGCTTGGCATGAATGAACACCTGTCATCGCAACGGTCAAATGGCCTGCGTGCGATGATCGAACGCATCCGGCTTGTGGCGAGCGAGGCCGCCTGAGACTTCAGCTTTCAGATTTGCGTTTGTAGTGATCGAGAACGAAGAGCCGGATGGCAGTGGCTAGTCCGGTTTCCAGTTCGCGTTCGGCATCAATATCAGCCGCCAAGGCGTTGATTGGTTGTTTCTTTTCTTCAGCGATATCTTTGAAGGCATTCCAGAAGGCATCTTCAAGCGAAACGCTGGTGCGGTGGCCGCGAAGAGTAAGCGAGCGTTTGACAGGGCGCGCGCTCATGGCTCTTCACGCTTGTGATCGTCAATGTGCCGGATGGATTTTTCGCGCTCTGCCGTTTCGCGTTGTTTCTCTGCCTTCGTCCGGCCGAATTTCACCGCGTTTTCGTCAGCACGGGCCTTTTTCTCGGCCCGCGCTTTTTGTTTTCTGAACCGGTTCAGATTGACCGGCTCTGACATCAGTCTTTCGGCCCGATCATCTGCTCGGGGCGCACAACTGCGTCGAAGGTGGCTTCGTCAACAAAGCCAAGCGCGATGGCTTCTTCCTTGAGCGTGGTGCCGTTCTTGTGGGCGGTCTTCGCAACGGTGGTTGCGTTGTCATAGCCGATGGTCGGTGCCAGGGCGGTAACCAGCATCAGCGACTCTTTCATCAGCTTGTCGATGCGCGGCTCGTTGGCCTTGATGCCCAGCAGCATGCGTTCGGTAAAGCTATCTGCGACGTCGCCCAGCAACTGCATGGATTGCAGCAGGTTGTAGGACATCATCGGGTTGTAGACGTTCAGCTCGAAGTGGCCCTGCGAACCGGCGAAGGTCATCGCGGCGTTGTTGCCCATGACGTGCGCGGCAACCTGCGTCATCGCTTCGGCCTGGGTCGGGTTGACCTTGCCCGGCATGATCGACGAGCCGGGTTCGTTCTCAGGCAGGATCAGTTCGCCAAGGCCCGAACGGGGGCCCGAGCCGAGGAAGCGGATGTCGTTGGCGATCTTGTACATCGCACCGGCAACGGTTACCAGAGCGCCGGACATGAAGACCATCGCATCATGTGCTGCCAGAGCTTCGAACTTGTTGGGGGCCGTCACGAAGGGAAGGCCGGTGATTTCTGCCATGTTGGCCGCCACGGCTTCGCCCCAGCCTTTCTGGGTGTTCAGGCCGGTGCCAACCGCGGTGCCGCCTTGTGCGAGCTCATAGATGCCGGGCAGGGCGGCTTCGACGCGGGCAATGCCCTGACGGATCTGGTGGGCGTAGCCGCCGAATTCCTGGCCCAGGGTCAGCGGGGTTGCATCCTGGGTGTGGGTGCGGCCGATCTTGATGATGTCCTTGAATTCTTCGGACTTCTGCTCAAGGCCTGCAGCCAGCTTGTTCAGGCCGGGAAGCAGAACGTCATGCACGGTCATCGCGGCGGCGATATGCATCGCGGTCGGGAAGGTGTCGTTCGAGGACTGGCCCATGTTGCAGTGATCGTTGGGGTGAACCGGATCCTTGGACCCAATCACGCCGCCGAGGATTTCGATGGCACGGTTGGCGATCACCTCGTTCGAGTTCATGTTCGACTGGGTGCCAGACCCCGTCTGCCAGACGACGAGCGGGAAGTTGTCGTCAAACTTGCCCGCAACCACTTCGCTTGCCGCTTGAATGACGGCGTCTGCGATCTTGGCGTCCATCTTGCCGGTGGCCTTGTTCTGCATTGCGCAGGCCTGTTTGATCACGCCCAGCGCACGGACGATGGCAACAGGCTGTTTTTCCCAGCCGATCGGGAAGTTCATGATCGAGCGTTGGGTCTGTGCGCCCCAATACTTGTCGGAGGGCACCTCGAGAGGGCCAAAGCTGTCGGTTTCGGTGCGGGTGTTGGTCATCGGTCAGGCTCCGTAACAGTGTCAGCCCGTTTCATAGAGAAACCGGCGAGAATTTCAATGCGGTATACAGTGGAATACAATGGGCGCGCGGCGGCAAATTGGCCCAGTCGCAGGATTTATCCCTTGCGGAAGCTGTCAAGGCTGACAACGTCGGCTTCTTTGCGTTCGGGTTCGTCCTCTGCTTCGATCTCGTCTTCTTCGACAATGTCTTCCAGATCTTCGAGATCATCGTCATCGTCCTGCGTTTCAAAGCGCAGACCGAACTCGACCGAGGGATCAACGAAGGTCTTGATGGCATCGTAGGGAATGTAGAGCGGCTCCGGAGAGTCGCCGAAGTTCAGCGTGACCGAGAACCCTTCGTCGGTGACATGCAGGTTTTCATACCAGTGCTGCATGACGACGGTCATTTCGCCGGGGTAACGATCCACCAGCCAATCCGCGATCTGAACGTCGGGGTGGTGGGTGTCAAAGGTGATGAAAAAGTGATGCTCACCCGGAAGACCGTTCTTTTCAACGTCGCATAACACATCCTGAATCAGGCTGCGCATGGCACGGTGCATAAGGTTTCCGTAGTCGATAGTTCGGGGCATCGGTTCACCATTGGAAGATCTGTCTCCCACCATAGAAGATTCGGAGGGAAACAAAAGAGAGGCAGGCAAATTTTACGTGGCCTGTACGGGATTAATTTACGTAAGGGAAATTCCGGTTGCGAGCACAGCCATGGCGGCGAGAGTTGCCAGAAGGGGCAGCCTTAAAGCGAGCAGAAGAAGCGCGGCAACGCCTGCAAGGAAAGCTGGCATCATCGCGAAACTGTCAAGTTTTGGAACCGCGCCAAAGACTGTTTGGGACACTTCGTCGAACAGGAAGTGCATTGCAAACCAAAGGCTTAGGTTTACGATGACGCCAAGAACGGCGGCAGAAATCATTTGCAAAGCGCCTGTGAGCCTGGGTTGGGAAAGCAGGTTTTCCACGTAGGGAGCAGCCGCGAAAATCCAGAGAAAACACGGTATGAAGGTGCACCATAGCGTAAGAAGGCCCGCCAGGATCGCCAGCGAAAGGCCGCCTTGGGCGTGGCCTGCAAGGATGCCGGTGAACTGGGTGACGAGGATGAGCGGACCGGGAGTCGTTTCGGCGAGGCCAAGAGCGTCCATCATTTGGGCAGTTTCCAGCCACTGATAGTCGTTCACCACGGCCTGAACCATATAGGCAAGCACTGCGTAGGCACCTCCGAAGGTAACCACGGCCAGTTTCGAGAAAAACAGGGCGAGAGTCAGCAGGAACTGGTGGTCCAGCATCCATACCAACAGGATGGGGGCGGCCCAGAGACCGGCCCAGGTCAACACGGTCGAAAGGGGCCGATTGTGCATCGGTGACGCGGGCGCGTCAGTACTTGCCTCGGGTTGTGCAAGCAGGGCACCCAATATGCCCGCAAGCAGGATCACCGCTGGGAAAGGCAGGAGGCCCGTGTAAAGGCAGAGGAAACTGAGTGCCGCAACGATCAGGTTTAGCGCTCCGTTCAACACCTTGAAAGACAGGCGAAACATCGCCTGAACTATGATCGCGATCACCGTTGCCTGAATGCCCAGAAAGGCCGCCTCAACAGCGGGCACCGATCCGAAGGCAATATAGAGGTAGGCCAGTAAAGAAATGGTAAGCGCGCCGGGCAGAACGAACAGCAGGCCACCGATTAGCCCGCCGGGGACACCGCGTAGCTTCCAGCCGGCGTAGGTGGCAAGTTGCATCGCTTCGGGGCCGGGAAGGAACATGCAGAAGGAAAGGGCACCCAGAAACTGCTCTTCCTTGATCCAGCCGGTGCGATCGACCAATTCGCGGTGCATCAGGCTGATCTGGGCCGCGGGCCCGCCAAAAGACAGGATGCCGATGCGGCCAAAGACGCGGAAGAGGTCGGGCAGTGTCGGTGTGGTGCTCATGTAGGGCAAGCAACACGGTGTCACGATTCTCGCAAGCAAAATCCGCGGCGGGTTTAGCCGATGGCCTGTCCCGTGAGGCAGAGGGCCATGGATTGCTCGGGCAGGAGATCGAGTTGTTCAAAGAAGCCCATGAAATCAAAGCAATTGTAGGTTTCGACCATTGTATCCCCCTCGAAGCGAGCAAAAAGCTGACCAGTGGCGAAGACGGGTTTTCCGGTGGCGGAAACGGTGGCATTGACGGACAAGAGCGCCGCGGCCCAATCGCCGTCTTCCATGACCTTGTCGAGTGTGAATTCCGGGCTGTCGACCAGTTCGAGGAACATCGGGACAAGTTCGCGAAACTCGGTTGGCCCCATGCGCATTTCGGGGATTAGTCCGGCTGCCCGCGTGTCTGGGGTGAATAGCTCATCTATTGCTTCAAGTTCGCCCTCGCGCCAGACGCGACGATACCATTCTTCCAGAATTTCTTTTTTTCCCATTGGGTTAAATGCTCCTGTGCAGGTCGCGCAAGAAGCAGGCTAAGCCAGAGGTCTGAGGATTTGGTTAAGGGAAGTGAGTGCAGGTTTCTGTTGCCAGGTACCTGCGAACCCCGCCTGACGCGGCTAGGCATCAGGGCTTAAAGTCGGTTCGACTCGAACTGCTTACGCAGCCAGAGCAACCGGAGCACGATTGTCGTTTGCAATTGTACTAGTTTCGCCGATAACGGTGGCAGACAGCCGAGACAAAGCTAACCCCTTTAGACGTTCGTCGATCCTATTTCGGCCCCTTGATCCCCAAACGAAGGATGTTGGTGGAGCCGCCGGGTACCGCCCCCGGGTCCGATCCGCTTATTATGAGCGCGTTTATGTCCATAGTTCCCGAGGGAACAGGGCTTAGATAGGCGGCAATCGGGGCGGTTGCAAGGGGTTTGAGGGCTGGCAGGTTAACGGTGAAACCCACGTCGGTATTACGTCGGTATCATGTCAGTATTACGGAGGTGCGCGGTCGGGAAATCGCTAAACCCTAAAGGAAAGTGCGGTGATTTCCGACAGTTACCAATTCAATAACCGGATGGGCCTTCGGCGTTCGGGTCGTGGGATTCCGTGCCCGTCAGGGGCGGGTTGAAGACGCTCACCAGAACAAGATCGCCCGCATCATCGGCGGTGAGGACATGTTCATCGTGTTGGTCGAGCGCATAGAGGGTGCCCGGTTCAATGCGATGTGTTTTGCCGCCGCTGCTGACCCAGCCTGCGCCCTGAATGCAGTAGCAGGCCTCGAGATGGTTTTCGTATTTCAACTCGGTAGAGGTGCCCGCGAAAACGATCGTGTGGCACAGGGTGAAACCCATGCCGTCGGAATCCACCAAAAAGCGGTGGCTGGTGCCGTTGCCCCAGTGGACAAACCTGTCGGTCTGTTCGATGTCGGCGCGCTTGCGGATGATCATCGGGGCGCTCGTTTCATTTGGCCGTGCGCGCTTCGCGCGCTTTCATGGCCTCTTCACCCAGTTGCAGGGTGTAGGCCGTGAGTTCCGCAAGGGCTGTGTCTGCGTCTTCGGCATTCCGGGCTTCGAGGGCGTCGGCGATGCGGGTGTGCAGGCCGACGATCATCTCGCGGTTGCGTTCGGTGAAGGTGATCATGTTCATCAGCGGCTGCATGGCCTCGACCGCGCCGGCAAGTTGATAGGAGAGTACGGGGTTGTCGGCGCCATCGACCAGTGCGCGGTGAAAGGCGACGTCACTGTCGCAGAAACTCTCGTCGGTCAGGCCGGGTTGGGACTGGCGGTGAATCTCGGCGCGCATGGTGGCGAGGTGGTCGGGTGAGCGGCGCTTGGCGGACATCGGGGCGCAAGCCCGTTCAAGGGCATAGCGGGCTTCGCAGGCGGTTTCGAAATCCACCGCGTTCATCGACAGAAGAAGTGTCGAGGTGGTGATGTGGTTGGCGTAGGCGTCTTCATAGGACAGACGGCGCACGAAGGCGCCGCCGGACGCGCCGCGTTGGGTGCGGATCAGGTTCTGGGCTGCAAGGCGTTTCAAGGCTTCGCGCACGGTGGGGCGGGAGACGTCGAACTGTTCGGACAGTTCCGCCTCGGACGGCAGGCGTTCGTCGACGTCCATCTCACCGTTTATGATGGAGTCGCGGATCGCCTTGGCAATCTGGGCAGAGAGGTCGGCGCGGCTTTTGGGGTCTATTTTCATTTGTCTGACATTTATTGTTTGATCTGAGTTTAATTGTCTGACAATTTAAATACAAGGATTGAGTCGTCGGAGAGACTGCCGTGGTAGCAGCGCGCATCAGAGCTATGACCGGTTGGCACTGGCTTGCCCTGTTCGGGGGCATTCTGGCCGCCTGGGCGATGCTGTTCGCGATGGCCCTGCCTGCCGAAATGCGCGAGGCGGGCATGATCTATGGGGCGGAGTTCTGGGAGAGCCTGTGCACGGTGACGCCGGATGCGGCCGGGTTCCTGCGCGTGTTCCTGATGTGGGTCCTGATGTCGGCGGCGATGATGGCACCAACCGCATTGCCCGCTTTTGCCACCTATGAAGAGCTGAGCAAAACCACCTCCAGCGGGCGGTTTGCGCATCTGGTCTGGGGCTATCTCGTGGTCTGGATCGGGTTTTCGGTGATTGCCGCGTCGGTGCAGATGGCGCTTTTCGCAGCTGATCTGGTCACGACCTTTGGTGACAGCCGTTCGGCGCTTTTGTCGGCCTTCCTGCTGTTGGTCGCGGGGGGATACCAGTTTTCGACCGTCAAGGAGGCCTGCCTGAGCAAGTGCCGCGCGCCGATGATGTTTTTCATGCAGCACTGGGACGAGGGGGCGCTGCGCAACGGGGTGCGGCTTGGGCTGGTTTGTCTTGGATGTTGCTGGGCGCTGATGCTCCTGGCGTTCGTCGGCGGGGTTATGAACATCGCTTTCATGGGGCTGGCGACAGTGATCATGGTTTTGGAGAAACTGCCCGATATCGGGCGTTGGGTGACACGGCCGCTTGGGTTCGCGCTTATTGGAGGCGCGGTCTTTGTCGGGGTGGGCGCCTTTTGAATTGTGAGATGAGGAGGAAAGCCAATGGCATCTGATCGTATCGAGGCGCCTGTCAAGATTGACAACCGCCACCCGGAGTCCGCGAAGTCGGGTCTCGGCACCATTCCGTGGGGTATCAAGGGCGAATTGATCCTGAACTGTAACTGTACGGTGTTCTGCCCCTGCGTTGTGTCGCTGGGTCTGCATCCGCCGACAGAGGGCCACTGCCAGACCTGGGGTGGTGTGCGGATCGACGAAGGCCATTATGGCGACGTGGACCTGTCGGGGCTGAACATCGGTCTGCTGATCGAGATCCCGGGCATGATGAGCCGCGGCAACTGGAAAGTCGCGCTGTTCATCGACGAACGCGCCAGCACCGAAGCCTATTACGCGCTGATTGATATCTTCTCGGGCAAGGCCAAGGGCACGACTGGTCTGTTCAGCGTTCTGGTCGGCGAGATCATCGGCGTTGAGCGTCAGCCGGTCAGCTATGAGACCGATGGCAAGACCCGCCACATCACCGTGGGCCGCAAGATCGACGGCGTTGTCTTCCCGGTGGAAGGCAAGGACAAGGACGAAGAGATCGTCATCAAGAACACCAAGTACTGGATGGGTCCGGACATCACCGTGGCCACCGCGTCGAAAGGCCGTGTGCGCGCCTATGGCCGAGTCTGGGACTTTGATGGACGGTCGGCCGAGATCTGCCAGATCGACTGGCACGGTCCGCGCTGATCCACAGTTAAGGACGGCGGAGCGGGAAGACATTCCCGGTCTGCCGGAAACGCAAGCGAACAACGAGCGGCCGCTTTGGGAGCGGGACCGCTGGAGATTGACAGATGGCCATGATCTTTCCATCGCGCCGGGTGCGGCGTACGCCATTCAGTGAGGGTGTCAAAGCGGCGGGCATGACCGTGTGCACGGTTTACAACCGCATGATCCTGCCCTCGGTCTTTGCCTCGCAGGAGGAAGACTATCGTCACCTCAAGACCCATGTGCAGGTCTGGGACGTGTCCTGTGAACGCCAGGTGGCGGTGCAGGGGCCGGACGCGCGCAAGCTTCTGGATATGCTGAGCCCGCGTGATCTCGACAAGATGGCGGCGGACCAGTGCTATTACATGCCGGCGATTGATCGCAACGGCGGTATGCTCAACGATCCGGTGCTGGTGAAACTAGCCGAGGATCATTTCTGGATCTCCATCGCGGACAGCGATTACCTGCAATATGTGGCGGGGGTGGCGGATGCCCTTGGGTTGGACGTGCGTGTTTGGGAGCCTGACGTCAGCCCATTGGCGGTGCAGGGGCCGAAGACGGATGAGCTGATGGCGCGGGTCTTTGGCGATGCCGTGCGGGATATCCGCTTTTTCCGATACAAGAAGCTGGCTTTCGAAGGTCGCGAGATGGTTGTCGCGCGCTCGGGTTATTCCAAGCAGGGTGGTTTCGAAATCTACCTCGACGGTTCGGACTATGGCATGCCGCTGTGGGACGCGCTGTTCAAGGCAGGCGAAGATCTTGAGGTGCGGGCCGGGTGCCCGTCGACGATGGAGCGCACCGAGGGCGGGTTGCTGAGCTATGGCAACGACATGAACCAGAGCAACACGCCTTTCGAGATCGGGTTGGGCAAGTTCGTGAATTCGCCCAAGGACTATATCGGCAAGGCGGGCCTGATGGCGCGGTCCGAGCCGGAACGTCAGATCCGGGCGGTCGAGATTGGTGGAGAGATCCCGCTGATCGACAAGGAATGGCCGCTTCTAGCGGATGGCAAATGGGTTGGGCAGGTCACGACGGCGGCATGGTCGCCGGATTTCCAGACCAACGTGTCGATTGCCATGGTCGAAAAGTCCCATTGGGACGCTGGCACCAAGCTGGAAGTGGAAACGCCGGACGGGATGCGGACGGCAGAAGTGAAGGCGCAGTTCTGGGCCTGAGACATGCGTCTGCGGGGTTTGGCTCGCGGCGTGGAATTTGGATGAGATGAAGCCGGGGCGCAGGCCGCGGTCAAGAGTGGGAGATAGACATGTTCAACGCATTGATCATGGAACAGAACGAAGAGGGCCTGGCGTCGGCGTCGATCAAGGAGATCGGTGAAGACCAGTTGCCCGAGGGCAATGTCACCGTGGCCGTCGAGTATTCGACGGTGAACTACAAGGACGGGCTGTGCCTTTCGGCGAAGGGGGGCGGCCTTGTGCGCAACTATCCCCACGTGCCGGGCATCGACTTTGCCGGAACCGTCGAGTCGTCGGACGATGATCGCTACAAGCCGGGTGACAAGGTTGTTCTGACCGGCTGGCGTGTTGGTGAGGTGCACTGGGGTGGCTATGCCCAGAAGGCGCGTGTGAACGCCGACTGGCTGGTGCCGCTGCCCGAGGGTCTGAGCCCGCAGCAGGCGATGGCCGTGGGGACCGCTGGTTTCACCTCGATGCTGGCTGTGATGGCGCTGGAAGATCACGGGCTGAAGCCGGGCAATGGTCCGGTTCTGGTGACCGGCGCGGCAGGTGGTGTGGGGTCGGTTGCGACCGCGATCCTCGCCAACCTTGGTTATGAAGTTGCCGGCGTCACCGGCCGTCCGGACACCGAGGACTATCTGAAATCGCTGGGTGCGACGCAGATCGTCCCGCGTGAAGATCTGAACGAGACCACCAAGCGTCCGCTTGAGAAAGAGACATGGGCGGGTTGTGTGGATGCCGTGGGCGGCGACATGCTGGCGCGTGTTCTGGGTCAGATGCAGTATGGCGCGAGCGTTTCGGCCGTGGGTCTTGCCGGTGGTGCCGGTCTGCCTGCCACGGTGATTCCGTTCCTGCTGCGCGGTGTGAACCTGTTGGGCATCGACTCGGTGATGCAGCCTTACGACAACCGCCTGCGCGCGTGGGAGCGGATTGCCAAGGACCTGCCGATGGACAAGCTTGAGGCGATGATCCGTCCGGCGGTTCTTTCGGACCTGCCGCAGCTTGGCGCCGATATCCTCAAGGGTCAGGTGCAGGGCCGCGTTGTTGTTGACGTGAACGCATAAGGGCGAACCGGGCGGCGGGGTTGACCGCCGCCCGGTTCCCGACTTAGGGTGCCTCGCATGATGTACCTGAACCGAACCCCTTTCTTTTTTGCCACCTCGACATAGGGTTGGCGGGAACAGGTATGTGTGATGAGACCGCCGCGAGGCGGTCTTTTTGTTTCTGGTCTCGCGGCACAGGAGACTGGAGACACGAGATGACACAGAACATGGCTATTCGCGGCGCAAAGGTGGCGGACATGGAGCCGCTTTTGGCGCTGATCCGGGCGGATGCGAAGGAAAGCGGGCAGGAGGCCGAGGTGGATGCCAACGGGCTTTGGCGCGAGGTGTTCGGCGCACAGGGAATGGCGACGCTGTTGGTGGCGGAAACCCGTGGGGAACTGACCGGATATGCGGTGACCGAACCACGCCTAGACCTGTTCAGCGGGCAGAGAGGTGTGGAACTGCGCTATCTGTACGTGGTGCCGGGGCGACGGACCAAGGGGGTTGCACGCTCTCTGGTGGCGGCGGCTCGGGCGCAGGCCTGCCAGAACGGCGAAGGCTGGCTGTCGCTTGCCAAGGCGGCGGGCTAATCTTGGGGCAAGCAAGTGATTCTGGAGAGGCTGATGAGCTACGACACCGACAACATTTTTGCCAAGATCCTGCGGGGCGAGATCCCCAGCGAGAAGCTGTATGAGGACGAGGACACCTATGTGTTCATGGACATCATGCCGCGTGCGGACGGGCATTGCCTGATCATTCCGAAAACGCCCTGCCGCAACATGCTGGATGCGTCGGACGAACAACTCGCGGCCTGCCTGAAGACCGTGCGTCGGATGGGCCACGCGGTGATGAAGGCCTTTGGCGCCGAAGGGGTGACCGTGCAGCAGTTCAACGAGGCCGCGGGCGGGCAGGAGGTGTTCCACCTGCATTACCACGTGCTGCCGCGTCACGAGGGCGTCAAGCTGCGTCCGCCGGGACAGATGGCGGATTTCGGGGTTCTGAAGGAGCATGCAGACAAGATCCGGGCGGCCCTGGGCTGACGCGCGCAAGAAATATTCCAAATTCAGCATTTATTTGATCTGGATCATGTTGCCGACTCGCAAGGGTCGGCAATTGTCGTTTTGTAAGGTGTGTTCGGGATGTATGTTTCCTCCGCAATCCTGACAGAGTTTCGGGCGCGCCTTACGTGCTTCTTAGTGGTGAAACGGGCCTTGATCCCCAGAAAGGCCTGTCTTCGGTGAGCGGCGCTTCCTCCGTGGAAGCGCCGTCTTTTTTCTGTCCGGTTTCCGTTAAACTTTGTCGCTTTTGTCTAGATGACGTCCATTTTGTCAGGCGCGTTTCCGCCGATCTGGCCGATCACTGCCCCACTACAGAGGAGTAGAGTCATGTCTGACAAGAAAGAGGCCGACTATGAAGTCGGCCAGGACAATATCCAGATCATGGGACTGGATATTCACAACCCCGTTTTCGGGGTTTCGGGCCTGACCATCATTGCATTCGTGTTCTTTTCGCTGGTTTTCCAGGAAGAGGCAGGCGAATTCTTTGGCTGGTTGCGCCCCGCTTTGACAAGCAATTTCGACTGGGTGTTCATGATCGCATGTAACATCTTTGTCCTGTTCTGCCTGTTCCTGATTGTGACGCCCTATGGCGGTATCCGTCTGGGCGGTAAGGATGCCAAGCCGGACTACAGCTATGCGGGGTGGTTCTCGATGCTGTTCGCGGCCGGTATGGGCATTGGCCTCGTGTTCTGGGGTGTTGCAGAACCGATTTCGCATTACGGTTCGTCGATTGGCGGAACGGCCGCAGAAAACGGTGTTCGGACCGACTGGGCACCGCTTGGGGCCGCTGCCGGTGACGCGGCGGCATCGCGTGATCTGGCAATGGCCGCGACGATCTTCCACTGGGGGCTGCACCCCTGGGCGATCTACGCCGTTGTGGCGCTGGCGCTGGCCTTCTTCAGCTTCAACCGTGGTCTGCCGCTGACCATGCGCTCGGTGTTTTACCCGATCTTCGGCAAGTACACCTGGGGTTTCCTGGGCCATGTCATTGACGTTCTGGCCGTGTTCGCGACCATCTTCGGTCTTGCAACCTCGCTGGGTCTGGGGGCGAGCCAGGCGCTGGCCGGTCTGAACTATCTTTTCGGTGTGCCGGTAAGCGACGGTATGAAGGTTCTTCTGATCATCGTGATCACTGTCTTTGCGCTGGTGTCCGTGGTGGCCGGTCTGGACAAGGGTGTGAAGCGCCTGTCCGAGGCCAACATGATCCTTGCCGCCGTGCTGCTGCTTCTGGTGCTTGTTCTGGGGCCGACCGTCGCGATCCTGACCGGGTTCTTCGACAACATGGTGGCCTATGTGAAGGAACTGCCTGCGCTGTCGAACTGGGTTGGTCGTGAAGACACCAACTTCATGCAGGGCTGGACCACCTTCTACTGGGCATGGTGGATCAGCTGGTCCCCGTTCGTCGGCATGTTCATCGCGCGTATTTCGCGTGGTCGTACCGTGCGCGAATTCATCATCTGTGTTCTCGTGATCCCGACCATCGTCGGCGCACTGTGGATGACCGTTTTCGGCGGAGCCGCGCTGGAGCAGATCATGGGTGACGGCGGAGCCGCGCTCAAGGATGCGGCGCTTGAGCTGAAGATGTTCAAGATGTTCGAGGCCTTTCCGCTGACCGGCATCCTGTCGTTCATCGGCATCATCCTCGTGGTTGTGTTCTTCGTGACCTCGTCGGACTCAGGCTCGCTGGTGATCGACACCATCACCGCAGGCGGCAAGACCAACGCACCGACCGCACAGCGCGTGTTCTGGTGTGTTCTGGAAGGTGCGATTGCGATCGTGCTGTTGCTGGGGGGCGGTCTTGGCGCATTGCAGGCCGCAGCGATTGCAACGGGTTTCCCCTTTGCCATCGTCCTGGTGCTGATGTGCCTGTCGATCTTTATCGGTCTGACCCGCGAACGCCGCAAGTAAGACACGCGTTTTTCACGCATGGAGAAGGGGCCGTTCGCGGCCCCTTTTTTCGTTTTCGACAGGTCCGCGACTTGACCGGTTCCGCAAGCCCCGATAGCAATTTGCCATTGTCGCGTGATGCGCGGCTGCCCACGGAGAGACATCCCGTGCGGCTGGCTGGAAGACCTGCCGGATTGGGTAAATTTGCGCGCCCGTCTGGTCACCTGTCGGACCGGTGCGCTTCTGAGGACACAGGAGCGAAGATGACCTCACTCGATATCAACTGGGTCCGGGATCAGTTCCCGGCTTTTGCGGAACCTGCTTTGCAGGGGCAGGCGTTTTTCGAAAATGCGGGCGGGTCCTATACCTGCCAGCCGGTGATTGACCGCCTGATGCGGTTTTACCACCAGCGCAAGGTGCAGCCCTATGCGCCTTACGAGGCCTCGCGCCTTGGGGGTGAGGAAATGGACGAGGCCCGTCGCCGTCTTGCCGCGCTGATGGGGGTGGAGACAGATGAGCTGTCCTTCGGCCCGTCGACCACGCAGAACACCTATGTACTGGCGCAGGCCTTTCGGCAGTGGATGACACCGGGCGATGCGATCATCGTAACCAACCAGGATCACGAGGCCAATACCGGCCCGTGGCGGCGGCTGGCGGATGCGGGCATCGAGGTGCGCGAATGGCAGATTGATCCGGAGACCGGGCATCTTGACGTGGCAAAACTTGATGACTTGCTGGATGAGAAGGTGCGGCTGGTGTGTTTCCCGCATTGTTCCAACGTGGTGGGCGAGATCAATCCGGTGGCAGATATTGCCGCGCGGGCCCATGCGGCGGGGGCGTTTGTCTGCGTCGATGGTGTGAGCTATGCGCCGCACGGCCTGCCGGATGTGGGGGCGCTTGGGGCGGATATCTACCTGTTTTCAAGCTATAAAACCTATGGGCCGCATCAGGGCTGCATGGTGATCCGGCGCAACCTTGGCATGATGCTTCCCAATCAGGCGCATTATTTCAATGCCGACGTACTCTACAAGCGGTTCACGCCGGCAGGACCGGATCATGCGCAGGTGGCGGCCTGTGCGGGGATGGCCGATTATATCGACGCGATGGCGGCCCATCACGGGGTTTCAGCCGAGACCGATGCGGGGCGTGGCGAGGCGGTGCATGATCTGATGCGTGCGCAGGAGGTGACGCTGTTGCAGCCGGTGCTGGATTTCGCCAAGGCACGCAATTCGGTGCGACTGTTGGGACCGGATCATGCCGAGAAGCGGGCACCGACCGTGGCGCTGGCCTGTGAAAGATCGGCAGAGGATCTGGCCGCCGAGCTGGCCGGTCACGGCATCATGGCCGGAGGCGGCGATTTCTATGCGGTACGCGCGCTTGAAGCGCAGGGTGTCGATATGGAGAAGGGGGTGCTGCGCGTGAGTTTTGTACATTACACGTCGCAGGCCGAGGTCGACCAGTTGCTGAACGCGCTGGAAGCGGTGCTGTAAGTCCGCAGTCGCATCAGTAGAGGCGCCCTTGGGATGCCTCCGGCGGGAGTATTTACGGTGCATTTAAGCAAGGGCGTCCGGTTTCGGGCGCCCTTTTCCGTTTCAAGGCGCTGGAAACACAGTGTTTTCCCGGATTGGTATGAAAATCTTGCCGAATTGCGACAATCCGTCCTAGCATCGGGGCATAACCGCGAGGGGAGGAAGCGGATGATCCTGACGACGACCGAGGGGCAGGAGGGCCTGCCGAGGTATTTTTCCAACGTCTTTGATGTTGCCACCAAGATCAACCGGGGGCGGATCGATTTCGTGATGCCCGATGGGCGTGTGTTCCGGGCCGAGGGGCCGGAGGCGGGGCCTGTTGCGGAACTCAGGGTGCATGACGAGGATACCTTTGCCCGGTTGGTGCGCGAGGGGGATCTGGGGTTTTGCGATGCCTATATCGAAGGCGGGTGGAGCACACCGGACCTTCAGGCGTTTTTGGATTTCCTGCAAAGTGACAATGACGTGCTGTATGACGGGTTTCCCGGCATGTTTTTTGTCCGGATTTACGAACGTATGCGCCATTGGATGAACCGCAACACCAAGGAGCAGGCGAAGAAGAACATCTCGTATCACTATGATCTCGGGAATGAATTCTATGCCCTGTGGCTGGATGAGACGATGACCTATTCCTCGGCGCTGTTCCAGACGGGACAGGAGAGCATGGAGGCGGCGCAGACGGCGAAATATGCCTCGATGGTGGACGAGATGGGGGCACAACCCGGCGATCACGTGCTGGAGATCGGCTGTGGCTGGGGCGGGTTTGCCGAATATGCTGCTAGGGAGCGCGGGCTGCGGGTGACCGGGCTGACGATCAGCGAGGAGCAGCTGAAGTTTGCCGAGGAACGCATTGAAAAGGCGGGTCTTTCGCACCTTGTTGATTTCAAGCTTCAGGACTACCGCGATGAGCAGGGCCAATATGACGGGATTGCCAGTATCGAGATGTTCGAGGCGGTCGGAGAGAAGTATTGGCCGGCCTATTTCGAGACCGTGCGCGAGCGCCTGCGGCCCGGAAAACAGGCGACGTTGCAGATCATTACGCTGACCGAAGAGCGGTTTGAGACTTACAGGAAAGGTGTTGATTTTATACAGAAATACATATTTCCTGGTGGTATGCTGCCAAGCCGGGCAGCCCTGAAGGACGAGGTCGCCAGGGCCGGATTGCATTTCGTGAAATCGGTTGAATTCGGCGAGAGCTACAGCCAGACGTTGCGGCGCTGGCACGAGACATTCAATGCGCAGTGGGACCGGGTGCAGGAACTTGGGTTTGATGACCGGTTCCGGCGGATGTGGAATTTCTATCTCACCTCTTGCGCGGCGGCGTTTCACAGCGGAAACTGTGACGTGACACAAGTGACTATCAGCAGGCCGGAATAGCATATGCCCACAGGTTCGAAATTGGTTGCCGCCCTTTGTCTCGGGATCCTTGGTGCCGTGGTGGCAGAACTGGTGAAGGCGGTGATCCTGCGCGAAATCTCGATGAACTTTGGCTATTTCACACCGGTTTCGGCGGGTCTCGGCCTCTTTGTCGGTTGGAAAATGCTGGGGGCAAAGGCCGGGGGATCGGTGACCGATGCGATCAACAATGGCATCACATCGGTGATTGCCCTGCTGTTCCTGGGTCTGTTTGTGTTTGGCACTTACGAGATGCTGGACCAGGCGCTGCGCAATGCCTATTCGGAGCCGATGGAGGCGCTGCGCGGGATCATCCAGATCGCCATTGACTATGCGCGGTACCTGTTGGATGTGAAGGTGATTGCAGCCTTGGTGATCGGGGCGCTCCTGTCGGGGCTGCTTGCCGAGCTCGCCCATCGTCACTGGAGATAACCACGTGAAATCCCTGTTTTTCTACGGCACATTGCGACATGTGCCGCTGCTGTCGATCGTGCTTGGCCGGCCGGCGGACTTGATCGAGATGCGGGCGGCCAGCCTTGCGGATCATGCCGTGCACTGGGCCGACGGGCAGGCGTTTCCGATGATCGTGGAAGGTGGTGACGGGGCCGAAGGCGTGGTCGTGTCGGGCCTGCGCGATGAGGATGTGGCGCGTCTGAATTTCTACGAGGGCGGCTTTGACTATGCCCTGAAGCCGGTGACGGTGGACACTTCGGTGGGCGCCATTGCGACCGAAGTCTATTTCCCGGAGCCGGGAAGCTGGCCGCAGGGGGACCTCTGGAGCCTTGAAGCCTGGAGCGAGCGTTGGGGCGAGATGAGTTGCTATGCGGCGCAGGAAGTCATGGGGTATTTCGGCCAGAAGTCTGCGGGCGAGGTGGCCGATTTGTTCCCGATGATCCGTGCCCGGGCGACGGCAAAGGTGAATGCGAAGGCGCGCAACCTTGCGCACAGCCCGAGCGGGTTTGGCGCGCAGGACGCGCGGGTGCACAATGTGAACCGGCCTTATGTGAAATACTTCGCGCTGGATGAATACGACCTGACATTCCGCCGCTACGATGGCGGTCAGAGCGAGATGGTGAACCGGGCCGTATTCCTTGCGACGGACGCGATGATCGTGCTGCCCTATGATCCGGTGCGGGATCGGGTGCTGTTGGTCGAGCAGTTTCGCCCTGGCCCTCTGGCGCGGGGGGATGAGCGTCCGTGGCAGCTTGAGCCGATTGCGGGGCGGGTCGATGCAGGCGAGACGCCGGAGAAGACCGCCCATCGCGAGGCGCAGGAAGAGGCGGGGATCGAACTGCGGGAATTGCATGACGTGGCGCATTGCTATGCCTCGCCGGGGTGTTCGACCGAGTATTACGACATCTATATCGGGATTGCCGATCTGCCGGATGGCAGTGATGGCGTGTCGGGGCTTGAAAGCGAGGCGGAAGACATCAGATCCTACCTGTTCGGCTTTGAGGACCTGATGGAGATGGTGGACACCATGCAGGCGGTCAATGCGCCGCTGGTTCTGGCGGCCCTGTGGCTTGCACGGCATCGTGATCGGTTGCGCAACGCTGCTTGAGTTCGGGATGCGGGCGTCCTACACAGGATGCCAAGAGATTTAGAAGGAACGCGCTGATGCGAATTGCTGCCGACCTGGCTGCTGCCGTTGGAAACACTCCCCTGATCCGCTTGAACAAGGCCAGCGAGGCCACGGGCTGCGAGATCTATGGCAAGGCCGAGTTCATGAACCCCGGCCAGTCGGTCAAGGACCGGGCCGCGCTGTTTATCATCAAGGATGCCATTGCGCGCGGCGATCTGCGCCCGGGCGGGACCATTGTCGAGGGCACCGCGGGCAACACCGGGATTGGTCTTGCTCTGGTGGGCGCGTCCATGGGGTTCAAGACGGTCATCGTGATCCCGGAAACCCAGAGCCAGGAAAAGAAGGACATGATCCGTCTGGCGGGGGCCGAGCTGGTTCAGGTGCCGGCGGCGCCCTATTCGAACCCGAACAACTATGTGCGCTATTCCGGGCGTCTGGCCGAGGAACTGGCCAAGACCGAGCCGAACGGCGCGATCTGGGCGAACCAGTTTGACAATGTGGCCAACCGTCAGGCGCATATCGAGACCACGGGGCCGGAAATCTGGCAGCAGACCGAAGGCAAGGTTGACGGCTTTGTCTGTGCCGTTGGTTCGGGCGGGACGCTGGCCGGTGTGGGTGCCGCGCTTCAGCCGAAGGGCGTGAAGGTTGCGCTGGCCGATCCGGGCGGATCGGGCATGTTCAAGCTTTATACCGGTGAGGATCACGGTGGCGACTCGATCACCGAGGGCATCGGCCAGGGCCGGATTACCGCGAACCTGGAAGGGTTTACGCCGGATATGTGCTATAAGATTCCCGACGAGGAATCCCTGCCGGTGGTCTTTGGCCTCTTGCAGGAAGAGGGCCTGTGTCTTGGGGGGTCTTCCGGTGTCAACGTGGCCGGTGCGATCCGCATGGCCAAGGAAATGGGGCCGGGCCACACCATTGTGACGGTGCTGTGCGACTATGGTACGCGCTACCAGTCGAAGCTGTTCAACCCCGACTTCCTGCGTGAAAAGGGCCTGCCAACGCCGGAATGGCTGACGTCCGGTCCGGCGAGCATTCCGGGTGTTTTCGAGGACGTTTGAGGCCTGACATGACATTTCTGCGCCGTGCGCTTGCCGTTCTTCTTCTCGTTGTTCTACCGGGATTGAGCGGCCTTGCGGCGCAGACAGACCCGCCCGATTTCGAACGTTGGGGGCGGGTATCTGCGCGGGCCGCCGAAGCGATTGATGCGGGGCGGGCCTCGCAGGTGGCGATGGAAACCCTGCGCGGGCAGTTGGTGGACTGGCGGTCCACATTTGCCAATGCGCAATCGGCCTATTCGGTCAATATCCAGACCCTGAAAGCGCAGCTTGATCGCTTGGGGCCGGTGCCGGAAGGCGGTGACACCGAAGCCGTGGCCGCAGAGCGTGCGCGTCTGGAAACTGCGCTGGCGCAGGCACGCGAGCCGATCCTTCAGGCGGAACTTGCGGAAACCGAGGCCGATGAACTCATTGCCGGGGTCGACAAGGTCTTGCAGGAGCGCCGAACGGCCGAGCTCTTGCAACGGGGTCCGACACCGTTGAACCCCGCGAACTGGACATCAGGCTGGGATGCGCTTGCGCAGTCGATGGTGCATGTCATCGGCGAAGTCCGCACGGCCTGGGCCTATGAGTGGACCAACAAGGAATTCCAGCGCAATCTTCCGCGTATCCTGTTTCTCTTCCTGCTGGGCGCGCTCTTGGTGGTGCGTGGTCGCAACTGGACCGACCGGGCGCAGGCTTCATTGTATCAAGAGGGCATGTCGAGCGGCCGCTGGCTGGGGGGCTTCCTGATTTCGCTGGGGCACGTGATCCTGCCGCTGGTGGGCGTTTTCCTTGTGACCGAGGCGCTCTATGTCACCGATCTTGCGGGTATTCGCGGGGGCATCCTGTTGCAGGCGTTGCCGGTGGCGGCCTTCATGTCGTTGATGCCGGTCTGGATCGGTCGCCGGCTGTTTCCGATCCGCGAGGGAGAGCAGGGCGTTTTGGTTCTAAGCGAACAGCATCGTCGGGAAGGACGCTATGACTGTTTGCTGATCGGTGTGGTTCTTGGTGTCGAAACCATGATCCGGGACGTGTCGCGCTATGACAACTGGAGTGAGACCGCCTCTGCGGTCGTATATTTCCCGCTGATCCTTGTCTCCGGTCTTCTGATGTTGCGGTTCGCGCGCATCTTGCGGGCGCATGTCGATACCGTTCGGGCCGATGCAAAGGCCGACGGCGCGATTTCGGCGCAGGTGATCTCGTTGCTGGCCAAGGCGCTGCGGGCGGTCGCCATCGTTGGCATGGTGCTGGTGGCCGTGGGCTATGCCCGTGGCGCGGCGGCGCTGGTGTTTCCTGCGATCTACACGGTCTTCCTTGGCGGGTTGATCGGTATCCTGCACCGTGGGCTGATCCGGTTCCTGTCGCTCTTGTCCGGGGATCAGGAACGCGTTGAAAGTTCGTTGTGGTCGGTGCTTCTGGCCTTCCTTCTCTTGATCGCCGCCGTGCCGTTGGTGCTTTTGTTCTGGGGGGCGGGGCCGCAGTATATCTCTGAATTGATCCAGAAAATCGGCGCTGGCCTGCGGGTGGGCGATGTCACGATTTCGCCGCGCGAGGTGCTGATCTTCATCGCGGTCTTCGGGGTTGGCTATGGGCTGACGCGCCTTCTCCAGAGCACGCTGCGCAACTCGGTTCTACCGCGCACCAAGCTGGATGCGGGCGGGCAGAATGCGGTTGTGGCGGGTGTGGGCTATGTCGGCCTGACCGTGGCCGCAATCATCGCGATCCAGAACACCGGGATTGATCTTGGCTCGATCGCGCTGGTGGCCTCGGCGCTGTCTGTCGGGATCGGTTTCGGCCTGCAGACCGTGGTGTCGAACTTTGTCAGCGGTATCATCTTGCTGATTGAGCGTCCGATCGCCGAGGGCGACTGGATCGAGGTGAATGGCCAGATGGGCTATGTGCGCGATATTTCCGTGCGCTCGACGCGGATCGAGACCTTTGACCGGACCGATGTCATCATTCCCAACAGCGATCTCGTGGCGGGGACGGTGACGAACTATACCCGTGGCAACACGGTGGGGCGGGTGATCGTGCCCGTGGGCGTGGCCTATGGCACCGATCCGCGTTTGGTCGAGAAAATCCTGCTGGACGTGGCCAATGCCCATCCGATGGTGCTGGCGTCGCCTGCGCCCTATGTCGTGTTCCAGGGGTTTGGCGCCAGTTCGCTGGACTTTGAAATCCGCGCCATCCTGCGGGATGTGAACTGGGTTCTGAGCGTGCGGTCGGACATGAACTATGACATTGCACAGCGCTTCATGGAGGCGGGCATCGAAATCCCGTTCCCGCAACAGGATATCTGGCTGCGCAACCCCGAAAAACTGAACACATCCCATCCGGTGCAGGTCGAGCCCGTGAGCGTGCCGCAGAACGCGGCCATGCCGCCGGACCTGTCGGATGTGGACGCGCCGGATGGCGATGGAGGAGACCGATGAGCGAGTTGTTGTTCCGCGAGGATGCCTATCTGCGCGAGGCCGAGGCGGTTGTCGTAGCGCATACGCCGGAGGGCGGTATCGTTCTTGACCGCACGCTGTTCTATCCCACGGGCGGGGGGCAGCCGGGCGACAGCGGGATGCTGCGCTGGAGCGGGGGCGAGATGAAGATCGCCACCACCGTCAAGGCCGAGGGCGATCAGGTGGCGCTGGTGGCGGCCGAGCCGGCGGGGCTTCCTGCGGTGGGCACGACCGTGACGCAGGAACTCGACTGGGAGCGCCGCTATCGTCACATGCGCATCCACACCGCGCTGCATATCCTGTCGGTGGTGATTCCGCTGCCGGTGACGGGCGGGTCGATCAGCGCCGAGAAGGGGCGTCTTGACTTCGACATGCCAGATGCGCCGGAAGAGAAAGAGGCGCTGGACGAGGCGTTGAACGCGCTGATCGAGCTGGACCTGACCGTGGGGCAGGACTGGATCACCGATGATGAGTTGAAGGCCAATCCGGGGCTGGTGAAAACCATGTCGGTCAAACCGCCAATGGGGCAGGGGCGTGTGCGCCTTGTCTATATCGGCGAAGGGGCGAACCGGATCGACCTGCAACCCTGTGGCGGCACCCATGTGGCGAGGACCTCCGAGATCGGGCGGGTGCGGATTGGCAAGATCGAGAAAAAAGGCCGTCAGAACAGGCGCGTGAACCTGCATCTGGACAGCTGATTTCGACAAAACGCGCGAAGGGTGGTTTTGCCTCTTGCGCATCCCTTCCCTGAAACGCTAAAGAGCGTCGCACGGAGCGGTGGCCGAGTGGTCGAAGGCGCACGCCTGGAAAGTGTGTAGGCGGGAAACCGTCTCCAGGGTTCGAATCCCTGTCGCTCCGCCATTTCCCTTCTTTTTCTGTTTGTCCTGCGAGATGTGCGCCAAATACCGCAGTTGACACTGTGGCGTCAATTGGCGTCAGGTATAGGGGCGTGCCCTTCTGGGGCCATGAACGCTTTGCGCTGATCTACTCACTTTATTGCACCCTAAATTGAGAGACTAATATGATTGGGATTTCGAGGCACTTCGCAGTTTTGGTTTTCATAGTCGCGGTGCTCACAGGATGTGAAGCCTCCGCACTTGAGGTCACAAACAAGCTTGGGTTTGTCACTGTACGTGAGCAATGCTTGGCGGATTTCCCTCCGGAGAGTAGCCGAAACCTACAGCGCGTCGATTATCATCCCTATTTTCTAACGGATGTGAAAAACAGCGATCTCGAGATTTACACACTGGAAGATCGCGCCTTGTTTGTTGCACATGGCGACGATTCATGTGGTGCCCTGATCGTTTCCAAGAAACCAATCGAGGCGTTGCTCGAACCGGATGGGTGGTTGTTGGAGGTACATCTGGATGCGTTTTCGATGGAAATCGAACGCTTTTTGGATGTTGAGTGGGACAATTGCCTTGATGAACTCGAGGCCAACAAGATGCTTGCCGAAAAATACGCCAAAAAGACGGGCGCTCTAGCGAGCGACGTTGTCTACGTGTGCACTACGAAAATGGCTGTGAACACCTTCCAGGGGATCCTTCAAACGGGTTCGGGAGATATCAAGGTCTTTGTTTATGACAAGAATGTTTTTGTCTGGTGAAGACTGACCTTTGGTGATCCCACGGACCTGCACGTCGGTGTGACTGTGACAGGGACGCAGGGTTTTTGCTTCTGAATTTACTGACTCTTCCTCCCCGAAAATTGCGAAGGTTCATGCAGGCGGCGTGGGCGTTGGTGCAGCCTTCCTTTTGATTTCAAAGGAGATTGTGAAATCGAATATCCTTTCGTTGACATGAATGGTGATTCATGTTTCATTTTTGGTGCGACAAGGATGGGAGGAGTCTTTCTTGAAACGCTTTTTGAAACTCGGTGTAGCCACTGCCGTGCTGGCGCTTGCCACGGCGGCTTCGGCTGAAATTCGTATTGCTCATGTCTATGGCAAAACCGGCCCGTTCGAGGCCTATGCCAAGCAATCTCATGACGGCCTGATGATGGGCCTGGAATATGCAACCGGCGGGACCATGGAAATCAATGGTGAGCCGCTGGTAGTGATCGAAAAGGACACCCAGCTTGATCCGGCCAAGGGCCGCAGCCTGCTGGCGGAAGCCTATGGTGACGACGACGCGCATATCGCGGTTGGTCCGGTCAGCTCGGGCGTGGCGCTGGCGATGCTGCCGGTGGCCGAAGAATACGAGCGCGTGCTGATCGTCGAGCCTGCGGTGGCGGACTCGATCACCGGCAAGGCGTGGAACCGCTACATTTTCCGCACTGGCCGCAACTCGTCGCAGGACGCGATTGCCAACGCGGTTGCGCTTGGCGGCGAAGGGGTGACCATCGCGACGCTCGCGCAGGACTATGCCTTTGGCCGTGACGGCGTGGCCGCCTTCAAGGAGGCGCTTGAGGCGACCGGTGCCAAGATCGCGCACGAGGAATATGTGCCGACGGACACCACGGACTTTACCGCGGCGGCAGAGCGTATCTTTACCGCGATGGAAGGGGAAAGCGGCGCGAAGAAGCTGTTCCTGATCTGGGCCGGTGGCGGCAACCCGATGAGCAAGATCAACGCGATGGACCCCTCGCGGTTCGGCATCGAGATCGCGACCGGTGGCAACATCCTCGCGGCGCTGAAGGCCTACAAGGAAATGCCGGGTCTCGAAGGGGCGACCTATTACTACTATGAAATCCCCAGCAACCCGGTGAACGATTGGCTGGTTGAAGAGCACTTCAAGCGTCATGACAGCCCGCCGGATTTCTTCACCGCAGGTGGCATGGCAGCCGGTATCGCGGTTGTCGAGGCGATCAAGAAGGCCGGTGGCGCCGAGGATACCGACGCGCTGATCGGGGCGATGGAAGGCATGGAGTGGGAGACCCCGAAGGGCACCATGAAGTTCCGCGCCGAAGACCACCAGGCGATGCAGTCGATGTATCACTTCCGCACCGAAGTGCAGGACGGCAAGGATTACGGCGTACCGGTGCTGGTACGTGAGCTGGGCATGGACGAGATGAACATTCCGGTCCGCAATCAGTAACAAACCACGGGCGGGGCGCCTTTGCGCCCTGCCACTTTCGATTTTCCAACCAAGAGCGAAACCATGACCCAGACGCTTCTGGAAACCCACGGGCTCACCGTGCGGTTTGGTGGGCATGTGGCAGTGGATGCTGTCAGCAGCGCCTTTCATGCCGGTGAGTTGACCGCGATTGTCGGGCCGAACGGTGCGGGCAAGACCACATATTTCAACCTGATCTCCGGCCAGATTCCGGCCAGCGAAGGCCGTGTTGAACTGATGGGCGAGGACATCACCCGCCTGTCGGTGTCGGAGCGGTGCCATCGCGGTTTGGGACGGGCCTTTCAGCTGACCAACCTGTTTCCGGGGCTGAGCGTTCTTGAAAACGTGCGTCTGGCCGTGCAGGCGCACCGCGGGGCCGGGATGTCGCTCTTGACGATGGCGGACAGCCATACGGCGCTGACCACCGAGGCGATGTCGGTGCTTGAGCGGGTGCGGCTGGATACGCTGAAGGATCAGCTTGTTTCGGAACTGAGCCACGGCAACCAGCGCAAGCTGGAGGTTGCGATGCTGATTGCGATCGACCCCAAGGTTTACATGTTCGATGAGCCGACGGCTGGCATGAGCGTGGATGAGGCACCGGTGGTGCTTGATCTGATTGCAGAACTGAAGGCGGACCGGGATCGCACGATCCTGTTGGTGGAACACAAGATGGACGTGATCCGCGCGCTGGCGGACCGGATCATCGTGTTGCACAACGGCGCGCTTGTGGCGGACGGGGAACCGGGTGAGGTGATGGCGTCGGACGTTGTCCAGAACGCCTATATGGGCAAGGAGCTGGAAGATGTCTGAGGCGATCCTGACCCTTGAGGGCGTCTATACCGACATTGCCCAGTATCACATCCTGCATGGTGTCGATCTCGCGGTGCCGCGTGGTGCGGTGACCATGTTGTTGGGTCGCAACGGTGTTGGCAAGACCACGACATTGCGCACCATCATGGGGCTTTGGGTAGCCAAGCAGGGCCGTATCACCTTTGACGGGGAGGATATCACCCAGGCCGCCACACCGGCGCGGGCGCGGGCGGGTATCGGGTTTGTGCCCGAAGACATGGGCATTTTCACCGACCTGACTGTGGAGGAAAACATGATGCTTGCGGCGTCGTCCGGACCTTTGGATGCAAAGCGGTGCGAGTGGATTTTCGCGGCCTTCCCGCCGCTCAAGACCTTCTGGACATCGGAAGCCGGCAACCTTTCGGGCGGACAGAAGCAGATGCTGTCGATTGCCCGTGCGATGGCCGAAGACCGGTCCTTGTACCTGATCGACGAGCCGACCAAGGGCCTTGCGCCGGCGATTGTTTCGACGATGGCCTCGGCCCTGAAAGAGCTGAAGGCGCAGGGGGCGTCGATCCTGATGGTCGAGCAGAACTTTGGCGTCGCCAAGGCGATTGGCGACTATGCCGCGGTGATGGATGACGGGCGGATTGTCTGGACTGGCGAGATGCGTGAACTGGCAGAAAGCGCCCAACTGCAAGAGCAGTTGATGGGCCTGAGCATGGAGGCGGGATGATGACAGCAGCCCCCGATCATAAACCTACTTTTGCGGATGTTCCGCTATCCGCGCGGATCGCGCAAGCGATGCCGTTCCTGCTGATCCCGATCCTTGTGGTGTTCGGCTTTGTGGCCATTGGCAGCCCGTCCAGCTGGCTGACGCTGACCGTTTCGGGGCTGGCGATGGGGATGATGATCTTCATCATCGCCTCCGGCCTGACGCTGGTGTTTGGCTTGATGGACGTGATCAACTTTGGCCACGGCGCCTTTATTTCGGTTGGAGCCTTTGTCGGGGTCAGCGTGTTGTTTGCCTTTGGGCAATGGGCGGCGGCGCCCTCGCTTGTTCTGAACCTGACGGCGATCCTGCTTGCGGTTCTGGCGGCGATGGCAGTTACCGGCCTGCTTGGGTGGGCCTTCGAGAAGGTGATCGTAAAGCCGGTTTACGGTGCGCACCTCAAACAGATTCTTGTCACTGTGGGCGGCCTGATCGTGATCGAGCAGATGATCCACGTGATCTGGGGGCCGGAAGAGATTTTCCTGACGCGCCCGGAGATGTTCAAGGGGGCGGTGACCTTCTGGGGCGCGGCGCTTGAGAAATACCGCCTGCTGGCCGTGGCCGTCGGGTTGGTTCTGTTCGTGGCGATGCGCCTTGTGTTTCGCCGCACCAAGATCGGCCTGATCGTGCGGGCCGGTGTCGAGAACGGCGAGATGGTCGAGGCGCTTGGTTATCGGCTGCGGGTTGTCTTTGTCGGCGTGTTCATCGCGGGATCGGCGCTGGCCGGTCTGGGCGGTGTAATGTGGGGCCTTTACGAAGAGGTGATCACCGCAGGAATGGGCGAGGAGATGATGATCCTTGTCTTCATCGTGGTGATTATCGGCGGCCTTGGGTCGGTGGAAGGGGCCTTTATCGGCGCGCTTCTGGTGGGCTTGATGCAGAACTATATCGCCTTCCTCGAACCCAAGCTCGCGCTGATTTCAAACATCGGCCTGATGACCGTGATCCTGTTGTGGCGACCCCAGGGCATGATGCCCGTGGTCAAGGCGAAGTGAGGACCAAGAGATGATCATGTCCCTGATTTCCGGCGATGCGCCGCGTTCCAAGATCCTCACGCTGGTGTTGATCGCGATCTTCCTCGGGTTGGCGCTTGCGCCGTTCCTGTTCCCCGGTGTCCGGTCTCTGGACACTGCCGCGCGCATCGCGATTTTCATTGTGCTTGCCGCGAGTTATGACCTGTTGCTGGGCTATACCGGCGTCGTGAGTTTTGCCCACACGATGTTCTTCGGCATTGGCGCCTATGGGGTTGGCCTTGCCTCGCAGCACATGGGGCGCGGCTTTGGCGCGCTGATTGTCGGCTCTCTCTCCGGTGCCTTGCTTGCGGCGGCGCTGGCCTTTGTGATCGCGCTGTTTTCGCTGCGTGTACGGGCGATTTTCTTTGCGATGATCACCCTTGCGGTGGCATCCGCCGTGGCGGTGCTGGTCAGCCAGCTGTCCTGGCTGACGGGTGGCGAAGACGGGTTTACCTTCAAGATCCCCCGCGCGCTTGGTCCGGCCAACCGGATGGGAGAATTTGCCGGTGTGAAGATCAATGGCAAGCTGCTGAACTACTATGTGGTGTTCTTCTGCTCGCTCATGTTGTTCCTGCTGATGCTACGGGTGGTGAATTCCTCCTTTGGGCGGGTGTTGCAGGCGATCCGTGAAAACGATTTCCGCGCCGAGGCGATTGGCTATCGCGTGGTGGCTTACCGGACGATTGCGACCTGTCTGTCGGCGGCGATTGCGGCGCTGGCGGGGAGCCTCTTTGCCCTGTGGCTGCGCTATGTCGGGCCGGACACGACGCTGAGCTTTGCGATCATGCTGGATATCCTCTTGATGGTGGTGATTGGCGGCATGGGCACGATCTGGGGCGCGGCCATCGGGGCGACGCTTCTGGTGCTGGCGCAGACCTATTTGCAGGACCTGATGGGAAGTGCGGCGGCGGCGACCGAGGCGATCCCGCTGTTGTCGCGCCTGCTTGATCCCGATAGGTGGCTTTTGTGGCTGGGCGTTCTGTTCATCCTGAGTGTGTATTTCTTCCCGACGGGGATCGTGGGGCGCTTGCGGTCCGGTAAATGATGACGACCAAATCTAACGACCGGCCAGTCCTGTTCCTGCATGGGTGGACGATGCGGGGATCGGTGTTCGATCCGCTTGTTGACGCCCTTGGACCACGGGCCATGGCCCCGGATTTTCCCGGCCATGGCGACAATACGGACCATCCGACCGGCCTTGATTCTTGTGTTGCGCAGGTTGATGCGTTGATCCGTGCCACGGGGCGTGAGGACGTTCTGTTGGTGGGATGGTCGATGGGGGCGGCGGTGGCGTGGTCCTACATCCGCGATCACGGGACTGCGCGTCTGTCTGGCCTCGTGACCCTCGACATGAGCCCGCGTCCGGCAAATGGATCGGATTGGGATTTGGGCCTGCTTGGCTCAACGCCGGAACGCCTTGCAGCCTCGACCCGCGAAATCCACGAAGACTGGGCCAGTGCTGCGGAAAAGATCGCCACGACCATGTTCGCAACCCGCGAGGGCGCGCCGGCGTTTTCGCGTGATGCCGCGCTTTTGCAGGTGCTGTCGAATGATCCCGCGATCATGGCGGCCTATTGGGATGACCTGATGGCGCTGAATCTGTGGGACGTGGTTGCCAGGGTCGATGTTCCCTGGCTGGTTGGCTACGGCGAAAGGAGCCGTGTCTACCCGGAGGCGACGGCGCTCTGGATGGCGAACACCGCGCAGCAAGCGCATGCTGTCGGGTTTGCGCAGTCGGGGCATTCGGCGAACCTCGAGGAGCCGGAGGCATTTCTGGCCGCGCTTCAGGCGTTTGAAGACGGTCTTTGATCGCCCGTCCCCTGTTTTTCGATCTACCCAACGGCAGAGGGCTGTGCCTGCTTTTCAGCGGACACAGCCCTTTGTTTGTCGTCTCACGATGTGATTATACGTGACCGGTGTCGGCGTATTTCACCAGAGACCGGCCTTCGGCGACAACGGTGCCGTCGGGCAGGGTGGCCTTGGCCCAGAGATCCACGATCTGTTTTTCGGGCCGCAGGCGGGTGACTTCGACCGAAGCGGTCAGAGCCATGTCCAGCGGGGCCTTTTCGGGGAAGGCGATCTCTTGTTTCAGGTAGTTGGTGCCAGGGCCGGGCAGTTTGACGCCTAGGAGATAGGAAAACAGCGCCGCGATCAGGGGTTCGGGCACCTGGCCCTCAGTTCGGCCCGATGCGAGCGCGTCATATCCCGCGATGTCCTCGGGGGTGAAGGTGCGGGTCAGTTCCGCCTTTTGTCCAACCTCCATTATGCGACCTCCGCTTCGCCAAGAAAGACCTCTGCGCCATCGGCAACCCGAACCGCGCGCATCTCGACATGGCCGGGAATGGCGCCGGTGACCATGAGGCGGATGTCTTCGCCGGTATAGGTGGGGTTCGGGAACATCATCTTCTGTTCCACCGACCGCGCGCCGGGGTGATGGGCGCAGACCATGCCCCAGAGTTTCGAATAGATCAGCATGCCGTGGCTGACCGTGCGTCCGAAGGCCGAGTTGCGCGAAAACTCTTCGTCGACGTGGATCGGATTGTCGTCGCCGGAGACTTTGGCGAAGAGGTTGAAATCATCCTGAGTGGGGCGCCAGATGGCGCTGAGCTCGGTCATGCTGAGAATTCCTTGCGAAGATCGGGTTTGCGGATTTTGCCGGCGGCTGTGCGGGGGAAATCGTCAACCTGTGCGACGTGCGCCGGCACCTTGTAGGCGGCGAGGCGTTCGCGGCACCACAGGCGCAGGGCTTCGCCATCAATTGCGTGGCCGGGGCGGGGCATCAGGTAGGCTGCGCCAACCTCGCCCCACTTGTTGTCGGGCACGCCGATCACGGCCGCCTCGAGGACATCGGGATGTTGCACGAGGATGCGCTCAACCTCGGCCGGATAGACGTTTTCGCCGCCCGAGATGTACATGTCCTTGATGCGGTCGACGATGAAATAGAACCCGTCCGCGTCGCGATGGCCGACATCGCCGGTCTTGAGCCAGCCATCCTTGGTAAATGCGCCTCTGGTGGCCTCGTCATTCTGGTAGTAGCCGGGGGTGATGTTGGGGCCGCGAAACTGTATTTCGCCCTCGCCGGTCTCGCCGTCCACCACGCCGTCGAGGCGGCATTCGGTGAGCATTTGCGGCCGCCCGACCGAACCGATCTTAGCCTCGGCGTTTGCCTCGTCCATCAGGAACACCGTGGGGCCGGTTTCCGTCATGCCGAAACCGTTTAGAACGCGGGCGCCCCGGTCGGCGAAAAAGCGGATCAGGGGTTCTGGCAGGGGCGCACCACCACAGCCGCAGCGGATGGTGGCCCATTCGACGCGATCAATGTCGGGTGACAGGCTGAGGGCCTGGTAGATGGCGGGAACGCCGAAGAACTGGCTGATGTCGCCCGCCTGAAGCATGGTCAGAACGGTGGCATCATCGAATTTGGACAGAACCGTGGAGCACCCGCCGCTAAGGAACACAGGCAGGGTGTAGAGGTTGATGCCAGCGGTGTGGAACAGGGGCAGGAAGTTGACCGCACGGTCCTGGCTGGTGAGGTCGATGGCTTGCCCGATGTTGACGGCATTGGCCCAGCTCATGCGGGCGGTCTGGATCACCGCTTTGGGGCGGCCTGTGGTGCCGGAGGTGAACAGCAGGTACCAGAGCCTGTCGGCGGGGATGACGCCTGCAGAGCCATCGGTGCCGGCGTCGATCCATTCGCTGACCTGCCCCTCGAACGCGACGGCCGGGACCGAGAAGGCCTCGGCCACGTCATAGGCCGGTCCGGCGAAGGTGGTGTCATGCAGGATGACACGTGGCGGAAACGGGGCCAGCGTGTCGATCAGTTCGGGGGCGGGTTGACGCCAGTTCAGCGGGCACAGGACCAGACCGGATTTCTGGCAGGCAAAGAGCGCAATGAAGAAGGTTGTCGTATTGGGGCAGAGGATCGCGACACGGTCGCCTTCGGTCAGGCCCATGTCCGTCAGGCCCGCCGCCATGCCATTGGCGGCGCGGTTGACCTCGGCAAAGCTCCAGTTCCGGCCGTTGGCCTGTTCCACAAAGGCGATGCGGTCAGGCGTGATCTCGGCACGCTTGGCGGCCATGTCGGTGACGATGTCGAACATGTGTTTCAGGCCTCTTGTGGCGTCAGGAATGCGGTCATGCCCTGAAGGGTGTCGGGCTGGTCAATGCGTTGGAAAAAGGCTTCGGTCTCGGCCTTGAGACGGCGATCGAGACGGGCAAGGCGTTCGGCATCCCAGACGAGGGTTTTGGCGGTTGCAAGCGTTGCCAGATTGACGTCGTCCAGAAGCGAAAACGCCTTTGCCTCGGGGGTGTCGGAGACGTGGCTCGCGAGGCCAAGGGCGCGCAGGTCGGCGCAGGATTTGCGCGCGTCTTCCTGAAGCCATGCCAGGGCAGGTCCGGCACCGATCCGTTCCGGCAGAAGGGCTGTCCAGCCGCCGTCAGGGGCAAAGCCGACGCGGGCGTAATAGGGCTGTACAAAGGTGGTTGGGTGGATGACGGCCAGATCGGAGGCAAAGAGAAACCCGCATCCGCCGCCCGTGTTGGCACCACGTGCGGCGATGACGACGGGGGCGGGCAGGGCGGTGAGACGCAGGACGATCTCTTGCAGGACAGGCACGACGCTTTGGGTATAAGCCTTGCCTTGGCCGGCCTTGACCGCTTCGAAGAAGCGCGCCACGTCACCGCCGGAACAGAAGTTGCGCCCGGCCGTCATGACAAGGGCGCGCGGCGCGGTGGCTTCGATCCGGTCCATTGCCGCACGGATGATATCCAGAAACACCGGCTCAAGCGCATTGGCGCGGGGTGCCGAGAGCTTCAGGTGCCAGATACCGTCGCGGTGCTCGGCCAGGGACAGGAGATCGCTTCCTTGCGTCACGGGGCCAATCCGTTCTTGATCATGTCGAAGGCTTCGTCGGTGACGGCGTCAAGATCGGCGCTCTGGTCAAGCAGGACGTAGCGGTCGCCAAGGTTCTTGGCGATGCCCATGAGAACCCAGGCGCGGACTTCGGCGTTGCCGGGGCTGATCTCGCCGGACGCGGCGGCTTTTTCAAGCTGGTCGCGGTAGCCCTGTTCGAATTGCGAGAAGTAGTCTCGATAGGCCTCGGGATCGACAAAACGGGCCTCTTCAACAATGCGATAGAGGTGAGGGCGTTCGGACACAAAGCCGAGAAAGGCGCGCAGCCCTAGGCGTTCGGCTTCGAGACGATTTGGGGCGCTTGAGGTGGCCTCGCTCATTACTTTCCGGATGAGAGCACCCATTTCCAGAACAAGTTCTCTGAAAACATCGGCCTTTGACGCGAAATAGAGGTAGAATGTGCCTTGGGCTGTACTGGAATCGCGGGTGATGTCGGCGATGGATGCGGCGGCATAGCCCTTTTCGCCGATGACTTTCTCGGCAGAGCGGAGCAGGATTTCGCGGCGAGCGGTGCCGCGTTTTGTTTTAGGTGCTTGCATGGTCATGAAATATGAATACTGATTCATGTTTCACTTTGCAAGAATTTCAGGCAACCATGAAAAAGGCCCGGACAAAATGTGGCCGGGCCTGTCTCGCTTTCGATGATTTTGCTTAGTTGCCTGCGATCTGCTTGGCTTTCTCCACTAGCACTTCGGCCTGACGGATCGACGCATAGTCAATCAGGCGACCGTCGAGAGAGACTGCGCCTTTTCCGGCGGCTTCCGCTTCGGCCATGGCTTCGAGGATGCGCTTGGCCTTGGTGACCTCTGCCTCGGAAGGCGACATGACTTCGTTGGCCAGCGCGATCTGCGAGGGGTGGATGGCCCATTTGCCTTCACACCCAAGAACGGCGGCGCGTTTGGCGGCGGCGCGGTAGCCATCGGCATCCTGGAAGTCGCCGAAGGGGCCGTCGATCGGGCGCAGGCCATTGGCACGGGCCGCCACGACCATACGGGCCAGCGCATAGTGCCACATGTCGCCCCAGTGGGTTTCACGCGCGCCGTCGGCGGCCGGATCGGTCAGGACCGAATAGTCGGGGTTCACGCCGCCAATGATGGTGGTGCGGGCGCGGGTCGAGGCCGCATAGTCGGCGACGCCGAAGTGCAGGCTTTCGTTCCGCTTGGAGGCGGCGGCGATCTCGTGCACGTTCTGCATGCCAAGCGCGGTTTCGATGATGTGTTCGAAACCGATGCGCTTTTTCAGGCCCTTGGCGTCTTCGATCTGGGTGACCATCATGTCGACGGCGTAGACGTCGGCGGCGGTGCCGACCTTGGGGATCATGATCAGGTCGAGGCGTTCACCGGCCTGTTCGACCACGTCGACCACGTCGCGGTACATGTAGTGGGTGTCGAGACCGTTGATGCGCACCGACATGGTCTTGTTGCCCCAGTCGATGTCGTTCAGGGCTTCGATGATGTTCTTGCGGGCCTGTTCCTTTTCGTCCGGCGCAACCGCGTCTTCGAGATCAAGGAAGATCACGTCGACGTCCGATTGGGCGGCTTTTTCGAACATGCCGGGCTGGCTGCCGGGAACGGCCAGTTCGGAACGGTTGAGACGGCCGGGGGCCTGCTCGATGGGGAAGAAACTCATGTGTTGGACTCCTGGAATGCGTTAATGCGCGTGGTTTTTCAGTGGTTCGGATAG